>NZ_AP027364.1:1462020-2924041 GCF_030295975.1 Thalassotalea atypica
AAGTAAGGCCTTAAATTGACCATAACCGTTTATGTCCATGTATTCTTTTACAACATCAACGTGGTGTAATTAAGACGTACTCGCTAATTCGTTATTAATGGCCTCGACAAACATCGCGGGATTCTCTAAATAAACACTGTGGTTAAGCAAAATTAGATCATCATTATTTATTAATAGGAAAGCTGGAATGGCGCTAGTTCCAATGATGTCTTGGAGCTCATAAACATCATGAATTGAGTGCTCTGCATCTTTTGAAAAGTTTTCAGACTTTAAGCATTTTGCTGGCGGAGACAATTTAAGTTTGGCAATGATAGGCTCAAGATCTTGCGCAGACTCTAACGGATTACCGTCAATAAAATGCGCTTGTTGTAATGCTTTTAATAATTTGAATGCACTGTCAGATGATTTATTTTGTGCCCATGCCATGATGTTAGCGGCAATAGTCGAGTCTTTCGTATCAGCTAACAGTGATAAATAATTATCACTAAATGTAACATTGCTCAACTCTTTAACTGCATCGATTGATTTCTTATCAACTTTGTTATCACCGTCAAAGTAGCCACAGTGCATTAATTGTATGGTGATGTTAGGTAGCTCTTTTTCTACTGCACTAACGAGTTCTGTTGAGGCATAGCTCCAAGGGCAATGGCTATCGTAAATAAAGATTAATTCAGCTGACATAAAGGGATTTAAATATGAAAAATAATGATAATTCTAGCTGTTTTAATATTAATTTGAAATGCTAACTTTGTGAAAATGTGAAGCAATAAATACCTTTCAAATGAGATGAAAAAAATAAATTGCACGCTGATTGTCTTTATTGAGTTGAATTACCCATTCAGATGAAATGTTTTACTGGTGTTCGTTGGTGTAATGTGGTATAAAATGCGCCGCTAAAAAGTCAGCTTAATTGTCTTATTAGCAAACTTAACTGTGTAGTAGCAAAATGTTACCGCACAACTTTTAAATTCACATACATCTATAAAAGGTATACCGGGGTGCTCAAAGCATTAATATGCTGATAGGAGTCGTGTATATCAGGTGTATGGACGCTTAACCCCAGAGGAATATACAAATGCCAAACGTTTCTATGCGCGATATGCTTAAAGCGGGTGTCCACTTCGGTCACAAAACTCGTTACTGGAATCCAAAAATGAAATCATACATTTTTGGTGCTCGTGACAAAGTTCATATCATCAACCTTGAACAAACTGTACCTATGTTCAACGAAGCTCTTGCTTTCATCGGCGGTGTTTCTGCGAAAAAAGGTAAAATCTTGTTCGTTGGTACTAAACGCGCTGCAAGCGATGCTGTAAGAGATGCTGCAATTAAAGCAGATCAATTCTACGTTAATCACCGTTGGTTAGGTGGTATGTTGACTAACTGGAAAACAGTTCGTCAATCAATCAAACGTTTGAAAGAACTAGAAGCTCAAAGCACTGATGGTACTTTTGACGCGCTTACTAAAAAAGAAGCGTTAATGCGTACTCGTGAAATGGAAAAGCTTGAAAAAAGCTTAGGTGGTATCAAGAACATGGGCGGCTTACCAGACGCTTTATTCATCATTGATGCTGACCACGAACACATTGCTGTTAAAGAAGCTAACAACTTAGGTATTCCAGTAGTAGCTGTTGTTGATACTAACTCAAACCCAGATGGTGTTGATTACATCGTACCGGGTAACGACGATGCAATTCGCGCGGTAACTTTATACCTAGATTCTGCAGCTAACGCTGTATTAGAAGGTCGCGAGAAAAACATCGCTGTACAAGCAGAAAAAGACGATTTTGTTGAAGCTGAATAATAGCTGATATAAATACGTTTTATTCTATTGTAAATGCGAAGCTTAGGCTTCGCATTTACGCATATACATTTATCGAATTTGAGGAATTAACTCATGGCAATTACTGCTAAACAAGTTAAAGAACTTCGTGATCGCACTGGCGCGGGCATGATGGATTGTAAAAAAGCTTTGCAAGAAACTGACGGTGATATCGAGCTAGCTATCGAGAACATGCGTAAGAATGGCCAAGCTAAGGCTGCTAAAAAAGCTGGTAACATCGCAGCTGAAGGCGCAATCATCATTAAAGAAAGCAACGGTGTTGCTGTTCTAGTTGAAGTTAACTGTCAAACAGATTTCGTAGCTAAAGATGCTAACTTCTTAGGTTTTGCTAACGAAGTAGCAGAATCAGCATCTGCAGAAAAAATCTCAATTGCAGATTTACAAGCTAAATTTGAAGAAACACGCGTTGCACTTGTTGCAAAAATTGGTGAAAACATCAATGTTCGTCGTGTTGAATACGTTGAAGGCGCGGCATTAGCATCTTACATCCACGGCGGCACTATTGGTGTTGTTGTTGCTGGTGAAGGCGATGCTGAAGCGCTTAAGCACATTGCTATGCATGTTGCTGCTTCTAAGCCTGAGTACATTACGCCTGATGATGTTCCAGCTGACGTAGTTGAAAAAGAAAAAGGTATCCAAATCGAAATTGCGATGAATGAAGGCAAGCCTCAAGAAATCGCTGAGAAAATGGTTACTGGCCGTATGAAGAAATTCACAGGTGAAGTTTCTTTAACAGGTCAACCTTTCATCATGGAACCAAAGAAATCTGTTGGTGATATCTTAAAAGAGAAAGGCTTAACTGTTTCATCTTTTGTTCGCTTAGAAGTGGGCGAAGGTATCGAGAAGAAAGAAGAAGATTTCGCTGCTGAAGTAGAAGCACAAATTGCTGCTGCTAAAGGCGAGTAATTTTATTCACCATAATTGAGTGCCTTGTATAGACGCTCAGCTATATAGAATGAATGACTTCTTTTAAAACCGCTCATTGAGCGGTTTTTTTTATGCTTCAATTTCTGAGTATTTAATCTAAATCAATCAATAAATAACCAACAAAACAGCTTTTTAAATATTAAGCTTTAGATATCCGACTAAACATATTAAAATGGCCGCGGTCAAATTCGGCTGCGACTAATTTATCTACAGGAATCCCGAGCTTATGAGCATCAACCCAAAACCTACTTACCGTCGTATTCTTCTAAAACTTAGTGGTGAAGCGCTAATGGGTGATGAAGGATTTGGTATCGATCCCAAAATCCTTGATCGTATGGCCCAAGAAATTAAAGAATTAATTGAAATGGGCATCCAGGTAGGCATCGTGATTGGCGGCGGTAATTTATTCCGCGGTGCTGGATTAGCAGAAGCTGGTATGAACCGCGTTGTCGGTGACCAAATGGGGATGTTGGCCACAGTAATGAACGGCTTGGCTATGCGCGATGCACTGCATAGAGCGTTTGTAAACGCCCGCCTAATGTCTGCCATTGACCTTGCCGGTGTTTGTGACAGATATAATTGGGCTGACGCTATAGGTTTATTAAAGTCAGGCCGTGTGGTAATTTTTAGTGCCGGAACGGGTAACCCTTTCTTTACTACCGATTCTGCAGCGTGTCTTCGTGGCATTGAAATTGAAGCGGACGCTGTATTGAAAGCAACGAAAGTGGACGGCATTTACTCAGAAGACCCAGTAAAAAATCCTGAGGCTGAATTGTACAGCCATTTAACATATAGTCAGGTGTTAGAAAAAGAATTAAAAGTAATGGACTTAGCTGCCTTTACATTAGCAAGAGACCATAGCATGCCTATTCGTGTTTTTAATATGAATAAGCCTGGTGCACTTAAAAGCGTTGTCATGGGCAACGTTGAAGGCACTATTATTGACCATGCAGAAAATTTAGATTAATTATTTCGAATTAAGGAATATCAAAGTGATTGACGATATTAAAAAAGACGCGCAAGAGCGTATGAGCAAGAGCATTGACTCTCTAAAAACTAACTTAAACAAAGTAAGAACTGGTCGCGCACACCCGTCTTTATTGGATAATGTGAGTGTTGATTACTACGGTTCACCAACACCTTTAAATCAAGTCGGCAACGTAACCGTACCTGATGCACGTACATTGGCTATTACGGTTTTTGACAAAAGCATGATCAGCGCGGTAGAAAAGGCCATATTAACATCTGATTTAGGTCTTAACCCGTCTTCTCAAGGCACGTTGATTCGCATTCCGTTACCACCGTTAACGGAAGAACGTCGTAAAGACTTAGTTAAAGTGGTAAAAGGCGAAGGTGAGAACGCTAAAATTGCGATCCGTAACATTCGTCGCGATGCAAACTCTGATATTAAATCTCTAAATAAAGAGAAAGACATCAGTGATGATGAGATGCATCAAGCAGAAGATGAAGTTCAAAAAATTACTGACACTTATGTAAAGCAAGTAGATGCTTTATTAGTTGATAAAGAAGCGGAATTGATGGAAATCTAAGATTTTCATCGCGCAATTTTAGACGCCGTAGATGATACCTACGGCGTTTTTATATAGTGGAACTAAAGTGACAGAATCTATTAATACTCAAGAATTAGAGCTAAAAATACCTCAGCATGTTGCTGTTATCATGGACGGTAACGGTCGTTGGGCACAACAACGTGGAAAAACACGTGTTGTCGGCCATAAGTCTGGTGTTGATTCTGTGCGTTCAACGGTAACTTATGCGCGCAAGCTTGGGGTCA
The DNA here is from genome assembly GCF_030295975.1 of Thalassotalea atypica. Taxonomy (NCBI): domain Bacteria; kingdom Pseudomonadati; phylum Pseudomonadota; class Gammaproteobacteria; order Alteromonadales; family Colwelliaceae; genus Thalassotalea; species Thalassotalea atypica. The sequence continues at coordinate 1,466,586 of NZ_AP027364.1, forward strand.
AGGCGTTAACGCTATTCGCTTTTAGTAGCGAGAATTGGCAGCGTCCTCAAGCTGAAGTCTCTGTATTAATGGAGTTATTTATGCTGGTGTTGAACCGAGAGGTTAAGCGTCTTCATAAAAATGATATCCGTTTTCAAGTGATCGGTGATGTATCTCGTTTCTCCTCTAAATTACAAGATAAAATTAACACGGCGGAAGCGTTAACCGAACATAACACAGGCATGGTATTGTCTATAGCAGCCAATTATGGCGGTCGTTGGGATATTGCCAATGCCGCAAAAATATTGGCAAGCCAAGTGGCTGATAATTCGATAAAACTAGAAGAAATAACCGAAAAATCGCTTCACACACATACCTGTTTATCAAACTTACCCGAATTAGATTTATTGATTCGCACCGGCGGTGATCATCGTATTAGTAACTTTTTACTATGGCAGGCTGCATATGCGGAACTTTATTTTACTGAAACCTTGTGGCCAGATTTTGATGAGGCGCAATTTAAAGATGCCATCATTGATTTTACTATGCGTGAGCGTAGATTTGGTAAAACAGGCGAGCAAGTAAAACTAAATGAATAAAAGGATAATAGCTTGTTAAAGCAAAGAATCTTAACAGCAGTGGTATTGGCTCCTTTAGCCATTGCTGCAATATTTTACTTACCACTAGCCTATTTTGGCGCACTGCTTTTGGTTATTATGGGGATCGGTGCTTGGGAGTGGGGGCCATTGATGGGCTTTGCTTCAAATAAAAAACGTTGGTTTTTCGTGTTTGCAAGTGTGGTTTTAATCTCAGGGCTTTGGCAGTTTTTACCTCCTGAGGATTTGTGGTCTGATGGAAAACTAACTACTCATGCTACCTATGTTTTATGGTTGGCCGTGGCTTGGTGGGCGACATCAGCTATCCTGACTTTATTATATCCGCGCTTTAGTTCATTTTGGTCAAGTCATCGCTCGATCAGAGGCGTGTTTGGTTGGTTGACTCTAATTCCAGCTTGGCTTGCCTTTATGGTGATCCGAAGCAGTGACTATACAATCGATCCTTATCATGGCGCACAGCTAATCATGTTTCTATTCCTTATGGTTTGGAGTGCTGATATCGGTGCTTATTTTGTCGGAAAATCTATTGGCAAACATAAACTACTTCCCAATGTAAGCCCAGGTAAAACCCTAGAAGGTTTTGTAGGCGGAGTTATTTCTGCATGTGCACTAATCGGTATAGCTGGCAGCATTATTGGCTGGACAAACGAGCAATTTGCAACCGTGCTTATGGTGACAGTTGTCATTACCACCATTTCAGTGTTAGGCGACTTAAACGAAAGTATGTTTAAACGCCAAGCCGGCGTGAAAGACAGTGGTTCTATTTTACCCGGTCATGGTGGCGTTTTAGATCGTATCGACAGCTTAACAGCAACAGCGCCCATTTATGCGCTATTTTACGTCTTAATCGGCTGGTAATAATGAAACAACGCCAATTATGTATTCTTGGAGCAACAGGCTCTATCGGTGAAAGTACGTTGGATGTCGTTAGCCGTCATCCAGACTTATTCAATGTCGTCGCTTTAAGTGCAAATACAAATGTAGATAAACTCTACAGCATGTGTCAGCAGTTTTTGCCGAAAGTGGCCGTCATGGCGTGTGCTAAGGCTGCCAATCAATTGGCGATAAAGTTATCGCGATCAGGTTTAGCATCCATCGATGTCAAAAGTGGTGAACAGGCACTGATCGATATTGCAGCTTCAAGTCATACCGATACGGTCATGGCTGCTATTGTAGGTGCTTCTGGCTTAATGCCTACGCTCGCCGCTGTTAATGCTGGTAAACGCGTTCTCTTAGCGAATAAAGAAGCGTTAGTGACATCAGGTCAAATATTCCTTGATGCGGTTAAAGCATCTGGCGCTGAATTGCTTCCAATTGATAGTGAGCATAATGCTATTTTTCAGTGCTTACCGGACGTTGAACAACAACAGGTAGGATTTTGCCAGCTTAAAGATAATGGTGTTAGTAAAGTGCTTTTAACGGGCTCGGGCGGCCCGTTTAGAACAAAAGCTATTGAAGAGCTTTCTTCTGTCACGCCAGAGCAAGCATGCAAACACCCTAATTGGGATATGGGTAGAAAAATATCGGTCGATTCTGCCACCATGATGAATAAAGGTTTAGAGTTTATTGAAGCCAAATGGTTATTCAATATAGAGCCTGAGCAAATTCAAGTCGTGCTGCACCCGCAAAGTACAATTCACTCAATGGTACAGTACAAGGATGGCTCAGTGATTGCCCAAATGGGTAACCCAGATATGCGTACACCAATTGCTCATGCCTTGGCCTACCCTGAACGTATCGATGCAGGTGTGGCGCCATTAGATTTCTTTTCAACCCCCTCGTTTGAATTTCAAGCAGTCGATTTTAAACGTTATCCTAATCTTGAATTAGCCATCAGAGCATGTAAATTGGGACAAGCGGCTTGCACGGCGTTGAATGCCGCAAATGAGATAGCCGTAGATGCTTTTTTGAACAAACAGCTTAAATTTACTGATATTTGCAAAATAAATGAAACTTCTGTGAATAAATTTGTCTCAGAAAAGGTGGGCAATATTGATGATGTCCTTGTGTTGGACAAAAAGGTAAGGTGTTTTGTGAAACAGTTACTCGATGAATATGAGGTAAATGTGTAGTGTTAGATATGCTGTGGAACTTAGGCTCATTTATTGTTGCCTTGGGTATACTAATTACTGTACATGAATATGGTCATTTTTGGGTAGCTCGTAAAAACGGAGTGAAAGTAGAACGATTCTCGGTCGGCTTTGGTACGCCTATTTGGCGGAAAAAAGATAAATTAGGGACAGAGTTTGTACTTGCGCTAATTCCTTTAGGCGGTTACGTCAAAATGCTCGATGAGCGAGTTGATGATGTTGCTGAATGCGATAAAGATAAAACCTTTAACGTTAAGAGTGTTTATCAGCGCTTAGCTATTATTGCAGCAGGCCCACTCGCAAATTTTGCCTTTGCAATTGTAGCCTTTTATCTAATGTTTCTTATTGGTGTACCAAGTATTAAGCCAGTTATTGGAGATATAAAGTCAGGCTCGATTGCTGCTGTTGCTGAGCTTCCAACTAATGCTGAATTTGTTGAAGTCGCTGGCCTCGATGTAAGAGACTGGCAAGACGTGAACATGGCGTTAATCGGTAAAATTGGTCATGATGAAATCAAGGTGAAGTTAAAGTTACCTGACAGCCAATTTGTAAAAAGTTATCAATTAAATACAACTGATTGGCAATTTGAGCCTGAAAAAATTTCATCGCTTGAGAGTCTTGGTATTGTGCCCTTTTCACCAAAAGTGACTAGCGTTATTGCTCGGGTTGAAAAAAATAGCCCAGCAGCAACTTCAGGTTTGCAAGTTGGTGATGAACTGGTCTATATCGGGGAATATAACACTGCCAATGATTGGGCGAGTTTTTCAGCGAAAATTAAAGAATTTCCAAATCAAGCGATCAACATAGGTATAATTCGAGATAAAGTTGAACAAGAGCTGACGGTTACACCCGGTCAACGCAATATCAATAATGAGGTTGTCGGCTATTTAGGCATATCACCGACGTTTGCACCTTGGCCTGATTCATATCAAATTGAATTAAGTTACGGTGTTATCGGTAGTATTTCGGAGAGTATAAAACGTACTTGGAACTTAGTTGTTTTAAGTTTTGATATGATAGGGAAGCTGATCACAGGTGATGTATCGGTTAAGAATTTAAGTGGTCCTATTTCAATAGCTCAAGGTGCTGGGAACAGTGCAGGGTATGGTTTAGTTTATTTTTTAGGCTTTTTAGCATTAATTAGCATTAATTTAGGAATAATTAACCTTTTACCTCTACCAGTACTTGATGGCGGACACATACTCTATTACCTTATAGAGCTTTTAACCGGTAAGCCTGTACCAGAAAAAATACAAGAGTTAGGATTTAGGTTCGGTGCTTTGGCCTTATTGGGGCTAATGAGTATCGCAATCTTCAATGATTTATCCCGACTTTAATAAAAAGAAGTAAATAAAGTTACATTTATGATGATTAAAAAAATAGCCTTAGCAGTCTTAATGGGTGCCATAGGCACTTCTGCCCAAGCGGAAGACTTTCAAGTAGAAGATATACAAATCAGAGGATTGCAGCGTGTAGCACTAGGTGCAGCATTAACGCATATTCCTTTTAATATTGGCGATACTTTGAATGAATTCCGTATTTCACAGTCAATCAAGTCCCTGTATAAGTCAGGTCACTTCAATGACATACAGGTATTTAGAGACGGTCAACGAATCGTTTTTAGAGTAAAAGAGCGTGAAACTATCAGCGAAATTACCTTTGAGGGGAACAGTGACCTTAAAGATGAGCAACTGACGGAAAGCCTCGATAGCAGTGATATTCGTGTCGGTGAAACATTAGATAGAACCGTGCTTTCTGGCATAGAAATGGGCTTGGAAGACTTTTATCATAGTGTTGGTAAATATAATGCCAATGTCACAGCAGAAGTGGCACATTTACCTCGTAATCGTGTTGATTTGAAGTTCAAATTCGATGAAGGTGATGCTGCTGCAATACAACAAATTAACTTAGTAGGTAATGAAATATTTACCGACGAAGAAGTGCTAGAACGGATTGAGTTAACTTATGATTCGCCTTGGTGGGATTTTATGGCGCAAGATCGCTATCAAAAACAAACCTTGCAAGGAGATATGGAAACGATAGAAAGCTTTTATTTGGATAAAGGTTATTTGCGTTTCAAAATGGACTCGACTCAAGTCTCCATGACGCCTAACAAAGAAGGCGTATACATTGCGCTAAACATCACAGAAGGCGAGCAATATACGGTCAGTGAAGTGGATTTTGTCGGTGATATGGCAGGCTTTGAAAAATCTATTCGTGCGATTAACCCATTGTCAGCAGATAAACTTTATAATGGTGCAGAAGTCACGTACACAGAAGAAGCGATCAGTAAATTCCTAGGTCGTTTTGGTTATGCTTACCCGAAAGTGACCACCATTCCTGATATTAATGACGAAGACAAAACGGTAAAACTTACCATTTCTGTTGACCCAGGCAAGCGTATTTACGTTAACCGCGTGAATTTTGAAGGTAACCATGTTACCGCTGATCGCGTATTACGTCGTGAAATGCGTCAGATGGAAGGCGCTTGGCTTTCAAATAGCTTGGTTGAAGTCTCAAAGGCGCGTTTAGCAAGACTGCCTTACATTGAAACCGTTGAATTTGAAACGAACCAATTACCGGGTGAAGATGATCTAGTTGACGTTAATTTCGACGTTAAAGAACAGCCATCCGGCTCGTTTACTGCGGGTATCGGTTACGGCTCACAAACAAAGTTGAGCCTAAACGCGGGTGTTCAGCAAAATAACTTTTTAGGTACAGGTAACCGTTTAGCGTTTAATATAAATACCGTCTCTTACTCTCGTTCAGTAAGTGTTTCATATACAGACCCATATTTTACCGTAGATGGGGTGTCACTTGGCGGAACTGTGTATTACAACGAGTTTGATGCAGGTGATGCAAACTTGGTTGAATATAACAACAAAACTTACGGTGTTGGGTTAAATATTGGTTTCCCGATTAATGAATACGTAAGATTAAACTTTGGCTTAGGTTATAAGCACAACGGTATTACCCGATTAGAAACCTATGAGCAAATTCAGCAATTCTACGACATTTATTCAGATCCCAACGATCCTGATGCCGCATTGAATTTTGAAAGCTTTGATTTGTCGGCATCTATTTCGCGCGTAACATTAAACCGTGGTACGTTCCCAACGGCCGGTTCGCAGCAAAGTCTAACCTACAAAATGACAACGCCAAATTCTGACGTTAACTACTTCAAAATGAAGCTTGATACTAAGTGGTACTTCCCACTGACAAGAAATCAAAAGTGGAGCGTATTAACGCGTTTTGAAGCAGGTTACGCTAACGGTTATAGTACTGTTAACGGTAACGATCAAACCTTACCATTTTGGGAAAACTTCCGCGCAGGTGGCTCAGACTCACTACGTGGTTTTGAGACCAACATTGTAGGTCCTCGAGCGATTTATCGTTTTCCAACATCCGTTCCGGGCACGCCTGATCCGGTTGGCGACGATGGCGGCTGTTGTTTAGGACCTGATCATGACTTTATTGATATTTCCACACGCTCTGTTGGTGGTAATGCAATTGTCTTGGCTGGGTTAGAATTAATTGTTCCAACTCCATTTTTAGATGAGGGTTATAGCAATAGTGTCCGTTCTAGTTTCTTTATTGATGCTGGTAACGTTTGGGACACTGAATTTGATCTTGATGATTATCGAGATTTGGCAGAGAATGAGTTTGCAAAAATAGATGATTACTCAGACCCTGGCACTTACCGTAGCTCTGCAGGTTTGTCTGTACAGTGGCTATCCCCGATGGGACCGATGATTTTTAGCTTTGCAAAAGCATTGAAGAAAGAAGATGGCGATGACACTAGCTTCTTTAGTTTTAACATCGGTAAAACATTTTAACGATATCAGGGCGTGCTCTGTAAAAAATATAATTATTAGGAGAAAAAGTTGAAAAAGTTCATGAAAACCTTAGCGGTTACTACAGTAGCATCAAGCATGTTATTAGCGACATCAGCAATGGCAGCACAAAAAATTGCTGTAGTGAATTTCCAAGAAATCATGGGGAAAATTCCTCAAACTGCCGCAATTATGCAACAACTTGAAGCTGAATTTAAAGATGACAAAGCCGCTTTAACGCAACTTGAAAAAGACATAAAGTACTTTCAAGAAAAGAAAAAGCGTGATGGTTCATTGATGACAGCAAAAGAAAAAGAAGATTTAGATAAGCAAATTGCTACTAAATTTCAGGAATACCAAGCTAAAGGTAAAGTATTCCAACAAGCGACAGGTCAACGTCAAAACGAAGAAACGAATAAGATCTTAGCGCTCGTTAAACAAGCGATCGATAATATCGCTGCAAGTGAAAACTACGACTTAGTACTTGAGCAAAAGGCTGTGGTTTTTTCAAAGCCTGAATCAAGCATTACTGACAAAGTGGTAGAGCAAGTAAGTAAACTTAACTAATGTAATTTTCAATATGAAATACACTCTAGCTGAACTTGCACAGCAGATAGGCGCGACTGTTAATGGTGATGAAAAGATCACTGTTAGCAGTCTTGCTACTTTAGCAGGTGCAAAAAATAATCAAATTGCTTTTTTGGCCAACAGTAAATACAAATCGCAATTAGCAGGTACTTCGGCCGCTGCCGTTATTTTATCCGAGGATTGCGTGGCGGAATGTCCGACCAATGCATTAGTGATGCAAAACCCTTACTTAGGTTATGCGATGGTGGCACAGCTACTTGATTCAACGCCAGCTCCTGCCAGTAATATTCACCCATCCGCCGTTATATCGGCAAATGCAACATTAGGTTCAAACGTCTCAATTGGCGCAAATACGGTTGTAGAAGATGGTGCTATAATTGCAGATGATGCCTGTATTGGTGCAGGGTGCTTTATTGGTCAAGAGGCTAAAATCGGCCGAGCAACTAAACTTTGGGCAAATGTAAGTGTTTATCATCGCGTAGAACTTGGGCAGCATTGTTTGGTTCAAGCCAATACCGTGATTGGCTCTGATGGTTTCGGTTACGCTAACGCTCAAGGTCAATGGCAAAAAATCCCACAACTTGGCACCGTGATTATCGGTGACAAAGTAGAAATTGGCGCAAGTACTACAATCGATCGTGGCGCCTTAGAAAATACCGTCATTGGTAATGGTGTTATTTTAGATAACCAAATACAAATTGCCCATAACGTCGTCATTGGTGAGAACACTGCTATTGCTGGTTGTACCGTTGTTGCCGGTAGTACGACTATAGGCAACAACTGTGTGATCGCTGGCATGGTAGGTATTAATGGCCATATTAGCATTGCGGACGGTTGCCACTTTACTGGTATGACTATGGTAACTAAGGCGATTAAAGAGCCTGGTGTATATTCCTCTGGCATACCTGCACAACCCAATAAAGAATGGGCAAAAATGAATGCTCGTTTTCGAAAGTTAGACGCAACAACAAAACGTATTGCTGCGCTAGAATCTGAATTATCAGCTTTAAAAAAGGACACTTAATTTGGACGCTGAAAAAAAAGTCATTACGGTTGAAGAAATTCAAGAACTAATCCCGCATCGCTATCCAATGCTACTGGTTGATCGTGTTTTGGATTATGAACCAGGAAAGTGGCTACATGCTATCAAGAACGTCACGTTTAACGAGCCTATTTTTACTGGGCATTTTCCAGGCAATGCTATATTCCCAGGAGTGATGATCCTTGAAGCCATGGCACAAGCTACAGGCGTGTTGGGATTTAAAACCCACCAAGACAAAGCAGGTAAAGAGTTATATTTGTTTGCTTCTATTGATAATGCGAAATTTAAAAAGCCGGTAGTACCGGGAGATACTCTACACCTACATGTTGAGTTTGTGAAAGAACGCCGAGGGATGTGGAAGTTCAGTTGTGAAGCGAAAGTTGAAGGCAAGGTTGTGTGCACTGCCGACTTGATGTGTGCAAGACGAGAGCTATAAATTGTGATCCATGAACAAGCGATAATCGAGCCAGGTGCTCAAATAGGCAAAAATGTCACCATTGGCCCATGGACATACATTGGTAACGATGTTGTTATTGGCGATGACTGTGAGATAAGTTCTCATGTTGTGGTCAAAGGGCCAACGAAAATGGGTAAAGGCAATAGAATTTTTCAATTTGCTTCCATTGGTGAAGAATGCCAAGACTTAAAATACGATAATGAGCCCACTCAACTAATTATTGGAGACAATAATACCTTTCGTGAGTCTTGTACGGTTCATCGCGGAACGATTCAAGATAACAGTTTGACCCAAATTGGCTCAAACAACTTGTTTATGGCTTACACCCACGTTGCACATGATTGTGTTGTGGGAAATAACTGTATTTTAGCCAATAATGCTTCTATTGCAGGCCATGTACATGTTGGTGATTTTGCAATTTTAGGCGGCATGGTTGGGGTGCATCAATTTTGCCATATTGGCGCGCATAGCTTTATTGCGGCTAATACGTTATTAGTAAAGGATGTACCTCCTTTTGTCATGGCGTCTGGTCAAAGTGCAAAACCTTTTGGTTTGAACACTGAAGGGATGAAGCGTCGCGGCTTTGAAAAACAAACCATACTGGCGTTAAAGCGAGCTTACAAATTGGTCTACCGTCAAGGGCTTAATGTTGAGCAAGCACTTGTTAAATTGCGAGAAATGGTTGAAGAAACGCCAGAAATAGCAGCTTTTGCTGATTTTATTGAATCTTCAAGTCGCGGTATTGTTCGTTAATAAGTGATCTGTTTTTTGTGACAAATACAATAAAAGAAAACCATTCTTCATCGCCGAAAGTGTTCGCCATTGTCGTTGGTGAACACTCTGGAGATACGTTAGGCGCTGGCTTAATGCAGGCTATTATCAATGTTTACCCTGATGCTAAATTTGTTGGTATTGGCGGTCCTAAAATGCAAGCCCTCGGCTTTGAAAGCTTATTCGCGATGGAAGAGCTTTCTGTCATGGGCATTGTTGAAGTTTTAGGTCGTATCAGACGTCTACTTTTCGTTCGTAAGTCGTTAGTTGAATACTTTTCTGTAAACAAACCTGAAGTTTTTATCGGAATTGACGCCCCTGATTTCAATATTAATTTAGAAGCGAAATTAAAACATCATGGGATTAAAACCGTTCATTATGTCAGCCCATCAGTGTGGGCATGGCGTGAGAAGCGAGTATTTAAGATTGCCGGTGCAACAAATTTAGTGTTGAGTTTATTACCGTTTGAAAAGGCGTTTTACGACAAACATAATGTACCTTGTAAGTTCGTCGGTCATACACTTGCTGACGATATTCCTTTGGTATCAGACAAGGCACAAGCTCGAGCAGAGTTAGGGCTAAATAACTGCAAAAAAATATTGGCGTTAATGCCAGGCAGTCGTGGGGGGGAATTATCGCGTTTGGTTGAGCCATTTTTAGCGTCCGCTAAAGTGTTGCTCGCTGAGGATCCATCGTTGACGTTTGTCGTCCCAATGATAACCGAACATCGAGCTCAGCAGTTTCGTGCTCTTCATCAACAGTTTGCTCCAGAAATACCTTTAACCGTATTCATTAATCAAACCCAGACCGTAATGGCTGCAAGCGATTGTTTATTGACAGCTTCAGGAACAGTGACATTGGAAGCGGCACTGATCAAGCGCCCCATGGTGATCACTTATTCTTTTAATTGGTTGACCTACTTATTGGGCAAGCTTATGGTGAAACTTAAGTATTTTTCGCTGCCTAACTTAATGGTTAACAGAGCATTGGTGCCAGAGCTTTTACAAAGAGAAGTGACGGTCGATAACATTGTCCCGTTAATAAAAGAACGCTTATATCAAGACCAAAGTGCACTGAATGAGGCGTTTACCGATATTCACCGTCAGCTAAAGCAAAATGCCAGTGAACAAGCAGCGAAAGCGGTTATCGAATTAATTAATCAAGGACATGTTTGAAATGGTAGTTAAGAAGAAATTGCCACCTTTTGAATATCCAGTGGCCTACAGTATCGCAGGAGTTGACGAAGTCGGTCGTGGTCCATTGGTTGGAGACGTTGTTACTGCTGCAGTTATTTTAGATTTAGACAACCCAATTGAAGGGTTAATGGATTCGAAAAAACTGTCTGAGAAGAAGCGTAAATTACTTGCTGAAGAAATCAAAGAAAAAGCTGTCGCTTGGGCTGTTGGGCGCGCCACACCGGAAGAAATTGATACCATTAATATTTTGCATGCCACTATGTTAGCTATGCAACGAGCGGTTGCTGACTTACAAGTGACGCCTGATTATGTACTGGTTGATGGTAATCGTAGCCCTGAATTCGGTATTACTGCCCAAGCGGTTGTTAAAGGTGATGATCGTGTAGTAGAAATAAGCGCCGCCTCAATTTTGGCGAAAGTTGCACGAGACGAAGAAATGATTGCACTCGATGCATTGCACCCAGAATACGGATTTGCGAAACATAAAGGCTACCCAACGAAGCTACATTTAGAAAAAATTAAAGAATTTGGTGTTTTAGACTGCTATCGTAAGTCATTTAAACCAGTTGCCAATGTTATTGCCAATTCCACATCACGTTAAGCGAAATTTAACTTCCTATGACTGAGACAACAACTGTAGTACCTTCTTTTGTTCATTTGCGTGTCCATAGTGACTTTTCAATGTGTGATGGGCTTAATAAAGTTAAGCAGATTATTGCTAAGGCGGCTGATTTTAAAATGCCGGCGATAGCGCTGACTGATCAAACGAATTTATGTGGTCTAGTTAAATACTATCATGCAGCGCATGGTGCAGGTATTAAACCTATTATAGGCACTGATTTTTGGGTACAAAGTGACGAATTAGAAGATGAATTATTTCGCCTGACTATTATTGCATCAGATAACGCAGGTTATAAAAACCTGACAGAGCTTATCTCAAAGGCTTATTTACGTGGGCATATTCAAAATAAAGCGGTTTTAGATAAAACATGGCTTGTTGAGCATGCTCAAGGGCTGATCTTATTATCCGGCGCCCGTGAAGGCGATGTCGGTAAAGCTTTGTTAAAAGGTAATCATGAGTTAGTCACTCAGATGCTCGCTTTTTATCAGGAGGTATTTCCAGAGCGGTATTACCTTGAATTGGTACGTACGGGTCGACAAGACGAGGAAAACTATTTACATCTAGCAGTAGAGTTAGCAGCGCAGTGCCAGTTACCTGTCGTCGCAACCAATGAAGTAGTTTTTTTAACTCCTGAAGACTTTGATGCCCATGAAATTCGTGTTGCCATTCATGATGGCTTTACTCTCGACGACAAGCGCCGACCAAAACGTTATTCAAACCAACAATACTTGCGCTCAGAAGAAGAAATGCTTGAGCTTTTTGCTGATATCCCTGAAGCGTTATCGAATAGTGTTGAGATTGCAAAACGATGCAATGTGACAGTCACGCTAGGTGAGTACGTTTTACCAGACTTTCCTACCGAAGGTTTATCAATCGAAGACTTTCTGGTTAAAGTATCTGAAGAAGGCTTGCAAGAACGTTTAGAGTTCTTATTTGACAAAGACGCGCCAGACTTTGAGGAAAAACGTAAACCTTACGATGAACGCTTAGCAATTGAGTTAGAAGTAATAAACAATATGGGATTCCCAGGTTACTTCTTGATCGTAATGGAATTTATCCAGTGGAGTAAAGATAATAATATTCCAGTTGGGCCAGGCCGAGGATCCGGTGCTGGTTCGCTTGTCGCTTATGCACAAAAAATTACTGACTTAGATCCACTTGAATACGACTTGCTTTTCGAACGATTCTTAAACCCTGAACGTGTTTCAATGCCTGATTTCGACGTCGATTTCTGTATGGATCGACGAGACGAAGTAATTGATCATACCGCAGAATTATATGGACGTGATGCCGTATCACAGATTATTACGTTCGGTACTATGGCTGCAAAGGCTGTAATACGGGATGTAGGGCGGGTATTGGGTCACCCGTATGGTTTTGTTGATCGTATTTCTAAGTTGATACCGCCAACACCTGGCATGACGTTAGCTAAAGCATTTGAAGAAGAGCCTAAACTTCCTGAGATTTATGCACAAGACAGCGAAGTAAAAGATCTTATCGATATGTGCCGAATTCTTGAAGGTACCACTAGGAACGCCGGTAAACATGCGGGTGGCGTAGTTATTTCACCTACCACCATAACGGATTTTGCACCTCTTTATTGTGATGAAGAAGGTAATAATCCGGTTACCCAATTTGACAAGAATGACGTTGAAGATGCTGGCTTAGTTAAATTTGACTTTCTAGGTTTACGTACGTTAACGATTCTGCAATGGGCCATTGAAATGGCCGATGTAAAGTTATTAAAGCAAGGTAAAGAGCCGATAGATATCGCGGCTATTCCCTTAGCAGATAAAAAGTCGTTTGATATGTTGCTTGCATCACAAACAACGGCGGTATTCCAGCTTGAATCTTCTGGCATGAAGTCATTGATAGAAAAGCTAAAGCCAGATTGTTTTGAAGATATAATCGCTCTTGTGGCACTCTTTAGACCCGGCCCTCTTGATTCAGGCATGGTTGATAACTTCATTGAACGTAAGCATGGCCGTGAGGCGGTTTCGTACCCAGATGAAAAATGGCAGCACGAATCTCTAAAGCCTATTCTTGAGCCTACTTACGGCATTATCTTGTATCAAGAACAAGTAATGCAGATTGCTCAGGTCTTGGCAGGCTATACCTTAGGTGGGGCGGATATGTTGCGTCGTGCCATGGGTAAGAAAAAGCCTGAAGAAATGGCTAAACAGCGTTCTACCTTTGAGCAAGGCTCTATCGATAACGGCGTCGATGGCGAGTTGTCGATGAAAATTTTCGACTTGGTAGAAAAATTTGCTGGTTACGGGTTTAATAAATCTCACTCGGCAGCTTATGCATTGGTTTCATATCAAACCTTATGGATGAAAGCACACCACCCTGAGCCATTTATGGCGGCGGTTATGTCGGCGGATATGGATAACACCGAAAAAATTGTTACTCTCGTTGATGAATGCCAAAACATGGGGTTGACCTTGTTACCGCCTGATGTCAATTCAGGACAGTACAAATTTACTGTTAATGAAGAAGATCAAATTGTCTATGGCATCGGCGCGGTAAAAGGGGTCGGTGAGGGGCCAATAGAAGCGATTATTAAAGCACGTAAGGAAGGTGGCCCTTTCGTTGATTTGTTTGATTTTTGTGCGCGACTAGATTTAAAGAAAACTAACAAACGAGTACTAGAGCGCCTAATTAAATCGGGGGCAATGGATGCATTAGGGCCAAAACTTGAAAAGGGAGCTCCTCATCGCGCGGCATTATTTGAGACTTTGCCGGAAGCAATCAAAGCGGCTGAGCAACATGCTAAAGCGCAAGCGTTAGGGCAAGATGATTTGTTTGGTTTGATTAATGAAGAGCCAGAAGATACAAGACAAGCGTTCAAAGATGTACCTAAATGGCCCGAACAACAATGGCTAGACGGAGAGAAAGAAACCTTAGGCCTATATTTAACGGGCCACCCGATAAATCGCTACTTAAAAGAAATTAAACATTACGCGTCAAGCCGTATTGTTGGTGTTCAGCCGACAGGAAAAGACAAGTCCGCTACGGTTGTAGGTCTAGTACTTGGCGTTCGAGTATTAGTGAATAAACGAGGCAAACGTTGGGCGTTAGTTACTTTAGATGATAGAAGCGCTAGAATGGACGTTCGCTTGTTTCCTGATGACTATGAAACCTTTCAGGAATTGCTCGTAAACGATGCAATATTAGTGTGTAGCGGACAGGTCAGCTTTGATGATTACTCCGGTGGATATACAATGACGGGCCGAGATATCATGACGATTGCTGATGCTCGAGAAAACTATGTAAAATCATTGGATTTATGCGTAGATAAATCTGCGATTAAGACAGATTTTATAGATGAATTTACACAGACTCTGTCTCCTTATAAAGACGGAACCTGTCCAGTGCGGGTATTCTATCAGCGAGAAGAAGCTGAGGGTATGCTGCAACTTGGCGTTCAGTGGCGAGTCACCCCAGGTGACATGTTACTGTACGACTTAAAGAATTTACTAGGTGACGAGAACGTTGCCTTACAATTTAATTAATAAGAATCAGCTAGTTAAGCTGAGAAATAAGCATAGGTAAATATACACATATGTCATTAAATTTTTTAGACTTTGAGCAACCAATTGCGGAGCTTGAAGCCAAAATAGAAGAGCTGCAATTAGTTAATAGCGGTCAGGATTTAGATTTAGACCTTGAAGAGCAAATTAACCAACTGCGTGAAAAGAACAAAGAACAAACTAAGAAAATTTATGCTGGACTGGATCCTTGGCAGACGGCACGTGTCGCTCGTCATCCACAACGTCCATATACATTAGATTATATTTCGCGCGTTTTTACTGAATTTGATGAGCTTGCTGGCGATCGCGCCTATGCAGATGACAAAGCCATAGTTGGTGGAACGGCACGCTTAGACGGTCAACCCGTTATGATCATTGGCCACCAAAAAGGTCGTTCAACGACCGAAAAAGTTAAACGTAACTTTGGTATGCCTCGTCCTGAGGGATATCGCAAAGCGTTACGTTTAATGGAAATGGCTGAGCGTTTTAACATGCCTATCATTACCTTCATTGATACGCCAGGTGCCTACCCAGGTATTGGCGCAGAAGAACGTGGTCAAAGTGAAGCCATCGCGCGCAACTTAAAAGTGATGGCTCGATTAACGGTGCCAATTATTTGTACGGTAATTGGTGAAGGTGGCTCAGGTGGTGCATTAGCTATAGGTGTTGGTGATCGCGTTAATATGCTTCAATATTCAACGTACTCAGTTATTTCTCCAGAGGGTTGCGCTTCAATTTTATGGAAAACGGCTGAGAAAGCTTCAACTGCCGCAGAAGCAATGGGGATCACTGCCAATCGTATTAAAGAGCTAGATCTTATCGATAATGTCATTGACGAACCTCTTGGTGGAGCACATCGAGATATGGATCAAATGGCGGCTACGCTGAAACAGGCTATTAAAGCTAACTTAAATGAACTTGATGGTTTAAGTGAAGAGCAGTTGATTGAAAAACGCTATGATCGTTTAATGTCATTTGGCTACTGCTAATAGTGAATAAGCGGCTTTCAAGCCGCTTTTTTATACCAACCGCTTCATGTCTAAATTAAACTCATCAATTCTAAATATCATTGCAGAGTATCCTACGCTTCCAATAGCTGTTGCATATAGCGGCGGCCTTGATTCGCAAGTACTGCTTGATGTTGTCTGTAAACTCAAAACAGAACACAGCTTCCCAAACACCATATATGTGTGCCATGTTAACCATGGGTTGAGCGAGTTTGCACAGGACTGGAGTGAGTTCGCAAAAAGTCAGTGCCAGTTTAAAAAGGTGTCATTTAAACCTCTTAAAGTCACCTTAGATAAAAGCAGTAAGGAAAGCCTTGAGGCACAAGCGAGAGAGGCACGTTATAAGGCGATTTGCTCGATCAGCTCAGCTCCTATGTTGATACTAACAGGCCATCATAAAGATGATCAGGCGGAAACATTTCTGTTAGCGCTAAAACGCGGGGCAGGGGTGAAAGGTTTAGGCGCAATGTCACTAATTTCATCACTTGAACAACATGTGTTAGCAAGGCCGTTACTGTCTTTTACACGTGCTGAGTTGCAACAATATGCGGATAACTATCAGCTTCGGTGGGTTGAGGATGAGTCGAACCTAGATACCGTTTTTGATCGCAACTTTATTCGTCAAGATATCATGCCTCGTTTGAAAGAGCGTTGGCCTGGCATTGTCGACACGATTAACCGAAGCGCCGAGCATTGCCAACAAACGCAATCATTATTGGATGATATGGCGTTGCTCGACTTGACGCAATGTGAAAACAGTGATGGTAGTGCACTGCTCATACCGTCTATGCTACAACTATCAACAGCTCGCTTTAATAATCTAATTCGTTATTTTTTAATGAAACATGGCGTACAAATGCCAAGTACGGTGCAGCTAGCGGAAGTTGCTGTTCAGATCAATGCTCAAGCCGATAAAAAACCACAAGTTAAAGTTGGCGATCATTGGTTGAGGCGTTTTAAGGATCAACTCTTTTTAACGACAGCCTTTGAAGATGTCTCTGAGTTCTCTGTTGAGGTACAGCTTGCAGACCTTTTGAAGCAAGGTCAATTGCTTTCGGTAATACTACCAGACGGTCTAGGCGAGATAGTGGCGAGTGCATCAGACGAAGAATTATTGATAGAGAAGTCACGGATTAAATCGGTACAAAAAGTAAAAATTTCTACAGAAGATAAAATGCTACTTGTCGCCTTTAAGCACGAGAACCCATTTGTATTGCCTTCGTACCGGCAACATCGCCGCCCGTTGAAAAAGATACTTCAAGAATTAAATATGCCAGTTTGGCTACGTAAAAGAACACCACTAATTTATATTGATGGTGAACTCGCTGCGGTTGTAGATCAATTCATCTGTCAGAGCTTTTTGCCACAAGAAAAGCAAAAAGCATTTTACATATACTGGCTTAACGCTGATTAAACGCGTTAGAATGCTTGTCTAATTTTAAGAATAATTACAATAATCTCATTACCTGGAGTTGCTATGAATTTGGTACTTAAACTGATTGCCGGTATTGTTACCGGTATAATTTTTGGGCTTTATATGCCTGATCTCATGATACAGTTATTATTAACGGTACAGACAGTGATCGGTCAACTTATAAAGTTTACCATCCCATTGATCATCTTATTTTATATTGCTAGTGGCATCGCATCGCTACCGCAAGGCTCTGGCTCACTGTTAGGAAAAACTGTTGGGCTAGCGTACGGTTCAACTGTAATTGCAGGTACCCTTGCTTTTATCATTGCAAGCAACATATTGCCGGGATTAATTGGCGGCAATGAAATTCAAGCTGTTTCTGAAGGTGAAAAACTCAAAGGTTTTATCGAGTTATCGATACCGCCAGCGTTGGAAGTGATGAGTGCGCTTGCGTTAGCATTTATTTTGGGGATTGGTATCAGTGCGATTAATGCAACTAAACTTCGTGCGGGCATTAATGAAGCCAAAGATATTGTTGAAGTGTTACTCAGTAAAGTCATCATACCTGCGTTACCATTTTATATCGCAGGTGTATTTGCTGAAATGACGGTTGAAGGCACGGTATTTTCAACCTTGAAGACCTTTGGTGTTGTACTTATTCTTGCCTTGATCCTTCATTGGGTTTGGATCACGGTTTTATACGTTGGTAGTGGTGTTGTTTTGGGTAAGTCGCCGGCGACATTATTAAAAAATATGTTACCTGCCTATTTTACAGCGTTGGGTACAATGTCAAGTGCCGCGACTATCCCTGTATCCCTAAAGGCTACAAAATCTAATAAGGTACGTGATGGTGTAGCTAACTTTACCGTACCTTTGTGTGCGTCCATTCATTTAAGTGGTTCAACAATTACGATTGTGACTTGTGCGTCGGCAGTTATGTTATTAACTCCTGATCTAGCACTTCCTGGCTTAGCTGGCATGTTAGGTTTTATTTTCATGTTAGGTGTGACGATGATTGCAGCACCAGGAGCACCAGGTGGTGCGGTAATGTCTGCGTTAGGGTTACTTGCTAGTATGTTAGGGTTTACCGATGAAGCACTTGCTCTGATGATTGCCCTGTACTTGGCGCAAGACAGTTTTGGTACTGCATGCAATGTCACCGGTGATGGTGCTATTGCTTTGTGGGTCGATAAATTTGCAGGAGAGCAAGGGGTCGAATCAGTTGATTCTGTCGCTTCAGATGCGTAAATAAATTCGATTTAGGTGAAGAAAAGGAGTCTGATAGGCTCCTTTTTTTATTTGAATTCTTTAGTCGCTAAAGTTTGCTTTGCCTGCGAATGATAAATGGCAAGTTAGCTTAGACTCAGTAACGATTTCTTCAACGATTCTTGCGCAGGTTTATCCCCTAACCAAATGGCTATGAGTGCGCGCTTAAACTCAATACCTTCAATGGTTTTCACGAGCTTGTCATTGATAAAGACCTTCATCCCTTGCCCTGGAACATAGTTGAATTGATAAACATTACCGTTAGCCGCTTCATTACCAAAAATTTCAAGGAAACTGTTAATTTCAGCCCTTAACGGTGTAGTGTTGCCATCAAGTGCATGTTCAAAGCCTTCAAAAATTGCATCAGCCATATCCTGTCCTGAAATATCTCTGAGCATATGAAGCTTAATCGCCATGAATTCATTTTTATTAATAATATCGTTAGCATCTGACGTTGGTGTCATTAAATACAGACCCGCTGCATAAATATCAAAAACAAACTTTTCTCTCAGTCCTGCACCATTTAGTACCAAGTTGTTTTTTTCAAATTGCAATGATTCCGCAATATTTGCTCCTGCGACATCTTGAGCACAAAGGGTTGTGGAATTCATAAATAGAAAGACAAAGAGTAGCGTAGTATATTTTTTCATTGGTTATCCTAGGTGTATAAGAGCAAGTCAATTTGGGTTTTATGAAGCGCACATACTAACGCATTAAAATGTAAGATTGTTGATCGAGTTTGTTTCACTAATCATTGAGTATTCGGGGAAGGGTATTCTTTATTATTGACTACATTGCTATAAATAAGCACAAAAAAAGAAGCAATTATGCTTCTTTTAGTTTCTTATATTTTAATACAACGATAGCTAGTAATATTATTTACTATTAAGGGCAAGTTAACTCTGCGCCCTGTCTATTTTCATCTATTCCGTCATTATCTGTGTCACTGGTTGCATAGACGCGACCTCTAAGAGATACGATAAGTCCTCTATTTTTATCGACGTTACCACTAGGACAATAAATAAAGGTTCCAGCAAATCCACCAGACTGCCCCGTAGGTTGATAGACTATGCTTGCAAGCGGAAAGCTAAGATCATCACCATCTTTAATGGGCATTTTTACACGAACAAGTGTCTCGTCATTCGCCGGTAAGAAGCGCGTGGTATCAGGCGCGGCATTGCCAACGCCAACATTAGTGAAAACACTGATCTCACCGGTCCAATCATTAACACAAACATTACTGTCATCTAAAGGGCAAATGGTGACTGGAAGTTCCATATTGACCGCCGTGTTACGTGTTGATAATAAAAGGCGGTGCATTTGAGAAATTTCATCGTCTACACGCATCCTAATTGTCCAGTCACTAAAGCTAGGCAGTGCAATAGAGATCAGAATCCCTATCATGGCTAAACCCACCATCAACTCAACAATGGTAAATCCATTTTGTTTATGCATATTTTCACCTTTATACTGCTAAAGGATTATTCCTATAGGTAAAGTTATATCATTTTTGTCCGTAGAGACCAAATAAACACCAATTAATTAACTACAGTCCCTATTAAATATCATATATCGTAGGAATGGATTGGCGTTTATGTTGGGTCTTTACAAATGTACTAACTATCTTGTTTTCAACTTCTTGAGCCACTGACTTACCTTCAAGAAAATCATCCAATTGGTCATAGGATAGCCCAAGTGCATCTTCATCTTTTTTGCCAGGATCTAAATCCTCTAAATCAGCCGTCGGCGCTTTTTCAACGAGTATACTGGGAGCACCCATATGTTTAGCAAGCTGCCTCACTTGGCGTTTTGATAGGCCAAAGAGCGGCGCTAAATCACAGGCACCATCGCCCCATTTAGTATAAAAACCAGTAATATTTTCTGCAGAGTGATCTGTTCCAATCACCAGACCACCAAGTATGCCAGCGATATGATATTGACTGATCATGCGGGCTCGCGCTTTTACATTACCTTTTGAAAAATCGATTTGTGCATTGGTTGCGGTTAATAGATCTACGTTACTTAATGCGTCAATGACTTCTTGGTGAATACCGTCAGCACAGGCTTTGATATTGGTCGTTATCACTGCGTTAGGCTTGATAAATGTTAGCGCCGCTTGTGCATCATCTTCGTCAGCTTGAACGCCGTATGGCAGGCGCATGGCAATGAACTTGTATGTGGCATTTTTTGTTTCATTATTAAGTTCATCTATGGCGAGCTGTGCAAGACGGCCGCAAGTTGAAGAGTCTACACCACCGCTAATTCCCAAAATTAAATGATTAAGGCCTGAAGAGACTAAAGTACGTTTGATAAAATTGACGCGGCGCTCTATTTCAAATTTAACATCAATTTGCGCAAGCACTTTCATTTCATCTCTGATCAACTGCGGATCCATTATTTTTCCTTTTGTCGTGGTTTTATACAGTTTAACAAACAATTATGATGAAAGTAGAGCGCAAACTTGCTAAATAAGTGCTATCTGAGATTGATTTTCGTCAAACGTTTTATTTTGTATAGAAAAAAGGAATAATACCCTTATTAGTTGAAACACGCAGAGCCGCAAATGAAAAAAATAGAAGCAATTATAAAACCTTTTAAGATGGACGATGTTCGTGAAGCATTAGGAGAAATTGGCGTATCAGGAATGACAGTATCTGAAGTTAAAGGATTTGGTCGCCAAAAAGGGCATACGGAGTTATACCGTGGCGCCGAATATATGGTTGATTTTTTGCCGAAAGTGAAGCTAGAGATTGTTGTTGCATCGTCAGATGTAGAGCGTTGTATAGAAGCGATTATGAACACAGCACAAACAGGTAAAATTGGTGATGGTAAAATTTTTGTTACTGAAGTAGAACGTGTGATTCGTATTCGTACAGGAGAAGAAGATGAATCTGCGATATAGCCAGTCAAAGCAATAAGCAATCAAATATTGAAACAATAAAAAACGCCGCGAAAACGGCGTTTTTTTGTTTAGGTATTTACGACCTAGTCACTGCTTACAACCAGTGGGTTATCAGGGTAATTTAGAGCTAGCACTTGTTTTGCGTTGGCACGCAATTCATCTAGTCCTAAAATTTTGTAGCTTTCTATCATTATCTCTAAAGCTTCTTCAACCTCTTCACTAGGCGAGTAATATTCAACAATATAACGTCCGCGATTAGCTGATGAAACATAGGCCTCACGTTTAAAATAGAACTTTGCAACGGCTAGTTCATATTTTGCCAAACGAGACTTAATTGCAATCATACGTTTACGAGCATCCGCACCATATTTACTTTCAGGGTGTTGCTCGATAATTATACTAAGTGCTTTAAAAGCATCTCGAGATGCTGTTGGATCTCTATCTGAACGGTCTATACCTGCCATGTCTTGAAACAAGTTTTCTTCCGTAGAAATATAGATAAGTGCTTTCATGTAATGCACGTAATCTACATTTGGGTGTGTAGGGTTTAAGCGTAAAAAGCGATCGGCTAATGCGATACCTTGACCCGTATCACCTGTTTTATAGTAGGCATATAAAAGGTCTAGCTGTACTTGGTGGGAGATAGGACCAAACGGAAAACGTGAATCTATCGCAGATAAAATCTGAATAGCTTTTTGATATAAGCCATTATCGAGCGCTTCCCTAGCATCGCTAAATAATGATTGTGCAGATTTATCTGGCACTTTTTCAATTTCTTTTTCCGAAGAAGAACAACCTGTTAGGCCGATAAGTAGCGAAATAAACACCACTTTTAATGTCAATTTTTCCATAGACTTCATTATCACTATGTTGTTTTAGTTAAAATTATTATGAAAGCCCCACGTAAATGGGTAAAATACATCCTGCAACGAGATAGTTGCATTCTAACCTAGCAAACTTGCCTTGCACAGTGCTAATGCCAATTTGATACCAAAGAGACTTTAATGGCTGAAATTATTCAACACCGAGATATTGTTCCTGAAGCTTGCTTAGGAAAACGATTAGACCAAACTTTAGCGGAAATGTTTCCTGATTATTCACGATCTCGATTAAAAGAGTGGATTTTAGATGGTCACGTTAAAGTAAATGATAGCGTTGTGACCAAAGCGCGTGAAAAAATGTTTGGCGGTGAACAGATTGACATTAATGCGTCAGTAGAAGCTGAAATCAGATTCGAAGCCCAAGATATCCCGTTAAATATTGTGTATGAAGATGACGATATTCTTGTCATTAATAAACCGGCAGATTTAGTGGTTCATCCAGGGGCAGGGAATCCGGATGGTACAGTATTAAATGCTTTGTTAAATCATTGCCCGCAATTAGATGTTGTACCTCGAGCAGGTATAGTGCATCGTCTTGATAAAGACACGACCGGATTAATGGTAGTAGCGAAAACTATTGCGGCGCAAACTAACTTAGTTGAAGCGTTGCAAGCTAGGGAGATCACGCGGGAATATGAAGCAGTTGCTAATGGCATAATGACCGCAGGTGGTATTGTTGATGAGCCAATTGGGCGTCATGCGACAAAAAGAACCCACATGGCAGTAACTTTTTCAGGTCGCCCGTCAGTAACCCATTATCGTGTGATGGAAAAATATCGACTTCATACAAGGTTGCGTTTGCGCCTAGAAACAGGACGTACTCATCAAATACGTGTTCATATGTCGCACATTACTCATCCTTTGGTCGGTGACCCTGTTTATGGAGGTCGTCCTCGACCGCCTAAAAATGCAGCGCCAGAGTTATTAGACTATCTACGTGGATTTAAACGTCAGGCATTACACGCTGCTATGTTAGAGCTTTATCACCCAATTACCGGTGAGCTCATGACATGGCGCGCGGAATTACCGGAAGATTTTGTTAAGTTAGTTAAGTTATTAAAAGAAGATAATAAACTCAATGGGCAACCAGAAATCTAACATTAACTGTGCTATACATTGGGTAAATTGGCCAGTAGATTCTGTGCTGGCCTTTACGACTACTCAGAACAGTCCATTTTCTGCGCAGTCAAAAGAACGCAATTTAGCGTCAACTAGCCCATATGGACAGTTTAATCTCGGGCTGCATGTCAATGATAATGAAATTGAAGTCATTGAGCGTCAAGCAAAGGTTGAAAAAGAATTGCTTCAAGGAAGAAAAATACAATGGCTTGAGCAAGTGCATGGTAACAATGTAGTTCATGTTGAAACCCACCATACGACCCATATTACAGCTGATGCCGCTATTACAAAAAACACCGCTGTTGCGTTAGCTGTGATGACAGCCGATTGTCTCCCGATATTGCTGACCGACAAGAAGGGAAAAGAAATAGCAGCCATTC
This sequence comes from Thalassotalea atypica, assembly GCF_030295975.1. NCBI lineage: Bacteria > Pseudomonadati > Pseudomonadota > Gammaproteobacteria > Alteromonadales > Colwelliaceae > Thalassotalea > Thalassotalea atypica. The sequence goes on from NZ_AP027364.1 coordinate 1,490,283, forward strand.
ATGCAGGCTGGCGACCACTTGTTAAAAATATCATCGCTAAGACGGTTAATGAAATGGAGACAAAGCCAGCAGATATTTTGTGTTGGCTAGGTCCTTGTATTGGTCAACAAGCTTTTGAAGTAGGGGTTGAAGTTAAGCAAGCGTTCATAAGTTTAGACAATGAGTTGTCTGAACAGTTTACGCCAACAGTTGAAGGTAAATGCTTTGCAAATCTTCAAGGCATAGCCAAGTATTTACTCGAAAAGCTAGGCGTTGTCCATATATCCTCGCTTGATGAATGCACGTATCAAAACAGAGATAAATATTATTCTTATCGACGAGATAACATCACCGGTAGAATGGCATCGATCATAGCGATACAACCGAGTAAATAGAATAAAATACACCATCAAGCTCTGCTAGGCTACAGAGTAATAATTGTTCAAAATCAAACTTGCACAAGTATAGTGTTGAAAAATCGAAAATAAACCTTATAACTACTACAGAGCAAAACAGTAAGACCAGTAATATGGCAGTAGGAGTATTTTCATGCGTTTAGACCGTTTCACCCAATCATTTCAAGTTGCAATTTCAGATGCCCAATCACTTGCATTGGGCAAAGATCATCAGTTTATAGAGCCTCTACATTTAATGATGTCTTTATTGAATCAACAAGGAGGCAGTGTAAAGACACTTTTCAAAAGTGCAGGTATAAATACTCAGTCATTACGAAGTCAAATTGAAACCGCATTAAAAGGTTTAGCACAAGTTCATGGGGTGGGCGGAGAAGTTCAGCTATCTTCGACATCCGGTAATTTGCTTAATCTTTGTGATAAGTACGCACAAAAGCTAGGCGATAAATATATTTCTTCAGAAGTTTTCGTCCTAGCGGCTTTGGAAGATACTGGTACTTTAGGTCAAATTTTAAAATCTTTAGGTGCCAATGAGCAACGCGTCAAAGATGCAATTAAGCATGTAAGAGGCGGACAATCTGTTGATGAACCTAACGCAGAAGATGTACGTCAAGCCTTAGATAAATATACCATCGATTTAACAGAACGTGCGGAGCAGGGCAAGTTAGATCCCGTAATTGGCCGTGATGATGAAATCAGACGTACTATTCAAGTGCTTCAACGCCGAACAAAAAACAACCCCGTTCTAATTGGCCAACCAGGAGTAGGAAAAACGGCGATTGTCGAAGGGTTAGCGCAACGTATTGTTGATTTAGAAGTGCCGGAAGGGCTAAAGAATAAACAAGTACTTTCTTTGGATATGGGGGCATTAGTGGCAGGTGCTAAATATCGCGGAGAATTCGAGGAGCGTCTGAAGTCCGTTCTTAATGAATTGTCCCAGTTAGAAGGCCAAGTCATTTTATTTATTGATGAATTGCACACCATGGTAGGAGCGGGTAAAACCGATGGCGCCATGGATGCGGGTAATATGTTAAAGCCTGCATTAGCACGCGGAGATTTACACTGTGTTGGCGCAACAACATTGGATGAATACCGCCAATACGTTGAAAAAGATGCTGCATTAGAGCGACGTTTTCAAAAAGTACTTGTTGAAGAGCCGAGCGTTGAAGATACTATTGCTATTTTACGTGGCTTGAAAGAGCGTTACGAGCTACATCATTCGGTCGACATTACCGATCCTGCTATTGTAGCTGCTGCTTCTCTCTCTCATCGTTATATCAGTGATCGTCAGCTACCCGATAAAGCCATTGATCTTATCGATGAAGCTGCATCAAGTATAAGGTTACAAATTGACTCTAAGCCTGAAGATCTAGACCGATTGGAGCGTCGTATCATTCAGCTTAAGCTTGAACAAAAAGCGTTAGAAGATGAGCATGACCAAGCATCAGTTAAACGCTTAGCGGCAATTTCTCATGAAATTGAAATTAACCAAACCAGTTACGATGAACTGGACGAAGTTTGGACGACAGAAAAAGCGGCATTACATGGCACACAAACTATTAAAGGAGACTTGGAGCAAGCAAGGTTAGAGCTTGAAGCAGCTCGAAGAATTGGCGATTTAAATCGTATGTCTGAGCTTCAATACGGGGTTCTTCCGCAACTAGAAAAGCAACTTGATCTTGCCAGCCAAGCTGAAATGCAGGAAATGACCTTATTAAGAAACAAGGTTACAGAAGTTGAAATTGCAGATGTTCTTAGTCGAGCAACAGGCATTCCTGTGGCTAAAATGTTGTCTGAAGAGCGAGAAAAATTGCTAAGAATGGAAGATAGCCTACATAAAAGAGTTATTGGTCAAAGTGAAGCTGTTGTTACGGTTTCAAACGCCATACGTCGCTCTCGTGCTGGCCTGGCTGATCCCAATCAGCCAATAGGTTCATTTTTATTCTTAGGCCCAACTGGAGTCGGTAAAACGGAGCTTACTAAAGCACTAGCCGAGTTTTTATTTGATACAGAGGATGCATTGATCCGCGTTGATATGTCAGAGTTTATGGAGAAGCACTCAGTCGCGCGTCTAGTCGGTGCACCACCTGGCTATGTTGGATACGAAGAAGGGGGCTACCTAACCGAAGCGGTGAGGCGCAAGCCCTACTCAGTAGTACTGTTAGATGAAGTGGAGAAAGCACACCCTGATGTTTTTAATATTTTACTACAAGTGCTTGATGATGGCCGATTAACTGACGGGCAGGGTAGAACAGTAGACTTTAAAAATACGGTTATTGTAATGACCTCAAATTTGGGGTCGGATATCATTCAAGAATTTGGGGATGATAGTCGATATGATGAAATGAAAGCGCGTGTTATGGGAGAGCTTTCCCAACATTTTAAGCCAGAGTTTATCAATCGTGTAGACGACAGTGTTGTATTTCATCCGCTAGTGTCGGAGCAGATTGCTCAAATTGCCTCAATCCATGTTGAGGCGTTAGCAAAACGCCTATTGGAAAAAGAAATTAGCCTGACTATTTCACAAGAAGCCTTGGATAAGATTTCAAAAGCGGGATTTGATCCTTTATTTGGTGCAAGACCTCTTAAAAGGGCGATACAAAATGAAATTGAAAATCCATTAGCTCAAAGGCTGTTAGCTGGGGAGTTTGACAAAGGAGACCAGATTAATATTGAATTGAAAGATGATAACTTGCAATTTAAACATTAAATCGTTTTGGCTCTAAATATAAAAAAGGCAGGAAATCTCCTGCCTTTTTTATTTAATAGTTAGAATTGAGCCAGCTTAATTTCCTTCGCTTGGACAATATAGTTCTACTTGTTTTTTATTGAGTTCAATCTGCGCTTTTTTCTCTTCGTCAGTAAGCAGCTGGTCCTCACCTTTTTCATTTTTAATCACAATACGTGCAAACGAATCGAGCACGCTCAAATTGGTTTTAGATGTTTCACAATTCTGCTTCATTGCGTCAGCATTTAGTTGCGACTTACTATCTATTTCCTGTTCTGTTGATGTATTGGTGTCGTTTGGGTTCGATACAGGAGGTTGATATGATACTTGGACTTTGACTTCGGCATAGTCTTTGTCTGCAGGATGTTCATGACTAAAATGAACAATATTATTATTATCGACCCATCGATATACTGCTTTTTCTTGAGCAAAAAGTGTTGTGCAGCTTAAAAGCGCAATGACCGCTAAAATTTTACTATGCATTTAATATTGCCTTACCAATAGAAACAAACGTCATCAAATCATTCAAAGTTATTACTATTCTTATACTAACAATGTAACAAATACGCAAAGGTTTTATCTATTTGAATACATTTGGATTTACAAAATGCAGATGCGACATTTTTCCGATTGTGATAAATTAGCGCTAATTTTAGTTAAATGGAAAGATATTTTAAATGACAACTAAGCACGGCCAAGACACAAAGCAAGGCAGAGGAATCTATTTGCTTCCTAATTTGCTTACTACTGCTGGCTTATTTTCCGGTTTTTATGCCGTTGTTTCTTCGATGAACGGCCACTTTGAAGCTGCTGCAATTGCAATATTCATCGCGATGATTTTTGATGGCTTAGACGGTAGAGTCGCCAGAATGACCAATACCCAAAGTGCATTCGGCGCTGAGTATGACAGCATGGCTGATATGGTTAGCTTTGGCATTGCGCCGGGACTTGTTGCTTATAACTGGGCTCTTTCAGGAATGGGAAAGTTTGGATGGCTTGCGGCTTTTGTTTTTGTAGCAGGCGCGGCACTTAGATTGGCGAGGTTCAACACGCAAGTTGGCGTAGCGGATAAAAGGTACTTTCAAGGCTTGGCGAGCCCAGCGGCTGCTGGCGTAATTGCTAGTATTGTGTGGGCAGGAACAGAATACCAGATTGTTGGCCAAGACTATGGATTTATCATGGGGATTATCACCATTGTTTCAGGTTTATTGATGGTCAGTAATTTTAGATACAACAGCTTTAAAGATGTCGACTGGAAAGGTAAAGTTAACTTTGTGGTTGTTTTATTGATCGTCTTAGTTTTTGTTGTCGTTGCATCTAGCCCAGCAGAGTTATTAATGGCCGTGTTTGTACTTTATGCTTGTTCTGGCCCTGTTACAACGATTCGCTCAGTTAAAGAGTTAAAGCTTGAACATGTAGTTGGCGATGATAACGCGCATGATGCAGAATTTAAGCAGGACGAAGCCGAAGCAAAGTTAAATGATGTTGACACTTCTTTAGAAGAAGTAGATATCGATAATACTAAAGAGGCTTTATCGGCCGAAGATAAAGTTGAAAAGTAATTACTACTAATTATAAGTAATTGACTAATTAAAAAAGCCAGCAAAATGCTGGCTTTTTATTGTCTATAATTTTCTGGTTATTAGTGAATTAGGCTTTTCGACGCAACCTAAGTGAAAGTAAACCCGTTAGCAATAATACAATTGCAGCTGGCTCTGGAACGACTTGTGCTCCCCCTAGGCTGATCTCAGTCGAGAAAAATACTGGCCCAGTGCTATCAAAAATATCCACGAAATTCGCGCCCGGAGCAAAGTTATCGTAAATTAATTGATAGTTCCAGAAATCAAAGCCTATTTCTTGTACATCAAAGAATAAGAACTCAATCCCTGCATATATATTGTTCGTATCGATTACAGCTTCAAAGCCAAAAACATCAAGATCAGATATACCAAATAAAGTTAAATCAGCAAATTCCGAAACTGATACTAAGCCGTTTCCTAAGTCAGCATCATCAATTTGTATTGAAATTGAGCCAAGCGTAAAACCTGCATCATCTACGTTAATATCTTGAGTAATCAATACTGCGTTGGCAGTTGTAGCGAAAGTCATCGCTAAAAGCAATACAGCTTGTGAAAGTAATTTTTTTAACATATTACACCTATTATTTCTTATTTTTGGGCTCCCTAATACCTCATAGGGAGCCAATTTAAAAACGAATTATTCTTCTACTACGATTTCTACAACGCTAGTACCTTGCGCTTCTGCTTCATCATCGAAGAAAGTAATGCCACCCATGTAAACACCTGGTGTTAAACTACGGTCCATAATAGACACCCAGTTATAGCGCCCTTCAATAGCACGTCGGCTAGAAACAACGCGAGTAGTACTCGCTGCTGAATCGGCTATCCAACCAAGCATGGTGTATTCTGTTGATTGCTCTTCTACAGGAAGTTCACCATCTGCGGCAACATCCCAACCATGAACGGCTACAAGGTAAACATCTCCTACACTGACATCTGCACGAGGCTCAGGATTCACTAAAACTACATCTTCATTAGAGCCACCGTTAAATGATGCGCCTACACGTGTACATAACCAGTTATCACAGCGATAAACATACAAGTCTAAATCCGCACCTTCGTTTGCGACTAAACCGTTTAGTAAAGAAAAACGTGCGACTTGAGTGCCTTCGAATAAGTGGAATAAACTGTAATTGTCATCCTGCAAATCGTCAGGGAATGTAAATGTTTGGTCTGGATCTTGTGTTACAACACCAGCTGCGCCAAATGGTGCAACAAGGCCGGCATGCTCAATAGAGGTTGTTCCTGAGTAAAGCATTTGTACGGGGAAGCTAAAGCGACCACGTGACATTGTGCCTGAAAGTTCATCTGGAACATCAATTCTTACCGTAGGAGCAACTTTAATTGATATAGGGCTACGAACTACGTGTCCTGCACCATCAGTCCAAGTGATTGAACCAAATTTCCATTCGTTAACAACAGCATTCTCATTTGAAGTAAAAGTTAATGCAAAACTTGCAGTACCAGCAGCATCAATCGACAATACATTATCTGCAATAGGGTTGCCTTCTGCATCAAAAGTCGCTAGTACTACGTCAACGCCTTCTGGCGCTTCAATAGTTGCAGTATAAACAGCTGCACTGTCGGTAGCGTTTGTCACAGTTCTTGATATTGTTTCAGGAGTTAGTAGCTCAGCAATACCAATTGATGGTAAGTTCAACTGGCTTGGCTCTGTACTAAAGCCGGATCCTGCTAAAGTATCACAATCAGTTTCTGTTGCATTTACAAAGTCGTTTTCGCCAATACCACATAAGAAGGCTAAATAGTCAGCATAGTTACTATCAAATAGTAAGCCTGGGTCCATAGCATTTACTGGTGAGGCATGACCCGCACCAAAATCAAATGGGTCAGCTGGTGTTGAACCATCTTCTTTAGTTAAGTCTTGACGAGCTGTAGTCATTAGAGCTGACTTAATCTGAGCTGGTGACCAAGCCGGGTTAGATTCTTTAAACAATGCCGCCATACCCGCTATGTGTGGGCTAGACATTGAAGTACCTTGCAAGTAAGCAAATGTATTTCCTTGGCTACCAAACATTGGTGTATTGGTTGTTGCAGCTAAAATTTTAACACCAGGAGCCGTGATATCAGGCTTGATAATGTCGTAGCTAGCAGTGTTAGGACCACGTGACGAGAATGCCGCCATGATATTCCCAATTTCTGTGAAATCGTCTGTAGAGTCAACGTCAGTAAAAGTGACATTTGTAGTTCCGTTGCTAATGCTCGTTAACAACGCTTGACCATCGTTAAACGAAATCATTGAACCTGGAACATTTACTGCGGGATCTGCACCTCCACCTGCAAATGGTGAAGTACCGTCATAGGTGTATATTAATACACCAATAGCACCAGCATCTTGAGCGTTGACAAATTTCTCGGTAAAGCTACATGAACCACGTGCAATCAGTGCAATGTTTCCTGAAAGACTACCTTGCCCAGCAATAGGGTTAGTTCCGTCAGCAGCATCACAAGCTTCACTGTCTTCTGTTGCTATTACGTCACCTGTCAGTCCATCTGCAGCGGGTGCAAATGAGGTTGGAATAGCAAGAACCGATGTACCAGCATCTGTGCCAGCATTGATACTAAGTTCTTTACCAATTACTTTTGAGCTTCCATCATATGTTGACGCAGCAACACTTGTAACCCATGGAGCAGGTGTTCCGACAGTTTCTGCTGTAGGACCGCTGTTGCCAGCAGATACAGAAACAAATACGCCTGCTTGTGTAGCTCTTAGTTTAGCTGCAGCTGCAGCAGTGACTAAGCTTGTTCTACTACCGCCAATTGAGTAGTTAATAACGTCTACGCCATCAACAACGGCTTGGTCAATAGCTGCCATGCTATCGCCATAAAAACAACCCGCTTCATCATCGCCGTTCTCATTTTGATAGTCACTGTTCCAACATACTTTGTACATTGCAACACGTGCACGTGGAGCAATACCTGAAACAGTACCAGCATCTAAACCTGATAATTCCGCGGCAACGCCTTCGTTACCACCGGCAGTACTTGCGGTATGAGAGCCGTGACCATCAGCGTCACGAGGTGATATAAACTCACCTAATCCTGTTTGAATCTCATAGCTCGCTTCAAAAGCGTCTTTGTAATAGCGAGCACCGATTAATTTGTTATTACAGTTGAAAGAGCCTGCTTCAGCTTCTTCACCTGCGTCACAGCTACCATTCCAACCTATGCTGGCTGGATCGGTGTATGAACCGTCGTCAGCAAAACTTGGGTGTTCAGGTACGATACCAGTGTCTAAAACACCAATAATTACGTCTTCACCCTTAATATCCATTGAATGCTGACCACCTGGGCCAGTTAACCCTAAAAATGCAGGGGTATTGGATGTGTTAACTTTCTGTAGAGAATCTTCATAAACTGCAACAACATCAGGGTGGGCTTCTAATTGCGTACGTTGCTTCTCAGTTAATTTTGCAGAGAAACCGTTAAATGTATGCTTATACGAGTGAATTATATTAATAGAGCCCGTTTCTCCTGCAACTGCAGCTTGTTTTTTTTCTAATGCAGCAGCATAAGCTTGCATTGCAGGGGTTGTTGCATTGTAATTATTTTTGCCAATACCTACTAATTGGTTGCTTGGTAATAACTCGCCAATATCTTGAGCTTCTGCAATAGCTGGTTGGCCTTTCATTTGAACGATATAAAGACCTGTACCTTTTTTAACACCAGCACTATTTCCTGCTGCCCTAAATTTACTTATGTCTGCAGTAACTTCATTTGCAAAGGCACTACTAGTAGATGCCAAAGCAAGTGTTATCATACTCCCGACAATGGATTTCTTTAATTGCATTGTTCTCTCCGTTTTTTTGTTATATTTCCGCTGCCAATTACCTAATGTTCGATCTATGTCGAGTTTTAGTAACCACAATTTGCGAACGATGTAACAATGCAATAACAATACCTAAATTCAAAAGTCCTTTAATTATAAAGGATTCAGAGGTTGTTCAAGGCACTTGTTAATTATTTGTAAAAAATTTTAACGGTATTTTAACGGAAAAATTCTTGCTTTGAGTTCGTGTAAATCCGTATCGAAACGTACTCTACGATATTATATTCTGTATTTTATGCCTATATTGTATAATATTTTGTTTTGCAAAGGATATCGTTTGCATGGCGTCATTTGTTCAGTCTCATGATCTTTTCACAAATTGATTGATGTGACTTGTTTGTGAATTCTGTGTTAATGTTTTGTAAAGAAAGCTGTCACTTCATTTAATTCCTTGCCATACATTTATATTTCTCATTCGTAGAAAGCTTAATGAAGAGGGCGACTGTTAAGAGTTATAAAGTCTATTTTATGTTCTGGCATCTATATAGTGACTACCTCTAAATTGATTAAAACACCTTAAATTCGGTATTACAGAAGTGCTTTGTTTAATAAATAAGCGAACAGTGCATTAATTTAAAATAAAGCTTGATCCTTTCCCAGAAATCCCTAAAATGCGCTCCACTTCTTCGGGACAAGCCCAAGAGGTTGGTTTCAAACTTTGGAATGTTTAACTAAACGAAAGTTAAGATAAACGCTTCAAAAAATAAGTTTTAAAAACTTGTTGACATTGAAATCAGGAAGCGTAAAATGCGCATCCGCTTCAACGAGCCATCAGCCTCACGGTTGAATAGCCAGAAGCAAGAAGTTAAACGAATGCGATTTAACTTTTAATGTCTCATCGAGGCATTGTTCTTTAACAATTAGTTATCATGCAATTTGTGTGAGCACTCACATTAGTGTTGATTTTACATAGTCCTTCGGGACAAAAAAAACAGCTTAATGATGAAGTTCACGCAAAACTACTTATGACCTTCGGGTTATAAGAACATATGTTTTAAATGTACAGAATTCATTGAGCCGCATCTTATGATGCACAAACGATTTTAATTGAAGAGTTTGATCATGGCTCAGATTGAACGCTGGCGGCAGGCTTAACACATGCAAGTCGAGCGGAAACGAAAAGTAGCTTGCTACTTTGGCGTCGAGCGGCGGACGGGTGAGTAATGCTTGGGAATATGCCTTATGGTGGGGGACAACAGTTGGAAACGACTGCTAATACCGCATAATGTCTACGGACCAAAGGGGGGGATCTTCGGACCTCTCGCCATTTGATTAGCCCAAGTGAGATTAGCTAGTTGGTAAGGTAAAGGCTTACCAAGGCGACGATCTCTAGCTGGTTTGAGAGGATGATCAGCCACACTGGGACTGAGACACGGCCCAGACTCCTACGGGAGGCAGCAGTGGGGAATATTGCACAATGGGCGAAAGCCTGATGCAGCCATGCCGCGTGTGTGAAGAAGGCCTTCGGGTTGTAAAGCACTTTCAGTCGTGAGGAAAGGTGCTAGTTTAATAAACTAGTACTGTGACGTTAGCGACAGAAGAAGCACCGGCTAACTCCGTGCCAGCAGCCGCGGTAATACGGAGGGTGCGAGCGTTAATCGGAATTACTGGGCGTAAAGCGTGCGTAGGCGGTTTGTTAAGCAAGATGTGAAAGCCCAGGGCTCAACCTTGGAACTGCATTTTGAACTGGCAAACTAGAGTATTGTAGAGGGTGGTGGAATTTCCAGTGTAGCGGTGAAATGCGTAGAGATTGGAAGGAACATCAGTGGCGAAGGCGGCCACCTGGACAAATACTGACGCTGAGGTACGAAAGCGTGGGGAGCGAACAGGATTAGATACCCTGGTAGTCCACGCCGTAAACGATGTCAACTAGCTGTCTGTAGACTTGATCTGTGGGTAGCGTAGCTAACGCGCTAAGTTGACCGCCTGGGGAGTACGGCCGCAAGGTTAAAACTCAAATGAATTGACGGGGGCCCGCACAAGCGGTGGAGCATGTGGTTTAATTCGATGCAACGCGAAGAACCTTACCATCCCTTGACATCCAGAGAATTTACTAGAGATAGTTTAGTGCCTTCGGGAACTCTGAGACAGGTGCTGCATGGCTGTCGTCAGCTCGTGTTGTGAAATGTTGGGTTAAGTCCCGCAACGAGCGCAACCCCTATCCTTATTTGCCAGCGAGTTATGTCGGGAACTTTAAGGAGACTGCCGGTGATAAACCGGAGGAAGGTGGGGACGACGTCAAGTCATCATGGCCCTTACGGGATGGGCTACACACGTGCTACAATGGCGTATACAAAGGGCAGCAAGACCGCGAGGTGGAGCGAATCCCATAAAGTACGTCGTAGTCCGGATCGGAGTCTGCAACTCGACTCCGTGAAGTCGGAATCGCTAGTAATCGTAGATCAGAATGCTACGGTGAATACGTTCCCGGGCCTTGTACACACCGCCCGTCACACCATGGGAGTGGGTTGCAAAAGAAGTAGCTAGTCTAACCTTCGGGAGGACGGTTACCACTTTGTGATTCATGACTGGGGTGAAGTCGTAACAAGGTAACCCTAGGGGAACCTGGGGTTGGATCACCTCCTTATCTTGAAGTAAAACGCCTGATGGAAGCCTTCGGGTTTCATGAGTGTTCACACAAATTGCACTGATAACAAATTAGAAGAAGAAAAGTAAAACCCTAGCATAATAAGGGGCTATAGCTCAGCTGGGAGAGCGCCTGCCTTGCACGCAGGAGGTCAGCAGTTCGATCCTGCTTAGCTCCACCACTTATTGTGTAGTACTTAGGTACTTATGCAGGTCTGTAGCTCAGCTGGTTAGAGCGCACCCCTGATAAGGGTGAGGTCGGCAGTTCAAGTCTGCCCAGACCTACCAATCTTCTTCACAAAGAATTAAATGACCAAATTTAAGCTATCTTTTTTAAGATGATTTAAATTTGGTTTTTTAAACCACGAATTAGCCGAATGCGCGCTAGTTTGAAGCTCTTTAACAATCTGGAAAGCTGATATAAATACCCGGTGTTTATATGGTGTTGAACGTGTCGCGCGTTTCAATACATCAACATATAGATACCAACAGCGAGTGAGATAACCTTATCGTTTATCGAACAAGCTGATTAACTTCTCCTCCTCGGAGAATGTTAATAAAAAATCTAAATCAAGTAACTCATCTACATCGAAAGATGTGAGAGTACGTGAAAATGTCAGGCTGTACGATTAGTTCGGATTAGTCTCCGAACATTCTAAGACTACTTAGGGTTGTATGGTTAAGTGACTAAGCGTATGTGGTGGATGCCTTGGCAGTTAGAGGCGATGAAAGACGTGTTAATCTGCGATAAGCTGAGTTGAGGTGATAAAAACCGTTATAGACTCAGATTTCTGAATGGGGAAACCCAGTGTCATAAGACACTATCACTTAGTGAATACATAGCTAAGTGAGGCGAACCGGGAGAACTGAAACATCTAAGTACCCCGAGGAAAAGAAATCAACCGAGATTTCCTTAGTAGCGGCGAGCGAACGGGAATTAGCCCTTAAGTGGTTTGTAAGTTAGTGGAATAAGCTGGAAAGCTTAGCGATACAGGGTGATAGCCCCGTACACGAAAACAAACTTACCATGAAATCGAGTAGGTCGGCACACGTGAAATGTTGACTGAATATGGGGGGACCATCCTCCAAGGCTAAATACTCCTAACTGACCGATAGTGAACCAGTACCGTGAGGGAAAGGCGAAAAGAACCCCTGTGAGGGGAGTGAAATAGAACCTGAAACCGCATACGTACAAGCAGTGGAAGCCTTCGGGTGACTGCGTACCTTTTGTATAATGGGTCAGCGACTTATTTTTTGTAGCAAGGTTAACCGATTAGGGGAGCCGTAGCGAAAGCGAGTGTTAACTGCGCGTTTAGTTGCAAGGAATAGACCCGAAACCCGGCGATCTACCCATGGGCAGGTTGAAGGTTGAGTAACATCAACTGGAGGACCGAACACACGTATGTTGAAAAATGCGGTGATGACTTGTGGGTCGGAGTGAAAGGCTAATCAAGCCGGGAGATAGCTGGTTCTCCCCGAAATCTATTTAGGTAGAGCCTCGGACGAACACCATCGGGGGTAGAGCACTGTTAAGGCTAGGGGGTCATCCCGACTTACCAACCCTTTGCAAACTCCGAATACCGATGAGTGATATCCGGGAGACACACGGCGGGTGCTAACGTCCGTCGTGAAGAGGGAAACAACCCAGACCGCCAGCTAAGGTCCCAAAGTCATAGTTAAGTGGGAAACGATGTGGAAAGGCCCAGACAGCTAGGAGGTTGGCTTAGAAGCAGCCATCCTTTAAAGAAAGCGTAATAGCTCACTAGTCGAGTCGGTCTGCGCGGAAGATGTAACGGGGCTAAACTATGCACCGAAGCTGCGGATTTAACTTTTAAGTTAAGTGGTAGGGGAGCGTTCTGTAAGCCGTTGAAGGTGAACTGAGAGGTTTGCTGGAGGTATCAGAAGTGCGAATGCTGACATGAGTAACGATAAGGGGAGTGAAAAACTCCCCCGCCGAAAGACCAAGGTTTCCTGTCCCATGTTAATCAGGGCAGGGTAAGTCGGCCCCTAAGGCGAGGCGGAAACGCGTAGTCGATGGGAAACAGATTAATATTTCTGTACTTCTATATATTGCGAAGGAGGGACGGAGTAGGCTAGGTGAGCACGGCGTTGGTAGTCCGTGTGAAAGTATGTAGGCTGAAGACTTAGGTAAATCCGGGTCTTCTTAAGGCTGAGATACGAGACGAGAACCCAAGGGTTTGAAGTCATTGATGCCATGCTTCCAGGAAAAGCTTCTAAGCTTCAGATATATAGGAACCGTACCCCAAACCGACACAGGTGGTTAGGTAGAGAATACTAAGGCGCTTGAGAGAACTCGGGTGAAGGAACTAGGCAAAATAGTACCGTAACTTCGGGAGAAGGTACGCTCTCTAGTGTGAATCCCTTGCGGAGTAAGCACAGGAGAGTCGAAGTAACCAGGTGGCTGGAACTGTTTATTAAAAACACAGCACTGTGCAAAATCGAAAGATGACGTATACGGTGTGACGCCTGCCCGGTGCCGGAAGGTTAATTGATTGGGTTAGCTCTGCGAAGCTCATGATCGAAGCCCCGGTAAACGGCGGCCGTAACTATAACGGTCCTAAGGTAGCGAAATTCCTTGTCGGGTAAGTTCCGACCTGCACGAATGGCGTAATCATGGCCACACTGTCTCCACCCGAGACTCAGTGAAATTGAATTTGCGGTTAAGATGCCGTATACCCGCGGCTAGACGGAAAGACCCCGTGAACCTTTACTATAGCTTGACAGTGAACATTGCTCCTACATGTGTAGGATAGGTGGGAGGCTTTGAAACCGCGTCGCTAGATGTGGTGGAGCCAATCTTGAAATACCACCCTTGTATGCGTGATGTTCTAACCTAGGGCCCTAATCGGGCTTGGGGACACTGTCTGGTGGGTAGTTTGACTGGGGCGGTCTCCTCCTAAAGAGTAACGGAGGAGCACGAAGGTTGGCTAAGTACGGTCGGACATCGTACGGTTAGTGCAATGGCATAAGCCAGCTTAACTGCGAGACAGACACGTCGAGCAGGTGCGAAAGCAGGTCATAGTGATCCGGTGGTTCTGTATGGAAGGGCCATCGCTCAACGGATAAAAGGTACTCCGGGGATAACAGGCTGATACCGCCCAAGAGTTCATATCGACGGCGGTGTTTGGCACCTCGATGTCGGCTCATCACATCCTGGGGCTGAAGTCGGTCCCAAGGGTATGGCTGTTCGCCATTTAAAGTGGTACGCGAGCTGGGTTTAGAACGTCGTGAGACAGTTCGGTCCCTATCTGCCGTGGGCGTTTGAGAATTGAAGAGGGCTGCTCCTAGTACGAGAGGACCGGAGTGGACGAACCTCTGGTGTTCGGGTTGTCATGCCAATGGCATTGCCCGGTAGCTACGTTCGGAACTGATAACCGCTGAAAGCATCTAAGCGGGAAGCAGGCTTTGAGATGAGTTCTCACTGGGACTTTAAGTCCCCTAAAGGGTCGTTGGAGACTACAACGTTGATAGGTCAGGTGTGTAAGGGTTGTGAGGCCTTGAGCTAACTGATACTAATTGCCCGTGAGGCTTAACCATACAACACCCAAGTGGTTTTGTGTGTCTGACATGAATAAAAGTCACGTACTCGTGTTACTGATTAGATTTAGATAAGTATTTACATCGCTCACTGACATCCATGTCATTGCGATATTAGTGCATTCGTGCACGTCATCAGCTTTCAAGATTGTAGTTTTTTTGCTTGACGACAATAGCGTTGTAGAACCACCTGATCCCATGCCGAACTCAGAAGTGAAATGCAATAGCGCCGATGGTAGTGTGGGAGTTCCCATGTGAGAGTAGGACATTGTCAAGCTTCTATTATGAAAAGCCCGATTCGAAAGAGTCGGGCTTTTTTACGTCTGGCGTTTAGTACTACAAAATACTCTGCTATTTTCCTATTGAAACAATAATGTCCTCAAACTGCTTAATTTCATCAATTACCTTTACTACATTTTCATGAGTTGTTTCATAGCTTGGAATGACGACTGCGGATGTTGTTGGACTTTTTGCCGTAAAGCTTTCAATTCTTGCTGCAAGGCGCTCAATATCTACTGATTTACCATTAAAGGTTATAAGACCAGTGGAACTTATTCTGACAAGAATTATCGGGCTATCACTTTTTTGAGCTTTGTTTGCTTTAGGTTTATTAACGAGCAAGCCTTCCTCTCTAACAAAGGATGTAGTGACGATAAAAAATATAAGTAGAATAAACACGATGTCGAGCATCGGCGTCATGTCTACTTCACCTTCTTGTTGTTCATCAAATTTACGTTTTCGAGACATTCATCATTCCAAGTTTTTATTCTAGTTGTGTCTAAAAGATGTACGATTTTTTTCGTAATAGCAAGCTTTTATACGAATAATATCGTAATAAGTATTAGCTATTTAAATATGACTAGCAAATTAAGGTAATAAAGGTGAGGTTTTTATCACTATATTGGAAGGCTAACTAAAGAGAATTACTTATATTGACCTATGACATTCTCAATAGTCATAATGCCAAACATAACTTTTCTAATGAAGGACTCAGAACTACCCACCAAGTTGAAGTTTGGGTGTTTTGACCATACTTGTTGGAGTTTATCATCTAATTCTATGGCTTTTTGGTCTGATTCATTACGAATTGGGTTATTACTTCTTATATTTTCACCCGATTTAGCTGCAGTCTCAAAAAATATAACCGCATCGTATCGATTAAGTTCTTCATCTAAGCTTGTATTCATAGTCTTGAAAAAATCTTCGTTGCTACCTGGCCAATAGGCGAGGCCATCTAAACTTCCTCGGTCACACAAAATTAAACAATCTTGATAAGTGGCTCTTTGAATGTCTTCCAAGTTCTTTTGCAAATGAAAAATGGCTGTTTGTTGAGCTTTAAGCACATCATCGTCCATTGTACGCTCAATTCCTCCACTAAATATCATGGTTGCTGATTCAGGCACTAAAGCAATTTTTCCAGCAAATTCTCTTCTGATCAGGTCTAATGCTGTCGTTTTTCCTCCACCTGGGCCGCCAGTCAGTACGATCCGTTTTTTAATATTTAGTTTATGCATTATCCAAAGCCTATTTTGTTTCTTAAGAATTTTGAGCGGTTATTAATACAATGATTAAATTATAGAATACTGTTTTTAATCATTTAGTAAATTGATTTGGCTCATTAAAATGATGGCTATAAAAAAGGCTCCTGAAGGAGCCTTTAAATGTTAGCAGTTAACACTGTAACCTATAGGTTAGCCGCAATGTACTCGTTCACCATAGTTTCTAATACGTTTAATGGTACTGGGCCTTGGCTTAAGACTACGTCATGGAACTGACGTATATCAAACTTGTCCCCTAGCTTAGTTTTAGCTTGCTCACGCAGCTCAACGATTTTCAGCATACCAATTTTATAAGCGGTTGCTTGTGAAGGCATTACAACATGACGTTCTACCATTTTTACAGCGTCAGATTTGGCGTTTGGTGTGTTGGTGACATAGTACTCAATGCCTTGTTCACGGTTCCACTTCTTAGTGTGAATACCTGTATCCACGACTAAACGACATGCGCGCCATAACTCCATTGCTAAACGACCAAAGTCTGAATACGGGTCTTGATAAAAACCGATCTCTTTCGGGATCATTTCGGAATAAAGTCCCCAACCTTCAGTGTAGGCAGTATAACGACCGAATTTACGGAATTTAGGAATACCCTCTAATTCTTGTTTCAAAGCTATTTGCATGTGATGACCAGGAATACCTTCATGATAAGCTAATGCTTCCATTTGATACGTAGGCATCGCTTCCATATCGTAAAGGTTAGCGTAGTAAATGCCTGGACGTGAACCATCGGGTGTTGGTTGTTGATAAAAAGCCTTACCCGCAGATTTTTCACGGAATGCTTCAACGGCTTTCACTGTTAAGCTTGCTTTAGGCTTAGTTAAGAATAACTCGTCTAAACGCGTTTTCATGGTGTCGATCATAGCTGTTGCTTCAGATAAGTAACGAGCACGACCTTCTTCATCACCGTTGTAATAAAATTGCTTGTCATGACGCATGAACTCAAAGAAAGCAGCTAAATCGCCTTCAAAACCAACTTTTGCCATAATTTCACGCATCTCATCGTGAATGCGTGCTACTTCACTTAAGCCAATCTCATGAATTTGCTCAGAGGTTAAGTCTGTTGTGGTTGTGCGGTTTAGTGCATTGTTAAAGAATGTTTCACCTTCAGGGAATTTCCACGCACCATCACGTGTATCAGCTTTAGTTTCTAAGGCTGTTAGGTAGCTAACTAGATCTTCGTAGGCTGGCTTTAATTTTGTCGTTAATGCTGTAGTAGCGTCAGCTAATAATGTCGCTTTATTTGCCTCATCTAGCTCAAGCTTTTCAACTTTTTTACGAAAGTCAGCAAGGATTGGACTATCTTCACCATCGTTGAACGGTGCTCCAGTAATTATATTCCCAGAATCACGAATAACATGTTCGAAAACAAACTTAGGTGCAATGATACCTTTTTCTTCTCGAATTTTTAGACCATCGATTAACTGATTTATCAGTGTATTCGCACCATTGATACGTGCGATGTAGTCTTGCGCTTCTTTCTCGTTGTCGATGCTGTGTTGATTAATTAAAAATGCAGGCACTTGTGAATGAAGGCCAAACATTTGATTAACAGGGTAGTTATGGTGACGCCATTTAAAGTCATCAATTTCTTGTTGTAGGTTCTGTTCTAGTAGGGCGTAACTTACTTTAGTTTGTTTATCTAATTTACTAACGTCTAATGCTTGAATTCGTTTTAAATCAGCTTTAGTGATTGCTAATTCTTTCAGGCTATTTTCTTCAGAAATATCGTTCCATTTGTCATAGTCTTTTTTGATGCCTAAGTAAGTTTGCATCATAGGACTACGATCAATGCCTTCATCAAAGATTTGGTCGAAAAGCTCGTTGGCTAATTGAGATTCAGATTTTGCTTGAACGTCAGCTACTTCAGCACTTTTATTTTCATTGTTCGCTTGCTGGTTAGTTGGTGTAGCTTCTTGAGAACAAGCACTTAAAAGTGAACCTGTAATTGCAAGAACTAGTAGCGATTTCTTAAATTGCATTTGTCTTCCTTTTATTAGATTTTTGACAGTTTGCTACGTTTTAGTACAAGTAATCAACATAGCCTCGATAAATAGACGTAAAACTACGATAAATGGTTGTTAAATTGCCATATATAAGAGATATTTTTGCATATTGGCTTTTACCTTAAAACTACAGAGCATTGAATAAAGAGAAAACCAGATATAAAGTGAGCTTTAAGCAAGCGTCTGTTTTAGATGTTAGCTTCCTACTGAGCCTGAGAAAACTGTCTATGACTGAGCATTTAGAGCGGGCAGGGCTTTTTATGACCGATGAGCAACACCGTGCGCGAGTTTTTGAACATTTCAACGACTCGAATCTTATCTTGTTAAATAATGAACCTATTGGTGTGTTAAAGCTTGGCGTATTGGCGCAAAGCTTACATATTCGACAATTACAGATATTACCTAAATATCACGGCAAAGGCCTTGGTAGCATGGTTCTGGATGTCGTTAAAAATAAAGCGAAATTGAAAAATAAGAACATCACTTTAAGCGTACTTTTGGCGAATCCTGCTAAAAATTTGTACAGCAGACATGGCTATGAAGTGGTTAATCAAGATGATCTTCAATATTACATGCAATACTCATTGCCTATTGATTAGGGCACTTAAAACAGCATTTTATATAAATCATCAGCATTGAACTTTGGACTACCGGTACTGTTTTTTTGTGCCTTGTGCATCAATTTAACGAGCTGAAGATTAATTGGTGTTTGCGTATGGTATTTCTGGGCAATAGCTAGTATTGCACCATTAATGAAGTCAATTTCAGTCTCTACACCATTTTCAATGTCATACCACATTGAAGATCTTGCTAGTGGATCTATGGCTAACATTTTGTTGGCCACAAGCTTAAAAATGGGGGTCGGTAATTTTAATATAAATGGCAGCAAGTTAGGCGATACTGCCGTGAGTTTCGCTGGAGTAATGTTTGCTCGCTTTAGTGTATTGAGGACTTCACGCATCGCTTGCGCTAATACAACGCGATATTTTCTGTCAGACAGCTCTTCCTTTAAAGGCACACCAGAAAGTGCATTAACGACATTATTTAAATTAAGTAAAAGCTTGCCCCATCGAATTGCGTCAATTTGCTGGGTTAATTCAGTCTCAATATTGACTTGATTTAGTATGTTGATCAGCTTGTTAATCACAGGCAAGTTTAGGTCTTCAATTATCACTTCTCCCGCGGTACCTCGATGATAATGATTAGTCTCTACTTCGAGAGAATTAAAACCTACCACTCCGCACACAATGTTATTTTTGGTAAAATGCTCTTTGATTGGCTTTTCACTACCAATGCCATTTTGCAAGCAAACTATGACAGTTTTTTCAGTGATGAATTTTGAAAGTTGATCAATACATTTGTTGATTGCGGTACATTTAATTGTGACTAACAAGATATCGATGGGCACAGATGTCTGTTCCTCTGCTTGTCCTGTTGACATTACAGAAGAGATGGAGTGACTGACAAAACTATTGCCATTATAGTCAGTCACTTTAAGTCCTGATTCTAGCTTAGCTTTAAGTGTATCTCGTCCAATAAACAGTAGTCGCTCTGGTGCTTCGTTGTACGTTTGAAGTAACCAGCCACCGATATAGCAGCCAATAGAACCCGCGCCAAATATAGCGACTCTGGGGAGTTCAGACATTAATAAATTTTTCCTGATGCTCTAACTTTACTGGTATCAATTCTTGTCGGCGTTACACTACCTTGTGTTAGGCTTTTTGTCGCTAGTGCTAGAGCTTTTATCACGTTTGTCATTGACTGTAAGTTGATGGTTTCAATCTCGTCACTTGCTTTATGATAATGCTGGTCTTGATCTAATTGTGTGGTACTAAAGCTATGTGCAGGTACACCCAAACGCGCTAATGTTGCATTGTCTGAACGATAAAAAAGTTGCTCTTGTGGGTAAGGATCGGCGTATATTTTTTCATTGTTTTTACGGAGCGAATCATTGAGTATATCAATTAAGTTTGAGCGCTCTGAGCCCGTCATCCATAGCTTTCCAGGGCCAAACTTAGATGCCTTGCCTATCATTTCAATGTTTATCATCGCTGTTATATTGTCTGCTGGAATATGTTGCGAAAAGTATTTCGAGCCAAAACCGCCAATTTCTTCTGCCGTAAATGCAGTGAAAATCAATGTTCTTTCGTTATCACGGGTGTTAGCAAAATGTTGAGCGAGGTTAATAATCGCCGTTGTACCAGATGCATTATCATCAGCCCCATTGAAAACATGATCTTGCTGCTCTTCGATGATGCGAGTGCCTAAATGATCATAGTGCGCCGAATATAAAATAACTTCAGAGGCTTTACTTTTTCCCGGTAACACGCCCACAACATTAGTGAGTGTTTTATTGGCAATGGTTGTTTTACCACTAGCAGAGAATTGCTCCAACTCTGTAATATTGGTTATTGCCAATAATAACGAACCTTGGTTGCTGTTATTTAGTTTGGTTAATCCGTTATGAAAATAGGCTTTGTACCGTTCAAAAAGTGGTTGATGCGTAGGATCGATGAGGATTAAGTGATCCCCTCCCGCCTGATTGAGCTTTTTAAGTGTTGACCGAAAGTCATGGTTGTCTTTGATGTAGGTAATGTTTACATCACTGTCTTGTGTCCAATGTATTTGCTTAGCCGTGCTTGCTAGAGCTAACTTTTCATTTGAAATGGTAATGCCATTTAGTGATAACGAAATTTTCTCAGGAGTAAAAGAGTAGATAGGAAATTGTTGTAAGTAGTGACTCTTAAAAGGTTTTAATCCAATGCTCTTAAAGCGATTAGCAATATAACTGGCTGCGACATCAAGCTCAGCTGTGAAACTGGCCCTGCCTTTAAGTTCATCACTGGCAAGATAAGTGATATCGTTCTTTACGGATTCAAGTGAGATTGGTGCAGCATTCACGTGGAGGTTAAGCCCGAGCATACTGGCAATTAATGCAGCTGTTTTTAAGGAGAATTTTTTCATGTGTCTATTGTTATTATGTGATCTTTACGGGTTAGGATAATTCAGCTGAGAGTAGATGCAAAGGTAAAGTTGGAGAAAAAGGAGCATAGTACAAGTTGAGCATCACCCTTAAAGTCATACCAACCAATATTCTTAATTTTTATGTTTTGTATTTGTTATATTGATTTAAATGATAGTTACGGTTCGTGATAGAGTGATGCTTAATAGCAAAACTGTTTTTCGTACACAAGAGAATTCCAATATGTCAATTAGTTCATTTATACCCCCTCAGCGCACATTAATGGGGCCAGGCCCATCTGATGTTAGTGCACGCGTTCTTTCTGCATTGGCTAGGCCAACAATTGGGCACTTAGATCCTTGTTTTGTCTCGATGATGGATGAACTTAAAGCGCTCTTGCAATATGCGTTTCAGACTTCCAACCCATATACCATTGCCTTATCCGCGCCAGGCTCGGCTGGAATGGAAGCTTGTTTTGTCAATTTAGTTTCTCCAGGTGATACAGTTATTGTTTGTCGTAACGGGGTTTTTGGCCAGCGTATGATAGAAAATGTCGTACGAATTGGCGCTAAGCCTATCGTTGTTGACTCTCCATGGGGTAGAGCGGTACAACCACAGCAACTTGAGGATGCACTAAAGCAAAATCCAGAAACTAAATTTGTTGCTTTTGTTCACGCCGAGACGTCAACAGGCGCTTTGTCAGATGCGAAAACATTATGTGCGTTAGCAAAACAATATGACTGTTTAACCATTGTTGATGCAGTAACGTCACTTGGCGGTGTTGAGTTAAGAGTTGATGATTGGGGCATTGATGCTATTTATTCTGGTAGCCAAAAGTGTTTGTCCTGTGTGCCAGGCATTTCACCTATCAGCTTTAGTGAGCAAGCAACACAGGTTATTAAAGAGCGAGACGTTCCCATTCAAAGTTGGTTTTTGGATCAGTCACTAGTGATGGGATATTGGTCAGGTGAAGGTAAGCGTGCTTATCATCACACGGCTCCGGTTAATTCACTGTATGCCATGCATGAAGCCTTGTTAATGCTTAAACAAGAAGGCATAGAAAACAGCTGGAAACGTCATGCCGATATGCACAAAATACTTGCACAGGGATTAGATAATTTAGGGTTGGAATTTATTGTTCCTGAAGATGAGCGTTTGCCTCAGCTAAACACGGTAAAAATCCCTCACGGTGTTAATGATGCAGCTGTTCGTGCATTATTATTGAATGAGTTTAATCTAGAGATAGGGGCAGGCTTAGGAGAGTTTGCTGGCAATGCTTGGCGAATTGGTTTGATGGGACATGCGGCGAGAAAAGAAAATGTCGCTTTATGTTTGTCCGCTTTAACTACAGCATTGAAGTAATAGGTAATCGTGCGCTTTGCTGTAAAGCGCACTAACTCATCTGGTTCGAAGCTTTACCAAACGCCAGTATTTTCCATGCTTACCCATGGCTCTTGCGGCGCTAACTTACCGTCTTGCAGAAGCTCGATGGAGATGCCATCCGGTGAACGTACAAAAGCCATATGCCCGCAGCGTGGTGGACGATTTATGGTGACACCAGCATCCATCAGCTTTTGGCAGCTTTCATATATATTTTCAACTTGAATTGCTAAATGACCAAAATTACGGCCATCTGAGTATTTTTCAGTTGAACCCCAGTTATGGGTTAATTCAATTTCATGTTCTCCTTCATCAGCTTTAAGAAAAATTAAGGTAAATTTCCCTTCGGGCACTTCATGACGACGAACTTCTTTGAAGCCCAATAAATCGCAGTAAAAATGAAGTGAGGCGTCGAGATCTGAGACTCTGACCATCGTGTGTAATAACTTCATAGGTAGTCCTTAATTTAATCTTCTAGAGGATGTGTATGTTTCAGCTCAAAGGCTACAGTCTAGGCTAGTGAATTTACTGGAAAATATTAGCATATTAATGGTGCAGCTTTGCAATGAAAACTATAGTTTATTCGTTAACTGTTAAACTTATTTAATAAAGACTTTTCATCATGCACAAAACGGCTAAAAAATCTCTAAGTTACTTTTTTAGAACTACAATATATTGAGTAACCTGAGCATTAAGTATATAAGGAATCGTAATGAATATAATTGCATTTGCTGCGAGTAACCATAAGAACTCTATTAATAAAAAGTTGGTAAGCTACGCGTTAGGCTTGCTTGATAAAGTAAAGGTTGAGTTACTTGATTTGAATGACTATGAGTTACCTTTATATAGTCAAGACAAAGAAGAAGAGCTTGGCCACCCTCAACTGGCCAAAGACTTTCTGGCCAAAATAGCAGAAAGTGACGGTATTATAATTTCTTTTGCCGAACACAATGGATCGTATACCGCTGCGTATAAAAACTTGTTTGATTGGTGCTCTAGAATTGAACCTAAAGTGTTTCAGCATAAACCAATGGTACTGTTATCAACTTCACCAGGCTCTAGGGGAGGTGCCAGTGTATTAGCTTCGGCGCTGCAATCCGCCCCTCACTTTGATGGAAATGTAAAAGCTAGCTTATCAATTCCAAGTTTTTACGATAATTTTGATCTTAAGAAAAAAGTCATAAAACATGAAGAGCTTAATGAACGATTTAAAGATGTCGTCAGTCACTTAAATCACATCAATTTATAACGAGAAAAGCGACTTAATATTTGGTTATAAGTCACATCTTCTCAGTTTTTTCGTTGAAAAACAGTGCTGCTGACTATTTATTCTATCCCCAATTTTTTTCTTAAATAGCCGCTGGTTGGGTGCTTAGCTACGTCAAATGGATCGCAATTTTGCCCAACTTCATTAAAATCAATTGAACCTAACTTTTCAGCGAGAGTGAGAGCCGCATGATTAAGGTTTACGTTGCGCTTACCTATTCCCATTAAAGCTGCACTCATCGCAAGCCGTACGTTTTTGGGTTCTTGGTTAAAGTTTTGAGCTATGTCATCAATCACTGACATAAAGAATTCATCGGTGTAAATCTTAGACTTTTTCTTAGACAGTTCATAGACCAGCCCAAAAGCACAATTACGGCGAGTGGGTTGATCACTGTCGAGCCAACGTTGTGTGAGTGCAAAAGCTATAGGTGACTTGGCCAAGGTAGCGTCACAAGATGAAAAAACATGACGCAACATACCAGCGTTTAACTGCTGTACTTGCTGCTCCGCTTGTTCAAAAGTTATTTGCTTAGGATCGTCAATCAGTAAACTTAATACTTTGGCATCATAATTCTTTGATGCCCACAATGCTTGTGCCAGTTCACGATTTTTACCGATTTGTTTAGCGAGTTTTCGTTGTATGGTTAAGCCGATGCCGAAACTTGTTAAACCGCCGGTATTTTCCATTTTATTCCAGTGATCGATGCCTCGTATATTCTGATGTTTTTCTAACAACTCAAACACTTGCACTTGATCCATCTTTGACTCGTAAGAGAGCGTCACCGCTTTATTAATCGTATTCAATATTGTAGTAAAACAGATCAAAATTGATAGATATATTTCTACCTAGGCACGTAAAGTACACATTTGCAGTCAACTGCATAAGTTAGGGCTGATACGTATGCCAGCCCAAGATGCTGACTGACTAGTCATACTCCGAAGAATAGGTTTCTTCATAACTATGGGAGTAGAGTTCAAAAAGATTACCAAATGGGTCTTCTAAATAGACCATTTTAGCTGGTTTACCATCATCTTCTGGATGATAGCGCATTATGTCCATTCTTACTTTACCGCCAAATTGCTCTGTCTTTTTCATTACACTTTCGAAATCATCTGTTTGCAAACAAAAATGAAATATGCCTAATCTAGAAAAATTTACGTTGTGGCGTTCTTCTCTATTTTTCATTTCAAATAGTTCAATACCAATGCCGTCAGTAGTAACTAAATGAGCAATATTGAATCCCTCAAATCCTTCACCAAAAACAGCAATACACATTTTTCCTATTGCACTTTCACGCTCTTCAACAACTTTTGTGTTGTTCATAACTATTTTGAGCCCTAACACTTTAGTGTAAAACTCAACGGCTTGGCTCATATCGCCTACCATAATACCCACATGGTTCATTTTCATCATGTTTCTCCAAGAATAATTAGCTATCTATTGATTCGATGAGGTAATTTTATAAGAAGTATTTGATTAATAAAAATTATCAAATATTATTAAGTTGATTATTTAACGTTATGAAGGTTAGTGGTGATGCTAAACCCTAATTGGTTGAACACCTTTGTTGCCTTAGTTGATTCTGGGCATTTTACAAAAACGGCTGAAAAGCTATTCATGACTCAACCTGGGGTTAGTCAGCACATCAATAAACTTGAAAAAGCTTGCGGGCATTCATTAATAATAAGAACTAAAAAGTCTTTCGTGATTACTGAACAAGGCCGATTAGTATATCACTATGCTAAAAAATTGATGTTCGCTGAACACACGCTTTTTGAGCATCTAGCTTTTGATGATCCGTATTCAGGTGATTGCACATTAGCTTGTTCTGGCTCAGTCTCATTATTGTTATATCCCAAGCTTTTGGAAATACAGTGCCAACATCCAAATCTGGTGGTAAAACTCAAAGCGGCGCCAAATCATCAGATACTATTTGATATTAAAGAAGGTGTCATTGATCAAGGTATAGTCACAGACATCCCAAATAAAATTTTTTATGACGCTAAAGAGCTAGGAAAGGAAGAGCTGTATTTAGTAGTGCCTGCAAATATTGATACTGATGTCGATATTTCTAAATTAACAATGGAGTTGGGGCTTATACATCATCCTGATGCTGAGCATTATTTATCTTTGTACTTTTCGCAAAATACTGAGCAAAATCTAGAACAAGTCGATATAAGTAGCATTCCTATTGTTGGAGCAATTAACCAAATAAGCCAAATACTTGAACCTATATCGACAGGAATTGGCTTTACTGTGTTACCAAAAAGTGCTGTGGAAAGTTTCCACAATGTTAATCGCTTGAAGGTGATAAAACTCAACAAACCCGTTATTGAAACGCTTTATTTAGTTAAACAGAAACAAAGAGTATTACCTGCACGTTTTAAAACTATAAACAATGTAGTTGAACGCATTTGGCGATAATTTTGCTTATTTCATTCTCGTGTGTGTTTATCAAACATATTTCTTTAAGTTTACGTAAACCTTCTTTTGAGAAAGTATCGTGTTCGTAATGTTGAGTAACTAGCATAGAATACTTTCTTACAACCCTTTTTTGCTTTTTGAAAAGGAAATATCTAGCCTATTTGTTCAAAAGGAGTCGCCATGAAAATTACTAATGTCTTAGTTTATATGCTTTTATTGGGATGCTTGATCAGCATAGGGGCGCAGGCAAACGATAAGAGCTTGTCGGGTACAATCGTTGTTGTAAACAAGAACGACAATACGGTTAATTTTATTGATCTTAAGAGTCGGCAAATTAAGTTCACCCGTGAAACTGGCAAGGGGCCACACGAATTGGCAATGAGCGCAGGTGGTCGCTTGGCCGTAGTCACTAATTATATAGGCGGGAATAGTTTGACTGTTTTTGATGTTCAACGTGCAAGAAAGCTAAGAACAATTGATTTATCTCTTTATCCTAGGCCTCACGGGGTGTTGTTTCTAAAAGACCAGCGAAAAGTCGTTGTTTCTTCTGAAGGCTCAGACAGTGTTGTGGTTGTTGATATTACGACAGGGAAAATTGAAAAGGTGCTCAATACTAAACAAAAAGGCTCTCATATGGTGGCATTGCCTGACTCAAGCTCGCGCGTATATACCACGAATATGGGTTCGGATACGGTATCTGAATTAGATGTTCAATCAGGGGCTTTGCTTCAAAAAATTTCAACCCCGGCAATACCTGAAGCAATCACCATAAATAAAGACGGCTCAGAGCTTTGGGTGGGAAGCAATGAAGATGGCTTAGTCACTGTGTTCGATTTAAAAGATGGTGGAATAATAAAACAATGGAGTGGGTTTAGTTTTCCATATCGGGTGCTATTGACACGAGATGAACAGTTTGCGGTGATCCCTGACTTTAAAAATAATACGCTTGATGTAATTGATGTAAGTAATAAAAAAAAATTGCATCAAGTAGACTTTGGTTGGTCGACGACACCTAATGGCGTGGCTTTTTATTCTGATGATCGCACTGTGTTTATGTCTGCCAATGGTAAAGACAAGGTGATTGTTGTTGATATACGGTCAGGGGAAACGTTATTCGAACTGCCTACAGGCGATGGGCCTGATGGAATAGGATATTCATCACTGGTAATGCAATAGCCTACATTTTCTAATGAGGCGTGCTACACGAAAATCACTATAAGTTCAGATTTGGATAAACCAATCCTATCTATCGATATCGACAATAGTGACTCGGTAGCGGGTTAGGTTACCGGTATCAAAAAAATAGCTGAAGTTGCTAACGAAGATACAAAAATAATCGCAGGGCACGAACCAATAGCGACCTTAAATGAGTTAGAAGAAAGTATCACTTTGTTCAATGATACATAATATTATTCAAGCTTTAATCGACAAGGATTTATCCTTGGAAGCTATCAAAGCATTAAACCCTTTGAATAGCTATACAAAAATTGGAATTGGGCATTTATCACCACCTAGAGAACACTGATCACACATTACTACGACAAAACCTGGCAGCTGGAGTAATTATTGTAGAATGAGAAAGGGCCATTTATAAGTACCTTTTTGCTATTACAAGTTTAAAACCGATAGGAACACACAGGTGAAATTATTACATAAAGTAAAACGTCACATTTTTGCAACTCTTACATTACTTGCTACGAATAGCTTTGCAGCGCAAGATATTATTCTAGCGGATGATGGCAAAGTAGGAGACTCTTTTGGCTATGATGTTGCCATTGATGGTAGCACAGCACTTGTCGGTGCATTTAAAGCGGACTCCTATGGTGTCATAGATGCTGGGGCAGCATACGTCTACGAGCTTGGCGATAATGGTTGGCGAAAACAAGCCAAATTGGTTGCTTCCCCGGCCTTTGCTGACGATACACTTGGCGGTAAAGTAGCCTTGAAAAATGATGTTGCTATGTTAGGCGTTATGCGAAGGGATGATAAGGGGACAGACTCGGGCGCCGTTGTCTACTTTGAACGTAAAATGAACACTTGGCAGCAGCGTTATATTATCACGGCGCCCGATGCAAAAGCGGGTGATGCTTTTGGTCAAAGTATCGCGCTCACCGAAAACTACCTTGTCATTGGTGCCCCACGAAACGACGCATTGGGTGTCGACTCAGGAGCCGCTTACATATACAAACGCGAAAACAGTACATGGCACTATCTAGCTAAAATCACAGCTAATGATGGCGTAGCTGGGGATCTATTTGGTATAAGCGTTGCTGTTGATGGTAATACGATTCTAGTTGGTGCTGATTTACATGACGAAAAAGCGGAAAACGCTGGCGCAGTGTACGTTTATGTTCTTGACGACATGCAGTGGAGGCAAGAGGCCAAACTTATGGCCTCTGACGGTGCTAAGACTGATATATTTGGTGTCAGGGTTGCGCTGTCTGAAAATACCGCATTAATTTCGGCAAGGCGAGATGACACTGAAGCATTAGGCATAGATGCAGGCTCTGCATATATTTTTGTAAGAGATGGCAATACCTGGACACAACAAGTTAAATTGACTTCACCCGATGGGCGAGGTGACGATAGGTTTGGACGTGGTGTCGCGTTGAGCGGCGATACAGCAATCATAAGTGCAATGAATCATGATGTTAACGGTTCCAATACTGGAGCGCTGTATGTATACAAAAATGGTGCTGAAGGCTGGCGCTATACATCCAAATTTGTAGCTAAAAATAGTATGACTGAAGACAAATTTGGATGGAGCATAGACTTATCTAATGGTGTTGCTGTCGTTGGTACGCCAAATCATGATGCTAAGGGGCAGGAGTCAGGCGCTGTATATATACAAGACTTGAATAGTCATACTAATTGAATAGGTGTTTAGTGAATTTCAAAAAATCTGCAATGTGTTTAAAGCCGGCCCAGATTTACTGTCAGCTTTCAATGAACATTGAATCACAATAAGTGGTTTGCATTGATGAATAACGATGCCTTTAAGTTTTTTTTCGCTCAACCCGTAATAACGTGTAAAGTCTGATGCGTATATATCATTGAGTCTTTTTTTGTATTGATCATGAAACTTCTTATGAATACTTAAATCAAGATTACGCTATACAAACCTCTGGATAACACCACCTGATTGGTAAATCGTTACGGCGCTTCAATTGACAGACTTTTCGTTAGAAGCGTATTCAGTAACCACCTGTTCATCAATAGATAATTAACCTCGGTAGACTACCATTACAGGGTAACCAATTTTATGATTCACCGAGCTTTGATAAGATGGGAGAGAGTAGACTTCCATAGGTTCATTCGTCTCTAGCTTTGGAGCTGAGTGAACCCAAACACAGCGTTCACCTCCAAAAAAACGAGTGATATTAATAAAATATTGAGAAGTTCTGAAAGTATCAATAACGCGTGTATTTATTATGTAGTTCGACAAAATGTAAACTAAGACGTCGATGGTTGCGATGATAATGAGCAGAGCTACCACGCCTTAACTTTGCTTACGTCTATATTCACCCTCATCATATAGATCATAAGGCCCGTCATTGTTTTTTTAAGTTTTTTGGCACTTTTGTAAAATTACTTTGAAAACATATTTAGTCAAATTTAGCATTGTGCACATTGAGTTTAATTTTATCAACGACTGCTGTTTAGTCCAAATAGGCCAGTGAAGTACATCGACTTTAAACTCTTTCGGTACTACCTTTAGTCGTTTCTGTTCTAGTTCTACCACGTTTTACTCATGGCAAGTTTAGTGCGGTTTATTACGCCATCGATATGTGTCTCTACAGCGATTATCGACCAAT
Source organism: Thalassotalea atypica (assembly GCF_030295975.1). Classification (NCBI taxonomy): domain Bacteria; kingdom Pseudomonadati; phylum Pseudomonadota; class Gammaproteobacteria; order Alteromonadales; family Colwelliaceae; genus Thalassotalea; species Thalassotalea atypica. The sequence goes on from NZ_AP027364.1 coordinate 1,520,384, forward strand.
CAAAAGATAACAATTGTAGATAGGTGTTGTTAAGTATATTAACGATTGACGCTACTGATACTGATTTCCACAAAGTAACTCCGACTTAACTTATTTCTCTATGTTCACTTGAGAGCTAAAATAAGGTGTTCAGGTTTTTCTTATTGATTTTTCATCAATAAATTTTTAAATTGGCTGATGAGTTCGTCATTGACATTGTTTTTTCGGTGTACCATAAATATAGGTCTTTTTATTTGGACTGGCGTATCTATTTCACATAGTTCTTTCGATTTTATATTTTCGGTTATTAATTCTGTAGGAAGGTAGGCAAAACCACCTTTTGACAGAATAACTTCAAGCGCAATCATCGCGGTAGAAGTTTTAAAATTCGGGATGACTTTGTGGTGAAGAGCGTGCTCTTTTCGAAAAGTAATGCCCCAATCAACAAGAATATAATCGTCTACATCTTTGTGAAATTTGGGGCGTGAGCCAGCTAGAGATAAGTCAAAATGGCCAATTAATTCGTTTGTGAATTCGTCATCTTTGATAGGATCCATCAACAAACCAGCATCAAGGCTCCTATCATCTAATTTTCGTTGAATAGCTTCTCGAACTGATATTTCAGTGCTTAGCGATACATTTTCGAATAGTTCGATAGCATCGTGAATTCTATTACTAAAAAATGCATCCCATACATTAGGCGTAGCTGCAATATTGAAAGATATTTTTTGTTGGCTAGCAATAGAAAGTGCCACCTTAGATTGCTCCATCTGGCTTACCATCAGATGGGCATGAGAGAGCAGGGCTTCACCTGAAGGGGTTAGTCTTAAGTTGTTTTTCTCACGAATAATTAACTGAGCAGCGTAAAACTCCTCTAACTGCTTAATACGTGCGCTAACAGCAGCTTGGGTTATATACAAAGTTTCTGCCGCTCTGCCAAAGTGCTTATTATCAGCTACTGCAATAAATGTTCTAAAAACTCTAATATCCACGCCAATACCTAAAGTAATTCAATTATGGCTAATGTAAATAAAAGTTATCGATGCGACAAATATTATTTGTTTTTCAATTAATAATTTTTCTCTTAAATTTCTTTGAAGTGATATGTAGGAGAATTTACAGGAGTAAAGTTTGATCTATTTTAATCCCTATTGGATACGAGTAGTACAATCATTAAAAAAGAAAAACCTTACATCGAAGCATTACCACTTAGCGGCTCAAACTGGTCTAGAAATATCCAATGATTAAACTTTCAATACCTACAGTGAACTTACAATATTAATTTTTCAATAGACAGGAGGGTTACAATGAAAACATCGATAAGAATAGGACAAAATTTATTTTACGGTGATAACTCGTTTCCACACGGTATTTCTCGTAGTGGCCATTTCAATAAACGGGAATCAGATGAACTTGCTCTATATGGAAAGACATTTGAAGACTTGTGTAATGGAAATTTATTACCTGCAAATGAAGAAGAAGTACAATTTGTAGAGGCAATGGCAACCTCTAATGAAAGTGAACTTTATTCAGCCAACCTATGGAAAAAATATCTTACAGTCGTTGAAAAAAGCCGTGTTCATCATGGGTTTTCTGTGAGTAATGCTAAAACAAAAGAGCTTAATGAAAACGAACTTTCATTTACTTAATTTATTTATAGGATTGACGACTCAAGGATGAGCTATTTATAAATATTTTTTAACTTAACGACAATTATTTTTTAGCAGTCATTACGGCAAGTTTTCTGTATGCTCCGCCAAAAATAACGATACGAGTAAAACGTATCCTCTAGTTGGGCGAAGCCAATGAAAATTTGTTTTATCATGTACCCTTGGGAACGCATAGAACCTGAGACAGATTCAACTCTGAGACTCATTCATGAATGTGTAAAACGTGGCCACACGGTTGCGCTTTCAACGGTTAACAACTTAACAATCCGTGATAGTGTCGCCAGTGCATTCTGTGATGTTTTTACAAAAGAAACAAAGTACTCAGACAATGTTCCGAGTTTCTATAAAACGGCAGACTTCAAACGTGCTCAACTTCCACTTGCGGGTTTTGATGCAGTTATAATGAGAGCTAACCCTCCACTTGATACTTTGGCGTTGAATTTCTTAGACTCAGTACGTGGCGATACATTTATTATGAACGATCTTGACGGCCTGCGTGTTGCTAATAACAAGGTTTATACCGCCTCTTTTCAAGATACCGAAAGTGAGTTTATTCCTGCTACTCACGTCTCAAAAAATCGTGAATACCTAGAGCGGATTTTTGACGAGTCGGAAAGTAATAGAATGATCTTAAAACCTCTAGATGGCTATGGCGGTAGAGGGGTTATTGTGCTTGAGAAAAATGCACGGCAAAGCTTCAGATCATTACTCGATTTCTATATCGGAGGTGACGAGCATGGTAAAGGCAGTAACTACGTTATTTTGCAAGATTATGTACATGGTGCAGAAGAAGGCGATGTTCGAATTCTAATGCTTAATGGCGAGCCTATAGGTGCAATGAAGCGTATACCAGCTTCAAATGATATGCGTTCGAATGTTCATGCGGGTGGTAGTGTTGTTAAACATAAACTCACTGCACAAGAAAAAAAATTATGCAAATACATTGGCCCTAAATTAGTGCGAGATGGTCTTTATTTTACTGGGGTAGACGTTATTGGCGGAAAGCTCATTGAAGTTAATGTGTTAAGCCCAGGCGGCATTGTTCGTATTAACAAGTTAAATAGGGTGAAACTTCAAGTTCAGGTTATTGATTTTGTAGAAAGTGTAGTACAGGCAAAAGAGCTCGTAATGAATCGCAAAACAGAGTTTAGAAAGGTCATTGAAGATGCAAACGCTATCTGAGAAAGAGTGTATCCAACTCATCAAGAAACGAGAGTGTTTTCATGCAGAAGTGAATGATGGCTCATTTATCGTCAAAATTGACGAATATACTCCACTAATTTGTGCTGCGATCCACAATGGACATCGACTTCGTTCAGAATTAGGTAAATCGTTCTTGCTATCAAAGCAAGAACGATTTTATGAAGAAGATCCATACACAGATGAGTTGATTTCTTCTTTTCCAATTCAGCTTATTGGTAATGATTCTCGTTTTGAGTACGATCTAAACCGTGCAAAAACACTTTCTACTTATTTTAAAACTGCATGGGATAAGCAAGTATGGCAAAAGCCATTAACGCAAAAGCAACGTACTATTAGTCATGATAAGCATGAGTCATTCTATAACGTGCTTGAAGCGATAGTCGCTGCCATAGAAAAGCAGTTTGGCAATGCCATTATTTTTGATATTCACTCATACAATTACAAGCGCATAGAAAAAGATACACCAACCTTCAATATTGGTGCAGGACAAATTGATGTTGAGCGTTGGGGTAAAGTTATCAGTCAATTCGAGCGTCAACTAAACAAAATTGAATTACCGAATGTTGAAGTAAGAGCTGCAACTGATGAAGTTTTTCATGGTAGAGGGTATTTAATTTCACATATCAATGCGCACTTTGACAATACAATTGTGCTACCAACAGAAGTAAAAAAAGTGTTTATGGACGAAACTTCTGGACAAGTATACCCGCTAGTACTCGATAATCTTAAATCTGGCTTTAAGAATGCTATCAGTGAAACCGCAGCGTTTTTCATGCGTCGTTACACTAAGAAAACCCGTACCCAAAAAGCGGACATCCTTTCTTCAAATATTAGTCCAGAAGTCATCGAATTAGATAAAAAGCTGTTTTCACTGTGTAAAAGTGTTGAAACGCTTAATTTTATTAACCCGGTTAATTTATCTAGTCAGAAGAATCGTTTCCTAAAAAGAAACAGTTATTTAGCACCTAACTTTAACTACAAGCAGTTAAACTTAAATCCATATAAGTTTCGAGAGAACCTTTATAAGTTACCGGTTGACGATATTTTCGATGCTGGGATTGCAACGCTATATCGCCACGTTATTGACAACTTGGCCAGTAAAATTGACTTGTTAACTTCTATAGGTACGGATGAGTTTGTTTATAACTCGCTTAAATATTATGGTGAGCCAAGCCATACAGACATTGCCAATGCCCGCTTTATTTTACATTTAAACGACGATGAATTTTTTGAACCTGATGTTTACCTTAATGCCGATGAGGCGATCGAATACTTTAGGTTTCAAGCTCAAGAATGGGGGCTAAAATGTAAGGTTGAAAAGTCAGCCAAAATAGTTGCTAAAGCAATGGTAAATAATGAGAAAGCGCTATTGCTTATTAATAAGGAAGCCAAGTTTACAGAAAAAGAGTTACATGCCTTTGCTTATCACGAGCTTGGTATTCATATGCTAACCACTATTAATGCCAAAAAACACCCTCTAAAAGTGTTTAGTTTGGGCTTAACCGGTAATACTCATACGCAAGAAGGCATCGCGCTTTACAGTGAATATTGCTCTGGTAGTTTAACAATTCAACGCCTTAAAATTATTGCTCTTAGGGTTATTGCCGTTCAGTACATGCTAGAGCATGGCGACTTTGTGAAAACCTATCACGCTTTGATGAATGAATTTTCATTAGATAAGGAGTTCGCTTTTACGCTAACTACTCGTGTTTACCGAGGTGGTGGCTTTACTAAAGATTATTTATACTTAACAGGCTTTAGGGACATATTAAACCTTGCTAAAGAAACGTCGATTGATAATTTGTTGGTGGGTAAAACGGGTTTGTTAGACTTTGACGTTATCTCTGAAATGGTAGAGCGTGGTCTGTTAAATAGACCTGTGCCGTTATTTGATACTTCGTACACGTCATCAGGTGACAAAGTATTAGACTTTATTGTTAACTCAATAAAATAATATAAAGCGTCAATCGGAAAAGGAAAGCTTTTAGCTTTTTTATCTGTCTATCATGAGTCAGTCATTACCACTGTGTAACCTGTTTTGATTGGTTCTAAGCAATGGAGTTACTTTGAAGTATTTTGCTTACGACTCAAATATGTCGCTTGAGCGGTTTAAAAAAAGAGTGCACAAGGTAGATCGTCTTGGTACGCTCCAATTATTTAATCACCAACTAAGTTTTCATAAAAAAATTAGTAACTGGTTTTGAGCACTCATATTAACTGAGAAAACAAGTTTTAGTAAAGTAAATGAGATTGACTGACACAAGTGTGTTACATTGATGGCAGTTATCATCAATTAACAACAAATGTTCAATTGCCTATATATTTGATGTTATAAATACTACCTATTAATAATTTCAGCATAAAACGAGCTAATCCCGATAACAATATCGACAAATTGTTCTCTCTTTTAGATTAAATTCACGTAATCATACATTTAATTTAAATGAGAATTTTATGTTACCTGTAAAAAATCCATGCCTCAAACCTATTGAGACACCTTCGATATTATCACTTGCCTTTGACCCTCCGAATATCTGTTCTTTAGTCGGTCTTTTCTTTGCGTTATTAGCGTTATTTTTTGCCTTAGTCGGAAATTATCCTGCCGCAATGATAGGGTTAATTTGGGCCGTATTCTTTGATTGGAATGATGGCAAAATCGCGAGAATAATGAAAAGTAGAACGGCTATCCAAGGTCAAATTGGAGGGCAAGTCGATTCCCTTATCGATATTGTGAGCTTTGGAGTTTGTCCTGCTGTGATTTTATTGAGTTACGGACATTATGATCCGATGTTATTCCCTGGTGCTTTTTTAATTGTTGCAGCAGGGGTATTACGGTTAAGTTATTTCAACGTTTTCGGCTTGTCTGGCGAATCTGCTTACAAAGGACTTGCATATGATAACAATGCCATCATTCTTGTATTTGTTTTTTTATTCGAAAGTATTATGACTACAGCCGCTTTCACCGTCGTGCTTTATACCACTCTCGTTGCATTATCAGTTTTAAATGTAGCCCCTATAAGAACACCTAAGCTTAATGGTGGAGTTTGGTATTATGTTCTTGCTTTATACACTCTTGCTATAACGCTTGCATACGGCTGGTTGTTATTTTCGAACGTTTGAAGGTTATAACGTTATTTACCTCAATAACTCTATAAGTATTATATCTAGAACATGATGAATGCTGGTTTTTGGTCAGTGAAGTTCAGGTCAGCAGAGTAAATTCGGTTTTCTCATTGATGTTTTTGTAAAAATGTAATAAAAACAGTGGCTTGTGTTGTTCTAATGAGGCTGTTTTGTTGTAAAAAATTTAATGGAATGAATAATAAAAATTCTTTTGTTATTCATTCCATGATTGGAGAACAAAATGAAAAAAGTATATACAAGTGGAGTATTTGATTTATTTCATGTCGGTCACGTGTCAGTACTCAATAAAGCCAAACAATTTGGTGACTATTTGATTGTTGGCGTACATTCCGATGAAGATGTTAAGTCTTATAAACGAATCCCTGTTATTTCTTGCGAACAACGTTGTGAAATTATTAGGAATATCAAGTGTGTTGATGAGGTGATCATTGCACCGCTAACCCCTAATATTGATGCTAGTTTTTATGAATTGAATGAAATTGATATCCATGTTGCAGGTGATAATATGCAGCATATGTATGAACTACCTAATAAAATGGGGATCATGCGTTATGTTACAAGAAATTCAGAAACAAGTTCAACAGCTATAAATAATAAGCTTGATAAGCTCAAAGAGGTAATTGCACCTCCGCAATTTAGTTATTGGTCATAACTCTTTTTCGAAAGAGTAAGTATTAGTCAATGTAAATGTATAAGGTCGATCAAAAATAGAACTCATAGCTCAGGTTGTTAACATATACGTTCACGAGAGTTTCAACGTTTCTACATTTTGAATCGACCAGATTTTCCTAGACACAAATAAGTTGCAAACTTTGTGTACTAGGAGGATGAATGAACGCTAAAATATTTTCCCGAAGAACTTAAAATACAAGCAGTTAAACAAGTTACTGAAAAACGCCATTTCGTCGCAAGTGTTGCTGAGCATCTAGATATCTCGACATACAGTTTTTACATCTGGTTAAAGCGCTATGGCACTAACAGCGATCACTATCAAGAATTATCCGAGCATGAGAAGCGCATTCGAGAGCTTGAAAAAGAATTGAAGCGCAATCAGCAAGAAGGTGACCTATTAAAGGAAGTCGCCGCGTACTTTGCGGACGAGTTAAAAAATTCTTCAAAACTTAAAATATCCGTTTTAATTTCTTCTTGTGATAAATGAATTGGCTCCCCATTGGTTGACAACATTACGTTTGGGTAAAAAAGAGCTAAACTATCCTATTCCTTCCGTTTTTTTGGCTGAATGAAATGGCAACATATGAAAATAACTGGTTCCAGTGAAAACAATACTTAGTCGGCTAGATGAATATTCTAGGTCTTTCGTTGTGCTTATCTGTTTTTTGGTTACGTTATCTATCGTACTACTAGGATTTTTTGTGAATCATTTTGCAATGATAGAGCCGTTACTTTTAATACCTATCGTAGTCCTTAGCTGGTACGGTAGTCGAGTAGCAGGCATCATATTGTCTGTTTTTATTGTTTCTATAACTTTGTTTATAAATGTAATAGCGATAGACTCGTTCACTTTTTCGGGAGAATCAATTATTTATGTATTATTAAGACTGACCACTTATATTTTAGTATCACTATTAGTTATTAACTATAGACGAGTCCATAATTCAGAGTTTGTTATGGCTAGTACTGACAGTTTAACTGGGCTTTCAAATTCTAGGAGCTTTTATCTAGATTTAGCTAATGAAATTCTCCGTTCAATCAGATATAAGCATGTGTTTTCTCTGTCTTATATCGATATCGATAACTTTAAAAAAATCAATGATTCGATAGGGCATTTAAAGGGGGATGAATTGCTTATTTCTGTAGCGAATTGCTTAGTGTCTAGCTTACGAAAAACAGATATTATCGCTAGATTGGGAGGTGATGAATTTTCAGTCATATTTCCCGAAACTAGCCAAGCAGAAGTAAAAAGTGCATTTGCCAAAGCGAGTGAAGAGCTAAGAACAAAAATGCTTAGCAAAGGATGGAATGTGAGCTTTAGTGTGGGTATTGTCACTTTTGAAACGTTACCTACGGATTTAAAAGAAGCGATGAAAATCGCAGATGAATTAATGTACAGTGTTAAAAATAATAAAAAAAATGATGTTGCCTATGAAATATGGCAAGGAAAACTCAAATAATCTCGAGAAGGGTAAGATATCCCCCGAAATAAGCTTAAGTTTTAAGTTGAGTTTCATTTTTTAATGGTTGTTATACCATTATAGAAATTAATTTTATTCTGTTTTATCCTTAAACTCACACAAATCTTCAATGATACATGAACCACATTTTGGTTTACGGGCAACACAAATATAACGACCATGAAGAATTAGCCAGTGGCGAACATCCACTTTAAATTCTGCAGGTACTACTTTTAAAAGTTTTTGCTTAACTTCTAATACATTTTTCCCCATGGAAAATATAGTGCGATTTGATACGCGGTCGATGTGAGTATCTAACGCTATTGTTGGCCAGCCAAAGATAACCATGGTAGATTTTTATTAAAGCCTAATTTTACTAATCGAAAGCGTTGCTATTAATCGATAAAATAATTTTGATGGCTGCCTTGCCATCAAAGCAGCGATAAAGGCTTTATAATGTATCACTTGACCTCCTTGTGCAGCAGCATTTTTATCCCAAGGCATGAACCAGGTTATATTATTGAAGCGGATTAACTGAACTAAAATAGCTTCTGAATGCTTACAAAAAAATAACAATCATCTAGGTTACACTCTGTTACACTGTCCAACATATTTTTAAGGGCAACCATTAGCAAAAGTTAATGGACGCAAAACTACCAGCCTAAGTGGTTTACATACGGTCGTGGGGTTACAAAATATACGGACATATTTTATATCACATCAATGTAGATCATTTTTACCTAACATTATATGAGGTATAAATGTCTAACATCTTTAAATCTTCAGTCACATTATCTATGTCACTGGCGTTAATACTATCTGGTTGTGGGGGAGGTGGTGGCTCAAGCAGCGCTAACGATGGTGATGGAAGTGCCCCAACTTCTGCGACAGTATCTATATCAGCAAACCCAATGACAGTGATGGTAGAAGAATCTACAACAATCACTTGGTCAAGTGCTAACGCATCATCTTGTACAGCTTCTGGCGCTTGGACTGGCGAAAAGTCATTATCTGGTAGTGAATCCATTGTTATGAATGACTTTGGCGAGCAAACTTTTACACTGACATGCGGAAGTATTGCTGCAAGTACAATTGTTACCGTTAACAGCGATAATTCAGAAGGCTCTTGTGTAAACCCTCATAGCGCAATGGTTTATGAATCATACCTAGGTGACTATGAGTCTCCAATGCCACAAAACTTTTTTAGTGATGAAAGCTATAAAGGGGTTGGCCTTAAGGATTATGGCGTTGAGTGGATTTATAACAATTACAAAGGAAAAGGCGCTAGCTGGATCCGAGACTGTTCAGAAACACAATACATCAAATTAATGTACAGAACGACATTAAAGCGATTAAAAAATCACGGTGTAAACACAGTTTCTATCTATAATTTCGGCTACTGGCAAGATGTTCAAGCCGACTCTTGGTTGGTGGACCATAACTCTAAGCATTTAGATGATTGGGTGATTGAATACATTGTAGAGGAAGGTCAAAAATTAGGCTTGGAGCTTCACTATATTTGGCAGTTCTTAGGACAAGATACAAATCAAAATTGGTTGTTCGACGGGCTACTTGAGACTGGTTATGTCAGAGTAGATATGCCGCTATTAAAGAAAATTATGGATACACATGAAACTCACATGTTGTGGGAAGCAGAACGCCTAGAAACACTCGGCGTAGGTGCTATTTCAGCAGATTGGAGTGCTATGTGGCTATGTTTTCATTGTGGAATAGACGAACATCACACTCAGGAAGAGACAGACGAACTTAAAGATTATTACATGGAAAGAATGGGGGGCATCATTGATAAAATTAAGGAAAGGTTCACTGGAAAAATTTATGTTGGTGATGGTCCTCAATGGAATGATAAGCGTGTATTCGATAAAGTTGACGGCATGATATTACCATTCGGACATCTACTAACAGATGATGAAGTGGCCACTGCTACTGTTGAATTAATAGCAGAGCGGGCGACTCAATTTATTGAAGATACCCATAAACAATGGCGTTGCTTAGATAGCCAACCTTGTTGGTATAATTCAAGTGAAACTATCCCTAAAGTAATTTTTAACTTTTTTGGTCAGAGCCACGCCTCATTTTTATCAACAGGTTGGATTGAAGATGGTTTCTGCACATCAGGAACTATCAATGGTATTACAACTGATTGTGTTCAAAGTGAAGTAAAAACCGATTTTTCTGCACAAGCAATATTTACCGAAGGGTTGTTGCGAGCCGCTGATAATCAACCTTACTTTGATACCTTAGGTACAACTACTGCGACTGGGTATTGGTTATCAGATACCTTGATACCCGATGAGAATCAACGTATCAATACCGTAGAAGGTTTTCCTAATATGTCACAATCGATTAGAGGGAAACCAGCAGAAAAAATTATTAAATATTGGTATACGGGTGAGTTTGAAGCATATGAACCAATGATCATTGATTAATGTTTTAAGCGAACTATCACTTGATTTAAAATGCGTTTTGAAAGCCGCTAATACTTTGATGAACCCTCACAGTGGCACCGGTGAGGGTTTGTCTTTTTAAGTAGAGGCTAAAGGATACTCATAGAAAATTTTTTATGAGGCTACTGTTTATTATTTTTATAAGAAACACCAATACTTTGGCATAATGTCAAACAATTCATCAGAAATGATCGAAGAACAACAATTATTCTGTTTATCCTTAAACTCACACAAATCTTCAATAATACAAACGCCACAACGAGGCTTTCATGCTACACAGGTACAGCGACCATGCAAGTTTAGCCAGTGGTGTACATCTATTTTGAACTCTGCGGGCACAACTTTAAGTAACTTGTTTTCTACTTCTACCACATTTTTACCCATGGTAAATTTAGTACGGTTTGAAACGCGATCAATATGTGTGTCGACTGCGATAGTCGGTCAGCCAAAAGATAATGAAAGTAGGTGCTAAAAGTCTTCTTAGTTGTGTCAATAGCAGACTTAGAAATTATGCCCATACATTTTGTCGAAATCAGGTATACGGGTTTCCCAAATTGGGAGCTTTTCCCCAACCATTTCTTTGAGTGTTTGTATAAATAATTTAGTTTTCATCGGCGCATTTCGGTGAGGGTAGACCGCGTGAAATGTACCATAGTCTATTAAGTTAAGGTGTGTCATTATGGGAACGAGCTTACCATCCAGTATTTCGTTTTCTATCATCTGAGCAGTAGTTACTGCCAGCATATTTCCCGCAAGTGCCGTATTAATCAGCATTTCAACTTCATTGACCCTATAAGTAGGAGTTAACTGAAAATGAGCTTCACTCCCCGAACTATCCATATACTTAAATTTATCAATGACTAGCCCTTGAGCAGAATAAACAACCGCTGGCAGACTTTCCAATTTTGGAACTGTTTTTGGAGTTCCATATTTTTGCAAAAATTCAGGAGATGCGACAATCAACAATCGATTTCTGGCAATTTGTTTAGCAATAAGATTTGACTCTTTCGGCTCACCAATACGAAACCCTATATCAAAACCTTCACCTACAATATCAACCACTCTATCTTCAAGTAGCAACTCTACTCGAATATCTGGGTATAGGGTTTGAAACTTTAATATTGCTTTTTGTACATATTGGCGACCTAACAATGTCGAGCTAGAAATTTTAAGTTCACCTCTTGGCTCACTATGATAGTTTTCAGCTAAACGTTTAGAGTTATTTAGTAAGTCTCTCAATTGTTTTGCTTGGCCGACCATTTCACTCCCTGCAACAGTTAATGACAGCGAACGTGTTGTTCTATTCAATAACTGAACCCCAAGTTCATCTTCAAGCTTTACAATCTGCTTGGAAATAGCAGATCTATTTACGTTTCGGTACTCCGATACCTTTGCAAAACTGCCTAACTCAGAAACTTCTAATAGTAGTAATAGTCTGCTTGCTAGATCCATAAATTCGCTCATTGGTTCCAATAAGGAAACATTATAATTCATTTTTATCTGTTTTTGGATGTCAAAAAGGATATTAAATTAGCTTCATGAACTTGTCGTGAACAATATCGATTTACGAATTCTTAAGCAAAGAGGCAATGACTATGAATAAACTCATCATCACAAAAGAAGCAGGTATCGCAACTGTTTTAATTAAAAACCCGCCTGTTAATATTTTAACTATTGATTTAATTAATGAATTGAACCAGTTTATTTTGTCGTTAAAAGATGAACGTGAAATTAAAGCCGTTGTATTTAAGTCATTTCATGACGCATTTTTTATTGCTCATCTCGATCTTAATGTTATAAATGGAACTCAGGGAGGGCAAGCTGCGTCAATAGAGTTTAATCACATGATTGCAAATATTAAAGCAATGAAGCAGCTTTCAATTGCTATTGTTGACGGTGTTGCTCGTGGTGGAGGCAATGAATTTGTAATGGCATGTGATTTAGCTTACGGCACTGAAAACTCAGCGTTCGCTCAGCCGGAATTATATATAAATATACCTACGGGCGGCCAGGGAGCTGTACAATTTGCTCGCCGATTAGGTAAAGGGAAGGCTCTACAAGCTTTATTAACAGGCGCAGATTTTACAGTTCAACAAGCTGAGCAATTAAACATTATCACTCAATATGTTCCTAAAATTGAGATGAATGAGTTTCTGCAACAGTTATTATTAACGGTTAGCGGTTGGGAAGTACGCGATATCGTAATGTACAAAGAGATCATTACTGCTTCGATTATAGATGAAGATGTTGGCAGTGAATTAGAGTTGAGGTACTTTTTAGAGCGAGCAAAAGAAGAAAAAACTCAAACTATTATCGCAGCCTTTTTAAAACATGGCGGTCAATCAGAGCGTGAAGCAAATGATATTCAAGGGATTTTTGTTGATACAGCCAAAGAGTTATCAAAGTAAGCAATAGGTAATAAAGTTGTGACAATTCCTCTAAGGTAATTGTCACAACTACTACTACTCTATTAACTTAGAACAATCCAATTATTTTTTAATGTCTTTGGATCGCACAAAGTTAACATCAATTATTCAGTCTTATCTTTAAACTCACACAAATCTTCAATAATGCAGGCGCCACAGCGTGGTTTACGAGCCACACAGGTATAACGACCATGTAGAATAAGCCAGTGATGTACATCAACCTTAAACTCTGCGGGCACAACTTTAAGTAACTTGTTTTCTACTTCTACCACATTTTTACCCATGGCAAATTTAGTACGGTTTGAAACGCGATCAATATGTGTGTCGACTGCGATAGTCGGCCAACCAAATGCGGTATTAAGTACTACGTTTGCTGTTTTTCTGCCTACACCCGGTAAGGCTTCTAGTGCTTCGCGGCTTTCTGGTACTTCACCACCATGGAGGTCTACCAACATTTGGCAAGTTTTCATGGTGTTTTCGGCTTTGGTATTAAATAGTCCGATGGTTTTGATGTAAGACTTCAGTCCGTTTAAGCCTAAATCGAGTATTGCTTGCGGGGTATTTGCAACAGGGTAGAGTTTTGCGGTGGCTTTGTTAACGCCAACGTCTGTCGCTTGAGCTGACAGTAATACAGCAATGAGTAATTCAAACGGTGAATCAAAATTTAATTCAGTGGTCGGATTGGGGTTGTCATCGCGTAAACGTGTCAGTATTTCTAAGCGTTTTTCTTTATTCATTGTTATGTTATTTCTATCTATAAAATTTATTGAGCATCAAAATTCACGCGAACACGCTCTATAGATTGTTCTGTTTCTTTTGGCTTACGTTCTGCTGCTTTCTCGTCAATAATATTTTTTATGGCAATCAGAAAGCCCATGGTGATGAAAGCACCTGGAGGCAGTATTGCTAATAAAAATTGGGTGTCCAATTGATATACTTCTAGTCTTAATATACTGGCCCAACTTCCTAGCAGTAAGTCGGCACCATCAAACAGTGTGCCTTGTCCTAAAATTTCACGAATAGCCCCTAGTACAACGAGAACAGCAGTGAAACCAAGCCCCATCATTAAACCATCAAAGCTGGCTTGTTTGACTGGATTTTTCGAGGCATATGCTTCAGCGCGGCCAATTATGGCGCAATTGGTTACAATTAAAGGTAGGAAAATACCAAGCGATTGATACAAACCATAAGTAAATGCATTCATCAACAGTTGAATTAAGGTCACAAAGGCTGCGATGATCAATACAAAGATAGGGATCCGAATTTCTTTAGGTACCCATTGGCGAACAACTGATACCGTAGCGTTAGAGCCTACTAGCACTAACAACGTTGCCAAACCTAAACCTAAAGCATTGGTAAGTGTAGAGGTAACAGCTAACAGTGGACACAAACCTAACAACTGGACTAATCCTGGATTATTTTTCCATAATCCTTCCCAGGCGAGATCTTTATATTCTTGTGTTATTTTCATTGATTTGTCTCACACATATTCGGTTGTTCAAAAAGCGAAGACATATTTTTGTTGAAGAATAATGCTGCTTGTCTCACTGCTTTAACTACGGCCCTAGGCGTAATGGTCGCACCGGTAAATTGATCGAACTGTCCTCCATCTTTTTTTACCGCCCAGCGAGACTCATTCATGTCGTCAAAAGTCTTACTATCAAAACTTTTCACCCAATCACTCTTTCGTAATTCCACTTTGTCGCCTAGGCCTGGTGTTTCTTTATGCTTTAATACTCGAACACCGGTAATAGTGCCATCAACAGTAAAAGCGGAAATGATAAAAATGTTGCCATTATAGCCATCAGGAGCAACTGAGGTAATAGCAGCCCCAGCAGCTTGCCCATTCAGCGTAGCAAGGTAGGCTATTTGTGGCGTATTTGAGCCAAGCTGTTCATCGGTAATACCAACACAGTGTTCAGACATGTCATTGTTGTGAATCGTTGCAGGAACAATACTCTTAAGTGTACTCAATAATTGAGCTTGCTCTTGTTTCTTTATTCGGTTCTTTGTGAACTCAAAGGTGATTCCAACAATCGCTGTGCAAACAATAGCGAAAATAGCGAGGATTCGAGCATTTTTCTCTATGGCCAGTTTCATCATTTACGCTCCAAATCATGACCATAGGTGCGTGGTCTGGTGTATTGATCAATAAGCGGTGCTGCCATATTACACAGTAAAACGGCAAAGGCAATTGCATCAGGGTAGCCGCCAAATTTTCTAATAAGAAACACTAGCAGGCCAGCGAGCGCACCAATAACCAGTCGTCCTTTAACGCTCGTCGCACCTGTGACAGGGTCTGTTAAGATAAAGAATGCGCCAAGCATTGTTGCACCGGAAAACCAATAGAACATGGTGGATGCATTCATATCAGGGCTGATGAAAAAGGCAACAAGAGAGCAAACAAACAAGCTGAGTAAAAAACTAACAGGGGTCGTCCAGTCTATGGCCTTTTTAACGATTAAAAATAATCCACCCAGTAAAAAACCTGCATTGACCCATTCCCAGCCGAGAGCGAAATTGTCACCAAATACAGGCGAGTTTAATCCTTCATTAATTGTATGACCAGTGGTTAGGCTCGTTTTCAATGTGTCGAGCGGTGTTGCCATGGTAAAACCATCAATACTTGTCCGCAATTGTTCTGTTGAAAAACCAGCTAGTGTATTGTTGGTAAAAATGACCGATAACGTATCTTGAAACGTTAATTCCATTGATACAAGAGACAATGGAGGTAACCAAGTGGTCATTTGTAATGGAAACGATATTAACAACATAACGTAGGCAGACATTGCAGGGTTAAAAGGATTGTGGCCTAAGCCTCCATACAACTGCTTGACAACGGCAATCGCAAAAACGCTACCTATTACGGTTACCCACCAAGGAGCGATGGCGGGTACGCAAATGCCAATCAGTATGGCTGTTAAAATGGCGCTTCCGTCAAAAATCTGCTGGCTGATGTTTTTATTTCGCAAAGATAATACAAAAAATTCAGTCAGCAACGCAGTCATTACCGCTAGCGCAATATGAATAAGGTTGCCCCAACCGAAAAAATACCACTGCGCAAATATGCCAGGAATTGTTGCGAATATAACCAGACGCATCAGCGCAGAGGTTTTTTGCTGTATATGATTGTGGGGAGAACTAGCTATCCAAAATGCCATAAGTTAATTTGACTCAGTTCGTTGTTGTTTTTTGGCTTGAGCTTTTGCTACTGCGGCAGCAATTCGCTTTTTCTTTTCGTCATTGCTCGAATTCTTTTGTGCCGAGCTATCATTTTTTGATTGTTTGTTGAGTTGAGCTTTCGCCTTAGCTTTGGCGATTACAGCGCTAACTTTTGCCTTTTTATCTATCTCAACTTCATTATCGATTTCTTTGTTTTCTTGAATGGTCGTATCGTCATCGACTTTTTCTCGCGTTTCACCGTTTTTTGATACTTCAGCCATACCATGGACTTGCTTTTGGGCTAGTTTTTTAGCTTTGGCTTTAGCAACTGCGGCGGCTATTTTTTGTTTTTTATCTAATGCCGACGATTTGTCAGATTTGTCAGATTTGTCAGATTTGTCAGGTTCGCTTTCTGTTTCTATAACTAGTTTACCTGTTGTTGTAGCATTTTCTTCTGCTTGCTGTTCGGCAAGCTTTTTGGCTTTAGCTTTTGCGATTGCTCTAGCAACGGCTGGTGATTTTTTCGGAGATGTTGATGTTTGTTCATTTTGTTGAACTGTTGAGTCGTCGATGGTGGTGCTAGGAGCTGTATTGACGTGCTGCACTGCATCTTGCTGGATTTTTGCTTTTGCTGCTTTTTTTGCCTTTGCTCGAGCGATGGCTGCTGATACTTGAGACTTTTTATCAATTGCATCATCATCATTGGTTAAAGAGCCATTAGTGCCATTTTTTACTGTATCTGGCTGTGGCTCTTGTTGTGTTTTTTTCGCTTTCACTCGGGCAAGTGCTGCCGCTACGGCTGATTGGGCATTGCTGCCATCAGCTGATTTGGCATTCATTGCAGCTTTACGAGCTTCAGATGCCTTACGTTGTTTTTCTTCTCGCTCGCGTTTTTCTCGTTCTAGCCGAGATTTACGTGCCTCAAATCTAATTTTTGCTTTTTCTGCTTTGATTTCCATTAACTGTTTTTGACGAATATCAGCTTTCGCAATACGGTAATAGTGGACAAGTGGAATATGACTTGGACATACATATGCGCAAGCTCCACAATCGATACAATCAAAGAGGTTAAGCTTTTGAAGTTGCTCATGGTCATTAGCTTTAGCACTCCACTGCAATTCCTGAGGCAATAGTTGACTAGGGCAAACCTCGGCGCATTGGCCGCAACGAATACATTCAACTTCTTTTTGATTACTATCAATTTCTTTTTCAGACGGTGCTAACACGCAGTTAGTGAATTTAACAACAGGTATTTGGTCAGATGGCAGAGTGAAGCCCATCATAGGCCCACCCATTATAATACTCTTCATATCCATATCAGGCTTATAGCCAAATTGGCTGAGCAAACTTGCAACAGGCGTCCCAAGGTAAGCCCAAATATTTTGCGGCTTAGCCAATGCTTGACCTGATACCGTAATAACACGTCGAATAAGCGGAATATCGTCAATGACTGCTTCTGCGATTGCAAAACAGGTGGCAATATTTTGCATGATAATCCCCTGGCTTGAGGGGAGGGTGCCGCTCGGAATTTCTTTGCCGGTTAGTACTTTTATTAATTGTTTTTCGCCACCAGTAGGGTATTTGGTCGGCAAGGCGCAAACATGAATATCATTAAAAGACTCAGTCACCTTTGTCAATGTTGCGATAGCGTCGGGCTTGTTGTCTTCTATTCCGATCAGGATATGCTCAGGGGCAAGCAGCTGCTTTAGTATTTTTATGCCTTCCACTACTTTTGCGCTGTGTTCGCGTATAAGCAGATCATCTGCTGTAATATATGGCTCACATTCCGCGGCGTTAATGATTAAAAACTCGATGTTGGCTTTCGTATCAACTTTAATGTGTGTCGGAAAGCCTGCGCCTCCCATCCCTGAAATCCCTGCATTGGCAATTTTTTCAACGATTTCTTTACTTGATATCTGCGTGTAATCACTACAAATATCTTTCTTGCGCCACGTATCTAACCCGTCAGGTTTAAGAAAAATACATGGTTCACTTAATCCTGAAGGATGAGCAACCATATGATCTTCGATTTTGATGATTTCACCGCTTGTTGATGCGTGTACGGGGACCATCATCGGTAAGCTTGGCTGAGTTAAGGGCTGACCTTTTAAAACTTTATCGCCTGGTTTTACCAAGAGATCAGCTGGAAGGCCAATATGCTGCTGAATTGGAATGATTAACAGTTCTGGAATAGCACTGTTCTTAATCGGTTTATCATTGGTGAGGAATTTTTGCTCAGGAGGATGTATGCCGCCATGAAACTTCCAGAACTGACCTTTTTTAATTCGTTCTATTATTGCTTGCACTGTTCAATCACCTAATCAATCTGAGCCACTGGAATAGCATTTAAGTCCCATTGCCAGTTTTTTGTCGTTTGTGGGATAGGTAACATCTCAATACAGTCGACAGGGCATGGTGCGACGCATAAGTCACATCCTGTACATTCATCAGCAATAATGGTGTGCATTTGTTTCGCGGCGCCAATAATGGCATCAACAGGGCATGCTTGTATGCACTTAGTACAACCTATGCAATCTTCTTCAATGATAAAGGCAACTTTAGGGCTATTGTCGCTAGCATGGCTTTCGTCAAGTGGCTGAACTTCAACGCCCATTAAATCAGCTATTTTTTTGATGGTACTCTCACCACCAGGGGCACATTTATTGATGGCCTCGCCGTTGGCAACGGCCTCCGCGTAGGGTTTACAACCAGGATATCCACACTGGCCACACTGGGTTTGTGGAAGTAGGGCGTCTAGTTGTTCAACAAGTGGATCTCCTTCTACTTTAAAACGTTCGGATGCATAGCCAAGCAGAGCGCCAAATAGGCAGGCGATCAAACCTAAAACGAGTATCGCGATAAAAAGATTAGCCATTACAATTTTACCAAACCAGTAAAGCCCATGAAGGCCAATGACATTAGCCCAGCCGTAATCATGGCTATTGCGGAGCCCTTGAAAGGTTTTGGTACGTCAGCGTTGGCAAGTTTTTCTCGCATTGCCGAAAACATAACAAGAACAAGTGAGAAACCAACGGCAGCGCCAAAGCCATAAACTAGAGATTCAAAGAAGTTATGTTGCTTATTTACGTTAAGCAAAGCAACACCTAATACGGCACAGTTAGTGGTAATTAGTGGTAAGAAAATACCTAATAAACGGTATAAGTTAGCACTGGTTTTGTGAACAACCATTTCGGTAAATTGCACTACTACCGCAATCACCAATATAAAGGACATAGTCTCTAAATATTCAATTGATAAGGGCACTAAAATATAGCTATTCACTAGATAGCTAAGCAAGGACGCTAGTGTCATTACAAATGTCGTGGCAAATGACATGCCAATAGCAGTTTCGGTTTTTGAAGATACACCCATAAACGGGCATAAGCCTAAAAATTGAACCAGTACAAAGTTGTTCACCAAGACTGTTCCAACTAGCAATAACAAATAATCTGTCATACCAATAATAAAGACGGTAAAAGTCCGGCCATTATCCTTTTTTATTGCGCAATTAACAACATATCTTCTGTAGGGTTATTACTAATTATGCCCTTACCTATGAAAGGAGTCATTGCAAGCTCCTTGATGTGTGTGATTTTTATCCAAAAAAAAAGCCTGATTCGCAGACTTTTTTCGGCGTTGATGTTTTTATATGGGTTTAGGTTTGCCAATATAAAACCCTTGGCAACCATCGAGGAATAGTCGGTCTAATGTGTGCTTTTCTTCCTGACTTTCAACACTTTCTGCCAGGACATTGATACTCAAACGATGGGCCAAATCAACCATTAACCGTAAAAAGTACTGATTATTTTTATCATCATCAATATCACGGGTGTACGTGCTATCCATTTTAATAAAGTCAGGTTTTAAATCTCTAAAGAATTTAAATGATGTAAGCCCCACACCAAATCGTTCTACACATACTCTTGCACCTGAGCGATGCACCATGTCAATAAATCGTTTACTGGTTTTAATATTTTGTTGTAAGCCATGCTCGGTGATTTCGAAAATAATACGAGGCGCAATGTTTGGTTCTCTTAATAGACGTCGTTCTAGCCAAATTAAAAATTGTTCGTCTGTTATTGTACGCGCACTAATATTGATACCAAAACTCTGGTCGACAATATTTTTTGAAGCAATCTCATTAAGTGTTGTTTCAATAATAAGCTTATCAACGGCTGATATCTTATCCAACTTCTCTGCCATAGCTATAAAAGAAGCTGTAGGCAACATTTCATCATTAGAGTTTAAAAATCGAGCAAGTACCTCACTGTAAACCTTACTGTTTCGATTTGTCGGTTGGATCGGTTGAATTAACAAACTTACCCGTTGATTTTCCACTACGCTTTCTATTTCTTGACGCCAATTTTGATTACCACGATTTACATCATTACTTTTAAGCGACTCAGTGTCTTTTTGAACATACCAAGCATTAATATGTTGCGTTTGCGCAATACTAATACCTGTATCAGCCAAAGCGAGCAACTCTCCCAGTGGTTTTGTGCGATCAAAATAAACCAAGCCAGAATAAGCAACAGAGTCAAGATCTGACGCTTGCTGAAACTCATTAAAACGACTAGTTAAATCGGCAGCATAATTTTCAGCTTCTTTAAGCGTGACATTAGGCAATACGGTTGCAAAGTCGGAACTGTTTAATCTAAAAAGTTCGCCAGAGCGATATGCAGAAACACCTTTGTTCAATATTTTTGATACATTGACAATGTAATTATCGCCTTCGTGATAACCATGAATTTGATTAACGGTTTGTAGCTCGCTACAGCGTGTTATTATTAGCACTCCAAATCTAACTTTGCTTTCTTTACTCATTACATTTTCATAAAATTGAACAAATTTATTGCGATTATCCAAATGAGTTAAGTGATCGGTATAGGCTTCTTTTTCTAGTACGCTTGAATTAGCCACTTGTGATTCGATAAGCTGTTTAATTTCAAGAATACCTTGCTTGAGCTCTGGTATGTCGACTAAGTCCTCTACTGCACCGCTACCTTCTGGTGCTTTGATAAGTGCTAAATCAATCTTTATCTGCTGATTTATTGCATGGAAAAATTTTTCACTGTGACGCTTACTCATAATGGTCGCAAATATTATCAATAGTGCAATTACAGAAGCGACGACGCTAAGCAATTTGGCTATTAGTATCGATTCATTCGCATTAGAAAGTTGGTACTCAATGGCTAGGTCAATATTTTTCATTGAGACCGTTTTAAGTTCTGGTTGTAAAAAGGCGAATGAAAACGCTTTTTTACTATTCTTATAGCTATATAAACTTTCTTGGTTTGAAAATTTTCGAATTACTAGGATGTCATAATCAGCATTCTTCCTAAGTGTGCTAGACATTTCCTTTTGATTATTATGTAAAGCGTTTGCAACTGAATAAATACCTTGCTGATGAAGGTCTTGTTGCTGTGCACTATGCTGTGCAAGAAAATAAAAGGCTAATAATGTGGTACTGGCTGTAAACACAATACCTAGTAGCGCATTTCGAATCAGCAATTGGGAAAATGTGTACATGACTAACGTTTGCTCTCCGAGTTATGAAGTATCTTATAGCTCAAGTGGCACTTATAACATGAATGTTACAGGTTTACTATTAACTGCTTGTAAATAGTAATGTTATTTAGTTTTGATTTTAGCAGTAAATTATTTGCTTTATGCAACAATTAATATTTAAAGGAATCGTCATTACGTCTTGCTATCGCGGTGGCGCCAATATATAATTCGCACCAGATTTTTAACGCAAGAACACACTGAGAAATAACGCATGCGTTATTTTGTTCTTGAGTTGTAAGTTAGCACCAAGTGCTAACTTGAATCTGGGTCAGTGATAAAAGCCCCAGAATTGGGGTTTTTTTGGTTATAGGGCTTTATTTTATAACCAAATACAGCAGGATTTTTCGCTGGGCTTTATGCCCTTTTTTTATATCTGGAGAAATTGGATTGGCAAAATTTGAACAAAAATTAACTGAAATGCTTAGGCCATCAGTAGAACAAGTAGGCAAAGAGTTACTGGGTATTGAGTTTATCAATGCGGGTAAGCATTCCGTTCTTCGTTTGTTTATCGATCATGAAAATGGTATTGACGTTGATGACTGTGCAGAAGTGAGTCGTCAAGTAAGTGCTATTTTGGATGTCGAAGATCCGATCAGCAGTGAATATAGTTTAGAAGTATCCTCTCCTGGCTTAGATCGCCCTCTATTTGATTTAGCTCATTTTGAGGCTGTTGTCGGTGAAACCGTCGACGTTAAACTTTCAATTCCGTTAAATGGTAGAAGAAAGTTCAAAGGTGTTTTAGACGCCGTAGAAAATGACATGTTAATTGTAATTGTAGATGGCCAAGACTATGAGTTGCCACACAGTAACGTTGACAAAGCAAACTTGGTTCCCAAATTTTAAACTTTAATATAAAGGCTAAAGAGCATGAGTAAGGAAATTTTACTGGTTGTAGATGCCGTCTCAAATGAGAAAGCAGTGCCTCGCGAAAGCATATTTGAGGCGATGGAAACTGCACTTGAAACAGCCACTAAGAAAAAATATGAAGGCGATATCATTGTACGTGTTTGCATTGATAGAAAAACAGGTGAGTTCGATACTTTCCGTCGTTGGTTAGTAGTTGAAGATGATCATCAAATGGAAAACCCATTTGCAGAAATGAGTCTTTCAGCTGCGCAATATGAAGCGCCTGAAACTGTATTGGGTGATTATGTAGAAGAACAAATTGAATCGGTTAAATTTGACCGAATCACCACACAAACAGCAAAACAAGTCATCGTTCAAAAAGTACGTGAAGCAGAGCGTGCATTAATCGTTGATGCATATCAAGATCAAGTAGGTGAGCTAATCACGGGTGTTGTTAAAAAAGCAAACCGTGAAAGTGTCATCTTAGACTTAGGTAATAATGCTGAAGCCATTATTTATCGCGATGACATGTTACCGCGTGAAGTTTTCCGTCCGGGTGACCGAATTCGTGGTTTATTGTACGCAATCAAACCAGAAGCTCGTGGTGCACAATTATTCGTATCTCGTGCAAAACCTGAAATGCTTATCGAATTATTCCGTGTCGAAGTGCCAGAAATTGGCGAAGAGATGTTAGAGATTAAGGGCGCAGCTCGTGACCCAGGCTCTCGAGCAAAGATTGCTGTTAAAAGTAACGACAAGCGTATTGACCCAGTAGGGGCATGTGTAGGTATGCGAGGCTCTCGTGTACAAGCAGTTTCTGGTGAATTAGGCGGTGAGCGTGTCGACATCGTATTGTTCGATGACAACCCCGCACAATTCGTTATTAATGCGATGGCTCCAGCTGAAGTTGCATCAATTATTGTTGATGAAGACAAAGGCACTATGGATATTGCTGTTGAAGAAGGCAATTTAGCCATGGCGATTGGCCGTAATGGTCAGAATATTCGTTTAGCAAGCCAGTTAACAGGCTGGGAACTAAACGTCATGACTGTTGATGACATGAATGAGAAGCATCAAGCTGAAAATGACAAGGTGCTAAATTTATTCACTGAAAAATTAGATATCGACGAAGATTTCGCCACTATGCTAGCGGAAGAAGGTTTCACTTCATTAGAAGAGATTGCCTATGTTCCAGCAAGTGAATTACTTGAAATAGATGGTCTAAATGAAGACATCGTTGAAGAGCTTCGTGAAAGAGCGAAGGCAAGCTTAACGACTCAAGCATTAGCAAGTGAAGAAACACTAGAAGGCGCAGAGCCTGCTG
This sequence comes from Thalassotalea atypica, assembly GCF_030295975.1. NCBI lineage: Bacteria > Pseudomonadati > Pseudomonadota > Gammaproteobacteria > Alteromonadales > Colwelliaceae > Thalassotalea > Thalassotalea atypica. Next base: position 1,544,306 of record NZ_AP027364.1, read on the forward strand.
AAGATTTATTAAACCTTGAAGGTTTAGATAAGCATTTAGCATTTGTCTTTGCAAGTAAAGGTGTTTGTACGTTAGAAGACCTTGCAGAGCAAGGCGTTGATGATTTAATCGATATCGAAGAACTGGATGAAGCAAAAGCAGGTGAATTAATCATGGCTGCTCGTAACATCTGCTGGTTTAATGAAGAATAAGAACGCCGGAGAACGAAACAGATGGCAGAAGTAAAAGTTGAACAACTTGCCAATGAAATTGGTACGCCGGTCGAACGTTTGGTAGGCCAATTGGCTGACGCAGGCATCACAAAGACTGTAACTGATTCGGTAACTGAGCAAGAGAAAGAAACTCTGCTTGAGTACCTAAAGAAACAACATGGCGACGAGTCGGCAGCGCAACCTAATAAAATGACGCTGAATCGTAAGAAAAAATCTACTTTAGTACTAGGTTCTGGCAGTAAAGCAAAATCGGTACAAGTAGAAGTGCGCAAGAAGCGCACTTATGTCAAGCGCAGCGACCTCGAAGAGCAGCAAATTGCCGAAGCAGAAGCGAAAGCTGCTGAAGAAGCAAAAGCACAAGCCGAAGCAGAAGCGGCAGCAGCAGCAAAAGCAGCTGAAGAAGCAAAAGCAGCTGCAGCTGCAAAAGCAGCAGAAGACGCTAAAGCAAAAGCCGAAGCAAAAGCTGTAGCAGATGCTAAAGCAAAAGAAGCAAAAATTGCGAAAGCAAAAGAGCTTGAAGAAGCTAAGAAAGAAATGACGCCAGAAGAACGTGCCGAAGCTGATGAAATTGAGCGTATTCGCGTGGCTCAAGAAGCAGAGCTTGCAGCTAAAGCGGAAGAAGAAGCGCGTAAGAGTGCTGAAGAAGCTAAACGTTTAGCGGAAGAGAATGAAGCACGCTGGAAGAAAGAAGCCGAAGAGCGTAAAAAGCATGAAAATGATGTTGTTCATGTTACGTCTTCTAAATATGCGCAAGAAGCTGAAGACAAAGTGGATTCTGAAGATGAAGGCGGACGCCGTCGTAAGAAGAAGAAAGCAGCGCCAGATCGCAACGCTCGTGGTGGTCGTAAAGGTCGTGGTAAGCAAACACTATCTGCACCTCAAAGTTTAAAACATGGCTTCCAAAAGCCAGTAGAAACTAAGCTTAACGACGTACGTATTGGTGAAACTATTTCAGTTGCTGAATTGGCAAACAAAATGTCGGTTAAAGGCGCAGAAGTAGTAAAAGTCATGTTCAAAATGGGTGCGATGGCAACCATTAACCAAGTGATTGACCAAGAAACTGCCGCTTTAGTTGCAGAAGAAATGGGTCGTGAAGTGGTTCTTGTTAAAGAAAATGCCCTTGAAGAAGCGGTATTATCAGATCGTGGCGATACAGGTGATGCAATCACTCGTGCACCAGTTGTAACAATTATGGGACACGTTGATCACGGTAAAACGTCATTGCTAGATCATATTCGTGAAGCTAAAGTGGCTTCAGGCGAGGCGGGTGGTATTACTCAACATATTGGTGCATACCATGTTGAAACTGGCCACGGCATGATTACCTTCTTAGATACTCCAGGACATGCTGCGTTTACCGCAATGCGTTCTCGTGGTGCTAAAGCAACGGATATTGTTATTATTGTTGTTGCGGCTGATGACGGCGTTATGCCTCAAACAATTGAAGCAATTCAGCATGCAAAAGCATCTGATGCGCCAATTATTATCGCTGTAAACAAAATGGATAAAGAAACGGCTGATCCTGATCGCGTTAAGAGTGAGTTATCACAACATGATGTCCTCTCGGAAGAGTGGGGCGGTGACGTTCAGTTCTGTCACGTGTCAGCTAAAACAGGCTTAGGTATTGACGAACTACTTGACTCAATATTATTACAATCAGAAGTGTTAGAGCTTACGGCTGTCGTAGACAAAATGGCAAGTGGTGTTGTCGTTGAGTCAAAACTTGATAAAGGTCGTGGCCCTGTCGCAACGGTACTTGTTCAAGAAGGTACGTTAAACCAAGGTGATATTGTACTTTGTGGTTTAGAGTATGGTCGTGTACGAGCTATGCGTGATGAATTAGGTAGAGATATTAAGTCTGCTGGCCCTTCAATTCCAGTTGAAATCCTTGGTTTAAGTGGTGTGCCGCAATCAGGTGATGAAGCTACAGTTGTTAAAGACGAGAAAAAAGCACGCGAAGTTGCTTTATACCGTCAAGGTAAGTTCCGCGATGTGAAACTTGCTCGTCAACAAAAAGCTAAACTTGAAAACATGTTCACTGATATGGCTGAAGGTGAAGTTTCTGAAGTAAATGTGGTGCTTAAATCTGATGTTCAAGGTTCATTAGAAGCTATTTCTGACTCATTAGTTAAGCTTTCTACTGACGAAGTTAAAGTTAAAATCATCGGCTCTGGTGTTGGTGGTATTACTGAAACTGATGCATCTTTAGCAGCAGCATCAAACGCGATTGTTGTTGGTTTTAACGTACGTGCTGATGCATCTGCTCGTAAAGTTATTGAGTCGGAGAAAATTGACCTGCGTTATTACAGCGTGATCTACGCATTGATTGATGAAGTGAAGCAAGCGATGAGCGGTATGCTTGCACCTGAGTTCAAACAAGAAATCATTGGTCTTGCTCAAGTACGTGATGTATTTAAGTCGCCTAAGATTGGCGCAATCGCTGGTTGTATGGTTACCGAAGGTATCATCAAGCGTAGCGCGCCAATTCGTGTACTACGCGAAAACGTTGTAATTTACGAAGGTGAGTTAGAATCACTGCGTCGCTTTAAAGATGATGTTCAAGAAGTTCGAAACGGTACTGAGTGTGGTATCGGTGTTAAGAATTACAATGACGTTAGAGTGGGTGATCAGATCGAAGTATTTGAAACTGTTGAAGTGAAAAGAACACTTTAATCGTTTCATTATATGAAATTTGTTAAATGGGGGCTTAGCCCCCATTTTTAGCTATCATAGTTATGAAATTTATAACTTTAGTAGCTTAATTTAATGTATTTAGGAGTTTGCTATGGCGAGAGATTATGCTCGTACTGACCGTGTAAGTCAGCAAATACAAAAAGAAGTAGCGATGATTATCCAACGTGAAGTTAAAGATCCGCGTTTAGGCATGGTCACCGTTAATGCAGTTGAAGTGACGCGAGATTTAGCTTACGCAAAAGTTTTCGTTACATTTTTCACTCTGGAAGATCAAAGTGCTGAAGAGTCAATCGTGATTTTGAATGAGGCAGCAAGCTATATACGCACGCTGTTAGCCAAACGAATCAAGGCACGAATAATGCCTGAATTACGATTTGTATTTGATAAGTCCATGATTGAAGGTGTAAGAATGACTAATTTAGTTAACCAAGCGGTTGCTGAAGATGAACGTCGTTCTGGTGATGTTGAAGAAGACGGAGAAGAATAACTGTGGCGAAACGTCGTAAAGGCCGTCCAATTAACGGCATTTTGCTATTAGATAAGCCGCTTGAAATTTCTTCAAATCAAGCGTTGCAGAAAGTGAAGCGTATTTATTTTGCACAAAAAGCAGGGCATACAGGTGCTTTGGATCCGTTAGCTACCGGGATGTTGCCTGTTTGTTTAGGTGAAGGTACTAAATTCTCTCAATTTCTACTTGATACAGATAAAACTTATCAAGTGACAGCGAAGCTCGGTGTAAGAACTACAACGAGTGATGCTGATGGTGAGATTGTTACTGAAAAAGCGGTTGATGTCTCTGATAAGCAATTATTAGAAGCGTTAGATACTTTCAGAGGAACCACTCAGCAAATACCTTCAATGTTTTCTGCATTAAAATATCAAGGGCAACCATTATATAAGTATGCCCGTGAAGGTATTGAAGTTCCGCGAGAAGCTCGCGATATAACCGTATTTAGACTTGATTTATTGCGCTTTGAAAATGATGAAGTTGATTTAGAAATTCATGTTTCGAAAGGTACCTATATTCGTACTATCGTGGATGATTTGGGCGAGCTTTTAGGTTGTGGTGCCCATGTTTCAATGTTACGCCGCGTATCTGTTGGCAGTTATCCTCGAGACAAGATGGTAACATTAGAGCAGCTAGAAGGTTTGCTTGAACAAGCAAAGCAAGAAGGTGAAACACTTTCTACTTATATAGATCCGCTTTTAGTGCCCATGAATACCGCACTTGAAGGTATGCCTCGCGTCTCTGTAGATGAACAATCGGTGGTTTATTTGCGGCATGGTAACCCTGTTCAAGCTCAAAATTCACCTAAAGACGGTTTTGTGCAAGTGTATGTCGATGATACTAACGAGTTTATCGGTGTTGGACAAATCAATGAAGACGGTATGGTTGCGCCAAAGCGCATTATTGTTGAGCACAGCGACGAAATAATCAGTTAAAATGTCATGTCAGTGACATGACTTTAGCGTTTGGCGTATTTTAGCTTGCAATCTGATGATTGGCTGTTAGAATACGCGCTCTTTTACACCATAGCTGAATTAGTGTTTGGCTTGGTGAGAATATTAACACTTTGACACTAAGGTAAAAATTATGTCTTTAAACGCACAAGAAAAAGCAGCAATTGTTGCAGAATACGCAGTAAAAGAAGGTGACACTGGTTCTCCTGAAGTACAAGTTGCTTTATTAACTACTCAAATCAACCACCTTCAAGGTCACTTCAAAGAGCACATCCATGATCACCACTCACGTCGTGGTTTATTACGCATGGTAAGCCAACGTCGTAAGTTACTTGATTACTTGAAGCGTAAAAACGTTGAACGTTACACTGGCTTAATCGCTAAATTAGGCTTACGTCGTTAATCGATGTTTTGCTTAAGAAAAAGGAGCCTATAGGCTCCTTTTTTTGTGCCTCAATAATAAGCTTTTCAAACAGATAAACCTTACTGAATATTGGTGGTTTGACCAGTTGCTTTTATTCTGTATGATGATCTTAACTCAATTGAAATTGGCGCCATATAAATGGGTGTAGATATAACGACAATAAAAGTGACATGCCAAGACGGTTATCAATTAGTGGGATCCTTATTTACGCCACAAGGTCCTTCGAAATTAAAAGCTGGGATTATGATTGCACCAGCCACCGGTATAAAACGCCAGTTCTACGCTAGTTTTGCCCAACATTTAAGTGAGCAGGGCTACGGTGTACTCACGTTTGATAATAGAGGGATTGGGCAGTCGGTAATAGGGCATGTCTCAAAAAGTAAGGCTTCACTACAGCAATGGGGCGAGCAAGACATGCCCGCAGTACTTGACGCACTAAAGACATATTTTCCTGGTGTTGATTATCATTTAGTAGGCCATAGTGCAGGTGGACAGCTGATCGGACTAATGCATAACGCTAAAGACATTAAGTCGGTTTTTAATTTTGCCTGTTCTTCAGGACAACTTAGCAATATGAAAATGCCTTTTAAAATTCAAGCTCATTTCTTTATGAACGTGTTTAGTCCATTGAGTAATTTATTATTTGGTTACACCAAATCAGATGTTGTTGGTATGGGCGAGCCTCTACCTAAAGAAGCCGCCCAACAATGGCGCTTATGGTGCAACGGCACTGGGTACGTGAAAACAGCCTTTGGACGAACAGTTCATCATCACTTGTATGATGAATTAGATATGCCGTCATTTTGGACCAACGCGAGTGATGACGGTATTGCCATTAATGAAAACGTTGATGACATGCTGAGCGTTTTTACCAAAGCTAAGGCGTATGCCAAGAAAAAAACATTCAGACCAGAAGCGTATGGGCTATCTGAAATTGGTCATATGAAGTTTTTCAGTCGAAAATCATCGAATATATGGAGCGATGTAATCGACTGGTTTGATCTACACTCTTCTACGGACAAGTCCTACTCACCGGAAAAATAACTGACAAATATTGAATATGGCTGAATTATTACTGATTCAAACGGGTAAATTTCGCTGAGCAATAGATAAAATGATGAATCTGGACAATATTTACCGACAAACATGTATAAATTTGTCTTGAAACTAGCAATGCTTTCGTTTGTCAGTATAATTACCGTGCAAAATTAAATGATAGAAAATAGAGCTAATTTAAATAGGTAAATTAGTGTCTCAACTAAGGAATAAAATAAATGTTTACTCCGGTAACTAAAACATTTGAATACGGTCAACATACCGTAACATTAGAAACGGGTGTTATCGCTCGTCAAGCAACTGCAGCTGTAATGGCAAGCATGGATGATACTAGCGTATTAGTATCTGTTGTTGGTAAGAAAGAAGCGAAAGAAGGTCAAGATTTCTTCCCGCTTACTGTTAACTACCAAGAAAAAACATACGCTGCAGGTAAAATTCCTGGTGGCTTCTTCAAGCGTGAAGGTCGTCCTTCTGAAGAAGAAACTTTAACGGCACGTTTAATCGACCGTCCAATTCGCCCGTTATTCCCAGAAGGGTTTACTAACGAAGTTCAAGTCATTATCACTGTTGTTTCAGCAAACCCTGAAATTGCCCCTGATATTATTTCATTATTAGGTACATCTGCTGCATTAGCTATTACTGGTATGCCATTTAATGGTCCAGTAGGTGCTGCACGTGTTGGTTACACTGAAGGTAAGTACATTCTTAACCCATTACAGTCTGAATTAGAAACAAGTCAACTAGATTTAGTTGTTGCTGGTACTGATGCCGCTGTATTAATGGTTGAATCAGAAGCTGATGTGCTTTCTGAAGAAGTGATGTTAGGTGCTGTTGTATACGGTCATGAGCAGTCTCAAATTGCAGTAAATGCGATTAAAGAATTTGCAGCTGAAGTAAATACACCTTCTTGGAACTGGGAAGCACCGGCTAAGAATGAAACATTAACAGCTAAAATTGCAGAACTTGCTACTGAACAAGTAAATGACGCTTATCAAATTACTGAAAAAGCATCACGTTACGAAAAAGTTGCAGAAATAAGAAACGAAGTAATTGAAAAGTTACTTAGTGAAGATGAAGAGCTTAACGTACAAGAAGCTAAAGATTTATTCCATGATTTAGAAAAAAATGTCGTTCGTGGTCGTATTACTCAAGGTCACCCTCGTATTGACGGTCGTGATCCTGAAATGATCCGTGCATTAGACGTGATGACGGGTGTATTGCCAAGAACTCACGGCTCAGCAGTATTTACTCGTGGTGAAACCCAAGCATTAGTAACGGCAACGTTAGGTACTCAACGTGATGCACAGCGCATTGAAACTATCTTAGGTGAGAAAACTGATACTTTCATGCTTCATTACAACTTCCCTCCGTATTCTGTAGGTGAAACTGGTTTTGTTGGCTCTCCTAAGCGTCGTGAAATTGGTCACGGCCGTTTAGCTAAGCGAGGTATGCTTGCAGTTATGCCTACTATTGAAGAGTTCCCGTACTCAGTACGTGTAGTATCTGAAATAACTGAATCTAACGGTTCATCTTCAATGGCATCAGTATGTGGTACTTCATTAGCACTTATGGACGCAGGTGTTCCAATTAAAGATTCTGTTGCAGGTATTGCAATGGGCCTAGTTAAAGAAGGCGATAGTCACGTAGTTCTTTCTGATATTTTAGGTGATGAAGATCACTTAGGTGACATGGACTTTAAAGTAGCAGGTACCACTGGCGGTATTACTGCACTTCAAATGGACATCAAAATTGAAGGTATTACGCAAGATATTATGCAAACAGCGCTTAACCAAGCAAAAGCTGCTCGTATCCATATCTTAGGTGTGATGGACCAAGCGATTAATTCACATCGTGATGATATTTCGCAGTTTGCTCCTCGTATCCATACGATGAAAATCAACTCTGATAAAATCCGTGACGTTATCGGTAAAGGTGGCGCAACAATTCGTCAGCTTACAGAAGAAACAGGCACAACTATCGAAATTGAAGATGATGGTACAGTAAAAATTGCTGCAACTGATGGTAAGCAAGCTGAAGATGCAATCAACCGCATTAAAGCGTTAACGGCTGAAATCGAAGTAGGTACAATTTACACAGGTAAAGTGGTACGTATTGTTGACTTTGGTGCGTTTGTTAATGTATTACCAGGTAAAGATGGCTTAGTTCATATTTCACAAATTTCTGAAGAGCGTGTAAACGCAGTGTCTGATGTATTAACTGAAGGCCAAGAAGTGACAGTGAAAGTACTTGAAGTAGACCGTCAAGGTCGCGTACGTTTAAGCATGAAAGAAGCTGCTGAAAAAGCAGAATCAGCTGAACAAGAAACACCAGCTGCTGAGTAAATTTACTTTGACGATTTAGTCGGTAAACAATAGATAAAATGGGAGCAATATTGCTCCCTTTTTTATATACTGACTTTATTGTCTTGTCGTAATTATCTTACCTTGGCTGGTACATTTCTCTTATCAGGCCGAAGCCCTAGTTAAAATTTGGTGATTAATCTTAATGAAATACAAACATTTAGCCGTTGCATTATTATTCATATTTGTTCAAGGGTGTGCGAACACTTCGGGGAGTTCTGCTAACTTAGAAAATATAGTTATTGCTGAGCCAATGACTGTTAATTATAAAAGCGAAATTGCCCTGGCGCGATTGACCGAAGTTATTCACCGAGCCGAAATTAGTGATGTACAAAAAGCTCAACTCTACTACGATCGAGGGGTGATCTACGATAGTGTCGGTTTGCGTTCACTAGCCAGACTCGATTTTAATCGCGCATTAAGGCTTAAGCCTGACTTAATTGAAGCCTATAATTTTATCGGTATTCACTTTACACAATTACAAGAATTTAATCAGGCCTACGAGCAGTTTGACTCAGCCATCGAACTGTCGCCTGAGCATGAATATGCTTTTTTAAATCGCGGTATTGCCTTGTATTATGGTGGACGACCACAACTTGCTGCAGATGATTTTTCGACATTTTTGAGCAAACAAGAAAATGACCCTTACCGATTGCTATGGTTATACTTAGCGGAAAAAGAGGTTGATGGAGATAGCGCAAAAACAAACTTAAAAGCGCGGTCATTAAAGGTTCAAAGCAACGTCTGGGCTAAACAAGTTATTGCACTTTACTTAGACGAATTGAGTTTGGATCAGTTCGTTACTAATTTAACTCAAGGGATAGGTTCGAATAAAGACCTAACGGATCGACTTTGTGAAGCCTATTTTTACCTCGGCAAGTTTTATCAAGCCAATGGCGACAACCGTGTCGCTGCAAACTATTTTAAATTGGCACTGAGTACCAATGTCTATGAATTTGTTGAGCATCGATATGCCAAGCTCGAGCTTGATTTAATGCGTGATTCGTTATCGACGAATGCTCGGTAACTAGTGCATTAGCGTGAAATTGATTAAGGTTTTGTTGATGAGCTTGTTGGTGTTGCTGCCAACAAGCTCTTTTTCGTTAAAACAGTTTTTAAATCAACAGATACAACAGGGGCAGGCAACGAGTGCCCAAGTAAATTATGCTGCTTCAATACATGTCATCTCTGCCCTCAAATTAAAATTGAAACAGTACACAACTGGTAGTGATAATTGGCTTAACTCCTTAACTTTGTTGGCATCGAAAGATATAAGCGCTACATATGAGTTAGCGATGTATTACAAACAAGTAGGAAATGAACAACAATATCTATATTGGTTAAACCTTGGCAGTAAGCAATCATATCCACGAGCCAAACTTGATCTTATTAGTTTTTATTATCAACAAGAGCAATATAGTCAAGTCATTGCAGAGACTGAATTTGTCGCAATACCAGTTAATACAGAGCTCAATCTAGAAAGAATTGCTTCAATTGAACTGGCCGATAACTTTCTAGCGTTAAGAGCCAAAGCTTTACTGGTGCATGGGAAAATGGATGAGTTGATAGCATTTCAAGCTCAGTTTCATAATGAGCCTCTTTATCCAATTATACAAAATGTGATGAGACATCTCACTGAGTTTAAAGTGTTCGAACACACGTCAACGCGAACTGATATTGCTGCGCTAGCTGAGAGAACACAGACGAAACAATGTCCTAGTTCCATTTCTTTAATTGCTACTCAATATGAAGATTTGGAACATTTAAAAAGGATCAAAGATGATTTCTCAACGCACCCTCTAAGTACATACATTTGTATTCAACAGATCAGTTACGCGCCATTGCACGCATTGAAATGTACTGGCGATGAGAATAGTGCAATTATGTGTAATGAAAGTTATTGGAAACTGGCGACAGGGAGCCTTAATACTGATTATATTGGCGTAATGTTGCCACGTGGTGGTGCTAACGTTCATTTAGGTATTATGTATTGGGATCGCTTTGACCAATTTGAAGTGTTTATTCATGAACTTAGCCATCTATTGGGCTTTATTGATGAATATGCATTACCTAGCGGCCACAATGCTTGTCAGCCTCCTTTTGGTTCAAAAGGGTTAAATATCGCATTGCTCGATAGTAACCAAATTCAATCGAGCCAGACGTTACATAGTAATCAAATTAGCACGCTTGAGCGAAAGAAAATACGGGCTGAGGTCATTAAGCAACTTGCTTGGGGAAATAGTATAAAAGATAGCACGCCAATACTGACTCAACATGAGGGTTATTGGCGCATTGGTACACCTGAAGCATACGCTAGCGAAATAGGAATATTCTCAGCTGAAACCTGTCAAGAAAGTGATCATCTTACTTATAAGCCATTAAATATGCCTACAGCGTTACGACATACTTACGCTGATTTTCCACAGGAGTATCTGGATATTCTCCAAGATAATGCTATCGATTATGCTATGCCGAGTTTTCAGTATAATGTGGCATTGAGTCTTTATCGAAAAGATGAAGATGAAGCTGCAGAACGATGGCTAAGAAAGGCGCTAATAAATAAAAGAAACAAAAAGCACCATGACATGATTGTCACTGGCGCAATAAATAAAGGGGAATAGAGTGAGTGCTAAATGATTTTCTGTATGAAGTCTATTTTATTATCTTTACTATCAACAATTAATTCTATCGATTCTTGCTTTTTCATCATCATCATTGGTGTTTTTACTTGAGCTTTTGGCCACATATTTGTGTTAAGCATTTCAGACTTATTAACCGTATCTTCCTTTCCTTGTTGTTGAGAATTGGCATTACTTTTATTTTCAAACCACGAATAAATTTCCATACTGCTTGTCCTTTATAACATCGGTTACTTAGTTATAGTCGATTTAGAAAAAATCACACAATATTTTAACCAATTTTTAACATTGTTTTTGTGCGATTACATGATGAGATTACGTTATAATTGTGACAGTTTTAATATTGCTAGATGTCAGTTTGTAAATGGAAGATTTTGATCTATCTCGTTTTCGCCAACAGTTCCCTATTTTACAGCGCAAAGTTAATGATAAACCATTGGTTTATCTTGATAATGCCGCGACGAGCCAAAAACCTCTGAGTGTATTGCAGGCAATTGAAGAACATTTTAAACAGTCAAATGCCAATGTTCATCGAGCCTCACATGCGTTGAGTAGTGAAGCAACTCAAGCCTTTGAATATTGCAGAGAAGTGGTTAAGCATTTTATTAATGCAAGATCGGTAAATGAAATTGTTTGGACAAAAGGCACCACCGAGAGCATAAATTTAATTGCGCAAACTTGGGGGCGACAGAACTTATCTGTCGGTGATGAGATCGTCGTAAGCTACGCAGAGCATCACGCCAACATCGTTCCTTGGCAAATGATTGCGCAATCATGCGGCGTTAATATTAAAGTCCTTCCATTAACTGAGTCTGGAGTTGTCGATATACAGCAGCTAGACAGTTACTTAGGCAACAAAACTAAACTAGTAGCTATTAATCACATTTCTAATGTTGTCGGCAAAATAAATCCGCTGAAAATAATTATAGAAAAAGCACACAATGTCGGTGCATTAGTGTTAGTTGATGGCGCGCAAGCTGTCGCTCATCAACAAATTGATGTCATTGATCTTGAATGTGATTTCTACGTATTTTCAGGACACAAAATGTATGGACCCACTGGCATTGGCTGCTTGTACGGTAAACAAAGTATTTTATCTGCAATGCCGCCTTATCAAGTCGGTGGTGAAATGATTAAAAAGGTAAGCTTTGCAGGAACAACATTTAACGATCTACCATTTAAATTTGAAGCGGGAACACCCAACATTTCAGGTGTCATTGGCTTAGGTAAAGCCATTGAATTTATGAGAGAACATCGCTATAGAAAAAGCTATGAACAAGATTTACTAGATTATTGTTATCAACAGCTCTGCAGCATCGAGTCCTTATCATTTCTGGTCAAAGATAAACCAGATGTGCCGATTTTTTCATTTTCGATTAATGGGCAACATAACCATGACGTGGCGAGTTATTTGGATGCAAGGGGGATAGCTGTACGCAGTGGCCATCATTGCGCGATGCCATTGATGGAATATTTGAACGCCACGGGTTGCATACGAATCTCATTGTCTGCGTACAATACTTTTGAAGAAGTTGATTATGTTATTTCATCTTTAAAGTTGCTGATTCAAGAAGAAGTAAATATTTTGCGTCCTCACGATACCGAACAAAATGATGAAATATTGGCATTGTTTAGTGTTGCTAAATCGTGGGACAGTAAACATCGTCAAATTATGCTGTTTGGTAAAAAGTTGCCGAGGCTTTCGCAGGAATTAAAGACTCGTGCTACAGCCATTGATGGATGTGAAAGTTCAGCCTGGTTAACGTATCATATTGATGAACAGGGCAGATATACCTTTTCTGCTGACAGCGACGCGAAGATCATTAGAGGTTTGCTTTATATCGTCTTGACGAAATTTCAACACTTAACGAAAGAACAAATAGGAGCAGTTGATATTGAGGGGTACTTTACTGAATTAGGCTTGATCCAGCACTTGAGCCCGTCACGTGGAAATGGCTTGCGTGCGATTGTCGAAAAAATAAAAGCGAGCGCTATTTAAATACTCGCTTAAATCATTGATATCAAAGTAGCTTATTTTCGCTAATTTTTAGGATGCTATTAGCTAGCTTAGTTTTTTCTTTAGTAGCTTATTCATTACATGACCAACGGCAAAAAATGCAAAAGATGCGGTGACATGAGTTGCCGCGCCGAATCCACCACTACAATCTAGTCTCATTGCGCCTTCATTTTGCTGTTTAGCATGACACACGTTGCCCTCATTATCGGGATAAACCAGTTGTTGAGAAGAAAAAACCGCGTCAATAGCAAATTTTCTTTTTACATTCCGTGAAAAGTTGTACTCTCTGCGAAGTTGATTTCTTACCTTGGCCAGTAACGGGTCTTGGTAGGTTTTACTCAAATCTGCAATTTCAATTTTACTTGGGTCAGTTTGCCCACCAGCTCCACCGATAGTGATGATTGGAATTTTATTGCGCTTACAATGTGCGATAAGTGCCGACTTCACTTGCACGGAATCGATTGCATCTACTACATAGTCAAATGATTTGTTAATGAGCTCTACTAGGTTATCCATGGTAACAAAGTCTTCGACAGTATTGACTTGGCAATCTGGGTTTATTTGTTCAATACGTTCTGCCATTACATCTACTTTACTATCGCCAACGGTGTTTGTAAGTGCATGAATTTGTCTGTTGACATTTGTTACACAGATGTCGTCAAGATCAATAAGTGTCAAACGACCAACACCATTGCGAGCCAATGCTTCAGCAACCCAAGAACCAACACCACCAATACCTATTACACATATATTCGCGTTTTGAATAATTTGGGCAGCACTTGCACCATAGAGGCGTTCAATCCCACCGAAACGTAAAGCATAATCTGTCATCTAAATACGAGCCTAAAATAAAAAACGGCTTATTATATCAGTACTAAGTGTTAATGATCTTTCCTTTTATCAATGAAAAATAGGACAGCCTGAAATAATACATCTGTTGTTTGTTTTGTTATTGGCGTTACTCGCTATATCGAGAGAAGAGCTGCTCCATGCATCGACTTTATGTTCAAGGTAAATGGTTATTGCAAAAACACATAACAATAGACTGGGTATGACAACTATATTGGTTACTACAGGAAGTGGAACTAATAATGGCCATACAGTTATCGTAAGCGATGCAGTTATCAAAATAAGCCTATATAACAATTTTACCAATGTGATGAGGTTTTTCATTTTTCACTCCTTTTAAAGAATAAATTAATGATATACGTTGATTATGATAAATAGAGGTGGCATATTTGACATCTTGAGTGTTATTAGTGACAGGTTGGGCAATGACTGAAATTGTGGTTTTAGCAACAAATGGATGTATGGTTTCCGCCGTATATGGTGTGTTAGATGTCGTTACGGCCGCAAATTATTGTGCTGAGCGTCGTTACGGGACGGGTAACTATAATAAAATAAATTGCCAAATAGTTACCATAGATAATAAACCCGTTATTGGATATAACGGCATCCAAATAATGCCCACTCAGCTATTAAATTTTGACAGTAAACAAGACGTCGTTATTGTTTCTTCGAGCGTTGAAGTTGTTGTTGATTGCTGCGATGGTGATATGGATATTGGGGTCGCTCAACGGGAAGAAATTTGTTCTTGGCTTAATCGCAGTAGGGAGCAGGGAAGCGTTATTGCCAGCTTCTGTACTGGAAGCTTTTTGTTGGCATCATCTGGATTATTAGCGGGAAAAATAGCAACAACGCATTGGCGTAGCGCTGATTTATTTCGTCACATTTTTCCTTATATCCGATTAGACTGCGATCGGTTACTGATTGATAATGACGGCATCATCTGCTCTGGAGGTTCTATGTCATATATTGATATGGTGCTGTATTTAGTGGAAAAGATATTCGATAAAGACGTAGCGTCAGATTGTGCTAAGCTCATTGTTTTTGATCCTGTACGACAAAAGCAATCGCCTTATGTTTCTTTTAAAGCGCATAAAAATCATGAAGATAAAGCGATATTATCGGCACAAGAGTGGTTGGAAAGTCATTATAAAAAAGACATATCAATAGACGCTTTGGCTGAACAAGTTGGGCTTGGTTCAAGAACTTTCAAGCGCAGATTTAAATTAGCGACAGGGGTGAATCCGATTAATTACCTGCAAAGAATTCGTGTCGAACTGGCTAAAAGTAAATTAGAAAGAACAAATGATTCTATTAATAATATTATTTGGTCGGTCGGTTATGAAGATGTCAGTAGTTTTCGACTGCTTTTTAAACGATTTACAGGGCTAACGCCAAAAGATTATCGTCAAAAATTTGCATGAAAATTGTATTGATACACTTTAAGCGGAAAATATTTGCGATTTTTGGCGTTATTAATTTATTAACGTGATAATAGTTATTAATAAAATAAATACTTGGCGGTGAAAATCCGGAGTTTGTTGTTTGTAAATTAAGCAGTTTGAGGCAGTTTTACGGTGAATACCGTACATTTTTCGTCTAAAACTTCGAACGATATTCTACCATTTTGAGCTTCCACCATGAGTTTTGCAGAATATGTACCTAATCCAGTACCTTGTTTTGTGTTGCTTGTTGAATACTTATTAAATAAATTGGCTCGTATATGAACAGGAATTACCCCTTCATTTTTGCATATAAATGTGAAAGAACCATCAATGTTGTTATATGCACTAACTTCTACTAAACCCTGTTGCGGCGACGCCTCTACGGCATTTTTAATCAAATTATTAAAGATAGAAACACATAACAAAGGATCAACATAAGCGAGTGCAGGTTGAGTTATCCCCGAGGTGTTAATTGTCACTTCTTTTAGCTCACCTTCAACATGCCCAGCGTTTACTGCGTCATGGATGATACTGCATAGATCTGTAGTTTGTGCATGTAATATGAAGGCGCCTTGCTCAATTTTGTATAGTTCTAGAGAGCGATTAATCATTGAAATAACATTGTTGACGGTCGTTTTAATCGCGCTCGCTGTATTAGGAGACTCAATTTGCTCTGCATGAAATAAAATACTGGCCAGAGGGCCTTTTAAGTCATGTTGAGTAATTTTTTCTACGTCTTCTTTTAATTTAGCAATTTCCTTTAACTGTTCGACTTGTTTTGCAAGTAACTGTTGATTATGCCTTAATGTCACGTGTGTTTTGACACGCGCTTGCAGTACATCGCCTTGTAAGGGTTTAGTGATGTAATCAACTGCACCAACAGAAAAGCCCTTTGTAATATTAATTACTTCTGCCATAGCAGTTAAAAAAATAACAGGAATATCTTTTGTATTTTCGCTCTGTTTAAGTTGGCGACAAAATTCATATCCATCGACTTCAGGCATCATGATATCTGATAAGATCAAATCAATAACTTCATGTTGTTTTTGCAATATGCAAAACGCTTGCTTTACGTTTTTAGCGACTAAAATTTTGTAACTATTTTTCAAAAAGCTAATGGCAACGTCGATATTACTTGGCTCATCTTCAACAATTAAAATTGTTGGTGGTGAATTTTTATGCGATTCTTCGGGTATGGAACGAGTGGCTACTTGTTCAATTTCTTTCGGTAAACTCTCGCTAAAATACTTACTCCGGGTTAACTTTTCCAGTGCTTTTATGAAGCTTTCTCTACTAAATGGTTTATGAATTATGTGGAAGGAAATTTCAGACGAAAGTCCATTGATATCAATATTTTTAGCGCTATTTTGGACAAATAATACCTTTAATTGTATAGGAGAGCGATAATGCTTTTTGGGATCAAGAATATCATCGAGTGCTTTCATATCATGGTGGCCACCATAAATAAGTAATTCGACGGGAAATAATGCTAGATATTCCGCAATGTCATCATCACATTCTACACTCGCAATGTCTTTTTTTTTAATGCCACAAGCAAGTAGCATTTGAATGATAGCGTCTCTTACTAAGCGGCTTTCGTCAGCAACCAAAATTTGCATTATTTACCTGATACACTTGTTATGAATTTGTAATTTATCGTAGCTTAGCAAAGCCAAATGTAAATTGTATAGTGCTAATTTATTTCGTTGCGGCATAAAAAAAGGCAGCTAAAAGCTGCCTTTTTTTACAGAACTTATTATCTATTGTGCAAAGGCACAAATTCTCGATTGATTTCGCCTGTGTATTTTTGACGAGGACGACCAATTTTTTGACCCGGTTGAGTCAACATTTCGTCCCAATGTGCACACCAGCCAACAGTGCGAGACATTGCAAAAATTACCGTAAACATGCTAGTTGGAATGCCAATAGCTTTTAAGATAATACCTGAGTAGAAGTCAACATTAGGGTATAATTTCTTCTCAATAAAGTATGGGTCTTCTAATGCCACTTTTTCGAGTGCCATTGCAACGTCTAATAATGGATCGTTAATACCTAGCTCTTTTAATACTTCATGACATGTTTCACGCATTACAGTGGCGCGAGGATCGAAGTTTTTATAAACACGGTGTCCGAAGCCCATTAGTCGGAACGGATCATTTTTATCTTTTGCTTTCTTAACGAATTCATCAACGCGGCTCACATCGCCAATTTCTTCAAGCATTGTTAAACATGCTTCGTTAGCGCCGCCGTGCGCAGGGCCCCAAAGTGACGCAACCCCCGCCGCGATACACGCATATGGGTTAGCACCCGAAGAGCCAGCTAAACGTACTGTTGACGTCGATGCATTTTGCTCGTGATCCGCGTGTAGAGTGAATATACGGTCCATTGCTTTAGCAACTGTTGGACTGACGTTGTACTCTTCAGCAGGCACAGAGAACATCATATGTAGGAAGTTCTCAGCGTAAGATAGTTTATTGCGTGGGTATACAAATGGTTGACCCATGCTGTATTTGTACGCCATTGCTGCAATTGTTGGCATTTTTGCAATCAATCGATGTGCACAACGCATACGTTGATCTGGCTCAGTGATATCTAAATCACTGTGATAAAATGATGACATTGCACCTACAACACCACAAATCATCGCCATAGGATGCGCATCAGGCAAAAAACCTTGGAAGAAATGAGCTAGCTTCTCATGAACCATGGTGTGGTTTGTGATAATGCTTTTAAATTCATCATATTGTGATTTAGTTGGTGCATCACCATTTAATAAAATATAACAAACTTCTAAATAATCAGCTTCTTTAGCAAGGCTATCAATAGGGTAGCCGCGATGCTGTAGTACACCTTTACCACCATCAATGAATGTAATAGCAGATTCGCACGAAGCCGTTGCTAAAAACCCAGGGTCATAGGTGAAATATCCTGCGCTACCAAGCGTACGAATATCGATTACATCATTGCCTGCAACACCCGAAAGGATAGGCAGTTCTGCAACATCTTTACCATTAATACTCAGAGAGGCTTTTGAATCAGCCATAAGTTTTATCCCCTATTAAATTTTGTTTAAGCAAACTTAGAAATGATTAACTAGTCAGCTTTTATGAATATAAAACTGCGGGTATTCTACTTCAGATACACCCCATAAAGTCAATTCAAATGTGCGTTTGAATTGACTAAAGTCTAATAAAAAAATACATTCGGTTAAAATTTGTACGCAAGCTATTAAAATCATACATAAATTGTAATTCGCTAAGTTCAATTATATAATCAAGGCGTCCTAAACTTAATATCTATTGTCGATAGTATTAAGTTTAGGGTTATTTTAGGGGGGTTGCTCATTTTATCGCTTTTGACGTGAGCAACAATAAAAAAATAGAAGGCTTCAAAGCTCTTTAGGCATCAATCGTGAAAAAACAACGTCCTGTAAATTTAGACCTGACTACAATAAAGATGCACCCAGCCGCTAATGCTTCGATTTTACATCGAATCAGTGGTGTGATTATGGTGTTTGCAATCGGTATCTTGTTGTGGGTACTTTCATTATCTTTATCTTCTGCAGAAGGTTTCGCGCAAGTACAAGCAATGCTTGACGGCGTATTCTTTAAATTGATTATTTTAGGCATTCTCGCTGCCTTAATTTATCACTTACTTGGTGGCATTCGTCATTTGTTTATGGACTTAGGTCATTTCGAAGAATTGGAATCTGGTAATGCAACCGCGAAACTAATCATCGCACTTTGGGTTGTTCTTACTGCAGTAGTGGGAGTTTGGTTATGGTAAATAACGCAGCAACAGTAGGCCGTAGTGGCGTACATGATTTTATTTTATTAAGAGCTAGTGCCGTTGTTTTGGCCGCATTTGTGCTATTCATGGCTGGCTTTTTTATTGCAACTCCTGAAGTAACATACGAAATTTGGCATGGTTTATTCTCAAATGTTTGTATGAAGATTTTTACTTTAGTTGCGATGTTTAGCTTACTTGCTCATGCTTGGATTGGTATTTGGCAGGTTCTTTCTGATTACATTAAACCAGCGTTTTTACGTGGTGGATTGCAATTTTTATTTTCTATTACTTTGCTTGTGTATTTAGCGGCAGGGTTTATTACAGTATGGGGTGTGTAAGTGAGCGTTCCAGTTCGTGAGTTTGACGCCATAGTTATTGGCGCTGGTGGTGCAGGTATGCGTGCCGCCCTAGCAATTTCTGAATCAGGCAAATCTTGTGCTTTGATTTCTAAAGTTTTCCCAACTCGTTCTCACACAGTTTCTGCCCAAGGTGGTATTACTGTTGCGTTAGGTAATGCGCATGAAGATCATTGGGAACAGCATATGTACGACACCGTTAAAGGCTCTGATTATATCGGTGACCAAGACGCAATTGAGTACATGTGTAAAACCGGTCCTGAGTCAATCATCGAGTTAGAAAAAATGGGCTTACCATTTTCTCGTACAGAAGAAGGCAAGGTTTACCAACGCCCATTTGGTGGTCAATCAAAGAATTTTGGTGGTGAACAAGCGGCACGTACCGCAGCTGCGGCAGACCGTACAGGTCATGCATTGCTTCACTGTTTGTACCAACAGAACGTTAAAAACAAAACTAACGTATTCTCTGAATGGTACGCATTAGATTTAGTTAAGAATGCTGATGGTTCAGTTGTTGGTACAACGGCGATTTGCATCGAAACGGGTGAAGTTGTTTACTTTAAAGCGCGTGCCACAGTATTAGCTACTGGTGGCGCAGGCCGTATTTTTGCCTCGACGACGAATGCTCACATCAATACTGGTGACGGTGTTGGTATGTCGCTACGTGCAGGCGTTCAAATGCAAGACATGGAAATGTGGCAGTTCCACCCAACGGGTATCGCTGGTGCAGGTGTGCTTGTCACTGAAGGATGTCGTGGTGAAGGTGGTTATCTTCTCAATAAAGACGGCGAACGTTTCATGGAGCGTTACGCGCCAAACGCTAAAGATTTAGCGGGTCGTGATGTTGTTGCTCGTTCTATGATGACAGAGATTCGCGAAGGTCGTGGTTGTGACGGTCCTTGGGGTCCACACATTAAGTTGAAACTTGATCATTTAGGTCGTGAAACGTTAAACCAACGTTTACCGGGTGTTTGTGATTTATCTAAGACATTTGCTCACGTTGATCCTGCTGAAGAGCCTATTCCAGTTATTCCAACGTGTCATTATCAAATGGGTGGTGTCCCTTGTAATGTGAACGGTCAAGCAATCAGCTTCAACCCTGAAACAGGTCAAGATACCATCATTGAAGGCTTATTTGCTGTTGGTGAAATTGCCAACGTATCGGTTCATGGTGCAAACCGCTTAGGTGGTAATTCACTACTTGATTTAGTGGTATTTGGTCGCGCTGCGGGTAACTTCTTAGGTGAATACCTAGCTGATACACAAACGGCTGCCGATGCTTCTAGTTCAGATGTAGATGCTGCACTATCACGCTTTAACCGTTGGGAATCTTCAACAACAGGAGAAGATCCGGTACAAATCCGTAAAGACTTACAACAGTGCATGCAGCTTAATTTCTCGGTGTTCCGTGAAGGTGAAGCTATGGCTGAAGGTATGAAAGAATTAACTGAAATTCGTGAACGTCTACAACATGCTAAACTTGATGACAAATCATCTGAGTTCAATACCCAGCGTATTGAGTGTTTAGAGTTAGACAACTTAATGGAAACTGCGTTCTGTTCAGCTAAAGCAGCTAACTTCCGTACTGAATCTCGTGGTGCTCATGCACGCCAAGATTTCACTGAACGTGATGATGAAAATTGGTTATGTCACTCTATTTACTCACCAGGCACTGAAGAAATGTCAAAACGTGATGTAAATATGAGTCCTGTTCACCGTGAAGCTTTCCCTCCGAAAGCTAGAACTTACTAAGGAGCATTGAACGATGAAACAAGTATTTTCAATTTACCGTTACAACCCTGATGTTGATAATGCCCCTTACATGAAAGACTACGAGTTAGAAATTCCTGAAGGCTCTGACATGATGGTACTCGATGCGTTAATTTTGCTTAAAGAGCAAGATGCAACGTTGTCATTCCGTCGTTCGTGTCGTGAAGGTGTTTGTGGCTCAGATGGTTTGAACATGAATGGTAAAAATGGTTTAGCCTGTATTACACCGTTATCTGCGGTTAAAGCGTCTAAAATCGTTTTACGTCCTTTACCAGGATTACCTGTTGTTCGTGACTTAATTATTGATATGACTCAGTTCTATAATCAATATGAAAAAATCAAACCATATCTGATTAATGATGGTAAAGATGCACCAGCACGTGAACATTTACAATCGATTGAAGATCGTGAAAAATTAGACGGTCTTTACGAATGTATTTTATGTGCATGTTGTTCAACATCTTGTCCGTCATTCTGGTGGAATCCAGACAAATTCATCGGTCCTGCTGGCTTATTGCATGCTTATCGTTTCTTAATCGATAGCCGTGATACTGCAACAGAAGAACGTTTGGAGGATTTACAAGATGCCTACAGTGTTTTCCGCTGCCACGGTATCATGAACTGTGTTGATGTTTGTCCGAAAGGATTAAACCCAACTAAAGCTATCGGCCATATTAAGTCGATGTTGCTTTCTCGCGCAGTTTAATATTCTATTAGCTTATTTCATGGGGTATAACCTTCATGAAATAAGCTACTATAAAATGGAATAGCATGACCTGATTTTTGAGTCGTTTATTTAGCTAAGCTAGAGTAATCTTACCCAACTAAATAAGCATTATTTTTATTGCTTTTATCCCATAAAGGAACAGGCAATGCCCGAAGGTGTAATGAAGGCTTGGATAGAGTCTTCCCATTTAAGTGGCGCCAACGCTGCTTACATTGAAGAACTTTACGAATCATTTTTAGATAATTCTCAATCTGTCTCTGCAGAATGGCGAGAAATATTTGAAAATCTCCCCAAAATTGAAGGCGCTGACGTTGAATATCGTCACTCTGAAATTCGTCAAGAATTTAAAGAGCTCGCCAAACAACCTAGTAAGCAAGTTGTCGTATCAGGCGGCGGTGATGCAAAACAAGTTAAGGTTTTGCAGCTGATCAATGCTTATCGTTTCCGTGGACATCAAAATGCCAATATCGATCCGCTTGGATTGTGGCAGCGTGACAAAGTACGAGATTTACAATTGTCACACCATGAACTGTCCGAAAACGATTTCGACAAAGAATACAATGTAGGTTCGTTTGCGATTGGCCAAGAGACGATGAAACTCGGCGATTTATATAAGTCGTTACGAAAAACATATTGTGGCTCTATTGGCGCTGAATATATGCACATGACGTCTACTGAAGAAAAACGTTGGATTCAACAACGATTAGAATCGGTACAGTCAAAAGGTACTTTTTCAACCGAGCAGAAAGAAGAGATCTTAAAAGGGTTGATCGCTGCCGATGGTTTAGAAAAATACTTGGGTGCGAAATTTCCAGGTGCTAAACGCTTCTCGCTTGAGGGCGGCGATAGTTTAGTTCCGATGCTTAAAGAGCTGATCACTCGCGCTGGTACCCACGGTACTAAAGAAGTGGTTATGGGCATGGCTCACCGTGGTCGCCTAAATGTACTTGTTAATGTGATGGGTAAAAACCCATCGAAGTTATTTGATGAGTTCGGCGGTAAACACGATGAAGCATTAGGCTCTGGTGATGTTAAATATCACCAAGGTTATTCATCTGACTTTGTTACACCAGGCGGCAATGTTCACTTGGCATTAGCATTTAACCCTTCGCATTTAGAGATCGTTAATCCAGTAGTTATGGGCTCAGTAAGAGCACGACTTGACAGACGAGACTGTAATCAAGGTGATATGGTTTTACCTATCACGATTCATGGTGATTCAGCTATTGCAGGTCAAGGTGTAGTGCAAGAAACCTTTAACATGTCGCAAGCGCGAGCATTTAAAGTGGGCGGCAGCATTCGTATCGTAGTAAACAACCAAGTCGGTTTTACTACATCGAAGCCAGAAGATACTCGCAGCGGTGAATACTGTACCGAAATCGCTAAAATGGTACAGGCTCCTATTTTACACGTTAATGGTGATGACCCTGAAGCGGTAATCTTGGCAACACAAATTGCACTAGATTTTAGAAACACATTTAAACGCGATGTAGTAATTGATTTAGTTTGTTATCGCCGTCATGGACATAACGAAGCGGATGAGCCAAGTGCAACGCAACCGTTAATGTACAAGAAAGTGAAAAAGCACCCAACGCCTCGCCAATTGTACGCCAACCAGTTAGACGCCGAAGGTAGCATCCGCGCCAGTAAATCAAATGAGCTTGCTGAATACTACCGTAAGTTACTTGACGAAGGGCAGTGTACAGTTGAGCAATGGCGCCCAATGACAGAGCACTCTGTGGATTGGACTCCGTTTTTAGGACATGACTGGGATGATGAATACGCTGGTGAAATGCCAATTGAGCATTTAAAAGCGTTAGCAAATTCTATTTCAACTATTCCTGAATCTAACCCTGTCCACTCTCGTGTTAAGAAAATATACGATGATCGCAGAAAAATGGCATCAGGTGAGAAATTGCTTGATTGGGGCTTTGCGGAAAATTTGGCTTACGCCTCATTAGTTGACGAAGGTCATCGCGTGCGTATTACCGGACAAGATGCTGGTCGTGGCACGTTCTTTCATCGTCATGCAGTTTTGCATAACCAAGAAGATGGCAGTAACTATTTACCACTTCAAAACGTCAAAGAAGGCCAAGGTCCTTTTGACGTACATGACTCAGTGTTATCAGAAGTGTCAGTACTTGCGTTTGAATATGGTTACACCACGGCAGAGCCAAATGGTTTGACTATTTGGGAAGCACAATTTGGTGACTTTGCTAACTGTGCACAAGTAGTATTTGACCAATTTATATCATCGGGTGAGCAAAAGTGGGGCCGTTTATGTGGTTTAACCATGTTGTTACCTCATGGCTATGAAGGTCAAGGCCCTGAGCATTCGTCTGCACGACTAGAGCGTTTCTTACAACTTTGTGCGGATCACAATATGCAAGTGTGTATTCCTTCAACTCCTGCACAAGTGTTTAATATGTTGCGTCGTCAAGTGGTGCGTCCTATGCGTCGTCCATTGGTTGTTATGTCACCTAAATCACTATTACGTCACCCATTAGCAGTGTCTTCTTTAGAAGAGTTAGCTAACGGTGTTTACCAAAACGTGATTGGCGAAATTGATGAAATCGATCCAAATAAAGTTGAACGCGTCGTATTTTGTAGCGGTAAGGTATATTACGAGCTACTTGAGCAACGCCGTAGAAATGAGCAAGAAAACGTTGCCATTATACGTATCGAACAACTTTACCCGTTCCCAGAGAAAGAGCTGCAAGCTGAAATTGAAAAATACAGCCATGTGAAGCAATTTGTTTGGTGCCAGGAAGAGCCACAAAACCAAGGGGCTTGGTATTGTTCACAGCACCATTTCCGTGCGGCAATCCCTGAAGGTACTTATTTGACATATGCAGGCCGTAAGGCGTCAGCTGCACCAGCGGTTGGGTATATGTCGGTCCATGTAAAAGAACAGCAAGCGCTAGTCAATGATGCGCTTAACGTCGAATAGACACATTATTGATTAAGAGTTTGTGAGTAAGGAATAAATTAATGACAACCGAAATTAAGGTTCCCGTTTTACCTGAGTCAGTTGCTGACGCGACAATTGCGACTTGGCATGTTCAAGTTGGTGACAAAGTATCTCGTGACCAAGTATTAGTAGATATTGAAACAGACAAAGTAGTACTTGAAGTACCAGCAACATCTGATGGCGTGATCACTGACATCAGCCAAGAGGAAGGCGCAACAGTATTGGGTGAGCAAGTTATTGCTATTCTTTCTGAAGGCGCAAGTGAAGCTCCTGCTGCTGAAGCACCAGCGGCAACAGCTCCTGCAAGTAGTGGTGGCGAAGCGCAAGACGTATTAGTGCCTGTGCTCCCTGAGTCTGTAGCAGATGCAACAGTCGCAACATGGCATGTAGCCGAAGGTGATACAGTTGCACGTGACCAAGTGCTTGTTGAAATTGAAACAGACAAAGTGGTGCTTGAAGTACCAGCAACCGCTGATGGTGTAATGGGTAAAATTTTACATGCTGAAGGCGAGACTGTTTTAGGTCAACAAAAATTAGCTGAGCTAATTGCTGGCGCATCAGCTGCCGCAGCGCCTGTTGTTGAAGAAACAGCAAGTGGCGATGATGTAGCAAGTCCGTCAGTACGTCGCTTAATGACAGAAAAAGGCTTATCTGCTAGTGATGTTAAAGGTACAGGTAAAGGTGGCCGTATCACTAAAGAAGACGTACAAGCAGCAACTAAATCTGCGCCAGTAGCTGCACCAGCTAAAGCATCAGCGCCTGTGGCAGTACAGCCTACTGGTGAGCGCAGTCAAAAACGTGTTCCGATGACACGTCTACGTAAAACTATTGCAACTCGTCTTTTAGAAGCGAAAAATTCAACAGCCATGTTAACAACATTTAATGAAGTTAACATGAAACCAATTATGGATTTACGTAAGCAATACAAAGACTTGTTTGAGAAAACCCATGATACACGTTTAGGCTTTATGTCTTTTTACGTGAAAGCTGTAGTTGAAGCGTTAAAGCGCTACCCAGCAGTTAATGCATCAATTGATGGTGATGACATCGTTTATCACAACTTTTTTGATGTCTCTATTGCTGTATCCACTCCTCGTGGCTTGGTTACGCCAGTACTTCGCGATGCCGATCAGTTAGGTATGGCAGGCATTGAAAACGGTATTCGTGATTTAGCGATCAAAGGCCGTGACGGTAAGCTAACCATGGATGAGATGCAGGGCGGTAACTTCACCATTACTAATGGTGGCGTATTTGGCTCATTGATTTCAACGCCAATTCTTAACTTACCTCAAGCAGGTATTTTAGGTATGCACAAAATTCAAGACAGACCTATGGCTGTTGACGGTAAAGTAGAAATTTTACCTATGATGTACTTGGCGCTTTCATACGATCATCGTTTAATTGATGGTAAAGAGTCAGTTGGCTTCTTGGTTACTATTAAAGAATTGTTAGAAGACCCAACAAGATTGCTATTAGATATTTAATAGTGTTTCAAATTTGTTCGATTTAAGTGATTAGTTGTAACGTTTTAGACTATCGTGGCTAGAGCTTTTGTACTATACTTGGTCGGCTTTTTAACTGGCAGCCATTACTCGCGATTGGCTGCCATTATTATTTACAGATAAATGGAAAAACACCATGAATTTGCATGAGTATCAAGCGAAACAATTATTCGCTGAATATGGTTTACCAGTTTCTGAAGGTTTCGCTTGCGATACCCCTCAAGAAGCTGCAGAAGCTGCTGACAAGATTGGCGGTGATATGTGGGTTGTTAAAACTCAAGTTCACGCAGGTGGTCGCGGTAAAGCTGGCGGTGTTAAGCTAGTTAAAACTAAAGAAGAAATCAAAGATTTCGCACAAAACTGGTTAGGTAAAAACCTAGTTACTTATCAAACTGATGAGAACGGTCAACCGGTTTCAAAAATCTTAGTTGAAAGCTGTACAGATATTGCTAACGAATTATACCTTGGCGCTGTTGTAGACCGTGGTACTCGTAAAGTCGTATTCATGGCATCTACTGAAGGTGGTGTTGAGATTGAAACTGTTGCTGAAGAAACGCCTGAGTTGATTCATAAAGCAGAAATCGATCCTTTAGTTGGCCCACAAGCATATCAAGCTCGTGAGCTTGGCTTCAAGTTAGGTTTAAACCCTACACAAATGAAGCAATTTGTTAAGATCTTCATGGGTCTTGCAAACATGTTCAACGACCATGATTTCGCATTACTTGAAATTAACCCGTTAGTAATTACAGACGAAGGTAACCTTCACTGTCTTGACGGTAAAATTGGTATCGATGGTAACGCTTTATACCGTCAACCTAAAATCCGTGAAATGCACGATCCATCTCAAGAAGATGAGCGTGAAGCACATGCAGCGCAGTGGGAATTAAACTACGTAGCATTAGACGGAAACGTTGGTTGTATGGTTAACGGTGCCGGCCTAGCAATGGGTACAATGGATATCGTAAACTTACACGGCGGCAAGCCAGCTAACTTCCTAGATGTTGGTGGCGGCGCGACAAAAGAGCGTGTAGCTGAAGCATTCAAAATCATCCTTTCTGACGACAACGTTAAAGCTGTTTTAGTTAACATATTCGGCGGTATCGTACGTTGTGACATGATCGCTGAAGGTATCATTGGCGCAGTTAAAGAAGTAGGCGTAAACGTACCAGTAGTTGTACGTTTAGAAGGTACTAACGCTGAAGCGGGCCGTGAAGTATTAGCTAACTCTGATGTTGACATCATTGCAGCTGAGTCATTAACTGATGCAGCACAAAAAGTTGTTGCAGCTGCGGAGGGCAAATAATGTCTGTATTAATTAACAAAGATACTAAAGTTATCTGTCAAGGTTTCACAGGTGGTCAAGGTACATTCCACTCTGAGCAAGCTATCGCATACGGTACGCAAATGGTTGGTGGTGTATCACCAGGCAAAGGCGGTCAAACGCATCTTGGCTTACCAGTATTCAACACAGTACGTGATGCTGTAGAAGCAACTGGTGCAACGGCAACAGTTATCTACGTTCCTGCGCCATTTTGTAAAGATGCTATTTTAGAAGCTATCGATGCTGGTATCGAGTTAATCGTTACTATCACTGAAGGTATTCCAACGTTAGACATGGTTGACGTGAAAGTTAAACTTGAGCAGTCAGGTGTTCGCATGATCGGTCCTAACTGCCCAGGTGTTATCACGCCAGGTGAAACTAAGATTGGTATCATGCCAGGCCACATTCACAAGCCAGGTAAAGTTGGTATTGTTTCTCGCTCTGGTACGCTTACGTACGAAGCAGTTAAGCAAACAACTGATGCAGGTTTCGGCCAATCTACTTGTGTAGGTATTGGTGGTGACCCTATCCCAGGCACTAACTTTATCGACGTTCTAGAAATGTTTGAAAAAGACGACCAAACTGAAGCAATCGTAATGATTGGTGAAATTGGTGGTACTGCTGAAGAAGAAGCTGCGGAATACATCAAAGCGAACGTTACTAAGCCTGTTGTTTCTTACATCGCTGGTGTTACTGCACCTGCAGGTAAGCGTATGGGTCATGCTGGCGCGATTATCGCTGGTGGTAAAGGTACAGCTGATGAGAAATTTGCTGCTCTTGAAGCGGCAGGTGTTAAAACGGTTCGTTCTTTAGCGGATATCGGTGTAGCACTTAAAGAGAAAACTGGTTGGTAATCGACTAGCTTCCATCTTTTGAAAGAATCGACAAACCCGCTTTCTTATCTAGAATGCGGGTTTTTTATTTTATGTATATACTAAAGGTATTGATACATTTCTAATAAATAAAGGACCTATTTAATAAGTTAACTTTCAAGGTAATAAATTAAAGTGAAGTTTCTAGTACTTTTGATTACTACTCTATTTATTCCATTTGCGCTTTCGCAAGCTTCTATCTTTGAAAAAAAATATGAATATGCATCCATCCAATATCTTATTGAACAAGAAGTTGGTCGCATTGTTTTGCCGCAAATATACAAGAATGTAGGTATTGATATTAGTATCACTCCTTTGCCTGGTCAGCGTGCTCAATTTGAAGCGAATCAAGGTAGTAAAGATGGAGAGATCATGCGGATTTGGACTTACGGCGACGAAAACAGCCAAACCATAAGGGTTCCGACTCCATACTATTATCTAGAAACGGTGGCGTTTACGCTTAAAGACAGCAACGTTCATATTCGTGAAAAAGAAGAATTAAAGGAATATAGGCTAGCAAAAATAAGAGGCGTAAAACATACCAATAACATTACCAAAGGACTGTCCAATGTTTATGTTATGAATAGTACTGAAAACATGTTCAAAGTGTTACTAAGAAAAAAAGTTGATGTTGTATTAACAAATTCACTTGATGGAGAGTTAGTATCAAAAAGGCTTGGTTTGGAGAATGTTATTGCAGTCAATAAGCCGCTAGCTACTCTTCCTCTGTATCACTATATTAACGAAAAAAATCGTGCTTTAGTGCCTGTTATTAACGAAGAGATTTTGAGGTTAAAGAATAATGGTTCGCTACAGGAGATGATTTTAAAGGCAGAGCAACAAGTTATTGCTCGGGGTTTTTGATTGGTGGTTGTTAGGTTGGTTGTTTTTTATATTATTTGCCTTGATGAGGCTAGTGGGTGCTTGAAGCGTTTATTCTTTAGCGGATAAGGGTGCTGTAGGTAAAGAGAAAGCTGGTTGGTAATCAACCTTTCTTTTTGAAAGATTTAAAAACCCGCCATCAGGCGGGTTTTTGTCTTTAGCCCTTAGTTAAAAAGCACCAAGCATTGTATCCATATTCATGAGAATCAAGTAATTCATTACTATTTCTCTTTCGTCTATAACGACAATACACCCATTTATAGCCAGGCGGGGCTGGTTTGTGACTTATGTTCTTCATAGTAAGTTCCTCTTCTGCTATTGGAGACAAATAGCAGTAATTGATTTATAAAGAGAAATCCACTAACCTAAGGGTTCTAAGCATGGGGAGTGGGTCTTCCATTTCTCTATAAAAACCAAAGCCAATTGGCTTTGGTTTTTAATCTTCATGCTAAAGCTGTATTTATAGCTTTAATTACAGCACTTATCCTTTCTGCATAATTTTTTGCTATTTCTAAGCTTTCACTAGAAGAAGCAATAAAAATACGAGATTTATACTCAATCATGATATATCAGTTCCAATAACTCGTTATTCCTAACTGTTATTAGTATATCGCTATTAGTTATATCGATCAAGTTTATGGTATAAGAAAAAATAATTGATAACTATTAGTTATATATAAAAGCATAGTAAATCCGCGTATTGTCGAGGGTGCTCGACACCACCCAAAGGGACGCTAGCGCCGCTGTCCCTTTGGAATCCCTTGGCGCTGCTCGCAACTGCTTTTCTTTATTAAATTGATTTAACCTCGATGTACCAGCAATGAACGCGCGTCCTGCGCTACATTGCTTTTGCCATCATCCTTGATGGCAATACATGGTTAAATCAAATTAATTCAAGCAATAGCTAAAGCAGTTTAATGCTTCGTTTTAATTCCGTGATTAATTTCGTTGTTTTTGATCTCTGGTCTTTCGGACTTGCGCTTTTCGAAAAAGAGCTGAGCTTTGAATTCAACACCTATTCCCATTGAAGCGGTTTGAGAATTAACTAGATAAAGTGTTTGCTACACGAGTCAGGACGACGAGTGCTGATGTGGTACAGGACGTGCCATTATCAGGAATGGCAATAAACGCTAGGTGATTCTCAATGATACCGCTGATTGGGCACCGAGGGGGATGCAAGGGGGAAACTGGTGTTATTTCCCTCTTGTGTGTGGTCGCCACCGCGACATTCACTTAAAGCAAGTACCACATAAGTTTAAATTTAATCTGAAAGCTTTGTTGAGCAGGGCGGTGAGGCGACTGCATGGATGCAGGAGGTAGAGCAACGCAGGAGCAGTTGCCGAGGGATACAAAGAGGAAAGAACCGCGTTTTCCACTTTGTGTGAAGTCGCCACCGCGACATTCTCTTAAAGCAAGTATTGCTTGAGCGTAAATTTAATCTGAGAGTAATTGCTGAGCATGGCGGTGAGGCGACTGCATGGATGCAGGAGGTAGAGCAACGCAGGAGCAGTTGCCGAGGGATACAAAGGGGAAACAAGCGCTTTTTCCCTCTTTTGTGTAGTCGCCACCGCGACAGTTGCTAAAGTAGTGGCGAAACCTTGACTAGAAAACTTAATGTTCAGCTTTTACTGCATGATAATTGTTCGTATAAAAAGCTGCGTTTGCTAGAGCACCTAAAACAAGCAAAGATGCCATCAATACTAATATTCCTTGAAAAACAATATGTGATGACGATGAAATTGCTATACCTGCAAAGTACACAAATATTATCGCTAATAGTGAAAACGTTAACGCGTATGATAGATTCTTGTCTTCAAATAGACGTTCAGCCTTTCCTTCATATCGTTCATTTGTGTAATGCGCGGCATGAGCCAAGCTAGTCAATGTAAAATATAGCGCGATAAGCGTGAATATTACTTGAAAAAGTACCAGCCCAGAGCTCATCACTGAATTTTGTGCTAACAATACAAAAAAAGCTACCGGCGGTATGCAAACCAATGATCTAAAGAGGTGTTCGTTTTTTATTGTCATTTTTAAACCTTTCCCTTTTAAAATTTTTATTATTGATACTATGACTATTTATTTAATCGATTGTTATTTAATCATTAATTGAGCTGGATTTAAACTGTTTAAGGTTTGAATCTCTTGACGGAGTTTGCAATGTTTTTTTGTGGCGTACTAAAGTTATTGTTAATGCTTACTCTTTGATTCCAAAATTATTAGAGGCAAATACACCAAGAACACTAAGTTAATTCCTGTTGCGCCAACCACGCTTTGGCGGTTGAAACCTTTTCAAAAAATTTAATGTTTTGAGCCTGGCGAGCAGGGATGTTTTTCTTGTCTATTTCTCGATAAATTGGCGCAGAATAAACCACGGCTTTGGCAATCATGGCTTGCGAATTTAGCCATGTATTGTATTTATTTGCGAGTTCCAGCGCTTCTGGGGTAGCTCCTGTGGCAGATAACTCATCCACTAGCATCACAAATGGTTGGCCTTGTAAGGATGTGATTGTTAATTTCATGGCTTCCATCCAGAGTTTAAACCCTTCAGCATTAAAGCTGTCTGACAAGCGAGTGCAAACCATGGCAGTGTCATATTGCTGATTAATATATATATCAAACTCACCGTGTGCTATTTTCATACAATCTCCATCCAACAAAGATTACTTCATGATGACTATAATTTAATTATTGCGGGAATACTTAATAACGCAATGTTTAGAAACAAGTTTTTATTAGAGCTATATCAAAAAAGCATCTAAATATTGGCTCATGTGTTCTCAATGCACTCGGTAAATATACTTTGTATTTTTTGCTCATTCTTAATTCAAATTATCCGTATTAACTCTCGTTATCTTATTGAAAAATTGATTTTTTTAATTTATATTGCCGCTCGCTTTGTTGTTAACAAAATGTTAATGCTTGGGTTGTCAAAAAATATGAAAGGAATAAAAATGTTTTCTAAGTATAAAGGAATGAACAAGTTTGCCGTTGTCGCATTATTAGCTGGTTCGGTGATTGGGTGTGGTACTACGCCTAACAACTATTTGCCGGTCGCCGCCACAAATGAAATCAAAACAACAGACGTTTATGTTGTTGTGCCGCAAAAGGAAATTGTTGCTGAGGTGGAAGCTTCTGGTGTTGCTGCCGCCGGTGGTGGTGGTTTACTTTTAGCATTGATCGATGTTGCCGTAGAAAATAGCCGAGCAAGTAGTGCGGAAGAGTTAATACAGCCTATTAAAGACTCGTTAATAGAAACAGATTTTAATAGCTTATTCATCAATGCATTAAAAAAAGAATTTGATGCTGTAAATTGGATGAAAGTTGATGATGTTCAGTTGATTACTGATGTTACAGAAACCACTAGACAAGATAATTACGATAAAGCAGACGCTGAAACGGTGACCTTTATTAATGCGGGCTATTCGCTCTCGCCTGACTTTTCAATGTTAAAAGCAAACGCTAATATTTCAATGTTACCCAAAGCCGATGCCTTAAAAAAATACTCAGAAAAAGCGACATCGAAAAAAGCAAAGCAATATGCTTGGCATAATGACAACAATATTTACCGAGATAATATTTCTATCTTAAATAATTTGGTTGCAACGGCGACAGACAAAGAAGAAAATGCGAAAAAGATCTCAGAAAACTCTGACAACCTAAAAACGCAAATGGTGACTATTGCATCAGAATTGGCTAAACAAGTTGTATTCAGCATGAACACGACAGAAGTTGCGCCTAAATAGCTGTATTTACCTAGGAAGGTAGGGCATTAAGCCCTACCTATTATTATGCGATACTTAATCCTAATTTTTGTTAGCGTGTTTTTGATTGGCTGCTCGGTCAATACAGTGACACTTGCACCTGAATATAGTCATAAATTTAAACGTTCGGCTAAAGCTAGTAAATTAAGTGAGATTGCAAAGTGCTCCTATAGATTGGATAGCTTCAGTGATGCTAGAGCATCGAAATCATTCGGCGTTGTGGCTTTGACTATTGTCGAAGGAGATGTCGAGCAGTGGGTCTTGTCGGCATTGGAACAATACAATATCGATACGGCAAGCGCTAAAGTCTCGCCCTATGTGAAAGTAACTTTACTAAAAGCTTATATTCACTCATTGATGACCTCAATGGCAGCTAATGTGGTATTAAAGGTAGAATACCTCCCTGAAAAAAGTGAACAGAATAAGATCGTGTATGTCCGAGGACATGAGGTTGACGTTAATTGGAATTCTGGTGAAGATGAAATTTTAGTCACGCTAAATAAAGCCATGGGGAAGGCAATTTCAAAGGCTAGAGTTGAGCTAGATAAAGCCTATTGTAGTTAGCTCATACTCCTCTTAGTAAATACTTATTATTTTTGAGCGTACCTGTCTCTTCATATGATCAATTCGGATAAAATCTTATATTGACTTGATTATCGATGTGACAAGCCTATGTCATTTACTTACTTGTCAGCGTAGAATCTAATTACAACTCCTTTAAAAATGAAAGGTATGGCTGTGAGGATACTACGACATAAAAAGAGCAAAAACATTAGCTTGTTGCTGTCTTTTTGCTTTGTTTTCTTGGCCAGTTGTGGTGGCTCTAGCGGTGGTAGTAGTGATAACTCCAGTAGCAATACAACACCTGCCGTGCCAACACCGACAAGCATTCAAGGCGTTTTAGATCAAGCTGTAAGCTCGGGTATTGATGGTATCTTTGTCTATATTGATCAAACTAATCAAGTAGATGAAAGCTATGCAGCTGGCATTGAAAACAAGTTGACACAACAAGCTGCAAACGCTGAGTCGCTATTTAAAATTGCCAGTATCAGTAAGTTATTTATTGCTGTCAGCGCGGCTAAGTTGGCGGTGAAAGAGCAAATTTCTATAAACGATACCCTAGCTAGTTGGTTACCTGAGTTGGCAGATAGAGTTGAAAATTCAGATATTATTACCATCAGCCATTTAATCCAACATCGTAGCGGTATTGCCGACTTTGACAGTCAAGCTGGTTTTGATTGGCAAAATGCCCATACTGATATCGATAGCACTTTATTGTTTGCGCTAGATAAGCCTTCCGATTTTCAACCCAACAGTCGATATGAATATTCCAACACCAATTATTTATTGCTCGCCAAAATTCTTGATAGGGCATTAGGTTATTCTCATCATGTATTTATCTCTGAAAATATTCTTATTCCTCTTGGTATGCATGATACCTATGCTCAGTTAGGCGATATTGATTCCGCACGTTTAGCAAAAGGATATTGGGGCGGCATTGAGCGTTCCACGCAAGATTATGTCATTCCTGGTGGTTCAATGATTTCAACGGTTAAAGATATCGCCCTTTTTATTCGCGCATTAAACACGGGCAGTTTATTAACACCAGAAGAGCGGGAGCTTTATGGAACTGTGTATTGGTTTAACCATTCAGGTTGGTTGCCGGGCTATCAAAGTGTAGCAAATTATGAAAGCAGCATAGATGCGGTAGTGATCCAGTTTATAAATACTACGGGTGGAAGTTCAGAAAGTATTGCCAACTCAA
The DNA here is from genome assembly GCF_030295975.1 of Thalassotalea atypica. Lineage (NCBI taxonomy): Bacteria > Pseudomonadati > Pseudomonadota > Gammaproteobacteria > Alteromonadales > Colwelliaceae > Thalassotalea > Thalassotalea atypica. The sequence continues at coordinate 1,579,179 of NZ_AP027364.1, forward strand.
CATATCAAAACCTTATAAATCAGCTTAACTAAGCTGCTACTTTATTCACTAATAGCAACTTAGTTAGCTTATTAAGGTAATTGTTTAATGAAAGACCTCATGGCTGAATCTCATGTGCCTTGCATTAGCTACCATGATTTCAAAGTCTTGGTGTTTTAAGTGCAAAAGGTTTAAGTGATCACCGCTTTCAATATAAATGTCATCCAAATTATCCAACAACTCATCAACAACACAGGCCATATTATAAGCATCACTTAACGGTGGAACAGCTCCGTGGTCACAGTCACCAAACATTTGATATATCTCTTCCTCCTTCAGTAATTGATAGCTGGCATAAAGTTGTTCATTTAGCATAGAAATGCTGATTTTATTTCTAGCAGGCAAAATAGCCATAAGCTTTCGATCTTCATGGTCTTTTAAAATGACCGCCTTGGCGATATTGTCTAACGGAACTTGAGCACTGATTGCACTACCTATTGAACTATTACTGTGGCTATGTTTGATCACTTGATAATGAATATCATGCTCATTGAGGTAAGAACTTACGCGATTTGAAATGGCCATATTGACCTCCAATGTAAAATTGCGTCAGATAAAGTATAGAACAATTTCCCCCTGCTTTGATGTATGTTGCACACGATATTGTAAGGAGGACTTTCTTAAACTTTAATGGGCGTCGATGATTTCTGGTCAAACCAAATCCGATTACGCTATAATTGCGCCTTTATTACTATTTACAAATATTCTTCATGAAGTTCCCCGGACGCCGTCAACACAAACATTACTTTCCCGTTGACAATAAAAACCCGTTAACCAACCAAGTTAATCAAGATGCTCAGCTTGTCAGAAATTATATCGTTGGCATTGATCAAATATTGGTGGATATTGAAGCCAAAGTAGATCAAGCTTTTTTAGATGACTTTGATCTGCGCCGAGGCATGTCACAAGTCATTTCTGATGAAGTTACCGAGCGACTTTATGCAAGACTTAAAGATGAGTCGTTAATTAATTACGAATTTGCGGGCGGGACGATTGGCAATACCATACATAACTATTCGGTACTAGCGGACGATCGTTCAGTGCTGCTAGGCGTTATGTCACGAAACATCCATGTTGGTGATTATGCTTATCGCTTTATTAGTAATACGTCTTCTCGTGTTGACCTCAATTATCTGCAGCCTGTTGATGGGCCGATTGGGCGTTGTTTTACGTTGATTGATGATTCAGGTGAGAGAACGTTTGGCATTAATGCGGGGTTGATTAACCGTTTACACCCTGACGCTATAGATGAGACTCTAATTGCTGGTGCTTCCGCACTAGTGATCAGCTCTTATTTAATGCGCACGGAAGCTGGGGACACCATGACAGAAGCCGCCATTAAAGCAGTTAAGTGTGCCAATGCTGCGGGTGTTCCTGTGGTTTTGACTTTAGGTACTAAGTTTTTGATTGAGAAAGAGCCTCAGTTTTGGCGCGAGTTCGTTCAAAAACACGTGAATGTCTTAACCATGAACGAAGAAGAAGCACTGGCGATCACCGGTTTTAAAGACCCACTTCAAGCGGCGGATAAGTGTTTAGATTGGGTTGACATGGTTATTTGCACCGCAGGTCCTGAAGGGTTGTACATGGCCGGTTATGTTGATGATAAGTTTAAACGTGAAACTGAATATCCTTTGTTACCTGGCTACATCGCAGACTTTAATCGCTTTGAATATTCTCGACCGATGTTACATAAAGATTGTCAAGCACCACTTCGTATTTATTCTCATACTGCTCCTTATATGGGCGGCCCTGAGAGCATCAAAAATACCAATGGTGCGGGCGATGCTGCGCTCGCGGCTGTGTTACATGATCTAAGTGCTAACGTATATCATCAGCAAAATGTTGATAACTCCAGCAAACATGAACAACCTGCGTTAACGTATTCTTCATTGTCTCAAATGAGCAAATATGCAAACCGTGCCAGTTATGAAGTGCTAGTACAACATTCTCCTCGATTGTCTCGCGGCTTACCCGAGCGTGAAGACAGTTTAGAACAAGCATATTGGGCTAAGTAAGTTCTTCACTTAACGGACACCGCTTTCGTTATTGGCAATTCTATTTGCGAATTGCATTTTTGTGAAAGCAAATTGCAATTTGCGTGCTTAACACTCTAAGTTGTAAGTAGTTTATTTGGCATATTTTCAATGATTTAACTGTGCTTTTAACGTTGGCACTTGTGATGCAACTCCTTGAGCGAACATAACTAAACCGATTGAGGAGTTGATTATGTCATATGTACCAAAGAGAGCGTCTAGACGGATTATCTTACCAGCAGACGAGTTACTTGCTCGCAAGAGACAGTTTGAAGGTGAGCTGGGTGAACTTGGGCATCTAGTCGAAGAGTTTGCCTACCTAAAGCAAGACGTTATCAAAGTTGCACTTTTGGTCGATAGCCAGGACAACGTAAACTTTTTATTAGGGTATAACTAGGGCGAAGATGAATGCATATGGTTGAAAGGCAATGGGTTGTTCACTCCTCAAAGAATATTTGATGAGTGAATAATCCTCATTGATAAGGCGGAGATCACAGTAGCATTAGAAAATAAAGTCACCCAACTCTTGCATTGATGATAATTTATAACAGCCAACTACGTCTTTACAGTCAACACCTTTAAGTCGTGTCCCCAATGATTTTATTGGCTTTCTGTAGGTGGCTAGCTGTGCGTCAAATATTGTTTCTATTGGGTCGGAAGTAACGGTAATCGTTTCTATGTCCTTATCAAGAACTTTGACTGGGTGCAATGCAACGTATTGCTCAGTCTTAGGCAGTTGATTAATGAAACGTGCGTCAAGTGTGCTGATAAATTTAACCGCATCTTGTTGTTTGTTTTTATAGGCTTTTGCTAAATAGATATCAGCAAGTTCAAGGTTTTTAATACCAAACTCATTGGTCAGGTAAATGCGAGCAAGTATATAATTTGCGTCTTTGTAATTTTCTACTGCAGCTTTATTGAGGTATTTAATTGCTAGTGGCACGTTTTTGTGTTCATTATATAACAAAGACAATAACCCGGCTTTATATTGAGCAGAGGTATTGCCTTTTCTTGCAGCTTTGAGGTAATACTTTAAAGCGAGCCCCTTGTTTTTATCTACGCCATAACCGTGATAGTAGAATTCACCAAGCATAGCCATAGCTTGAGGGTGGCCTTTTTTTGCACTGGATTTGAATTTATTAAAGTATTCAAGGCATTGTTCTGATTGACATGCTAATAAGGTCGCAGAAATTGAATTCAGAGATAACAATGTACTTGCCAAAATCAAAGGCGCTATTAAAGTCCATTTCATCATTTTATCCCTAATCATTAATATGTTCATTTATTGTTCTAAGTTAAGTTAGTACAATAAATAACCATGTTCAACGTCTTTACATTCAGTGCCCTTATAATCAGCACTCTAAAACGCCTTTTTATCGACTAGTTCTGTGCGAGTTTTTGTACACACTGCATGATCCATTGTTTCATCTGCATCTCACTTAAGCCGCCAGACACCCGATCAACTTCTTCGCCACGGAAGAAAAAGATTAAGGTTGGAATGCTGCGAATGTTGGCATCGGCTGAGATTTTTTGAGCTTGTTCAGTATCAACTTTTGCAAACAATATTGTACTCGATGTTTTAGCCATATCGTTAAAGACAGGCGCCATCTGCTGACAAGGACCACACCATGTAGCCCAAAAGTCTACAATAATGGGTAAGTCGTTTTTTTCAATGAAAGGGTAGAAGGTGTTATTGCCCAAATCGATAGGTGTTGAACTGTAAACTGCGTTCTTACACTTTCCGCAAGAGGCTTGTGTATGATCGCGCTGATCGGGCACACGGTTCGTAGCAAAACAATGTGAGCAAGTGATATTCATAGTCCTTCCATACATACATACATAAATAAAATTAATGACGTTAAACGCCCAATAGATGCATTGAGCATTCAGTTTGCGATTATATCGAGTCTGACTAACTTGAAAACGGTAAATCGGGTTCAAACTCGATAATATTATCCTCAGGTAATTGATATTTGAAGTCTTAAATTTACAAATCCACGTTTTATATCGTCTTATGCGTTGGCGTTTCTAAGCTTAATATGATTGGGTTTGCTCCATATTATTGGAGTTAAGTATTACTGTTACATAGTGGCTTTGTTACGGGCAATTTAATACTGATTTGTAACAAATCAGTCCTGCTTGATAACGCTTTGTAACAGGGTTTTGTCGTATGCTTTGTTCAGGTTTTCAAAGAGGCGCTTTAGTTAATTTTAGTTTAATTAGCTAGTTAATTGACTATTTGTACGGTGGTTTTTACGTTTGTGTATAAATCACATTTACGCTTTGATAAACCTTGTAACAGCAAAATAATTATCAATTGGGGTGAATTATGTCGTTCTTAAACAATGAACAAATGTCAGATAATACAGACCTAGAATCCATGCTTTATAGTGATGCTGAAAATGCAGACACGTTTGACTATGAAGATTTTTCTGATGATTTAATGGATTACGTTGAGCCAAGCTATTCTGAAGGACAAGGCATAGACTATGGCTTTAATTAGAGATAAAAAATAATGCCGTTTACACTATGAAGGATGCACCGCGTAGCAGCTGATTGTCACATACATTCGCAAATTGTGGTTAATGAAATAAGCCTGATTGTTTTTTAAGCGGCATTATTGCTTTATTGATATCAAAGTAAGTTGTAACTGTAATAAAGGTGTCACAATAATTATTTACATTGGCTTGAAATAAATGACGGAGGTGTACCATGGTAGATAGTCAGTGGGATGAATTTGATTTTCAAGATGACATAGAACAAATCAATCGTGACAACAGCAAGCGATTAAAGAAAAGGAAATGGCGAGAAATAGAAAACGTCAAAGAAAAGCAACGTTTGAAAAGAGAACTATCTACTTATGATAGCGATAACTTTTATTCATAACTGGTTGGTCGTTGCGAAACCATATAATTGTAAATTATCTGGTCAGCTCTCTTTAGTAACTTGTTGTATTAAAACTTTAAAGTTTTAATAATTTTGGTGTGAAAACTTAAGTTGTACATAACGTAACATTTTTCACGGCTTATCTAACGTACTCTGCGACGCTAATTTAAGTAGTTCAGAATAGAAAGCCCGATGAAATTAAACAAAACATTTTTACTCCTTAGTTGCGCCTTGACCTCAACGCAAGCTTTGTCAGCTGCGTTTCAATTAGCGGAGCACAGTGCGTCAGGATTAGGCCGAGCGTTTGCCGGTGAAGCGGCCATTGCTGAAGATGCTTCTGTTGTTGCACGCAATCCAGCGCTAATGTCGCAATTTGACAAGGAAATGCTTACCGTTGTCGCAAGTTACGTAAAACCAGATGTTTCACTAGACGGTACAGAAGCTCCTGCGGGATCAACGCCATCATCACTGGATCAATCAAGTATTGCCCCGTCTGCAATTATTCCTGCATTTTATTATGTTAAGCCAATGAGCGACAAACTTGCTTTAGGTGTCGGTACATTTTCCAATTTTGGTCTAGCGACAGAGTTTTCTGATGATTATGCAGCCGGTCAGCTTGCAGGTGAAACAGGCATTACAACAATTAACCTAAACTTAAGTGCATCATATAAGTTGAATGAGCAAATTAGCTTAGGCTTGGGCGCGAATGTGGTCTATGCAGATGCTGAATTGACTCGACATTTTGGTGAAACTAGTTTGTTACCAGACTTTATTAAACCAGCCCCAGAAACAGTGGCTGCAGACATGGCAGGCGATGATATTGCGTTTGGCTGGAATATTGGTGCAACATATCAAATCAACGATAGCCACCGATTAGGTTTTTCATACCGTAGTGAAGTTGATGTGGCGTTAGAGGGTGAATACACAAACGAGTTACCGGCTATGTTAGGCGGCCTTGAAGGTGCTAAAGTCGGTGGTTCGCTTGACATCACGTTACCTGCAATTGCTGAGTTTTCTGGTTTGCACAAAGTAACACCTACAACATCAGTTCATTACTCTGTTATGTGGACAGGGTGGAGCAGCTTTGACAAGCTTGAAGCCTATGTTGATATTGCGGAAGAGCCAGTATTTGCTAAAACTGAAAATTTCTCTGACTCGTATCGTTTCGCGCTTGGCGCAACTCATGTGTTAAATGATGTTGTTACACTTCGAGTGGGTGTTGCGTATGATGAGTCGCCAGCAGATAAAAACCATTTGTCTATTTCAATCCCTGATACTGACCGTTTGTGGTTAACTACCGGTGTTAATTATAAGTTCTCTGACAGCAGTTCAGTTGATTTTGGTTTAGCGTACATTAAAGGTGATGAGCAGGAATTCACTGAAAGTGATGAGTTAGGTCAACAGTGGGGCTTTAAATCCGAAGGCAATGCTTCTATCGCTTCTTTGCAATACAACCACGCCTTCTAATTGCTCAAATACAAGCTAAATTTGAACCTGACATTTCAAAGTGTTAATCGATTTACTTGCTCAAATAAAGCAGCTCATTATCCATCGGATATTAGCTGCTTTATTTTTTGTGCGGCTTCTAACGGTTGTTCCATTGGAAAACAATGGCGTTTTCCGAAAATTTGCCAACTGATGTTATTATTGATTTTAGCGGCTTTCTTGGCCGCAGTTTTTATAAATCCATAGCTTTTTTCGGCAGCAAGGATCTCGACAGGCGTGTCAATGTTCCTTACTGCGCGCCATAACCCTGCAGGGTAAGAGCCAAAAATTGAGCCTTCCCACCGAGGATCACAGCATAGCTCAATCGAACCGTCGTCATTGCTCTTTGTCGCATCATGGACAAACTGTGTTAATACTTCAGGGTGCCACTTACAGTAAAGTGGTTTGGACTTGAGCTCATCTATCATGGTATCGATGTCTGGCCAAACAGATCGCCTATTACTTACTGAACGAACCAATGCGCTCTTTTTCCATGCACCTGTTGTACGCATAAGGTGTTGAGCGATGATAATCTCGGTCTTAAATAACACAGGATCTAACAAGATTATTTTACTAAATAATTTAGGATATTTAGCTGCGGCTAATAATGTGACTACGCCGCCCATGGAGTGGCCAACGCCAATAAGAGGCCCTTTGTTTTCTACTTCAGCCTTTACATAAAGTGTATCGGCGATAGTGTTCGCGAGTTTTTGCCAGTTTGGCATTCTGTGATTAGGCTGCTCAGATCCGCCATGCCCGGGAACATCGGAAAACCATAACTCCCACTCTTCGGGTAGCAGGGCGGATAATGGTGCTAAAGTTTTACTTGAAAAGCCAGTGCCGTGTAAAAAATGTAGGCGTGGTGCGCTATTAATACCTGTGCGAGTATAGCCATTCATTAAATTTCCACCGCTGGGTGAGTATTGCCAATTTTGCAAAGAATTAAGGCGCAGCATATCTAAGGTAAGGTGTTCTTTGATGATCATTGTGTGAGTACTTTATTTGAAAAACGGAATTAACTTTTGCAAGACTTTTAAAATACCAAGTACTGGTCTGATGTGAAAGCGAAATATCCTTTTTTAGTACCATATTTCGGTTCAAGGAGGCACTCAAAAAGCACTTTTTTTGAGTCCGTGATCAAACTTGTCGAATATTGAGCCCATCTAATCGCCGGAAAATTCCGCATTAATTTGCGTGATTAATGACGATCTAGTCGATAGTCACTATTTTATCAGGTAAAATGGCGTCATTAAAATTAATGATAACGTCGTTCATTAATTCAGTCACATTAGGATAGTAATGAAAAAAACATTTTCGCTTACCCATGAAAAAATTAAGCCAGCTCGATTAGTCGACTCAATAAAGCACGAAGTCAAGAAATACATAAAGCGGGAAAGAAATAAAACTTTACCTCAAGATGCTGATTATTGGGATTTTGATTGTAAATACGGTACATCAGAGCAAGAAGCTGAAGATATACATATGAAAGAAATTAATAAGTCTATCGATAAAGCTGTAGCGGCTGATTTGACCTCATTTTACCTCGAGATAATGGCGAAACCTGCAGTGCGTAAAATGAATCCATTTGCTGGCGAATTTGACGCAGATGCTGAGCTAGAAGAGTAATGTCTTCTAAATTGAGATAGGGAAGAGGTAAATGCTTCTTCCTTTTTTTGCGTCGCACGAACGGGCATGGATCAATAACGGCTAAAACAGTACAAAAATAATTCATCGCCGCTTTTGAAAGTCTTAATGTAAATCAATTCAATCTTTTTATTTTCCGTTATTATTAGTGACAAAGTTCCTTTTAAAAGCAAGATTTTGTGAGTACCAATACTTCGTTCAAATCCTTTAACTTTACTCAATTATTAAGCTATAGCTTATTGTTATTAGCAACAGTATTTATATTTGCTATTGCCGAATCGATTCGTCTAATGCTTGAATCTTATGAACTCAATTCCTTGTATGTTTCTTTCTGTACTGGGTTCATCTTATTTGTCCCCTTGGTTTCAATCGTACTGCATCCCTTTGTAGTAAAAGATGCAAAGGAATTTGATCGCTCCTACTTATCCACTTTATTAGCAAATATTGGTTTAGTTATATTTGTACAATTTTTGTTTTTTCTTATTTGGATCACAGACGCTATAGCGGTCTATAGCATGTACGTAGACCAATCCTCATTTTTAGCTCAAGCGTTCAATATTAGCAGTGAAAGTAAGGGAGACTTTAGTCAGCAATTCTATGTTGTTAACCTGCTTTTAGCATGGTTCTTTGCGCTGTTATCCATAGTTATCGGGTTACTGCCTTGCTTAGTCGCCCGATTGAATAATCAAGGCGTGATAGGCAATTTCGTCGCGAGTTTTCGCCTTGCTAAAAGTTGTAAGTTGGCGATGTTAGGCTACGCACTCGTTTTATCGTTATCGGTGATGTTACCGTTAATCTATGCTAAATATGTGTTCTTGTTAACGTTCCCAGTTTCCTTGTACTGGCTCTTTATGAATATTTCATCTCGTTATCGTCGACTCGTTAGAAAGAATAAGAAAGTTTAGACTTTTCAAGGGTAAAGCTTCGTAATATAGTGAATTCATCACTCTATCAGAAATGAAGTAATGCATTTATATACTTACGAACGTGCGCCCAATCCACAACGGTTAAAACATTTTTTAGCACATAAGAATATTACCTTAGCTACAACAAGCTTTGATCTCGCTAAGGGCGAGCACTTTAATGAGCAATTTAAGGCTGTAAACCCTGATTGTACTGTCCCCACTTTGGTTGTAAACGATGATGTTGTGCTAACAGATACTATTGCTATTTGTGTGTTTTTAGAAAGAAAATACCCTGAAAATCCGCTATTGGGCATTACAGATATCGAACAGGCACAGGTTATTGGTTGGTGTCATAAACTATTTCTTGAAGGCTTTATGTCTGTAGCGGAAGTGCTTCGCAATAAAAGCGAGGCATTCAAGGGGCGAGCATTACCTGGACGTGTTGCCATAGCGCAAGTCCCTGCGCTAATTGAACGCGGTAACCATCGTTTAAGCGCTTTTTGGCCGCAAATGGATGAACATTTGCAAAACAAAGATTATATCGTTGGCGATACATTAACCCTTGCTGATATCGACTTATTTGTCGTTTGTTCATTTGCTGGTTGGATCAAAGCAAGCATTCCTGAGGATTGTAATGCGTTACGTCAATGGTATCAGCGAATCGATAAACAACTTAATGGCTAAAAAACTTCGTCAAGTCTGACTATTTTGTGACTTTCTGGCTGGGTTAGTGCTTGTTGTACTAACCTAGCGGCAACTGTATGTGCTTTGATTGGGCGATATTTTTTCAAACCAGGCAGGCAAGTAAAAATAGGCATGACGATTGAAGCAACAAATTCACCCAATCGTAGCTGTGTCCTACTACCGAGTAATAATGAGGGTTGCACTATGGTGGTTTTTGCAAATGGCAGTGCCTTTATTGATTGCTCTAACTCTCCTTTCATTTGCAGGTAGGGACTGCTACTTTTAACGTTTGCACCACTGGATGACACCAACAAGTAATGTTCAATGTTGTTTTTTACCGCAATAGTAGCTGCTTGTAATTGATAGTCGACATCTACTTTTCTTTGCTGCGAAATACTGCCTGCTTGTTTTTTTGTCGTACCAAGGCAAGAAAAAAGCAAATTTCCCTGAAACAATGTTTCGTATTGATCTAGTTGCTCAAAGTCAATCACGTGATTCTCTACCTTTTCACATATGTGAGAGTAAGGACGACGAGTGATCATAATAACCGTCTCAATAGATTCTTCTTGAACGAGTAAATTAATCAGTTCTTGACCAACCAACCCTGTTGCGCCTAATACGACAGCTGTTGTCACGTTTTGTTTATCCTAAAAATGTTCTGATTATTGTAAGGTTTGTGCCGACTAAGCAAAAATCAATGTTTGTATACTACAATTAAGTCGTTCATCTCAATTAAGAGGGTAATCAATTATGTCGGTATCACCTATTCCTCAAGGTTTCCATTCTCTCACTCCTTATTTAGTGGTTAAAGATGCAAAATCAGCTCTTACCTTCTACCAGCAGGCGTTTAATGCCGTTACCACTTTGGAGCTAAATACTCCAGATGGCAGTGTTGCTCATGCTGAAATGAAAATCGGAAATTCTTATCTAATGATCACAGAAGAGTACCCAGACATGGGGTTTGTGGGGCCAGAAACGTTAGGCGGCGCTGGCGTGAGTTTGATGTTATACACTGAAGACGTTGACCTGCTTTGCAACCAAGCAATTGATGCGGGCTGTGAATTATTGCGTCCAGTTATAGATCAATTTTACGGTGATAGAGCAGGCACAGTAAAAGACCCTTATGGACATGTGTGGACCATAGGCACACACACAGAAGATTTAACCGATGAAGAGCTTAGTGCTCGCATGCTTGATTATATGAAAAAGGCCGATGAATAAATGCGTTGAAGAATTAATAAGTAAGTCACATAGAAGACAACGTCTTAATTTGTGCTTGTTTACAGCTCATCAGTCCATTTTTATGTTAAAAGAGTACTGTTTTTGCGTTAAAAGCTTGAATCCTTGCATTACAACCGCCAGTGAATAATTAAGACAAGACACGGCGAGCCTGCTCGCTTACGAAAATCACGTTAATTTTGATAATATCTCATAGTATTTTGGCTTTGCTAGGTATTTTATCGGGAGTTCTGTTGATATAATGTCTGGCTATACAATTTTATTTCTAAGCTTTTTGAGGTTCTGTGGATGTCGGATTCTGAAAACCGTCCAACTAATTTTATTCGTCAAATTATCGATGCTGATTTGGAAAGTGGTAAACACAATCATGTGCAGACGCGTTTTCCACCCGAGCCAAATGGTTACTTGCATATTGGCCATGCGAAATCTATATGTCTAAATTTCGGTATTGCACAAGACTACAAGGGCCTATGTAATTTACGCTTCGACGACACCAACCCTGAAAAAGAAGACATTGACTATGTTAATTCAATTCAAGCTGATGTGAATTGGTTAGGTTTTGAGTGGGCAGGTAAGGTTCATTACTCTTCAGACTATTTTGATCGTCTTTACGGCTATGCAGTAGAGCTGATTGAAAAAGGATTAGCATACGTTTGTTTTTTAAATGCGGAGCAAACACGAGAGTATCGCGGCACATTGAAAGCGCCCGGTAAAAATAGTCCTTATCGAGATACTTCCGCTGAAGAAAATTTAGCGTTGTTTGAAAAAATGAAAGCCGGTGGGTTTCAAGAAGGTGAATGCTCGCTACGCGCGAAAATTGACATGAGCTCAAGCTTTATGTGTATGCGCGATCCGGTGATTTACCGAGTGAAATTTGCCCATCATCATCAAACAGGTGATAAATGGTGCATTTATCCGATGTACGACTTTACTCACTGTATTTCTGATGCCATTGAAGGTATTACGCATTCATTATGTACATTGGAGTTCCAAGATAACCGTCGACTTTACGATTGGGTTATTGAGAATATTTCAATCGAAACTGAGCCTCGACAATACGAATTTTCACGTTTAAACCTTGAATACACGGTGATGAGTAAGCGTAAATTACATACGTTAGTGGAAGAAAAACTGGTTAATGGCTGGGACGATCCCCGTATGCCAACCATTGCAGCATTTCGTCGTCGAGGTTATACACCAGGCTCTATTGTTGAATTTGCTAAACGTATTGGCGTTACAAAAATGGACAATACGGTAGAAATGGGGGTGCTTGAAGCGTGTATTCGCGAAGACCTTAACGACAATGCTCCACGTGCAATGGCTGTTTTAGATCCGATCAAATTGGTGATTGAGAACTACGACCAAGATAACGTTGAACAGCTGAGTGTGAAGAATCATCCGAGTGATGAATCACAAGGTTCACGTATTGTTCCTTTTGCTAAAAACTTGTATATCGAAGCAGAAGATTTTCGTGAAGAAGCCAATAAAAAATACAAACGACTAGTACTAGGTAAAGCGGTGCGTTTACGTGGTGCATACGTTGTGACGGCGACAGGTTGCGATAAAGATGCGGATGGCAACATCATCACAGTTTATTGTACTTACGATTCAAAGACTTTGGGCAAAAATCCAGACGATGGTACTAAGCCTAAAGGGGTTATCCATTGGGTCGCTGCAGAGCAAGCGCTTGATGCTGAAATTCGTTTATATGATCGTTTATTCACTGTGGCCAACCCTGCAGCTGCGGAAGATTTTCATACGGTCATTAACCCTGAATCGCTAGTGGTGATTGAACACGCAAAAGTTGAGCCATCGCTTGCTAACGCAAAACCAGAACAAGCTTTCCAGTTTGAGCGCCAAGGCTATTTTTGCTTAGACAATAAAGACAGCTCAACGGAGCATTTAATCTTTAATCGCACTGTAGGTTTGCGTGATACTTGGTCAAAAATAAACGGATAGCTTTATCGCGAGATTGAAACAACAGACATAAAAAAAGCCGACAGATGTCGGCTTTTTTTATGTCTAATAATTGTGCTATTTATGAATGAGACTTTCTAAAGCTTTCACAAGCATTTTCATCTTCACATTCACCATAAAGGTACAAACTGTGGTTAGTTAATTTAATGTTGTGAGATTTAGCTATATCTAATTGGCGCTTTTCAATTGTATCGTCTTCAAACTCAACAACTTTTCCGCACTTCAAGCATACCAAGTGATCATGATGCTGTTTATGAGACAGTTCAAATACTGACTTTCCGCCTTCAAAATGATGTCGGGTGACGATTCCTGCGTCATCAAATTGGTTAAGTACACGATAAACTGTTGCTAAGCCTATTTCTTCATTCTGCTCTAATAAGATTTTGTAAACATCTTCCGCGCTAATATGTTGATTATTAGGATCTTGCAAAATGGTTAAGATTTTAACTCGTGGAAGCGTGATTTTTAAGCCGGCGCGTTTTAGTTCTTCGTTTTGATCTGGCATAAAGTAAACTTTTATTTCAAATAGATAACCAAAATTATAGGAGTTTATTGTGCAAGAGAAAAGCCTTTGTTAATTGCTAAGTCCAAATTATTAACTTTTATTTCAAAATACCTACTAAATCGACACTTTTTATCGCTTTTTAATCTTCTAGCAATGATTCGCAGAGTCGTTCTAGTTGGTGAACGACAGCTAAAAAAGTTTAATTTGGATCAATGAATGGTTAGTAATCATCCTTGTATCACGGTTATGTAACAAGTTTGCTAAATGCCGACTGGTTTTTGACCTTCCGGCTTGATATAACGTGCCCTTTTATTTCAGTGGATGGGCTCTGACTGTGCAAAACCCAAACGTCTCGCTAGTGGCAATTAATATAGCGCAAAAAAATATTTTGCATTGTCTGCCAGACACTAAAGTCTTAGATGTTGCCAAGCTGCTTAAAAAGAATAACGTGAGTTCGATAGTTATCAAGTCTCTCGCTGGTGAAAACTTGGGAATTTGGACGGAAGCTGATGCTACCAAAATTGACTTTGCAAAAGCTAATTTTGATCAAGAGCCTATCTCGAAGTACATGAGCTTTCCTTTGATCAGCATTGCACATGATGTCCCTTTACCTGAAATTTTATTATCTTTTACTAAATACAAAATTCGTCATTTATTGGTTCACAATGGCGAAAATGAAACCGTAGGTATTATCAGTCAATCCGATATCATCAAAAAACAAGGTATTGAGTATTACTTAAAAAGTCGAAAAATTGGCGACAGTTACAATAGTCAAATTGCGCCAGCTGATGGAAACCATAGCGTTCAAATTTTAGTTAAGCAAATGGCCGACAACCGCACCTCTGCAGCATTGGCCTTTCACCCTACATCCGGTGAAATTGGCATAATTACCCAGCGAGACTTAGTCGGTCTGCTTGCGGCCGGCTGGAGCGCCCAACCTGCATGGAAATTCGCTAAGTTCCCTGTGATTTCATTATCTGTAGATGATAGCTTGCTTAACGCTTATGTGACGCTGAAAGCAAATCACATTAGGCATTTGGCAATTACAGGTCCAGAAGGCCAAGTTTGTGGGTTGTTAACGTTAGAGAATATTCTTGCTGATATTGAGTTTGCTCATTTGAAAGAGCTAGAATCTATTTTAATTGAACGTGATGACGCATTAGCGCTGTCGGAACGAAGCTTAATTTTAGCGGAAAAAATTATTGCTTCTTCCCCAGATGGTATCGTTATTACAAACGATAGAAACATTATTGTTTCAGTCAATCCAGCTTTTTCAGAATTAACCGGTTATCAAGAATCTGATGTGCTCGGTAATAACATTCAACTGCTTTCTTCCGGCATACATGATGACGCTTTTTATGAAGAAATGTGGTCAGAGATCGACAAAAATGGGCGCTGGAAAGGCGAAGTCTGGAACAAAAAGAAGTCTGGCGAACCTTATTTGGAAGCACTTAATATCATTCGAGTAGGTGATTTTAATGATAAGGATGTGCACTATGCGGGAATTTTTAGTGATATTACCGCTCGTCGCAATAATGAAAACAAAATTCAAGCGATGGCTTTTTATGACGAACTTACTGGATTGCCAAACAGACGATTGTTCAATGATCGCTTAGAGATCGCTATATCGTCGGCTAGACGCCATAATCACTTAGTCGGTTTGCTTTTTTTGGATTTAGATCGTTTCAAGCAAGTCAACGATACCTTAGGGCACAGTGTTGGCGATGAATTACTTAAAATTGCTGCTAAACGAATTGAGTCAAGTATTAAGCAAGGAGACACGGTTTCTCGATTAGGCGGAGATGAGTTTGTCATTTTATTATCTGAAATAGCATCTGAGGGCAATGTGGTTAATGTCATTGAACGAATAACTGATTTACTTAATGAACCATTTATTATTGATGACAAAGAATTGTATTTAACGTCTTCTATCGGTGCAGCTGTTTTTCCAGAAGATGGGGAGGACGCGGAAGAATTACTTATTAATGCTGATATAGCTATGTATAAAGCAAAAGATTCCGGTAGAAATTCCTTTCAGCTATTTCATCAAGACCTAAATGTCGCGACAAGAAGTAAGGCAACATTACAAAATAACCTCATTGCTGCTGCGAAAAATAATGAATTTTCACTGAATTTTCAATTGCAATATGATGTAAAAACAAAGCGAACGATCAATGTAGAAGCCTTGCTACGTTGGCATCATGAAAAACAAGGTCAGATATCTCCAGCATTATTCATACCTGTGGCAGAAGAGCTAGGTGTTATTGTTGGCATAGAAAAGTGGGTCTTGATAGAAGCATGTAATACTAGAAAGTCGTGGCTAGATAAAGGGATTCAATGTGGGCGAATTGCAGTGAATATTTCGGCTCGCCATTTTAAAAAAGGCTTAGTTGCTTCGGTACTAGATGCATTAGAAGTCTCTGGTCTGGCGCCCGAATACCTTGAAATTGAAATTGTAGAATCAAGCTTCATTGACAATTTTAACAACACTGAAAACATATTGAATCAACTCAAGGCAATAGGTATTAAGATAGCATTAGATGATTTTGGAACGGGGTATTCATCTTTAAGCTATTTAACTCGACTGCCAATTGATGTGCTGAAAATTGACCGAAGCTTTGTTGCCAAAATACCCGATGACAAAAAAGACAGTCAAATGGTATCTATTATAACTGCCATGGCAAAGGGGCTTGATTTGGATATCGTCGCCGAAGGGGTGGAAGAACAATCACAGGTAACCTTTTTAACCGAAGCAGGATGCTCTGTCTTCCAAGGTTTTTATTATTGCAAGCCTGAAAGTGCTGCGGTGATTGAACAACAAATGCTAGAGCTTGGCATACAAGCTTAAAAATAAAGCCCAAAGGTTACCACTCATCAATGAACATCTTAGGGTGGTAAAAAGCCTGTATATTGGCGCAGTGATTATCCAGTGCATTCCAATGCTGAACATTTGCCGCCAAATGAACGTAACTGCAGGTGGGTAAGTGCGCGAGCTCTTGATCACCGAGTAAATTGCTAAGTGACATAAGTGCAGGGTTATGGCCTATGATCACAACACTCTCTTCGTCTTCTGGTCTTTGGACAAGCCAATGATAAAGCTCATTTGAGTCAAAAGTATAGAGTAGTGAATCAGATCGCCAATGCATGTTCAATTGTAATTGCTGACTAATGAGCTCGATTGTTTGCTGTGCTCTAATGGCTGTACTTGCATAGACATTTTTAAAACTGCAGCCATGCGACCAAATCCTCGGAGCCATTCGCTCACATGCCTTTCTTCCTCGTTTATTTAATGGTCGTTGATGATCTGTTAATGTTGCATTTTCCCAACTTGATTTCGCATGTCGGATCAAATGAATATTTTTCATAGTAAAGCCTTGAACAATATTTAAGCTACTCTTTAAACATTAATCAAGGCACGAAGAAAATCAATAACAATGGGGTTAGAGAAACAGATTTGAGCTTAGTAATTTTATCTGATTCGTTATCACCTATCTTAAGTATTAGCCTGCATTTGATTATATATCGTCAAAACTAAACCTCGACTATGATTGGTTGTCTGGATGTGGTTCGCACAACAGGAGCCTCTATCGAAGACACAAAAAAGACCTCAATAGAGGCCTTAAAAAAATACGTTAATACCTTATGACTAGTCAGCCAATTCAGCCAAACACATTTCGTCGTAGATTTGGTTAACCCATTTATCAACACGTTCTTCTGTTAACTCAGGCTGACGGTCTTCATCAACACATAAACCGATGAAAGTATTTTCATCAATTAATGCTTTAGATGCTTCAAACTCATAACCTTCTACTGGCCATTGACCCACTAGAATAGCGCCTTTTGATTCTGCAATTTCTTTTAACGGCAACATAGCGTCACAGAAATACTCGGCATAATCTTCTTGATCACCCAGACCAAAAATAGCGACTAATTTATCGGTGAAATCAATTTCTTCTAAATCAGGTAAAAAGTCATCCCAGTCGCATTGGTTTTCACCGTAATACCATGTTGGAATGCCTAAAATGATCAGGTCGAATTCTGCGATATCTTCTTTCGTGCTTTTTGCGATATCTTTAACTTCAACCATTTTCTTACCCAGTTTTTTCTGGATTGTTTTACTTACAGCTTCGGTATTGCCTGTATCGCTACCAAAAAATAAACCTACAATTGCCATCGAATGTAAACCTTTTATTCAATTGATTCTAATTTTGTTCATTAGCCAATGCTTTTAATAACAATGACTCTATCAGCTCGCCGCGGCTCAAGTGTTGATCTTTCGCAAGCTTATCTAATTCTTCAAATAGGCTGGTGTGAATTTTAAATTCAACACGCTTTAAGCCATTATTTTTGTCGCGCTTTACTTGATTGCGCTTGTTAATTTTTATTTGCACACTACGTGGATGCGGATTTGTTTTCGGTCGACCCGGACGTTTTTCGTCATTAAACAAATCAATAGTGGTTAAATCAGTAACTTCTTTTGCCATCTTTCTTTTGTCACTTTTCTTTTGTTTTGTTTAGTCTTTAGCCAACACCTTGACTCTCCCAAACCATTTGAATAATGCCTTTAGCAATGAATCCTG
Source organism: Thalassotalea atypica (assembly GCF_030295975.1). NCBI lineage: Bacteria > Pseudomonadati > Pseudomonadota > Gammaproteobacteria > Alteromonadales > Colwelliaceae > Thalassotalea > Thalassotalea atypica. The sequence goes on from NZ_AP027364.1 coordinate 1,597,156, forward strand.
CGCAACCTAAAAACAATACAAAATAAACAACAAATCGTCCCGTTTTTGGGACATCGTTTTTTTTCATGACATCGTGAATCGATAAGCCTATGAAAATAAAGATAAAAGCAAAAAATAAATTAAGGCCTACCGCCTCTATCAATTCTAGATATTCTGCTAACATAACTTCACCCGAAAAAAACTGGCGGCACTATATCACAACGGCTTTATTCAATCGACTTATGAGCTTAAAAAATCTTGAACAATTTTATTAAAGGCGATGGTCTTTTCTGCGTGTAGCCAATGACCTGCGCCAGCGATGATTTTTGCTTTGCTGCTTGGAAAGTACGCACCAACGATTTCACGATGGGCGGCGGTGATATAGTCTGAATTGCCTCCTTTTATAAATAATGTTTGACCTGTAAAATTCTGATCATCGGCAAAACCTTCTGCAATGTGTGGATAGCAATTAATAATATTGTCTAAGTTACATTTAAACGATAGCTTGCCATCTTTCGTGGTCAAATTGCGCAGCAGAAACTGTCTAACCCCTAATTCTTTAACGTAGTGACTTAGTGCCAAATCAGCCTCTTTTCTTGATGTTAGTGAGGGTAAATCGAGCGCTTTCAGGCCGGTCAAAATTTGTTGGTGATGAGGGGGATAAGCGACAGGGGCAATGTCAGCAACAATCAGTTTTTCGACATATGCAGGAAATGTCAGGGCGATTTGCATTGCAATTTTTCCACCCATTGAATGACCAAGTATATGTGCTCGTTTAATATTCAGATGCTCGAGTACATTAATTACATCTTGAGCAAGTTCCGTGTACTTCATCGACGATTTGTGGAAAGAATCGCCATGATTTCGCACGTCGACACTAATGATCTGATATTTTTCAGACAATGGTTTAGCCACCATGCCTAGATTATCTAAACTGCCTAAAAGACCATGAATTAAGATCAAAGGTGTACCTTCACCTAGAACATTAAAATTAAGCAATGTCATTAAGTTCTCCTGTAAAACTGAGCGGATTGTCGTTGCTTTCTCATTTACTTGCAATGAATTTAACAGACTTGAAAAATAAATATGAAATCTTAGGTATTTTACTCTAGAGAGATGACGCATTGCTAAGTATAATCATCGCGCTTATAAAAAATCCGGGATAATAAATGAAAAGCATTGAAATAGACGAAGAGCTTTATCAGTACATTGCCAGTAAAACCGAGTTTATTGGTGAAAGTGCATCTTCCATTTTACGTCGATTATTGGCATTAGATTCAAATGCTGTAACTACGTCAAATTCTCCTGTCGTTGAGCTTGAAGTTAAGTCTGAGGCTGTAAAGTCTTCTGTTCCAGAGAAAGACACGAATGTTGAAAACCATGGTTCTGTATTTGATCATATTAATAAAGAAGAATTAGCCATGCAGCGCGGCGCTGTAGGACGTTTCTTGTTGATCCTTGCAGCACTGCATCGTGTACATGCAGATAAGTTTTCAGCTGTGTGTAACATCCGTGGTCGTGATCGCCTTTATTTCGCTGACAGTGAAAAAGCATTGGCTGAAACGGGCAGCAGTACGAAGCCACGTCAGATCCCAGAAAGTGAATATTGGGTGATCACTAATTCAAATACAACACGTAAAAAGATGATGTTAACTGAAGTTGCTGTCGCCTTAAATTACAGTGCTAGTGATGCCGAAAAAATTCGAGAATTATTATAGGAAGTAAAATGACAGTTCATCAGCATGCAGGGAAGAAAGCGCGACCAGAAGATAGAATTAACATTCCAAAAGTGGTCAGTGATTATTTTTTGAAAACACCGAATGTTAACCATGAAACAGAACAAGTAAGTTTTGGAACATCGGGTCATCGTGGTAGCTCTTTAAAATCAAGCTTCAATGAAAATCATATTTTAGCGATTGTGCAAGCTGTTGTTGAGTACAGAAAAAAACAGGGCTTTGATGGTCCTCTCTATTTGGGTAAAGACACGCACGCATTGTCTGAGCCCGCATTTAACACAGCAATTTCCGTATTAATTGCTAATGATGTTCCTGTTGTTATTCAAGCTGATGAAGGTTATACACCTACACCTGTCATTTCCCGTCTGATAATTAGCCATAATCAAACACAAACCACAACGGCTGACGGATTGATCATTACGCCGTCTCATAACCCGCCAGCGGATGGGGGAATTAAATATAATCCTCCTCATGGTGGTCCTGCTGAAGGTGACATCACCAAAGTTATTGAACAACGTGCCAATGAATTATTAGCAGCAGAACTTGAAGGAGTGCTTGATGTCGCTATTGAAGAGGCAATGGCTTCTTCATTACTGTTTAAACAAGACTTTATTCAATTGTATGTTGATCAGCTTGATCAGGTCATCGATATGCAAGCCATCGCAAAAGCAGGGGTGACCATTGGCGTTGACCCTTTAGGTGGCTCAGGCATCGAATATTGGCCTGTTATCGCCAAAAAATATGGTATAAATATTGATGTCGTAAACCCTGTAGTTGATGCTAGCTTTGCGTTTATGCCTTTAGATAAAGATGGAAAAATTCGCATGGATTGCTCATCTCCTTATGCGATGGCCGGCTTGATTGAACTAAAAGATAAATTTGATATCGCCGTGGGTAATGATCCTGATTTTGATCGCCATGGCATTGTCACTAAATCGGGCGGTCTAATGAACCCCAATCATTACCTTGCCGTTGCCATCAATTATCTGATGACTAACCGAGATTGGCCTGCAAAAGCCAAAATTGGTAAAACTTTAGTGTCTAGTTCATTAATCGATCGCGTGGCAAAAAAATTAAACAAACCTCTGGCCGAAGTGCCAGTCGGCTTTAAGTGGTTTGTAGATGGCTTGCAAGATGCAACTTACGCATTTGGCGGCGAAGAAAGTGCTGGAGCTTCTTTTATCGCAAAAGATGGCAGCTGTTGGACCACGGATAAAGACGGTTTTATTATGGCGCTGCTTGCTGCTGAAATTTTAGCGGTAACAGGAAAAGATCCTTATCAGCATTATTTAGTGCTGGTTGATGAACTGGGCAAGCCTTGTTATGGCCGTGTTGAGGCTGTGGCGAGCAGTATGCAAAAGAAAATACTGACTAACATGAGCCCTGATATGATCACGGTAACTGAACTTGCGGGCGAAAAAATAACTCAAGTACTTAGCCATGCACCCGGTAATAACGCTGCTATTGGTGGATTAAAAGTGGAAACTGACAACGGCTGGTTTGCCGCTCGTCCCTCTGGTACTGAAGATATTTATAAGATCTATGCTGAGAGCTTTATTGACCAAACGCACTTAGAAATAATTATCGAAGAAGCGCAATCGATAGTGGGCGATGTATTTAAAGCGGCGGGTCTGTAGTTATGACGCCCGCACTTAATGAATTGGCGGAAGTGATTGCAAAAGCCAATGATCTTTTCACTCAACGCCATCAAAAAGTAGATACGGTTATCGGTATCATGGATAAAGTATTACGCAAACAAGGCATGGCGGCTGATGCCGTGACTATTGATGCGGTTGCGCTTAATAAGAAAATTGTTTTTCTATTAAGGGATGCCGAGCCCGATGTTGTTGAAGTTGCTTTAGGAAATAAAGACGGCGATATATACTCTTCTGAAAAGCAAGATACAGCGGTATTAACCCCTGAAAGTATTGTAATTATAATGGAAAGCAATTTTATTACTCATTAATAAGTTGCTCTAAATTGGGGGGCGAGTTCTCGTTACGGTTAAATTCGAGTACAATACAGCCAAGTTTATTCAAAAAGTAGTTCCCGTGCAATCATTACAACATCAATTACAAGCCTCTGGCGACTTTCTCAGCTTAACTCGTGAAAACGAGTGGTCAATCCCGGAATCATTTTCCTTTGACGTTATTCACCAGGCAACAAACACCAAATCAACAGTAAGTGTTCTAGATACGGGGATTATCTTATTCGAACCTATTGATCGAACATCTACCAAAGATATCGTGTTGTCATGCGCAGTTCATGGCAATGAAACGGCGCCAATTGAAATTTGTGCGGAGCTCATTGAAAAGCTAATAAAAGGGCAGTTGCACCTTGCTGAGCGTGTGTTGTTTTTATTTGGAAACCCGGCTTCAATGAATATTGGAAAACGTTTTGTTGAAGAAAACCTAAATCGTCTGTTCTCTGGCGCACACAGTGACGGCGGTTTAATTAACAAAGAGCGCCATCGCGCGAAAAAGTTAGAGCAAACAGTTACTGAGTTCTTCACAGAGCACGGCTTATCAGGTAATAGAGAGCGATACCACTACGATTTACATACAGCAATTCGTGGCTCTAAAAATGACAAGTTTGCTGTTTATCCGTTTAGACATGGTAGTCCTTGGAAAACTTCACAATTGGAATTTCTTGCCGCATGTGATGTCAGTACTATATTACTTTCACACTCGCCAACCACTACCTTTAGCTACTTTTCGTCAAATAATTTTGGTGCCGACGCCTTTACGGTTGAGCTAGGCAAAGTGAGACCATTTGGTGAAAACGATATGGCATCGTTTGCAGCGGTTAAACAAACACTAACTCGTTTTGTGTCTGGGCAAGCACTTGATACAACACCTTATAAAGCGAATGACTTTAATATTTTTGAAATCGATCAGACCATCAACCGTGAAACTCAAGATTTTGTTTTACATTTTGCGGATGATGTTGAAAACTTCACGGATTTTCCCCTTGGCTTTGTGCTAGCAACAGATGGTGATATTGAGCATAAAGTAAGAACAGAGGGTGAGGCGATCATCTTTCCAAATGCCGATGTTGCCTTAGGCCAACGGGCATTATTAACAGTCAAGCCGACTACTATTTAATGCCAAACATATAACGTATTGCTTTTCTTAAGGCTGCTGATTAAATCAGCAGCCTTTTTTTATAAGTACATTCTTTTACTTTTTAATTTGTTGAACATTTAATTATGCAGTTTTTGTTAATTAATATTTGTGATGGAAAGTTAACGATTGTTTGACCGTGTTATGTTGGTTTATTCAGCAGTTTATTGATAATGAAAGCTCATCTGTAAACTTTTCTGAGCACTTAGCACCTCAAAAATAGTGGGTTCTTATCCACTTGCTTGAAACTCAGTTTACGTAAAGGTAAAGTCTTACGCATTACAACAAGCTATAACAATTCGCTCATCTAAACTTGTATTGCTGACTATACTTAATGCAACTTTTGATGCGGCTTATGCAAACAAAATTTGATTGTTTGCCCTAACGAAGAGAACGCTATGAACACTGATATTTATAAAGAAGGGCCAGTGGTTCACTCGCCAGCTTTTATTGATGGTCATTCAGTAGAAATTCCAATCCTTAAAATCCTTAAACAAGATGGTACAACCTATCCTGATGCACAATTGCCAGAATTAGAGCAAGCATTAGCTGTTAAGGCGTATGAAGCGCTAGTTTTTCATCGTGTGTTAGATGAACGAATGATAGCCTCGCAGCGTCAGGGTCGTTTAAGTTTTTATATGAGTGCTTTAGGCGAAGAAGCCACTACTGTGGGAGGGGCAGCTGCGTTGGAAGATCAAGACATGATCATGGCGCAGTACCGTGAGCAAGGTTGCCTGATTTTCCGTGGTTTCGCCTTAGAAGATTTCATGAACCAAATGTTCTCTAACGAGAAAGACTTGGGTAAAGGTCGCCAAATGCCTATTCACTACGGCAGTAATGAGTTGAACTACATGACCATTTCATCACCACTAGGTACACAAATTCCGCAAGCAGCAGGTTATGCTTACGGTCAAAAACTGCAAGGTAAAGATGCAGTGACTATTTGTTATTTTGGTGAAGGAGCTGCGTCAGAAGGGGATTTCCATGCTGGCCTGAATATGGCAGCGGTGCACAAAGCACCGGTGATATTCTTCTGTAGAAATAACGGTTATGCCATTTCAACGCCGTCTGACGAGCAATATGTGGGTAACGGTATCGCCTCTCGTGGTGTCGGTTACGGCATTAAAACAATTCGAATTGATGGCAATGATATTTTAGCTGTCATTAAAGCTGTGCAGTTAGCTCGTCAACATGCCCTCGAAAGCGAAGAGCCCGTTATCATTGAAGCCATGTCTTACCGCTTAGGTGCGCATTCTACCTCAGACGACCCATCCGGATATCGCACCAAAGAAGAAGAAGCAAAATGGCAAGAGCATGATCCTATTGCTCGCTTTAAATCTTGGATGATCGCTCAAGGTTGGTGGAGTGAAGCACAAGAAAATGAAATATTTGCGCGCTTACGTGAAGAAATATTAGCTGCTGTAAAAGTTGCTGAAAAAATTGATAAACCGCCAGTTGAAGATCTAGTGACTGATGTATATGCCGAAGTGCCTAAGCATCTTCAAGATCAATTGGATGAGCTTAAAGAGCACATCAAGAAATACCCAGAAGCCTATCCATTTACAGCGGGGAGAATTTAATCATGGCACAGATGAACTTATTACACGCGATTAATAATGCACTCGATATTGCCATGGCTGAAGATGATTCAACCCTTTGTTTTGGTGAAGATGTTGGTCATTTTGGCGGCGTATTCCGCGCAACCAGTGGATTACAAGAGAAATATGGCAAAGCACGCTGTTTCAATACCCCGCTAGTTGAACAAGGTATCATGGGATTTGCCAATGGTTTAGCGGCGCAAGGCTCACGCCCCATCGCCGAAATCCAGTTTGCTGATTACATTTTCCCAGCATTTGATCAAATTGTTAATGAATCAGCTAAATTTAGGTACCGCAGTGGTAACCAATTTGACGTTGGACGATTAACCATTCGTACCCCATACGGTGGCGGTATCGCTGGTGGCTTATACCACAGTCAATCACCAGAAGCTTATTTTGCTCATACACCAGGCTTAAAAGTGGTTGTGCCGCGTAATCCTTATCAAGCAAAAGGCTTGTTGTTAGCGTCTATTCGCGATGATAACCCTGTTATTTTCTTTGAACCAAAACGTTTATACCGCGCCTCGGTAGGTGAAGTACCAGAAGATGATTATCAATTACCACTGGGTAAAGCTGAAGTGGTTAAAACGGGGGCTGACATCAGTCTATTAGCTTGGGGCGCTCAGATGGAAATCATCGAAAAAGCGGCAGAAATGGCTGAAGCTGAAGGTATCTCTTGTGAAGTGCTTGATTTACGCAGCATCCTACCTTGGGATGTAGAAACGATTGCCAACTCAGTAATGAAAACGGGTCGTTTATTAATTAGCCACGAAGCACCTTTAACGGCAGGTTTTGCTGGTGAGATTGCAGCGACGATTCAAAGTGAGTGCTTTTTACATTTAGAGTCGCCCATAGCTCGTGTTTGTGGTGTTGATACACCGTACCCACTATCACTAGAGCGTGAACATATGGCAGACCATTTGAAAGTGTTTGAAGCGATAAAACGAACAGTAAATTTTTAGGAACTGATCATGAGTATAGATTTTATTTTACCTGACATTGGCGAAGGCATCGTTGAATGTGAGCTAGTTGAATGGTTAGTGACTGAAGGTGAACGTATCGAAGAAGATCAGCCTGTTGCTGATGTTATGACTGACAAAGCACTAGTCCAAATCCCTGCTATGCATTCTGGCGTAGTTGAGAAGTTATATTACCAAAAAGGCGACATTGCTAAAGTACACCAGCCACTATTTGCGATGACACCTGACGGAGAAGCCGTTGCTGCACCAGTTGAGTCTGTTGTTGAAGATTCAGTTGATTCAGCGCCTGTTAATGGGGGAGGCACTCAAGTGGAAGACTTTATCTTGCCTGATATTGGTGAAGGTATTGTTGAATGCGAACTGGTTGAGTGGCTGGTTGGTGAAGGTGATGAAATTGAAGAAGATCAACCTGTTGCTGATGTAATGACCGATAAAGCGCTGGTACAAATTCCTGCTATGCATTCAGGTAAAGTGGTTAAGCTTTACTACGCCAAAGGTGAAATAGCAAAAGTACACGCTCCTTTATTTGCCATAGAACGTATAAGTGATGGTAACGTGATGCCGTCAACAACTATGCCAGTGGCTTCTAAAAATGAACCTGCTAAAGCATCCCCAGCAGAAAAATCTGCTACTAATGCGCAAGCTACAACACCAGTTAAAGCAAAAGAAGGTAACTCTAAAGCCATCGCTAGCCCAGCCGTTAGACGCGTAGCCCGTGAATTAGGGGTTAACATTCATCAAGTGCCTGGCAGCGGTAAAAAAGGCCGTGTGTATAAAGAAGATGTGATTTCGTTTAATGATAATGGTGCTGTTGTGGTTACTGAAGAAACGATAGTCACAGCAGCTGCGCCTGTTATTGGTGGCACTCGAGTTGAGCCTATACGTGGCGTAAAAGCCGCTATGGCGAAAGCTATGGTTGCTTCTGTTTCATCTATTCCGCATTTCACTTATTGCGAAGAAATAGACATGACTGATTTGATTGCACTACGCGTTAAGTTAAAAGAGAAGTACGCTAAGCAGGACATTAAATTGACGATGATGCCATTCTTTATGAAAGCAATGTCATTAGCGTTAAAAGAGTTCCCTGTTGTTAATGCTCAGGTGAACGATGACTGCACTGAATTGACCTATTTTGACGATCATAATATTGGCATGGCAGTAGATTCAAAAGTTGGCTTGCTAGTGCCTAATGTTAAGCAAGTGCAAACTAAAACCATCATTGACTTAGCACAAGACATTACGCGTTTGACCAATGATGCACGCTCTGGCCGTGTTAGTCCGGACGACATTAAAGGCGGCACAATTTCAATATCTAACATTGGTGCGTTAGGTGGTACGGTTGCTACACCGATCATTAATAAACCAGAAGTTGCTATTGTTGCACTAGGTAAATTGCAAAAACTTCCTCGTTTTGATGATCAAGGAAATGTAGTTGCACGTTCAATTATGCAAGTGAGCTGGTCTGGCGATCATCGTGTGATAGATGGCGGGACCATTGCTCGTTTTAGCAATCTTTGGAAGTCATACCTAGAAGATCCAAGCTCAATGTTAGTGGCGATGAGCTAAACGGCTTAATTAGCCTATTGAGTTTGCTTATTAAAAAAAGCCTGACATTTTTTATTTGTCAGGCTTTTTTGTAGTTGTAGCATAAAAAAAGCCCTACCGTAGTAGGGCTAAGCATCAACAAGACGGGAGAGTCGTGAATGCGAATTAAGAATTACAAAAATTTGCTAAACCACTTTACAAATTAAAGTGTACGGCGAATGACTGTTGTTCATCGTAGTCGATGAATATGACAATTTAATGACAAAAGCTGATGATTAGAATACGTTAATTTAATTAACCTGTAGACTGGACATCGATAAGCGCTACAATCAAGAAAAATCATAAACGGTAGGTAAACCATTGGCCGAGAAAAAGTTGCAACACTTTTATATTGCTGAAGAGCAATCTATTTATTTATTGAGCCAGAAAGACGCAACCAAACTTAAACGCTGGGTTGAACTCTGCAAACAGCAATTATCGTTATTGGGTTATCAAAATATTGAACTGGTCGGTAAAGGCGCATACGGTTTTGTTTTTTCTGGAGAAGATGAGCAGCAGCATCAATTTGTCTTTAAATTCTCTAGAATAAACCTACCGCAACATGTTCAAGACAGGTTAGAAGAAGAAGCTGATATTCAACAACACCTACACCATAGCCGCATTCCACAAGTAATTGAATATCGAAAAATCAAACGTCAATGTATTTTACAGATGACCCGTGCTCCAGGCATTAATTTAGAAGAGTATTCTCATCTTCATGGCCCTTTGTTGCCAGAGTTGGTTGTTAATATTGCGATTCAACTGGGTGAAATACTGATCTATTTGCGTAATTCGAGTCTTCACTCAACCAATAAGCCATACGTACATGGCGATATTAAACCGTCGAATGTGGTTTATGATGAATCCACTGACAAAGTTTATTTAGTGGATTGGGGGTCGTCAGTTGCCGCGCAGCAAGACGTTAATGGCCAAAGTACAGCCACTAACGTCATGGATTTGATGAGCAGTGATTTGCAAAACAGTAACGCAAGGCTTGGTGATGTCTACTTTATAGGACCGGAACAGCTTAATGGTGGACTGTCTTCGCCACGATTTGATGAACAAGGTCTCGCTGCAACTTTGTATGCGCTGGCATCAGGGCAATCATGTCGATATGGCAAAGATGTGATTTCCGCCAGCGCATTGGGATTACCAAGAGTGTTGGCAAAAATGATAGACGGCATGCTTAGTGGTAATGATCAAACTCGTGCCCGAGCGGGCGACTATTTTTTTAATAATTTGCACTACTTAAAACAATTGGTGTTGGCAAAACCTAAAGCAATAGTGCCATCAGAGCCTATGATCCCTGTGTGGTGTAAATCAACACTAGATGATGAGTTAATCGATACCGTGGTCTATGGCTCTCGAAAATCGTTTCTGCGCGAACAAAGTGAAGGAGAGGCCCTTTCTACAGTTGATGATGTCCAATTAGAAAAATACTACAAGAATTACTTAATGGGCATGGGGGATACAGAAAAAGCGTTTATTGCTGCTGTGAGTAGATTGGGAAACTTTCCCGTTGTTGGTGGCCTCGCCATACGTTGGGAAAAAGATGGTGTTTATATAGATTCCAATTTGACCATGTTTAATCCATCTCTAAAAGCGTCTTTTCATAGTGCGGTGAATAATATGGTTCATTTAGCGCAAGGCATTTTCAGGGTTGGTATGTTTAAAAGCTGCCTGTTTAACGCCCGTAATACGCTGCATGTGGAACGTGATAATGAAAAAGAGTCTTTTGTCCCTACGTTTGAGCAATTTATTCCATTTGACGTCAGTGTGGTTCCCGAGCTTGACGATATTACCAAGCTACACTCGTATTTTGAGGACGGGAAAGATCCGGATGAATATTTGTACCTACCTGACGTTATTATGGCGGAGCTTGCTAAATTGAATTTAATTCATCACACCGGTTGTATTATTTTTGAGGTGTTGCCGACTCACTTGAAAATTCATAGCTATTTGATGCTATTAAACCATGAGAAACGTGAAGAGTTTGCGCAATGTTTAGATAACATAATGAAATTACTACCTACAATTAAAGGTAACGGTATTTCTGGGTTTATGAAGCTTCCATATAAAGACACACGTTTCTTTGAACACCTAAATACATTGCCAGAAAAGTACTATCCGAAAAACCCCAGAAAAGTAATTAATGACTAGACGTTAACTTAAGTAAGGAATCATGATGGAAAATCAGCAAACAGGTGAACAGGCTTGGTTAGATCTAACTGTTGATAACGCAGAGGAGATAAAGTCTTTCTATCAAGACGTAATTGGATGGAAGAGCGAAGCAGTATCAATGGGTGAGTACGAAGACTTTACCATGATAAGTGCAGAGTCAAGGCAGGCTGTTAGCGGTATTTGCCATGCACGTGGTGGCAACAAAGATTTGCCACCGATGTGGCTCCCGTATTTCTTAGTGGAAGACGTGGCCAGTGCGACTGAACAAGTAAAATTGCAGGGAGGTCATTTAGTCACACCGATTAAAACCATGGGCAAAGACAAATATGTTGTTATCAAAGATCCCGCTGGCGCTGCCTGTGCTTTGTATCAAAAAGGTTAATACGGTCTGGAATTGTCAGCAATCTATATCATTATTTTAAGAGCTGGCTAATAATAGGGGCACTACATTGTAGATTCTGGGTGTGAGCTGGTATTAAGCGGCAAGAACAGTGTTTGGTACAGTTTTGTTGCATAATCATCAGTCATTCCTGAGACATAATCTGCAATAATGCGATGTTGGTTTTCACCTTTTTCACCCGCATGTTGCCACCTTTTAACAGTATTCGGTGAAAGTAGCCGAGTTGGATCTGAGGCAAGTGCCTCAAATAATTCCATGACAATTTGTTGTCCGCGATATTCTATTCGCTGAATAGACGGTTGTTTGATAACAAATTGAAAGACAAAGTCTTTGAATATTTGCAGTACTTTAGCTTTTTCTGATGGGAGCTGTGCATTGTATTTTAATAAAGGCTCGATAAATTGCCCGTCACCAGTATCAACTAGTTTAAGTTCAATTGCGGTAATAAGGTAATTTACCAAGCCGCCAATTGCGTCCTTTTGCAGGTGATGTTGTGCCGAGAACATTCTTTCGGTCAGTCCATCGCAATATTGCACCAACCATTTGTCATCAATACTTTTAAGCTTTTCAATTACATGTTCGTCAAAGTCATTGCGATTCACTACGTCGGTTACAATTGCATCTTCAAGGTCATGAATGCCATAGGCAATATCATCAGCTAGTTCCATGATCGAACAATCAAGTGATTTGTAGACGGTCTTAAAGTGTTGATGCTCTCTTTTCTTAATGGATTGAAATAAGGCTCGATCGCTTTCGCTAAGTGGAGAAAAAACCCAATCGATTATATCGTTATCATCAACGTACAATCCTTTAGGAGGATGCCAATCACTGGCTTTCAATCCACGTAAATTTGTTGGCTCAATGACATCAGGTTTATTTTGTAATACATCAAGCGTTTGAGGGTATTTTATCAAGCCAAGTAAAGTCCTACGTGACAAATTCATACCATGATGTTCACTAAAAGGCTCTAGTTTTGATACGATTCTTAACGTTTGACCATTCCCCTCAAACCCACCATGCTCTCTCATCATATAATGTAACGCCACTTCACCACCGTGACCGAAGGGCGGGTGACCGATATCATGTGCCAAGCAAATAGACTCAATTAAAGTATCATCGTCAGGAAAAAACTGGCTTGTTAGTTCAGGGTATTTTGACCGTAATTGAGAACTAATCCCGGAGCCTATTTGAGAGGCCTCGAGCGAATGGGTCAAGCGTGTACGATAAAAATCGCTTTGACCACTACCAATGACTTGTGTTTTCGACTGCAATCGCCGAAAGGCGGCTGAATGTAATATCCTTGCTCTGTCCCGTTGAAAAGGGCTGCGGTGATCTTGTTGACGTTCACTTACTTTATTCAAACGACGATCTAACCATGATTTTTGCATTTTGCACTCTTCTAGTATAATAATTAAATGAGAGTCGTTTAAATTAAGTTGTATTAAACAGTCCTGTGCTATTACATTTATCAAGATGTACGGCGCTGTGCAATAAGGAATTTTGTTGAGTAAGTTAAAATGGATTAAAAATCGGATAACTCTGCTAGCTAGTGTTGCTTTTTTCGTCGCTGGCTATTGTGCGATGTCTTATAGTAAACCGTTTGATGATCGTGAAGTTGTTACGTTAATTGCAGGAATGGTTAAGCCGCCTTTTATTATTGAAGAAAATGGTAAAGGCCTACAGCTAGAAATCATACGAGAAGCGTTCAAATTGAGTGAAATTGAGGTCAATTTTGTTCATGTTCCTCTTGCTCGGCATCAATCAAGTTATCAAAAATTGAATTTTGATGGCATTATTACTATGCGTGAGACGCAAGAGCTTGATGGCATTCATTTTTCTAACCCTTATATTTTTTATGAAAATGTCGCATTAAGCTTAAGTGCGAATAAATTCTCTATTGAGCAAGTAATGGATTTGAGCGGCAAGCGTGTCGCAGCATTCCAAAATGCGACTAAATTCTTAGGGGCCGAGTATCAGGCAGCAATTGCGCAATCGTGCCATTACCAGGAGTTTGCTGATCAATTTAAACAAATGCGTAACCTTTTTGAAAATAAATCGGACATCGTTATTGCTGATGTCAATATTTATAATTATTTCCGTAAAATAAGGCGAGGCGGCATTTACAATAAATCAGTTTCAGTTCACCACATCTTCCCTATGCGAGGTTATGTCGCAGGCTTTAGGGATAAGATCATCCGTGATAAATTTATCAAAGGCGTTGCCAAGTTAAAATCTAATGGACAATATTTGGAAATTCTCGCTCGTTATCAGGACGATAAAGGACAATTTTCTAAAGTAATGCACTAACCACCTAGTATCTTTTATTACGTCTAAAATGCCAAAGTTAGCATTCTAACTGGTGGTATTGATAGAATAGTTTTTCCAGTAGTAATGTGGCGGGCCCTACATTGTCCCGATCAGGGATCACTAAATGTAAAGGAATATGGCGTTCATCATAGTGCTTTATTTTGATTTTTCGGATTTCTTTGCGCGTCAGATAAGGCTTGGCAATTGACTCTGGTATCCAACAAAACCCTATATCTGTCGCCAAAATAGATAAGGCCTCATGAAAATTTGCAACTGTCCATCGCTGTTCTGCTTTTAGCCAACCCTGAGATCTTTTAGCTTTTCCTGTATCACTGATAACGATTTGCAGTGAATTTGCTAGCTGGTCTTGGCTAATTTCATCAGAACTTATTTCGGTATTGTTGATGCTTGTCACCGGGATCATTTTTACCGAGCATAACGTATTCGCGAGATGTCCTTTAGGTACTATATTCGTTATTGCAAGGTCGACGGTTTTTTCATTAATAGCCTCTTCGCTTCCGGAAATGACAGCGTCGATGATTTTTATGCGACTACCACGACTTTGTGGTAAAAATTGTTTAAGTATTTGATATAAAATTTCTTTTGGGTAGATTAATTCAACAGAGCAAGTGATTTCAGGTTCCCAGCCTTTGTTCAATGTGTCAGCTAGAGATTCAAGCGCTTCAACGTCTTGTAAAATTTGCCTCGCACGACGTAACATGGTTTCACCAGCATTGGTGAGAAAGGCCTTTCTTCCTTTGATCTCCAGTAATTGAATGCCCAGTTGTGTTTGCAATTTAGCGACGGCGTGATTTAGCGAAGACTGACTTTTGTTGAGTTTTTCGGCGGCTTTGGCATAACCGCCGTAATCTACTACAGATTGCAGTATGCGCCACTGTTCAAGCGTAGATTTGGCCCTGAATATTTTATCCATTATGTATTTGCTATAAAAATGGCACGTTGTGGAGCAGGGTAACCTTCAATGGTTTTTGTCTCATCGTTAGGGTCAAGGAAGTCGCTTAAGGATTCTGTATCAATCCAATCCGTCTTTCTTTGCTCTTCGACAGCTGTGATGTCAGTATTAACCATGCGAACGTTTTTAAAGCCACAACGTTCTAGCCAAGCACACATGGCCTCACCGCTTGGTAAAAACCAAACATTTCGCATTTTTGCGTAGCGCTCGCCAGGAACCAATACTGTATTTTCATCGCCGTTGACAATCAAAGTTTCGAGGACAAGCTCACCCCCTTTGTTCAGTTGAGATTTCAATTGGTATAAAAAATCTATCGGCGAACGGCGATGATATAACACGCCCATGGCAAAGACAGTATCAAATGCCTTTAATTCAGGTAGTTGCTCAACACCTAAAGGCAACAAGTTGACGTTGGTATCTTTAATGAAATGTTGTATGGCATTAAATTGCATAACAAACAACTGAGTGGGGTCGATACCTACAACAAATTTTGCCCCTTCACCGCGCATGCGCCATAAATGATAACCACTGCCACAACCGATATCTAAAACGTAGCGATCTTTTAAATCGCTGATGTGAGGGACTAATCGATCCCACTTAAAATCAGAACGCCATTCGGTATCTATATGCAAACCGTGAATATGGTACGGTCCCTTACGCCATGGTTTCAGTTTTTTGAGCAAGCTTTCAAGGCGTTTATATTCGCCTTCATTTATGTCTGAACGAATTCCAGCGGTCACTGAGTGACTTAAATCCAAAGTGCTTGGCGTGGTTTGCGGCAGTGCATCTAAGGTTTTCTGCCAATGCTTAAATTCGCCATGTAAGTGATTGCGTTGCCAGTCATCGAGTTGGCTGGGTAAGGTATTAAGCCAATGACTTAAACGATTAACCGCGATAGATTGATAAAACGTGTTAAATTGATTCATTTGATGGCCACAATAGATAAAAAGTTAAAGCATTGAAACCACTGCGTCATGTGGCTAAACCCTGCCTGCGTTAATCGCTCAAAGTGGGTTTCAAGCGGGTCAGGTTTCATAACATGTTCAAGGGCAGAGCGCTTTTGAGCAATTTCTAATTCGCTGTAGCCATTGGCTCGCTTAAAGTCATGATGCAAGTTAATGAGTAATTCGTTACAAGCAGGATCATCATGGGCTACTTTTTCTGATATAACGAGAATCCCGCCTGATTTAAGCCCTTTTGCTATCTTAGTTATCAACCCCTGACGTTCATTTTTGTCTATGAATTGTAAGGTGAAGTTTAGTACCACCATGGACGCATCTTCTATGTCAATGTCTTGGATATTTGCTTGCACGATATCGACCGGTGTATTGCCTTTAAATGCATTAATATGTGTCTTGCAGCGCTCAACCATAGCCGCTGAATTATCAACACCTATGATGTTGCAGTGATTTGCGGTTATTGCTCGGCGCATGGCCAATGTGGCCGCTCCAAGTGAACAACCTAAATCGTAGACTGTTGAATGGTCTGTAACATAGTGTTGACTTAAGCGCCCTATAGTGTCGATGATCGTATTGTAGCCCGGTACGGAGCGGCTGATCATATCAGGAAATACTTCCACAACTTGTGCGTCAAAAGTAAAGTCTTTGACTTGACCGTGTGGGTTTGAATAAATTAAATCGGTATCAGACGATGTCATAATCTATCTTTAGAAATGTATAATCATGGTAAATTACTGTGTATTTTAGCTGAACTGTTTGATCTTGATAAGATATTATTGCATAGCAACAAGAAACAAGGTGATAATGAACGATACTTATTTTAAATTCATACGCATTTTCATGTTTTATAGCAAAGGTTCTCTGTTTTATTTGTTAGTGTTAGTTAGCATTGTCTCTTATGCGCAAGAACCAGAGCTAGATACAAACACAGTAAATCAAACGCTGACCATAGCACTAAGCAATCAGAGCTTTCCTTATCATTTTCTCGATGACAATAATCGACCTGCGGGTATGTTGGTAGATTTCTGGCAACTGTGGGCTGAGAAGCAAAACGTCAGTATAAATTTTAAACACTATAATTGGCAGGATTCATTAGAGGCAGTAGAGCAAGGTCAAGTCGACTTTCATGCTGGTTTGATGCAAGTTGAAAGTCGAAAAGGCCGTTTTGCTTACAGCGAGTCAATATTCACACAAAACAGTTATATATACCTACATCGTGATATGCCGATGATAACATCAATAGATGAATTGTCGCCTTATGCCATTGGCGTTATCGAAGGTTCAAGCCAAGCTTTATCAATTATAGAAAAAAACAAAGCGATAAAATTAAGGGAGTTTACTGATCGTAATACACAATTCGATGCTGCTTTAGATAATCAAATCATGGCATTTGCCGCTTCAAATACATTAACTCAAGGTTATGAGCGCATTGATGCGATTCGTGAATTTTACCCCAAATATCGCCGACTTAAGTATTTTGAAGGCCAATACAGCACCGCAGTGAGCATTGGTAATAAGCACCTTCTCCAACTTATTAATGATGGCATCGCTAAAATCAGTCAAGAACAGAAAGACGCGATTTATCAGAAATGGACTCAGATGATTAGAAAATCAGATGCGCTGCAGCTGGTATTTACCTCAAATCTTTCACCCTATATGGGGGTTTCTCCTTCTGGTAGAGCACAAGGTCTATTTATTGATATATGGCGATTGTGGTCAGAAACCACGGGTATTGATGTTGAATTTGTACCAGAAACGATGTCGGGTTCTATAGAATTAGTGAAACAAGAAGAAGCCGATGTTCACTTGGCTTACCCTGAAAAGAATCCTTCAACAACAGGATTAAAGATTGCTTCCCATGTGTATACCTCTCACTCAAAAATATTTGTTGCTAAAGATGCTATGTCGGCTAATTCAATTGAAGGACTGTATGGCAAACGGGTTGGCTTATTTACGACGTCTCCTTATTTAACACAATTTAAAACTAGTTACCCGCAAATTACAGTGAGAGAATTTGCTTCACATGGTGAAATGATCTTGGCAATAGAAAAAGGTGAGATTGACGCCATTATTTCTGAAGTTGAAAACATGAACGTTAAATTGGTGAATGCCAATTTACAGTCGTCTTTTTTCATTCTGAATGATCCAGTATTCAACAATAATATGTATGGCTTGGTTAATCCTAACAATCCTCAATTGGCTAAAGTTATTTCTGATGGGTTCAAATTGTTACCTTTGGAAAAATTGAAAGATATCGAACAAAACTGGTTAACCCTGAAAGAGCATGGCTACTTTAACAAACAGGTGAAGAAGCTCAATTTAGATGCCGAAGAGTTTGATTTTTTAGCTAAATATCAGTCATTTACGGTTGGTATTGCTAATGACTGGGCACCTGTTGAATTTATAAATGAAAATGGACAGGCGGATGGTGTAAACGTTGACCTGATAAAGCTTCTTGCAGAACGGGCTGGCTTTGACGTAGAGTTTAAAGTCTATGAAAGTTATGCAAATTTATTTGACGCCTTTAATAATGAAGAAGTCGATATTATTGCGGGTCTTGCCGAAAACCAAGAACGTTTAAAAACTATTGCTTACAGCCAAAGTTATTGGGACATGCCTTGGGGAGTTTTGCATAGCCGCTTCTTAGCCACGCAGCAAAATATTAATCATTTTTATGGTAAGAGATTGGCGTTAGTTAAAGGCTATCAGTTAATCGGTGAAATCAGACTTGCCCACCCACAGATAAATATCACCGTTGTTGATTCTGTTGAACAAGGCCTTGCCGCAGTACAACAGGGGTTGGTTGATGGCTTCATCGATACTTTGCCTGTTTTGTCTGAATTAGCAAAGCGTGAGAATATAATCCCAATGGCAGTATCTTTAGTTGAAGAGATACCGATTGAGTCAAGCAAAATAGCAGTACTTAAAAAGAATAAGTTGTTAATCAACATCTTAAATAAGGCACTTTTAACCATTGACTCTCCAACAAAACAAGAGATTTTTGATAAGTGGTTTGACGTCAATATCAAAACTGGATTAGATAAACGTTTTGTCACCAAAGTTGCAGCTCAGTTTGGAGTGCTTATTTTCATTATTATTTTGGTGATAGCGATATGGAATAGAAAACTAAGACAAGAAATAAAACTTAGAAAAACACTTGAAGATAAAATGAAACACATGGCGACCCATGATGAATTGACTGGTGTAGCCAATAGAGTGCTATTGAAACAGCAGGTATCAAAAGCAATTTCCATGCATCAACGGCAACAGCTGAAATTAGCGCTATTGTTTATCGATCTTGATGGTTTCAAGAAAATCAATGATTCTTATGGCCATGACGCGGGAGATCAAGTTTTATTGCAAGTTGCGCGACGATTGGAACAATGCATTAGAAACTCCGACACAGTTTCTCGCTTTGGTGGCGATGAATTTGCCATTCTTATAACGGGACTCAATAGTAAGCAAGGGGCAGCTTATATTGCTGAGAAAATTATTAAGTCGATTTCTGAGCCCTTTGTTTTTAAGCAAGGCCAAGCCAATATTGGTTGTAGTATTGGGATAGCTGTGTATCCAGAAGATGGTACGGAAGAAAGTGAATTACTGAATATGGCGGATAATCTGATGTATCGCGTTAAAACAGCTGGTAAAAACAACTATGCAATGAGGTGACTTGGCGCACAAATAACAAAGTTTCTAAGGTGACATTGAGCGTATTTTCTATATAATGTCCGCAATTTTTATAGCTACTATTAGCTTGCGCTTAGGTTAGCTAGTCATTTCATAAGTTTCAGGATAACTCTACATGCGTAGTCTTTATTGTGGTGAGGTTAACGAATCTCACATTGGTCAAGAAATCACTTTATGTGGTTGGGTAAATCGTCGTCGTGATTTAGGAGCGGTAATTTTCTTAGATATGCGTGATCGCGAAGGTATCGTACAGGTTGTATACGATCCAGATTTACCTGAAGTACTTGCCAAGGCCAATACCTTACGTAATGAGTTTTGTGTACAAGTTAAAGGTAAAGTACGTGCTCGTCCAGAAGGGCAAGTAAATAAAGATATGGCCACGGGTGGCATTGAGGTTCTAGGTTTGGAACTGACAATTCTAAATAAGTCTGCGCCATTACCGCTGGATTCGAATCAAGAGAACTCAGAAGAGAATCGTTTAAAATACCGTTACTTAGATTTGCGTCGTCCAGAAATGACAGAGCGTTTGCGTTTTCGTGCACAAGTAACGTCTGCTGTTAGACAATCTTTAGAGTCTCAAGGCTTCCTTGATATTGAAACGCCAATTTTAACAGCAGCGACACCAGAAGGTGCTCGTGATTACTTGGTACCAAGTAGAACACATAAAGGTAGTTTCTTTGCTTTACCACAATCACCTCAGTTGTTTAAACAACTGCTGATGATGTCTGGCATGGAGCGTTATTACCAAATCGTTAAATGTTTCCGTGATGAAGATTTACGTGCTGATCGTCAGCCTGAATTTACGCAAATTGATATTGAAACGTCATTCTTAAGCGCTGATCAAGTGATGGCAATCACGGAGAAGATGATCCGTGAGTTATTCGTTAAGATGCTAGATGTCGATTTAGGCGAGTTCCCACGCATGACTTATCTAGAAGCAATGACACGTTTTGGCTCAGATAAGCCAGATTTACGAAATCCGTTAGAAATCGTCGACGTTGCTGATATTTTAAAAGATGTTGAGTTTAAAGTGTTCTCAGGTCCAGCAAATGACGAGAAAGGCCGTGTCGCGGTAGTTAAAGTACCTAACGGTAACAAGCTATCTCGTAAGAACATTGATGACTACACTAAATTTGTTGGCATATACGGCGCTAAAGGTATGCCGTGGATGAAAGTCAATGATATTGAAGCGGGCATGGAAGGATTACAGTCGCCAATTCTGAAATTCTTATCAGAAGATGCGGTTAATAGCTTATTGTCACGCGTTGATGCACAAACAGGCGATATAATTTTCTTTGGTTCAGACACATACAACGTGGTCACTGAAGCATTAGGCGCACTTCGTTTGAAACTTGGTGAAGACTTAGGTTTAACAACTGATGAGTGGAAACCTCTTTGGGTTGTTGACTTCCCAATGTTCGAAGAAGTTGATGGTCAATTCCACGCACTTCATCATCCATTTACGGCACCAAGCAACATGACACCAGAAGAGTTAGCAGCGAACCCCGCTGGCGCTTTGTCTGATGCCTATGACATGGTGTTAAATGGTTGTGAACTAGGTGGCGGCTCTGTGCGTATTTTCGATCAAGAAATGCAATCTACAGTGTTTAGACTACTTGGCATTAGCGACGAAGAAGCCCAAGAGAAATTTGGTTTCTTATTAGAAGCACTTCAATATGGGGCTCCACCGCATGCAGGTCTAGCGTTTGGATTAGATCGTATAGTAATGTTAATGACAGGCGCGACTTCTATTCGTGATGTTATGGCCTTCCCTAAAACAACGACTGCGGCGTGTCCATTGACTAATGCGCCAGGTAAAGCAAATCCAGCGCAACTTGCTGAGTTAAACATAGCCACAATCGCTAAAGAAGACGTCAAACAAGATTAATCGATTGAATCATTAAAAAAAGCGCGCCATTGGCGCGCTTTTTTTATATGGTAAGTGCAACATTACAGTGTTCAGGCATTGTTGAACTTTAATGCAGTCTCTGCTGCAAATTGAAAGAACAACAATCCCTAGTGGAAAATAGAGTGAAAATTAAATTTTGAGTATTATTTTAGGCATTGACCCAGGATCTCGTTACACGGGATATGGTGTCATCGAGCAGCAAGGACGAAAGTTTAATTACTTAGGCAGTGGCTGCATTAAAGCAATTTCATCAGGAAATGATTTGGCCTCAAGGTTACAGACTATTTTTGCTGGTGTTTCTGAGCTCATTATTCAATTTAAACCTGATATGTTTGCCATCGAACAAGTGTTTATGGCTTCCAACCCTGATTCTGCATTGAAACTTGGTCAAGCGCGCGGTGCTGCCATTGTTGCAGCCACTAATTCAGGGTTAGATATTGCAGAATATTCTGCGAGGCAAATTAAGCAATCTGTTGTAGGTACCGGTGCTGCGGATAAAACCCAAGTACAGCATATGGTTAAATCGATACTTAAACTCCCTGGAACACCTCAAGCCGATGCTGCCGATGCGCTTGCCGTTGCCTTGTGTCACGCCCATAGTCACACCTCGTTAAGTAAGTTATCCGGACAGGCTGTAAAAACTGTACGAGGTCGTCTTCGTTAATCGTAATCTACCCATGTTATCTATTTACTGTATAAATATATAGTGATAAGCTTTGCGAAAATACTTTAATGGAACATTGCTGTGATTGGTCGTTTACGTGGCATTTTAATTGAAAAACAAGCACCTGATATTGTTATCGAATGTCAGGGTATTGGTTATGAGGTGACTGTGCCAATGACGAGTATGTATGCCTTACCAGAATTAAATGAAGAAGCGGTTATATATACTCATTTTATTGTTCGTGAAGACGCACAATTGCTATATGGCTTTGCGAATAAAGTAGAGCGTAAACTGTTTCGATTATTGATCAAAGCAAGCGGAGTGGGCCCCAAATTGGCGTTAGCGATATTATCGGGTATGTCAGCTGAGCAGTTTGTCAGTTGTGTTGCACACGATGATGTGACGACAATTGTCAAAATCCCCGGTGTCGGTAAAAAAACCGCTGAGCGTTTATTGATTGAAATGCGTGATCGTATTAAAGATTGGCATGTCGACGTGCCTTCAACTACTAGCAACGCTACTCCATTAGAAATTAATTTAACGCAGTCGATGATGTCAAGTGCCAAAGGTGATGCGTTAAATGCGCTTGTTTCATTGGGCTATAGCCAAGGGCAAGCGGACAAAGCAATTAAAGCAATATATAGTAATGACAAAAGTAGTGAAGATCTTATTCGCGATGCGTTAAAGTCAATGTTGTAATTGGTATAATTAACGCTAAGTTTTAGCGTATTTCAAATCCACTGTATAAAGAAGTAAATAAATGATAGAAGCTGATCGATTGATCCAACCGGTAGAAACAATAGAAGATGAAGGTGTTGATCGCGCTATTCGTCCCAAACTATTGGCTGATTATACCGGACAAGATCACGTTAAAGCACAAATGGAAATATTTATTCCTGCCGCTAAAAAACGTGGTGAGCCATTAGATCATTTGTTGATTTTCGGTCCTCCAGGCCTTGGAAAGACAACGCTAGCTAATATCGTCGCTAATGAAATGGGCGTAAGTATTCGCACTACCTCAGGGCCAGTATTAGAAAAAGCCGGCGACTTGGCAGCACTGTTGACCAACCTAGAAGAAAATGATGTGCTATTTATTGATGAAATACATCGTCTTAGCCCTGTGGTTGAAGAAGTGCTTTATCCTGCTATGGAAGATTACCAACTAGACATTATGATTGGAGAAGGGCCAGCAGCGCGTTCCATTAAGCTTGATTTACCGCCATTTACATTAATCGGTGCAACCACACGTGCAGGGGCTTTGACATCGCCACTTCGAGATCGTTTTGGCATTGTGCAACGATTGGAGTTTTACAATAACAAAGATTTAACAGATATTGTTTCTCGATCAGCCCATTTTCTTAATTTAGCTATCGATGAACAAGGCGCGTTTGAAGTTGCTTGTCGCTCTCGAGGCACACCGCGGATAGCAAATCGCCTGTTAAGACGTGTTCGCGATTACGCTGATATTAAAACACAAGGTCAAGTGTCTAAAGGCACAGCAGGCAAAGCGCTTGATATGTTGGAAGTTGATACGGAAGGTTTTGATATTATGGATAGAAAATTGCTACTCGCCATTATCGAAAAATTCATGGGCGGACCTGTTGGCCTTGACAATTTAGCCGCAGCAATTGGTGAAGAAAGAGAAACCATTGAAGATGTACTTGAGCCATTCTTGATTCAGCAAGGCTTTTTGCAAAGAACCCCAAGAGGGCGTATTGCTACAGACAGAGCTTACGCTCATTTTGACCTATCTAAACCAGGATAATTCACTCCATTTGTTAGCCTGTTATTGATGAATGAGTGAATGAATCTTTTTTAATTCAGTTTTTCTTTCGTTAAGACAGGTTAATGAAATAGTCTCTATAATTGCTTTTCTTTGATACATATTTAATTGATGTCAGTAGCACTAAATTCTAGGCAAAAAAAAGCCCGCATATTTGATGCGGGCCAACTTAATAAAGTTGATAGAAGGAAGTTTTAAAATTCCAGGAAACATGTCAGAGAGAAGAGATAGAAAACTATCTTTTCAAAATATCTGGGCTTGTGACATAGCAATCACAGCGCTAGCTCAGAAAGTAATTGTATTTTAAAGAGGTTGTGCCAGTTACTCAAACTAAAAAAATTTCGTTTTCGCATAAAAAAAACTAATGCGAAGTTGTTTTTATAATTTGAATGTTGGATGGATATTCATTGTAGCCTCATATCTTACGGTAAGCTGGAATAAATATTCAAATTATATGCATAACATCAGGTTATTAATTCTTCTTGTTGATGTGAACAATTTTGACTCGCTAGGACAAAACAAAAAAAAATATTTGATATATATTTGTAAACTTGTGTCTCTAACGCTTGAGTGCGTTAGCTAAACTCATTAAGATAAGGCAATCAAAGACACATGCACCCATTTTGAACCGTTCTTCATGCCATTGACTACTCATCAGCTTTCCATTCGGGTTTATTATGAAGACACAGATGCTGGCGGTATTGTCTATTACGCTAATTACTTAAAGTATTCAGAAAGAGCTCGAACAGAATGGTTGCGTTCTTTAGATATCAATCAATCTAACTTTTTAGAACATTCACTAGGTTTTGTGGTCAGAAAGGTTGAAATGGACAATATTGCATCGGCAAAACTCGATGATTTGATCACGGTTTCTTCTCAAATCCTTGAATTAAAAAAAGCTAGCATAGTCTTTAATCAAATTATAACAAATCAACATCATCAGGAATTGTGTCGAGTCAAAGTGAAGGTTGCTTGTGTCGACTTTGCTAGAAGTAGGCCATGTGCTATTCCATCGACCATATTAGGAGCGTTAAAAAGTGTCAGCTGAGATTTCATTTATCGATTTATTTTTGGAAGCAAGTTTATTAGTAAAATCAGTAATGCTAATTTTGTTAGGTTTTTCAATAGCCTGTTGGACTATGATTTTTCAACGCCAAAAAGCTTTAAAAGATGCTGCCTCTCAATTAAAAAACTTTGAAGATAAGTTTTGGAGCGGTGCTGACTTAACAAAACTATACAATGAAATTTCTGCGCGCCAGTTTGTGCAAGGGATCGAAAGCTTATTTGTTGCTGGCTTTAAAGAGTTTGCTCGATTAAGAAAAAGCAATATTCAGTCGCCTCAAATTATTGTAGAAGGCACACATCGGGCAATGCGTGTCGCGTTATCCAGAGAAGTCGATAGTTTAGAAACACATTTACCTTTCATGGCAACTGTGGGTTCAATTAGTCCTTATATTGGTTTATTTGGGACAGTCTGGGGAATCATGAATTCATTCATCGCCTTAGGTGCGGTTCAACAGGCTACGCTAGCTATGGTAGCTCCTGGTATTGCAGAAGCGCTAATTGCTACAGCGATGGGGCTTTTTGCGGCTATTCCTGCGGTAATGGCATTTAACCGTTTTAGTCACCAAGTTGAAAAGCTAGAGAATAGCTATGCCAACTTTATGGAAGAGTTTTCAAGCATATTGCAACGCCAAGCAACGGCAGAATAGTGAAAGGCGATAGTTAATATGTATAACCGAGTAAGACGACGCAAAGTCGCTGAAATAAACGTTGTACCCTACATTGATGTTATGTTGGTACTGTTGATTATCTTCATGGTAACGGCACCACTGATCACGCAAGGGGTGAAAGTTGAATTGCCAAAAGCCGAATCAGAGCCTTTATCAGAAGATTCTAAGCCTCCGCTGGTTGCCTCTGTTGACGCTGACGGTAAGTATTATATTTCTGAAGGAACAGGCAAGAATAAATTAGTCACCGGTGAGCAGCTTGAAATTGAAGTAGCTGCCGCATTAATGCTTGACCCTGAAAAACCAGTGGTAGTTAACGGGGATGGTGCTGTTTCTTATGACGCTGTCGTACAACTGATGGTGTTACTTCAAAAAGCGGGTGTACCGTCTGTCGGTTTAATGACTGATTCTCCGGAGCAATAGATAGGTGAAAACGAAGTACGGACTGCCGATCGCCTTAAGTTTGCTGATTCATGTTGCGTTGGCAATGGTTTTACTGTTTGGTGACTTTAGTATGACGCCAAAACCTAAGCCAACGCCTGTTGCGGTAAGTCAGCCCATCAAAGCCGTTGCTGTTAACAAAAGTGCTGTTGAACAGCATGTCAAAAAACTGAAAAAACAAAAAGCAGATGCAGAAGCCGCTGAGAAAAAGCGTATTCGCGATTTGGAAAAGCGGGCAGAAGCGGCACGTAAGAAACGCGCTGATGAAGAACAAAGAATAAAGAATTTAGAAAAGCAACGTAAGAAAAAAGAGAATGAGAAAAAGCTCGCTGATGATAAAGCTAAAAAAGCGAGAGAAAGAGCCAATGCTGCGGAAAAACTTCGCAAGCAAAAAGAAACAGAGCGCAAAAATGCCGAGCAAGCAGCTGCCAAAGCAAAAGCGAAACGCTTAAAAGAAGAGGCTGAAGCTAAAAAAGCAGAAGAGCGCAGAAAGAAAAAAGAAGCTGAGCGTAAACGAAAAGCGGCGGAGAAAAAACGCAAAGAAAAAGAAGCGAAAGAGCGTGCAGAGCAAGAGCGATTATTAGCACAACAAATGGAGCAAGAAATGGCTTCGCGTCAACAAGCTCGTCAGCAACAAATGGTCAGCGAGATTAACCGATTTACAGCGCTCATTACGCAAACAATTCAGCGTTATTTAATTACTGATCAGGCAACGATGGAAGGAAAGTCTTGTAAATTGACTATAAGTCTTGCACCATCGGGTTTTGTCACGAACGTGAAAACGGGCCAAGGTGCTGCTGTAGTATGTAACGCGGCTAAAAATGCGGTGTTAAAGGCGCAAACATTACCTGTATCGAAAGATCCTGAAGTGTTTAAAGAAATGCGTACGATTAGTTTAACGGTTGTACCTGAATTTTAGAGTATAGAAAAACAATGATAACAAGAGAGATTGTCAACTTGATCAAATCGAAGTCCCTATTGATGGTATTTTTACTGTCACTATTTTCTTTTAGAGCATTTGCTACCCTTGAGATTGTAATTACTGAAGGGGTTGACGGTGCGCGTCCAATAGCTGTGCTACCGTTTAAATGGCAGGGCATGAGCCCATTACCTGAGAATATTTCTCGTGTGATCAGCGATGATTTACTGCGTAGTGGTAAGTTTAGCCCTATTGACGCCTCACGATTTCCACAAATTCCGTCAAAAGCTAATGAAATAGATTATGCGGCATGGGCCGCTGAAGGTGTTGAAGCGGTAGTTATCGGCGAAGTAACTGAAACGTCAATTGGTCGATACCAAGTATCCTACCAATTGGTTGACGTTATTCGTGGCCAAATAACTGGTGGTCAATCGCAGATGTTAAGCGGTGGTAAACTGGTTAATACAACAGACCATATTCTTGAAGAAAGCCAAGCCGAAATTGGTAGTGAACAATTTCGACGTTACGCACATCGTATTAGTAATGTTGTTTATGAACGGTTAACGGGTGCTCAAGGCGCATTTTTAACAAAAATCTCATATATTATTGTCCGAGATCAAGGAGATTTCCCTTATCAATTAGTGATCGCAGACTACGATGGTTACAATGAACATACTTTGTTGAGTTCGAAAGAGCCATTAATGTCACCAACATGGCACCCAAATGGAAGCCAACTGGCTTATGTGACATTCGAAAACAGACAGGCACAAATTTATACTATTGATATTTATACAGGAAAACGTACATTAGTAAGTTCGTATAAAGGCATAAATGGTGCGCCGCGTTGGTCGCCTGATGGAAAAACATTGGCGATGGTGCTGTCTAAAGACGGTAACCCAGAGGTCTATACCATGGACTTAGCAACTAAAAAATTAAGAAGAATTACACGTCATCGTGCAATAGATACTGAACCAAGCTGGTCTCCTGATGGTAAATCTCTTGTTTTTAGTTCAGAACGGGGTGGAAAAGCACAGCTTTATCGCGTAAATTTAGTCGATGGGAAAATAAGAAGGCTTACTTTTGATGGTGAAATGAACCTGGGTGGCTCAATTACTCCAGATGGCCGTCAACTGGTCATGGTTAACAGAACCCGTGGTCGTTACCATTTAGCCAAACAAGAATTAGGTTCAAATGTGTTTCAGGTATTAACTAAAACACGTTTAGACGAATCGCCAAGTATTGCACCTAACGGTGGTATGATCATATACAGTACTTTGCACAATAATAGACAGGTACTGAGTTTAGTGTCAGTAGATGGTCGTTTTAAAGCGCGTTTACCTGCTTTAAACGGTCAAGTGAAGTCACCAGCTTGGTCACCGTTTTTATAAAAATAACTAGTTAATTCAAATTACATGAATAAGGAAAAAATAAAATGCGCTTAAACAAAATAGTTAAAAGCCTAGCTATTGCATTACCTTTACTTACTTTAGGCGCTTGTAGCTCAAGCTCTGATACTGACGCTCAAAGCCAAGTAGACACAAACAGCACTCAAACTGTAGAACAAGCACAAGATAACGTTCAAGTTACAGCAGCACAACGTGCCGCTGAAATTGAAGAACAAAAGCGCCAAGAGATGGAACGCCTTCGTGGTGAGCACATCGTACATTTCGATTTTGACGTTTCAACAGTTAATAGCACATACGCAACTATTTTAGATGCACATGCGAAATTCCTTAATGAAAATACAGATGTAAATGTATTAATTGAAGGTCACGCTGATGAACGTGGCACGCCAGAGTACAACATTGCATTAGGCGAGCGTCGTGCAAAAGCCGTTCAAACTTATTTAGAAAACATGGGTGTATCTTCTTCACAACTTAGCGTAGTTAGCTACGGTGAAGAAAAGCCAATGGTTAAAGACCGCACAGAATCTGCGTTCGCTAAAAACCGTCGCGCTGTTTTAGTTTACTAATACAAGGCTGTCGATGAAACTCAATAAGATTATTATTGGGCTTGCCATAGTAGTCGGTACACCTATTGTACTGGCTACAGAGCCTGCGCCCGTTATAGATGTGAGTTCTCAGCCTGTTGGCGGAGTTTCCGGACAACTCGCGAGCTTAGAACGAAAATTAGATGCACGTAACCGTGCGCAGGTAAATATTCAACGCCAACTTGATGAATTGCAAAATGAAGTCAATGAACTTCGTGGTGTCACTGAGTTGCATAGTCATCAATTGGGCCAAGTGCTTGAACGTCAACGAGAACTATATCAAGAGCTCGATCGACGTGTATCGCAAGCATTAAAACCAGCCAATCAAGTACCTTCAACATTAGCTGCGCCAACAGGCGTAGCAGGGGCGCCTGCAACAGTTTATAGCGCCAATTTAACTGAAAATGAAGCGTATGATCGTGCTGTAAATATGGTGCTTAAAGAAAAGCAGTATGACAAGGCTATTCCTGAATTTAGAGCATTCAATGAGAAGTTCCCTAATTCTACCTATGCAGCTAATGCGCATTATTGGTTAGGACAGCTTTTATTTAATAAAAACGCCTTAGATGAAGCTGGTACAGAATTTAATATTGTTGTTGAACAATATAAAGATTCAAATAAAAGACCTGATGCCATGCTAAAGTTAGGATTGGTTGCTCAAAAGCAAGGACAGAAGGGTAAAGCGGTTGCTATCTATCAGCAATTGATCAGCGAGTACCCCTCGTCAACACCTGCCCAGCTTGCTCAACCTAGGTTATCTAGCTTACAACAATAAACTGCCGATAACTTGTTCTGTTTGCTTTGTATTTGAGCAAACAGAACATAAACTCAAAAAAAATATAAATTTGTTGTTGCACTAAAAATTTATATGAGTATTATATGCGGCGCGTGACCGAGAGGTCACAAGATTACAAGTTACCGGTCGTTAGCTCAGTTGGTAGAGCAGTTGGCTTTTAACCAATTTGTCGAAGGTTCAAATCCTTCACGACCGACCACTTTCTTACCAATATTGTGGCGGAGCTTGTAACAAACAATTAGATTCGGTCGTTAGCTCAGTTGGTAGAGCAGTTGGCTTTTAACCAATTTGTCGAAGGTTCAAATCCTTCACGACCGACCACTTTTTTTAAGTGGCCATCTTTTTGTATCAAATCTATATTCGGTCGTTAGCTCAGTTGGTAGAGCAGTTGGCTTTTAACCAATTTGTCGAAGGTTCAAATCCTTCACGACCGACCACTTTTTTTAAGTGGCCATCTATTTGTATAAAATCTATATTCGGTCGTTAGCTCAGTTGGTAGAGCAGTTGGCTTTTAACCAATTTGTCGAAGGTTCAAATCCTTCACGACCGACCAACTTCTCAAGCATGTCATTATGTCCATATTTTACATTTTACATTTCACATTGATCAGTTTTTAGAACCTGAGAAGAAGGTTCACAAAATTGTCAGGAACAATATTGAAGGTGCAAGGCACCGCCCGCAGGGTGAAGTACAGGATGTACGGAATAAATCCTTCACGACCGACCACTTTCTAATAAAAATTCTAACAGCTACCTAAAAACTTCTTTAATTTCATCGCTCTTTAACTGCTTTGATATAAGCCTTTGTGCATATACACATTCGAAAATGTTTAGCGTATAATTGCGTCCCAGTTTTTAGCAAAGTTGCTCCAGAGTTTTACATGTCGCAATCGAATTTAGCCGTAGATATTGATTTTCAATTTCCAGCCAAGCCTCTGCCTCTATCTGATTCAGAAAAGCACGAATACAAGAACAGTATCAAACAGCTTCTTAAAGAAAAAAATGCCGTACTAATTGCTCATTATTACACTGATCCTGAAATTCAAGCACTGGCTGAAGAAACCGGGGGCTGTGTTGCCGATTCATTGGAAATGGCAAGGTTTGGCAATGAGCATGATGCTGATACTTTGATCATCGCTGGTGTTAAGTTTATGGGTGAAACGGCCAAAGTACTAACCCCGACTAAAAACGTAGTAATGCCGACACTCGATGCGACTTGTTCACTCGATCTTGGCTGCCCAATTGAAGAGTTCGATGCATTTTGTAATCAACACCCTGATCGTACGGTTGTTGTCTATGCCAATACCTCTCCTGAAGTGAAGGCGCGAGCAGACTGGATCGTGACTTCTTCTTGTGCACTTGAAATTGTTGAGCATTTGGATGAACGTGGTGAAAAAATTATCTGGGGCCCAGATCGTCATTTAGGCAACTATATTCAAAAACAAACTGGCGCTGATATGTTGATGTGGCAGGGGGCGTGTATTGTACACGATGAATTTAAAACTAAAGCGCTAAGCGACATGAAAGCAATGCACACAGATGCAGCCGTACTTGTGCACCCTGAATCTCCCGCTGAAATTATCGAATTGGCAGATGCTGTTGGCTCAACCAGTCAACTGATTAAAGCAGCGCAGAATTTACCTAACCAAAAATTCATCGTAGCCACCGATCGTGGTATTTTCTATAAAATGCAGCAGCTGTGCCCTGAAAAAGAATTTTTCGAAGCACCAACCGCCGGAGAAGGCGCTACGTGTAGAAGCTGCGCACATTGTCCTTGGATGGCAATGAATGGACTACAAGCAATTGAAGAAGCGCTAATAAACCCATCAGGTAAAGAGGTATTTGTAGATATGGATATTAGGGAAGGTGCCCTTAAATCTACGAATAAGATGTTGGACTTTGCTGCTAATATCCTTAACAACTGATTGCAAATGCCGACTATTTAGTCAATTAGCGCTAAAAGCGCAGTTTGTCATTGATTAACTGCGTTAAATTACCTAACATAGCGCCGCTTAAAGAAAATCTTCTTAAAGTTCTCAAGGTGGCGTGTCCGAGTGGGGCGTTATCAAATTGAAAAAGCGCTGCTTTTTCAAGTAACGGCAGACATTCATGGACGAATGGATTGGGTGCCGATCATCAGGGATGTGTTTACTGCCCGATGAAACTATTTCAAATTTAAGGTGACGTGTCCGAGTGGCTGAAGGAGCACGCCTGGAAAGTGTGTAAAGGGCAACCTTTCGAGAGTTCGAATCTCTCCGTCACCGCCATTCTCTCTTCTCCTAACTTCCATTAAAGTCTTGGTGTCTTTATTTTTCCTATGTTTTACAGAAACTTGGTGTCTATCTAAGTCCATTAGTGTTTTACTCCATCCAAAACTTTTAGTAACATTCGTAGTAACACTGGCAGGCGTTAAACATAGCCAGTGTTACTAAAAATAAGGTTTTTGCGTTGGCTGGTTTTTGGTTAAAATGCGGAGCTCTTTATTTTTATTGGGCTTGAACTGGTGTTACTACGCTTTTTTTAGCAGTTTTCCAGTGTTACTAAAACATAAGTTTTCCATGATGGTGTTACTATGGCTAGAAGAACAACCCCGTTAACTAATACAGAAGTAAAACAGGCAAAACCTAAAGAAAAAGAATATAACCTGGCTGATGGTGATGGATTACAACTCAGGGTAAAACCAAGCGGCTCTAAACTTTGGCTATTTAATTACACTAGGCCTTTCATTAAAAAACGGGCGAATATTAGTTTTGGTTCTTATCCAGCGGTTTCTTTAGCTAACGCAAGAGAGAAGCGCAAAGAAGCCCATGAGTTACTTGCTCAGGATATAGACCCGAAAGAGCACCGTTTAGAAATACATAATCAGCAAAAAGGCTTGTTAGAAAATACATTAAAATTTGTCGCTGTAGATTGGTTTGATATAAAGAAAAGTTCTATTAAGCCAGACTATGCTAAAGACATATGGCGCTCTTTAGAAATTCATGTATTTCCACCTTTAGGAAAATATCCTATCTCCAAACTAACTGCTCCAATTGCCATAGATGCACTTAAAAAAGTTGCTGCTGCGGGGAATTTGGAAACAGTAAGGCGATTGGCTCAGCGGTTAAATGAAATCATGACTTTTTCTGTTAATACAGGCTTAGTTCATGCAAACCCGTTAAGTGGTATTAATGCTGCATTTGAAAAGCCTAAACGTAAGCATATGGCGACAATTAAACCCGACGAGTTGCCTGAGTTCATGCAGACTTTGAATGCAGCTAACCTTGTTGTAGTTACACGAGCATTAATAGAATTTCAGTTGCATACCATGACTCGTTCAAATGAATCAGCAAAGGCGTGTTGGAACGAGTTTGATCTAGAGAATGGTTTATGGGTTATTCCTGGCTCTCGCATGAAAATGGGGAGAGAGCACATCATTCCATTATCGCCGCAAGTTCAAAACATACTGAAAGTGCTGGAGCAACATAGAAGGCCTTATACTGACTTTGTATTTCCATCACGTAACAACCCTAAAAAGCATGTTAATACAGAAACTGTCAATAAAACGCTAAGGCGGATTGGTTACCAAGATAGGTTGGTCGCCCATGGTTTTAGAGCGTTGGCTAGCACAACCTTAAATGAGCAAGAATTTAACCCTGATGTAATTGAAGCTGCATTAGCACACGTGGACAAAAATGAAGTGCGTAAGGCTTATAACAGAGCAGAATATCTTGAAAAGAGAAAAGTAATGATGTGCTGGTGGTCAAATCATATTGAAGAAAGTTCAACTGGCAATATGAGCGTGATAAGTAACATTAAACATCTGAAAGCTATTTAAATTATTTAGCAATCGATTGTACTTTACTATTTGACATTGATTGATTTACTGTTATCGTACGATCGTAGATCTTATTGGACACCACAGAATAGAGGAACGGCAAGAGCCGACTAAATTATACTAAATTGGTAACTAGAGGGATAAACAAGATTATTTTAATTGATAATCTTGGCGCTAATTCCGATGCATCGTTCATGTCAATTTTTGACGGTGAGCACTTTTCTCTATGGTCAAATTCTAAGAAACAAAAATTCAAACAACAACTCCTTCAGGAATTGTATAGCCTCCTATGCTGGGCGATCATTTTCCTTAACTTACTTCAAATACAGATTAATTCTCAGACTAGAGTTTATTTACTTTGGGTCGCTCGATATCCGATTCGAGTAACATATGTATATGTTTTAAAAGTAATGAATTTTAGACATTCTAACCAAAACATTCCTGCCAATTTTTAATTCGATTATTCATTAGTTAAACACACAAAATATTACTATTAACTGAATTTGTTAAGGGGTTTCTATACCCCCAGGAATACTTATGAAATTTATTCGTCTACCACAAGTAAAAACAAAAACAGGCCTAAGCCGAAGCAGCATTTACGCAATGATGTCGCAAAAAACGTTTCCGCAAAATATTAAGCTTGGCGCCCGTGCCGTAGCTTGGAATGAGTGTGAAATTGACCAATGGTTAACAGCAAAAATGGAACAGTCTCAGTAGTGGTTGAATAGCGGGAATGATTATTAAGGCTATCATTCCCGCTTTTAATACAAGTTACAGAGCCCTTATTTCTATTCACCTTTATATAAATATTGTCGAGAATAAATTAATGACAAACTGTCCACAAAATAAAACGAAAATTGATCACATTTCTATTGAGTTTAAAACCGAAGAACAAGCTGACTTTGATTATAAAAAACTTGTAATCATTGATTATTTAAAAACAGTTGGTATTAGACTTAGCAATGCTACACCACGCTATATGAATAAATTTGATAGCGGTTTTTTGCTTTACTCTTCATTCCCTGAGTTTGAAAAAAAGCCTAAAGGCAGTATTAAATACTTTAAAAACAAGATTATTAAACTTGAACTAAGTGGCTCGCAGTGCACGATAATTGAACTTCATAAAAGTGGTTTCTATAGACTTTTTGAGTTAAGCAATAAACTTGTAGGCGTCATAAGGCGACTTGATATTTGTTACGATGATTTTACTGGAAAGTACAGTGTTAGACGTGTAGAGAAAGATTACAGTAATAAATTATATAAACCGGCATCTGGAAAAACACCTTTACCAGATACCAAAGGTAAGGGAGCTAATAAGACATGGTATTTGGGCTCTTTTAGTTCAGCTAAATACTTAAGAGTCTATCCAAAATATATAGAGCAAAAAATAGCAGAGCACGATAGTCGTTATGGAAAATGGTTTCGCCATGAAGTTGTTTTAAAAAACCAAGGTGTAATATTTATACCAAATGAAGCGATGCTCAATCCTGACGAATATTTTCTAGGTGCTTACCCTAAAGCACATAGAAAGCTTATAAAAAATGTTCAGCCAAGAAATTGTCAACGAGAAGCTGCAAATAGAGTTGCTGATTCATTATTTCCTAAATATAGAAATATGAGAAAACAATATGGTCGAACTGCAAGTGTCTTGTCTAAAGTGCTACAAGATGATGAATTGTTATTTCAAGGAATAAAAAGGGGTGGTATACCTGAAAGGGTGAAGCTTCCAGATATAGTCGATTTTGATTTGGTAAAAATATCATTAACCAATTTAATAAGAAATGATATTGAAGTACGAGGCTCTCACAATGACCTATAGAACAGTTGAGCTCTTGATATCAAACAAAATGATTTTTGAAAATCAAAAAAATAAACGGATATTTCAATTAAAGGATAGTAGCCAACCGTTTTATTATCGTTATCACAGCTCACGTAAAAGCGGTACATTTTACTTGGTCAAACGAGTCCAAGGCAAAAATCGATGGGTGAAGTTGGGGAGTTATCCCGAAATATCAACAACTACCGCGAGAAAAGCTCTAGATATAGCACTAGAGCGAATGATGCTAACTGCCCAACAAGGGCACTTTGTTGAAGCATCCTTTAATGCTAATAATACGGTGGCAGATATTTTGTGCTGGTATTTAAATAGATGCTTAGCAAATAATAATTTATCGATACATTCGAGAAAAGGAATTCGCTCAGTCATTGAAAGTCATTTACTAGAGAGAATAGGTGAGGTGCCCGTAAAACGGCTATCTAGGAGTGTACTTGATCAACAGTTATGCTGGCCACTATTGCAAACTCATAAACCTTCAACAGTAAAACAAGTTTTTCAGGTGCTAAAACGTGCGTTCAAAACAGCTAATGGTGTCGGGGTGATTATTGAGAATCCCTTGCAATCACTAACTTATAAAGATTTTTCTAGTCAACAAGCGAAAGCGAAACTAGCAAGACTCACATTGGTTGATTTGCCAAAGGTCTTTAAACAGATTATCAATGAAAAACCTATGCAACAAAGTTTAGTTTTATTAATGCTCTTTTATGGCACAAGGGTCGGAGAAACCAGTCAGGCAAGATGGAGTGATTTTGATAAACGGCATAATCAATGGCGAATTCCAGCTGAGCATACCAAAACAGGGCAAAATCTTCGCTTGCCTATAACACCGTTAGTGTGGCAGTTACTAAAATACCATAAACAACAGTTACCGTTAAAATATCAACGAAGTCCGTTTTTATTTCCAAAGAAAAAGGATGTTCAACAGGCTGTGACTGCCCAATATGCATCGCAAAAAGTCTCTGTACTGGCTGGTAGGAAATGGAGTGCTCATGATCTTAGAAAACTTGCACGTACAGCTTGGCTCGAACTCGGTGTTGATTATGTTATTGGTGAGTTTTTACTAAATCACCAGTTGCGCCAAGTCGACCAAGCCTACATTCAAACCTTTGCCAATGAGAAGTGTCTGCAAGCCATAACTCTTTGGCATCAATATTTGCTAGATCATGGTTTGGCTGAATTTGAGTGTGGAAGATCAGTGTTAGATTTGAAACTGAATATTGCAAGTTAAACTGTTTAATTTCAATTGCTTGTAACTAGTTGATGAAACTTGTTGTAAAGAATACTCTATTTAGGACCTCTTTTGCCAAGGATTGGCTTTTAAATTCTGTTTATCTGGTATGCGATTCCCATTCAAAAATGGTTGTAATCATGCAAAAGCATAATTTAAATGTGTAATTTGAGGTTAACACTATGCACAGAATAATATTCTGTCATCCTCTCTAGAGCTAATAAATTCAAGTTACCCTTTAATTAATGTAGGTTGTATGAAACTTTCAATAAAGACAATTTATGCAAGTGAAAATTCGCTAGAGAGTTGCTTGTTCATAACTGTTTAGAATTAAATTTTACTTTGAGGTATTTGAAGTATTACAAAGGGGTAAACTGATATGTATTGGTTAAATAATTTTATTAACTACTTTAAAAGTAACCGAAATAATGAAACTGATAATAAAATGTCAATTCGAGATATACGAATGAAAAATATGCCAATATCTACAGTAGGACATTTGTTGTCTAGTGGCTCTCATACTGACTGTATCGGACCAGGTATCATGATCATCAAACAAACACATTCTGCAGTAGAAAAAGGACGGGCTATTCGTATTCGAAAAAACCATCCTGCATATTTTGATAAATGATAAATGATAAATTTAAACTTTCTTTCGAAGAAGTTTACTACAGCTGCGCGCAATTTGCGCACACAAAAACCTTTAAATACAATTGGTTGAAATTATTTTTGATTTTCTCTACTATTTTGGTATTAACTTCATAATCAGTTTAGTAGGAAAAAAATGTCACGTTACAAGGCTTATGCGTTAATAGATCCTAGAGATAGTTATGTTTTCTATATTGGACACTCATTAAACAGTCCAGATGTTATTTTGCAGGAGCATTTAAATAATAAAAGTGAATTGCGCTCAATTAATAATAGAGTTAGCGATATCCAGAAATCGACTAACAAGATATTAGGGATAGTTATGTTACAGGGTATCGATTCAATCTAAGTCTTTAATTAAAATTCTATACAATCATTGAACTCTGATTTTCTCACATCAAGCCATTCAAACTTAGGCTTTTTTAGAAGTTGTTTTCAATACCTCTTATCCATTTTCTATCAACTAAGTAACAATTAATAAACTCCTGAGTCTCACTTCACCTAAAGTAAAGCTAGTTTCATGTAACTGCTTAGATCCATAATTCCGAGCCATCCGGCGCTATACATAGAATTTCACATTCTTCCTGAATGTTTTCGTTCCAGTGGCTTTCAGCGCGCCAAAAGATCGAATTATTGTCGTCGGCTAAATGTGGTGTATATGACACTCGCCAAGGCCCATAAGCTAATAGATTATTCTTGGACAAAATTGCTACAGTATGAGGTCTTCTTAACGGCATATCGTCTGTTTTAATGCCATTGATTAGATTGAAAGGTGCATTGAGTTGATAAGCAACCTGATGATCTGGATTAGAGTTAGCAACCGGTGCATCAACCCTTATTTCAAATTCACTCGAGGGTTGAACAATGGCATAAACATCAAAAATAATATTCCACTCAGTGTCTTTTTCCGATGTCTGCATCAACCGGATATGAAGTAGCTCTCCTTGCGATGACGGAGGCAGTATTAAATATTGCTCAGGTGAATTGCCTTTGACTGGTTTGCTGAATACGACATCGCCATATTTTACTTCGAGTTCTGCAGATTCGTTTTCACTGAGTGCGTTTATTCTCATAACAACGCGCAAATTCGATGCGTCAAGATCTCCCTTTGCAATCCATCGCAAGGGCCAGCTTTCATTGACTTTCAGTTTTATTGCACCGGGACGGCCGGCCAATAAAGCAAATACTGGTTGCGCTAAGTCTTGAGGTAAACTCAGTTTCGGGATAGGAGGATCAACCCACCAGGTAATTCCATTGGAGGCATCGACTTTGGAGCCCATTTCTACGACGGCGTGAGAGCGAGGGCTCCTGCTTATCGCACCTTTAATTTGATTTCCACTCGCAGGCTCCAATGATATTCCCATCAATTCACCAGGGCGCGGACTGGCAGAGTCAACGCGAATATTGGTTGCATTTGAAGCGGTTCCAAAAGCTTTTGAATCGGGGTTGAGGGGTATTTCTGTCCATGAAGGCCAGGGGCTGCCGGGAAACTGCTCGCGTAGTTGGTTAACTTCAAAGGGGATCCATCGACGCACGTTAACTTCTGACAGACCTTGAGTAGCTTCTTCAAAAGTGGCGTTGAACTCGACGGGTATCGACGAGCTGGATTTTTCAGATTCTTTTTTAAGGATTGTTAGATCGGCTTTTACAGCCGAACTGTCGTCAGTTTCACCACTCAATGGCACAAGATCCGAGTTTCTGTGGATTGATTCTGCATGTCCGCTAGCACTTGCGGTAGTGAAATAGTCCAGCGACGAATGTATGTTTAACAAAGGCGGATCGATTAATGACCAATGGGGACGAGTGGATACTTTATTTCCTTGTTCATCCTTTTCGTCGACCCATGTTTCCAGAATAGCGGGTTTGCGCCAACCAATATAGGCTAGAATTTGTTCAGCTGTTCTGACCATTGGCGCTTGGTCATCGTTTTGATCGGCAAATTCAACAAAACCTGGTGGCACGGCCATTTCCTCGCCTTCTTTTTCAGTAAACAGCCAAATTTTTGCGCGTTGTTCGACTGACTTGCCGGGCTCTTCTAATTTTATGACCGGACATAACAGGTCACCATGTTCCTCGGATTCCGTGACTGCTATCTCATTGTCGGCATCACCCCATTTACGATGCGCTCTTCCCGCCGGTGCGATTGAACTATGTGGTAATAAATCATCTCGCAAGGCGGAAAAATCTTCTGCAATAGCGATTGGATCTATCCAATTTATAATAGTACGTTTGCCTTTTAAAGCCCATCGGAGGCTATATGATTCGACTACGCCAAATGAAACTGCGGGTCTCGTAATATTCGTAGGTAATGTCCGAACTTCTTCAAGATCGATCGTTTCAGATTCCAATTCATGGGTTTTGACTCTTCCGCCAAACTTAACGTCATTTTTTGTTAAATCGATTGTCTGATAAGCGAATACTCGCTTATTTAATGGGCCTCTGCCTACAATACCCCAAACCTTTTTACTGGCGTTTTGGATATTGCATAAGCCAGAATCAAGCGACCATTTGATATTAAAGCTGTGCCGTACCAAAGCGACTTCGACATCTTGCTCATTGTGTTGCCAACACCCTGAAAGACGCAATGTATGCCAACCATTGGATTTGCTCGCATAAAATGTTGCTCTGGCCCGTCCGGTATTCTCAAATCCACCTGGTAAAGTGGGGCATCGCCAACCGACCATACCTTCAGCAACAACTAAGTCGCCACTCTCTGCATCTCGTTCCAAGCGCATAAAAAGACGAGTCAAGCCACCGAGCACAATACCTGTGCCATTCAGGGGAGTTTTTATACCACCGCGGTAGCATTCATTTGCCCACGCCACGTGGTAGACGCCAGCCTGAATGTAAGCGTGATCTTGGCCGGGCAAATCGTTGTCATATTTTGTAATGGCAAACGTTAGGTGTTTGTGTTGCTGTGAATTCTCCCAAAGGTTTAATTGCGGATTAGACTGCCGTAAAACCAGTTTGCGCTGCGGAAGCAAATGTTCTTCGGCAAGTAACTCCGGTGCCAATTTATGCGTTTTCACACAGGCCAATTGGTCTTTAGTTTCATTTAAATGCATCATGGCGTTATTGCCGTTGGGTCCCTCAAGTAGTGGACGATTTGATTCTTCACGGAGATAGATAGTGAGTTTATCTTCCGACTGAATTGAGAAGGCAACCCCTTCAATTTGAAACCAATAAACCAATTGCTTCAACGTCAATGTTCTGTTTATTTCGCTTGGTTCCAAGGTAATACTGCGAGATTCAATACCTTTAAATCCTTTGAAATTGAGTTCCTGATCTTTAGGTAGTACGTGATCTTTAGATAGCACCTGATCGTGGAGCCATTGAGCAGGTAAGCTCGCAGACCCATCAAAGTCTATTGCGTTATCACCGATATCTATTGGGATACTCATTACCTTGCCCTGCAATGCACTGTGACAAGGTAAAAATGTCATTGGATCGGCACCTAGACCAATTAATTGGAATCGAACCATCTTCTCATTGGTCACAGCCAATGGCTCTAGGGATAATGCAGCTTCCTTCAATCGCTCCTGAAATTGTTGCCTTAACAGTACAGAGGAGCGCAAACAGTCGCCATCTTTGAGCACCTGACACGTAAAAAACGCATCATTCCCGGTTTGATCATAGTTGCAGGAAATGCTAGTGACTTCGTTATCTACGGGTTCGGTTGGCTCGTATTCAAACGCGTTGTTTTCGATGAATTCTTGAATACTAATTTTCGCTTGACTGGGGTCTACAACATATCTTTTTTGAACCGCAACATGTTCTGGGGCAATATCACTTTTAGCATCTAAACCATTTTTGTTGATCCGAGTGGCGCCAAACTGTCGGTCCAGATGGGGATTTGCAAAACGTTCTAAAACCGCTATTTGGGTATTCGAAACAATACGCCATTCGAGGCATTGTCCTTGCGAATATTGGGTAAGTGGTAGCAGAGTTGACCCAACAATATTGTTGGGAAACGTGGCTTTCTCTGCTTCGAGTAGCCATTCAGACGATCCCTTACTGAGGTCGAGCCAGCATGGCGCTTCAACTGGAACCAGTGCTCTGAGCAAACTTAATGCGCGATTGCTTTGTAAATCGTTAACCGCCCATTCCAGCGGAGCTACTACAGGAAAACCAGGTTTTAACCACAATTGATTGCTGTGTAACGCTGGTCCAGCATTATGAGGATGAAGCTCAAGCATCGGAACGCTGTCTTTGACCTTGAATTTGACCATGTCGCTTTTGACTTTTTTTGCAACTTTGGCTATGAAGTGCAAACGCTCCGTTTCTCCTATTTGAAGAACTGGCGGGTGGTTGGGGCTTGCCAATGCACCACTGCTGATAGCGTTAACCTTGTCACAGACAAATTCAAAAACAGGGTTGGCAATGATGAGTTCCGCCGAAACTGGGTGACCATATTCATCAAATTTAAGTTCTAATTGCTTTTCACCCGCCTGATCAAGCAAACAGTGAATTGCAATGTCATCAAATGCAGATAATGCCGCACTGAGATCCCAGCGACGCGACTCAGTTCCCAGCACTATATTGTTGATTGGATGAGTCAAATTGAGCCAAGTCTGTTGTGCGCCAATCCATAAACTTGGAGAGCCTGATGTTTGATCTGACGGGAACGCTTGGTCTTCATCAGTGTGAGACCAACCTACATCCATTGAAATCGTCTTTTGTCGTCCATTTGCAAGTTCTACATTGCTAATGAGTGTCTCTTCTCTGACTTCTTCATCTGCTCCATTAAAGTCCAGTTTGAACCGAACTTTGACACTGGAATCAGGGAGGTGACTACGTTTGTCATCTTCCTTAAAAGTAATTTTACACTTGCCAGTATCATAGCGACTTACCTGGACGGTTGATAAATTGACTCGTAGACCGCCGTCAAGTGTTCGAATACCTACCCAACCATTCTGAGTTTGCAGCGTAATCCCATTGTCATTTGGTTCATCCATTTTGACTGTTCGCCACTCATGTTCATTCTCTGAACCAGGCAACATTGAGCCACCGACAATTCGCAGCGCATCCAAATCAGGGATTTCCAAGAAAGGCACTGTGCCCGTATCTGCTGAACCAATTAAATCTCTCAATTTATTGGCAAACTCCCTCACAAGGTTCTTGCCATTGTCATTTGGTGCACTTTTTAGCAGCCGCCATTGCCAGGCATTCTCGGTAAACTGGAGTTCTATCGGTAAATCGATATCAGCACTCGCGAATTTCCAAAGAAATTCAACAGCCGGCACCATAATCACAACCGTTGGCTGATATCCTTGAGGGTTGTTCTGCTGGACGTAGAAAGCACGAGTAAACTTTCGGATTGGATGGTCATTTGGAATCCCAGAATCAGACAAGTCCAGTTCTAAAGGACCATAAGGGATTTGTTCTTCACCAATTTGAGGGTCTGAAACACTAGTGGGATCATCAAAGCCTAACTCTAAACCACGAAGTTTCAATTCAAAGTATTTGAGTTTCATGCTAGTCCTCCACCTTAATTTCCATTTCCACATGCATATCGTCACGGCTTATCAAGAGAAGCCATTGTGCGTCTTTTGGTCGATATGGACCAAAGTGTTCTGGCGTGAATGCGATCTCCCAACTGTCTTGGCTAATAGCAAGCTCTGAGCTAAGTTCTACGTCTTTTTCTAGTGGCGTTCCAAATTGCAATTGATAGCTATAAGGGCTGCCATTTCCCAATAAAGGTGATTCGAATCCCGGGCCCGTCAACTCGACAAATTTGCTAAATGCGGAGCTATTATTTAATTTCCGATACACCACATATTTAGTTTGTAAGTCTGGGAGGTCGCCTACAGGTTTACCGGAATCCAACGCATACTTGGCATCAGGATGTTGCGATTCTTCATCACTTAAGAGGTGTCCTAGGCAAACAATTGGCAAGCACAGTTTCCATTTCAAATTGACATCATCAAGATTCCAGTAAGCCGTATTCTCTTCCACATACATTGCTGCTGGTCGTCGTTGCCAACTTGCGTGAGACACCTCACCCTCTTCATCATCGGCTTGCCAACGAACTTCTCGGCGGTAAACCAGAAAATAGGGCGCATCAGGCTCCTCAATTTCGTCCGTCCCATTCCAATCTGCCCAACTGTGAAGTTGCTCATCGCCGGGCTTAGTGACTGTTGGCGATTCATGCTTGTAGGGTTGAAATGGCCACGTTTCAGGCGCTGCCGCGTAGGTTTCTGCCCATGGAAACTGGCAAAGCAGTCTTGTTTTCAGCACTACGTCACCATAACGCATTCGAACCAATGCATTGTGGGTACTTTCTTCTCGCTCAACACTGTCGGTTACATTAAACTTCACTCGAACAGGGTCATTAGCGGCCATTATACCGGGTGCTGATGGCGCCGGCTCTCGGCGAGGTACTTCCAAGGATATTTTTGAACCCGGGGTATCAGAGGAAACTGGTCTTAAGACTGAGCTAGTAGCCATATTGAAAAACGCATGTGCTCTCTCATATCTGTCCAGTCGCTCAGCAGCGAACTCAAGTCTGTGATGCCATTTGTCCTGGATCCCGTCCCAGAGTAATGACGCCCAACCACTGGAATCAAGTACAAGCCATTCAGGTATCTCGCCTTTTTCCTGGAAAACTCTTAACTCAGGTTGGTTTTCTCCGCTGAGCGCAATCTTAAGCGCCGAGCGCAAGCCATTGTCAGAAACCGCTTTTGAGAGCTCTTCCTCATTGGGAACAACCAATATTCTGACGGTAGCCAAAACCAAGTCTTTAACAACAGACTCTGCGGCTAAAGCTTGCGCTGCCGGCGGCGTGAATTTTGAGACGAATACGCGCACATTACCAGGAAAGTTAGAAGTGAATTCTACAAACCATTGGTTGATGTCTTGTATTTTGCTGACGCTAAAAGGCAGTATCAAATCCCTTGCAAACCCTGATTCTACTGCCCAACCGAGAAATGGACCTAAAAGCGGCCAGCTGCCGCGTAGCAACTGACTTACTTCATCTTTTTTAGTCTCCGAAGTTACATATGTTGCAAGGCTTTCAAGAGAAGAAATTTTCTCATCTATCGCCTTGAGTGCTTCATTCAAGTTGCGTGTCATTGCGGTTGCATATTTCAGTTCTTTCGCATCAAGACGAGAGGGTATTTCGTCTGGTTTTACCCCAGTATTGAGATTTAATCCG
The DNA here is from genome assembly GCF_030295975.1 of Thalassotalea atypica. NCBI lineage: Bacteria > Pseudomonadati > Pseudomonadota > Gammaproteobacteria > Alteromonadales > Colwelliaceae > Thalassotalea > Thalassotalea atypica. The sequence goes on from NZ_AP027364.1 coordinate 1,641,576, forward strand.
GGCTCGCTCACTAATCGTCCCAATGTTGAATGTGTTCCGGAGCGAGAACTCAACTTTTCGGCAAAACTTTGGAACATTTTGTCAGCATCTTCTGTGCTTGCACCGGGCTTCGTGATCTCCCAGTTCGCCGAAATTGCATCTGCAACAAGAACTTTTCGACCGTCAAACTGGTAAGGCCGATAACGATAAATAGGTATTGAGACTGCTTCAAACTCACCTATGGGGGTGAAGTCACGGCGATCATTGTCGCCTAAGATATCGCGAGCATAGATTCGAAAACCACCACTTTCACCATGCGATGCTGACGTTCCGTCAATGCTTACGCGGACTTTGTATGGCGTTCTCTGCTCAAGCTCCTCTTCTGAGGCCATAGAAGGCTGTCGTCGAGGTTGGGATAAAATGCGACCATCATCGACTAAAAGGGCCGACATTTTCTCAATCCAACTTCTTGAGTCTTTTACTTCTGGCAATCGCTCCAATTGAAAAACGCGCTGTCTAACGTCTCTGCGTTTATTGTCTTGGAGTTCGGTCTTCGCCAGGAAGTGGGCACAGAGTTCTACTTGACTCTCTGGCAAGCGTTTGTCGTCGCCACTTATCCTTCGAAGCCCTGCATAAAAGCGGAACCCACAAGGTTGATTTCCATCATTTAATTCCGGTAAAGGAATCCCAGAGGCAACAACTCTGTATCTCCCTTGCTCACTGATATTGTCAACATCTTGCCAGTCTTCGCTTTCATCATTGCCGTCTTTAGACTTAACTAAAACCTGCCAGCAAGCTTCACCACCAATATCAAGCTCGTTTAAACCAAAGTTTTGGTATTTCCCCTGCATTGATTGAAAGGCTGGATGCTCAGACCAGTCACCACTATAGTCTTGAATTCCAGTACCTTTGTCAAAGTTCAAATCTGCCTGTCTTAAGCCTTCCTCCAATGATAGATCATCATCAGTGCCATAGAAGCCGCAAGCATCCAATGGGCGTTTTTGAAATAGAACATAGGGTTTCACCGATGCTTCTTCGCCTTCAGGAACTTCAATTTCAAATGAAATTTGATTGTCTTTGTTGACACAGACTTGCGCCTGCAAAGGGGGAGGAGGAGGGTCGAGTCGTAACCGGTATTCTGCAATGCTACCTGTGGCGACAATCTGGTCCACCACGTTCCTTAATTCCAGACGATAATGCAGCCGTTCTCCTGAGTACCGCGTTTCGCCCAAGCCATCAAAAACGCCCTCGTTGGCTTGCCGCCACTTTTCCTCTGTTGGGTATGGCAATTTGCCTGTGCCGGCTTCTACTTGTTCCTGGTCCTCCAAAAATTCAACTACTGGAGGAAATCGGCCTAATTCTTCTTCTGTTCCTTTTGCAACTAGTCCTACGGCTCGATACAAAACGAGTGTATAGTCTTCAATGTTTTTTGTTACTACATCTTTTGATGTATCTTTCGAACAATAGTCTTTCCACTCTTTAAGGCCAGTGTCCAGATTTTCTGAACTGACCTTATCCCAATCCACTCGAATACGGCAGCCTGACCTTGATTGATCGATTAGCAGTGGCAATGGTAGAGAGTCCACCTGATCTTTAGGCACAAGAACATCAAGTTTAATCTCACTTTGTTCTTCATGTAACTCCCTGTAACTATCCGAGTCACCTGGCGCAAATTCTTCAAGTCTAGCGGTTAAATCTGATGCATCGGTTAGTTTGCCATCCAAGTCAAATACCATACCGGAAAGGACAGCCAGTGTTACGGAGCCTGGACTCCCATTCGGCTCTAGTCCCAATTCTGCCAGCTCGACTAAATCCAAATCAGACCAAAAGACTTCAAGCAGTGCCGATATTCCTGGGCTACCTACGTCAACAAGATTATCCTCTGTTTGCTCGCTCATTGAATCGCCCTGATCTTCGAGGACTGAGTTTTGCCCTGCAGTGGCATCAATTGAAAATGACGCAGTTACGTCAATTTTATCTTGTGCACTGCTACTTTCATCCAAAACCTTATCAAATGCTTCAAAAAAACGTATCTTCGCATTTCGCAGTGGGGCCGCTCTGGACACCTGAAACTTTATTAACCGCTCACCCTCGTTCCGCTCGACTGAAACTCTGGTGTAACGAAGATTATTCAGATGATCAGAATCGGGCATTGCGAATTGATAACGCCAATCTGGTAGCCACTGTTTTGACATGTCACCTCGCCTAGTCATTTCAGTTGTGGGTCTTCGAAGAAAGTGGATTGGTTCAGCAGAACCAGATGGTGTAGGATCGCGCAACAGCAACGCTCGCTTCCTGTTGTCATCGTCAGGCAAGCTGCGGCAAATCAATCGATAGCTTTCAGTCATCGTTTTATCTTCCAATTCTAGTGATAAGCGGGCAAGCTTTTCGGATATACAATCTGGTTTGTGATATGTCTGGCGGTCGTCAAACCTCCGGCATTTCTATTGCCAATTTCCAGTACAGGTTTGAATTGATAGCCAAATAAGTGCATCTTGACTTGCGTCCGGCCATAAAGCGCTGAATTGGCAGAGACAGCTACTTCTAGATCTATCTGGGCGCTTAATCGTAGTGTGGTACTGAAGCTTTTTGACCAGCGAATGCTTTTTTTGAAGCGCCATAGCTTGATTGTGAGACTGAAAACTAGCTTCACCCAAGCAGCTATTGCAAAAGCAACCATGACGTTCGCGCGAGCGTACAAAATAGGACCGTGTGATTTATGCACGATACCTGCTGCTAAAGCTTCAAGCTGTAGATCAAAAGATAAATTAAATCCGGCTGAAACTCTCAAAGGGCCGAACCTTAAACTGGCACCACAGCTTTTATTTGTATGGGCTGCAAGACTAAATTGATTAAGTGCAATTGCTTGATCGCCACTTACATGGACGGCGTAAAGCAAACTCCCTTTGAAATTTACTCCTGCTAAACTCGCTTCAACATTCATTGGTCCCGCTCGATATACGAATACATCGCGTGACGCTTTCATGTAAAATTCACCAGAACCTATCTCAAATGCCTTCTGTACAATCTGTACGGGTTTTGTCATTCGCGGAGAGCGCTCTGTTCGCACCATTAGCTCAAAGTAGCCATGCCGAGGAAACAGCGCAGCTACCCCCTTCATCGCAGGTTTTCTTTGGAACGCCTCGGTACCAGCATCTTCAAGAGATGTAAAAACCCACAAATTGCTAGCTAAAAGGATTACAAATCCGTTTGTGGGCCTGACAAACATTGTCGCTCGCCCTATATAAGGAAATGGCCCATTACCACGGGGCGTGGGTGCAAGATAGGTTTGGGCTGCGAATGAGACGTCAATGTCATCTTCTGTGCTAACTTCCCACCCGTCAGGCAGTGCCGGGTTTGGCAAACCTGCTGGGTTTGAAATCAATGTTGGAACCAGTTCCTCGGGGTGCACACCGTTTGTTCCCTTGAGTACTTTGTTGACGCCAAACCCCACACCGGTTTTGCGCATGATAATACCGGGATAAAGGGTAATAGGAAAATCGCCTTCCACATATAGCATCAATACAGGTTGGTCATCAGGTCTGCGCCCAATTGAACAGTTGACACCAATCGCTGGGAATCCTGGCATCACGAGTGAACCCTGACCCTGTAATTCAGATACTAGTTCATCCTCTACCTGGATTAAACTCAGTCGGGCAGATACACCTCCCGGCGTCGTTAGTTGCCCTTCAATGGACAGGGCCTCATCCTCAAAACGAGAGATTTTAAGCCCTCCTTTACAGTTCACTTTTAATCGCGGCAAAGTGCCACTGAATCGAACACCTCCTTGCTCAAAGCCTATCAAACCGCCAAATCCAAATGAACCGTCACTAAACAACTGGTATGAGGAAAGTTTAAAACGAAACAGCTTCCATAAACGCAGTTCATCCGGCAGACCGATTGGCTTCAGCGTTATCGACGCTGGTTTTGATTTCGAGTCACCCTTGGAATCGGAACTTGATAGTGTGGTCAGTTGAGATAGCTTCAGACCATCAAATTCAAGATTGAAGTCTTCGAGGAAATCTTCCAACCATACACCTGCGTCCCCAAGTAATTTCGCCCCATTGAGTACACGCAACCGTCCACCAACCGCGCCGTCTAAATCCCACTTCCCATTGGTGTATTTGATTGTCACCGAAGCTTTTGGATTTTCAATTTGCAGATATCCCGTCGGATCTTGCCAAACCTCAGCCATTTGCATTTGCCAGGTTGCCAAGAATGGATTTTCACCCGGAACAGACGATGCCATTACCTGTAGCAAACCATTCGCGCCTTCCAAAAAAGGCAGTGATGCTCTGGCTGAAATACTTGCAGTGTAGCGGCCTTCGACAAACTTTAAGCTACCTTCCTGAACCTGCACTTTAAGTTCACCATCTCCGCCCTTTAATGGCAGAGTCATTGGTCTACAAACGGCAGACGCAGTTAAACCATTGGGGCCGATTTCAAATGTTTCATTTGGGGTACCGGGAGAGTTACAATCAAGAATAAAACGACCTTCCTTGCCTTTGGGCTCTTCACCTTCGATACCAGGCATGTATATCGACATTATTGGTTTTGAACCATCATTTTCCCAACTCAGCTTTGCGCGTGAGGCTGCAGGTGTCAGTTTAATCACGCTGCCCGCGTTTATCTCTACGCTCAGGTAGCTACCGAGATGTAGTGTTTTCATCTCTTTGAGTCGGCAGCGTAGCTCCTCATTGCCGCTAGCCAATTGCTTTGTTCGCAGATCAAGTACAACAGTTTCAGCTGTCAGAGATAATAATTTTTCGCCTAATGTCAGTTCCGCAGTTGCATTTTCAAATTTGAAACTATCTTGGTCCCATGTTGGTTTTCCAAGAGACACTTTAAGGTCGGAAACCTTGGGGCGTTTTCCCCCGACATCTAATAAGGTTCGATCAAAAATACCGGTGACAAAATCGGGCAGTGCACTCCATTGTTTTTCAGGTGATAAACTCTCAATCTTTTCGATTGCCGCTTGAAGTAGTTCTTTCTCGGATGGAATTGTCAAATCAAAAGGGTCTGGCCACGTATGTGTAATCTTGAACGAGATATCTCCAGCCGAAGAGTCGCTCCATTTTACCCATTTATTGCTCGCCGGGAAAAGCGGTATAAGTGGATTTAGCTCAACAATAAGCGCACAGTCGGCTGGAAAATGTAACGTTAAAGAATTGTTTTCGCTTGCCGTAACGGGAATGTCTTTGTCAAAAAAAGCGTTTACGGCATTGTCATTTTTGAATATTGGAAAGCTTGTTTTGGCCTCCACTGCCCATTGACCTTCTGAGACCTGCTTGAGAGTTATACCTTGGTCACCTAGTCCGGGCCCTGTTAGTTTTTCACCCTCTAACACCCACATTTTATATTCCTTATATACGCGGAGAAGCCTCTATAGTTATTCATCCCTGTAGACAATTGTAATCTAGATAACGGGTACAGATGAATTTACATATCCAAAGCGAAGCGTCATTGGTCACAAACACCAAAATTAAAATTCAACCCAGATTTTTAATTTGCTTTTCCTGTGAACGAGCAATTTAATCTACTGTTTATCACATACTGTCTTTAAAAATAGTCTACTTTTCATATTTTTTGTAAAATTTTTTAACTCATTTATAAAATGGAATAATTTCGAATGAAGCAACTAAAAACTTTCCTCTATTTTTAATGTAGACAAAAACTCAACAGTTTATCTAAAGTTAGTCTAGAGTGTTGTTGTGCCTAAAAATGTTGCATGAACAAGGAGAACAAAATGCGTTATGATAAAAAAGAGCATTGATTCTTCCGGTTCGGCAGTGGAGTAGGCGCTACCTTCACATCGTCAGGCATACAATGATAGAACAGCTTATCTTATGGCGAAGGTTGCGGAAATAGCATATATCAAGTGGGATTCGTACACAGAAATTTTGGCCAATACCCCTAACAAGTGACTATGGTGTCAATTCCTAATATTGAACTCATTTTGGGATCCCACATGACACCATCTCTCACCATTGAATTTAAAATAACAATCATCTTACTTAAACAGGCAATTAACGCTGTTTTCTTTGGCTTTCCTACCGCTAATAGTCGCTCGTAAGTGCCTTTGAAAACTGAGTTACATTGAATTGCAGACATCATCGCCATATCCATTACCGTTCGAATTTTTGGACGTCCTCCTCGTATCTGTCGAGTACCTTGGTAGATACCACTTTCTTTATTAAATGGTGCAACACCAATCAAAGACGATGCTTGTTTATTGGTTAAATACCCGAGCTCAGGCATATCACTTAGTAAGTTGAACGCAACTACATTACCGACACAAGGCATGCTCTGGATTATCATATTTTTAGTTTTATAATCCTCGCAACTTTCCATTAGTTTCAATAGTTTTTGGTCTAGTTTATCGAGCTGGTTTTTGAAGGCTGTTAAGATGGGATTAATCATACTGCTAATCGTCTTCGGCATAATTTTAAGACGATTCTTCTCCATGGTTTGTAATCCCATTAGCTGTCTTCTACGGGAAAGTAAGTCACTCATTAATTGCATGGTGGCGGGTTTTAACACAGAGAGTTTAGGTTTTATCGCTTCACTATAATGAGCAATTAATTGCGCATCCAGCTTATCTGTTTTTGCATGTTGGCCGATGGCTCCAGCAAACTTTTGATGTGTGCAGGGTTGGCACTAACAAAGGGTAAGTTGGCGTTTGCACACGCCATAATAAAGTCCTGTTCAAGACGCCCGGTTGCTTCAATCGTAATGCGTGTTGGCTGATGCTTTTTAATTTCTTTTACGGCTTGCTTGATACCTTTTTCATCGTTAGTTACGGTGAAATGGATATCTAACGGGCGGATGTATATATCGAGTTGTGTTTTGTCGGTATCGACACTGATGTTGATTTCATTTTGAATTTTTTTGTATCCATAATAAGCTGACTCTGCCTTGCTATTCGGGCTCGAGACCCAGTTGACTATCCGAGTTTAGGGCTTGGAGTTTTATACGGCGTTCGTACTTGTTATCGGCCTCTCAATAGAGGAGCCTACCAATCATCGAACTACCATATTAAAAGGCTTTGGTTGCAGCCAAAGCTTGGGCCTCACACTACCCGAAAAGGATTAAAAAGAATAATAAGATATGGTCGTTATTATCCATATAAGAAAATCAAAGAATATTTATTGAAAGTGCTCGATAATGACAATCAAAGAAAATTGGCTTTCGGATTTTTCGAGGCATATCTTTACATTGCTGTGGCTAAAAAGCAGGAACAAAAAAATAAACTGCAAAGTCTGAATCTATTAGTTGATGAAGATGGCTGGTTTAATAATGATCAAACTGGCACACGGGCTTTAATGCTGTGTGGCGAGAATTATCTTGTACTTACTTTTCGTGGCACTGAAGCAACTATATACGAAGATATTAAGACTGATGCGAAAAGTAGGGTGGTAGGGAGTGATGTTTTTCACGGAAAAGTGCATGAAGGGTTCTTGAAAACTTTTGATAGCGTTGAAGGCGACATTGCCAAGGGACCCAAAAAGCAATCTAACCGAGACAAACCGTTGTTCATTACTGGCCACAGTTTAGGGGGGCGTTAGCGACGGTCGCAATCAAAAGAATAAACCATCAAGGCGGGATAGGGGCGTGTTATACGTTTGGTTCGCCAAGGGAGAAGACGAATACTGGATCAATAATATCAAATCGCCGGTTCATCGCCTTGTGAATGCAGTAGAAGGCGTCACCATATCGCCTCCTGGAGCTGTCGCGATATAAGCAATTAGATTTATCTTCAGAACCTTTCCGTATATCGGGAAGAAAGTTTCTGATTGGTTGAGTGACTTTAACGGCTTTATGCATGCAGGAAATATGCGCTACCTGACCAATTGCTCCATTAGGCAGTACAATAACTTAGAGCTATTATATTCGGTGAGCTTTGCTTATCGAATAAAAGCCATCTAGGCAAATAGCCTATACAGATACATTGTTTCGGATCACTCTATTGCTGTTAATCGAAAGAAGCTTAAAAAATTGTTGAGCAAAGACGTACATGAAAGCGAGTGCGCTGCCAACATTGTTCTCACAACGGAGTAAATATTCAACTACTGCATCTGCTTTTAGGTTTCTCTATTGACTTTAAACAAATTTTACAGAGGTCAGAACAGTGGAAAAAGCTACCAGTAGATAATCAAAGTCTAGTGCCTGCTCTTTCAAGGTTTTGAAGGTTGTAGCCTAAAGCGCTGTATTTCGGCTATTGGCATTTTTGTGAATTACGGACTGTCAGTATTGTCTTTTCTATAGACAGTTTCATGTTCATAGTAGTCATTAGCGCCTGATAACTGAAGTGAAAATTTTGCCACAGAGTCTACCTAATTTAGACTTTAATTTATCATAGTAGATAGTCAACTTAGCTACCATTAAGGACTTTGAATTTCTTACTCAGGTTAAGATAAAAAGCAGTAAATATTATCGGATTACGGTGTTGACGGTTTTATGATGTAGCAAAGCGTCATCTAGCAGGATTCATTTAGAGTTTTTATTGCTGGTTTAAGTGTGTCAGGAATCTCACTGAGAATTTATTACAAGATAAAAAAATGCGTCAACTAAATTCAAATAAAGAGAATTATGACGTAGCTTTAGATATAAACGGTTTGTATTCAATTCTTAAGTAATAATTTTCCCATGTGCTAATCTTACTTTTACCTTCAATTATCACAGCAATCTCTATTCTCTGAGAGTGAATCGGTGTGATACCGTTTTCGAATTGCAGTATTCAGTCATAACAGGGATCGTTCTTCTTTTTTCATGGAGAAAGAGATGAGCAACTTAAATAACAATGAAAAAGATCACAAGTTAAGTGAGTTTCCTTTTCCTTTGACCAATGGGCCTGAAGAGTCAGTGTACCTCACATGGCTACGCAATCACTCCAATTATATGGCAACTCGAGGATTCTTGGATTATTTCAGGATGGCAGGTGTACTCATTAGAGGCGTCCTTCTCAATTTTTTGATTTTGCTATCTCTACTTTTGATTATTTCTGCAGTCATTGGTCATCTTTATGGACCGCAGTTGCGGTCGTTAGCAGATATGACACACGAACTTTCATTGAAAAACTCTACACAGCTCGCTAAACAGTTAAAAACAAAACCCAGAAATATTGACAAATGGATTGTAGGACAGCTATCTGAACAGACGAAAAATTTGCTGGAAAACGATTTTCAAGGGAATGAATTTGAAATAGCGTTGTCACATGAATTTCGAAAAATCATAGACGGTGAATTGATTTACGATCCTGAACGTTTTAAAGGTATTAAGTTGCAACCTAATAAGACTGGACTCATACGCGAACTCATTGACCAAAAAATAGAGGATAAAGACAAAGTAATCAAACAGATATGCTCGAAAGGAAGTATTGGGTATTGGAAAATTGTTGGCGAGAGTTCCTTTTTACGTTCAAATTCTTGCCTGCGGCGGCTCAATCGTTTGCTTATGAAAGAAGCTTACCCCGAAATCAATCAGCTAAGAATATTTGGCAAAGAAATCAAAAAAACTACAAAGTCAGACGCCACTGAATTATCAAAAGGAGTAGTGCCTTGCGAAAATGAAAATCCGGTTGATGAATGTCTCTTTAAACATATCCGCGAACTTACTACACCGGGTTCTGGTAAATTAGAAGAATCTCACGGCGTGCCAATGCCGGTCCCTTTTACTATTACACTCTGGGTCGGCCTAATCGCTTTGCTCTGGTGCCTACTCTCACCTATTTATGTTCTGGTAAGTGAAATTGCTGTTCATAATAAAAGCATCGAGAGAACTAGTAGTAGGAGCTCAGTCAACCAAAGAGATAGGTTTGAACGACAATTTGGTATGGCCTTACTTTTTGTCCTTGTGTTTGCTTTGTTTGAAGCTCTTCCGTTATTAGTAGACAAGTTCCATCAGTTCTTGGTAAGTCCAGATTCAAATTGGAATAATATCTTCGCATCGATGATAGGAGTTTCAGTGGCTATCCTAAGTGGTGCGAGCAAACTGATTTCGGTTTTTGCAGGAGCGAAAAAGAAGTTAGTGATGTTCTTAATTGGACTGTTAGGCGTATTTTTGCCGTTCCTCGTTATATTATATGTGACAGAATTCCTAGTATACCGTCCCGCTATTGATGGCCTCCTTAATATTGTTCTCTATATAGTGCCAATAGTATTTATTCTGTTGATTGTTGTGGTTGTGGTGGTTGGGACACTACATAAAAGTTTCAAATGGGCAGAGTACTTATTTCTCTTTACCCTTGCGGCTATCATTGCCATTGGAATGTACTATAGCGAACAGCTGCTCGCCGTCGTTTTAACTGAAGAATACACGGCCACAGGAGAGAATCACTATTTTGTTTTGTTTCTGGCCGTTGAAGCTTATCTATTTTGTTGGCTGTTTGTTGATGTAAATCGAACCTCCATACACAGTTTGTATCGCGATCGATTGGCATCAGCCTACCTAGTGGGGATCGAAAACCAAGATGATATTTCAATTGAGAAAGACATCAACTTAAGCGATATCGGGCAGCATGATGATGGTTCCACAGCCCCATATCACCTACTCAATGTTTGCCTGAACTTACAAGGGAGCACTGATCCCAATATCAGAGATCGAGCAAGTGATTTTTTCATTTTCAGCAAAAATTTTATTGGAGGAAAGCGCACAGGCTACTGTAGAACTGAATTGATGGAACAAGTTCATCCTCAAATGAGTCTAGCGACTGCTATGGCCATTTCGGCTGCGGCCGCTTCCCCCAACATGGGACGAGGAACTAATCCAGGGTTCGTTGCAATTATGGTAATACTCAATATTCGTCTAGGATACTGGCTCCCTAACCCAGGCCTGTTGCATAAAATCCAGGAGACAAAACCGAAGGATACAAATGTTACAGGTGAATGTCGTTTCGAAGAGGTTTTTGAAAAAGAATTGGAGGATGTTGAGAAACGTTGGAAGAATGTATATCAACATCCATCAAATGGTCGAAAACTCCACAGTGTGAACGAATCTCCGTTCAAGCAGTGTACGACAAAGCATAGTCTGGTGGGCATAGGGTTATCTGGGGGAGGGATACGTTCCGCAACGATCAACTTGGGGATTGTACAAGCGTTACATAAAAAAGGCATCTTCGACCACATAGATTTTATGTCATCGGTCTCGGGAGGAGGATATTTAGGTGCAAGTATTAGTACACTGATGCGCGACAAAAAGGGTACTGGTGATGCTGGTATAAGAAAGCAGGAAACTCAGATCGATGCCGATGTATCTGTATCTAGTAGTGAGGTAAATAAAAGTAAGAATTCGCCAAAATGTTACGACACTCTCTGGGAACGTTTCCGTTGGCGTGTGCCTCCTAGAGCTCTGATTCGTGAGATGTTAATGAAACTAGATGGGCGCCATAAGTGGATCAACCTCTCAGATGGCGGTCATATTGAAAATCTAGCAGGTATTGAACTCTTACGTCGCCGATGTAAGTTCATTATTATAGGAGATGGGGAAGCTGATCCAGACCTCACCTTTAACGGCTTGGCAACACTTATTCGTTATGCTCAAATTGACTTAGGAATTAAAATCGACATCGACGTCGATAAAATTCGTGTAGAAAATAGTGAAGAGGCCGTTTATCAAGGGAAGGATAACCTAAGCAAAGAACATTGTGCGTTTGGAAAGATCATTTACCCTTCAAACAAGAATATCAACTCCGACCCTGAAGTGGGTTATTTACTCTATTTAAAGTCATCATACACTGACGATGAGAATGAGGTGATCAAAGAATATCGTAACCAAAATCCGAGTTTCCCACATCAATCGACAGCAGACCAGTTTTTTGATGAACAACAGTTCGAATGTTACCGTGCACTCGGACAACACATCGGCGAGAAAGCATGTGAGGAGTTATTGATGGACAATAATTCAGGTTTGCACTCTTTCGATAGTTTCGCTGCAGCGATGAAAGCTAAGACCCCGTGACTCGCAGTTTTGGTGGCTTATAAGACCGCTTTGTAAGGGAGCATCTTCCGCTTTTGGCACACATGAGACTATCAGGTTTGATTGAGTTTTATTAATCGAGGCGGTCAGATTGATACACGGCTTATATATGTAAAGTCTTTAGTTGCAATTTATTAAAATGTTGTTTTCAACTTCATGGATGTTGATTTTTTATTTTAGTAACACTGGTGGTAACATCTATGTGCTTTTAGTTACTGTAAATTTCTTTGTAAACAAGTGGTTGTTTATTGTTTTCGGCAGCCTCCGTCCCGCCATTCTCTCTGCTATCTGTTTTTCTTTTTTATCACTCGCTACTTCTAAGTTTTTACTTACTCACAATTGTTGCTTTATTCTCAATCGGCTTCTATTTTTTATAGAAAGTGCCACTAAGGAAACAACATGTTTGCTTCAAAAATTAAGCCGCATTCACCTCGAACAGACAATAGTCGAAAGAGCATATCAGTTGGTACTAGAGCAAGAACATCATTAAGGAGGCCGATGGCTTTGCAAGACAATCGTTGTGAGGTTGTTGCTCTAAGAAAGTTTCAACGGGCGTCTAATACTAGTATGCAGGCCAAGCAACTAACGCAACTAAAAGCGTCAACTCAAAATGCCAATGCGCACTTAAACTTAGAATTTGTTAAAGGAAAGCAATCATTACAACAAAAGGCCAATATTACTGGCCAGCCAGACCGTTCGGTTAGTTGCCGAAAATCCTTAAACCAACAAAGTATCGTGAATGGTAAAACAATACAAAAAGCCACTGAAATTTCGTTTCAGCAAGGTAACTTACATTATTGGGCTGGAGGGCTCCACTTTGGTGACTTAACTGTCGGTGTTGACACGGATGCGTATTTAGATCCGGCGAACCCTAAAACCGGCTCTAGAACAGCCGCTGCTCCAACCCCTTCTCCTTATACCAATGGTAATTGGCCAAAACTTTATCAAGGTCATTTATTGAATGCTAATCTTGGAGGGCAGGCTATTCCGCAAAACCTGTTTCCGGTTACTCCAGCGTTTAACGGGCAACATTCAAGCATTTTTGAAGATCACGTAAAGGCACATCTAATGAATCTAAACAGCTTAAAAATTGATCCTGCGCAAGCTGCGAACAATATTCACAGAAGGCTTCACTACCGAGTGAGAGTGCAAAACCCAAACATGGCGAACTTTCATGTTGGGGACATTCATAATACGGTGTTCAATTGCGAAATGAATTTCACCAAAAACAATGCAACGCCACATGGGGGAACTGGAGTAGATAACAATTATCCCAACGTCAATATGCCGATTCAGGTGCCTGCACCACCAGATAACCCTGCTCTAAATGCGCAATTGGATAACTTGGGTTGGGGACCAGACAACAACCCTAGTTATCAACTGGGACCACTTATTGCACCTAATGTACATCAGGTGGTGGATGCAGCTAATGTAGCTGTTCCAAATATGACCATTCGTGTATAAGGTCATATTAAAATTAAATTAATGTAAATTACTAGTGAGTGCCGTATGTGTACAGTTTAAGCATTAACCAAACACATTTACATCGCTAGGAAGCTGTTGGTTTAATCATTATTAAACAAAACTATCGATATTAGCCCCGTCGAAGAGGTAGTACCTAACCAAGGAGCATATTCATTTGTACTGAGTAATTAGTAATCAACTACCTGTTATACTTGAAAAGGAACAATCGACTACATAATAGGATTAATAAGCCCAGAGTTATTGAACCCCCTCCAGAGCTAGAACCACTAGAGGGCGGCTCAATTACAGTTGCTTCATTAACAATAATCGTGATTTCTGCTTGCGTTTCATTTTGGTCAGTATCAACTATTGCGGCTGTGATAATATGAGTACCTGCGGCAAATGAGGTGTTTAAGACACCGTTTTGACCTATCCATTCATTATTCACATACCATTGTATAGCGTCGCTGATATCTCCATCTTCGACATCAATAGCTATGGCATTAAAAGTCACCGTTTGATCACTTTGGTACTGACTGTTTTCATTGGGTGAGTTAATTGTTAATTGTGGTGGATAAAGCTGCTTGTTAACTATACTTAGCTGCCAACTAACTTGAGCCTCATTATTGGCACTGTCTACAATCTTTGCTGTGACAGTATAGTCTCCAACATCAAAGCTGTTGATGAAATTGTCGCCGGTAACATCAGATTCAACTTCATTGACCAACCAAATGACCTGATCGCTAACATCACCATCTTCATTATCCTTTGCTGTTACTGAAAAATTTACCGAGTGTTCTGTTGTTGTATATGGTGATGAGGGGCTGAGCCGAGTTAAAATTGGAGTTTCTTCTATATTCAATGATTGATAGGCTTGCCAGCAATCTAAACTCGGCAAGCTTCTACCTTCACTATCAGTAACCATAGCGCCGCCATTTTCTACCAATGTTTTACGAAGCTCCAATGGCGTTAGACTAGGTTTTGCTTGTTGAAGTAACGCTGCACAAGATGCGACAAATGGGGCGGCCATTGAGGTACCACTATAGTGTGATATGCCGCTATTTATTCCTGTTGCAGTAATCGTTGCGCCGGGTGCGACAATATCGACATTATCACTGCTGTTACTAAAGCAAGTCAGCTCTCCGGCAATAGGAGATGGCTCAGTACAAAACCCCGTATAGCTGCTGATACGACTATCCCACGTAGCGCCAACAGCAATGACGTTTTGCAGACAGGCAGGTGCCGTTATTGCCTCCTTATTGCCATCGTTACCTGCTGAGGCAAACAACGTGACGCCTCTGGCATGCAGTTGATTGATAGCGTCAGCCAAAGGCTTTGTCCAACTGCGGCTATCATCACAACTTGATGTGAACAGTGCACTAGTGCCAATACTCATATTTACGATGCTAACGTTGGGTAATTCAGTAATAATGTGATCAAGTGCTGCAACGACTTGAGATGACGAATCAAAGCTATTGTTGGCATCTAAGACTTTAAGAATATGCAACTGAGTATTAGGAGCCCCGCCTTGTGGTGCAATGGTGCCTGCACCGGCTAAGATTCCTGTGACATTAGTGCCGTGGCCGTGTTGATCATAAATCGATTCAGTACAATCACTTGAAAAACAGGCACGAGAGACAACTCTTTCAGTAAAGTCTAGGTGATTTTCATCTAAGCCAGAGTCAATAATTGCGACTTCTATGCCTTCACCCGATAAAGGAATTGCCTTAACTAAGTCAATATTACTTTGTGGAATTGCTTCGTTAAGGTGACCAACTCCTCCACTGTTATCTAAACCTATGTTTTGTACCAACGGTGATTTGGCAAGTGCTTTGATTACCTCTGTAGACGTACGAATAACGATGGCAGGTACGGCGTTGTAGCTGCGAATTACTTGAAACTCTTGCCCCTTTAGGACGTTAATAACACGTTCTTTTCGTGATTGAATGAGTTTTTTATGCTGAGTTAACAACGCTGAGGCTTCGCTACTTTTCCTACGACTATTGTCACTAACGAGAACTTGAAGGTTAGAGTTGTCATGACCGAAATAAACAAGATAAGTTGCCTTTTCTAATGAAAACTCAGAAATACTCGTATCAAATTTATTGCTAATAGTATCTATATCATTCGCAACATCGGCTAAACTGTAATTGCTTGAACTAAAAAAGAAAATTACAGCAAAGAGTAAGAGGTTATATACATTTTTCATGGCTAACTGCGGGTTAAATTGTTGGTTGCAACAGGAATACGGTTAAGTATACATTTTTTGCGTTAAAAAAATGTGAAAGTCACATTAGCTTTTGAGAGTAAACCAAAGGCCGTTTATGTATTCGTGTGGGTAAAATCATATCGTTTTTAATTTTCTACTATCGACAGCCCCCTTAAATTCCAAAAGCGTCATATACTGAATATCATAATAATAACGGGCATGGGCAGGGCATAATATGTTAGAGCTGGCTGTTGTATATTTAGCTGCGGCGATTTTGGCCGTACCAATCGCAAAACGTTTAGGGCTAGGATCTGTACTTGGCTACTTATTGGCAGGGATATTGATAGGCCCTTTTCTTTTAGGGCTTGTTGGTGATCAAACGGACGTTATGCACTTTGCCGAATTTGGCGTTGTGATGATGCTTTTTCTTGTGGGGTTAGAACTGCAACCATCACGACTATGGAAGTTAAGGCACTCAATTCTAGGTCTCGGTGGCCTTCAGATGCTCATCACAACAATATTTATTTTTGCCATATGTGTTGAGTTTTTATCTTTACAGTGGCAAACGTCTTTGGCGATAGGTTTAATGATGGCTCTATCCTCGACGGCTATTGTGTTGCAAACTCTCAATGAAAAAGGCTGGACAAAACAGGAGGCAGGTCAGAATGCGTTTTCAGTTTTGTTGTTTCAAGACATAGCTGTCATCCCTATTTTAGCGCTGCTCCCACTATTAGCATTTAGTGATGATGTAAAAAGTTTATCAGGACATGGCAACTTAATTGCGCACTTCCCAGCTTACCTACAGGTTATTATTTCGGTAGCTGTGATCACATCAATCATACTTGCAGGTAAATATGTATCAGCGCCTCTATTTAGGTACATTGCAGAGACTCGTTTGAGGGAGTTATTTACCGTGTTTGCCTTGTTTTTGGTGATATTGATAGCCGTTATCATGCAAAAGGTTGGTTTGTCACCAGCTCTTGGGACATTTTTGGCCGGTGTCGTATTAGCTGAGAGTGAATTTAGGCACGAGCTAGAAGTAGATATTGAGCCTTTCAAAGGGTTATTACTTGGTTTGTTCTTTATTGCCGTTGGCGCGTCGATAGATTTTCCATTGCTATTGGAAAACTATGCAATAGTTATAATGATAGTTGCGGCATTGATTGTCGTTAAAGCGTTTGTACTTTACATACTGGCAATGATTTTTAAAATGGAAAGTAAGCAAAAGCTACTGTTTAGTATGGCATTAGCTCAAGGCGGTGAATTTGCGTTTGTATTGTTATCTTTAACTACATCCCTCCATATCCTTAGCCAAGAACAAAGTAAGTTGGCAACATTAGTCGTGGCAATATCAATGTTACTTGCACCTTTGTTGATCATGGTATATGAAAAAATTCTAAACAGCTCTAGCCAGAAACAAGACGAATATGATGATCCTAAGCAAATTGAACCAACTAACAGCGTAATAATTGCTGGTTACGGTCGCTTCGGACAAATTATTGGTAGGCTACTGACGGCACAAGGCTACCATTTGTCCATACTCGATCACAGCCCAAGCCAGATTGAATTCCTCAAGCGCTTTGGTCATAGAGTTCATTATGGAGATGCAGCAAGACAAGATTTATTAGAAGCTTCTGGCGCTAAAGCTGCGCAATTATTGGTTATTGCAATTGATGATCCTGATAAAATTCTAGAAATAGCCAGTATCGCTAAAAAACACTACCCAGATTTAGCCATTGCAGCAAGGGCATTTGATAGACGACATGCCTATGAATTAATGAACATAGGTATCACCTCGTTTAAAAGAGAAACGTTCGATTCTGCACTAAATTTAGGTATTGAAGCGTTAACTTTACTTGGAAACAGCGCCAAGAGTGCACAACGAGCGGGTAAAATTTTTGCCGATCATGACTACCAGACCATACGAATGCTTGAAGATGTGTGGGGTGACGATCATAGCTACGGAGTAGCCGTTAAGCAGAGAATGGAAGATATCAAACAAATTCTAATCAAAGATAAAGAAGAGCAACACAGGCTAAACACATGTCACGGAGAAAACTGTGAGGATAAGCAGAAGCTTGATCATTGATGAATATACCATATCCAAATAGTGCAGCTGCTAAATGGACATCATATTGGTTTGCAGCCTAAAGGTAAGAACATTTATGAGTCGGCTCTCTTACTCTGCTTTACCTGCTTTTATACGGGGGAAAGCGTGTATAGCCAATAAATTGTTAATAAACAACAAGGCCGACTCAAATCTTGTATCTGTTCATTAATTTCTACCATAGTGTTTTGGTCACTAATTAAGTAATATATGCGCCAATTTACTGAGCACTTATCAGGTACTAATAAGTGCTCAATTATTGTGATTCTTCTTGCCAAGATAATTTACGTTTCGCGATCCGCTTAACTCAAAAATTGCGCTAGCAAGTAGAAAGTAATCTAAAAGAATATTCATTAATGAAAAAAAATACCGTCCATATTGGTTTAACTAACCCTAAAGGTCCAACCAATGTCGGTGCAGTTATGCGCGCTGCGGGCTGCTTTAATGCCGACCAAGTCTTTTACAGTGGCGAGCGTTTCGCTCGAGCTGCTAAGTTTAACACCGATACTAAAAATAGAACCTCGACGATTCCATTAACGGCCAAGGATTGCTTGCTTGATAATGTACCTGAAGAAATGACGATTATCTGTGTCGATCTTGTTGAAGGCGCTGTGTCACTACCTGAATTTGAACACCCAAGTCACGCTTATTATGTTTTTGGTCCGGAAGACGGTACTATCAGCCAAGACGTTATTGATAAAGCTGATGCTGTTGTTTATGTGCCAACCAAGGGTTGCTTAAATTTAGCTGCAACAGTCAATGTTGTGCTTTATGACAGGCAAGCTAAGTTAACGGAAATCCCGCAAAATAATGACCTGATCCGTACAAGTAGGGATACCAATAATCGGGTTAAAGTGAAAGGCGTGTAGACTTTAATTGGCGACTAACGGACGTCGTTACCTTGCCTGTGAATATCATGTATCTAATGCGGTGTGGCAATAGCAACCTTCAATGTCACTTATAATCGTTGGTGTGTTATAGCCTTTGAAGTAATTATTTAAAACAGTTTCTGCGAACCCTACAGTATTTGAACAGCCAATCCCTGCTCCGTAGGGCCCAAAATAAACAAGTTCACCTTCGCTGCCAATTAGCGCCATAGCGGGGGTTGCTGGCACTAAGTTGGTATTACTCACTTCTACATTGATGATGCTCATGTTTTGTTTTCTTGCGTTGAATAATACCTTGTTTATATGTGGCTTTGAGATGTTATTGCATCGACATTTTTTTTCAAAAAAATGCAAAACGGTATTGGCCAATTGTTGTGACGGTTGGCGCACAAGACTGGTGAGCTTCAGCTGAAATGTTTCTTGCTCGATATTGACAAGAGATCGCTTAGGATCAAAGGCGACTAGCTGTTGGCGAATAAAGTAGCTAAAGGCAACAAATGTGCAAATCAGCCATAAAAGCACGGCGATGGCATGCACTGTGTGCCTGCTCAAGAAAGACATGTTATTTAAAACTTGCCACACTGGCTTCCATTTCAGCTGCGCTCGACTTAAGTGCCTCCGCTTCAACTGAAAGCAACTCTATTTTTTCAATGTCTGTTTGAACGGTTGCCCGCAGCGTTTCCGTACTTTGAGCAATACCATCGGTAGTGGACGATTGTTGCTCTACTGCCGCAGCAACGTTTATCGCGATAGCGCTTGAGGTTTCCACTATGGCAGATGCTTGCTCAATTTGTGCGATGGCTTTGTCGGTGACTTCGATGACTTCTGTTACGACAGAGATGCATTTTTCCATAGACACTGTTGTGCTTTTTGAATACGTCACCAATACATTAAGGGTTTCGCTAATTTTATCTGTGCTTTCCTTGGTTCTGTTCGCCAACGCTCTAACCTCGTCCGCAACAACGGCAAAACCACGCCCTTGTTCACCAGCTCTAGCGGCTTCGATGGCCGCATTTAAAGCCAATAAATTTGTTTGATCAGCTATGCCTGTGATTTCAGTCAATACCGTTGTGATTGCGTGACTAGAGCTGGCTAGTTCAGAGACTTCGTTACTGGTGGTTTCCAGTGCTTGGGTTAACTGTTTGTTCTTTTTATTGATATCAATAATGTCAACATTGGTTTCCCGCGTATATTGGTTGGCCGCCTGCATTTGATCGCTTAGCTGTGCCGTTTCCTCTGCAATGGAAGAAACTGTCACGGCCATTTGCTCAGCAGACGTTGCAATGGAATCTGTTTCTACTTGTCTATTTGCTGATGATTGTTCTAATTCATCCTTTGCAGCGTTCAACTGCTCCGCATTATGATTTAGCTTGCTAACACGTGATTTAACTTGCGTGATCACTTGATCAAATAGAAGCAGTAAGTTATTAAAGTTGTCCAAAATATCACTTTTTCTTTCTATCGCACGTATTTTCAAATCAATAGCCGTCGGGTCTTTGGTGACGCTATTAGCTATGTCTGATAGTTCAATACCTATACTGCTTTCATCTTTCATAAGTTTCGCAATATAGCCGGCAATAGAGGCCTCAATCAGTGCATAGACCGCATGGATGACGACATTATTAAAATTCAGTCGGTATTCATCAAATAAATAAACGGGCTGTCCACTGGATTGTAAAAAATAAAACGATAAATGATGAACTGCAACAATGGCTATCGCGGAAACAAAAACCCGCCAATCACCAAAAATGATTAAAAAGGCCATCAATATGAATATTTCAAAGTGAACTTCTATTAAACCGCCAGTTTGATGGATATGAAGAAAAGAAAAAATCATCACTGATAGCGCGGCTACATGTTTAGTGAGATTCGCATCAGGCATGACGTTAATGAAGTAAATTGCTATTCCTAGAGCTGGCAACCCAATCACAAACGCTTCAATAAAGGTTTGATTTAAAAATGCTAACACGACCGACTCGGTAAACAGTAGTATGATCAAGTAAAAGAATAGCTTATTCGTATTGTTCATTTTTGACCCCTACAGGACAGAGTTGAACGTTCCTTGTTAAACAAACCGTTGCTTCACATCCAGTGATGTTAAGGTGATATTGGTTTAACTATAGAAGTGAATGTAAATTTTAGGTAACTCTTGAGGACATTTATTCTTTTTTGAATATTATTTTTCAAGTTATTAATAAAGCGCATATTAAATACGATGCTTACTAGTTTTTTTGTTCAATTGATTCTCTTTCCAACAAACGAGTGAATTCCCTTTTTTATACTACCTTTCCCAAATTTGGGACTTTAGCTGTTTCATTTTTAAGATGGTAAGAATTAAAGTCTTTAATTTCAATGAGTAAAGAATTGGTATGCATTTAGCAATCTCCTCTCGTAACCTCACATTAAACTATGGACAGCAATATGGAAATGACCACCATATTAAATAGAACCGACAATAAACGTTACCGAGCTCTTAGGCTGATTGTGCTAACAGTGTCTTTATTGAGCGTATCATTGTGGGCAATTTCTTCCGTAAATATTGATGCTACCCCGTCAGCTGCTGACATAAGAATTGCCGCGGTTTTACAAGGGGATTTTGACGTAAAGGTCAGCGGTTATGGTCGATTGAAAGCTAAAAATCAACGGATGTTGACCAGCCAGTCACAAGCGACAGTTGAAAGCATTTCACTGTATCCCGGCGCAAGAGTAACGAAAGACACCGTGATTTTGACTCTTTCTGATCCTCAACTTGAACAAGAGCTTGTTAATGCTCGATTAGAGTTAGGGCGCCAGCAGGCGCAAGCAAAAGAGCAAATCATCTCGCATAAAAGCCAATTGCTAGAACGTGAAGCACAAATTGCCTTGCTGAACAGTGATTTGGAGATTGCCCAATTAAGAGCGGAAGCTGAAAGAAAACTCATTGATAAAGGCATCGTCAGTATTCTTGATTACAAACGCACGCAACTTGATGTTAGGCAATTGAGTCAACGTGTCGATATTGAGCAGAAACGACGTACTCAACTAAAAGCGATGCAAAAAGAGCGTACCAATATCCTGCAGGATTTGGTCATTCAATATCAGGCGAACTTTCAAACCATTAAAAAACGTCACGACAGACTAACGGTGCGGGCGGGACTAGATGGTGTCTTGCAAACATTGCCTGTAGAAATTGGCCAAAGTGTAATTGCTGGTTCACAACTTGCTCTAGTTGGCTCAGATCAGAAGCTCGTTGCACAGTTAAAAGTACAGCATTCTCAAGCGGATCAAATTGCCATCGGCATGTTGGCGACCGTCAATACCTTTGGCGAAACGGTTGATGCTAAGGTCATCCGGATTGAATCGATAGTTACCGACGGACGCGTAATGATTGAACTTGATTTACTCGGGAAATTGCCCGCCAACGCGCGTCCGGACTTAACCGTAGAAGGGCAAATTTTAGTTAAACAAATTGCTGATACGCTGTATGTCGAACAACCGAGTAACACTCAGCCTTACACGACAAAGAATATTTTCGTCGCTGCAAATAATCAAAAAACAGCTCAGCTGACATCATTAGAATTTGGTACAGTTTCAGGAAGTCAAATTCAAGTGGTTAAGGGTGTTCAGCGCGGCGATAAAGTCATTGTTTCGGATATGACGCAATGGCGACAGCAATCAACAATTGAGCTAATAGACTGAATTGAATAAATATAAGAAAAGGAAGCAATAATGGATACACCTACACAAACAAGCAGTATTATTTCGCTGAAAAATTTGTCAAAAACTTTTACCACCTCTGATATTGAAGTAATGGCATTAACGGACATAAACTTGGATATTAATCAAGGTGATTACTTATCAATCAGTGGTCCCTCTGGCTGTGGTAAATCGACTTTATTGTCTATTCTAGGCTTATTAGATTCTCCGACTGATGGCCGTTACGAAATCGAAGGGGTAGACACATCATCGTTAAAAATGGATCAACAAGCTGAGTTGCGCAATTTGCATATTGGTTTTGTTTTTCAGTCGTTTAACCTGATAGATGAATTAAGCGTTTTTGACAACGTGGCATTGCCATTAACCTACCGCGAACAAGCGCTTTCAAGCGAAGAAATCCAACAACGCGTTATCAAAGCACTATCGCAGGTTGAAATGGAGCATCGCCAATCACACAAGCCAAATCAATTATCAGGCGGACAACAACAACGTGTTGCCATAGCGCGAGCGCTTGCTGGCGAGCCATCAATATTACTGGTGGATGAGCCAACAGGGAACTTGGATTCAAAAAATGGTGATGCCGTGATGGACATTTTAGGCCAGTTAAATAAGGTGGGCACCACCATTTGTATGGTAACTCACGATCCCCGTTATGCCGGACACGCGAACAAGCAGATACACTTGCTCGACGGCAAAATTATCGAACAATCGAATGCGCAGTCAATGCCTAATAATAAGTCCTATGATGAACCTGAAAGCGTGCGCTTCCCTGAGCCAGAGGCGGTGTAATGATGAGTAAATTCACCAAAATATCCAGCCAGTTAAAACTGGCATTTTCTTCGCTAATGCAGGCGCCGGGTTTTGTCAGCTCAGTATTGGTTACTATGTCTTTGACGATGGCGACCTTGTTTGTCGTATTTTCGCTGGTTAATAGTTATTTTATAAAGCCGCTAAACGTTTTAGACGAGAAAAATCTATATGTGCTTGAGCAGGAAGTAGATACGCCATCGGGCACTCATGCACACTTTCAAAGTTATAAGGCAATAGTCCACTGGTTTAAAACACAAAATAGTTTCGAACGAGCTGCCGCTATTAGTCCAGCTGAATTTATGATCACCAATTTACCGGGCGAGCCTAAATATACAGTGACCTATACAACGCCTGATTATTTCGAACTTTTTAATGTAAAGCTGGTGCTAGGGCAAACATTTTCGTCAGACCTAAACATAGATCAAGCGTCTGATAATATTTTAATTTCTGAACATCTTTGGCGCAGTGTCTACAATCAAGATCCGAATATTTTAGGAAAATCAATTCAAGAAGGGGAGTACAGCTACAAGGTCATCGGCGTGGTGTCATCTAGCTATGAACCGCCGTACATGTTTTATGAAGGAAAATCTGATTTGTGGCTTCATTTTGGCTCAGATCGACGTTTTTACAATGATGGCGAATGGGATAACCCCTGGGATAACACCTATGGTTCATTAAAAATGGTCGGTACTAAAAAGGTGGGGGTGAGCTATGACGAAATGTACCAAGATTTTGATGACAGTATTGAATCGATTCGTGCGGAATGGATTGAAGGCTACGATACAGCCACGGATTTTAGGCCGTTACTCACACTATATCGCTCGGTAGAGTTAGGTGATAAGGGGCATTTGAGCTTATTCTTACTGGCTGGCACATTGGGGCTGTTTGTCATTGCTGTCGTGAATGTCAGCAATCTATTTTTCTCTCGTGCACTAGCTCAACATAAAACCTTGGCACTACAAGCGGTGCTAGGAGCTAAACGAGGATTGCTGTTCTCTTCTATCTTATTGCAAACGTTAATTCTAATGGTTAGCTCTTTGGTGATTGCACTATTTATTGCAGCTTGGGGCATAAAGCTGTTTAAGTTTTTAGCATTGGGTAAACTGCCTTTAGTTCAGTCAATAGCTATCGACATGAATTTATTGCTGATGGCGGCCGTGTTAAGCCTTTTATTGGCTTATCTTTTTGCTTTTGTTACCTCGCGTTTGATTAACTACCGCGCATTAAGCACACAGTTACAATCCAGTGGTAAAGGTGGTGTAAATCAGGTTTCAGGAAGAACGGTTCGCGTGTTGGTGAGT
Organism: Thalassotalea atypica; assembly: GCF_030295975.1. Lineage (NCBI taxonomy): Bacteria > Pseudomonadati > Pseudomonadota > Gammaproteobacteria > Alteromonadales > Colwelliaceae > Thalassotalea > Thalassotalea atypica. Next base: position 1,666,002 of record NZ_AP027364.1, read on the forward strand.
TTGCAAATGGCACTGGCCTCAACATTGATAATTATTGCGTGTTTGGCGCTGACCAAAACACATCAAACCTTAAATCGTCCTATGGGTAGTCATATTGAAAACTTCTATTCAGTGATTGGTTTTATTCGTAATGAAAATAAAGAGCTGTCTATGGCAGAGCGCTATGAAAAGCAAATTAAGGTTCAAAGTGAACTTGGGAAAATTGCAAAAATAAAGAGGATCTCTACAGGTCACAGTCCCGTGTCAGTTCGTATTACTAAAGCGACAATAACCAGTAAGCAAGGAGAGCAAACCCCTTTTATTCCTCAGGCGTGGGTTGGGCCTGAGTACTTTGACCATACAGGGCTGAAAATTCTTAAAGGACGTACTTTTAGTGAAGCGGCGATTCGCGCAGAGAAACATGAAGTCATGGTCAGTGAAAGCCTAGCGTACATGCTTGACCCGCAAGGTGATGTGTTAGGTAAAGTATATGAAGGGCGTAATGAAGATAACGAAATTGTTGGGATTACCGAAGACTTTAATCACCCCAATTATTATGATCAAGACCAAGGTAAACATATTTGGTGGCCAGGCCAGCCGTTTTCTTATAACTACATCATTGAGGTTAACGAAGGGCAAACTCTGTCGCGTGCTGAATTACTGAGCGCTCTGCGAGAGCAAGATGCAAGAATGAACATATGGGAGTTCCGCTCTTTTGAAGCGGAGCATGATAAGATTATTTACTTGGATAAGATAACTTTGTACGTTAGCTATATATTGGCCGCGTTTACGCTATTGCTTGCCAGTGTCGGTATCTATGGGGTGATCAGTTATAACTTAGGACTAAGACGTTTTGAGTTTGGCATTCGCATGGCGCTTGGCGCTAAAAAATCGCGCTTATATGCTTTGTTAGTTAAAGATGCTGTAATGCCTTTGACTATTGGAGTTGCCATCGCCTTGGTAGCAATTATTGCGATTTATGGCTTATATAAAACGCAATTGAGTCAATGGTTAAGTTTTGAATTTGGCTTAGCACTGCCGGTATTACTGATGACAGTGGTGATTGCACTTTTTGCTAGTTATCGACCGATGCAAAAGATCATTAAAAATAGACCAATGCGTGCGCTGCGCAACGAGTAATCGACGAATACTCCTTAACTACTATGAAAAATAGTGGTTAAGGAGTCGAGATAAATAATAATAAAAGAGAATTAGCGTTATATATGAGTGTAATTTTAGTCATTGATGATCAAGTTGATGTTCGCATGTCAGCGTCTATTGCCTTAGCCAATCATGGTTTCACTTGTCTTGAAGCAGACAGTCCCCATCAAGGGGTAAAACAATTAAAATCGCAACATGTTGATCTGATTTTATTAGACATGAATTTTAGCTTAGACACGACCTCAGGCGATGAAGGGTTGAATTTTTTAAGGCTGCTTAAAGAGCAATTTAGTCAAATTCCCGTTGTGATGATGACAGGATGGGCAAGTGTAGATATCGCTGTGCAAACGATGCAACTTGGCGCTGCTGATTTCATCGAAAAACCGTGGAAAAACACACGATTGGTCTCAATCGTGAAGCAGCAACTACAAAGCGCAGAGCTTCATCAGGAAAATGCCCGTTATACTGCTTTAAACCACAGTGTCCACGTGGAAGGCTTTGTTAGCTCGCCCGAAATGTCTTCACTATTACGTAAAGCTCAACGCGCTGCAATGAGCGATGCCAATATCTTGATTACCGGTGAAAATGGGACAGGAAAAAGTTTACTAGCTAAATATATTCATCAACATTCTGCTCGTGCTGATAATCGTTTTGTTAGCGTTAATATGGGAGCAATTCCAGAGTCTTTATTTGAAAGTGAGCTATTTGGCCATAAAAAAGGTGCCTTTACAGATGCTAAAGAAAATCGTCTCGGTCGATTCGACATAGCTTCAAAAGGGACGCTATTTTTAGATGAAATAGGGACTCTACCGCAAGCACTTCAAGCGAAAATGTTGCGGGTATTAGAAACCGGAGAATATGAAATTGTTGGTTCAAGCCACACCAGTCAAACCGATGCGAGAATATTATCTGCAACCAACGCAGATTTAGATGCGTTGATTGCTAAAGATAATTTTCGACGAGACTTATTGTTTAGGTTAAATACGGTTGAGTTGCATATTCCGCCGCTCAGAGAACGACCTGACGATATTTTAATACTTGCAAAGCATATGCTTGCAAAACATGCACAAAAATATAAACGCGAAGGCATGAGTCTTGCGACAGAGGCTAAAGCGGCTATGGTTAAGCATACTTGGTTGGGCAATGTTCGCGAATTAAGCCACTGTATTGAACGTGCTGTAATAATGTCTGACGATAATTGCCTAGATACACTATCGCTTGGATTAAGCCAATACAACGCTCAACAAGCCACCTCTTCACCGCTGATGACGTTAGAAGAAAGCGAAAAGCAGGCCATTATTCAAGCATTGCGTTATTATGACGGCAATGTCATGGTCGCCGGTGAGTATTTAGGTTTGAGTAAATCAGCGTTTTATCGTCGACTAGAAAAGTTTGACTTAGATCCCAAAGAATTGGAGAAATGAATTGTCGGCGAAGTATTCGTTAGAAACCCGATTAGTCTTATTGTTTAGTGTTTCGGTGCTACTGCCGCTATTGCCTTGTGCATATATCATTTGGTCGCAAGGGTATGACTTTCTTGAGAGTTTAACCATAATACTTGCCTTTCTTATTCCAAGTATGTGGCTGTTTTATCGTTGTTATAGCTATACGACAGACGTGCTTGAACGTATTGGCTTGCAATTGGACTCTTTGGGCAATGATGAATTTAATAGCTGGCATTTAGCGGGTTATACTGGCGGTAGAATTAATGCGCTGAAAAAAGACTTTGCTAAATTAGGAAGCAAACTAGCGGGCAAGCGCAATGAGTATTTGCATAATGAATCCTTTGTTTTTGACCTGATCAAGGAATTGGAATTACCCATCCTGGTTTTAGATCATCATGATCAACTCTATACTGCTAATGCCAGCTTTTCGGCACTCAATCAAACCCCAGTAAATTCATTATTAGGAAAACATGCTAACGCGTTTGGGCTATCGAAATCGTGTCACCAATGGCAGCAAGACGAAAGTGGGGCATTAAAGCAAAGGTTTGAAGTAAATACCCATGTGATCAAGCGCAATGGAAGAAACTATCAACTCTTGGTTTTGTTCTCTATAGAGCAGCAGTTGCGAGACAATGAAAAGCAAGTGTGGCAGCGATTGATACGTGTGTTAAATCATGAGGTGAGAAATTCACTTACGCCTATTTATTCAATGTCGCAATCGCTTCAGGAAATGAAGCTGATGGGACCGCTTAACAATGAGCAACAAGTGGTTGAAAAAAATATACTACAAGTGATTGAAAACCGCTCGCTACAACTGCTGGAGTTTGTTGAGAATTACAGTGCCTTTAGTAAATTACCACCAGCCAGTAAACAAATAACCACGAGTGACGATATCAATAATCGTATTGACGCTTTGTTTCCTCAAATTACTATTGCCCAGCAAGAAAATTATAAAGTGATGGTTGATTTAGGGCAATTAGAGCAAGCGCTGATTAACTTGATTAAAAATGCAGTTGAAGCATCAAAAGCGGATATGCCAGTAGCAATGAACTGGCAAGAGACACAACAAACAATCAATATTGTCATCATTGATGCAGGAACAGGCATCATGAATCCTGATAATTTGTTTGTTCCTTTTTATTCAACAAAGCCCGACGGCTCAGGCATAGGGCTTATCCTCAGTCGTGATCTGATACGAAATCAAGGTGGCGAATTAACACTTTGTAATCGCACCGATGCTCAAGGTGTTGTTGCAACCATTACCTTACCCAAACAACTCGACTTATCTTAATGCCTAAACGTGTATTTTTTATTCCTGGTACCATGTGTAATGAGCAGCTTTGGTCGCCAGTGATTGATGAGCTAAAAGGTATTTATACGCCTGAGCACCTTGCTATCCCTAATCATCTAACATTTGAACAAATTGCGCAGCAGTTACTCGCTCAATTACCGGATGAAAAAGTTAACTTAGTCGGTTTTTCACTCGGTGGTTATATCGCAAGTTATTTAGCATGCTACCACTCCGAGCGGGTAGAGAAAGTATTGGTAGTCGCTAATAGCCCATCGAACTTAAGCGAACATGAAATAAATCAACGACAAAGCTTAATGAGTTGGGTAAAAAGCCATGGCTATAGCGGTATGACCAGAAAAAAGGCGAGCAATTACCTTGACGAGCCCTCTACAGAAACACATTCTTCACCCAATAGAGAGAGTATCATTTGGCAAATTTTAGCGATGGACAGGCAATTAGGGCAGGAGACACTGCTCAGTCAAATGCTAAATACAACGCATCGAGAAAACTTATTAACGGGATTAGCTGATACTGAGATCTCGGTAACGCTTTATGCTAGTGAGAGAGACCCTTTGGTGAATTGGCCTTGGATAGAAGAGTTGAACTGTTTAGCCCCCCATCACAAGATAATAAAAACCCAAGGTCGTGGCCACATGCTGCCACTTGAAAAGCCAAAAGAATTGGCAAAACATATTAAAACATGGCTCAGTTGTATTTAGTGAGATAACAAGGCTTGCTGGTAGATAAATCCATAGTGAAATAAGTGTATCGCGTATATAATTGGCGCCAACTCTTATGCGCTCATTCACACCAACAAATAGTGGCATGCGCATATTCGTCAATATCGCCTAGAAATTTAAGTGAAAACCATGAACCACGAAGAACTGCTTGCACTATTGAATCAAACCGGACAGAAGAATATATTTTTTGGTCCTCAAGGGTTTGAATTGCTTATCAATGAAGATGAAGTAGCGCGTGGGCAAATAGGATATGGTTTGGATGCTCAGGGGCAATCTCTGTCTGGCGAGAGTGAAGGCGATTGGCAATACAGTTGGTTGGTTATTGCCAAAGATACTGAACTGGGTGATGTTTATTTTATTGATTTAAACGATGATGACTGCCCAGTATTTACTGCATTTAAAGGTGAGGATACTTGGGAAATAGAACAAGTAGCCACATCGCTAGCCGAGTTTATCGCTTGTCTGCAAGTGTTATTTGACCATGGTCAGCAGCGCAGTGCTATGTTTGTTGTTGAATCGAGTACGATAGTCGACCCAATTCTGATCAAAAAATTGCAAGCTTCGCTAATTGAGGCCTCACAGTGTCCCGCTTTTTGGACCCAATTCATTAATGGTTACACAGCTTGGTTATCAGATGAGTGATAGGTTGAACAAATTAGTGTGCTACGCAAGAAATTAATCGCGATATTGGCCTTTTAGCATACTAATTCATTGCTATAATGCGCATCCATTTAATAACTGCAGTTTCTTATGTTTACATTAATTTCGCCACAGCAATATCGAAAAATCCCTTGGAAAAATGGTTTAGGACATACGCTTGAGTTAGCCATTAGCCCGGGTGGTACGATTAACGATTTTGATTGGCGATTAAGTATAGCCACAGTTGCTCAAAATGGCGTATTTTCTAACTTCAGTGGTTATTCACGAAAACTAGTACTGATTTCTGGGCAAGGGGTGAGCCTTACCCACGATAAAAAGCAAACAGATGAATTAAGCGACTTACTGCAGTATTCTTGTTTTGACGGTGGCGCACAAACGATGTCGTTATTGCATGGCGGCCCAATTGATGATTTTAATGTGATGGTTAAACAAGGGAATTACCAGGCCGATGTACTAACTTTTAATGAAGTAACTGATTTAAATTTTACCGTAGATGAACTCACATATATTTACTCGGTAACAAGCGATATAGCATTAATGCATCCTTCACAAGAGTCCCCTGTAATTGTCCCTAAACATCACCTATTAGCTATTTCTGCCGATGAAATCAATGAGGTAGAGCGCCCGTTTGGTCTTTCTGGTAAAATGATTATTGTAGTTAAATTGAAGAAAGTTAGTGAAGTGTAGGTACCAGATGAATCGCAAAAAGAAGATCAACGAAACGCTTAAAGCAAAGCAGAAAAAAGCCAATGCTAAGCTACATCGTAAAAATAAGCCTCGTTATATTTCAAAAGCAGAGCGCGCTAAAATAGCCGCACAGGAAAATCAACAAGAAGCTAACAAAAGCGACAGCCAAAAAGCTGAGTAAACAGTATTCCCTGAAAGACGCTCAGGCTAATCTAATGGAAAATACCCATTATCCGTTAACATTTTCTGTCCTTTTGTGCTCAACATATATTCAATAAATTGCGTGGTTTGTTTTGATGGGTGCTGATTTATAATGATGTTAAGTGGCCGTTTAAACTCGTAGTTAGGGTTAATTCTTCGACCTATCATCGGTGCTCGCTGATTTAAGCTAAGAATTTTTATGAAAGCTGTATTCTGACTTCGAGAAAAAATAGTAAATGCGCCTAATGATTCGAACGCAATGGCATTTGTTTGTCGAGATACACTGCCAAAAGCCTGATGTATTTTATTGAATATATAAGTATGTTTTTTAGCGTATAAGTTGTTAATTCCTTCCTTCTTAAATGTTAATTTATTTTGTTGGCCATTCGCTAGGCTGCTATTTAATCCGAAATAATCGATAAAAGCCGAGTGAGTCCCATGTCTTTTGGCCTTACTTAACAGCATAATGTCATCATCTAATGCTTTGTAATGGTTGTCAGGAGGTTGTGCAATGTCTTGCCAATTTAATAGTGCACCTGTGTACATACCTCTAACTTCAGCCGCATTTAAATTAGTGATTGGATTCTGAGCGTTGACTAAAAATACAATGGCATCTTGGCCAATAGCTATTTGAGTTAGGTATGGCCATTTTGATGTTTCTTGTTCAGTTAAAAAGCGAGATACAATACCTATATCTGACAAACCTTCAGCAATTGAAACAACGCCTTTATCAGAGCCAATGGGCCGGACCAGTATTTTTATGCCTTTATCTTGATGAAATTGATGTTTAACTACCTCCAATACCTGCGCCATAGAAGTTGAGCCGACGATAAAAAGTTGCGTATCGTCCATCGCTCGAGTTTTGAGCGGTAAAATTAGAACTATGATTATCCCTAATAACATCAATAACCTTGTCATCGGCATACCATTTTAATGATGAGCTATGGTGTAACTATAGAAGAAAAAAGGGAAAAATGTAGGGTATAAAAAAGCCTCTGTTTTGCAGAGGCTTAAAGTAGTTAAGTTAGAAAAGTTACATCAAAGTAAATGTTAAAAGCCACATTGACGGTTTTTGTTTTTCTCTTTTAACCAAGAATGCAATGGTGCAAAGTAGTCGATGATTGCTGTCGCATCCATTTGCTCACTTCCCGTTACTACTTTGTAAGCTTGTTGCCATGGTTGGCTTGAGCCCATTTCTAACATTTCATTCAACTTAGCACCAGCATCTTTGTTGTTGTAAATTGAACAACGGTGGATAGGATCTGTATTACCTGAAATTTCACATAATGCACGGTGGAATTCAAATTGTTGAATATGCGCAAGAAAGTAACGTGAATAAGGAGTATTTGCGGGTACGTGGTATTTTGCACCTGGATCAAATGCATCAGTAGCACGGTCAATTGGAGCTGCTACACCTTGATATTTCTCACGTAATTCCCACCACACTTTGTTGTAATCTTCAGGGGCAACTTCTCCTGAGAATACTTTCCAGCGCCATTGGTCAACAAGTAAACCAAACGGGATGAAGGCAACTTTGTCTAGTGCCATTTTCATTAATAAGCCAATGTCTTTTGACTCATCAGGAATTTCATCAATTAAACCAATTTCTTTTAAGTACTTCGGCGTAACAGATAAGGCAATAGTATCGCCAATCGCTTCGTGGAATCCGTCATTGGCACTGTTTTGATAAAATACCGGTTGTGCTTTATATGCACGTTGATAGAAGTTATGTCCTAGCTCATGATGGATGGTAGAAAATTCTTCACCGGTTTTTTGAATGCACATTTTAATGCGAATATCGTCTTGGCTATCAAGGCTCCATGCCGACGCGTGACACATGACATCGCGATCTTCAGGCTTAGTGAACAGAGAGCGCTGCCAGAAAGTTTCTGGTAATGCTTCAAACCCTAACGAAGTAAAAAATTTCTCAGCTCCTTTAACCATCTGAATTTCATCATAATTATGAACTTCAAGTTGTTTAGTCACATCATAACCAGGATCCGCATTGTCTGGCGCCACTAGGTCATAAATATTGCCCCATTGTTGCGCCCACATGTTGCCCAGTAAGTGAGCTGGTATAGGGCCGTCTTGAGGTACTTTTTCTGCGCCGTAATGTTCACCTAACTCAGCTCGAACATAACAATGTAAATCGTCATATAAAGGCTTTACTTGACCCCATAATCGATCAAGCTCTTTAGCAAACTCATCAGCTGGCATGTCGTAATTTGAACGCCACATTTGCCCTAAGTCTTCATAACCTAGGTTACTTGCACCTTCGTTAGCCAAGACAACTTGGCGTTCATAAAGTGGTTTAATCGCAGGGCTAACATCACGCCATCCTTGCCATAGCTCTAATAATTCGTCGTAATCCCTTGAAGTCGACATTTTCGATGACATAGCAACTAAACTTAGTTTTTCACCTGCTTGCGTGGTGTAGGTGCCTTTGCCGTACATAGCGCCCATTTCAGCACCAAGTTTTGCTAGTTCAGCTGCTTTTTCAGTGTCTTGCGGCGCTGGAATAACAATACTTTGCTTAAGAATATTAAGTTTTCTTCGTTGGTCTGCGGTAACCTCAACATCATCAAACTTTGCCGCCTCTACTGCAAATTCTACGGCGGCAACGGTTGAGTTTTGATTTGCTTCAGAAGCAAGACTTGCCGTGTCATCAGTTATGAAGTTTTGATAAATCCATTCGGCGCGAGCACCAATCTGATTTAGTTGATTTGTTTCTTTTTCTACCTCTTTTAAAAAGGTTTCTGCATCTTGTGATGTCAGTGCTTTTTCTTGTGTCGGAATTGACTTGTCTGACATTGATGTATTCTTAGTTGCAGCCTCCTGTCCACATCCGCTTAACGCGAGTGCTACAAGGCTGGCAAGTGTTGTAATTTTAAACGTATTTTTCATGATTACATTCTTATATTTATTGTGTATGGAAGAATTGCAAAGGGCAGTATATATGAAGATTGGAATGAACTAAATGGTTGAAGGAATAAGACACAACCGCACAACATCCGGTTGTGCGGTTGGCTTAACATCATGAAACAAGGAAGTATTACATAGCGCTTAACAAAAAGGTTGAATTGCTAAGCTAATTTAATTGTAGCCCTTATTTTTGGAGATAGTTACATTTTTTTGTAACACAGCAGTAACATATTGTTTTTTAATCGAAAATAGTTCTTTTTTTGAGCGGGATCGCTTTGGTGCATTGATAGATCTAGGCTTTTTTTCATAATGTTTTTCTTTAGGGCAAAAAAAAAGCTCAATCGAATGAATGATTGAGCCTATATATAAGGGAGAGTATAACAAAGTCACTTTACAAGCTTCTGTCTTGAAAGTGATTTTAGTATAGGGAGAAACAGTGTTTTTTACTGTTGTGTCTTTGTGTTCAATTGTAATCGGTTAAGCATTAAATTTTGGGCAAAAAAAAAGCTCAATCGAATGAATGATTGAGCCTATATATAAGGGAGAGTATAACAAAGTCACTTTACAAGCTTCTGTCTTGAAAGTGATTTTAGTATAGGGAGAAACAGTGTTTTTTACTGTTGTGTCTTTGTGTTCAATTGTAATCGGTTAAGCATTAAATTTTGGGCAAAAAAAAAGCTCAATCGAATGAATGATTGAGCCTATATATAAGGGAGAGTATAACAAAGTCACTTTACAAGCTTCTGTCTTGAAAGTGATTTTAGTATAGGGAGAAACAGTGTTTTTTACTGTTGTGTCTTTGTGTTCAATTGTAATCGGTTAAGCATTAAATTTTGGGCAAAAAAAAAGCTCAATCGAATGAATGATTGAGCCTATATATAAGGGAGAGTATAACAAAGTCACTTTACAAGCTTCTACCTTGAAAGTGATGACAGTATAAAATGCAGAGCTGTATTTTACTGTCGTACTTCTGTATTCAATTGTAACCAGCTTGCTTTCGGCTATTTCTAGCCCAAAAAAAACTCAGTGCAGATTGACAGATCAGGTCACTGAGTCCAGGGATAAAGTATTTCTGAGAGATTTGAGTAACTAAACTAGATAAAGTTCCCTGTAATTTGAAATAAATATTAAATTCTTCGTAGAACTCGATTCTATGGGGAAAACTAATTGATTATTTATGTTTAATTCTGCTTTATCAACATACCTTATTGACGCAATAAAACAATTTGCGCTATTTTAAACGGATGTTTGAATTTAGTTTGAATACCTGTCGATGCTAGTAGGAAAAAATGAGCACAAAAAATAAAATTTTAGATGCAGCAGAGTTGCTGTTTGCCGATAAAGGCTTCAATGGTACGTCATTAAGAGAAATAACTAGTCAAGCCGAAGTCAATCTTGCTGCGGTAAATTATCATTTCGGTTCAAAGAAAGAGCTGATCAAAGCGGTAATGTCCAGGTATATGGACGAACTTTCCCCTAATTTAGAAAGGGCTTTGCAAAGTGTGTGCGCGAAAGAAGCACCGACATTGACAGAAGTGTTTACGGCTTTTGTCGAGCCACTATTGTCTTTAAATGAATATCGAGAAAGTGGTACTAGTAATTTTTTACAGTTATTAGGACGTGGATATACTGACAGTCAAGGATTTCTGCGTTGGTTTCTAACAACGGAATACCCTAATGTTATTTCAGGGTTTGTAGAAGCCGTTCACAAAGCATATCCGGAATTAACGCCTGAAGAAATGTTTTGGCGATTACACTTCACAATGGGCACGGTTGTATTTACCATGTCGTCAAGTGATGCATTATTAGATATTGCTAAAAATGATTATGACGAAGACACGGACATTTCCGGTGTAATCCGTCACGTTATTCCATATATTGCCGCAGGCGTTGCTGCACCATTGAATTAGCGGTTCATTTTTAGTCGACGATAAGCGATATTTATCATTAAATATCGCTTTTTATTTGCCAATTTCCCAAGGAATAAATGCTATGGGTCCATTGATGATGGATGTTCAAGGAACATCTCTTACCCAAGAAGACAGAGAAATATTGGCTCACCCATTAGTGGGCGGACTAATCCTATTTACCCGAAATTATCAAGATCCCAAACAAGTTTCACATCTAACCCAACAAATAAGGCTGGCGGCTGGTAAAGACATCTTAATTTCAGTTGATCATGAAGGTGGCAGAGTACAACGCTTTCGAGAACAATTTTCAGCCATACCTGCGATGGGAAATATTTGGACTTTAGCTCAACAAAACGTAAATAAAGCGATAGAGCTTTGCTTTCATGCGGGTTTATTAATGGCTTTGGAGGTGAGTTCGGTCGGTATTGATATTAGTTTTGCGCCAGTACTGGATATCAATGACATAAGTGATGTGATTGGCGATAGAGCATTTCATCAATCGCCTGAAATCGTTTCGCAATTAGCGTCCTCTTTCATTAAGGGAATGCATCAGGTTGGTATGAAAGCTACAGGAAAACATTTTCCTGGCCACGGCAGCGTTAAAGAAGATTCGCATTTTGCCTTGCCTGTTGACAGGAGAAGTCGAGAAGAAATTATAGAATTGGATATGTTGCCATTTGTTCAAATAAACCAACAAGGATTGCTTGATGCTGTAATGCCTGCACACGTTATTTATCCAGCGTTTGATGAATTATCTGTAGGTTTTTCTCCTTTTTGGCTGCAACAAGTTCTACGTAGTGAGTTAGGTTTTGATGGTGTTGTATTTAGTGATGATTTATCGATGACTGGAGCGGCTAGCATTGGTGGCTTTGTTGAACGTGCTGAAGCCGCACAACAAGCAGGGTGTGATATGTTGTTGGTATGCAATGATCGAAATGCAACCATTGAAATACTAGATAATGCTAATATTAGCGTGTGCAACCAGTCACAACGTCGTCTGAGAAAAATGCTGACCAAAACACTACTACCCTTCGATGAGTTACGTAGTTTAAAAGAGTGGACGTTAGCACGCGAGATGTTGAAAATAGGCTAAACGAACAATACGTCATTCGAAACTGGCTTATTGCTGGTCTGTGAAAAATAAAAATAAAAATGAACACGGTATGGACATGATAAAAGCACAACTTAACAATAGATATTTCAGCCTGACATTAGGGCTCATTCTAGCCTTAGCCTTTTACATTGGCTTGTTAGCTATTGGCGTGCCTGAAAAAGCTGCTATCACTGCGGCCGTAACGGCATTGACTGTTACGTGGTGGGTTAGTGAAGCACTGCCAATACCCGCTACTTCTTTGGTGCCTTTCGCACTTTTACCTCTTTTTGGCGTTGTCGAGCATAAAAACGTTGCCTCTGCACTAGGTAGCCATGTCATTTTATTACTTATGGGCGCTTTTATGCTCTCTAAAGCACTTGAGAAAAGCAAAGTGCATGAGCGTTTAGCAATATATATGATTAATCTTGTCGGGTTATCTAGCGGTAAGCGACTTGTTTTTGCCTTTATGTTGACTTCTGCGTGTTTGAGCATGTGGATATCAAATACAGCAACAACTTTGATCATGTTACCCATTGCTCTTGCGATATTAAAAAAAGTTGATAATAAAGCGATGTCATGCGCATTGGTGCTGGGAATAGCGTATGCCGCTAGCTTAGGAGGTGTTGCTACTCCTATTGGAACGCCGCCGAATGTTATCTTCATGGCAATATATGAAGAAAGCATTGGTAAAGAGTTTAGTTTTTTGTCATGGATGAAAATAGGTGTACCTGTTGTGCTGATTTCATTACCATTGATGGCCCTGTGGTTGACTCGAAATATTAAAACTTCACTCGATCTTACATTACCTAAATTGACCCCATGGCGGACGGATGAAAAGCGGGTGTTGATTGTCTTTGGTTTGACGGCACTAGCATGGATCACCCGTCAAGAGCCTTTTGGCGGTTGGACAGGTTTACTTGACCTTAAGGGCGTGGGAGACAGTACCATCGCATTAACATCTGTCGTGGTTATGTTTATCGTTTCTGACGGTAAAAAAGGGCGTTTGCTTGACTGGGATACAGCAGTGAGTATTCCTTGGGGCATGCTATTACTTTTTGCTGGCGGAATAGCGATTGCTAAAGGGTTTGTTGCGTCAGGATTGAGCACTATGCTTGGTGACTGGTTAGCATCTATGGCAACCTTATCTACCCTTGTCATGATCCTCATTATTTGTCTTGTGGTGACTTACCTTACCGAAATAACCAGTAATACAGCGACAGCAACCTTGCTATTGCCAATTCTAGCGGCAACAGCGATAGCAGTAGAACAAGATCCTTTGCTATTTATGATCCCGGCAACAATATGTGCGAGTTGTGCGTTTATGTTGCCCGTAGCAACAGCACCAAATGCCATTGCTTATGGCACAGGTACCGTGGAGATAAAGGACATGGTTAAAGAAGGCTTTATTTTAAGTTTGTTGACTGTATTTACTACAACTGGTGTTAGCTACCTGATGCTATCGTAATTCTAACTGAGCGCATTAGAAAGTAGATGCGCTCTTCATATTCAAATAGGTTTTCACTTACTTTCAGATGTGTGTGTATCCAAAGAAGCACAGACTGCATTAAAATTGTTTATGCTACGCGTGGGTTTGAGCCGCTACTCTTTGCTGTAGCAATTCCTTGTAACTCCCTAACTACAAAGTTATTATCCGCAACATATTCTATTCGTTGACAAAATTACGGTTTTGTTGAAAGTAAACTCGAGCGATCGTAAGAGTTTAGTCTAATTGCCAGACATACTGAATTGAATTACGCTATTTACACTGTTATTTACCTAAAATAGTAAAGAGCCAATCTTGAGTGAAACTCAACTAATAAAACTGCTTAAAGGGTTTATTGTTATAGGACTCTGCCTTTTGTTATTAGGGCACTATTTGTTGTCATATGCGCATTTTCCACAAAAATATGGCGTAACAGGGATGATAATCAGTGCCAGTTGTATTGCGTTTGGTTTGGTATTTTCTTTACCCACAAAAATGTATTTAACATTTTTGTGGGTAAAGAAAGAAAACGATCAAAAAGTGAATGCAAAAGGAAAACAAAAGAATAAACGTGGATAAAATGAGCGATGATTTATCAACTATGCTTTGTCCAAGATGATGAATTTTATATAGGCTGTATAAATGTTAACTATGAATGAAATCATTAAATTTATTGTTGTTAGCTTAATTTTGAGCTTTCAATCGCTCGCGCTTGCTAAAAATAGCTTAACGATAGGAATTTTTAATGAGCATGAAATCTATATAGAAACATCAGCACCTTATGCTATTGGTTGGAAGTTATTAACCGTTGCAGCAGCTCGCGAGAACATTGAATTAGAGACGATTAGAGAGACATGGACACGATCGTTAAGCGCGCTTGATTCTGAACAATTTGACGGTGTATATGGTGCAATGATCACAACCGAGCGCTTAAAATGGGGTCGGTTTAGTGTGCCATTGTCCTATGATGAGATTCATATTTTTGCGCAGCCTGACAATCCCGTAGAATCGAAAGAACAAATAAACAAATCTACCGACGCTGTTGGCGTGACAAAAGATTCAATTCAGCATGATATGGCGAGAGAATTAGATTTTAGTAACATTTATGCGATTGTAGATCGAAGCTCACTGTATAAAATGTTATTGGCAGGGCGCTTAGATTACCTTATTTATTCTGATACTTTTATTAATACATATTGTTTTGGTTATCACAAGAAAAAGGAAGAAAACTGTTTAAAGTCAGTAGGTAAACCTCTTTCGATCAACAGCATACATGTATTGTATAAAAAAGGTAATTTGTCGGCACAACCATTAGCTGATCGTATAGACCAACAAATTGGTCAGTTATATGAATCAAAATACGTAGAGTCACTATTTAAGCAGTACCCACTAGGCGACAGACTTTACAACACGTGGGAAAATTTATACAAGACAGCTAGGTCGCAACAGAGTCTATATTAGATGAGATGGTTTGTATTAGATATTCAATTCGATTTCGTCCGTTAGTGCTTGGCTTGATACATCAACATATCTGCAAGGTTAAGACTATCAGCAATATTGACAACAGACTTTGCTAAGGCCACACCAGCACTAATACTTAACTATTTAACCTTTTGACATGCGGATTTTTTGCGATCATTGTCTGCTTTACTACCAGTTACCATAGCTTTTAAAATTAGCTTATTACATTCTTTTTCAATTGCGCTCATTTGTGTATCGTCACCGTACGTAATCGTGGCAACTAATGGTGCATAATTAACGGCTGCGTCACAATACATCGTTTTATATTTTTGATGATGCCAATACGGAGAGCGTTTATTGGTTAATGCAGTACATATTTGGCGAAATAAAGATTTAGCACCCACAGTACACTGTGAGTAATCCGAGCTGTTTCTATCTCGATTGGCACAAACAGACTCGTCGATAATTTTCCAATTTTGGTGTTTAAATGGAATATTTAACTCTTGAAAATTAATCAGCAATGATGTTTCCGTGAGCGCCATGCGCTGATGATCATTATCTTGCACATTTCCGCTAAGGGAAAGTACATAGGAAGTCAGCGAAAGGGCGACAACAGACATTGATCTATCCTTAAATCGTTATATATCAAAGGTGAAATATATATTATTCACCGATAACATTTCAATCACAATTGTTGCTTTTCTTACATTAGTAATACATTTCAGAATGCTTTTTGACGGAATGAAGAAGCACGGCGAATGAGTAGAAAAGCTATCAGTATTATTAATCCCAAAACTGACGGCGAACCACCATGACCATGATCATCATGGTATTCTTCGATATACTCATAATCCTGACTTTCTAATGGTAGCGCATACAATAAATCGGAATCATCAGAGCTATAGGTCGCGACGATACCTGAATACCCAGGCTCATATAAATCAATTAACACATTGTAGTGATCGGGGTGGTAATTCTCAGATAAATGGGTAATAACTTCATACTCATCTTCTGTAGAGTCTCCATATATGCCAAACACATCCGTGGTGTATAAATGAAACCATGGACCGCCATCTTGGCTGAGGTAAATTTCAGCATATACATCAGCAGGGCGGTCTGGCATCGCGCTGAGTACATCAGCATCAAATAACACGCCAAAGGTATTGTAATAGCCATCACCATCGTCATCTTCGAGGAGTTTGGTAGCAGCACTGTAAATTACAAATTCGTGAAAGCTGTCTTTTGCAATCGGGCTATTGATCGTTTTTGATGATGTATGCTGTGCTTCTTTCGCTGCAATTTTTTGCAAACGGGATATGCGCGCATATGGCTGTTTTATCTTATTGTCGTTGTCTAGAGTCTTTTGCTTAAGGTCATTAGCCATAGCTTGGCGACTAAGTTCATCAAGTTTATATTGCCCTTGAGATAACGTGGATGACTGCACTTCTTGGGCGAGTACCTTATTTGAAAAAACAGCCAAGAATATAAGTACAACAATGCAATAAATACATTTTTCTAGCATCAGTGAAGCCAAGCCATACTCACTTTTTTTATAACGCCTGACTTTATTTAGTGGTTTCATATAATTCCTGCCTTGCTTGATTTGCAAATGTGTTGCAATTAAATAACAAGTCAAATGAACCTATCCTGAACACTGCGTTCAGGATAGGTTAAGGCATATTAGTTATTATTGAGTTCATTCATTTTCACTCGATGAATGATGTTTGTAGTTTATTTAGCAGTTTCAATCTTTTACACTGCAGGTACTGACAATATTGAATTTGACGATGGGATCATCATGAAAACGTCTTTTTATCTAATTAGCTTATTGTGCTGGATGATGTTGACTCTACCGGCAACAGCAGGTTATGAGCCTTCGATAAAGACTAAACCCCCTACAGCGGGCAAATCGTATAACAATGACAAAAAAGCTAAACGTAAAAATATTAGTTCAGCGCAAGCGGCAAGCATCGTTAAGTCGCGATACGGTGGAAAAGTATTAAAAGTGCAAAGTACCTCTACAGGTTATCGCGTTAAAGTATTGAAAAGTGATGGACGAATTTCCTCAGTGCATGTTGACGGCACGACAGGAAGAATAAAAGGGTAATAGGTAATGCGAATATTGATTGTTGAGGATGACCTGCAGTTGCAAGAAAATGTAAGAGCTTCATTAACCGAGCATCAATACGTTGTAGATGTTGCAGCCGACGGTGAAGAAGGATTGTTTCAGGCGTCCGAATATCCTTATGACGCTGCTATAATTGACGTTGGCTTACCTAAAATTGATGGTATTCGTCTAATCGAAAAATTACGCGCAAATGACATAAGCTTTCCTATTATCATTTTAACTGCGCGTGATCATTGGCAAGACAAAGTCCAAGGCCTCAATGCCGGTGCGGATGATTACCTAACTAAGCCATTTCAAACCCCTGAGTTGCTAGCAAGGTTAAATGCTCTGATCCGAAGAAGTGCAGGTAAAGCAACGCCTATTATTGTTAATGGGCCATTGGCTATCAACACTCAAAGTCAGTTACTTACGTTAGATGAACGAGATATTAGCCTCAGTGCTATGGAATATCGTCTGATAGAATTCTTGATGTTACACCCTAACCAAGTACACTCGAAAACCACGTTAACAGAGCACCTGTACGATCAAGATTTTGACTTAGACTCTAATGTCATCGAGGTATTTATCAGACGACTACGGAAAAAAATTGATCCCCAAAATTCCCTACTGTTTATTGATACCATTCGAGGTCAAGGGTATCGATTAAAATCGTTGTTAAAAGAATAACACTGTCTTTGCTTATGTTGATAAAACGGGTATTTGACTCATTAAAAGCGCGATTGATATTTAGTATGTTAATGCTAACCGTTATTGCATTGCCTATTTTGGCGTTTGCACTAAGTCAGGCTTTTGAGGAACATATAAAAGCGGCGATAAAAAATGAGTTAATCGCATATAGCTATAGCATCCTAGCGGTCGCTGAGCCGATCGATAACCAGTTGTTTTTACCTGAGCAATTGTTAGAAAATCAGTTCAATGTAATCGACTCTGGTTTATATGCCTTAGTGTTTCCATTCCACCTCAATAACAATGCGAATGAAGATGAGCCATTGTCACCTTTATGGCGTTCAGCTTCGGCGCTTGCTTTAGATTTTAAGCCCAGTGTTCACCCTAAGCAGATAGGCATAGTTGAGTACGTTGAGCAGATAATAGATCAACAAGAGCACTTAGTGTTTAGTTATGGCGTTAGTTTTACCGAAAATGGCCATGAATTACCTGTTGTTCTGTATCTAATTAAGAATAAAACGGAATTTGATAACACGGTGAGTGAATTTAACGAGCAAATTCTTGTGTGGTTATTGATTATTTTTGTTTTGTTAATAGGCGTACAACTTGTTTGGCTATCTTGGACATTGAAGCCTCTAGCGAGGTTTAGTCGAGAATTGGAGCAAATCAAAAGTGGTCATGCTACAAACATTAAAGATGATTATCCCGCAGAGTTAAGACAGGTTACAACGCAACTTAATTTGCTTTTAAAAACAGAACAAAATCAAAGGGTAAGATATAGGAATTCATTGGCTGATTTAGCGCATAGTTTGAAAACGCCCCTGGCGGTTATGCAAACCAAAACGCACCAACAAGGCGATGTACAGGCCGAAATTAACCAAATTAATCAAACCATTGAACATCAACTGAAACGAGCACAAAGTGCTGGAGAGTCGTCTTGGCGTCTTGGTTGTGATATCAAATCAGCGGTCGATGAATTGATAATGGCACTGAAAAAGATTTATCAAGAAAAGCACTTAACCTTTACCTGCGATGTGCAACAAAACGCAGTGTTTAAAGGTGACAAAGCCGATTTAACGGAAATACTGGGTAATCTATTGGATAACGCGTGCAAAGCGGCTTCTCGTCACGTTGTAGTAAAGGTAAGTTCTATAGAGCATGAACTACAAATTCGTATTATTGATGATGGCATCGGGATGACGGCGCAGCAAGCAGAAAAAGTGCTGCAAAGGGGGAGTCGCGCTGATACTTATGAAAAAGGACATGGCATCGGTCTGGCCATTGTTAAAGACCTAGTAGAAAGCTACCAAGGAGAATTAACCATTTCTCGCTCTAATGAGTATCAGGGCGCACAATTTTTACTGTCATTCTCAGTCTTATCATAGCCCTTACTTTTAGGTTTGAATAACTAAAACTACATCATAAAATGGCCGATAAACCCGTTAATGGATTTATCGGCCATGCTTACCTGAATGCTTTTATGTTAAATCTACCCTAACGCCTTTGCCTTTTTCGACCTTGTGGCCTTTTATGTCCTGAAAGGGCACGTTCTCGTTGTTTTCTTTTCGACACTTTTCGTGGCTGCTTTTCTTCCGTTTTCGTTAAGTCAGGCTCATACCCAGGATACCATTGCTGAAGGAGACGTTTGTTGAGTACTTCTTCAACCGCGTCTAATAACCATTGCTCAGATGGACTCATAAGCGATATAGCCAGTCCATCATTACCAGCTCGACCACTACGGCCGATACGGTGAATATAGTCTTCGGCTATATAGGGTAATTCAAAATTAATTACATAGCGTAAATCTAGGATATCTATACCTCTTGCCGCGACGTCTGTGGCCACTAAAGCGCGTGTTTTCCCTGCCTTAAATTCAGCAAGTGCTTTTTCTCTAGCACCTTGTGATTTATCGCCGTGTATTGACTGAGTCTTGATGCCGTCTAAACACATCTCTTTCGCTAGTTTATCGGCGCCTTCTTTGGTTCGAGTGAAGATCAGGACTTGTTGCCAGTTTTTTGAGCCGATTATAAAAGAGGTTAGTTCCCTTTTTCTATCAGTATCCACGGTATACACTATTTGATCTACTTTAGCTGCGGTGGCATTTCGCTCACTCACCTCAATCAGTTCGGGATCAGTTAAGAGTGTTTTACTCAACTTAAATATTGCATCGTCAAAGGTCGCAGAAAATAACATTGTTTGGCGCGTAGGGGGGATACGATTCAAAATGCGGTCAATTTCGTCTTTAAAGCCCATGTCCAGCATGCGGTCGGCTTCATCAAAAACCAAACACTGCAATTGCGTTAAGTCAAAAGTGCCTTTAACTAGATGATCGAGCAAACGTCCAGGGGTCGCGATTAATACGTCTGTTCCTTTGTTTAGTGCTTCAATTTGAGGGTTAATACTGACACCGCCGTAGGCGACGACGCAGTTAATGTCGGTATGTTCGGCGTAGCGAACAAAGCTTTGATGCACTTGTTGCGCGAGTTCTCGCGTTGGCGTTAATACCAATGCACGGATGACTTTTATCTCAGAAGGTTTTTCTAGTAACTGATGTAATATAGGCAAGGCAAAAGCGGCCGTTTTACCCGTCCCTGTTTGCGCACCTGCCATGATATCTTTATTTGCGAGAATATGTGGAATTGCTTGTTTTTGTATTGGAGTAGGGCTTTGGTATCCTAATTCTTGCACGGCTTTTATTAAAGCGTTATTAAGCGATAATGATGAAAAACTCATGTGCTATTTTCGACCTTTTTTAATTAGTTGCTTAAGTTCAAATTCTAATTCATCTGGATAGAAGATAAGGCCTTGTTCATCTGCGCTAGGAAAGACCACCAGTGCAAGTTCATCATCTGTGAGTCCGTGTGACCAGCGGCTAAACCATTTGTTGATGGAAATAGCTTGTGCCTGACAGTCTTGCCATTCTTGATTGGCCCAAGCGAGTGCAAATTCTTGGTTTGGCCATACAGGTACACAATCTTCGTCTTCACTGTTTAGCATAACGCAGCCGTGTTCATCACTTAAAATCCAAATCTCATTATTTTTTGTGACTTCTGTAAAAAAGTACTTTGCTCGTTGTTCATCATTAAAGCTTAATACTTGATTGATTTTTTCTTGTGAGAGTTCATCAGCCATAAAGGCTCCTGTTAGCGCAGTCTATGCAATAGCGCCATTGTACAAAAATTTTTGGTGTTTAGCGCATGATATTCACTGGTCAGCGCAACATTCGGGCAATATGTTCAGTCCTTGTTCAGTTTCGCCGGAGTAAACTTCTGGTCATCATCAAAATAATGCAATTAGACATGGGGTTCATATGGTTAAAGTATTACTTTTTTTATCATTGAGTTTTATTAATGTCGCTCATAGCAGACCACTAGATACGAGCGTTGTTAACGCGGGTGAAACACAAGCTGGATATGCGAATACCTCTCTTAGTGCTGAGCCGACGCTTAATAAAGTTGTCTATCAAGAAGGTGAGCTGGAGCAGTTGTTAGCACCGATTGCACTATATCCAGACACATTATTAAGCCACATTTTAATCGCGACAACTTATCCCCTTGAAATTGTGGAAGCGTATCGCTTTAGAGAAAACTATCCCTCACACACATCAGAGCAAATAATAGAGCTAACAAAAGACAAAGACTGGGATCCTAGTGTGAAGGCATTATTACCGTTTACCACCGTACTGAAAAAGTTGCATGATGACCTACAGTGGACACAAGATCTCGGTAACGCCTTTTTGGCCAGTGAAAAACAAGTGATGGCCAGTATTCAAACCCTACGAACGCAAGCTGAAGAGGCAGGTAACTTGGCATCGATGGACAATCTCGATGTCAGCTATGACCAGGAAAAAATCATTATTGCGCCGAGAGAAAAAGAAATAATTTATGTACCTTACTATGATACACGCATTGTTTATGGTCATTGGCCTTGGCGTTATTATCCTCCTGTGCACTGGCACTATACGGGACATCATTATAGCTACTACAATCCGTATTACTGGCGCACAGGGGTTTATATTTCAACAGCGTTTTATTTTAGCGCTATTCATTGGCATAACCATTACGTAGCAGTTGATTACGCCTTTCATAATTACCACCGTGGATATCATAGTCATCACAACAAGCACCATCATGATCGTTACGGTCATGGCAAAAAGCATCATATTGTTAAAAGTGGTTACGCCAAACAATGGCAGCATAAGGCTCACCACAGAAAAGGTGTTTCGTATCGTACGAACGGTGTAAAAACTAAGCACTACGCAGGGTACAGCAAACCGCATCGATACAGTGATAAACATGGGGTAAATGCCAACAAACACAATTTGAATAAGAAACGTGTCCTTAACACGAATAAGTATGCTAAGACTTACAACAAGTCGCATAAAATAAGCAAGAGTGACAGAAGGGCGATCAAAACTAGCGAAGTAAAGTCTTACTCAAATAAACACTATGCGAGCAAAACTTCGTACCAGAAAACCATTAAACAAGTAAATAAAACGCAGCCTAACTCGTCAAATCAATACAAGAATAAAGCTTTTGCGCTGGAAAAGGAGCCAAGCAAATATAGAAGAGGTGTAAACACTACAAAACAGGCCAAATCATATACTAGTTATAAGCAAAATAAAGAAAGAAGCACTGTAGTTTCGAAAAATAATAATTACGCGAGCAATTCCAAAAAATATGCAAACTCGTCAAACAAAGCATTGCACGCTAAGGTGAGCAAATCGAATAGCTCCTCAAAAAACTACAGTAAAAGTAGCCATCATAAAAGCAGTAAAATCTATAGCCGAAGCAGTAAAGCAAACCAAAACTCGAGCCGTTCAAACAAGCCTTCAGGGAGGGCTAGAAAACACAAGTAGTTTAATAACTCAATGCAGTACTTGTGTTTTCTAGCATTTTATTCGTCGCTGCTCTTAGGAATTGGAGCTTGTTTTGTGTCTTGCAGTTGTGTTATTTGCTTTAATGCGCGTTGTAACTTTTGAATTAATGAATAATCAGAGTCCTTATTTGCCGCTAAATATACAGGTACCTTCTGGTTGGGCAACGCGTGTATACTGATCAGCTTGTTTGGCGCTAGCCCTAAGCTATTTGCCATCTGCTGAGTTAATCTAAGGTCGGCAATGAAAGAGTCTATTTTTTTAGCATATAGCAGGTGAAGAAGCTGCGGCAGGTTACTAAATAATTGAAAGTCTTCATTTTCCTTAAAACCATTATTTATTAGTAGGTTATGTGTGTAGTCATTTCTTAAAACGCCGAGCCTAATGTGCTTGGCGTCTGCCAGTTTATTAATTTGTGGTTTGCTCGGGTCATCTATGGCCAAAAATTCCAACTCAAAAGCTATTATTTCACCCACCCAATGAAACTCACGCTCTCTATCTGGAGAACGAATCAATGAATAAATAAAGGTGTTTGGTTTGGACTTTACAAGCTGTAATGCTCTTGCCCAAGGATAGATTTTAATTTCAGCTTCAATCCCTGCTTTGTCGAATATTTGCCTGACGATGTCAGTAGTAAGGCCTTCAACTTTATCGTTAATCAAGTATTGTAGTGGTGCTGCATTCTCTGTGACCACTTTTACTCTGCTAACCACAGGAGCTGCATTCACTTGTTTCACAAAAACGTTAAGCAAAAAGAAGGCACATAAAAGCAGAGTGGCGTTAAAGTGCAAACGCCAAACCTTAAGCGAAACGCTTAAGGTTTGGGTTACAAAACGAGTTGTTCTATTAGTCAGGGTCACTTATGTACTCCTGATACTCAGGTATTCCAAAATAACGGGTTGTTTTCTTGTGCTTTACTCTTTTAGCAATAAGCTTTTCATTGCAATATATTTTAACGACTTGTTTATCGCCATTGGTGTCACTTTCGCATTGATGAGCCTGATTTAAACGCAAATTATCATACTCGGATCGCATAATTAACTTCATGCTAAACCTACAATTTGTTTATTTCTTGGCTTACAGAAAAGCCTTCATCGGTGACTATTTTTTCAAGGATTTGTATACGCTCCTCTAATGCCGCAATGTGTGATTGCATTTTTTCAGCTTGTTCATCATGCAGGTTATTGGCGTTCAAAGTGCGTTCTTTAAATTTTAGATGCTTGGCATACATGTCATAAAGGACACCAAAACCCACTGATATCAGCACTATCAGCACTACCATGGTTGTTCCGTTCATGTTTTTTCCTTTTAAACAAAAACTGTACTTACTTATAAAGTATATCTAGATACTGGTAATTGAACAGCCCAAACCTCGACTTTACAATCGATGCTCAACAGGAGGGGAATTTATTGACTGGACGATAACTTTTATATTTGAATAAGTAAACTTGGTGCACGGCGATCATTGCTGCACCTTGAGTCTAATCGTTTTTGTTTGATCAAATTTTGATTTCGACGATCGATACCTGAGCGGCGCTCAACAAAAATATGTGGATTTTGATTTTTATTTTCTTTTTCAATAGAGGTGATTGCACTCATTAACTTTGAATGATGTTGCTGCTGTTGTTTTTGTTGCTTATCTTGCGTCGTAGGTGCAGCCGTTACAATATTTTGACGAGCTAATGAAACATTCGGGTAATTCATGCGTCTATATTTTAGTATGTTGTTGTATGATATTTAAGCTATCGGAAAGAAAAATAAAAAGTTTAGTTTTTTAACAGTTTTTTACTTGTGAGTTACGGTGTTACTTCTATGTAGATCTTTGATTGATGCTGTTAACATATTGTTACTCGAATATAACCTTAACAATTGAGATACTTATAAAAACATACTGTAACTCTCATTACTAACTATGGACGCTTTATGCACAATTTTGTGAAATTTATTACTCATTATGTAAAATCTATCTCCTTACCAAGGCTCAGTAAACTCACTATTGTATTTACCAGTGCGTTGCTAGCGGCCTGTAGTCAGCAAGAGGCTGCAACTCCCAAAGCGATTGCACCGGGAGTAACGGTTTATAGTGTCAAAAACATTGAATTAGGGGGGCATCGAGAGTTTGTTGCTCGAACGGTTCCATTTCAAGAAGCAAATATTACAGCGCGTGTAGAAGGACAGTTAGTCAAACGACACTTTGAAGAAGGCCGTTTTGTTGAGAAAAATCAGTTGTTATTTGAAATCGAAGCGGATTCTTACCAAGCATCGTTGACACAAGCGAAAGCTGATTTGGAAGGAAAGCACTCTGTACTTGAAACGGCTAAACGTAATTTGGCTCGTGGTCAAGAAGTTGCACCACAAGGGTTTATATCTCAGTCTGATTTAGACAAGCTAATCACCGAAGATTTACAAGCAAAAGCTGCAGTAAGTTCAGCATTGGCTGCGCTAGAAAAAGCGGAATTGAATTTAAGCTATACCCAAATAAAAGCACCGTTTTCAGGTCGAATTGGTCGCGTTAATGTCAATACCGGCAACGTTGTTGGACCAACATCAGGCACCTTAGCTACTATTACCGCTAACGACCCTATGTACGTTAGTTTTCAAATAGAGGAAGCGGAAGTGGTTTCCTATATGCAGAAGAATATGTCAAAGCAGTCTCGTAACGAGACCCCCGTAGATGTGTCATTAAAATTACCTAATAACACCATGTATGATCAAATGGGCGTACTTGAATATGCTGATACTAAAATCAGTGAAAGTACAGGCACCATTGATATGCGAGCAGAATTTAAAAATCCTGATGGTATTATTTTACCCGGCCTTTTTGTCACCTTAATGATAGATGGTCAAGACAAAAAGCCACAAATAACCGTACCGCAAATGGCTGTGCAAGAAAATCAACAAGGTAAATTTGTTCTTGTAGTAGATGAACAAAACACCGTTGCAGTGCGTCCCGTGAGTCTTGGTCGAAGAATTAATGCCATGTGGGTTGTTGAATCGGGCTTAGTTGCGGACGAGCGAATTATCATCCAAGGTTTACAAAAAGTCAGGGCAGGTATTGCGGTTAAACCGACTGAAAAAAACGTTGACGCTAAAACTGGCGCCGTACAAGATTTAGTTAATTAATAGGCTTTTGACATGATCAGTAAAGTTTTTATTGAGCGTCCTAAGCTCGCGTTTGTCATTTCAATCCTTATCACGCTTGCAGGCGTGATTGCGATGAGTGTATTGCCGGTCAATATGTACCCGCAAATCACGCCACCACAAGTTGAAATCTCAGCGGTTTATCCTGGCGCAAGTGCACAAGTGGTTGAAGAGGCTGTTATTAGGCCAATAGAAGAGCAGATTAATGGTGTTGAAGATATGCTCTATATCGAATCAACGGCATCAAATAACGGCACTGCGACGATAAACGTTTACTTTAAAGTAGGCACTGACGGTGATATTTCACAAGTCAATGTACAAAATAGGGTAGCACTTGCGGAAAATTCGTTACCTGCGGAAGTGACTCGCCAAGGAGTCAGTGTTAAGAAAAAGTCTTCTAATATGCTAATGGCGGTCAACCTTTATGGTGAAACGCCAGAAATTGATCAATTGTTCTTAAGTAATTACGCCACCAACTCATTAACCGAACCATTGAGCCGAATTCCAGGGGTAGCTTCGGCTGTAGTGATGGGTGAAATGACTTACAGCATGCGGGCTTGGATGAGGCCCGACCGTATGGCCTCTTTAGAAATTACGGTTGCTGAGGTACAACAAGCACTAAAAGAGCAAAACATTATTGTCGCGGCGGGTAAATTAGGGGCAAGCCCTTCATTACCTAACCAGCAGTTTGAATATTCTATTCAAGCAAAAGGTCGACTAAAAACACCAGAAGAATTTGCCAAAACCGTGATCAGAGCAAACAGTAGTGGTGACTTTGTTCGTTTATCTGATATTGCACGTATTGAGTTGGGCTCGCAAGATTATGGTATTCAGGCAAAATATAACGGTCAGTCGACTGCGTTTTTAGTGATTTATCAACTACCAGATGCCAATGCGACACAAGTAGCGGACAATGTAAAAGCGGAAATGGTAAAACTATCAGAACGCTTTCCACAAGGATTAAATTACGTCGTCTCGTTTGACACCACGGAGTTTATTGTTCGCTCTATCGCAGAAGTAAAAACAACGTTATATCAAGCGGTAGCTCTAGTTGTGCTAGTGGTATTCCTATTTTTGCAGAATTGGCGCGCAACGATTATTCCATCGATAGCTATTCCGGTGTCATTGGTAGGTACATTCGCCTTTATGTTGGTGATGGGTTATTCAATTAACACTATTACTTTATTTGGCCTAGTGTTGGCAATTGGTATCGTGGTTGATGATGCCATCGTGGTGATAGAAAACGTTGAACGCCTGATGAAAGAAGAAGGCCTAGCGGTCAAAGAGGCGGTAACCAAAGCGATGGAACAAGTTTCTGGCCCTATTATCGCAACAACGCTCGTGTTATTGGCGGTGTTTGTTCCAGTGGCTTTCATGCCCGGTATTACCGGAGAGTTATACAAACAATTTTCAGTGACTATTTCATTTGCGGTTATCATCTCTTCCATTAACGCGCTGACTTTAAGTCCTGCATTATGCAGTGTATTGTTGCACCAAAAACACATGAAACCTGTGACGTGGTTGGCAGGGTTTGAGCGATTAATTACAAAATTAACTAGCAGTTATAGTCACAGTGTCCAGTATTTAATTAAGAAATCATTACGTGTTGGAATAGTTGTACTGGGTATTTTTGTCCTAACTGGCTGGCTTAGTCAGAAAGTACCGACTGCATTTGTACCAGGTGAAGATCAGGGCTATGTCTTTTTAAATATTCAATTGCCGGATGCCGCGGCGAGTCAACGGACACAGACATTGATTGAACAAATCACGCCGCTAATTCAAGATGACCCTGCTGTAGAAGATGTTATAACGGTTTCAGGCTTCTCATTGCTTGGTGGCGCTGGTTCAAACAATGGTTTCGGCATCATAATGTTGAAAGATTGGGAAGAACGGACAGCGCCGGACATGGGATTAAGACAAGTGATCCCAAGATTAATGGGCAAGTTGTGGTCTATTCCTGATGCGCAAATTATGATTTTTAATCCACCACCCATCCCTGGGCTTGGCAATAGTTCTGGGTTTGAGTTTAGGCTGCAAGATAGCAGTGGTAAAACGCCAGAGCAGCTTGCACAAGTGATGAATGGACTCATATTTGA
The DNA here is from genome assembly GCF_030295975.1 of Thalassotalea atypica. NCBI lineage: Bacteria > Pseudomonadati > Pseudomonadota > Gammaproteobacteria > Alteromonadales > Colwelliaceae > Thalassotalea > Thalassotalea atypica. The sequence goes on from NZ_AP027364.1 coordinate 1,693,942, forward strand.
AGCCAACCAGCGCCCTGAGTTAATGCGCGTATTCAGCACTTTTAGTGCGAGCGTGCCACAATATCGTTTAGAAGTGGATCGCAATAAAGCAAAAGCACAAGGCGTTGCATTATCTGATATATTCACAACTTTACAGGCTCAGTTGGGCTCATTGTACATTAATGACTTTAGCCAGTTTGGCCGCACGTACCGAGTGACTATTCAAGCGGAAAGTGAATATCGAGCTAAGCCAGAAGACTTGCAGTATTACTATGTGAGAAACAGTGAAGGTGAAATGGTACCCCTTACCACGCTCGCCAAATTAGAGCCAATTCTTGGTCCCACCTCAATTGATCATTTTAACTTGTATCGCAGTGCTAGCATTACCGGTAATGCAGCTGCGGGCTACTCATCAGGTCAAGCAATTGCAGTGATGCAAGAGATAGCGAGTCAATTACCTGATGGCTTTAGTTATGAATGGGCGGGACAGTCTAAACAAGAGCTTGAGGCAGGGGATTTAGCGCCAATACTATTTAGCTTAGCCATTGTCTTTGTTTATTTATTCTTGGTGGCACAATATGAAAGTTGGACGATACCTTTTGCCGTGCTTGCCGCTGTGCCTTTGGCTATTTTTGGTGCTATGGCTACGCTTTATACGATTGGCCTTGCAAATAACATATATGCCCAGGTTGGCTTGATATTGTTAATTGGTCTGTCAACAAAAACCGCGATCCTTATCGTTGAGTTTGCAATAGAACTCAGAAATTCAGGCATGAGTATTGTTGAAGCAGCAGAGAAGGCCGCTAAACTCAGGTTTAGGGCTGTATTGATGACGGCATTGTCATTTGTACTTGGCGTGCTACCGCTTGTTTTTGCTAGTGGCCCTGGAGCTGGAAGTCGTGTGTCATTAGGTTTGACGGTAATGTCAGGTATGTTAGCTGCAACGATATTTGGTACTTTGTTAATTCCATACTTTTATAAGCTTGTACAACAGATGCGTGAAAAAATCAAAAGTGCAGGTTCGTAGCATCAACCTTTTTAGGGGATTAATTTTATGAAAAAAGGCGAAGTTTACTTCGCCTTTTTTGTGTGTGTTTAAAGATCATTGCAAACAAATCACCGTAATCAAATCGTGATTAGACAACTGTTAGTAACCCCAAGGCGCAGCTGGAGCTTCTATCGGTTTAGTTAAATCAAAGTCAACACGAAATTCTCGGCCTTGACGGATCATTCTGTAACTGAATTTCTCGGGGTAAATGAACATTTGCCAAGTATTGCCAGCAGACTGGGGTATGCCCAATTCAACAAACAGTTCTTTTGAGTATTGATCGGCAGGGAAAGATTGCACTTGATCCCAACCTGCATCAAGCGTATGGCCGCCGTACATGGTTGATTTATCATGACTACCATCTTTATGACGATGATCATGCTTTAAAGAGAGTCCTGAGCCTGTTTTTGTGATGATCCACGTTCTTGAGGCGTCTTCACCAACATGAAAAGGGATTTGCAGTTGGCGATCATTACATTTTCTGACATGCATAATCAGCTTTTTATTGGCAAAGCTATCACCTTTGGCATTGTCTATGGCGATTTTACCTTCAAATGCCTTATGACAGAGGTTTTTAATTTGGTTAAAAAAGTTATCGTGGGTGTCAATGGAAACGAGTGGCGCGTGCTCTGTTTGCGCAAAAGCAGCTAATGGTGATGCTAAGCATGTAACTAAAGTAAGTAGTGGAAATTTATTCATTTATGTTCTCCTTTGCCGACAATATACATCAAACTGAAAGACCATGGATATTATTTACTGTAGCGATAAATGCGCATACTCGAATTGGTATATACACTAATAAGTGGTGATATTCGCTACATGTTACTTTCATTTTAAATAAGTAATTGTCCACGATTTCTGTATCTTGTTGATTATATTAAATAATAATATTTGGCACTTTCCTTGATAACAATAAGAAGCTTCTACTCATTTCAAAGGAATAAACAATGAAAGCTTTGTTAATCACTTCTGCAATACTTGCTTCAAGTTCAACTTTGGCTCATGACAACTCTTGTAACGCCGACTTAAATGGCGGCGTATCAATTAATAGTGCGGTGGTTGAATTTAGTAAGAACAATAAACCGCTCTATAAAATAGTTGATGATGAATACTTATTTGTTGACGGGCAAAGCATTGACTTAAACAGCAGTCAGCAAACGCTAGTCTCTGAGTACTCTAAGAATATTAAATCATTGGTACCTGAAATTAAGAATGTTGCTCTAGAAGGCATGGATTTGGCAGTTGATGGGGTCAATTTAGCATTCAATGAATTATTGGGTGAAGGCAATGATTTAGGCCGAGATTTAACAGAATCGCTGAATGATATTCGTGTTGAGTTAAACGAGAATTTGTCGTTGGAAAAAGGTTTATATGTTGATGAAGATGGTTTTACTGGTGAAGATATCTTAGGCGATGATTTTGAAGAAAGAATTGAAGACGTGATGGAAAGTGCTATCAAAGACTCGATGGGTTCGTTATTGATCGCTGTCGGTCAAGAAATGCTGTTCTCTGGTGGTGACATGGATGCCTTTGAGGCGCGAATGGAAACGTTTGGTCAGCAAATTGAACATGAGATGGAATCTCGTGGAGAAGCGTTAGAGCGAGATGCTGATAAACTATGCGAGTCATTGGTTGTGATTGATCAACAAGAAGAACAACTGCGAGCTGAAATTGAAGCATTGGCAGATATCAATATGCTGTCTGTAAAACATACACGTCATGACGAAATTTAATCATAGGTAAGAATATATTGACTCGGGGAGCGTTGCGCTAATTAAGCAACATTCCCCTTGTTGAAAGCCTAACTTCTAAAATAACAACTTCTAGTTAATTAAACCTCCAACTTCCAATAGCTTCTAGGGCGTATGCTAACTGTCAGATAACTTTACCAACATCATGTTTATTATATCTCATAACTTATTAACGTATTGAAATTATTGTAATTAAATCATCTGGCACTGTTCGTGCTTTTTTAGACCGTTCAATTTAACAAGTTGTCCTTAGTTTGTCTTAATCAAAGCTTACAGATTATGTTAAGAGTTGTTTCATAAAAAAATCATTTTTTAAGGAAATTACGATGATAATAAAACGAAAAAAACTACTTTGTTTGGCGTTGGCTTTTTCATTTTCTACTTTGGTTAAGGCGGTTCCTCCTGTTGATGGGCCTCCAGGTTTAAATAAAAAAGGAGATGATTACAGTCATCCATTGGGGAAAAAGCAAAAAGAACTTAGGCAAAAAGCTATACAGGCGAAAATCATTGGCAAAGCACATGGCAAAACACATCAAGTTGCTCGTGGGCAATTTGTAGAACTGGAGCGTGAAGGAGAAGATCTCATCTGGTCTGTATTGGGAGAATTTTCTAATTTTTCTCATAACAATATCGCCCAACCAGGCACCGATAATAATTCCACTATTTGGCGTGAAAATTTCAATCGCGAGCACTATGAAACGATGCTTTTTTCTGAGGAAAAAGGAGCGAACTCAGTAAGGAATTTCTACATTGAATTATCTTCAAATCGATACGCCGTTGACGGCGATGTTACCGATTGGGTCTCTGTGCCAGGAACAGCACAAAGTTATGACGATGATGCTGGAGCTCTAGCGCTATGGTCATTTATCCAGGACTCTGTGGACGGTTGGTATCAAAATCAGATTAATGCAGGTAAGACACCCGAAGAAATAAATGCATATTTAAGCAAATTTGATGTTTGGGATCGTTATGATCACGATGGTGACGGAAACTTTGATGAACCTGATGGCTACATTGACCACTTCCAATCAATTCATGCGGGTGAAGGTGAAGAAGCCGGTGGTGGAGCTCTTGGTAGCGCTGCGATCTGGAGTCACCGCTGGTATGCTCGTTTTCATGTGATAGGTAGCGAGGGGCCAACGGGCAATCTAGCGGGTGGTGTTCAAGTTGGCGACAGTGGCTTTTGGATTGGGGATTACACCATTGAGCCCGAAAATGGTGGTGTTGGCGTGTTTGCACACGAATTTGCTCATGATCTAGGGCTACCTGATTTATACGATACTAGTGGTGGCAGCAACTCTACCGGTTTTTGGAGTTTAATGTCGTCAGGTTCGTGGCTTAGCGATGGAACTAAAGATATAGGCTCAATGCCTGGTCATATGGGCGCATGGGAAAAGCTTCAGTTAGGGTGGCTAAACTATGAAGTTGCTTATGCGGGTCAAAAGTCACAGCATAAGCTGGGGCCAGCAGCGACAAACACCAAGCAAGCGCAAGCACTGATTGTTGTGTTACCGGATAAAGTTGTCGACTCTTTCATTGGCTCACCTTATGCTGGTGATTACTTTTACTACAGTGGATCTGGGAATAATCTCAGCAATACTATGTCAAAAGCGTTCACCCTTGAAGATAACTCTGCATTGTCAGCGAAAGTAAATATTGATATAGAGTCAGATTGGGATTATGCATACCTCATTGTGTCGACAGATGGCGGTCAAAATTGGTCTACTGTTGAAACCAACATTTCGACTAATACAAACCCTAATGCGACTAATTTAGGTAATGGCATTACTGGCTATAGTGGCGGATGGATTGACTTAACTGCTGATTTATCGGCCTACAGCGGTGAGGTCATGTTAGGTTTTAGCTATGTTACGGATAGTGCGGTTGCCGAAGTGGGTATTATGGTTGATGATCTCAATATCACTGGTCATGCAATTGAGGGTGCTGAATCAGACACCGGTTGGGCGTTTAATGGATACAAAATGACGGACGGTAACGACAGCTCATCACATTTCAATGCCTATATCGCGGCAAATCGAAATTATTATGGTTATGACAAAAACTTAGCTGTTGGCCCGTATAACTTTGGTTTCTTGGATGAGTCGTTTGACCGAGTAGAACGTTTCCCATACCAAGATGGTTTATTAATCAATTATTGGGATACTTCTCAAGCTAACAATAATACCAATACTCATCCAGGGCGGGGATTAATTTTACCTATTGATGCACACCCAGAAGTAATGATACGCCCTGACGGCGGTAATTGGAGAAATCGTGTTCAAGGTTTTGATTCTACTTTCTCTATAGCGCCGACGGATGAGCTTAATTTACATTGGTTTAGTGTTGAGTCATATCACCCAAGCCAAGCGGGAGAGAGAATTTTTGATGACAATAATCAATATTGGAACCCTTTAACACCAACTGCGGGCGTAATTAATCCGCATACAGGTACTCAGATTAGAATAAAGAGTGTTAGTGCTCATGGTAATTTAATGCAAGTAGAAGTGCGTGCATCTAAATAGAACCGTCTGATTATCTAATGCAAAAGGTTATGTGGTTTTAAATTACATAACCTTTTTTCTATGACTTCTTCCAAACATTACCTCACTGTCACATTATACTCACTTGAAAAGACATTCACTTTTTGGGGCTTTATTTCGGCTAAATCTTGTTTCACTACATATTTATTTAAATGCTTGTTTATACTTGATAAGACTTTTGGTTTTACTATCATTAGCGATTAAAAAATGCCGACTAAATATAGGGATATTTTGACGGGTATGGCTTGTATTAATAAAGAAGAAATAAAGAACGTAATTTAAATTAGATATAGGTCAAAGAAACGTCACGAAAAGTTATAAAACAGTTAAAAACTTTGATGTAGCGTAATAAATTTCGAGCAAGGCGGATCTATAGTGGCGCCAGATTTACGAAATGCTCAAAAGAATTAACCATTAAAAAATGGTACATACAATTAGTTAGGAACTAAAAACATGAAACTTAAAAATTTATCTATTGCGATTACCACAGCTCTTGTTGCTCTTTCCGGTACAGCTTACGCGGAAGATAAGGGCGAAGTTAAATTAGACATGCGACTACGTTACGAAAATGTTGAACAAGATAATGCGAAAAAAGACGCTGACGCGTTAACACTTCGCACGTTGTTAAGCTATAAAACGGCATCGTATAACAAGTTCTCAGGTTATGTAGAATTTGAAGACTCCCGTCAAGTGGGCATTGACGATTACAATGATAAAGTAGGTAATGGCGGCGAATACTCAGTCATAGCTGATCCTGAAACAACAGAGCTTGACCAAGCTTATGTTCAATACAAATCAGACGGCGTAACAGCTAAGTTAGGTCGCCAAGTTATCACTTTAGACAATCACCGTTTTGTCGGTCATGTTGGCTGGCGCCAAGATAAGCAAACGTTTGACGCAGCAAGCGTTGCGTACAAACAAGATAAGTTAAGTCTTAACTATGCATACATTACTAAGCGTAACCGTATTTTCGGTGAAGAAGCTGATTTAGATGCAAAAGATCACTTAATCAACCTTTCATACAAGCTAGATGCGGGTAAATTATCTGCATATAGCTACTTATTAGAAGTTGATGAAGGTGCAGACAACTCGTTAGATACTTACGGCGTGCGTTTTGCTGGCGCTAAGAAAATGGGTGACAACAAGTTACTTTATACTGCTGAGTATGCAACACAATCATCAGAAACAGATACTACTGACTACGATGCAGATTACATGTTAGCTGAGTTAGGTTATGTGACAAACGGTATCACAATTAAAGGTGGTTACGAGTTACTAGGTAGCGATGATGGTAATTATGCGTTCTCAACTCCATTAGCAACTTTACATAAGTTCAATGGTTGGGCGGACATGTTCTTAGGTACGCCTAAGCAAGGTTTAGCTGACATGTACGTAACAGTTGCTGGTAAAGCTTTTGGCGGCAAATGGTCTGCAACATACCACGACTTCAGTGCGGATGAAGATACTAACGTTGCGAACGATGATGGCTCAGTAAGTCGTATTGATGATTTTGGTAGCGAAATCGATATTGCTTATACACGCGGTTTCAACAAAACTTTCTCTGGTGGTGTTAAGTTTGCCGCATATTCAGCTGAAGATGGTTCATATGTAGACACTGATAAGCTTTGGATATGGGTTGGCGCTAAGTTTTAATTAGCCACCTTAAAGATCTTAGAGAACCTTTCTAAGACCATTGATTAATAAAGCCGTTCTTGTGATTTCACAATAACGGCTTTTTATTGCTTAACGTTAAGTGGCTTTTTGTTATGATATGTTATCGACAATTAATTTTATGAAAAGGTGTTCGATGAAAAAAATAATTGGAATGTTCGCGGTCTGTATAACAATTACGGCATGTGCTCCTGAAGTGGGTAGTAAGAAGTGGTGTGAGGCTTTGTCTGAAAAGCCTAAAGGAGATTGGACAATGACTGAAAGCAAGGATTATACAAAACATTGTCTATTTCGTTCTGAAGAAGATTAACCAATTGCTGGTTTATTAGACATTAATTAGCCAACTTTATTGTTGGCTTTTTTATAGCTAAGTTTAAGTGATTCATATTTTTCAAAAGTTAAAGCAACCTTCATGTTAGGCAATAATTTGCACAATAAAACTAACAGTTTTATTGGTGTATTTTGCTCGTACTAGGTTGGGGAATAGGTATGTTTCACATTGTTTCCTAGTAGATGAAGTATTTAAAATTTTCAGTCCTAATTGGGGAACAAAACAAATAGATAAACGGTTAAACCTGAAATTATAATGTCGTAAAATATTGTTTTATAGATTAAAATCCTATGTATTGAGTTATCTTCGAGTTACTTAGGTTTTTTATGTAAAATTGAAAAGCGGATAATGATTGTTAGTTTAGATACCAATAGAAATGGACGTATTAATGACAGATAAATTACAAACCTCCCGAGCACTTTCATGGCTAAAAACACCAGTTCTCATCCTGTTTACCTGTCTATTTATAATGCTCAGTGGTGTATGGGTTTTTGGTGGGTACTTTTTGAAATACCAATTGAATCAAGAGCTAAAAGTATATGATGTTAAATTTTCAAACAAGAGTGACTTGTCTTTCAATCCTTTTAAGGGCGCTTTAGTAATTGAAAATGCTGAATTAACGGATGTATTAGGAACAACACCAGCATTCGCATTAAAGACAGTGAAAATTGACGTTAATTTATTGGCATTATTTTCGAAACAGTTGATGTTTGATGAACTAACCGTTGATGGGGTATATCTTTCTATATTAAAGAATACACAAGGGCTCATTATTGCCGGGATCAACACTCAAAAATTAAATGCAGGGACTAAAGAGAAAGAACTCAAAGAGCCACTGAGTGATGCACAAAGTAACTGGTCGGTTGATTTATCAAATATTGACGTCAGCAATATAAATATTGCTTTTAACGAATTTGGTATTGAGCACCAGTTGAACTTATACGCAATCAATGTTGATAAATTAACAGCTTCTGCTTTCGAGCAACGTTTTTTATTATCCACTAATGGTTCGGTTAACAATGCCAATATTGAGGTGAAACTCGATGGTGGGCTTAACAATTCAGCAGGTGAAATTCTCACAGAAATTCGATTATCAGATTTTACCTTCGAAAAGCTCAAGCAATACTTGCCCTCAACCATTCATCATCTGTCAGCTAACACCGATGTAGCAATGACCATTGAAACAACACTAAACCCCAGCGAAATGAATTTTGCCATTAGTGATACCCATATTCGTGCTGAAAACGTGCAGGTAACAGATCATGAGCGTGTTGCTTCGGTTGGGGCTTTCTCCATCGAAAGTGATCATACGCATGTCGTTATTAAGTTGCCTAAACAGCAACAAAAAGTAGAAGAGAGTAATTTCGCTATAGATATCGAAAGTGAGTTAACCGTAGGTCTAGAAAAACTAGCGATTGAGCAATCGGAGCAAAAACAAAAGTTGCTTTCTCTCGGCCAATTTACAACAGAGCCGATAACGCTGCGCTTCAAACAAGGCCGTGTTGAAATATCTTCAAAAGCAGTTATGGCTAAACAATTGTTCATTGGTGAACATTTATCGATACATCAAGAAGACAAAGCGTCTGAGGACAACCAAGCGCCCACTCTAGCTAGTTTTAAGCAAATAACGCTCAGAGACATTGTTTTTTCTAATGAAGCTTTAAACCTATCGGAAATTGAGTTTGGCGCCATTGACGCTAACATCATTCTAGATGCGCAACGAAAGCTTGCAAACCTGCCACTACTCAACCGTGATGGAGAGGTAGCTCAAGACAACAATGAGATTTCTACGCAACAAGACACTATTGAGATTGTTCAAGTATCACCAACACAACCAAAAGATGAAGATCACTCGATATTTGAATTTTTGATTCATAGGATATTTCTTGCAGAGCCAGCGAATATATATTTTCGAGATATGAGTTTTGAGCAAACCTTTGAGCGCGACATTAAAATTGAAAAATTTGCATTAGATAATCTATCCAGTGAAATAAATGAACTAACAACCTATACATTGCTCGCCGAAGTAGATCAACATGCCAAGTTAAACTTTGACGGGACTGTAAGACCATGGGCAGATAAAACAAATGTTTCATTCAAAGGTAATTTGGAAGAGCTTTCTTTGCCTGCGCTTTCAGCATATTTGGGCGATATGGCAGACTTGAGTTTTGCTAGTGGTCAACTTGATACAAATATTGATTTAACAATTAAAGATGACGTTTTGCAGGGGGATTCTAATATCGTGCTACGCGGTGTTGATATTACTGAGAAAGAAAGTAATCACAATGAGCAACCCTCAAGTGATAGCCTGATTTCACTGGGTTCAGCATTTAATATGCTAAAAGATGAAAATGGTAATGTTGATTTAGAAATCCCATTGGCCGGAAATATTTCTGATCCTGAATTTGGCTTCGCGAGCTTTATTAATATTGTCGGTAAGAAAGCGATAATGGCGGCGACAGAAACTTATTTGATTCAAACATTTGTTCCATATGCCAATATCGTCTCTATTGCTAAGTTTGCTGGCGGTTATATGCTAAAAACCGATATAAAACCAATGAACTATGAAAAAGAGCAAATCAATTTGGCGCCTGAGCAACGTGAATATATTGATCAAATTGCTGGTTTAATGATTGAACGTCCAGAGATGCACATCAAGCTGTGTGCCGTTGCAGCTATAAGTGAAATGGCCACGCCAAAAGAGAACGCTGATGAAAAGCTTCGTGAACTAAGTCTCCAACGCGCAGGTCATTTAAAAAGTTACCTGATGAGCGAGCACAATATTGAGTCTAAACGTATCTTGCTGTGCGCGCCAAGTGTCGATGAAAGCGAACAAGCAACCCCGCGTATGGAGTTCAGTGTGTAACTATTGCACAAAGCTACTGTTCGCTCAGTATGGTGAGCAGTAAATATTAGATACCGAACGTTTCTTTCACTTTTACTTCAAAGGCTTCGTCAGAGAGCTCTTTACGTAAAGGGACAAATGTTGTCGCTTCGCTGCCTACAGGGACGGCAATAGCAGAATTTTCATCTTCTATAATCGATTTTACAGCATCAGCAATTGGTAGAGGGCTAGGGCCTTCATTGATCGCTTTAGCAACAATTGGAACAAAATGGGCAACCAGCTCTTTATAGGGTGAGTCATCGCTAGTTGTTGCAGCATTTGCTACAAGGCCTTTTTTAACAAAATTAGTGCCAAATAACCCTGATTGAACAGAATGAACACGCACATTATGCGGGGCGACTTCAAAACGAATAGAATCAACGAAGCCTTCAACGGCATACTTACTTGCATTGTAATGAGACAATAGTGGTAGCCCCATTTTTCCTAAGAATGAACTGATGTTGATAATGACACCTGCTTTTGCTTCGCGCATATAAGGAAGTACGGCTCTGGTCATTTTCATTAAGCCGAAAACATTCACATCAAACTGTTTAAAGATCTCTTCGTCAGTCGCTTCTTCAGCGGTCGAAACAAGTCCAAATCCGGCATTATTAACTAACACATCAATCTTGCTTTCTTTAGCGATAATTGACGTTACCGCTTTTTGCATTGATTCAGTATCAGAGACATCAAGATAAATATTGTTTACGCCTTGTATTTTGGGCGTTTCAAGACTCTTATCTCGCGTTCCTGCATAAACGGTATAACCATTTTCATTTAAAAAACGAGCGGTAATTTCGCCCATTCCAGAACTAGCACCAGTGATCAAAACAACTTTAGTCATAATATTTCCTAAGTAGTGATTTCATTAAGCAAATATTACCTTGGCGGACTAATTATTATTATAGGGTTTTGTCACTAAAGGGATTATTAAGTATCACAATGCGGAGCTTTTTAAGTCTTTAGGATATACGCCATATGCTTTATAAAATATTGAGCTAAAGTGCCCTTGATGTTTGTAGCCAATTTCATGTGCAATATCGGCAACACTCATGATGTTTTCTCGCAAAAGCAGGTTAGCTCTTTCTAAACGAAGCTTTTGAATATAAGCGTAAATGGTGGTTTTATGGACTTTTTTAAAAGATTTTTTTAACTTGAAGTCATTAGTAGCACATAACCTTGCCAGCTCTTTAAGAGAAGGCGGATTGCAATAGTGTTGAAGGATGATATTTTTAGCCCTTGCAGCTATTTCAACTTCCTCTTCGGTGTGCACGCTCGGATCAAGTATATCAAGTAATGAAAATCGGTGGATGATGTACTCAATGGCGCGATGCTCACTGATAATACTATTCATCTTCTCATTGTGTTTAGCTTTAATGATTTTATCGATAAGATAAAGGCTAAGCGCGTCGGTCGGTGTCTCATTGATTAGCTCAAGGCTAACTTCAGTTTGCAGCTTCTCATATAAAAAGTTGATCGGTTCGTCGGTATTGTCACTTAAGTACCTTTTAATGAAAAAGTCACCGATAAAGAGAATGAATATCTCGGATTTTTCTGAGTGTTCAATGGTTATTTCTAAATCTTGCCGAGAAGAACCAAATAAGTATGTGTTGTCCCTATTTAACTTGACGTCCTTTTGGGCAATATTGTCTTTTACTAAGCATGCACCTTGGCGCACAGAGACGATAAAGTTCATGCGATCGAGGTTTTTCAGGCGTAGTACTTTGTTTTCAGTCATATTAAGTGAAATATCAAAAAAGACTAAACCATTTGAGATATCAACACGATAGATATGCTGATTACAATGTTTGTACAGTTCAGTAAGTTTATAACATCTATCAGTAATATTAAAAAAGAAGCTATCCATGTAAGCTATAGTACTCCCTGACTCTACGTTCGAAATCTTCGTCAGACAGTTCTCGTCGCATGGGGATAAACTTTCTGGCTTTATCTCCTATCGTCGCTCTTGCGGGGAACGTTTTATCTTCGATGATCTTAATAATAAGATCTGCCGCTTCGGTAGCATCATTTCCTTCGTTTATTTGCTCCAAAATATTTGGGACTAAATTATCGGTTAAGGCGGAGTACGGGCTGCTTTTTGCCATAGTTGATGAATTAACAACTAAATTACCTTTGGAGAAGTTAGTGCTAAAAAAACCCGGCATGATCGAGTGTACCCTGATATTAAAAGGGCTTAACTCGTATCTAAGTGAATCAGTTACACCTTCAACCGCATACTTACTTGAGTTGTAAAAGGTGAATAGGGGCAGTCCTATTTTGCCAAGGAAGGAACTGATGTTGATGATCACGCCTTTGCTTTGGTTTCTCATTAAAGGCGTAACCGCTTTACACAAGCGAAAAAGACTGAATACATTGATATTAAATTGTTGGTACATTTGTTCTTCCGTGACGTCTTCAACCGCTGATACTAGCGCATAGCCTGCGTTGTTAACGAGAACATCTATCGTGCCTTGTTCATCAATTATGCGTTTAATGACCTTATCAATACTTTGATTATCGGTGATATCAAGGGCGACAACATGTAAGTTTTCTAAAGTGATTGAAAATTTTGAGGGCTCTCTAGTGCCAGCATAAACAATATAGTCCTCTTGCACGAGTCTTAACGCAGTTATTCTACCGATACCGGAGCTTGCACCTGTAATTAGCACGACTTTTGCCATGAGAGCTTTTCCTTTGAAGATCGTAATATTGCTTTGTTAAACGTTTAATGATGAGCCTTAAACATCTGCCGGAACAAAAAAGGAGCCACATGAGCTCCCTCTTAATTAACTCCGTTTAAAGGAGTATGGCTTAATAAATGAAACTTAGTGACTGGTGCCTTTTTCGTAATTTATTTTATTAAACACATTATATTTTCCTGATGGTTTTTTCATTGGTAATCGCTTTATCTCTTCCAGTGTATTAGCGTTATATACAATGATCGCACCGTCATTATCCCAAATACTTAAAATAACGTACTTTCCATCTTTGGTGAATTCCACATGTGCTGCAGTTTTCCCTGGGGCAGGAGCGAGGGTTTTCACTATTTCTAATGTTTCTTTATTAATGACGTGTACTTTTTCTTTGTTTGGACCAAAAAATACATCTACCCACGCGTAAGGTGAATTAGAATGGCTGCGCATAAAGAAACCGGGGCCTTCGGTTTTAATTTCTTTAATTACATTCCAATTTTCCATATCAATCACAGATACGCGGCCATCTTTAATGTTAGGAGAAGCAAATATAGTTTTACCTTGATAATCCCATGTAATCCCTGAGCCTAAGTGTGGCATACCGGCCATCTCGATAGTGGCAACTTTCTTTTTGGTATCTAAATTAATTACTTGACCATTTTGACTATCGCGAGAAGCACCTATCAAGTTGATGTACTCAGGGTCAAAGAAAAAGTCATCCAGATAATCTGCGGTACGAATACGTCGAATAGGGAAGGCATCTTCAATTTTCCAGTTTTCTAATTCCCCTTCGCCGCCGTCTTTACGGTAATCATGTGCCCAACCTTTGAACACTTCAACACCACCTTTATCACTGTATGGGATTTCCCATACCTCTTTAACGTCTTTTAAGGCCACTATAAAGCTATGACGAGGTGGTGCGTTGTATACCGCACTGACACGTGAACTAACGCCTTGTGAGTCAATTGTTTCAACTGTTTTTATTGGAGTTAAGTCTTTAGTATCTAGAATAACCACATTGTGCGGCAAGTAATTACCCACAATAGCGTATTTACCGTCTGAAGAAATGGCTAGATTTCGAGTATTAATCCCAGCCCTGATTTCCGAAACAACTTTTAGGTTGTATATATCGTATTTGCTGATCCATCCATCCCTTGAGGCGAAGTAAACATAGCGGCCATCAGGTGAATATTTAGGACCACCATGCAAGGCAAAACGAGTCTTAAATCGTGTGATTGGCTCAAATGTATCACCATTGAGTACAGTTGCCGAATGATCGCCAAGTTCGACAACAATAAACAAGTTCATCAAGTCGGCATCAAAAACAGGCGTGTTACCCAACTTACTTTGGTCAAAATGTTGAACCTGAGAATCTTTCATATCCGCCATGCTCCACTTTGGAAGCTCTTTCGCTGGCGTATAGATATAGTCAATAAGCGTATTGATTTCACTATCATTCAATGTTTTTACAAAACTAGGCATCTGCGTTGCCGCTCGGCCATGTTTAATGACATTTACCGCTTTATTTTTTCTTAATCGAGAAAGGTTTTCAGGGAAAAGAGCTGGACCCATTGCGCCCATGCGCTCTATGCCATGACATGTTTGGCAATGTGTTTCGTAGAGCTTTTCAGCTTTCGCTATAGTACTATCCGCTGCTTGTAAATTGGCAGAAAAAGCAAAGCTTGTTGCCAACGTTAGTGCAAAAGATACACCTTTAAAGACGGGTAGGTTAACTACCGCCATCAAAATTTTTGACTTCATTTAAGTGCCTTAATGTCTTAATTCCAAAGATTAAGCCGTCTTAATTTGGATTTCGCTAGCTTGGACGTAATCATTTGCATCGAAAAAGCCCGGTGTTTTCAGGTTTTTGTCAGTCAATTGATTCACTACATCACCAATTACGATAAGGGTAGGTGGCGTGATGTTATGCTTTTCTACTAATTCAGCCAAGTTACCAATAGTACCACGATAGGTTTGCTGCTCGGGTTGTGTTCCTTTACGGATTAGTGCGGCAGGCGTATCTGCTTCTCGGCCGTGCTTTATTAACTGTTCGGTAATTTTAGGTAAGGTATTAATGCCCATATAAAACACCACGGTTTGCGCCTTACTAGATAAGCTTTCCCATGGTAAGTTTAGCTGACCATTATTTTGCATGTGACCTGTTATGAAGGTACAACCTTGAGCAACACCGCGATGAGTTAGCGGTATGCCAGAATATGTTGTACAGCCAGAAGCCGCCGTAATTCCGGGGCAAACGTGACAGCTTACGCCACGTTCTAGCATGAATTCTGCTTCTTCACCACCACGCCCAAAGATAAATGGATCACCGCCTTTTAGTCGTAGGACTTTTTTACCCATTTTGGCATGGTCTACGAGAAGTTGGTTGATCTTGTCTTGTGGTACACAGTGTTTCGCTTGCTCTTTACCAACATAGTATTTTTCACAATTTTCAGGCAGCAATTCCAGTATCTCTTCGCTAACTAAACGATCGTAAATAGCTATTTCTGCTTGTTCAATAAACCTTACTGCTCGTATGGTGAGTAATTCTGCGTCACCAGGACCTGAGCCAACTAAAGCAACTTCTCCAGCGTTAAGACAAGACTTTCCATAAGACTTTATTTTTGCGCTGCTAATCGATAGTGGTGAGGTTGTCATATATTTTCCTTTAATTTGTCTTATCTATACTTGTACAACGGAAATTTCTTCGGCTACTTGACTGGCAATGCCAATCTCATGATCTTCCAAGTAGCAACCAGGATCTTCTGACCATGCATCTTTGGTTTGGGCAAACGCTCTGGTTCTAGTATTGCCACCACAGATGTTCAAGTACTGGCATTTAGCACAGCGACCTTTGACAGGTCTTGGCGATTGTCTAAACCCTAGCATTAGTGGATCTTGAGTATTTCGCCAAACGTCTGAAAATTTTTCAGTTTTGACATTGCCAATTGGGTGGTTCCACCAGTATGTATCAGGATGAATGGTTCCTGTATTGTCAATGTTTGCAACATTTACGCCACTGGCGTTTCCGCCCCAATTTATTAGGCGTTGGCGTAGGTTTTCAATACGCTCTGGGTATTTGTCACCAAACTTTTTCTGTGCCCACTGCAGCAAAAAAGGACCGTCTGCGTCGTTATTTCCTGTGACAAAATCGGTTTCTATTCCTTTTGAAATATGCGACCAAGCTCGTTCGTAAAGCATCTCCATTGCGTCTTTGGTCATTTTAAATACTGCATCATTTTCTGCGTTTCGTTTTCCACGACCGGAATAATTTAAGTGTGATAAATAGAATTTATCGACATTATTTTCTTCCATTAAGTTCAACATCGCAGGTAAGTCAGCAAAATTATCCTGTGTTAAACAAAGTCGCATGCCCACTTTAATCCCTGCCTCTTTGCACAGTTTTAGGGCATGCATTGATTGTTTAAAGCTACCTTTTTGTTGACGGAATTCATCGTGGAACTCTTCCAAACCATCAATACTAATTCCAACATATTGGTAGTCTGCAGCCTTTATTTTCTCAATATTTGATTCGTCAATGAGCGTACCATTAGTTGATAGTGCGACATAGAAACCTTTTGATTTAGCATATGCCGTAATTTCAAAAATATCTGGGCGCATTAATGGCTCACCGCCAGATAAGATTAGTACAGGGACATGGGCAACTTTCAGGTCATCAATCGTTGCTTTAATCTGCTCTGTCGTCAGTTCATCCTTAAAATCAATATCAAGGGACGTTGAGTAACAGTGCTTACAGCGGAGGTTACAACGGCGAATTAAGTTCCAGATCACGACAGGTCCAGGCATTTTGTGTGCCTTGCCTGGAGGTAAATCATCGTGAAAGGTTTTAAGTAATTGTGAGATCCTAAACATAATCTACTATGCCTTCTCTGTTGAATTTCGTTTAAGACGCAATCCGGTCTTTTTTAATATTTGGGTGCTGGTTAACATGTCATATGGTTTGAAGAGTGTTTTTTGCTCATCATCATGAAAACGTTCAACCAGTACATCAGTCAGTAATTTTTTAATTTGGCTACGTTGTTGCTCGATTTCATCAGGAGATTTCCCGTGTACCATGGCAAACAAATTGAAATTCCAGCTTGGTAATTTTCGTGGACGTAAATAACAGTGACTGACAAAAGGAAGTTTGCCGACTGCATCACCAAACGTAGTGGCATGTTCATCAGCAATATCCCATACGGTCATGCCATTATAAGTGTAGCCCAACTTATAATGGTTAGGGACTGCAGCGATTCGACGAACAATGCCATTTTCTAAGAATTTTTCAGTTAACTCATAAACTTGTTCTACTGATATTTTTAACTGTTCAGCAATCCAATGGTAGGGTCTAGCTACAATAGGTAAACCATTTTGAGTTAGCAGCACATATTCACGCTCTATAGGCGTAAGTGCATTAGACTGGGAGGTAGAGACCGACATAAAATTCCTCTAATTTAGGTGCGTTTAGAACTTCAAGCCCAGTCATATTTTCTATCTCTTCGATGACTTGATAAATTTCTTGTTGAGACTCCGTTGCGATAACAAACCACATGTTGTATTGATGAGTTCGTCGGTAGTTATGAGCAATTTGCTCAAAACTGTTCACTTGTGCTGTAACTGCTTCAAATCTCTCGTCAGGCACAGCAAGTGCCGCCAGCGTAAATGCCCCACCTAAGCAGGCTGCATCAAACATAGGACCAAATCGACTCAACACTTTACTTTCTAGCAATTGATTTAAGTGAGTAATGACTTCTTCTTCTGTAGAGTTTAACTCATTGGCGATAACTTCAAATGGACGCTCACATACTGGCAAGCCATGTTGCAAGAGGTTAATCAGTCCTTTATCTAACGGCGTTAACTCGACAACTTCATGCGTTCTTTTACGGTCTGTTTGTTCGTCTATTTTTGTTTTTGCAGAGGCTTCGATCATGATTTTTGCCCATTTTTACCGTAACGAGCACCATTTTGTTTATAAGCTTTATAGCTAAATAATACGTCTTTTTGTACGTCTTCAAGGGCTAACTCATTGGTGATTTTATCGATTTGACCCAAGACCAAATCTCGATCTGTACCATGGATCATGCAAAATAGATTATAGGGCCAGTCAGGCAATCGGCGAGGGCGGCGATAACATAGTGAAACTTCATCATAGAGTGATAATTTACTTGCGACTTTTTCTACGTCGGCGTCTGCAATATTCCATACCACCATTGCGTTTGCGGTATAGCCAAGTTGTCTATGTTTGACCACTATGCCAAAGCGTTTTATTAATCCACTCTCTTGCCACATAGCTACTTGCTCTAATACTTGCTGCTCTGTTGCATCTATTTGCTTTGCAATAGCTAAATAAGGTTGAGCCACTTGCGGTAACCCTTGCTCGATTATGGCTCTTAGCTTAACTTGCTGCTGCTCGGTGAGAGAGCAATACGGTACTTGTCCGAGAACGTGGGCTTTGGCATCAATAGGTCGTAAGCTCGTCATACTAATGTTCCTTCATCTTTGACTGTTGAAAATCAATATTAAAACCAAGATCAATGTGATAGGCCGCTTCCATCGGCAGTACCAAAACAGGTAATCCAGTTAAAAGCTCTATTTCCATTAACGTATATTCTAGTGCTACAGCATCATTTGCTGTAACGACAAACCAAAGGTTGTACTCATGTTCACGCGCATAATTATGGTTAACTTGTTCGAACTGGTTAACAATGCCCGCCACTTTATCCAGTTGAGCTGGCGGTACTGCAATTGCGGCTAGAGTACTTGCGCCTGCTTTTTTATGACAAAACACTGGTCCTAATCGTGACAATATGTTTTTGTCTTTTAAATCTTTAATAGCTGAAATAACGTCATCTTCAGTACTATTTAGCGCTGTTGCCACTACTTGATAGGGGCGAGAACAAACAGGGAAGCCTTTTTGATAGCTATTGATAATTTGTTGCTGCAATAGTGAAAGTGTCATAGTTACAGACCTATTTGATGCGCACGGTTGGTGAAGAAAATACCACTTGGACTTTTTGAAGGTATTGTTTTCAGTAATGTTTGTGTTTTCGTGTCATACACATGCACTTCATTGCTGTCTCGAACTGACATCCAAACATGCTCGCCACGCGGCGTAAACTCCATATGCAAGACCGCAGGACCAGGTTGCAGCGTATTTACTTTTTCAAAAGTTTCGGTGTTAAATATTTGAATGGTATTGTTATCAGGAAAAGCAAAGTTCACCCATATCTGACGATTATCTGGTTGTGCCATCACGAAAATAGGTTGGCTGTGAGCTTGAATTTCAGCGACTTGTTGCCATGTTTTCGTATCAATAACGAGTACTTTATGCTGACCAACCGCAGGGACAAAAGCATGATCTCCTGCAATGGCCCAGCCTTCTAAATGTGGCATCTTATAAACAGGTAATTTTTTGTCGCCTTTGCCATAGTCTTTTAATATATGACGCATGCCTTTTTCTGGGTGCCATAAATCAAGTAATGCCATGCCATCTTCGCCAAACAAACCGGCAATATAGTAACGACCATCAGGACTGATTAGGGCATCATAAGGAAATAATCCGATATCTGTATATTTGGTAATCTCAACTTTTTTACCGGAAAAATCGGCTACCCATGTTTCATGACTGTCAAACAAGCTAAAGACAAACTTATTGTCGGGAGCATCGACTAATCCGACAACCTTGGAGCGGTAGGGTAGGCCATCTTTGGTTAAACCTTTACTCGGTACTATTGTCGCTTTGATATCTGCAACAAGCTCTAAGGTGTCGCTGTTGAAGACTTTTACACCACCTGGTGTATAGTTGGAAACGGCGACTAATTTACCGTCTTGGCTGATGGCGCCGCCAATACTGTTACCTGATTGGATTATGCGACGGTCAATTTTATCTTTGAGCAAATCAACTTTAGTTAAACCACCATCGCGGCCAAAAACATAGGCAAATCGTTCATCGCGAGAATATACAATTGATGCGTGGGATAAATCACCTAAACCATCAATTTCACTGATTTGTTGCTTGTGGCTATGATTAACAATTTGAACTTGTCCAGAAGCACGTTCAATAATCACGCCTAAATCACCTGTAGGTCTATAGGTGGTATTGTTCGATGAAGTGTCATTGGTATTTGAAGAACAAGCTATTAGAGTCGACCCTAGCAATAGCGCTAGTAAAACTCGAGCACGGCTATTTTTCATCAATAGTTCCTTTTTGTAATTGTAAACTAATCCATTCGGCTTCTTTTACTGTCAATATCGTTTTCCATGGTGGCATTGCTGTCCCGGGACGGCCGTGTAAAATTGTGTTTTGAATGAAAAGAAGTGGTTTGTCTCTTAAATTTTCTGTTAGTAGGGATGGCCCTAAACCGCCTTTGAGAGTCATACCGTGACAAGAGCCACAATCTTGTTTAACCAGATGAACTAAATCAGATTTTCTTTGTTCAGTTAGTGTCTTCTCTTGTTCTGTTGCACTACTGGAAAATCCTGTGACCAAAGGAGATACACACAAAAAAAACATGAAGAGTTTTTGTTTCAAGTTCATCTTTTCTCCATTAAAACGAAGCATCAAATAATGGTCTGTACCATATCATGATAGTAGGCACTCAAATGTTGTCAAAGATCATACTTTGCTGGATTTAGGTGAGGTTTTTTTGATTTAAATCGGATTTTTGACAATTTGTTAGTTGTTGTATTGATTTAAATTCGATTGACTACGGTTAAGTTGATGTAATTTAAAGGTTTAGTGCGAAATAAGTGGGCAGAATATTATTCGGTTGTTGTCGACGGTAGTTATTGTTTACTACTTGAAGATAAGGCTGGAGCGTAGGCTAACATTATGTAAAACCTACGTTTTATGTCTCTTTCTACTTGATGCCTTTGCTATTAAGGTGCTCAGTATATTCTTGATCGGTACCTTGGATATGATTGATCAGCCAATTCGTTAGAAATGTGCTTATTTCATTCATTGAGTCATGGCCTTGTTCGTTATATAGCTCGACAAATTTACCCACTTGTTCAATCATCACAACATGTTGCTTCTTATGATTCTCTAAATCTGGGTACTGTGCATTAGCCATTAACTCTTCTTCTCGTTGGAAGTGATGTTTGGTGTAGTTGACTAAGTCATTCAATGCTTCACGTTCGTATTCTTCGCTCATGGCATAATCATATGCTGTTGTAAATTGATTGAGTAAACTGATAAGTTTTTTGTGATCGTTATCTAAAACATCTACACCAACGGAATATTCTTCCTTCCATAACATTTCTTTGTTGGAAGCAGCTTTTTTGTAAAGTGTCGAAATAAGTAAAAGTACAACAATTAAAATCCAAGACACAGGATTAGTGATACTCGACAGGAATCCTAAGAAAATGGTCACAATAATAAGCCCAATTACTGCAGCATAAATTAAAGACTTAGTTCTGTTATTCATTGATATTACCCCTAAAAAATATATGGTTATTCTGCTTGCTTAACTTCAGTATGTCACTACATCTTAAAGTTATTTTGCTAAACCTTAAGTGGTTTAGGTGTATTTGTTGACCTCGATCAATATGTACAACCCTTCAATGATACTTTTGTTTTTAAACTTGATCTGTATCAGTTATTTCATCAGCAAATTACAGGATAGTAGTAAATAACAAATACGCGCTCATTTTTTACACAATGTAATATCTGGTTTTATAGTGCATTAATTGAAATCAAGTATATATTTAAGTATGAAATTTGAACGGCGGTTAACACTATTTTTTTGTTAAAGCATTGAAATATAAAATTAAAATCTATGATCGTAGTATGATTTTTAGATTTGTAAAAAACCGAAAATTACATCTGGAGATGAACCGATGAAAACAATGAAACAAGGCCTTTCAGTTTTAGGTATAGCAATAGGTATGGCGGCAAGTGGAATAAGCATGTCAGTATCTGCCGCAGAACCAACATTGTCTGAAGCTGACTTTGAAAAAGCACAATTACATTACTTCCAACGCTGTGCTGGTTGTCATGGTGTTTTACGTAAAGGTGCAACAGGTAAAAACCTTGAGCCAAAAGCAATGCTTAAAAAAGGCCAAAAGCGTTTAGAGAAAATTATTTCTCTAGGTACTGAAGGTGGTATGAACAACTTTGATGATTTATTCAGCAAAGAAGAAATTGCTAACTTAGCAACGTTCATCCAAATGACTCCTCCAGTTCCACCAGAAATGTCGCTAGAGCAAATGCGCTCTCACACTAAAGAATTTGTTGCTCTTAAAGATTATCCAACTAAACCATTACACGGTTTAAACTGGAAAAACTTCTTCGTTGTAATTGAGCGTGATGCCGGTAAAGCTGCAATCGTTGATGGCGACACTAAGAAAATTATCACACATATCGATACAGGTTACGCGGTACACGTAATCAAAGGTACTGAGCATCATAAGAAAGACCACGCCAAAGATGTTGGTCGTTTCTGGTACACCATTGGTCGTGACGGTAAAGTTAACAAGATCGATTTATGGCAAACACCTGATAAAATGTTAGTTGCTGAAACTAAAATGGCATATGACGCACGTGATATCGCTGTTTCAGGAGACGGAAAATACGTAATTGCTGGTGGGTACTGGCCTGCGCATTTCGTTATCATGGATGCTGAAACGTTAAATCCATTAAAAGTTGTTTCAACTCGCGGTTATAATACAAAAGGTGAGTTCATTAATGAAGCACGTGTAGCTGCAATTTACACGGCACCAAATGAGTCTGCTTTCATCGTTGCAGTTAAAGAAACAGGTAAAATGTTACAAGTTGACTACTCTGATTTAGACAACTTAACAATTACTGCAATTGAATCAGCTGAATTTTTACATGATGGTTTCTTCGACCCTTCAGGTCGCTTCTTCCAAATCGCTGCTAACGCATCGAACAAAATGGTAGTAGTTGATACTAAAGACGGTCAATTAGAAGCTATGATTGACGTAGATAGCTTACCTCACCCAGGTCCTGGTGCTAACTGGATTGATAAGAAATGTGGTCCTGTTGGCGGCACAACTCACTTAGGTACTGGTCTTATTTCAGTATGGGGTAATGATCCAATCAACCACCCTGACCATGCTTGGAAACTATGTTATGAAGTTGAAACAGATGGTGCAGGTGCATTCATCCGTACTCACGAAACTTCACAATATGTTTGGGCTGATCAGCTGAAACACCCAGAGCCAGAAGTACAACAATCAGTACAAGTTATTGATAAAGATACTCACGAAATCGTTAAAACTATCCGTGTAACTGAAGAAGAAGGTAAAGCCGCTCTTCATATGGAATTCAATGACGACGGTACAGAGGTTTGGGTTTCAGTTTGGAACCGTACAGATAACAAGAACCCAACAGGTGAAATCGTTGTATATGATGCCAAAACTCTTAAAGAGAAGCACCGTATCAAAGGCTTAACTACGCCAACTGGTAAGTTCAACGTTTATAACCGTATGAATCACAAAACTTAGTCGATAAATGATTTATTGATTATGCGAGCATAGCAACAGCTATGCTCGCGCGTATTCGCAAACATCGTACGAGTTCATTATGGTAAATAATAGTAAGTCTGAAACCCCAAGCTTTTGGTCACGCCGATTAATTCTTGGCACTACCGTAGCGGGTGCTGTCGTATTTTTCATTGTAGGTATCATCTTTTGGGGTGGTTTCAACACAGCAATGGAGGCGACCAATACAACCGAATTTTGTATTAACTGTCACGAGATGAAAGATAATGTATATCAAGAGTATACACCTACAATTCACTATTCTAACCGCACGGGTGTAAGGGCTGGTTGCCCTGATTGTCACGTACCGCGTCCGTGGGTACATAAAGTTGTCCGTAAGATCCAAGCATCCTATGAGGTGTATGGCTGGTTAACAGGTAAACTAGATACAAAAGAAAAATTCAATGAACATCGTTTTACCATGGCAAAGAGCGTATGGAAAGCGATGAAAACTACCGATTCAAGAGAATGTCGTAACTGTCATAATTTCGAATCCATGAACCCAGAATTTCAAAAGCCACGTGCTCGTAAACAACACTTAAATGCATTTGAAACAGGACAAACCTGTATTGATTGTCACAAAGGTATTGCGCATCATGGGGTGAGAGATCAGTTGACGGAAGAAGAGCTAGAAGAAATTGAAGCGCCTAATCCTGATTATATTCGTGAAGTACCTCAATTGTACAAAGATGGTTTAGCTAGGGTAGAAGCAAAAGAAGCGGCTGAAAAAGCGAAATTGAAAGAGCAAAAAGCGGCTGAGAAAGCGAAAGTTAAAGCGCAGATAGAAAAAGCTGTCGCAGAGGCAACAAGCAAAATGTCAGTAGGTGCTCCATTAGAAGCAGCTCCTAAAATAAGTGATAAAGGTGCAAAATCTGCGTCGAATATTGACATTGATTGGACTAATGCAAGTGCCGTTGATATTAGTGTTTTCTACCCTGGTACTGCTTCAATCGAGTGGATCTTAGGACGAAATCACGGTGGTAAACGTGCATTCTCAAAAGGTGATCGCTGTACAGAATGTCATAGCGAAGAAATTGCAGATATTGGTAATTTAATCGCCTCAGGTGAAAGTGAGAAAATTGAAGATCCAGCATTAATACCTGGTAAACGTGGTAGTTTTGATGTCGCTATAAACGCGACTCATGATAGCGAAAATCTTTACTTGAAATTTAGCTGGTCTGAAGGTGAGCATGCACCAGCACCATTTGTTGATGGCGGTAAAATGGATCCTGAAAACTCCATGAAACTTGCGTTCATGATCGCTACAGATGAAGTTGAATATGCTGACAGAGCAGGCTGCTGGGGAACCTGTCACGCTGACGCGAATGGTATGCCTTTTGAGCCGACTAAAGAGACACTATTAGGCTCTGACTTGGCTAAACGTTTAGACTTTAATGCAGGATTAACCAAATATGTTAAAGAGTCTCGTACTGAACTAGAGCTAAAAGGCCGACGTGGTAAAGCACTTGGTGGCTGGGATAAGCTGAAAAGTGAAGACGAAATCAAAACTGCTGAAGACGCAAATCAGTTCATGGATCTTGTTCGTTATAAGGCTGGTACTGGTGAGGTTGAAGACGGTATTATCTTAGCTGAGCGCAAAATGCATGGCGGACAAGGTGCTGAATTTGCGGCGACATTAAGCGATGGTATTTGGTCTGTTGTTATTAAACGCAAACTGAAATCTGATAAATCAGGTGATGTAAGCATTGAAGCAGGTAAGGTTTACAACTTTGGCTTCGCAATACATGATGATTACACTAGTGGTCGTTATCACCATGTATCATTTGGCTATAAATTAGCATTAGACAATGCCGATGTAGAAATCAACGCAGTTAAGCTGTAGTACTTTCTACAACATATAAGGAAATGTAGAAAAAGGCTTTTTGTGAAAACAAGAGGCCTTTTTTATTGGCCTGCTGTTAATACATAAGAATTGCCTGGGGCAATTAATAGCGCCTTTACAATGCAATGCTTCATTGGACATTTAGACTAGAAGAAGACAATTTGACATGATGAAGTCATAATCATGTTGAGTGTTATTCGTCAATGAATTAGCCTAGGCAAACACTGAAAAATATATTATTTAAAGGAAGAGCAATAGGTATGAAAATAACATCAATTGTATTTTCATTGCTTTGTCTCGCTACTGCGCTCGTATCAAACACTATTATGGGCGCAGGTATGTGGTTTTGGGTGATTGTGATAATTGGTATAATTGTTTTCATTTCAGCATTCATTACTAAACTTAATATTGTAGGCGTGATTTTAGCTGGGCTACTTTCAATTGTGTCTGTTTGTGCTGTTTTATTGGGGCTTTTAGCAGCCACGATTGGCGGCTCATTCAAGCTTGGTCATCTTGAAGGGTTACTGCTTGTCTTATTTGCCCTAGTCGCAATTACGGGAGCAATAATAATCACTCTCAATAAGAAGCGTTTGCGTTCACAAAGAATGTTTAATGCTTAATTTTAACGAACGTAAAAAGGAATAATTGTTCATGCGTGTCTTGATGATATTAGTTTTAACTTTAAGCTTTTCTGGAACATTATTTGCCAAAGAAGTTGTAGTAGAGATTTTAAAGAAAAAATACATTCCTGCCCACGTCACTATTGAAGTAGGTGATACCGTGGTATGGAAAAATGTGGAGAAGCGTCAATACCACAATGTGTGGTTTAAACAATTTGATAAAGAAGAACCGGATTATTTTTTCCCTGACGAAACTTATCAGAGAACATTTGACAGTGCAGGGGAGTTTCCTTATGAATGCGGGCCACACCCTAAAATGAAAGGCATGGTCACAGTAAAAGGCAAGTAGCCTGATTAGCGAAAATAATGCGGATTTACTGTCTAAAACAATAATCCGTGAGAGCCTGCAGCAGCACCTAAAACAGTGAAAATACTCAACGTTAATAGAACTTTATGCATGACATGGATTTTGTTAAACGTGGCGCGGCTTTTAAGCTCTGCTTGCTTTTTAAACCAGCGATGCAAAAACAGGGGTTCAAGTACAAATAACACGATAGTGAAAACTAACCATATCAATACCATTGCATGAAGCCACCAGTACTGAAATAGATAAAAACGATACCAACCGTCCATGTAATCTAGCATGAAAAAACCACTAGCCCCTGCCAATAATGATACGACTTTGGCTTGAACTGCAAATTTTCCTTCTAATAGTTCAAATAAATCCATGCGCTTTGATTGATCAATCTGTGTTTTGAGTGCAGGAATGAGAATTGTAGTGACAAACGCAACACCCCCTATCCATATCACAATGGCAAATATATGGAGTGTACGAGCCAAAATAAATACGTCATGTTTATCCATAAATTACTCAAAACTATTGAACTTGGTACATACTAATATGGTATCTATTTATTTGAAAATAGATAATTTTTCATCGCTAAACTGCGTTTATCTGGGTAAAGGTTGATCGGAATCAAACAAGCTTTAATGCGGCTTGCGACAGGTAATTTAAGAGAGTATTTTAGCTGCTGCTTAACCTAAATTTGACGAAAAAGAATACTATGATTGATAAAAATATTAATGCGCATGACTCGGACTCATCGTTGTTTTATCAAGAGCAGTCGAACGAAGTTTCACTTTTCGAATATGCTTTTGGACATGAATTACCCGTACTCATAAAAGGCCCTACAGGCTGTGGTAAAACTCGCTTTGTTGCGCACATGGCGCAAAAGTTAAATAAGCCGCTTTACACCGTCGCATGTCATGACGATTTGACCGCGGCCGACCTAGTTGGTCGGCATTTGATCGGTCCAGACGGTACATATTGGCAAGACGGCCCGTTAACTAAAGCGGTTCGTGAAGGTGGTATATGCTATCTAGATGAAGTTGTTGAAGCGCGTAAAGATACTACTGTTGTATTGCATCCACTAGCCGATGATAGACGCGTATTACCGTTAGAACGTACAGGTGAGCTAATTGAGGCGGCGCCAGGTTTTATGTTGGTGGTTTCTTACAATCCCGGCTATCAAAATCTATTAAAAGGAATGAAACCCAGTACTCGTCAACGTTTCGTTGCTTTACGTTTTGATTATCCATCAGCAGAACTAGAACAAGAAATATTAATTAAAGAAGCCGGTGCAGATCCTCATTTAGCCTTTAAGTTGGTGGAATTAGCACAAGCACTAAGGCGTTTAGAGCAAAATGATTTAGACGAAGTGGCTTCTACGCGGTTGCTTATTTACGCAGCAAAGATGATTTCTAGTGGCATGAACCCAATGGATGTATGTCGCTGTTGTTTGGCTGAGCCGTTATCGGACGACCCAGAAACAGTAAATGCATTAATGGATGTTGCTAAAATATACTTTGATGAGTGAGTCAATGACGTACTCGTTAGCGTCTAACAACGCTGTAATGAGTAACGATAAAAAACTACCTGGTGATTTGGCCATGTGGTTTTTTATCTTAGCTGAACTTACCGTTTTCGCCATATTTTTTATTGCTTTCGCTGTCACAGAACAATTCAATAGTGAGATGTTTGTAGCGGGTAAAGCTCAGCTCCATACCGTGTCAGGTTTAATAAATACTATTGCATTGATCACAAGCAGTTATTTTGTAGCGTTGTCTTTAGTTGCGGTTTCAAACGGGAATAGTAGAAAAACAGTTGTCTTACTCGTACTTGGTATGTTGGCCGCCGGTGTCTACATGGTGGTGAAACTTTGGGAATATAGCCAGCTATTTTCTCTGGGTATTGACCTAGAAACTAACACCTTTTTCACTCTATATTTCTTGATAACGGCTTTTCATTTTCTTCACGTCGTGCTTGGCATTGTAATATTGATGTTTATCGCAGTTAAAGTGTCGAAAGGTGGTTATAGCTTGTCTATTTCAGGTTATGAAGCTGGTGCTAGTTATTGGCATATGGTTGATTTAGTGTGGATTATTTTATTTCCTCTAATTTACGTTATTTAGTGGGGTGACCTGTAATGTTAACAACAACAAAAATCTCACTGAGTTGGTCTTGGTTAATCATATTAACATTGGTATCGGTTGGCCTTGGCCGTTTCCTTGAGGAACCCGCAATATTTGTACTTTCCGTCTTATTTATTGTGTTCCTCAAAGGCCAGCAAATAGTTGATAAATTTATGGAATTGGAGCATGCGCCTCGTATCTGGCGAGTTGCATTTTTGTGCTATGTTTTTATTTTGCCGGGTGTTATTTCGTTAATTTATATTTTATAGTGAGATGAGTGAGCAATATTATTTTATAAGGAGATTATGAATGAGTAAGTCTGAGCAACACCAGCGCTCTGCTGTAATTTATCAATCACTGTATTTAATGAATTTGCTACTTATCCCCGGCATTGCGTTTATCATCTTGCTATGGTTTTTCAAAAAAGAGTATCAGCAACTTGGTTGGCAAAGAATTCACTTATATCGTTCAGTGCAATTAACTTTTCTGGCCGGTTTCTTCATTATAATCATTCCGTTATTGGTTGTTTTTTCAGCAAAACAATTTGAAGCTTCTATACTTGTTATGGTTGTTTATTTTGTGTCCATACATGCCGGTTTTGTAATGTTAGGCATGTTAAACATTGCAAGGGCTATGGCGAGAAAGCTACCGATTTTTTGATATAGAGTAAAATTGATAAAATATTTAACGTATTGTTATCTCTATCAATAGAAACTTGATTTCCATCAAATCCTAGTAAAACACTCAGGTATATCATAGCTAAGCTTTATTTCTTAATAAGGGAAAAAAACCATGTCTGAGAGCTTTACTAAGGGGATGGCTCGAAATATTTATTATGGGGGAAGTATATTCTTCTTTCTAATATTTTTAGCTTTGACCTTTCACACTACCAAAGAGATGCCACAACGGGATCACCGAGAGAACATAACCGAAGCTGTAGAGCGCGGGAAAGAACTCTGGGAAGAAAATAACTGTATCGGTTGTCATTCATTAATTGGTGAAGGTGCTTATTTTGCGCCTGAATTAGCTAATGTGTATCAACGTCGAGGCGGGGAAGCTGGCTTTAAAATGTTTTTTAATGGTTGGATGAAAGCTCAACCGTTGAATATTCCTGGCCGTCGTCAAATGCCTAACTTCCATCTTACCGATCAAGAAATTGATGATTTAGCAGAGTTTTTGAAGTGGACTTCAGAAATGGATGCTAACGGTTGGCCACCAAATATTGAAGGGTAGTGCAATGAGTACATTAAAATATCAATCACAAGCGGTCGCAAAACCTTACTTCATTTTTGCAATGCTATTATTTGCAGGTCAAATATTATTTGGCTTAATTATGGGATTACAATACGTAGTTGGCGATTTCTTGGCTGGCGCAATTCCATTTAACGTGGCACGTATGGTCCACACTAACTTACTAATTGTATGGTTATTGTTTGGCTTTATGGGTGCTGCTTATTACCTAGTTCCTGAAGAAGCCGAAACAGAGCTACATAGCCCTAAGTTGGCTATTGCGTTGTTTTGGATATTCGCAGCAGCAGGTACATTAACCATTTTAGGTTACTTACTGGTTCCATACTCTACGTTAGCGCACATTACCGGTAATGACATATTACCAACGATGGGCCGTGAATTCTTAGAGCAACCCACCATCACTAAAATTGGTATTGTGGTTGTTTGTTTAGGCTTCCTATTCAATTTAGGTATGACTATTCTTAAAGGTCGAAAAACAGTTATTAACCTTGTGTTATTGACCGGTCTTGTAGGCCTTGCGGTATTCTTCTTATTCGCTTTCTATAACCCAACAAACTTGGCACTAGATAAGTACTTTTGGTGGTTCGTTGTTCACTTATGGGTAGAAGGTGTTTGGGAATTAATCATGGGCGCTATCTTGGCTTATGTATTAATCAAAATTACTGGTGTTGACCGTGAAGTAATTGAAAAATGGTTGTATGTCATTATTGCTATGGCGTTGATCACGGGTATCTTAGGTACAGGTCACCATTTCTACTGGTTAATGACACCTGAATATTGGCAGTGGGTTGGTTCTATCTTCTCTGCACTAGAGCCGTTACCTTTCTTTGCTATGGTATTGTACGCGTTTAACATGGTTAACCGTCGTCGTCGTGAACACCCTAATAAAGCCGCTACTTTGTGGGCATTAGGCACAGCTGTTATGGCATTCTTAGGTGCTGGTGTTTGGGGCTTCTTACACACGTTGGCTCCTGTAAACTTTTACACACATGGCTCTCAGATAACTGCGGCTCACGGTCACATGGCATTCTACGGTGCTTATGCAATGATCGTGATGACAATTATCTCTTACGCAATGCCTAAAATTCGTGGTATTGGTGAAGCTAATTGCAACCGTGCGCAAGTATGGGAAATGTGGGGGTTCTGGTTAATGACCGTTGCCATGGTATTTATCACCTTGTTCTTAACAGGTGCTGGTGTACTACAGGTATGGTTACAACGTTTACCAGAGTCAGGTGAAGCATTAAGCTTTATGGCAACACAAGATAAATTATCAATTTTCTACTGGATGCGTGAAGTGGCAGGTGTGTTCTTCTTATTAGGCTTACTTACTTACTTTGCTAGTTTCTTTATCAAAGAAAAAGCAGAAGCGTAGTCGGATAAAACATATCTAATGCAAACTAAAGCCGTGGCTTATACCGCGGCTTTTCTTTAACTTTTTAAATGAGAGTATTAAGTTGGATACAGAAGAAAAATATATGCCGCGTAAAGAAGGGCATAAAAGAGTATTGCAAAAAATATCAAAGGTAATAGCAATTATTTCAATCATTGTTGCAATTATCAGTGCATTATCTCTATTGACGATAGATGCTGATGATAAAGTGATGAGAGCAAGTATGGGAGCGCTGGCGTTTTTCTGTTTTACGGTCGGCATGGTGTTAAATGCCATAGCAAACACAAACCTACCTAACTTAAAAGTGGGTGATGACGACGGCTCAAAATAGCTAAACGAGAATCCCTGTTATTTGATACAAATCACAACATCTTATGTGACTTTTTGCTACGCTAAATATACGCAATTGAAGCAACGAATTAGTATGTAAAATGGAAGAATGGGTTGGTGAAATCTGGCACAAGTACATAACACGTAAAGCCAGTACAGATCATAAAGAAGCAAAGGTAGAATTTTCTGAAATCAGTAAGTCTGTCGGAGTTGTTTATCGTGCTTTAGGAGGAGACGCACTTAAACGTGTCGAGCCAGCCAGTGCGAGAGACTACCTAGTTCGAAAAACCTTTTTGCAAAAAATTGCCGCCGATAACACTCCAATAAGTTTAGCTTGGCAAGATGAAGAAAGTTTGCGCCTGCCTGAAAGCCTCGCTGTTTTTCCATCAACAGAGCTAAATAGAGACTTATATATATGGCTGGCTGTATTAGCTGCTCATCACCAAGGCTCTTTTAAACACTGGGCCATTGACAATCAACAGCTGGTTGTTGAGGTACTAGAAAAATTCCCATCACTAAGACCTCGCTATCAAAAGCTGGCCAAAGCATTTGTTGAACATCGAGCTGATCATTCAAAGCGTCCTGCTGATGAGCAATCAATGGAAAAAGCGATTTGCCAAGCGATAATCACACCTGGCTCTGTTACAGAGTTTCCTGTGGTTAACTATGCACCCCAAGCGGTGTACTTGTGGTTATACCCGTCAGCGCATGTTGATCCGCAATTGTTGTCAGAATATGGTGACTTTGAGGAGACAGAAGGCGAAGAAAATAAGTCCAACGCAAAAAAAAGCCAAAGTAGCCGTAAAAAGGCTGAGCGTGTTGATGCGGGCGACGGTAAAGACGGGATGATGATTTTTCGTCTTGAAAGTATGTTTTCTTGGAGTGAGTTTGTAAAACTCGATCGTGGTACTGATGATACCGATGAAGACGATGAAGAGAACCAACGCGTCATTGAGGATTTAGACACCATTACCTTGTCGCAACAACAAGAACAGAAAAGTGCTCGTGTAAAAATCGATTTGGATTTGCCTTCAGCGTCAGAAGACGATATTCCAATGGGAGAGGGGATTAAACTTCCTGAGTGGAATTACAAAATCCAGTCGTTAGAAGAAGATCGTTGCCTGCTGCAACCTATGCTACCTAAAGACAGTGGCCCTAAAAAGTTGCCTCATAAATTGCAGAAAACTGCAAAAGTTATCCAAGCACAGTTTGAACAATTGCGAAGTGTCAGGTATTGGCTAAAGGCCCAGCCACAAGGCGAAGAAATTGATTTATCTGCTTGGTTAGATTTTCATGTCGAAAGTAAGATATCAGCAACACAAGAAAGGGGATTGTTTAGGAGTTATCGTGGTAATAACCGTGATATTTCCAGCCTGTTGCTGGCGGATCTTTCAATGTCAACAGATTCATATTTAGACGACAATAATCGCGTAATTGATGTTGTTCAAGACAGTATGATGCTTTTTGGTGAAGCGCTAAACAGTGTCGGCGATAATTTTGCCATGTACGGTTTTTCATCGGTGAAGCGAAGTAATGTACGTTTTACCATGCTGAAGAATTTTAATGAGGCGTACACCGACCATGTTAGAGGGCGAATACAAGCAATACGCCCAGGGTTTTATACCCGCATGGGCGCTGCGATACGACAAGCAACTAAAGTGCTGTCTGAGCAACAAAACAGCCAAAAGTTGTTGCTGATTTTAACTGACGGTAAGCCAAATGATATTGATCATTATGAAGGTCGTTTCGGTATAGAAGATACTCATCAGGCGATCACTGAAGCCATCAAATTAGGAATCAAACCATTTTGTATTACTATTGATCAAGAAGCAGAAGAGTACCTACCATATTTGTTTGGTAGTGACGGCTACACGGTAATATTACGTCCTTCTCAGCTGCCAGTTAGATTACCGCAGTTATATCATCAATTGACGAGCCATTAATTATGCCAGACGAAAAAGTAAAATGTCTTTATTGCCAGACTGAAAATAATGTCTCTGAGCAATCTTGTACTAATTGTGGCATGCCGGTGCCAACAAAATCGCCTGAAAGTGCTAACACGCGGAGAGGTTTTTTTAAAAAATGGTACTGGTTAGTCTTTATTTTTTGTATTGTGATGATGTTCTATTTGCCACGATAATTAGCCGCTATAGTAAGAAAGGTACCTATTAAAATACTAAATATTGAAAAATCATTGCTATAAAACTTGCAGATTTGCAAAACTGTTCCAAGCTAAATGAAAGCCAGTCATAGAATAATTTGAATACGGTATGGCATTCAAATTATTCGCCATAAACCAAGGAGTTCATCATGAGAAATACTGTACCTGAAGTCATCTTTAAAACGCGAGTGAGAAATGAAGCGTTAGGCGGAGATAATCCGTTCGAGTGGAAAGACCTCTCCAGTGATGATGTGTTTGCCAATAAAAATGTTGTGCTGTTTTCACTTCCTGGCGCTTTTACGCCAACCTGTTCAACTTCTCATTTGCCTCGTTTTGAGGAGCTTTATTCTGAATTTCAAGCTCAAGGCGTAGATGCGGTAGTATGTTTATCAGTTAATGATGCGTTTGTGATGTATCAATGGGGGAAAGGCCAAAATGCAGATAACGTCTTTTTACTACCTGATGGAAATGGCGAGTTTACCCGAAAAATGGGTATGCTAGTTGATAAATCAAATTTAGGTTTTGGTATGCGCAGCTGGCGCTATTCAATGTACGTCGAAAAAGGCAATATCAAAAAAATGTTCATTGAAGACGATTATGCCGATAATTGCCCAACGGATCCGTTTGAGGTATCAGACGCTGATACTATGCTTAACTACTTAAAAGCACGATAAATTCTCAGTAACTTAAATAGACGAATGGCTTGCTTAAAGTCAGTTGTTCGTCTTTAATTCCTTATCGACTTCCATCAAAATAGCCAATGCCGCAAGTATTATTAATACATAGTGTTAATTCAACTCATCAATGCAGCATTCATCTTGCAAAAAAGAAATCACTGCCAACAACTTATCGTATTCCACCACACAGAATAACGTACGACCTTCACGACGTTGCTTAATCAGTCCAGCGGAAGCCAAACCTGAAATATGATGTGATAATGTTGACCCTGGAATAACTAATTCTTCTTGCACACTACCTACTGAAATACCTTGCTCACCGGCTTTAACAAGACGTTTAAATATGGCGAGTCGGGTAGGGTGGCCTAATTCTTTTAAAGCTTTTGCAATTATCTCTATATCCATAAAGTAACTCCAACTCTCTAGGAATAATAATATTTCGATATTACTAGAAATAAATTGACAGTGAAAGGTATTTCTATATAATTCGAAAAATCTAGAAATATCGAATTAAATTGTTTTGAGGTAATGATGACTTTTACTCAAGAAATGTTTTTTGAAGCATTAAACATGTTTGGCTTTTTATCCGTTGAACTCACGCTGCTTTATTTGTTGATCAGCTATTTTGTAGGTGTTCTACAGGAATACATTCCGCCAACAAAAATCCAAAATATACTCAGTAGCAAAAATGGCAAAGGGTATATCATTGCGGCTTTTTTGGGGGCTATAACGCCGTTTTGTTCGTGTTCAACAATTCCTTTTCTAAAAGGGCTGCTCAGAGCTAAAGCTGGCTTTGGCACGATGATGGTGTTTTTGTTCGCAAGCCCCTTATTAAACCCCGTAATTATTGGCCTATTTGCAGTGACTTTTGGTCTGCAGGTTACGATGTTTTATTTTAGCATTGCCATGGGCGTATCTGTGATCGCGGGTTACTTATTGGAAAAACTGGGTTTTGAAAAATATATTAAGGCTCAAGCCTATATTGAACCTGAAACTACTAGCTGTTCGCCTGGTTGCAAAGGAAAAGAAAAGCCTGTCAGCAAATGGGTTAGAATTTGGCGAAGTACTTGGTCTGATTTTAAAAAAGTACTCCCTTATTTATTTGGCGGTATTGCTTTGGGATCCATGATTTATGGCTTTATGCCGACGGAGCTTGTTGCGCAAGTCGCCAGTGAAAATAATCCATTTGCTGTGCCCGTGGCGGCAGTTATTGGTATACCGTTATACATAAGAGCGGAAGCGGTTATTCCTTTGAGCGCTGCATTGGTAACAAAAGGAATGGGCTTGGGCGCGGTTATGGCGCTAATTATTGGTAGCGCAGGTGCAAGTTTAACAGAAGTGATATTGTTAAAGTCTCTCTTTAAAAACCCAATGATTATTGCATTTTTAGCGGTTATCTTGTCGATGGCCATAGGTGCGGGCTATTTATATTCCTACCTATTTTAGTCAAAATTTTAACGTGAACTTATATAGCTTTTGCTCTATTGAGTAAGAGCTTTTTAATTATTTCATTCAATGGAATATAAAATTTTTTGACTCATACAAATTTCTGAATAAAACGACATGAAAGTCAGTTAAAATATCAGGCAGAATTAATCTCACCCATTTTTCAATGTATGCGCCTAGATAAATTTGTGTGTAAGAGCACCGCTTTAATAAAATCAGAAGCCATAGCGCTCATCAATGCTGGCAAGGTGTTGGTCAACGGCGAGGCCTTTTTATCTGAGTCAGCTCAAGTGCATGAGAATAATGAAATTTTACTTGATGGAAAGCGATTAATTGCACGACCGTTTCGTTATTTATTGATGAACAAAAAAGTAAACACTATTTGTTCGAACGTCGATGAACTTTATCCCTCATTATTTAATGATGTTTCTATTGATAAAGTGTCAGAGCTGCACATTGCTGGTCGCTTAGATGCTGATACCACAGGGTTGGTATTAATTACCGATGATGGACGTTGGTCATACAATATTATAACGCCAAGCTGTAAATGCCCGAAAGTGTATCGTGTTGATTTATCGCGTCCTATTGCTGACGATACGGCAGAAAAATTTAAGCAAGGGTTGCAGCTTCAAGGTGAACAAGAACTCACTTTACCTGCTAGCCTTTCTGTGATCAGCCCTCAACGGGTTTTATTGACAATTACGGAAGGGAAGTTCCATCAAGTAAAGCGCATGTTTGCCGCGGTTGGTAACAAAGTAACCGCACTTCATCGAGAGCAAATAGGGAGCGTTGTCTTAGATGTCGCACCTGGGCAGTGGCGCTATCTTTCAGCAGTAGAGATTCAATCGTTTTATCCACCAGCCAAAAAACAGAGTATTTTGGGGAACAGTAGTTAATGCCCATGCAAATCTATAATCAAATGGATTGAGAAGTATTCCAAAGCTAGTGCTTTTATTGATGCAATTAGTAAGTTCAGTTAGTCAAGAAATGGTCTTTAGTTCTGCTTTGCTGAACCGTGCACTTTTGAGATATGAAAAATAAAGCAAAACCCAGATTTATATAAATAATTCAATAGTCTTATAAATACTGTACACTCTCTAACTGCTTAATATGAGGCGTAATTTTTCCTGACGTGTTAATCTATATTTTCAATACTTTCTGAAAGGTTTAGTATGCGCTCAGTATTCTTCTTTTTGTTTATTACTTTTTCCTTCAATGCTTATAGTCACCAAGATCCTGAACTCTCGGGTTACGTAGCAGTTAAGGGGGGCAATATTTGGTATCGCCTAAATGGTCGGGGATTTTTAGGCAATAAGCCCGCACTTATTGTGCTACATGGTGGACCGGGCGGTACTCATCGCGGAAACATGCCCTATGTACAACTTGCTGATGCATTTCCTGTCATTCTTTATGATCAATTAGGCTCTGGTAATTCAGATAGGCCTACATCAACATCCAACTGGACAGTTGAGCGTTTTGTTAGTGAAATTTCAGCTATTAAAGCCCACCTAAAGTTGGATCAAATTATTGTTGCAGGCCACAGTTGGGGCGGCACACTTGCCGCAGAATACGCACTACGACAAGTTGAAGGGTTGCAAGGCATTATTTTATCTAGTCCACTCATTAGCACGGCCCAATGGGTTGAAGATAATAACGAATGGCGCAAGCAGCTCCCACAAAAAGTCGAAGCCACTCTACTCAAACATGAAGAGAATGAAACAACGGATCACCCTGAATATCTCGCGGCGTCTGAAGTGTTTTATGACAGCCATATGTGCCGAAAGAAACCATGTCCTCACGGAAATTATCGAATTGGTGATAAAGGCTGGAACCCTGAGCTGTATAAATACATGTGGGGTACAAGTGACTTCTTTGCTTCGGGGACACTTAAGAGCTACAGCATTGAAAGTGAACTCGCAAAAATAAAGACTCCTACCTTGATGATTTGTGGAGAGTTTGATGAGGCAGCACCGCAAAGTTGTCGTAAGTATGCTAACGCGATGCAAACAGCTAAAGTTGTCATTATTCCTGATGCAGGGCATTCAACCATGCGGGAAAATGAAACAATGTACGTTGAAGAAGTGCGTAAGTTCTTGAATACCTTAGTTGTAAACTAATTACTTCGTCATCTCTGGCATTTGGTTATCAATAAAGTTTGCCGAGCCAAGCATGAAGTACTTCTTGCAACAAACCGCTCGGTTGGTTACTATTTTTACGTATTATAAAATATAGCAGTAAGACAGATAATCATGGGCGATGCCGAGAATACTAGACAAAATATATTAGAGATCAGTGCCGATGAAATTCATAAGCATGGTTTTACTGCGACAAGTCTGTCAGTTATTCTGAATCGTTGCTGCATATCTAAAGGTGCGCTATATCATCACTTTAGTAGTAAGCTAGAATTAGGCTATGCCGTTTTTGAAGAAATATTTGCTCCCATGATTCTAGAGTCATGGGAGCCAGCTGTGAGCACTGAAGATCCCATTGAAGGCCTTTGCCAACATTTTATCGATATTTGCAATGAGATGGAGTGTGATGAAATGGTATGTGGCTGTCCATTGAACAATTTGTGTGAAGAAATGGCTAATGTTGATGAAGGCTTTCGTCTGCGAATTTTATCGATGCAAACAAAATTGAATAGTTTGATTGCTTCCGCACTGGAAGATTATCAAGCACATTTACAATCAGGTATCAGTTACAAACAAGTAGCATACTTTATCGTAGCGACATTTCACGGTGCGACCAGTTTAAGTAAGAGCTCAAGAAATAAAGAGCTATTTGAGCAAGTCGTCAATCAGCTTTGTATTTATTTGCGCAGCCTGAAAGCATAATGTTATGCAGGTGATACATTTTCATACATCCGTATACTCTTTATTACGTTTTACACTAAGTTAAAACGTTAAACTATTTCAATGTTGATTACAAACCAGTCGGTCGGTGTTAACATGTGTTACATGAAATACCGGCCGGTCGGTTTATTGTTAATGCGACACGAATCCACATGCTAAAAACGAATACATTGAAGGAATAAACTAATGCGTACAATTGTTTCCCTCGCCTCAGCAGCAATAATAGCTGTTTCACTCTTCGTGAGTTCAGTTGCTGCTGAGGAAATTTCTCCCTATAAAGTGCTAGAAACTACAGGGACTAACTTGTTTGGTCGTATTTCTAATAGCCAAAAAGAGATAGAAAAATTTCCTGAAGTGATGCGCAATATTGTTGAAGACGAATTAATGCCGGCAATCGATTATAAATATGCGGCCTATCGTGTTCTCGGTAAGAATTTGAAAAAGATTACCAAGGAACAACGAAAAAAATTTGTTGAATCAATGCGTTATTATTTGATTCGCACATATGCTAAAGCGTTAACACAATATAGTGATCAACAGGTTGTTTTTGAACCAGAAAAACCGACAGGAAAAAAACGTATTGTTGCGATCAGCACACAAATTATCGATTCTAGCCGACCACCAATTGAGATGGTTTTCAAAATGCGCAAAAACAAGAAAACTCTACAATGGAAGGCGTTTGATATGGTGGTTGAGGGGATTTCACTGTTAGATGCTAAGCAAGCTGAGTTATCAAAAAGGATTGCTAAACATGGTGTGGATCAAGTTTCACTAGAGCTAGCCTCTATCGCAAAGTAAGATAATGGACTCACTATTATATATGGTGAGTACATAATTTTTGAAACTGATAAATAGGCGAATATGCTTCTCACTCCCTTCAACCCACATCGCCTGCTCTAGCTTAATCGAGCCTTGATATAGGTCATGACCTGACAAGACTATCTGCAATAAAATGGTTTTCAATGCAAATAGCAAGGAAAAGTCATGACGGTCAAAGTATGTCAAACAGCGTTGGAAGCTGTTTCAGCAATTGAAGACAACGAGTTTATTTGGACTCATTCGATGGCGGCAACGCCTAGGCTCTTATTTTCAGCGCTAGCTGAACATGCAAAAACTAGGCGAAATCTTACCTTATTACAATTACATACTGAACGTGGCGATGCCCTAGCTGATCCTTCGCTTAAAGGGCATTTACGCCATCGTTGTTATTTTAGTAGTGCAAGCACGCGACCACTATTAGCTAAAGGTGATGCTGATTATGTGCCGGTGTTTTTGTCTGAAGTCCCGAAAATTTTTCGTAACGGCGAGCAAGTTATCGATACTGCAATAGTTCAAGTGTCCCCTCCTGATAAACATGGCATGTGTACGATGGGAGTATCGGTGGAAGCAACTAACTCAGCTTGCCAAGTTGCAAAAAAAATTATTGCACATGTTAATCCCAAAATGCCCCGAACTCATGGTGACGCATTTATATCTTATGATAGGTTTCACAGTGTTTATTGGCAAGAAGATGAGCTACCTAGCCACCCAATGGCAAAACAAGATGATGTGGTTAAAGCAATCGGTGAAAATGTCGCGGCATTGATTAATGATGGTGACTGTTTACAAATGGGCATTGGCGCAATACCTGATGCGGTTTTGTCATGTCTTCACGATAGAAAAGACTTAGGCATTCATACCGAGTTGTTTTCTGACGGTATATTAGATTTAGTCGAAGCGGGTGTGATCAATAACCGCTTGAAAAAAGTACACCCTGGGAAAATCGTAACAGGCTTTGCGCTAGGCACTCAAAGGCTCTACGATTTCGTCGATGATAATCCACAGGTCGCTTTTTTGGACATAGAATACGTCAACGACACATCTATCATCAGAAGGAATGACAACGTTGCTGCCATCAATAGTGCGCTCCAAATTGATTTGTCAGGGCAAATTTGTGCTGATTCCATTGGTACTTCAATCTATTCAGGTGTTGGTGGGCAAATGGATTTTATCCGTGGCGCAAGTTTATCTAAAGGCGGTAAAGCCGTTATTGCTTTACCGTCTACCGCGAGAAATGGTCAACTTTCGCGTATTGTCGCCACATTGGATGCCGGTGCAGGAGTGGTTACCACACGCGCACATGCCCATTATATTGCCACGGAATTCGGCGTAGCGAATTTGCGGGGTAAAAGCCTTAAAGAGCGGGCAGAGGCGTTAATCAGCATCGCACATCCAGACTTTAAAGAGCAATTGTGTAAGCAGTGCTATGAGATTTGGAATATAAGACTATAACGTAAGTATTTGATAACCAATTGTTTAAGGTTCTCAATTAATAGGTAATTTATTGAGGGGCTGGCCTTTAAATTGCTGTCCACACTAAAATAATGAAATTTATAGACTTTCACGCGTTGGTTGTGTTCATGTTAATTGTATGAATGAACTAGCCTAAAATTTTATTAGCAATAGTTGGTTAACGAATTTAGCCCTTTATATTAATCATATAGAGGGCGTTACCTTGAAAATTTGAGCTAGAATCGGTTCACACAATACTGCATTAATCATTATTCTTAATTTTTACAAAAATTTAAGTGCTATTTGTTTGTGGCAAAAATACTAAAAGAGCGAATTTAACCCTTCTTTTATTCCATACCATAAGTAAGGAACACTTAAGTAAGTTAAAAAAATGGAACCTAATGCTGAAGTCCAGCTAACTACGTTTCTAAAAGAGTAACCACTCCTTATTTGATAAAGAGAAATGAAAATCAGAATACAACTAGAATAAAACTGCCAAGCAATATCGTCAGGATGAGCTAGTAAGTAGTACAACGCAAAGGCTGCTGAAATAGCTCCTCCCGCCAAGGTTACGCAAAAATTGAATTCTTCGATACGCTTTTGCCATTTTTTATTGATCATAATACATCCTCCATTAAACTGATCGCGAAAATACTATCATGATTTGATAATGTATTTCTATCTCATTGTTATCATAGTGATTTTTTGTGTTTTTAATTTGGTTATTTGATTTTTACTTAACGTTCTCTACCGCGCGAGAAGATAAAGATAGAGCGAAAGTAACTCTGTGCTCAGTCTAATGACTTGAATAATATGATGAATAACGTTTGGAAAATTTTTCGATATACAAAAGCAAAAAAGCTGCCCTAAGGCAGCTTTTTTTAATTTGGTACGTCCGAGTGAATTCGAATCACCGACCTCATCCATGTCAAGGATGCGCTCTAACCAACTGAGCTACGGACGTAGAGATTTTGTAGTTTTATTTCATAAACGAAAACGGTCTGTCACCAATGTTAATACACAATGCCTTGTGGACAGGAGTGTTTAACGGAGCGCTATGTTAACGACGTCCTGAATTGGTTGCAAGTGGTTTTAAGCATTTAATATGATAATTTTGACTGATTGGTTAATTTAACATCAAAGAAAGCATTTAATTCAAGTTATTTGAAATGAACCCAATAATTTTTAACGTTTTTGTTACTTATTTAGCTAAACTATAGGTGTCAATCAATCTAACGAAGATTAGAGCGAAAGAAAGCCTAGATTTTAAAAATTGAAAAGGGATAAACAAATGAATAAGAAGTCATTCTTGAGCTTGTCGATGGCCTTGCTGTTTACAACGAATGCTACTGCGTTTGAGTCGGTTAATGGAAAAGCGTTAATTGGGCAAACATACGGGGGAGTACATTATAGCTATTTTTCCGTAGATGAAGATCGTTTAGCTATCGATGGCATTGAAAACTCATATTTAAATGATGGAGACGGCCTTGGTTTAGAGTTGGGCTATCGATTGTCTGAATTTAACGAGTTAAGAATACAGTATACAGATATGTCGATAGACGCAGGGAACAGTAACTTTGGCGACAAAGATGGCTCTCTTTTTGGAATTGATGTTTTACACTTTTTACAACATCAAAATTTATATGTTCTAGGTGGATTTAAAGAAATCGATTTAGATGAAGAAGAGTTAACGATGAATATTGGTGCGGGTTTCCGCCATCATTTCAATGAGAGGTTTGCAGCCTACGTTGAAGCTAAAGGGCATTATCAATTTGATGAAGGTGAGAGAGACTTTAGTGCATCGTTAGGCTTGATTTACTATTTTGGTACCAACAGTGCTAAGCCTGTTGCTAAAAGTGCGCCAGCAAAAGTTACGCCGGTTAAGCAGGAAGTGTCTCCAGTGGTTAAGGATTCTGATGGCGACGGTGTTATAGATAGTGAAGATCAATGCGCTCAAACACCGATGTCAGATAAGGTTGATGAAAACGGTTGTACGATGTTTACCGAAGAAACTTCAACCATGGAATTAAAGATTAATTTTGATAACAACAAAACTGAAATCAAAACTGATTATCTTTCAGAGGTTGAACGTGCTGTAAACTTCCTTGAGACATATAAGCATGTAAACCTTACTATTGAAGGACATACTTCTGCTCAAGGTAATGCGAAGTACAATAAAGAACTGTCAATGAAGCGAGCAACGGCTGTGGTAGATATGCTTGTAAATCAATATGGTATTAACGCATCAAGACTGACGGCTGTAGGCTATGGTGAAGAGCAGTTATTAAACCTTGAAAATAACGCTCAAGCCCATGCTGATAACAGAAGAATTAAAGCGAAAGTCTCTGTGGTGAATAAGGTTGCAGTGAAAAAATAGCCCTCCTTATGTTCTAATTAAAAAAGCTGACTTCAAGTCGGCTTTTTTAATTAATTATTCAATATCATTTGATATGACTTTAGTTAGCAGCCTGCAAGTCAAATCTACGTTGAACGATTTTTAAACGCCATGCTAGAAATACTGCTGCAGTAGACAAGCCAGAGATAAATCCGATCCAAAAACCCGAAGCGCCAATTGGCTCAATTACCCAGTCAGTTATCCCTAAGACTAAGCCAATGGATAGTCCAACACCCCAATATGATACAAAAGTGATAATAAGAATCGATGTGGTGTCTTTGTAACCTCGCAAAGCTCCCGCAGATATCACTTGAATGGCATCGGAGAACTGAAATAGAGCGGCTAAAAACATTAAGCTAGCTGCCAATTCAACAACAACAGAATCAGTGGTGTAAATGCTGGCAATCTGTGCTTTAAACGTTAAGGTTAAAGCTGCGGTAATCACGGCAATGAGTAGCCCTAATGTAACCGAGTGCTTACATATCGCTTTGGCTTCATCGTGGTTATTTTTACCGACAGCAAAGCCGACTTTGATTGTCACTGCCATCGCTAAACTTAATGGCACCATAAACACTAAGCCTGAAAAGTTGATCGCAATTTGATGACTCGCGACAATTTCAGCTCCTAGTGGTGCTAAAATAATGGCTACGGCTGCAAATAGACTCACTTCAAATAATAAAGAAAATGCAATAGGTAGTCCCACCGTTAATATGCCCTTTATGTCTTGCCAATGCGGCCAATATATTTTTTCAAATAAGGTTGCATGTTTTAGGTGCTTTGAAAAGTAAACATAAACCAGCATGCCAATGAACATTACCCAATAAACAAGTGCGGTAGCCACCCCACAACCTGCACCGCCTAAAGCCGGCATGCCAAACTTACCGTAAATAAAAATGTAGTTTGCAGGGATATTGATCAATAGCCCAAGAATACTGATGATCATGGTAGGGCGGGTGTGAGATAGTCCTTCAGAGTAATTTCGCAATACTAAATATAAACAAAAGGCTGGGCCGCCCCATACAATATAGTCGAGATAATCAAACATCAGTGATTTTAACTCGGACTCCATCGGTACCTTGTCATATATTTGCCCTGAAACCATAGAATTTAAAGCAATGACCATTAGTGCCAGAATCAACCCTATCCAAGCGGTTTGAAAAGTCGCATTGGCAACTTTGTTAAAAGCCTTAGCGCCTGAGTATTGAGATA
This sequence comes from Thalassotalea atypica, assembly GCF_030295975.1. Classification (NCBI taxonomy): domain Bacteria; kingdom Pseudomonadati; phylum Pseudomonadota; class Gammaproteobacteria; order Alteromonadales; family Colwelliaceae; genus Thalassotalea; species Thalassotalea atypica. Next base: position 1,738,259 of record NZ_AP027364.1, read on the forward strand.
CTATGGCGGCGAGTGCCATCATGATACCGGAAATTGTCAGAATGATAGGTAGCCAAACACTACTGGCTACAGCAACAGCGGCCATATCTGTTGCGCTCACCCGTCCGGCCATCACTGTATCAGCGAAGCCCATTAAATTTTGAATCAACTGTGCGATCAAAATAGGATAGGCAAGCTTCATTAAGCTTTTAGTCTGTGTGATGAAATTGTACTGCTGCATGAGATTGGCGTGGCCTAATATTTTAACTGTGTTTACAATACGATAATTGAATTGAAACGTGGATATTATATGTTTACGGGTATTGTACAGTCAGTTGCAACAGTTTTCTCTGTTAATACAAAAAATAACTTAGCTAAATTTGTAATTGAAGTTGAAAAGCAACAGGCTCAAGCACTTGAGTTGGGAGCAAGTATCGCTATCAACGGGGTTTGTTTAACTGTCGTACAAAGCGACCAAATTGATGATGATAGATATCACCTACAATTTGATGTTATCGATGAAACTTTAAGGGTGACAAATTTAGCCGAGATAAAAGCGCGTGATGCAGTTAACTTTGAACGCTCTTTAAAAGTGGGGGACGAAGTAGGAGGGCATTACCTTTCTGGCCATATCCATGTTCAAGCCGCACTTACTTCTATCGTTCAAACACCTGAAAATACCTGCCTTGAATTTCAACTAGACAATGAAAAAAACGGTGACTTTAGTCAGTATTTATTTGATAAGGGGTTTATTGCCATTAATGGCACGAGCTTGACGCTAGGAATAGTTGAAGAAAACAAGTTTAAAGTGCATTTAATTCCTGAAACGTTATCACGTACTAATTTAGGCGACCTTCAGCTAACCGATAATGTTAATATCGAGTTTGATCAACAAACCATGACCATTGTTAAAACGATTGAACGAATGAACTTACAAAATCGAATGTCTGTATCTTAGAAAACCTGTTCGTCATCCGCATCAACAGCTAATTTAATTTTTTGCTGGTACTCGTCTATGTGCATGTTTAAATGGATATCGCAGCAACAAGCAGGGCACTCTTCATAATAATCTTGATCGCCGCTAGTGGTGTCTAAAGTAATATGAATATGGTGCCCGCAATGAGGACATTCTATGCGTTCTTGCTTTATATCTTGGAGCATTTTGCCTCCTAGATTGAGTGCGCTTACGATTAAGTATGGCGTTTTTTTTTCAAATTTCGAGTAGTAAAAAGGTATTGTTTGATATCGATTAATTTTTACTTAGTTATTAACGTTTTATATTAATCGTTAATGAAAACTCATCGACAATATGCGCTGCATAATCGCTTTAGCTTGTTCGATATAAACGCCGCCAAACAAATTCGCATGATTTAACACATGATAAAAATTATAGATTTGTTTACGTTGTTCATAATGTTTTGGCAACGGATATTGCTCTTCGTATCCTTGATAAAAAGCTGCCGGGAATTGCCCAAATAGCTCTGTCATCGCAATGTCAGCCTCTCTATCGCCGTAGTAACTAGCGGGATCAAAGATTGTCGGGCCGCTGTTAGTAAATCCAACATTTCCTTGCCACAGATCACCGTGAATTAAGCAAGGCGATACGCGGTGATGTTGAAGTCCATCGTGACACATTTGACTGATATGCTCTATATCGCCAAGCCGAATCGATTTCTCACTCAACAGCTGCAGTTGCCAAGCGATACGTTGTTCTGCGAAAAAAACGCTCCAGTTACTAGACCATGCATTGGGTTGCAAGTTTGAGCCAATATAATTGTCTTCATCCCAGCCAAATTGACCGTGCTGTGATTGTTTGTGCATTATTGCGAGTTGTTGGCCCAACTCAAACCATTGCTCATTATTAGCTGAGATGAGATCGAGCATTTCTAATACCAAAAAACTTTTATCTAATGTTTCACCATAACAAATTGGCATAGGGCTATGAAATGGACTCTGTGCATTAATTTGTTGTAGTGCAAACGCTTCAGCTTCAAACAAGGAAAGGTTTTGTTTGTCATTTATTTTGACGAAAAACTGCTGGGTAGAATTTGTCAGACTATAGCTTAGGTTAATGTCTCCACCTGTGATTACGGCCTTGTCATTAATATGAAAGTCCGTGTTTGTTGCTTGAGATATTGCCTGTTCAATATGATTCCACATAGCATAGCCTTTTGTGCACCAAACATGTTTTATGCGCTATCCATATTATAGTCTATAAGAGAATTAAGGTTGCCTTGGCAACTCTTTTATATGTTGAAGGTCAAATGCTTGCCAACGTGATTTGGGTAATTGTGATTTGATGTTCATGATCGTGCTAAGCATCGAGTCTAATGCGAGTTGGTTTAAGACAGAAAGGGGAATATCTCCCTTTGGATTAACACGTAACGTGTAGTCGATACGTTGTAGTCCGTTTTCAGCAAGTGGCGTAATAAGCCAGCGGGCTTCTTCTACTTTCATTTGAATTGAACCATGTTTCTCAGTCGCATGTGTACCTGCATCTTTAGAAATAATCTCAATACTAAAATCATCATGTTGAACTATTTTCGATTGCAAAACCATATGCCTAGGCTGTGATGGCCAAATGCTCGAAAAATAGGTCACAAAAACATTCTCGTGTTGGTTAACTTGCCTAATGATTTTACTTTCATAAGCATTCTCCAGCCAAGAAGGGATGTTTTCTGTGTCTTGAATAAATAATAAAAAACCAGACAGCGAAGATTTGACGGTAAATTGCGCTTTTATGTTGATATTTTCATCATTCGTTGAATCGTTGGCTTTGCTATTATAGATATAATAAAAAAGATGAATATCATCTTGTTTTTTCCATAATTCCCAAGGAGTAATTGTTGATGAGCTGTCAGAAGCATTTATAAAAAAAGAGCTGAAAATGATGAAAAAAAGAAAGATTGGTTGAAATATAGTGTTTTTCTTCAAAATAAACTTCTCTGGCATTGCATTGTCATTAGATATTTCCTATATTTCCGAGCTTATTACTATTACACCACAATCTACTGTTAAAGTAGATACTATTAAACAAGCGGCATCTTGTATGTGTCGCCACTGTATAAAGGAAAATTCATGCCCGTAATTTCTCTCCCTGACGGAAGTCAACGCTCTTTTGAACAAGCAATATCTGTAATGGATGTTGCAGCCGATATCGGACCAGGACTAGCTAAAGCGACCATTGCTGGTCGAATCAATGGTACCTTAGTTGATGCGTGTGAACTAATCACCGAAGACGCTGACCTTCAGTTAATTACCAGCAAAGACGAAGAAGGGCTTGAGATCATTCGCCATTCTTGTGCACATTTATTGGGCCACGCGATTAAGCAATTATGGCCAGATACAAAAATGGCGATAGGTCCTACGATTGACAATGGTTTTTATTATGACGTTGACTTAGAACACAACATTTCGGAAGACGATTTAGCTAAGCTTGAAAAGCAAATGACGACATTGGCGCGCACGGGCTATCAAGTGATAAAGAAAACCGGCACATGGCAAGATGCTTACGACGCATTTACTGAACGCGGTGAAACATACAAATTAGAAATTTTAGACGAAAATATTGCTAAAACAGATACCCCAGCGTTGTATCACCATCAAGAATATATCGACATGTGTCGTGGTCCTCACGTGCCAAGCATGCGTCATTGTCATCATTTTAAATTGATGAAGGTTGCAGGCGCTTATTGGCGTGGTAACTCGGACAACAAAATGTTGCAACGTATATATGGCACAGCATGGGCTGATAAAAAACAGCTTAAAGCATACATTCAACGTTTAGCGGAAGCTGAAAAACGTGATCACCGAAAAATTGGTAAAACGTTAGATTTATTCCACTGGCAAGAAGAAGCGCCAGGCATGGTATTTTGGCATAACGACGGTTGGACTATTTACACTGAATTAGAAAAATTTGTTCGTGAAAAACTTCATGAATATGATTATGACGAAGTAAAAGGTCCATTGATGATGGACAGAGTACTTTGGGAAAAATCAGGTCATTGGGAAAAATATGGTGATGCCATGTTTACAACTGAGTCTGAAAAGCGTGAATACGCTATTAAACCTATGAACTGCCCTGGTCACGTTCAAATTTTTAACCAAGGCTTAAAATCATACAGGGATTTACCGTTACGTATGGGAGAGTTTGGGTGTTGTCATCGTAATGAGCCTTCAGGCTCGCTACATGGCTTAATGCGTGTTCGTGGCTTTACTCAAGATGATGCACATATTTTCTGTACAGAAGAGCAAGTGCAAGACGAAGTGAGCGAATGCATTAAGATGGTTTACGATGTATACAAAACATTTGGTTTTGAAGACATTATTGTTAAATTGTCGACACGTCCTGAAAAACGTATTGGCTCAGATGAAATCTGGGACAAAGCCGAGCAAGGGCTTGCAAATGCGCTTGATAACATGGGCATCCAGTTTGACTATTTACCAGGTGAAGGTGCTTTCTACGGGCCGAAAATTGAATTCACTCTACAAGACTGTTTAGGTCGTAATTGGCAGTGCGGTACGGTACAATTAGACTTCGCTCTTCCTGGCCGTTTAGATGCGTCATACATTGGTGAAGATGGTGAAAAACATGTTCCAGTGATGATCCATCGCGCGATTTTAGGATCTCTTGAACGTTTTATTGGTATTTTAATCGAGGAATATACGGGTAAATTCCCAACTTGGTTATCGCCAATTCAAGCAACTGTGATGAATATTACCGACAAACAGGGTGAATATTGTGAAAAAGTTGTTAAAAAACTAAAAGAAAATGGATTTAGAGCAAAAGTAGACTTGAGAAATGAGAAGATAGGCTTTAAAATCCGCGAGCATACATTAAAGCGTGTTCCATACTTGTTAGTCGTAGGCGACAAAGAAATGGAAAGCGGCGAAATTGCTATTCGCACACGCAGTGGTGAAGATTTAGGTAAAATGTCTGTGGACGACTTCGTAGCTAAGCTATCTGAAGAAGTCAACTCACGGGTATAACGCATTACAGCTCAGGCACAACAATAAGGTTTGTGTCTGGTTTTATTAAGTTCTTTGGAGGAACAGACTATTAAAGGTGGTCAAAGAGGCGGTCAAAAAGAGCCGGCACATCGTTTAAACGAGTTAATTACGGGTACGGAAGTACGTTTAGTTGGTTTAGAAGGTGAGCCTATTGGGATTGTTTCGTTAAACGAAGCAATGGATCAAGCTGATAAGGCAGGTGTTGATCTCGTAGAGCTCAGTCCAACTGCTAAACCTCCAGTTTGTCGAATCATGGATTACGGCAAGTTCCTTTATGAGAAATCTAAGGAACAGAAAGAACAGCGTAAAAAGCAGAAACAAATACAGGTTAAGGAAATTAAATTCCGTCCTGGTACAGATGAAGGCGATTATCAAGTTAAATTACGTAACTTGAGACGCTTTTTAGAAGGTGGTGACAAGGCTAAGGTAACATTACGTTTCCGCGGTCGTGAAATGGCCCACCAAGAGTTGGGTCTAGACCTACTAAATCGTGTTAAAAAGGATTTAGAAGATTTGGCGACATGTGAATCCTTCCCTAGAAGGGTTGAAGGTCGTCAAATGATTATGGTTCTAGCACCAATTAAGCGATAATATTTGGGTAAAATGAAAGTAGTCAGTTGAATTTATTCACATTGGCTCACCTGTATTATCGAATACACGGGTAATTGAGGCCTGCAAGTAAAGTCCGTTATGTTTTATTAAGTTAATTCATAAATGAGAATTTCGCCCTAATTGCTAAATATTAATGGCAATTACTTACTCATTTGAGTGATGTAATGAATGTGGAGTTATATTCATGCCTAAAATGAAAACAAACAAAGGTGCTGCAAAGCGCTTTAAGCCAACAGCTAACGGCTACAAGTTCAAACAAGCTGGTCTTCGTCATATCTTGACTAAGCGCCGTACTAAAGTTAAGCGTCACTTACGTGCTAAGTGTCAAATCGCTGCTTCTGACATTAAGTCAGTTAAAAAACTTTTACGTCACGCATAGGAGATATCGAAAATGGCAAGAGTAAAACGCGGTGTTGTAGCACGCGCACGTCATAAAAAAGTTCTAAAGCAAGCTAAAGGTTACTACGGTGCTCGTAGTCGCGTTTATCGCGTTGCTTTCCAAGCTGTTACTAAAGCTGGCCAATACGCTTACCGTGACCGTCGTCAACGTAAACGTCAATTCCGTCAACTTTGGATTGCTCGTATCAACGCAGCATCTCGTCAAAATGGTTTATCTTACAGTCGTTTCATCAACGGTCTTAAGAAAGCATCTATCGAGATTGATCGTAAGATCTTAGCTGATATCGCTGTATACGATAAAGCAGCTTTCTCTGTATTAGTTGAAAAAGCAAACGCTGCTTTAGCATAATACAGACTGAAAACTTTGGATAAGGACGCATTAGCGTCCTTTTCTTTTTCTGAAAATATTCTTTTGCGTTATTGCATTTTTATGTGACGTCAAAAGTGCTCATTTATACCTATAAATTCCGCGCTTTTTTCTTACTTAAAAATACACTAACATCAAAATAATTATTCTCGGAGTTTTCATTAAATGTAGCGAATGATATTTACTTATTGATTAGATCTTATTCGCTACCATTAATGTTTTATTATTTGAAGGCCTAAAAAGATGAGTCTTGCTGATCAAGTTTTAGCGGTTAATAACGATTTACCGATACGTACTGACAAACCTGTCCATAGCGGAAAAGTTCGCTCCGTTTATTGGTTAACTAACAGTGACAGTAAACGACTCATTAAAGAAAAAGGCTATGATGTCCCCAGTGATACACCTCTGGCAATTATGGTCATTAGTGATCGAATTTCAGCGTTTGATTGTATTTGGCAAGGCGAGGGTGGAATGCGCGGTGTGCCGGGTAAAGGTGCAGCACTAAACGCCATTTCTAATTACTGGTTCAGTTTGTTTAAAGCCCAGGGTTTGGCCGATTCTCATATCCTTGATATTCCGCACCCTTTTATTTGGATTGTACAAAAAGCCAAACCAGTGATGATTGAGGCAATATGCCGTCAGTATATTACTGGTTCAATGTGGCGAGCGTATACCAAAGGCGAACGAAACTTTTGTGGCATTGAGTTACCCGAAGGCTTGGAAAAAGACAGTAAATTACCAGAATTACTTCAAACGCCTTCAACTAAAGGGATTTTAACCGGTATCCCAGGTGTTCCTGCTGTTGATGACGTTAATATTACGCGTCAGAATATTGAAGATAATTATGAGGCTTTTAACTTTAAGTCTAAAGATGACATTGCTTTGTATGAAAAATTGCTGAAAGAAGGCTTTGACGTTATCTCAGGCGCTTTAGAAAAAATAGGACAAATCTTTATCGATACCAAGTTTGAATTTGGCTATGTTAAAGACACTAACGGGCAAGACAAATTAATTTATATGGATGAAGTAGGTACACCTGATTCTTCGCGTATTTGGGATGGAGAAGAATATCGCAAAGGTCACGTTGTTGAAAACTCGAAAGAAGGCTTCCGTCAGTTATTGCTTAAGCACTTCCCGGATCCAGATATCTTATTAAACAAGGATCGAATGGATGAACGAACTGCACTAGCTCGTGATAATGAGTTACCGGCAGACGTATTGATGCAAGTATCTAAAACTTATACAGATATTGCGGAGAAAATTACCGGTGAAAAAATCACTTTAAGCGATAACCCGAAAGCAGAAATTATCGATATTTTAAAAGTACAATATCAATTGATTGATTAACTACTAGTTATATCTGTTGCAATAAAAAGCCCAATGATGATTCATTGGGCTTTTTATTTCTGGGCTATTATCAAATAATGATTAAACTATCTCGGCTAACAGTTTACTTGGTGTAGAAATAAATAATTGAAATGCTAACGGCTCATGAAGTAATGCTTCGTCAACGTTATATTCAACAAAACCACTGTGTTCGAAAAAGGTAGCGACTTGCTCCGCTGACATATCTTCTTTTTCCAAAGATAGTGACTCATAATAGGTTTTTGCCGATTGCTCTTCACAATCTTGTGCATCAACAAACATCTTCATCGGCATCGACAATGCCGTTACTGATTGAACTTTAGGGTATTTCTTGGCGATTTCTGCAAGCATCAACTTCGCGACACCTTGATTTCTGTACTCTGGCACAACGCTGATTGCTTCAAGCATAATGTGGGTTTTAGATTTTTTAATATCTGCTGTTATGTCTAGCGATTTGCACAAGTCAGCAGATAGGTTTTGTCCTTTAAAGTACAAGTTTAATGGCAGTTCCCAATCTGTCGCTTCGTCATCTGATTCAATTAATGCATAGCTTTTTAATGCATCACGATGTTTATTTAAGGTGATAAGTTCGATTTCTGCTTTAGCGATAATTTCGTTATTTTCGTTTAAAACGTTTGCTTCTTGTATTAATTGCCAATCAAATGATGATTTGATTTCTGGTTTGCTAAATTCAATAGTGAAATTCATTCTGTATTCAAACTTGCAGCAAATGTGTGCAAATTATGCCTTTCATGTTGGTGGATTTTCGAAATGCACAGCAGCAATAAATACTGCGCTTGTATCGAAGAAAAAGAGTATTTTATCACCATAGCATACAAACATTGAATGAATTTAGTTCTGAAAGCGCTATTTTTGTTTCTCCAACGTAAATAAAACCGGCTACTTTTAGTTATTTTTAATCCTGAAAAACTAAAATCATTTCATTAACTATTTTAAACTTGAATTAAAATCAATTCTTTTAGCTAAATCGACGATTTACGCTACATTTCATTCGGATAATTGTGTAGAATTATCCGCCATTTTTGACGTAATTAATCAAGTCTAACCCAAGCATTTATGCTTTAGAGGAAATCATGAATTTAGACGATATCATTTTGCAGGCAGAACAAGCTGTTGCTGCTGCATCAGATCCGACAGCCTTAGATGCTGTGCGCGTGAACTTTTTGGGTAAAAAAGGTCTATTAACCGAGCAGATGAAACAGCTGGGTAAGCTTCCAAAAGAAGAAAAGCCAAAAGCAGGACAGCTTATCAATGTTGCCAAGCAACAAGTTCAGAAACTCATTAACGAACGTGGTGCGTTATTGCGCGCAGAAGAAATTAAGCAAAAATTAGCTGCAGAATCGATTGATGTAACATTGCCTGGTAACACCAATGAACTTGGCGGTTTACACCCTGTTACACGCACTATCGAGCGCATTCAGAGTTTCTTTGGTGAGTTAGGCTTTGAAGTAAAAGCCGGTCCAGAAGTCGAGGATGATTTTCATAACTTCGATGCGCTAAACATTCCTGAGCACCATCCAGCACGTGCGGATCACGATACGTTTTACTTCAATCCTAAATTAGTATTAAGAACACAAACATCAGGTGTTCAAATTCGTACTATGGAAACGGAAAAGCCACCTTTACGAATTATTTCTCCTGGACGTGTATACCGCAACGACTACGACCAAACACATACGCCAATGTTCCATCAAGTGGAAGGGTTGATGGTGGATAAAGACGTAAGCTTTACGCACTTAAAAGGCATTTTGCACGATTTCTTGCATAACTTCTTTGAAGAAGATTTAGAAATTCGTTTCAGACCATCATACTTCCCGTTCACTGAGCCTTCTGCCGAAGTTGACGTCATGGGCAAAAACGGCAAATGGTTGGAAGTATTAGGGTGCGGCATGGTGCATCCAAATGTATTACGCTCTGTGGGAATTGATCCTGAAATTTATACGGGTTTTGCCTTTGGTATGGGCGTTGAGCGTTTATCAATGCTTCGTTACGGCGTAAATGATTTACGTTCGTTCTTTGAAAACGACGTTCGTTTTTTGAAACAGTTTAAGTAGGATTTGCCAGCATGAAATTTAGTGAATCATGGTTACGTGAGTGGGTTAATCCTGCAAATACATCAGAAGAATTAGCACATCAAATTACAATGGCGGGTCTTGAAGTTGATGGCGTTGACGCTGTTGCTGGCGAGTTTACCGGTATTGTTGTTGGTGAAGTGGTTGAATGTGGTCAACATCCAGATGCTGATAAATTACAGGTCACAAAAATAAATGTAGGTGATGCCGCGGAAGATGGCGAGTTAATCGATATCGTTTGTGGTGCTAAAAACTGTCGTCAAGGCCTCAAAGTGGCTGTTGCGATGGTTGGTGCAGTGCTACCAGGTGATTTCAAAATCAAGAAAGCAAAACTACGTGGCCAGCCTTCGTTCGGTATGCTTTGCTCTGAATCTGAAATGGGCATGGCAGAAAGTGCAGATGGCATTATTGAATTGCCAGCTGATGCGCCAATTGGACAAAATATTCGTGAATACTTAAAGCTTGATGACGTCACCATTGACGTTGATTTAACGGCTAACCGTGGTGACTGTCTTGGCCTTAAAGGTCTTGCCCGTGAAGTAGGTGTGCTCAACAGCTTAGCGGTAACAGAGCCTACTATAGCCGCTGTTGCGCCAACTATTGATGATGTGCGTGACATTAAACTATCAGCACCTAAGGCGTGTCCGCGTTATTTAGGGCGTGTTGTCAAAGGTATTAACCTTGATGCAGTAACGCCATTATGGATGGTTGAAAAGCTTCGCCGTTGTGGTGTGCGTTCAATCGACCCTGTGGTGGATGTTACTAACTACGTATTATTAGAGCTTGGTCATCCGATGCATGCATTCGACTTGGCTAAAATTGATGGTGCGATCGATGTTCGTTTTGCAAATGCTGAAGAAAAACTGACGCTACTTGACGAAAACGAAGTGACATTGTCATCTGAAACCCTTGTTATTGCAGACGATAGTAAATCATTAGCTATGGCAGGTATTTTTGGTGGCTTATATTCAGGTGTAACGGATGAAACTACAGACATTTTCTTAGAAAGTGCATTTTTCTCTCCATTGGCTATCTTAGGAAAAGCACGTCAATACGGCTTACATACGGATGCCTCTCACCGTTACGAACGTGGTGTTGATCCACAGTTACAACGTGACGCAATGGAAAGAGCAACTCAGTTATTGCTTGATATTGTCGGTGGTCAAGCAGGCCCTATCGTTGAAGCTAAATCTGAAGAACATATCCCAGCGCCAAGAGAAGTGACGTTACGTCGCTGCATGTTAGACCGCCGCATTGGTTTTCATATCGACGATGAAAAAGTGACTGAGATTCTTACGCGTTTAGGTTTTAGTGTCGATTTTGATGCGGATACTTCCTTATGGGCAGTGAATGTACCAGCTTATCGTTTTGATATTTCAATTGAAGTTGATTTAATTGAAGAAGTTGCTCGTATATTCGGTTACAACAATATTCCTAATGTTTCGCCGGTAGCAAGCTTAACGATGCGCTCTCACAAAGAAAGTGATATCTCAGTGTCAAAACTTCGCAATGTGCTTGTCAACAAAGGGTATCAAGAAGCAATTACTTACAGTTTTGTTGACCCGAAAGTTCAAGAGCTATTGCACCCAAACCGTGAAGTAATGACGTTACCTCATCCGATTTCTTCAGAAATGTCGGTAATGCGTTTGAGCTTGTGGACAGGTTTACTACAATCAGTATGTTATAATCAAAATCGTCAACAGTCGCGTGTTCGATTATTTGAAACGGGGCTACGCTTTGTACCTGATGAAAGCGCAGAAAATGGCGTTCGTCAGGACATGATGATTGGCGGTGTTATCACTGGTACGCGTAATGAAGAACATTGGCAGTTAGATAATGGTGCTGCAGACTTTTACGATGCAAAAGGTGATGTTGAAGCATTGTTAGCATTAACTGCGAATCAATCTGCATACACCTTTTCAAAAGCTGAAATCGATGCATTGCACCCTGGACAAACGGCAGCAATCTACAAAGGTGAAACCTTAGTGGGGTATGTTGGTGCGTTACATCCTGAATTAGAAAGAAAAATTGGACTAAACGGTCGTACTTTAGTTTTCGAACTTTCTTTGGCTGAAGTTTTAACTCAAAATATCCCTGCAGCTAGCGATATATCTCGTTTTCCTGCAAATAGACGTGATATTGCAGTTGTTGTTGGAGAACAAGTCGAAGCAAAAAAAGTGTTACAACTCATTGAAAAGGTTGGCGGAAATTATTTAATTGATCTAAACTTGTTCGATGTATACCAAGGTAAAGGTATCGAGCCTGGATTCAAGAGTTTGGCTATCGCAATGACGTTACAAGACGTTGAGAAGACTCTGGAAGAAAAAGACATTAACGAAGTCGTTAATCGTGTGGTCGATACGTTAAAAGACGAATTAGATGCATCACTGAGGGATTAAGCTATGGCGCTAACCAAAGCAGAAGTCGCAGAACACTTGTATGAAAAGGTTGGATTAAGTAAGCGCGACGCCAAAGAAATGGTTGAAGTGTTTTTTGAAGAAATCCGTGCAACACTTGAAAATGGCGAACAGGTAAAACTGTCTGGCTTCGGTAACTTTGATCTTCGAGTGAAAAGTGAAAGACCTGGTCGTAACCCTAAAACGGGTGAAGACATTCCAATTTCTGCGCGCAAGGTCGTGACCTTTAGACCTGGCCAGAAACTAAAAAGCCGTGTTGAAAACGGCAACGGTTAGCAAGTTATAATAAGGCTGCATTTTCATGTGGCCTTTTTTATCGATAAGTTAATGACTTATCGTTGCTAACATAGATAAACGTGTAGAAATCAGTACTTCTTCTCCTTTATTATCTGTTCATTGCGCTGCTAAGATAATCGCACATTTCTCAATGCCTCCCTTCTTGATAATAAAACTTACTGCTCTTAGCACTAAGTAGTGCTATGAACGCCCTTGGGATCAAAATAATAAAAGAAGCAAATAAAGCCCCTGTAAGTAGTGCATCAATCGTCAAGGGAACTGCTAGCTGATAATGCTGCGCGGTTAGTTGAGCAGACTCGAGATCGAGGTGCACAATGAAATAATACAGCTTTTCCATATAAGGGACTTCAGTGAGTTGCGATAATTGCTCTGACAGTAAGGCTATGCGATCGATTAATTCAGAAACGACTATGCCGGTTTGTTTAATCGCTGGATCAGCATTGTTCGTGTAACGCTCAACAAGCACTTGTAAGTCGCCATTAAAGTGGTTGTTTGCCACTGATTGGAATTTGCTTAGATGAAATTGTGCTTCCGCTAATTTTCCGTTAATCATTTGGGTATATTGCTGAATAAATTCTGGCAACTGCACACCAACAATAAAGCTGAGTGTGAACCCGGCATGATCAATACTACTAACAAAAAACTTTCTAATCATATTTTTATTTCTAATAATTCGAACGGTTAATCCAATTAATTGTGTTTTATTTCATAAAAAAAGAACGTTAAACTGCTTTCATCAAGTTAAGGAGACGATTATGTCAAACGTTCTAATTTTAAATAGTGGCTTAAATGGCGCACAAAGTAATTCAAACAAGCTAACTTCATTATATGAAAATATGCGAAAAACACACCATTTGGACGATAACTATACGGTTCGTGATTTAAACGAACAAGCGTTACCTCATTTATCTCAACAAGAAATGGGGGCCTGGATGACTGCTCCTGAAGACAGAACGCCAGAACAGCAGACGTTGGCACGCATCTCAGATGAATTAATTAATGAGATAAAAGCCCATGACACCATTGTAATTGGTATGCCAATGTACAATATGGGTATACCTTCAACCTTTAAAGCGTATATTGATCGTATTGCCAGAGCTGGAGTCACTTTTACATACACTGAAAATGGACCTGAAGGCTTGGTGAAAAATAAGCGTGTGATCGTATTAGCCGCAAGAGGTGGTCAATATCAAGGTACGCCATTCGATACACAAACAAGTTACATTAAAAACATATTTGGCTTGATAGGTATAACTGATGTTGAGTTCGTTTACGCAGAAGGTTTAAATATGGGAGAACAGGTTGCAGAGCAAGCTTGGCAAACTGCGTCGGAGCAATTAACAGCAACTTTTAATTAATTGGATTGGGGCGAGTTTAACACATCATGCAACTGTAAATCATTTTCGCTTTGAAAGTGTAGATAAACACATACTCAGGTGCTGAACAAGAAAGGTAAATCTTGAAAAGTCAGCGTCTGAGATATTCTCTTGTGTATCATAGTTATTGGCTGTGATTAGACCTATCGCATTGTTATCAATCATTACTGGAGCAATTGCCATCTTTCCTTCGTTTAGCATAGTGACTACCTGTGGCGTAACAAATTTTTGAATAGCTTTATCTTCTCGGTTGTTGATCAGTAATGGTTGCCGTTCTTTTAATACACGGTCAAATAAAAAACTGGCGCGTTCTATAATTATCGTATTGTCATGCTGATAGTCGGTGCCGAATTGATCAAAAGAGGTTCGTAGCTTTAATTCACTTTTGGCGGTAGCTAACAGGTAAAAAGAGCATAAATCTAAGTTTAAAATCGCAGCAGTATTTTTAAGGGTGTATTCTAAAAACTCATTAATGTCAGAACTTGTTAACGTCAAATTGCTTAAGTGCTGCATTACATTTAATTGTGCCATATCTTGATTAACTCTAGTCGGCGTTTTTGTATTGTAATTTGCTTGAAAATCTCCACCTTTAGGTAAGTCCTTTATATATTCATTGAGCATTTGAGCACCGTATGAATCCAGCAACTCCATTGATTTTTCACGGGTCTGATTAATCCTGTGCCTAAGCTGTCGTTCGTTTACTTCAAGTAGCGAAGAAACTTCACCGATGACTCTGTCGAACTCTGCTTGTGAGGGCGGCATGTCGATATAGGATGCTAGTTTATCAGAGAGGTCTATGATTTTTATTTCTATTGTTCGACTATCAGGGCTATCAAGGGACTTAATTAATAGATCCCCCAAATTCCAGTGCCGAGCAAGCCCTAAACTGAGATCGTTTAGGCTCATTCCTATAAGCTTTTTACTTTGTTGTTCGAATTCTTTTTTGGATAACACAGCAAGTTCTGCGAGTGGAGATTTTAATTCAGCACCCACACACCAAAACGCCGTTTCACCTATTCGATGAAGCATCGAGGCCAAGTAGACTTCTTCACGAGTATCATCGTCATAATCTGGCATCATCATTTTGGCGAGTTGACCAGCATAAAAGGACGAAGCCATAGAACGTTTTATTTTTTCGTAAACTTCAAATTCTAGGTGTTCATTTTTCAAAAGGCTTTCAATGACCTTGGACGTTAGACAAATGTTCTTAACGGCTTGAATGCCGAGCACAACGGTTGCCCTTGAAACCGTGGTCACAGGAGCGACACCGATGCGAGATGCACTATTAGCAACCTTTAAAAGGCACGAAGAAAGCGCTTGGTCGTGGAGTATTGCTTTACTAAGTCTAGGCAAAGAGGAGACATCGTCATTACTAAATTTTTGTAACAGGCGAGCAGTGGAAGTCAGCGCAGGAAGTTCGTTATGAACGATAAAATCAATCCACTGTTCTCGTTTTCTTTTTTGAGTTTCCATTACAAACCTTCGACCTTTTATCATCGAAATTAACGATAAATCGTTAATGTATATATATGTTTGTAACGTGTAACTCGAATTTTTGCAAACCGTGGATTGAATAAATGATTAATCAGTAAAGATATTTTACTCGTATGCAATAGGGTCAGTGACGTTATTTTTCTCGAATGCTTCTAATCTTTCCTGGCATGCACCACATTTACCACAAGCCCGATCTCGCCCGTTATAACAGGTCCACGTTTGGCTGTAGTCCAAGTTCATTTTCAGTCCGTCGGTCAAAATATCGACTTTAGAGTCGTGCAAGTAAGGGCTGAATATATCTATAGGCTCATAGTTGGCGATCTGACACACATCATTCATTTTCATGACGAACTCTGGACGACAATCAGGGTAAATTGCATGATCGCCTGAATGTGCGCCGTAATATACTTGGCTGGCTTGAACAGAGACTGCATAGCCAACTGCAAGTGATAATAAGATCATGTTACGGTTAGGTACCACGGTAGATTTCATATTATCTGCTTCATAATGGCCTTCAGGGATATCGATATCATCAGTTAAAGACGAACCGGCAAGGAGCTGATTTATTGCAGTAATGTCGATAATTTTATGATGAACATTGAGTTTTTTACAAACACTGGCGGCGCACTCTAACTCTTTTACATGTTTTTGACCGTAATCAAAAGACAGGGCATACACTTCCTTTCCGTCGGTTAATGCGCGATTTAAAACCGTGAACGAATCCATGCCGCCAGAATATATTACAACAACTTTTTCAGTCATTTCGTTTGTCTCTTAGGGTATAATCAATTATTCCGTTAATTTTACTGTACTAACCTTTGACAATAAAGGGCTTTGGTCATAGCAGAACAATGATGTCGATCACTTATAAAATCAATGAATTATTTGAGACTCTCCAAGGAGAAGGCTCTTTTACTGGGCAACCGTCCATTTTTATCCGTTTGCAGGAATGTCCTGTTGGCTGTTCTTGGTGTGATACCAAACACACATGGGAAGTTAAACCTGAGTTAAAAATCGAAATAAACGATTTGCTGGCGCAAAACGAAGAGACTGAATGCTGGAGCGAGTTGAACGCAGAACAAATTATTACGCTTTTTAAAAAGCAGGAATTTAACGCTAAGCATGTGGTTATTACCGGTGGAGAGCCTTGCATGTATGATCTCAAACCACTGTGTCAGGCACTGGAGTTGCAAGGGTTTAGTTGCCAAATTGAAACTTCAGGCACGTTTGAAATAAAAACGACTGATAATTGTTGGGTGACGGTTTCACCGAAAGTGAACATGAAGGGCGGCTATCCAATTTTGGCGAGTGCGATGGCCCGAGCTAACGAAATTAAACATCCTGTGGCCACAGAGCAACATGTTGATGACTTAAAAGCTTTGCTGGCCAAGTTTAATGTCACAGACAAACAAGTATATTTACAACCGATCAGCCAAAAGCAACGAGCGACAGAATTGGCCATTCGCACCTGTATAGAAAACGACTGGCGCTTATCGGTACAAGTTCATAAATATATTGGCATAGAATAGGCCTAAATCACACTAATCTTGAAGAGGCAGCCGTATGATTATTTTTACCCCTGAATGTTCACGGCTTGACGTATCTTTTGTATTAACATCAAAGCCTGTCGATATCTCACTATAGTTCTCGGCAGTAATAGTGCCATGGTGATATTCACAAATTAGACGTGCGATAAATAATCCTAATCCTAAGTGAGGCTGCTGTTGCTGTTCATTGGTTCGCACTGATACCATAGAATCAAACAATTTTCCTTGCATTTGCTCAGGCAATAATTGTCCTCGATTAGCAATGCTGATGCTGATGTCATTTTTTACGCGAATAACATCAATATTGATTTTCTTATCTTCGCTAAAATCGACTGCATTACTGATAATTTTATCTAGCAATTGGGCGAAATGTTCAGGCGAACCATTTATTTTTTGTGGCTGCTCAGCAATGGTTAATTGGAATTGAAAGTCAGGATGAATCTGCTGGTACCCTCCAATACAACCAGCAATCACCTGGGTTAGATCAAACGCGACAGGATCGGTAGATTGTAGCATCTGCTCTATTCTTGTTGCTTCTGACATGCTGGTGAGAATGTAATTTAAACGTTCTATCCCTGACTGTGCTCTGTCAATATAGGCCTTGGCAGACTCATCAATGTTTTGCATAGTCAAATTTTCGAGCGAGGTACGTACTACCGCTATAGGGGTACGTAATTCATGAGATAGCCGAGATGACATGTTTTCAAGGTAATGGTTATATTGGCTTAAACGACTGACTGCTGTTGAAAAGCTTCGTGATAAATCACCAATTTCATCGTTTGCTTTAACTTCCTCTAGGTCATGCTTAATGCGACCATGTTCATCAATAGCAAGCTCTGCTTGGTTTCTTAATTTTCGGATCCGATTTGAAATACGCGAGGCGAATAAGAAAAATGCCACAGTACCTAATGATAATATCGCCAAAATAGAGGTAAATAATTTTTCCAAGGCACGATTTCTTAGGGTGCGAATACCGTTAGTGGTTTCTTCAACAATCACCGCACCCATCACGTCGTCTTCGATGAAAATAGGGTAGGCGGCAGACAGCACCAATGCTTGTTGATCGGTAGTCAACCGCCACTGAGAGTCCGCTGTTCCGTTTAACGCTGTTTCAATATGCTTGCCCGTTAAATTACTACGATCATAAAGTTTATCTACAAATGCCTTAGGTGGCCTAGTCAAAAATTTATAATAAATAGGGTGTAGGTAGTCTCGTTCAAGCTTGCTCAAGAAGCTTTCGTTTTTATCACTAATACTGGTGTTACGCCATACGCCACTGGCTTGTTGTAAGTCGCCTGCACTGGCTAGTACACGCTGGTGTTGGTCAACCACCCAAATACTAGAGTAGGTATAGCTCATGCCTTTAACAATACGTTCAATTTCTGGTGAAGGCACAACAATGGTACCGAGTGCGTCAACATCATTGGTATCAGCAGAGCCAGTAATGGACTCAATGTCACCATTTTCATGGTCAACATCACTGAGGCTAAAAGCAATTTTATCACCGAGCATGGAAAGTGGCAGACGCATCTCAATATTGTAGCCGTGTGGCGTAAGCTGCCATGTTCCTTGAATTTGTGGCGTTGCCTCCGGAATATTATTTGCTATGTTTGTCATTCGAAAAGCATCAAGCCAGCCAGGCTGCTTATTACTGATTACGTATTGATGAAAGACATTGTCGTTGTCAGTTAAGCTGAGCGTTAAGTGGTCATTTTTGAAAATTGAACGGGTATTTTTGCCGCGAAAAATGCTTTGATTGTCATTAACTTGAAAGAATAAGTACAAATATTTGTCAAACTTACCTACGGCACCAGTAAAGCTTAATGAATGGGGAACCACGCTATAAGATGCGATTGTATTTTTAACGTCATACAAATGTGCTCGTTCGATGAATTCCGGCCAATCATCGGGCTTACCGTCAAGCTGTAATGGGCGCTTAAATTCGAAACCGTAGAGGTCTTTGCCTTTTTCTACATTAGGTAAAAAGCTGGCTTGATTATTAAATAGGTTAGGACGCTCGTGCAATGCTGTTGCTAGAGCTCTTGCAGTACCAACGAGTGTTTGCTCTTGGCCAAAGCGCAAGTATTTCTCCATCTCCCATACATATTGATAACCCAGCCAAGGGATGGAAAAAAGAAACGAAGATAGTAGTAACAGCTTAGTGCGCAAGCCTATTCTAATGTTCACCAAATTAATGTGTATTCCATCGGTAGCCCATACCATAAACGGTTTCGATACAATCAAATTGCTCATCTACTTTGATGAATTTTTTCCGAATGCGTTTCACGTGCGATGTAATGGTTGAATCATCAACGAATATTTTAGAGTCCTGCATTAACTGTGCGCGGTTTTTAACATGACCTGCATGCTTTGCCAAGGCGTGGATCATCCAAAATTCTGTTACGGTTAAATCAACGTGCTTTTCATTCCAATGCACAATCATACGTTGGCTATCTATGGTTAGCTTACCTACATTGAGCAACTGTTCTTGCTCGGCGGGTTGTACTAATGCTTCTTGACGCCTAAAAAGAGCGGCTATTCGTGCAGTTAAATGGGGCAGGCTAATGTCTTTGGTTAAGTAATCATCAGCGCCCATACGTAGGCCTGATACTGTGTCAACATCATTATCTCTGGCAGTAAGAAATATAATGGGTAGGGTTTTAGATTGATCTCTGAGCCATTGACATAGTTCGAAGCCGCCATCGTAGGCATCACTTAAACCGATATCTAAAATAGCTAAATGAGGCAGCCTTACGCCAAAGGCGTTCATTGCGGTTTCCTTGTTTTCAAATGTTTGCACCTGATAACCTTGACGACGCAGTACATCAGCATAGTTCTCTCTAATGGCTGCTTCGTCTTCTACAATTGCTATTCTCTTGCTCATAATTAGCTCTTCATACTACTCATGCCAACGAGTATATCTATTTTGTTTCAAATACGAAGTGATTAAATGAAATTGCCATATTTATGCCACATTTGAACTTCACATTGCCATTTTCTTGTCCAAAAAGCGCCTAAATTATTGTGTTTAATAGGCTTATCGAAAAGATAACAAATTAATTTAATCGCCTTGAGGGAATACAACATGAAAAAACAACTTATCGCCACAGCTATCATCGCCACACTAGCCACGTCACCATTATCTGTCTACGCAAATTCATCACAAGCTGATGACAAAATGGACCCAGTTACTAAAGAAGAAATTGGTTTTGGAACCGGTGCCTTAGTCGGTGCCATCTTTGGGGGGCCAGCGGGCGCCTTTATTACTGGTATTGCAGGTAACTTAATTGCTAAGACCATGAATTCAGAAGATGAAATTAACCAATTACAAGCTAACCAAGAATTAAGCGAAATGGAGTTTGAGCAACAAGTCGCCGCGCTTCGTCTTCAATTAGAAAACGCAGAGCAAAACCACCAACGGGAGTTAATTGCATTAGAGCAAAAACAAGAAAACTCAAATCAATATGCGTTGTCACAATTACAGGCTGAAAATTTATTAATGAGCCTGCAGTTTAAGACGGGCTCAGCCCAAGTACCTAAATACTACCAACCACAACTTGTCGCATTGGCGGAACTACTGAAGCAATCACCTGAAATCACCGTTGACCTATCTGGCTATACCGACTTGTTAGGAGATAGTGATACTA
The DNA here is from genome assembly GCF_030295975.1 of Thalassotalea atypica. Lineage (NCBI taxonomy): Bacteria > Pseudomonadati > Pseudomonadota > Gammaproteobacteria > Alteromonadales > Colwelliaceae > Thalassotalea > Thalassotalea atypica. The sequence goes on from NZ_AP027364.1 coordinate 1,758,862, forward strand.
ATTTAGCATTGTCGTCTAAACGGGCTGATTCGGTCAAAACTAAATTGGCTGAACTAGGTATAGACGGCCAACGAATTAACACTTTTGCTTTTGGTGACAGTGCTCCCGTTGTTGCTAATGCGCAACAAGAATCAAGCTTTTACGACCGTCGCGTAATGATAAAGCTTCACCAGCAACCTTCCCAAGTTGCTAAAAACTACTAGGCTAAAACGTTAACTCAAAGCCTAGCACCAACCAACGCAACAGAGCCCTGCAATAGGGCTCATTTTTGTCTTGATTCTTAACTAGTACTCTACTTTTCGCTTAAACGGCGGTAACGAATTGAGTAAATCTTGCCCGTAACGTTTACTGACCAAACGCCTGTCTAATATTGAAATGGTACCTGTGTCTTTTTCATTACGCAGTAAACGCCCACAGGCTTGAATTAATTTTTTTGATGTCTCTGGCACTGCAATTTGCATAAACGGGTTGCCACCTTTATTGGTGATGTGCTCTGCGTGTGCTTCTTCAACAGGGGAGGTAGGAACAGAAAATGGCAATTTAGCGATCACCAAATTAGTTAAGTATTTACCGGGCAAATCTAATCCTTCTGAAAAACTTTGAGTGCCAAAAACGATGCTGGTTGCGTTTTTATCACACAGAACTTTGTGGCGCTTTATAATTGATTGTCGTGACTGTTCGCCTTGCACTAATATTTTGTGGCCTTTCTTACGCAGTGCTTCTGCGGTGCGTTCCATTTGCCAATAGGATGAGAACAACACCAATGAGGCTTCGTTTTCGGGCATCAGCGCAGGCAGTTTTTCAATCACTTCTTCAGGGAATTTATCACTGCTAGGTTCACACTTCATGGTCGGGATCACCAAGGTAGCATTGCTTTGATAATCAAACGGCGAGGCGACAAATTGATATTGGCTACCGTCATTTTTCGACAAGCCGGCTTGAATTCTAAAGTGATCAAATGAATTTAACGCCCGAACGGTAGCAGAGCACAATACTGCGCCTTCGCATTTAGACCATAAGCCGTCTTCTAAGGTAAAGCCGACTTCTAATGGGGAAGCGCTTAGCACATAATCTTGTTTTTTACCTTCCGTTTTTTCAATCCAACGCGCTAGCGGTGCACCTTTTTCTGAGTCGGTGTGGGCATACATTTGCCACAATGCTTGCAAATTTTCCAAGCGATTAATCATAAAACCGGACTCGCCTAATAGCGGCTCGGCTAAATAAAGTTGTACCTCATTTTCTTTCACGGCGTCCATCAGCAAATTGTATAGCTTTATCGTTTGGCTGATTAGCTTTTTACTGATATCACTAATATCTGCTGCCCAATGCTTTAGCGTGCTGGGTATTAACCCGTTTTCAAAACGATACAAGGCTTCCTTGTCAAAATACACTGCGGCGTTTGTCTCAATAAAGCCTTTGACCTTAGTGAGCTCAACGATTAAGTCTTGAGCATCATCAGCAATTTTCAATGACGGTGAAATGGCACTTTGCGATTTGATCAAGCGCGCCATTTTATCTGAGGTTTCTTGTAACTTAGCTGCCCAATCAAGCGCGCCTTTCACGGTTACGCTGGCGCTGGCGTGATCGCGCGCCACTTTGGGTAAGTGGTGCGCCTCGTCAATGACGAAGAAACACTCTTCAGGATCGGGCAGTATTTTACCACCACCTAAGCTTAGATCAGCCAGTAATAAACTGTGGTTGATGACCAGAACGTCTGATAGTTCAGTGGTTTCTCGCGCTTTATGAAAAGGGCAGTGAGTATGCTCACTTAAATGCTTTAAACAGCTGTGTTTGTCTGACTGAATTTGATGCCATAACTGTGGAGCGATTGGCTCTTTCCATGAATCTATGTCACCTTGCCAGCTGTTATCTTTTAGCGCCTTGTGCATGGCTTTTAAGTTGTTTAAATCACTAAGCGACGGTCTTTCAGCGAAGGTGAATCCGACTTGCGGATTATCGTCATCACTGACCGCTTGTGAAAGCTTTTGCGCACAAACATAGCGTTGTCTGCCTTTAACCAACGTAAAACTAAAATCCACGCCGCCAAACTTCTTTAAAAAGGGGAGATCTTTATCAACTAGCTGTTCTTGCAGTGCGACGGTAGCCGTGGCAATACAAACTTTTTTCTTACGCGCTTTGGCTAGAGGAATACTGCCCAACGCATAGGCCAGAGACTTACCTGTACCTGTTCCAGCCTCTATTGTGATGATTTTTCGTGACTTGTCGTATTCACCAGCTAAGGTTTTAGCGATCTCGGCAATAAGAAAGGTTTGTTGTTTTCGAGGAGTAAAGTTTTCTAATTCTTGGCCAATATTTTTATACGCTTGTCTAATGGTATCTTTAATGTTGTCACTTAGCATAAAGCGCTGGCTTTCCTTTACTGTGTCTTTTGAAGAAATGAAGTGATTTTAATACGCTTATATTTCAAAGTCGTCGAGAATCAATTACACTGCTGTATATATTACCAGTTTTCCAAGTGAAGTTGCGACTTCTTTATGTTGTTTTTTCAAAATAGTAATCGCTAAAACTCAGATGCCAACATCGATCAGCAATAATGAACAACAAGGTTTTGTCCTAACAAGACGTGCCATGGATACGCGCCAAGGGTTAGAGTTAACCTATTGGCTGAAAACTCAAGCGGGACCCACTCAAGTCAAAGTAATTGGCGAGAAAGCGATATTCTTTGTTGAAACACAACATGCACAGCAAAGCGTTAATTTACTTAATGAAAACCAAATCAGACTGAGTAAAAAAAATGATTTACCCCTTAAAACCTTTAATCAACAACCGGTTACTGCCTTTTATTTTGACTTGTTAAAGGATTTTTATTTTGCCCGTGAAATCTTAAAGCAGCATTCAATTAAGTGTTACGAGGACGATATTCGCCCCGAAGAACGTTACATGATGGAGCGTTTTATTACCTCGTCATTGTCTTTTACACCCAGTGACCAACTGTCTTTTAGCCACCCCCAATCAAACCAAACTCAATCGCGCCACAGTAAACAATACCCTAGCTATAAACGGGTACGGTGCAAAACGGACGAGTATGATCCTAGCTTAACTATGATTTCCATTGATATTGAGTGTTCGCCGCAAGGCGAGCTTTATTCAATTGGCGCATATAGTGACGATTGCCAACTTGTACTGATGATTGGCGAGCCTGAGCCTGACTCTGAGTCTTACATTCAATGGGTTGATGACGAAATTGAGTTACTGAAAGGTTTTATTGTTTGGCTTAATGAATACGATCCCGACATTATAATCGGCTGGAACGTAATTAATTTTGATTTTAATTTACTACAGAAGCGTTGTGAGCTACATCAAATCCCGTTTCGAATTGGCCGTGATGGCTCTACACCGCATTGGCGACAACTTAAAACCAGCGATCAAAAATTCATAGAAATTGCTGGGCGCGTTATTCTTGATGGCATTGATGTGCTGAAAACTGCGACTTATAGTTTTAGCAGCTTTTCACTGGAAAATGTTTCTAATGAGTTGCTTGGTAAAAGTAAAAAAGTTACTGATGTAGACAACCGTCTTGCTGAAATTATTGATAACTTTAACTATAACAAACAAGCGTTAGCTGCCTACAATTTAGAAGACTGCGTTCTGGTTTGGCAAATTTTTGAAAAAACACATTTACTCTCTTTTTCTAAATTGCGTGCTTCATTAACCGGGTTATCACTTGATAGAGTCGGTGGTTCGGTTGCAGCGTTCACTAATTTATATTTACCTAAATTGCATCGTGCAGGTTACATAGCGCCTAATTTAGGGGATGGGAAGTCTGATTTAGTCTCGCCCGGCGGTCATGTGATGGACTCCATTCCTGGGCTATACAACAATGTATTAGTACTGGATTTTAAAAGCCTATACCCATCAATTATTCGTACCTTTCAAATCGATCCGATGGGACTTATTGAAGGGCTTAAATCACCTGACAATGCCATTGTGGGTTATGACGGGGCATTGTTTTCTCGAGACAAAAACTTTCTGCCGGACATTATTACTGAGTTGTGGCAAGAGCGTGACAAAGCCAAAGCAGATCAAGATGCGGCGCTCTCGCAAGCAATAAAAATTATCATGAACTCGTTTTACGGGGTGTTGGGGTCGACCGGTTGTCGCTTCTTCGACCCAAGGCTCTCTGGCTCAATTACCAAACGAAGCCATAGCATCTTAAAAACCACCAAAGAGTGGATTGAGGATTTGGGGCATCAGGTGATTTACGGTGACACCGACTCCATTTTTGTCTTTGTAGGGAATGAGCAAAGCCCTGCGTCGTGCCAGCTTTTAGGCAAAGATTTAGCCTCGTACATCAACGACAAATGGTCTGCCATTATTGAGAATGAACATCAGGTGGTAAGCCAGCTTGAAATAGAATTTGAAACACATTTCAGTAAGTTCTTTATGCCGACCATTCGCGGGCAGGGGGCTGCTAAAGAGCTAAATAATATAGGCACTAAGAAACGCTATGCAGGCATGGTAGACGGCAAACTTAAATTTAAAGGGCTAGAGACTGTCAGAAGTGACTGGACGGATATCAGCAAAGTATTCCAACAGGAGCTTTACAGAAGAGTATTCGAAGATATTCCCGTCAAACAATACATTCAGGTATTGGTAGACGATATTAGGGCTGGTAAGCATGATAAGGCTCTTGTTTATCGTAAAAAGTTGCGGCGTAAGTTAGAAGACTATGCCAATACGCCACCCCATATAAAAGCGGCCAAATTAGGGAATGAAGTAGCGCAAGAAAAAGGGCAAAAAATCAAATACAAAAGAGGAAGTAAAATAGAGTATGTAATTTCGGTAACCGGTGTTGTCCCTGTCGACCTTATCAGCTCATCGCTTGATTATGATTACTATATCGAGAAACAAATAAAGCCCATCGCTGATGATATTCTGCCGTTTATCAATGAAGATTTTGATGATATTACCAGCCAACAACTTGGCTTGTTTTAGGTAAAATAATACAAGCGCACCGCGCTTTTTAGGCTCTACTAACAGTTTGACCTATATTCATTTTTTATTCTTTATAACAATTCACTACTTGTAGCCTAATCACATAACCTGTATAAATAAATTATAGATGGCTAGATAGCTAAATTAGTTTTGAACGACGTTTCAAAGGCAAGTGATTTTAAAATGAAAAAACAAACGCAAATTATCAATGCAGGGCGCGGCAAAAAGTGGGCAAGTAATGTGGTCAATCCACCGGTAACGCGCGCGTCAACGGTCGTATTTAATTCTGTTGAAGAGATGAAACACGCGACTAAGAACAAAACCAATCAAGTCATGTTCTATGGTCGTCGTGGCACCAGTACTTCATTTGCGTTTAGCGAAGCGATGACGTCGTTAGAAGGAGGCGCAGGCTGTGCGCTTTACCCATCAGGTACTGCTGCGATAACCAATGCAGTATTGTCGTTTGTTGAATCAGGCGATCATATTTTAATGGTTGATACGGCTTACGAGCCAACGCGTGATTTTTGCAATAAAATGCTGAAAAAATTAGGTGTTGAAACCACTTACTATGATCCACTTATTGGCGCAGGAATTGAAGCGTTAATTCAAGATAATACGCGTATCGTGTTTTTAGAGTCACCGGGCTCTATCACCATGGAAGTGCAAGATATTCCAAGTATTGCAAAGGTAGCGCACCAGCATGATTGTATCGTCATGCTCGATAACACATGGGCGTCGCCGATCAACTGCCAACCGTTTGAACTAGGCGTTGATGTGTCAATTCAAGCGGCAACTAAGTATGTGGTTGGCCACTCAGACGTGATGCTCGGCACGGCAACTGCCACAGAAAAATACTGGCCAACTCTACGTGAAAACAGTTACATCATGGGGCAGTGTACTTCACCGGATGATTTGTATTTAGCGGCACGTGGTTTACGTACGTTAGGCGTTCGTATGGCTCAGCATGAGAAAAATGCCATTAAAGTTGCTACATGGCTACAAGGGCGTGATGAAGTAGAAACATTATTGCACCCTGCATTCGAATCGTGTCCAGGTCATGCGTTTTTTAAACGTGACTTTACTGGTTCAAACGGCCTGTTCTCGTTTGTATTAAAAGCAAGTAATAATGATGCTATTACTTCATTACTCGACGGTATGGAACATTTTAAAATGGGCTATTCTTGGGGCGGCTTTGAGAGTTTAATTCTTGCTGTACAAAACGTAAATGCATTGCGGAGCGCGACCACATGGCCATACAAAGCAGCACTAATTCGTTTGCACATTGGCCTAGAAGACGTGGATGATTTGATTGCGGACTTAGAACGTGGTTTTGAGCGGTTAAACGCTTTACTTTAACCACCCCATTTATGATTTGTGAATTAAAAAAGCCCTCTGTCGAGGGCTTTTTGTGTAAATTTATTTAAACTTAATCAAATCCAAGCTTGTTTATCTGATGAGACAGTGAGTTCACTGTTGGTGTCACCTGTATGTGCCGTTGATGAAGGTTCAACCATCATAAAGTGAGTATCCGGTGTGGCTTTAGGGCAATGCTCAACCCCTTTAGGTACAACGTACATTTCACCAGCATTAAGTACGATATCTTCACTTCTTAACTGCAAAGTTAGCTGCCCTTTAAATACAATGAAGAGTTCATCTTCATTATCATGTTTGTGCCAAACTAGCTCACCTTCGCCTTTGGCTATTTTGACTAACTGTCCGTTAGACTCAGCAATCACTTTGGGTGTCCAAAGCTCACTAAATAAATCGAATTTTTCGCTAATGTTAATTTTCTTCATCGATGACAATCCTATAGTGACTTTGCTTCGCGGTTAAGACTAATGTTGTTATTAATTAATGTGGTTAGCTAGTTTTTGCTTAATGCTTTTCTGATAAATTTAGATGTTACATAAGCAACCAGTATGCCCATCAGAAAATACAAAGCGATTAAATAGTTTGTGTACTCGGCAGTATAGATTTCGCTATTAGCTAAGATACACTTTCCAGTTTGATAATTAAATTGGCCACCATGATCTAAGCAGTTATCCACAATAGTAAATTTGTTGAGGACCAATATGACGATGATGCTAACAATCACGCCGATAAATTGAGAAATTGAGTTTTTATTCATTTTATCTAACACTCGAATAATAAGGTGATGAAATTAGACATTATTGAATTATATGTAAAGCATGTAATACAAGGCAGCTAAAGCGTCTGAAATTTGACTGACTATAATGCGAAACAGTTGAGGGGGAATCAAGTAAAATGTTTGTTGAAAAAAATGAGATAGTCCGCGGTATCCTTGGCTTGCCTTACGTACTTGAACCGAACATTATTATTAATATAGTCGTTCAGCCCACGACCTGAAGCAGCCAAGATTTTCATCACCTCGATATGCTCTGCACCTGCTGACATATAACTGTAAATATAGGGAGTTACTACGTCTTTAAACCAAACAGTTAATGACGTTTCGTCTACTTGATAGCCTACGATATTGGAATCGCCATATATATCACTGTACTGGTGCACAACACTGTCCTTGTATATTTTATTAATAGACAAATCAAGGCGCCGCCAATCTAACACCTGAATGAATAGCCAGTAACCTAACATAAATAACAATAAAAACAAGTGGTTAATTGTCACGGTTTGGAAGCAGAGCTGTTGCAAAGTGGTAATGGAGTGTTGCAATTTTGGAAGATTAAACGATCATTTTTGTTTTATCGAGAACCCCGTCGCTATCACCAAACAAACCAATGCAATTATATCGGCAATAATGACTCTATTTATCGCTTCATTAACACTCTCGTTTAAAAGGGTAATACTTAGAAATGAAATAACGCTAATGTAACCCGCCGTTATTGCAAGGGGCTGCAGCTGTTTTATAAATGCAGCATACAAAATAAATGCGCCTAGTAATCCAAACAATATTGCGCGGTGGCGCATCAAAATAATAAGGTTTGGATCGGCTAGGTTTATATCATAAAGCGAACTAAGTTGTTCAGCGCCGAGTACACCAGTTAATGGTATTAAGTGAATAATTGCAACAATCACCAGTAAGGCTGAAATGGACTTTTGCATTGTGGTTCTGCCTTTGAATTTATTGCAGTTTTAATTGTGTTGATGACTTAATCGTAGCGTACTTTGTATCTTTCCTGCACAAAATTATTAGGGTAAGCAATGGCTGAGGCGTGCTCTAGTTTGATGTCTTGAGTTGTTTCTTCATTGCCAGTGAATAATGGAATGCCTTTGCCCAATAATATAGGAGCGCGCGTCAGAACAAGTTGATTGACTAATCTTAAATCAATAAAGCTTTGAATCGTTTGGCCGCCATCAATATAGCCATGCTGAAAGTTCTCGTTGTTGAGCTTGGCAATTAAATCTTCAATACCACCTGACCATAAAGTCATTTTGCTGGTGACATTTTCAGGCAACGTTTTTAATGTTCGACTTAACACGAAAATAGGGAGGTCGCCATAAGGCCATTGATCTGGTGATAGGTTGAATTGAGATAAAATTTCCATGGTGTTGCGACCCATGATCATGCAATCAACGCTTTTGATGAAAGCGTTAAAACCCATATCGGCATGCTCGCCCATGTCTGCATCTTTATTGCCTGCGTTGTCTAGCCAGTCAATACTGCCGTCTTCGCGGGCGATAAAACCATCAACGCTGGTGGCGATAAATACGGAGTATTTCATAAGTGCATCCTCTAGTGATGGAAGAAAAAAAATAGTGACTTATTTTACTACTATCTCGGTGATGATGGCTGATTTTTAATGACAAGTTGCACCAGCTTTTGCACTATAGGGGCGACGACATTTATGGTTGGAAAGGCAACGATAAAGGCAAATCCCCACGATTTAAGCCACGCCTGAAATAATCCGTCAACTAGACCAATGTTAAACGTGGTCACCACCAATGACATGATGCATGACATCATGAGTGCCATGAAAAATGAAAAAACAAGTTTAGTATACTTTTGAGGTATCACGAAGTCTCCTTAAAGCTCTTTGACCATAAAATATTTACAACCGGTCTCTGGGTAATTTTCTTGCACCCATTGGGTCACGTAGCCGTGTTTTAGATAAAACGGCATGGCTTGAAAGTTTAGTGTATCGAGTAGGCATTTTTTACAACCTCTTTCTTTTCCTGCTTGTTCAATAGCTTGTAACACTTCGCTACCCTTGTCTTTACCGCGTAGCTCGCTACTGACCCATAAGGTACTTAACAACAACCAATTGCCGAATGTACGTGCATAGGCGCCTGCAACCACATCTCCTAGGTCATTCCTTATTTGTACCGCCAGAGGTAATCGTTCGCTGACTTCCCAATTAGCCCAGTTAAATTCGGCGATCTTCCCATCGAGAAAGTCAATCAATGCTTGGTCAGGGTTATCGAGTATTTCTATGTTCATGCAGTGTTCTTTTATTGTTTGTAGATTGATGTTTAAACTTTTTGCTTTATTACTTAATATCCATGCGCATTTTAACTAAGGTCTTGCTGAAGCCTATTTTTTCATAGGCGCGTACCGCCGGCTCGTTTTTGTCAAACACGTCTAAACGAATTTCAACCATTCCTTTGCTTTTACTCCATTCAATTAGGTCATCTATGATTAATTTATTGATGCCTTTTCTGCGGTGGTTTGGGTCAACAAACATGAAACCAAGGTATGAAAATTTCGCATGTATTTCAAATGGCTTTGAGTTCATGATCAGGGCATAACCAGAGCCAACCAATATACCGTTTTCCTCCGCAACTAATAACAAGGAATCATCGCCAGTGATCAGTTTTTCAAGGTTGTAGTATGTGACATGATCTGGTTTGATGCTGACATCAAACGGGCGTTCTGCGGCTATTACGCCTTGTTCAAAGTCGAGCAGGGTGTCGATATCACTTAACATTGCAGGTCTAGTGCTGATCATCTTTTATGTATTATTCCATCAAATAGCAGTTCAACTAATTGTATCACTTTGAACGATTAAAAAACTAAGTTCGATTGGTTTTAGCTAATGCCATTTGCACGAATATTGTTAACATTCCTGTTCATTAAGTGTCGAAGCACATAGCGAAATAGAAGTTTTTTAACACCTGATAAATTGCTGCCATGAGTCTCGTAAAACCCGTCGGGTTGTGTGTACACACCAAAATCATCCGCGATGCCTTCGCTTTGAATGTAGGTGTCTTTTCCTTGCCAGTCTATATCTGGTGTGGCTAAACATTTAGTGGCAATGCCATAGCCTGAGAACTGCTGACATTGGTCGGCAAAGCTACTTTGTACTTGGGTTAAAAAGGGCTTGTCGATGATATAACCTTCAAGATTTATCCAGCGATAGTCGAGGTAGACTTCAACCCAACTGTGAATGATGCGTTTGGGAGCAAAAAAGATAAGGTAATGTGGAATAGCGCCACGTTGTAATTCGTTGTATATAGTAAAACCATGAAAGCGCGTCGCGATACCAACAGCTCTTAATAGTGCCATTAATAAGGTGCCTTTAGTATTGCACTGTCCGTAACCGTCGCTAAGGACTTGGCTGGCGGATAAGCGATCATCAAAGCTATAGCCAAAGCATATCTCATCACGCACAAAATGATATATTGCCCCTACAGCGTCATAAGGAGCGAGCTCTCGCCACTTTTTTTGTTCGATGAGGGTTTGAATTTTAGGGTGATTAAAATCAAGAATTTTTGTTGCTTGTAAAAAGTCATTTGATACTTGGTTCATAAAGTGTTCCTATATTTTAGCTGTCAAATATTTATTTTTTCTGCTGGGTTTTAACGGCGAACGACAACAAAGAGAGGCCGGATAACAACGCGATTGGATGAATAATAAGCCCATGAAATATGGATAGCTCAGCGATACTGCCATGTACCAAAACGGATGATACGATTGCCAATGCAATGAAGATGAAAAATGAACGATATAATGTTTGCATAATGGTTTCTTTATCGAGTTCGTAAAAGGTTATGGCAGGCTGCATACGCAATCAGAGCCAACAATATGTACAAATATTAAATAATTGATTTACAGGAAACTTGAATAAACTGGCTAACTTTGGCTAAATCTAGCCGAATTTTTTGTTAAAGCGATTTATTGCGCGCTATCTAGCTGCAAAAAGTGACGAGGCTTGCCTGATGGTCATACCGAAATTTTTTTTAAACGTGCGGCTTAAATGGGCACTGTCTGAAAATCCTGCAAGGTGAGCGGCCTCTGTTGCCGAGCTTTTGTTAATTAAAGCCTGGATGGCGCACATCATGCGTCGCCATAATAAGTAAGGGCGCCAAGCTATACCAAGCTCTTGACTAAATAAATGGAGAAAACGACTTTCCGACAGAGCCAATTGCTCAGCCACTTCTGAAGCCCGCCAATGCGTTGGTTTAATACAGTCACCTTGTAAGCATAGATCGAGATCGGCAATTAGCTCCTGTACTCTCTTATCTTGCACCGTAGTTTTAAGAGCAAATATTGAATGCTGCAATGATAAGGCATCAAATAAAGGGGCTAACTGTATTGCTACATCACTGATTTTAGTCGGCACTAATTCGGTATGGTTAGTTAGTGGAATTCGGCTAACGGATTGTCCTGCTAATTTACTTGTTAAGGCTTGCCCTAGTTCACACATAGGCTCCACCAGCAAAATCCAACCAGCAGACAGTTGTAATTGATGCTCTACGTTTGAGTCTATTATAGTGAGCGTTGAAGTGGCTTTGCTATTTAACTTACACAAAGCGTCGTTATTGGGCCAAATCACTTGTATTGCATGGTGATTGTGCGGCGCCGCATCGAGGCTTGAGCCGTAAATAATCACCACCCCTGGCTGAACCCAAACCGTTGGTTTAATCACCATTCCCTCCATTTTACCCCAATCAAGCATATATGTTGTCATAAGTCATTCATGTTGGCTAGCTTCGCTAAAATTTGTGCAAAGGGCACTGACGAAAAGAACTTGAGCTGAGAACAACTAGCTAACGCATTAATAAATAGATTGATTTAAAGAGTGTAAAACGTAATATGTAACCAAATGTGTTGTTAAAATGTTGTAAGAGGATTGTTATGAAAGGGAAGTTTGCGCAATTAAAGTCTCGCTTTGTGATGTTCGTTGTCAGTGTAGCCTTGGTTGTTGGTGGTCAAACTTGGGCACAATCTAGTGCCATTGATTATGAAAAAGCCGTATTGGTGAGTAAGTTCGCTAAGTACATTATTTGGTCCGCTGAAGCCGTACAACCTCAGTTTGTCATTGGTGTTTATGACGACGTTGAAAAATATCAATACTTTAGTGAATTCTTTGCTAATAAAGGCGTAAAGGGAAAAGACATATCTGTACGCTTGGTTAAAACCTCTAATGAAGCGAAAGATGTTCGTATTTTATATGTGTCTTCACCCAATAAACGAAGAGCGTTAAAACTAACGAATAAAATCACTAATGATTCAAATGTGCTAGTGGTAACCGAAGGTATTAAAGACGTTTCAAAAACCATGATTGATCTTTCTTACAACGAAAAAACAACTAAAATTGGCTTTAGCGTTATTGAAGACAATATTGCTAAGGGCAATCTGACTTTGCCAGAGCTGTCACTTTTCACCTCAAATAATGATGATGTATTGTCGGTTAGTCCTACCTTTTTGAAAAAGAACAAGCAAGCAAAGCAGTTGTTAGCACTGCAAAACGAATTAGCTAAACAAAAGGCGTCAGTGGCTCAACTCAATGAAAAATTGAAAATAACTACTGAAAAGTCAAAGCAGCAATCTTTAGCATTGCAGAAAGAGTCTGAGCGTTTAAAGGCAGTACAGCAGAAAATCGAAAAGCAAAGTGAAGACATCAAAACTAAAGATGAAACACTACAACGTTTGGAAGAGCGGCTTGAGGGTCAAGAATCTCAACTAAGCATGAGCAAAGGTGATTTACAGCTAGCGGCTGAAGAAAAAGTTAAAGAGCAAGAACAAACGCTTATGGAGCTTACCGACGAGTTGAGCAAACAAAAACAAATAGTGAACAACAACGCGGCGAAACTAAAAGCAATGACCGATGAAAATAAAAGCCTTAGTATTTTTCAACTCTTGTTTTATGTCTGTGTCGTTATTGCTTTAGCGTCTCTATTTGCTGTATTTGCCATGCGAAAAAAGGCAAACAAGGATGAAACGCAACCTTCACTGTTGTCAGTCAGAGAAAATCAATTAGTTAAATCAGAAAACTTAGCGGCCATTGGTTACATTGCTACGGACGTAACGTATGCGGTTAACGTGTCGTTAGATGAGTTGCATGAGCAATTAGAGTCAAGTGGTGATAGTGCTAAAGCTAGCTCGCTTAAGTCTGCTGTAACCCTATTAGATAATTTTAATACCATCGCCGCAGACCAAGACGACACTGACGTTCAGCAATTTGATTTAATTGCATACATTCAAAAAATGATGATGCTTTATCAATTTGAGTTTGAGCAAAGCAGCACTGCATATAATTATACTGGCGAAAATGCTTTAACGATTAGATCAGTACCTAGCTATATTGCACTGGTATTAATGAGTGTGGTTAATAATGCGTTGAAGCACGGTTTTGACAATAAAGGCCATGGTAAATTAACGTTAAACGTTGAAAAAGGAGTGAAAGGCGGTGCTAAAATTACCGTGGCTGATGACGGTAAAGGGATGAGTAAAGAGGTGTTGGCTCAAGTGTTTACACCATTTTTTACTACTGCAAGTGACCGTGGATACGTTGGTGCAGGTATGAGCACTAGTTATGAACTGATCAAAGAAAAATTATCAGGCAATATTGAGATTGAAAGTGAGGAAGGAAAGGGCACTAAGGTAACAATTACCTTGCCATAAATTCCTTGGCTATATCAACAACCCTAAGTTCAATTGTTGAGTTTAGGGTTGTTTAAGTCCAGAAAAACTGACTTAATCGTAACCACCCTCACCGCAACTATCACAGTCTCCAGCAGTGTAATGCCAAGACTCAGCAATAATACCTAGAGTGGCTATCCAAGATTTCGATGTGTCTTCGCTTTAATATTTGCTCTACAGCAATAAAAAATCATATAACCTTTAAAACGTCACTTGGTAAACATCAATTTTGAAACCACGGAAATTTGACGACTTAATCAATTCAAAGCCTGTTCTATTTGCCACGTTAACAGAGCCAATATTTTCTGGTTCAATGAGCGCATGCACAGCTTTTAATTTTAATGTGTTTTTTGCATAACCTAATAAAGCCCGTGTTGTTTCAATAGCATAGCCCTTACCTTGTTGATGAATCGCCAGTCGATAATTAATGTGAATTATTTTTTTTGAATCTAACTCATCTTCGTTTAGGCCACAAATGCCAACAAACGCTGTATTAGTTGATTCATAAATCGCCCAGCGTCCATACTGTTTTTGCTCATATTGCTTCTGGCAGTTGTTAATATACGCCTTGATTTGTTCTTTCGAATGCACCCCTACAGTTGAGTATTTCATTACGATTGGGTCGGCTAATACTTTTGATAATGCATTTGCATCTTTATGAGTTATTTTGCGAATACACAGTCTATTTGTTTTGATTCCGTTCAATATGAACTCCATCAGTTAAATTCATCAATAGCCAATAAGCGCTAGCTGGCGAAAATGTGAAACGGCACAGGGCTATATCAGTACCGTTATTCAGTGTTTATTATGTTTTATCGGCGCAAAATCTAATGTCGTTTTTAAGCCACAGTGCGGGCTACTTCATTTCCCAAATTTGCCACATAGGTAGTTGTTGTTTATCTGCAAGCTGCATCGCCGTTGTTTGATAGTGTTCTGCTTTTTTAGAGTGTTCTAGCCCAGCCATTGCTTTGCTGTATTGATGATGCCACAGGGCATTATTTTTCCCTTGTACTGCCACTTTGTCTAATATCGTTTGGGCTTCTTGAAAGCGTTTTTTTGCATTGAACCCTTTTGCTAAATAGTTAGTGACACTGAGTAGAGAGCTAGGAAAGTCTTTTTCTACAGCAGCAAGCAATGCATCTACCTTATCGATTTGTTTGGAAGAAAAAACATATCGAGCAAGTTTATAGGCCTGTAACCACTCGATTCTAAAACCATTATAGTGCTGTTGTTTTTGCTTAAATGTCGCGAGTACATCGTCAATGTCTTTGTGTTCCGCTAAGGCGTACCCGTCTTCGTAGAAGTCTTTGAATAGGAAAGTCAGTGCGTCGACAATAGCGGGTAGCGAAGTACTGAAGTGATTTTCATCAGGGTAAGCTTTAAATTGTAATGGCCAGTTTTCTATATTCAAAGCCTGCAGTTTTTCTAATACCTTTTTAACACCCATGCCTTGCTCGTTAGCAACCGATAGAAATAATGGTGCAGGTTGTTTGCCTTGTTTTAATTGTGCACCAATGTATTGGCTAATATTGTCTGCAGCGGCGTAGTCGTCTACCCAGTAACTCGGACTCATGGCTAAAAAGGCATTAAAAGGCGTGTCTGCTTGGATCATGGTGTACGTGGTAAATAAACCGCCTAGTGAATAGCCTGACATAATGCGATTGTCGTTTGTGCGATATGCTTGATCAATAATAGGAACTAATTCAGTTGCTATGTACTGGTGAAATGATTTAGCGCCGCCAAAGTCGTGCTCTCCTTCAACCTGCCAAGTGGTGTGATAGATATAGTCAGCATTACCTTGGTTAGCGACACCAACAACAATCATTGGTGGGATTTTACCCATGCGAGCTAAATTCTTTGCTACTGCAGAAACATGCTGAAATTGAAAATCGCTGTCAATGACATAAAGTGTTGGATAGGTAAGATCATTATCGTGATAGTTTTCAGGTACATCGACCATAAAGCGACGTTCCTGATTGAGAATTTTTGATTGGTGGCTGTCAACATAGCCGCTAATAATAGGTTGTTGTGCACTGACGTTAAACGTGAGTAAAAATAAGATTAGCATCAAACGAAACATTATTTATTCCCTTTTCTTATTGTATTATTTTGGTCGTTAAGTTTTAGAAGGACGGCTTTTGATTGGCCTTCAAAGTCAAAAGCCAACGCCTCTCTTTTTGTGACTTGCGTGTTATGAATTTAAGCTTTCAATGAGTTCTATTTCTTCTCCGTCAGGGCCCGCATAAAATGCCACTTTGTTTATCACTTTTGTGGATTCTAGAAAGCGCACTGTAAAGGGTCCACGTAAAATATCAAGCCCATGACTTTCCATGTGCTCTATTGCCATAGCCAGATTGTCAACGCGTAGCGCAAAGTGAGCAATACAGCCTCTACCTTTTGTCTGATACATAGCAAAGGGAAATAATTCGATATACGTGCCATTGCCAACATCAAGTTTAATGTTTCCTTTGTTATAGCCTAAATCGCTATTAACACTGAAGCCAAATATATCTGTATAAAATAATACAGATTTCTTAATAGAGTTACAGCTTATGGCTACGTGGCATAAGTCCTTTTTACCTAAATCCTTTTTTACTCTATCACTAAGAGGTTGGAAAGGCTGATACTTGCACCTAAGAAGTGAAACACTGAGGATTACTACAATCCCGAGAAATCCTATGCGTGATTTGTGTTTTACTCACCAAGCCACTTGAATCGTGCTTCTTTCTCTAATTTATCAAACTCAGCTGCTGTTATTTTTCCATTGGCCAAATCATCTTTCGCAGGCCATACGATTTTCTGGTACTCGTATTCTATTGCGGCAAGAATATAACCCAGCTTTCGCTCCTTTATTTTCCCTTCATGAAAGAGCGACATTGCCAGTTTTTTATTCCAAGGTGCACCGTCTGGAGTCTCTGGAAGTGTAAAATCTAACGTGAGTAACCTCTTGTCTGATATCGTGAAACCTTTCTCAATGGAATCCTTAGCACACTCGTATAACATATAATCGATAGAGTCTTGTAGGCCATATAAATGCCAATCAAAGCCAGCAATGCAGCCGCCAACAATATTTCCATCTTTATCATTAATATTTATTGCTCTTTCAGCGCAACCTGAAAGAAATGAGGATAAGAACACTATTTTTAACAAATTCTGAAACATCTACTCACTCTATTAAACATGTCATGCCTGCCTATTAGGTATCATAATTTGCCAAAGCTGTGAATCGAAGTGAAAACCCTCGGTCATTTGCATATATGTTTATACCCTTCTTCCGGTAGACAAAAAATGAGCCCAGTCATTACGATGTCTTTTCTTACTGTCATTTACTGCAAGGTAGAGTTCAGTTCTATTTCTTCAGGCGTAGATTCATAAATTTGACGATCTTGGTTCCCCGAAATCGTAATAAACTTGTGTTCCATCAATAACTCGTAAGTAGCATTCGGAGCAATTGGGCCATAGAGAATGTCGCCAAGGTTTGCTTTTAGATCCACAGCATGTTTTTTTGTATCGTTAATAACAGCGTCGAGTGCGTAAACATTGCTATGAATATCTGATAATACTACAACTTTCAATGGGCCATCCGTGGGTATAATGCTATCGAGGAAACAAACAATTGCCTAAAATAAGCCGCTTAATCGCAAAAACCAAGCTGTTATTTGTCCGTGTGTTTTTTAAGTGATTGATCTAGCGCCTTTCTTTGCTTTGCTTGTTCACTTTTACACCTGTTCTTTTCGTACTCATAGGGGTGATTACAATTACCGTCGGCACCTAACCCTATCAGTAAGCTTTCTTCTTTTTCCTTACATTTCATCTCCTGTGCTGGTTCCATATTTACACACAATGATTCTTTCTTAATAACATCCGTAGTTCCATAATCACTTGTGCTATAAGTGCTACAACCACATGTCAAAACTAGCATCATTGCAGAGAGTATTAGCTTGAGTTTTAAATTCATGAACGAAGTCCTTTTAAATAGCCTCACAACAGGGCTAGAAATTGTTTGCGAAAACGTAAAGCAGAGCAGGGCATACAACCAGTAGTCTCACTTTATTTAACTTGTTAGTTGGTACTTCTTTAATAGGTTATTATTGCAAATCCGCTATTTTTATTAAGCATAGGGCAAAACCCATAAAGAATATAGGATCTACAATATCCATTAATGTATGAAACCTTTGAACCGTGCGTTGAGTCAGCTAACTCTTTGAGCGGCTCAATAAATAAGCTCAACTCTAGTGCTTCCAAATTCGTTACTACTGTTTTTCTCTTGCGATAATTGTTTTATTGATAATACGCCATTCATTTTCGCGTTTGTACATTACAAGATAGTCAACAGAGTGTGTTTTGGGCGTATCAACATCAAGCTTCACACCATGTTAAGTGGCTATTAATACTTGCTTAAAGTTACTCATTGATGAACATTGTTGCCGCCATCGCACTTAAAGACTATTTTATTTTTTGATTTATTAATCCCATATCTAGAGCCGCTTCAAAAACCAAGCTCTACTTGTGGTATTTGCGAATAACAGCAACTTTACCGTTTTCCATTTCGAGCACTTCCATCATGGTTTGTGTATAAGCAATAGGCTGCTTACTTTCAGGGTGGATGCCCTTTGCACTTTTCTTATATCTAATAGCAATAGCTGAGTTGTTGAAAATAAACACATCAAGAAGCTCAGCACTAAATTCAGTGTGAGCGCCTAAATAAAATAACATGCCTTTTCGCATTGCTTCTTTTCCATCAGGTAACCTTGAGTCGTCTGTTATCCATGGTAAATGCGAGTGCCCTATATCATCTGTAAGTTGAGATAAATAGTTTTCAAGATCCTCTTTCGTTGCATTTGGTGCTTGAGTTGCGACCATCGCCTTAAAATAGGTTTGAGCAAATTTCTCAAGATCAATTTTACTTGCTGAAGCAGACCAAGCAAAACTAAGTGACAATATTAAAAGTAATACTTTCATTGAGACTCCGTGGTTGATTATTCACAGAATACCTCACTATGAGGCAAATGATAGTTGGTTAAAATAAGTGACGAAGGAGCAAAATCCAATAGTTATTTGTCCTTTTATCTAACTTGTTGTGCCAAATTCCACCTGCTAGGTTTTTTCTTCGTTAATAAGCATATTCATCAATTTTGTAAACCGCCTAAGCTAAGCCGCTGCGCAGCCGGCTGGAGGGCGAAGACAGGAATGAACTTGAACACCTCGTTATGTGGGCGTGCTCATTGTAAACTCTAGATGGCCTGTATGTTTGTCTTTTTGCTCGCTAATAACTAAAAAACCTTGTGATAAATAAAACTCATAACTTGCAGTATTTTCTTTATATACGGAAAGTGATAAAGGGGATCTTATGGTTTGTGCGTGTGCAAGTAACGCTTTTCCTATCCCATGCCCCTGCGACCTAATATCAACGAATATGGCAGCTAAAATATTTTCATGGAGAGAATAAAATCCAACAATTTTTGAATCTTGTTCAAACACATATGTTTCTGAAGCGGGAAGATAAATTTCACGCATATTTGATACTTGTGATGCCCAAAAATCAGCATCGATAAAGTCATGTGCTTTGACGGATGCGCTTAACCAAATAGACAATATAATTTCAATATCATCAGTACTACATTTTCTGATCATTTTTATCTCGGTTTATAGAATTTAGTGGTATTAAGATAAACTGATTTTCAAATATAAGATTGAAAAAATACGACAATTTTATAATGCTCCTTAAGAATATTTCTTATGAAGAGCACAGAGATAAAATCTTGTAAGCACATAGCGCCTATTAAACAGAAAATATAGGTGGCTAAGATGTGCTGCTGTAAAGCTAATAAAATAGCAATTAAGTTTTTATGCTAATGAATATTGGTCGTAGTGTCGTCTTGTATGTCCCATGGTTAAACTCTTTGGTAACAATAAATTTAATTGCTGTCCGCTAAAGTGGAGGGATCAATATCCTGCTTGAATGGTTTGTTGTGTTTCGGCCCACTGCTCTTTACTCAAGCTATAAATTGCGTGAGCAACAATACGACCATTTAAATTTTCACTATTACTAATGGCTCCTTCAAATGCAAAACCTAAACGCTTACAAATATTTCGGCTTGGTACATTCTCAGTTGCTACTGATATTTGAACTCTTTCCATATTTAATGAATTAAACGCATACGATATTAGTTTTGATAGCGACTTAGTCACAATACCCTTACCTTGGCATTTGGAGCTTAACCAATAACCGACCTCTACTTTTTTAAGTTCATTAGATATTGAATTAAAACTAATATTTCCCACTAATTTATCACAATAAATAATTGCACAAGTTAAAGACTTTCCACTTTTATAGTCTTCGAGTGATTTATTCACAAATGATAAAAAAAACTTTTCAGAATCAGCATACTTTGGCCAAACAAGCCATTTACTCAAATAATCTATTTCATCTTTTACAATATTGTAATAACTACTTGCAAAAGACGGCTCTACCAGAACAAGTTCCAATTGTTTATCAATATTTAATTTAAACACCGTAATCCTATAGAAACAGAATGCCCTGTTAAGGGGCTGAGTAATGCTTGCTAAAACGTGCAGCGGAACCGAGCAAGCTTTGCGTGTCCCGTTGCTTTATGCGCTTGTTATGTTTTGGATACACTTACAGAAGTTTCCTGCCTACTAACAATTACTAAATTAACTACCACTTTCAAGCCCTTCAATCATCACCGCCGCGATATTATCATAATAGTTAGCCCAAGCAATTTCTATTAACGCATTACTTTGTTGTCTCAGTTCAGATTGAATAGTTAAAATTAAAGCAGCTTTTACTACGTTAAACTGGGTTTTTACTGCACCATAATCTTTATGCTTTCTACCTAGGTCAAATAACACTGGTTTAATCTCTTCGAAATTATCTACTTTGGAAACAGCAGTACTAATAATTTCATAAAAGTGAATTTCTATAATTCCAATTTCCTTTTTAAACATAGGCTTAACTAAAGGCGCCATTTCAAATAATGTTTTAAAAAATTGCTCTCCAAAACGTACATTATTTGCTGCTATTTGGTTAAAAGACGATTTAATGGCACTTTTTTCTTCAAACGTTAATTGGTGCATAAATTTGACCTATAAATACCGTAATTAATATTAATTATAGTTATGAATAAAATTAAAAAACATAACGCCCCGATAACAGGTAAATACTGGTTGGCTATAATCCGAAACGCAGCGTAGGAGCCAACCAGTATTTGTCCAGTTGATGCGCTTGTTATGGTTTTTCTTTATCTAAAATAGCGCCATCCAATTGAATAAGGCCCTAATTCATATTTCCCTCATAAACGCTAGCTAGCACAAATAACCAGCGAGTTGCCTATTATACTTAGTTTAAGTTTTCAACAAGACTTGGATTGCAAAGTACATCTAAGTACAGTGAATATCGATTGCCTCTTAACTTCTTATTGTCAAAGTTATAGTGGCGAGCAAAGTCAGAGGAATATACGTTAACTAAATTTTCTTTTATAGCGAAATGATGTGACTCGTGAACGCTATCATCGAGACCGCGATCCATATAACCATTTAGCATTATATCTTCGTCATTGTAGATTGTTACTGCGCTCCAGCGAACGGGCCGCGTATACGTAGAGTGCTCTGTTACCTCTATATACTCTGACGACTCTTTGCCACGATATTGAACCATGATTGGATAAGACAGTTCTTTCACAACGCGGCTATTTATATCTGGGGTTGCATACAGATTAAAAAGCGTGCCTGTATTGCCATCAGTGTCGCCTGCTATCCAAACACAGCGATCACCTCCGTAAAAATGGGTGAAGTTACTAAGGTACTGGCGAAATCCAAAGTCCTTAATTACTTGGGTATTAAGGAGATTACTCACAAAAAAATAAATAAAGGCACAAAGCACGATCAATAGGATCGATATCCCGGTACCTGTTCTGCGTTGAAGCCACTCTTTTTCGCTATAAACGGTAAAGGTACCATCGTTATTGTCTTTCACTATTTTTGGCATTTTTACGTATACATCCTTTACTGGAACATTGATAAGGTTTCGACTAAGGGCAGCGTAAAGCCGTCCGGAAGGTCAAAATCAAAAATACAGACCACTCTCTATCAGTAACCATAACGCCCATTTAAGGGACTGATAATAGTTTGCTAAAATGTGTAGCGAAGCGAAACCGAGCAAACTGTTAGCAGTCCCGCTTGAAATTCTTGTTAGCTGCGTTTTAAAATTGGCAATACTTCTGCTGTTTCAGTATCTAACATTTCCAAAACGCTTTCAAAACCATGTATAGGTGACCAACCTAATTTCTCACGTGCGGACGATGAATCATATACGCGATCTAAGCTTTGAGGTAGCTGCCAATTTCTTTGTTTAAATGCTAGCGCGATTTCTGGGCACTTACGCTTAATAACAGATCCAGCTTCAGTATATAAAGCTTCGCAATCAGAAAGATGAAAAGGTGTTGCACCTGAAATTATAAAACGATTAAAACCGCTTAAGAGTTTTTCCACAGCACATAAATGAGCATTTGCTACATCTCGAGCATCAATACCACGAGTCAGACGAAATACTGCCATTAAATCCGCAGCCTCAGGAAAGCATCTCGACATTTGCAGCACAGTCACTGGAAGCTGAAACAGGTTTGAAATTTCTTTTAGCTTAGTTTCAGCAACAATTTTACTTTTATGGTAAATCGACTTAGGTTGCGGAGCAACCTCCTCATTAATCCAACCTGAAATGCCTTTAGGCGTCGAAGCATAACCGTACAACGCAGTTGTACTGGTAAAAATAAAGTGCTTAATACCTGCTTTTACGCCAGCCAAAGCCAGTTTCTCAGTCGCGTCCACGTTGATAGATTGAAACTCTGAATCTGGCACTAAACCAACATGAGGAGCATGAAGAGCCGCGGTATGAATGATGATATCAATATTTTCAAGAACCCCATCAATCAGAGTACTATCACGAATATCACCAATGTAATCGGCTGTTGAACAAGGCGTTTTATCAATGCCGACTACATCATGTGTTCGCATTAATTTAATATAGATTGCACGCCCGACTCTACCCGCAGAGCCTGTTACTAAAATTCTCATTAAGGCACCTTACTAATGATTGATATCAAAGCAGCTAACGCCTACTTAAGCGGAAAAATATAGTTGGCTAAAATGTTGAACGGAGTGAAAACAGCCAACTGTATTTTTTCCGTTTGAAGTTCTTGTTATGTTTTTACTTTACTCTTTCGTAGTAGTGGCTCTAATTGAACCAACGACTAAAAATAGACCTATTACAAGGTAACTACCAATTTGAACAACATACTCAATTGGATTTGAATTGAATGTGATTGTACGATCTGAACCAATTTTACCAGCTCCAAACCCGGATACTGAACCAGAGATTAAGTCTCCAATAGTTGTGGATAGTATCCAACATCCCAGTACAAATCCAACCACCCTATAAATATTCATAACAGCCTATTTAGTAAAACTAATTTAGCGAATCGTATTGAAAACATAACGCCCCAATAAGGGGAAATTTGTAGTTGGCTAAAATTGTTGAACGCAGTGAAAACAGCCAACTGTAAATTTTCCTGCTTTATTGCCTTGTTAGGTTCCTTAGGCTATATGCTACGTAAAAACTAATAAGAGCTGATAAAATACTTATTACACTCAAAAGCTTATAGCTCCAGCTACTATGACGTTTTAAGCCTTTATCGTTGCCTAATATCCAATTTAACGCGAATTTTAATTGATTTGAAGTCTCGGAACTAATCTCTGAACTTTTAGATATGATTTGCTCAATATTTCTAACAGCTTGCGGTGTAGACACTTTCATAATCGGATAGTGCATAAATGCAGCTATAGGCGACAATAGGCATACGATACCCCAAACAATTAGAATTCTACGCAATGCTCGACCTTCCATATCAGTGAACCTAACGCCCAACTAAGGGGCAAATAATTAGCTTGGCTATAATTTTGAGCGCAGCGACAAAAGCCAAGCTTTATTTGTCCCGCTTTAGTTACTTGTTAGCTACCCAATACACCTGATATCCAGTCATAGTAGTTCGATACCCTAACTTGATATGCAGTAGTACCATACAAACCACCTTTAAAAGTTGATATATCACCATGCCCAAATTGCCAACTTGATAAACCTACAAGAAAGGGGATGCCTTGTTGAATAACGATAGAAGCGCCACCACTATCTCCAGAGCCATGCATACCTTCAAGTGGTAATGCATTTTCCGGTTCATCGAATTTGAATGCTAACCAATTGCCTTCTGCATTTTCTACTACATTTTGAAACTGGTTTATTACACGAAGTGATTTTGTATCAATATTTTCCCCTGTTAATCCGGTTCCGGTCGCCCCCTTACCATAAACAGTTATTGTTTTACCTTTTTCACTTTTGCCATTGTATATTTTGATCGGTTTAACACCACTAACCTTTGTTGATAATTTGATGAGCGCAATATCACTTCTAGATTTGAAAAAGGTCATTAAAGGCGCTAAGTCGCCTTTAAGTAAACTTTTATTAGGTTCTGTATAATCAGGATGTATATGAACGCTTTTTATTTCATAAGCTTTTGAACCAATTATTAAATCTTTACCGACATAATCATAAAAAATAGTGTGTGCTACCGTTAAAACCCATTGTGAATTTATTAATACACCATGCCCTTCATGGGGCATATCAATAAGGTATTCAGGCACTTTATCAAGAACATAATTTTCAGGAGGAACATCATGTCTCTTCACAACAGCATCGCTGTATGTAGAAAAGAAAATAATAGATAAGATAAACAAAACTTTCATATTACGTCCATGTTCATTAATGGGTAGCTAACGCCCACATTAAGGGGCTTTTTAATAGTTTGCTAAAATGTGTAGCGCAGCGAAACTAAGCAAACTGTAAAAAGTCCCGCTTTAATTGCTTGTTAGCTATTCTTTAAACCGTTCTTAGCTCTTTGCTCACGAATTTTTTCTTTGTTCTCTAAAACATAATCACGGAACTTAAAGAAATTAGCTTCAACTTCTTTGTAGATTTCTTTATTGGTTGATTTTGGAGTAAAACCATTTGGATTATCGCTATGCCATTTAATAGATTCTTCGATGAGTTTCACCCAGTTATCTGGGTTTTGACCAGCGTATTCATTGATTGGAGTACCAACAACATATTTTAAAGAGCCATAAAGTGCAGGATCTCCTGATTTTTCCAAATTTGGATTAGCCATTAGATATGCTCTAAATCTCATTTGACCAACGTAGTACCATTTAGCTGCTTCATCAAGTTTACCTTCATTCAACAATTTGGAAGCTAAAGTGATATAACTTATTGGGTGTTTATCGGTTATACCTTGTTTTATAGTCTCAACCGACTCATCAGCGACATTATTACTTGAATTAGAATCACTTGTTGAGGCACATGCACTCAAAAGTAAACTCACCGAAATTAATACTACATTTCTAATTTTCACCAAACTCTCCTTGAATAGCTAACGCCGCCTTAAGCGGTGAGTAACAGTTGGCTAAAATGTTAGGCGAAGCGGAACCGAGCCAACTGTTACGAATCCGACTTTAAGGCATTGTTAGGTGAAAATTTTGTAAAAATAGCATTAAAAAATATTGCATATCTGTGCTTCTTTTTTTCAGTAAAATTACTTATAAGAAAAATTAATAAAGGAACAATGAACCAACAAAATGCAAGATTTAATATAGGTAAGGAGTCATATGGAAACAGAGCAGAAATAAAATAAAGAATTGGCATATGATATAAATATAGAGAAAAAGTATGTGAAGACATTTCTTTAACTAATAATTCAACTTTTTTACCAATAGAGAGAAAGCTAGAGTTATTAATTAAATGATAGCTACTAAATATATGTAAAGTGACAAATAACGCTAAAACATAATCAGAAACAAATTTTTCGGCAGGCTCTAAAAGAATGTTATAAAAATCACTTCCAAGTATATTAAGCATAAACGTGTTAATTCCAGACTGTATAGAACTAACAGAGAGTACGACAATACCTATAATAGAAATGCTATACAAAAGTAATGAAAGACCAAATGAAAGATTATAGACTTTTAACTTTTTAAAACAGAAAACACCTGCAAGCCAGATAGGTAAATAAAGTAAAATGCTCGGCCCCATGAGTAAGCATACAAGACCTAACAACATTACACGTTTATTACCTCGCGAGTATACTAGAATCCCAAAGAATAAATAATAAAGAACCTCATACCCAAGTGACCAATATGGTAAATTTGAAAAAACTGGGCTCGCGAGCCAACTTTGATTTGTAAATGTAAAAGCCGAAATGAGTGTCAATATTGGATCGTTTAGTTTCTCATTTAACGAGACAAATGCCGCTTGATTTACTTCTTGTCCTAGATAGTATAGTGAAAGTGTTAAAAACAACGCAGGGATAGCAACTGAATAAATTCGAGAAAGCCTACTAACAGTGTATTTAATAGCACTTTCTTGTTTTTCAAAAACGACATAAGAAATTACAAAACCTGACAAAACAAAAAATATGACTACAGCTTCATGCCCAAAACCTGCCACTTGCCATAACCATCCCCCAGCGAATCCGGGTACATGCGAAACAAAGACTGCTAAAGCGGCCGCAAACCTTATAAAATCTAGATAAACTGAGAATTTTCTATTCATTAGACAACTGGTGCCTCCGTTTCACCTAACGCTATGCTAACTGGCAAATAATGGTTTGCTATAATGCGCGAAGCGCGAGCAAACTGTTATTTGTCCATTTAAGCAACTTGTTATGTGTTTGACCAAAGCAGGGCGGTTACGCCTGTAACCTGAGCGCTTGATTAAACACATAAGTTTAAATTTGTAATTGAACTAGAAAGTTTAAAAGGAAAAGAACTACGAATGGTAAATTCAATCCTTGAACTTAAAAGTTTAATCACCTGATTAATGCGCCTTACTTTAAATACTTAGCTAAGTTTTAACAACTTAATACAGTAAGAATTCTTTTGACACATAACGCTTTGCTAAGGGGCAATTGACTGTTGGCTATACTTGCGCGAAGCGCCAAGCCAACTGTTAATTGTCCCTGTGAGTTTACGAACAAACTTGAGCAACTTGTTAGGCATACCTACAACGCCTTAACCGTAATGATTGGACAGCCTGTAGAATCCTCATGAAAGATAGTTACCGAAGTTTGTAAATTTATAGAACTATGTTTGTTGATATGGGCATACCCACGCCCCTCAACAATATTTATCTTTAGCTCACCTTGGACACTTTGCGCAAGTGGTTCATTAACTTTGACGTTCAGGCGCATTGCTACAAGTTTTTTTGACTCTAATTCAACAGGAGCAGAAACCAAAAAATTACCATTACCTTCACTATGTAATTCAATTGATTTTTCGTATTTGGTTTCATCAATTGAACATTCACTAGCAATAGATTGCAAAGAGAACAATGAAAATGCGATGCACAATATGTATTTAATACTCATGACTTCCTTGTATGCCTAACGCCCAAATAAGAGGCAAAGAATAGCTGGCTAAAATTAGCTACGTAGGAGAAACAGCCAGCTGTTATTTGTCCTGCTTGATTGACTTGTTATATGCGCATTACATATTTCTATATTTATACTGCTATTACCTATGATGAAACTTTAACAAATTTAAGAGTCATACGATCTGATTCACCGATTTTTGTGTAAACTTCTTTGTCTTTTTCTTTCAATGCAAGGCTTGGAGGTAATGTCCAAACACCTTTCTCATAGTTTTTTGTGTCGTTAATATTAGAGTTCATTTCTGAGCTAGCTACTAATTTAAACCCAAATGATTCAATTACACTAATAAGATCTGATTGTTTCCAACGCCCACGTTTCGAAGAAGCTTCACGATCCCTTGTAGAGCTTTCATCTTCCCTGTGTTGCACGATGGCCAAAACACCATTGTCTTTTAATATTTGCCAAGATTGCTTGAGTCCATTTTCTAACCTTCCTTGATTTTGCCAGTTATGCATTGTACGCGTGATAAAAACAAAATCTAATGACGCCGCCTCTACTGGTAACCCTTCAACGGCCGGTAACCAAGTACCAATCGCGTTATTCCCGTATAAGTCTTGTTCACTTTTTATTTTCTCCGGATAGGCAGAAAGTTTTTTCGCCCAGTCAGGCCACTTTCCATAGTAAGCCGGGTTGTGTTGCAACCCTACATACCTTCCTTTATCTTTTAATAAGGGTGCAAGTATATGGGTATACCAACCGCCGCCAGGTGCGACTTCACCTACTGAAGATGTTTCATTAATTTCAAAAAAACGTAACACCTGTTCTGGATTACGGAATTCATCTCGTTTGATTTCTTCCGCTGTGCGGTAAGAATTATTGTGAACTGAATGCCAAATCGCATCTTTACCATTTGAGCCACCGAAGGTATCACTTACAAATAATAAAAGTGTAATGCCTACAATAAAATTATATTTACCCATTTTCCATTTCCTTATATGAGTTTTGAATGTTAGCTGAATTTACCAGCGTATATAACGCCTCATTAAGAGGCAAAAAATTGTTGGCCAAAATCAGCGAGGCACGAGCACGGCCAACTGTTTTTTGTCCTTTTGAATGACTTGTTATAAGTACATTACTCTACACTAATTAACTTATCGTTTTTAAAGGTAAAAGTCGAAGAATTAGCGATTATTTTATTACCTTCTACAACGATAAAATCGTCAGGGTTTGCTTGACGAAGCAAGTGCAAAATATCCTTTTGACTATATTGTTGCGCACCTTTTACGATTAGCCCACCCAAAGCTTTAATAGAATCGTTAGCATCGTCATTTGAGTCCGATAAATAGGAATAACTTACTGCTTGATCAATAACAGCGTAAAACCAAAATAGGTTTGATGTAATGAGCAATAGAAGAGAAATAAAAAATGATAATCTCCATTTATTCTTGAACACAGACTCAATCCTTGAAGTACTTATAACGCCCTAATAATGGGTAAAAAATTGTTGGCTAAAATGTTGAGGAACGAAAACAGCCAACTGTTTTTTGTCCTTATTTATTAGCTTGTTATGTATATATTTACACTGAACCATTTAGTTTACTTAAAACGACTTCTAGTTCACTTTTAGTTAAGCCAATATGCGTTTGAAAATCTTCGTCGTCTAACTTAAAACCTTCACAAGTAACGTTAACTGAATTTTTAATAGCGGCCAACTCATCCTTTGTTAAAGTAGTTGGATACACTTTAGTAACCGCATGAACTAATTTATCAATTACAGTGCTAGGTGTGGTTGTAGATATTACAATATCACCATCAGCTTCAAGCTCTTTTAATGATTCGATTATTACATCTTTAAGTGTAGATTGACTCATATTTCCCTATATACATAACGCCCCAATAAGGGGAAATTTATTAGTTGGCTAAAATAACGAACGAAGTGAGAAAAAGCCAACTGTAAATTTTCCCACTTGATTGCCTTGTTAGGTAGCCTTAATCACCACCACCATCGGAACCACCAAAATCAGTAGGATTAGAATCATTAGCGATACTATCAGATGAGTTTTTACTAACCAAAAATGTTAAAAATATAAAGCTTAGCAATCTAATTTTTGGCTTATCTATTGATGGTTTAAAACCAGTTCTATCAATTTGTGAGATAGAAAACACCAATACTAGTATTGCACCTAAAAATGGAACGAGAAAAACGAAAATGGATTGTGCAATTAACTGCTGCTTTGAAAACATACCTGAAACTACAACATAATAAATTGCTGATGCGTTCAAATATAATAATATGACTATCGTTATGCTGAGCAATTCCATTGGCTACCTAACGCCTCATTCAGAGGCAATAAAATAGTTGGTTAAAATAAGCGAGGCACGAGCAAAAACCAACTGTTTTTTGTCCTGCTGAAATGACTTGTTAGCAATATCATTCACAAATCCCATCGTTGATGCAGCGCTTTCTAGCTTCTGACTTTAGCACTATATATTTTTCAAAATCCTTCTCCGCGAGTTCGACTCTAAGAATAACTTTATTGTGAGGATGATAAAATATTTTTGTACTGTAGCCATCTTTTAATGAACTACTTAAATATTTTGATTCATGAAAACCATAACTTTCACCGGTAGTAAACTGAATATTATTAATTGTAAAAGTTACTCGGCCAGTGTCCTGCCTAAGTATTTTATAATTACTTATAACTCCTTGTACTTCTGATGATTTACCTGATAAAAGCGTTTTCTCTAGTTCTAATTTTGTGGAAATAAAATGAAAGCTATTTGTGGTAGCGAAAAATAAAGCACCTATAGCCCAGAAAGCTTTAAAATCAAAAATTTTTTTATTTTTACCACTTTTAAAATCTTTTATTTTTGAGGCTATTAAGAATAAAGCAACAACAATAAATATTCCGCTATGCCAAAGAATTGGGAAATGGGGATAAAACAGAAAACTTTCATCTCTGATATCGTAGATATTGATGCGAACTCTCCGGTATTGCTAACGCCCATTTAAGGGGCTGATAATAGTTTGCTAAAATTGTATAGCGAAGCGAAACTGAGCAAACTGTTAGCAGTCCCGCTTGAAATTCTTGTTATGTTTTTACAGCTCAATAATTGGAAGTATCTTATTTGGAATGATTAAATCAAAGGTAATTTGAACTTTAACATCACTTCTGTATGGAGTTAAAACAGCCTTTTTTAATGCGTTCTCAATTGGTGATAAGGGCAAAGATGGAACCACTTCTAATATTTTATACTCCGTTATCTTACCCTTAGAATCCGTAGAAACAATAGCTTTAAGGGTTGCTTCTGTACCAGAAACCTTAACACTAGAGTTAAACTTAGGGATAGGGAAATACTCTACGGTTGTAATACCCTCAACTCCCTTTTTACAAGCTATGCTAGGGAAAGCGATAAGAAACGCCAATAGAAGATATTTACTCATTAGTATCCTAAAAACATAACGCCCTGTTAATGGGCAAAATATAGTTGGCTAAAATTAAGCGACGAAGGAGCAAAAGCCAACTGTATTTTGTCCTTGTTAAACAGCTTGTTATAACTACCTAGCACCATCGCTAAAGTAAACATTGATACGTTCACCGTCAATGAATATATTTTTAGCTCTGGATTTAGAAAGAGTTTCCTGTAGCTCTGAGCTTAAATGCTGCTTAATGTCAAAGCTGGTAAATACATTGCGATTACAACTATTAGACTTTTCATTAGCTAAGTTAATCCAACGCTCATATTGAGCCTCTGTACCAGTAAAAATAATGACTTTTTTAATATCAGGAGAAAAGTCTAAAACAGATGATGCATTATACATTTGTGCCTGTTTTGAAAGGATGTCCGATAATACAGTCTCACATTCAGGCTGCACAATGTATGGTACAACAAGATTATTATTTGTAGTTTCAAATCTAAGCTGCGAGCCAATAATTACACCCACAACAAGAAATATTATTGAAGAAATCCAGGCTTTAATTTGAAGCTCCATTTTCAAAGTAGTTATAACGCCCCAATAAGGGGAAATTTATAAGTTGGCTAAAATGTTGAGCGAAGCGAAAAAAGCCAACTGTAAATTTTCCCACTTAATTGGCTTGTTAGTTGTTTAGTAAACTGCAACCGCCAAACCAGTGGCCAACTGTAATTTATTGATTAACTGAAGTAAAACAAAAAACATCCCCGCCATAACAAACCAACTTTACCTTTGAGCTTAACGCTTGGTGTAAAGAGCTAAGCATTTGGCGCTAGAAATAAGTGAAGAAACGCCGAAAAGGTTATTCGCCACTTAGCGTTACCCACAAAACTTACTAGCGAAAACTGGGGAATCCTACAACTAATTAACTGATAGCCACAATATCTTCCACGCCAAAGAATTACGCGCGAAAAGCTGACTGAAATTAACAAAGCTAAAATAGTAAAGTAAGAATTTAGGGGGCAACTAACGCCAAGCTAAGCGGAAAAATGCGGTTGGCTAAAATGTGCGAGGCACGAGCGCAGCCAACTGTAATTTTTCCGTTTGAGCGCCTTGTTATGCGCTGGTTGTGATTACCACAAACAACGCAATTTATATAAGGTTTCGTGGCAACCCGACCGTAGAAGTAAAACACTCCCACGCAGCGCGACACACCAAACCGTGAATTTTGAGCCACTTAAATAAAGTGACGTTTATAACCAAACTTACCTTGGCGAAAAACTGTTTGGCCAAAAGCTGAAACAGAGTTATTTGGCAC
Organism: Thalassotalea atypica; assembly: GCF_030295975.1. Lineage (NCBI taxonomy): Bacteria > Pseudomonadati > Pseudomonadota > Gammaproteobacteria > Alteromonadales > Colwelliaceae > Thalassotalea > Thalassotalea atypica. Next base: position 1,790,883 of record NZ_AP027364.1, read on the forward strand.
GTAAATAACCAAAACAAAGAAAAGGCAACAAGTGCGATGTTCTTTGTAAAATACGAACCGTGAAAAACAATTAAAATCGAATTCGCGGCTGACGCATAACGCCTCATTAAGAGGCAAATAATAGTTGGCTAAAATAGGCGACGAAGGAGCAAATAGCCAACTGTTATTTGTCCTTTTGAATGACTTGTTATATTGCGTTTTGCAACACAACCCTATGAGTTTCTTTGTTTAATTTACTAACGGAACTATTAAAACATATTAATTGCCCATACTCATCCATATTATTATCGCGACCAGTTAAAGCTATCCATTTTTGATAAAAGGATTCAAATTCAGGTTCGCTAAATGATTTAAGAACACCGTTAATTAACCAGGATGAGTCTACGTCTTGGTGGTTTAGAAATGGGCTTTCTACAAGCTCAGCACCTAAAAGTTCGACGAATGTTTTAAGTTCCTCAACTGTCTCGAAAGTCAAAACATATTCTAGTTCATAGCGATCTTCTAGTGAGTTTAAAACCGTTGAATTTAAATCTTCTAATGAAATAAAGGAAAAGTGTATCAATTTGATGCTGACTCCATTAGCAATATAACGCCGCATTAAGCGGACTAAAATTGTGGGTTATACTGTGGAGCGAAGCGGAACGTAACCCACTGTTTTAGTTCCGTTTAAATGCCTTGTTATGTTTCGTCTAGATTCTATTTGCCATCATCAGTTAAGTCTAAGTAAAGCTGTGGCTCTATAAATGAGTACATTAAAAGTGACTTTGCTAAATCACGTATCCAATAGAATAGAGGCCTAGTCGCCCCGTATTTATTATCATGTTTAATAGTTTGGATCTTTAATATATCACCGATTGATTTTTCATAGTCGCTCCCATGTGCTATTGAACTTCGTAGCGAATATAGTTTACTAAAAATTGTTTTTGCTTTAGGTGTATTAAACAACTCATAATTAATACCTAAGCGGCCAGAACAAACTATTCTGTTATTTATCAGTTTTACATTTCGAATTAATTGTTTCTGGATTGAGTCAACATTATCACTTCCAGATGGCTTATGAGTCAGAATGCCTTCAATTATAGAAAAGTAACCGAGATACTTGAATGGACTTGAGTCAACCATATTATCCAAGTAGTTAAACATATGTACCAATCTTAAATGTTTTTGGTGCATGTCATCTTGAAGGTTTAAATTGACAAAGGCATTGATGTTTATCTTTAACTCTTCTAAATCCTCAATTCTGATTTTTTCTTTTGTTGTGAAAGGATCATTTTCACTCCATTTTCCAAGTTGAGGCCAGCTAGTCCATGGATTTGAGTGCGACTTTTTGTCAAAACAAACATATCCGATTCTCAAATCCGCTTTTGACAAAGAAAAAACATAGTTTAATTGAGAAGGGGTAATATTGGTATTGGTACACTCAACGACCAGTTGTTTCCACTGCTTTTTGTCATATAACGGCTTTGTATGATTCCCTTCGGTAATTGTCCTTGAATATGCGAAGCATTTTGCATTTCCACCACGTAATTTCCACCATCCATCTAAATGATGATCCAGATGCAAATTTAACTCTTCAAGTCTTGCTTTTCTTAGGGAAACGCCTTCACACAGTACAATGTCATCGATGAAAAAAGAATCATCAACTTCAACAAAAACATACCCTAACCATGATTCTTTAAACACAGAAGGTTACTCCAAAATACTTTCATAAAACTAACATACCTGAACGGTAGATGAAGTTTCCAATTAGAAACATAACGCCTCACTAAGAGGCAAATAATAGTTGGTTAAAATAAGCGACGAAGGAGTAAAAACCAACTGTTATTTGTCCTTTTGAGTGACTTGTTAGCACTTAGCCTTTTGATTCTGTATAACCTGGTATAGCATTCTCTTTGTCTGACCACTGGGATTTAACCCATGTGGTTTTTCGGATCGTAGTTAGGGCTATAACAGTACCGCATATTATCAACAATAAGCCAGGTGCTGTATTTTTTAACGCAAATTTGGTTGCTTTAAAATCCAACGATATTTCACTTTCAGTAGCAGAGTTAATAGTTTTAATATCAAGCTCTTGTTGCGTCAATGTATACCCAAGCCATATTAGAGTAATAGATAGAACAAAGCCTATCAAAACGGTAACGTAACGGGCTACATAAGTACTTCTAACAAATTTAGTTGCCAGTGATTCACTTTTCATTTCACTTAGTTCATGCTGAGAATTCAAATTAACTCCTTTGAGTGCTAACGCCTTACTAATGGGCGCATAAATGCTTGGCTATAATTGGCGACGAAGGAGCGCAAGCCAAGCTTTTTGCGTCCTTTTGAGTAACTTGTTAGCTATAAGTTTGTATCAAGCTTGGTTAACTCACTAGTTAAAACATTAAAAGTGTAATAGATCGTATCACTTGACTCCTTGGTATAAACCAAAACCATATCATTGCTAATTATTTGATAACCTTCAATGTTATCCATGACAGACTTTAAGTGCGAACCATCGTATTCTGAAACCAACAACTCTTTCTTGTCATTTTGGTTTAGAAAACCATCCTTGTTCGTATCTTTTTTTGCTACAGAATAGATGTTTTTACTTAAAATATTACGATATTCGGTTTCTTTTAATTGGATTGGTGAAAACTCAACAATAAGTGCATTGTTCTCGAATAAAAGATGGTTCTTTTCACCTGCTTTAGTAAACATCAAATTGACAGCATTACTACTTAAATTTAATGACGACGAAACGATCATCATCTCAGCATTTGAACTATAAGATTGTTCTTCTATTATTTTGTCCGAAGTTATTTCTAAGATATGAACATCTTTAATTTTACCAACATACCTTTTTTCTAGCTTAGGCTTTTGCTCTTCTTTATCAGCATCACTCTGATCTATAACTTGAACTTTAGGTTCAGAGTAATCCTTTCTAAAAAAGTCACTAATAATACTTTTGCCAACTGCAATAATTACAATTATCGCTGCGATAAATAGCAGTACCTTGTTAGATTTCTCAATAAAATCCATGATGCGAATGCCCAACTAGAACTCCTTATAGCTAACGCCCAAATAACAGGCTAAGTAATGGTTGGCTAAAATTGTGTAGCGAAGCGAAACGTAGCCAACTGTTACGTGTCCTAGTTTATTTTCTTGTTAGGTTTACATACACGTAAGCTTACAAAAACAAACATCCCAAACGCAAACAACCCTACCATGTAAAATGGGTTCATAAATAGAGTTAAATACACTGGTACAGATAAACTAATATTTGATCGCAGTGCTTCTGGAGCAGAACGTTCCTCAATATAAGTTTCAGAAGAAATCAACTTACCATTTACATTAAATAGGTACTGGTGGTTTCCTCTAGCTGTTTGAACATAAAAAGTATCATCACTAGCGGGAATCAACCAGAATGTATTTCCAGAAGTAATACGCCAACCTCTAATGTACTCTAATGACTTATTGTAAACCTGAACACGAGGGAAGTAGCTATGGGGCACTATAATTAGATCGTTCTTTAACGTTATAGCATTTTCAGAATGTTCAATAGGCCACTCAACATCTATGGGAGTAGACTGCATGCTGAAGTATATTATTGTTGTTAACAGTGCACCAGCACCACAAATAATACAACCAATAGAGAAAACCTTTAATATAAGTTTATGTTTTAAATTTCCCAAATTTATTGCTTGATTAAGCATATAAAGAATTAAGAGAGTAATAAAAACTATTAACACAATACTCAAAATTTATATCCAACCCCGAAGTAAACCTAACGCCCTGTTAAGGGGCAAAATTTAGTTGGCTAAAATGTTGAGGAACGAAAACAGCCAACTGTTTTTTGTCCCGCTTGAACAGCTTGTTAGGTGTTTTTTACCCAACCAATACTAAGTAAATACCTGTTACCTTTTACAATTTTTGAAACTTGATGTTCGCTTACATCAGGACGAAAAAATTTAATCCGTTTTGTTTCGTAAATGGGATTAGAGCAAATAAACTCACCGCCTTCATCTGCGTTTTTTAATACGATATTTAATCGATAATGTTTACCTGATACAACTTTATCCGTATGCGGAGATATTTCACTTCCTTCAGGGAATTTAAGCAAATAAGTATCAAATTTTATAGGCCACATTGCTCCGCAAAGTAGCATCTTATCGTAACCCGATTTTTGCCTGCCTCGTTCCCAACGGAATAATTTACTCAGAAAAGACATACAGACTCTCGAAACACCTAACGCCCTAATAATGGGCAAAAAATTGTTTGCTAAAATGTTGAGGGACGAAAACAGCAAACTGTTTTTTGTCCTTATTTATTAGCTTGTTATATGTTGATTTACCGAGCATAAAACACATCGGTAAGTTCTTTTAACTCTTTATCTGAGAGAGCATACATAAATGAACCTTTATATTGCTCGAACTGTGCTTTTGTAAACCAACTTGAAAAATACTGCCAGTGTTTTCTATTTGAAGTTATGTCTTCAAGAAAGCCACAACTAACCGCTTGTTTTGCTTCCTCTCCAGAATTATCGCTAAGAGACCAAATCAAATATTTTAAAGTACCATCAATGAAGTTTTGCTCTCCACTTTCTACTGCATGATAGAAGCTACTAGATATTTCTACCCAAAGATAACCAACAGTATCTGCACCTTCAATTTCAATTCGAAATTGAGGTAAGAATTCTAATGCTTTCCTTCGCCAAGTACTCATAACTCTCGCAACATATAACGCCACATTAAGCGGCTTTTAATTGTTGGCTAAAATGTTGAACGGAGTGAAAACAGCCAACTGTTAAAAGTCCGTTTGAATGCCTTGTTAGTTTGCATTACTTTTCAACCAGTTACTAATATAATTGGTTGTGTCTTTAATTGAAACTACATCTTGAAATATTAAATCAGAGTTTCTTCTAACTTGGTTTGTAGCGTCTACGTAGATTTCTCTAAAGTATTCTACGTATTTATTTAAGTAATTTGATATTGAATTTATTGAATATTCACTCGGGCTCTCTGTGTGTCTTCTGATAATCCTGGCTAAACACAATTCCATAGGTTGATCTAACAAAACAACGTAATCGATTAAAGACGACATAGAGTCACGCTCTTTACCAAATGGCTCTTCAATAAAAATATAACGACTGCAATTTTTTGAAATTAAGTTTTCCAATGAAGTGACAAATTTTGGCGTTTTAATTAGAGAAACGTTTGCTCCATTTTTTAGCCATTTTTTCATATTTTGAGGGTATGTACTTTTATCAGTGTGATCATCAAAAAGTAAAAATGGGCAATCAAACTCATTAGCTAGTTGTTTAACAATGGTGGTTTTTCCTGCGCCAGATGCTCCACTGACCGCAACTACTTTTGTGTTATTCATACTATCCTAGTGTGGCAGAACCCGATTGCAAACTAACGCCTCATTAAGAGGCAAAAAATAGTTGGTTAAAATAAGCGACGAAGGAGCAAAAACCAACTGTTTTTTGTCCTGCTTTAATGACTTGTTATAAGCCACTTGCTACCAAGCTTAACGGTTTTGTAATTACTGAACTTAACCAATTAAAACCAGAGAAATTTTTAATTAACCAATAGATTAACACTATATTAATTAATAAGAATATAAAAAAGTAAACCTGAGCTACTTTGTAATTACCGCCAATTTTGAAACCGTTTTTAGGAACAAAAGTGGAGGTAAAACCAAGCAATGAATAACCCAAAGACCACAGAATAAAAAATGCAATATCCAATGTGATTTGAGCTGAGTGCGAATAAGCTAAAACGACAAAGGAGATAGCCATGAATGCACGATATAAAGAAGGTAAATACTCAGTAGAGTACTCACCCAAATCATTGGGATCTTGGAAGTATTGTTGATCTAGTTTTTCAGAAAATACAAAACTAGCGAGTAAGCAAAGATAGATAAATGAATGAACACCCAAACCCAGTTCGATTAAAACACCGATAACGAAAAACGCCACTAAAGCCCAGAGGTTCACTTGACGATTTTCTAATTTTAGGATTCTCGAAACGACCATGTTAACGCAAAACTTCCTGTGGCTTATAACGCCTTGCTAAGCGGAAAATAATAGATGGCTATAATCGCGAAGCGAAAGCCAACTGTTATTTTTCCGTTTAAGCAACTTGTTAGGGGGATTAATTATTATCAACAAATTTATCTATCGGTTTGCTTGATGAAACAGGTGATATTTTAGATACAGACTCTGGATTTAATACGACCTTCCATACCGCGCCTAGCAGACCTAATACATCTACGAATAATGCTCCCGATGCAGCTGTAATTGACGTTGATGAATACTCTGTAGGATTTAGTATCATGTACCCACAAATTGCTGCAACTGTAGGTAATAATATAACAGCAACATACCCCATTATTAAACGAAGAATAAACCATCGATCACTTTGAGCGAGTTGATGATTAAACGTTTCTCTTTCTTGCCTTAGTCGCTCAATTGCACTTTCTAAGGCGATTGTATTGGCTGTTATATCAGTCATGCTTATCTCCTTGAAGTGATTTCGGTTTGCTTTCTGGTTTATCGATTAAATAACCAAAAACACTAGGGATTAATGCACCAATAAGAATGCCCGTGAAGTACTTGAATATATCATCAGAGAAAATATTTTGACCAAATGCCGTCATTGCAGCAATAAATACAACGCCTAATAGTGCAGCAAGCAAAGAGAGACTAAAAGCTTTCCCATGTTTCTCTACTTTTGCTTTCTCCCAACGATTAAGTTGCTCTTTTTCAGCCATTAAAAGCATCCGCTCAGCCATACCAGGCACAATATTTTCGTACTCTTTCAATATATTAGGGGGAGGGATAGGACCAGATTCCCTTTTTAGAGCCTCAAGTAGCTTTGGTAGGTAATGCTTATACTTTTCTTCAGATGATAGGTCAATTGCCAAAAATTGGCTAAGAAATGGAGGCAATTCAACATCAGCATCTGTAATTACAGGAATAATTTTTCGCTCAGGAAAATGCTCCTTTGTTGCTAGTGCTGTCGCAAGTTCAGTTGAAAACCAAGGACTAGTTACAGTATCAGTAGATACTAGCACCAAATAAGTAGAGGCTTCTCTAATAGCTTTTGTGATTGAGTCGGTTAAATTTTCACCTACTCCTAACTGCTCTTTGTCGAACCATACAGAAAGCCCAGCATTAGACAAATCTTGTGTGATTTTTTTAGCATATTCTGAATTAGAATGTGTATAACTTAAAAATATATCCATATGACTCCAATATTGGCTAATACCCCTAACGCCTCATTAAGAGGCTAAAAATAGTTGGTTAAAATAAGCGACGAAGGAGCAAAAACCAACTGTTTTTTGTCCTGCTTTAATGACTTGTTATGCTTTTATACCACCCAAACGCTTCTATTTTAATTCTTGCCTCTACACCTTGAATATCTATATTCATACAAGCCAAAACTTCTGCCGCTGTTAACCAAATAGAAATCTTTGGGTTACTAGTCACGAAGTCGTGTCTAGTGATATGAGAGCCATTGTATTCGGCAGTTTCTACCACTCCGTGACCAGCCCATTTAACAAAAGCGCTAGCTTGATTTTTATCCATTTTGGTTAGGTAATCATTAAAGCTAAAATTTACATTTTCAATTTTGTGAGCTAATTGGTTTCTCAAATTAGCTAGTTTTGTTAAAAAACCAGCCTGTTCTTTATATATAGCGTCCATTTTTTCAAGAAGTACAATTTTCCCGTTGCGTGGATTAGCTTGCTCTAAGAATGCTAATTCAGTTTCAATTTCAGGTGCTCTAAAACGAATAGCTAATAAGTGAGTTGTGGCAGCTTCAAATAAAGCACTAACTTTGATAATAAATGACCAATCATCTTCTTTTAGTAAGTCTCGATAAAAGTCTTTTGGTAAATTAAGTCGTGATTCAAAATCGGAAACATCATTAAAAATATTGCTCACTTAAACTAATTCCTTACACCAAACTTCGAGAAAAGCATAACGCCCACTTAAGGGGCAAAATAGAGTTGGCTAAAATAAGTGAACGGAGTGAACAAAACAGCCAACTTTATTTTGTCCCTCTTTAAGTTCTTGTTATGTTTTTTATACTAAAACTATTGCCGACAACAAACCAGAACAAACTAACACCATTGAAAAATATAGAATTAATTTTCTAAGTTTATATTGGATAAGTTTTAATGGACGCAGGAAAAAATGACTGAACATACAACCAACGACACCAAACCAGAGTAGTGATACAAAATATGCATCGTTAGAATGGTAAATGATGGTAGCATTACGCCCCCAGAAAACAGCCTCGCCGGATAGCAGCAATAGAATAGTGTACGTGAGTAGTGATAACGGTGCTATTAAACCTAATACAGCTATTTCTACTTTTTGATATTTTGCTAAATCCATTTATTCCACAACACTTGAGAAAAACATAACGCCGCATTAAGCGGCTATTTATAGTTGGCTAAAATATGTGAGGCACGAACAAAAGCCAACTGTAAATTGTCCGATTGAATGCCTTGTTAGCAGTTTACAAATAAACTTGAGCGGTTTACCGCTTAAACTATTTATAAGCTACTGATTAATTTAATGACTTTACCTTAATTAAAAAGAAGCGCTAAGAATAGGGCGACTTAAGATAAATGTAAAAAGATTGATTTGAACGAGGAATTGCATGATATGAAAATCCATTTTATTCGTTAAAAACTAATCCATGTTTTTACACTTAAAGATAAAGACTGCTAACGCCACGCTAAGCGGCGAAAAGTAGTTGGCTAAAATAGTGAACGTAGTGAACAAAAGCCAACTGTTTTTTGTCCGTTCTTGAGCGCCTTGTTAGGTTTTTACTAGCTCCTCACTACAATGAGGACATGATTGCATTGAAAAGCCAGCCTTTTTACTATTACTTAGTGCTAGAAATGGTAATTGCACATAACAAGCGGGGCAGCACCATATTTTACTTAGTACAAACCTTACAATGATAACTGTTGGTATTACGGTACTCCACATACCAACGGAAATGTGAACTGGCCCTAACATTAACCCCGAGTGAAAAAATGCTTCAAGGGTTGGAACAGAGTATAAGCTCGCGAGAAATAAGAAATATACCAACACGAAAGTAGAAAGCTTCCATTTGGCTTGCCAAAAGCTTAGCTGAATTTTATTTCCATTTGGTTTATTTAGAAAGTAAGAGAAGATCAAAATACCTGTGAGCAATGCTAACGGTAGCCAACCCATTTGATTATCACCTTCATAGGTACTTATAAGAGATATAAAAGTTAAAAGTCCAAACCACATGACCAAAGCTGTGATTATGACATTTAAAATATTTTTGAGAATCTTCACTACTCTTCCTTGAAAACCTAACGCCTCATTAAGAGGCAAAAAATAGTTGGTTAAAATAAGCGACGAAGGAGCAAAAACCAACTGTTTTTTGTCCTGCTTTAATGACTTGTTATAAGCCACTTGCTACCAAGCTTAACGGTTTTGTAATTACTGAACTTAACCAATTAAAACCAGAGAAATTTTTAATTAACCAATAGATTAACACTATATTAATTAATAAGAATATAAAAAAGTAAACCTGAGCTACTTTGTAATTACCGCCAATTTTGAAACCGTTTTTAGGAACAAAAGTGGAGGTAAAACCAAGCAATGAATAACCCAAAGACCACAGAATAAAAAATGCAATATCCAATGTGATTTGAGCTGAGTGCGAATAAGCTAAAACGACAAAGGAGATAGCCATGAATGCACGATATAAAGAAGGTAAATACTCAGTAGAGTACTCACCCAAATCATTGGGATCTTGGAAGTATTGTTGATCTAGTTTTTCAGAAAATACAAAACTAGCGAGTAAGCAAAGATAGATAAATGAATGAACACCCAAACCCAGTTCGATTAAAACACCGATAACGAAAAACGCCACTAAAGCCCAGAGGTTCACTTGACGATTTTCTAATTTTAGGATTCTCGAAACGACCATGTTAACGCAAAACTTCCTGTGGCTTATAACAGCTTATTAGAAGGCAAATTGCGCGCTTTCTACAATTTATCTTCCTTGATTTATTAATTACTTAATAATTTAGCTTAATCAGCTTTTCTTTGCTAGTCATACAGTTAAATTGTTTTTTGTAGTGATTCGTTGAGTGAAAGCGCGCAAAATGCGCGCTTTCATCGCGGAAAGAAGGATTTATGCTAAACTGTATTTATATACAGTTGTTTTTGTGAGCAGAGAAAAATAAATGAAATCACCTTATTTACGTTTTGTGGAGGAGCAAATGAGGGCGCGAAGGTATGCGAAGCGTACAATAGAAGCGTATACCTACTGGATAAAAGGTTTTATTAATTTTAATCATAAAAAGCATCCTAACGATTGTCATAACCACGAAGTTGAGGCATTTTTAAGCTTTCTAAGTAATCAGTTGAATGTGGCCCCAAGAACTCAAGCTTTAGCGTTAAATGCATTAGTGTATTTATATAAGTTTGTTGTTGGTAACCCATTAACTTTATCTTTAAGTTTTAATCGAACCAAAAATCAGCAAAAGTTACCTGTTGTACTTACAAAAATTGAAGTTGCGACATTACTAGATCAAATTAATAGTGCTTATCAACTACCCTGTAAATTAATGTATGGCAGTGGCTTACGGCTTATGGAAGTAGTAAGGCTACGTGTGCAAGATATTGATTTTGATTACCATTCTCTATGTGTTTGGCAAGGCAAAGGAGGGAAAAACAGAAGAGTAACATTGGCAAAAGATCTTGTAAGCGAATTAAAAACACAAATAGAATTAGCAAAAGTGCATTTCAATAAGGATATTTCAAAACAGGAATACGCGGGCGTATATTTGCCGTATGGATACGGAAGAAAAAACCCTACCGCTAGATTTGAATTTGGGTGGCATTACTTGTTTCCGTCTACAAGGTTAAGTGCTGATCCTGAAACTGGAGAGATCAGGCGTCATCATATTGATCACACCGTATTACGAAAATCGATTAAATCGGCAAGAATTGCCTCAGGTTTGAATAAACAGGTGACCTGTCATACTTTGCGACATTCATTTGCTACACATTTGCTTCAACGTGGTACAGATATCAGAACCATACAAGAACAGCTTGGTCATACGGACATTCGTACAACACAGATATACACTCATGTAATAGAACAAGGAGCTAACGGTGTAAAAAGCCCCTTGGATGATTTATAACGCGGTTTTACAGTGACATAAAAAAACGCCCAAAGTAGGGCGTTTTCTATTAGGCTAGTTATGCGCTTAAGTTACTCTTGAGACGCTAAGTACTCTTCGTAAGTACCTGCAAAATCAACGTAACCGTCTTCTTTTAATTCAATAATACGGGTTGCAAGGCTTGATACAAACTCACGGTCGTGTGATACAAATACGATAGAGCCTTCAAACTGTTCTAGTGCCATGTTTAGTGACTCAATAGATTCCATATCCAAGTGGTTGGTTGGCTCGTCCATTAATAAGATGTTTGGTTTTTGCATCATTAACTTACCAAACAACATGCGACCTTGTTCACCACCTGATAGTACTTTAACTGACTTTTTAATGTCGTCAGCAGAGAACAATAAACGCCCTAAGTAACCACGAATGCTTTGTTCGTCGTCTTCAGCGCTACGCCATTGGCTCATCCATTCAAATACCGTCATGTCTTCTTCGAATTCATGTGCGTGATCTTGCGCGTAATAGCCGATGCTGTGGTTTTCAGACCACTTGAAGCTACCTGACGTTGGTTCGTATTCGCTCATTAACGTTCTTAAGAACGTGGTTTTACCCGCACCATTTTCACCAATTACCGCGATACGTTCGCCCACTTCAGCCATGAAGTTAATGTCTTTTAGTACGTGGTTGTCGTCAAAACTTTTGTTTAGGTGTTCTACTTCTAATACGTTACGGAATAATTGCTTTTCCTGCGTGAAACGAATGAATGGGTTTACACGGCTTGAGGCTTTAACTTCCGCCAATTGAATTTTATCAATTTGTTTAGCGCGAGAAGTGGCTTGCTTCGCTTTTGACGCGTTCGCTGAGAAACGTGCAACAAAGGCTTGAAGCTCACCAATTTGGGCTTTTTTCTTGGCATTGTCGGCAATAAGTTGTTGGCGTGCTTGGGTTGATGCCAACATATATTCGTCATAGTTTCCTGGGAATACACGTAATTCACCGTAGTCTAAATCGGCCATGTGTGTACACACAGAGTTTAAGAAGTGACGGTCATGCGAAATAATAATCATGGTCGATTCACGTTCGTTCAACGTGTCTTCTAACCACTGAATGGTGTGAATGTCCAAGTTGTTGGTTGGCTCATCCAGTAATAAAATGTCTGGATCAGCAAACAGTGCTTGTGCCAGCAGTACACGAAGCTTCCAACCAGGAGCCACTTCACTCATTAAGCCGTAATGCTGTTCAACGGGAATACCTACACCCATTAATAATTCACCAGCGCGGCTTTCTGCACTGTAGCCATCCATTTCAGCGTATTCTGACTCTAAGTCACCAACGCGCATGCCATCTTCTTCGCTCATTTCTGGTAAAGCGTAAATGCGATCACGTTCTTCCTTTACCGCCCATAGTTCGGTATGGCCCATGATAACCGTGTCAACAACACTGTATTGTTCAAAGGCAAACTGGTCTTGGCGAAGTTTACCGACGCGATCATTTTGATCAAGTGAGATATTACCGCTGGTAGGGTCTAAATCGTAACCTAGAATTTTCATGAAGGTTGATTTACCACAACCATTCGCACCAATTAAACCGTATCGGTTTCCATTGCCAAACTTTTGTGAAATGTTTTCAAACAATGGCTTAGCGCCGAATTGTTGCGTGATGTTGTTTGCTATAAGCATGTATAAATCTACCAATAAAAATAATGCGCGCGATTATACAGACACTACAAGCTGAAGTCATGCTTGATGAAGATAAAGTAGAGCAAAATGATTAATTTTTGCTAATAATTCGAATGGGCTGTTACTGGCAGCAATCGGCAGGTAAAGGTTGTGCAGCCCAATGCCTTGCCATTTAACGTAATAAAATTTGGCTCAAAGGAATAGGGGGTGAAATCTAGCTTTTTTAATACAGCGATTGAAGCGGGATTATTTTCAAGTACTTGTGCGTGTATCGTTCGAGTTGAATAAGTAGTCCTAGCGCGCTCAAGCAGTGCTTTTAGGCAGTAACTTGCATACCCTTTGTTAATGCTATGCTCTGCAACACGGTAGCCTACACTGCAGATATGATTTTGCGTTTCAATATCTTTTAAATTGCCGCGCGCAACAATAAAACCTTGATGAATTAACACTCCTGAATAGTGGCTGCCACGTTTCATGTTTTTTTCGGCTTGAATGATATGTTGTTCTATGCCGCTTGTGCTGTAAAAACTTGCAGGTCTTGGTGTGATCAATGACTCAAACCAAGCTTTGTTTTCTGATTCAAATTGAAGCAGTAAATCAAGGTGCTTGAGTGAGAGTGTCTCGAAGGTTAGGGTAGGTTCAGTAACTGTTGTCATGATTTGTTAACCAGTGATTAGCAGGGCAATATGACATATGTTACTTGGTGCGCTCTTTGATAGCTTCTTCGAGCTTTCTTAATTCAGCGTGGCATTCTTTGTTCTGTTTAGTTGAACCTTTGGTGCACGTTGCGCTGTTGTTATTGCTTAAATCAACGTCTCTTGATGTGCCATAGTAAACACACGACGACAATAATAATATACACAATATCGCGAAACTAATTCTCATCATGTACTCCGTTTCATGAGTTAAATCTATCTAATTAAAGGGTAGGTTGTTGCTTGTTATTTATTATGACAGCTTATTTCTTACTTTTATGTCTTTGATCATCGTGATATTGCCAAAGTACATTCAGTATTTTCCATTCCCCGTTGTCATTTTTAACTAGATGCATGTAGTCAATCCATTCGTCAGCCGTTAGTTTTACTGACGCTACGCGGTTATCTATGTCGAATATTTTAATATCAATTTTTGGCTGTGCAGGGAACTTGTCACCATTTTTATTATAGTTATCCGCCACCCACACCATAGTGTCAAAGTCGGTTTCCATGATGGTTTCCGCGCCATCTTTTGTTTGCCAATACGTTCTTTTAGCTAATTTTTTATCCAGCCCTTTTTTCATCATCTCAGGGGCTACCTTGTGCTGAGACTCAATATAATCAAGCACGGCTCTTTTAACTTTATCGGAATCGGATACCTGAACAGCAATTACGTGGCTGGACAATAGCATTGATAACAGTAGGGTAATGGTGCGATACATAAAGCTGTCCTTAGTTGTTTTGCGATGGTTTGCGTTGTTATTTGGCGCTATTTGTTAGATTTTTTTTAACGTCATTTGCGCGGTGTGATGCAGCAATGCTTTATTGCCGACTTTACCATGTCCTGGTACTACCGTTTTGATGTTTGGATACTTGTTAATGACATTGCTAATCGACTTTGGCCAATCAGGTATTGACGCATCACCCGTGTATCCTAAGCTTTTACTCCCCAGACTCTTAATAAAGCAACCACCAAACAGCATATTGGATTGTGGTAGCCATACCACGATATTATCTTGTGAGTGGCCAGCGCCGGGGTAGAACACTTCAATAGAGTCGGGAACAAGCTCAAAAGTGTTTTTAGTAATAACGTGGTTTGAAGGTTCTTTTTCATTTTCACTCAGTAACGTGTTTGTTAGCTCAGTGGCATACGTTTTGATATTTAATTCGTTTAGAAGCGACATGCCGCCGCTGGCATCTTCATGAAAATGAGTAACAACACTGGATTTCACGGTAAGGTTTTTTGACTTTATCCATTGCAGAAGTTGTTTGGTTTCAGCCACTGTCCATGGGGTGTCAATTATGTGCGCGTTTTCTCCGTCAATAACCACCAACCCTGACGCGCCAACCAAGCCCCACGGAGCTACCTCCTTGTATGAGATATGCTGATATACGTTGTCTGTAAGCTGCACCATTTTTAGATTAGATGCTTCACTTGCTGCCATGCTTAACCAAGAAAGTACTGACAGAAATAAAACTATAAATTTCATATGTGAAACGGCTCTACTCGTTAATGATTGTTAAAAGATTGCTGGTACGTGCCAGAGGTGAAATAGATGTTAACGTTAAGTTTGTATTCATTTTTCAAAAGATGCATTCAGTATGGGTATAAAGTAACCGAGTTATTCACTGATAAACAGTGCAATTGTTGTATACACATACACTTTTACAATTTACGTTAGTCCATTCGTTATATTTAACTTAACAACTAGTCTTAGCTAGCTTGTAACTTTGAGATGACCCATTTGCGCTGAGCTTCTAAAGTGTAGCGTGAGAACTTACGGTGAAATGATGCCAGGATTTGAGCCGCTACCGTCAGCATTGGGTGGAAAAGCGTTCGAACGTTCAGTGGACGGTTTTATAACGGGTGAAGTACTTTTTTGTTGATGCGTAGCGTAATCAACAGTTTGTGAAACCAGCAAGCGTTAGCTCACTACAGAGCTAACGCTTTTTGATTTTTTCGATTATCTTCGCTTTTTTGGCGCCTTAGGCTTACGATCGTCAAATTGATTATCTGAGAACCGTGTTAATCCTTGTTTGCCGTTACGTGACTTAGGTTTACTGTGACCACTGACACCTTCTGAACGTTTAAAACCTTGGGCATTATTTTTGCCTTTACCGCCTTTTTTATAATGCTGGTGGTTTTGTTCGCCGCGTGTTTCAGCTGGCACTAAACAGCCAGGTTTATTGCCAATGAGTTTACGAGCTAGTCCCATTTTAGTGACTGCTTCACGAATAATGGGCCAGTTAGCCGGATCATGGTAACGCAAAATAGCTTTATGTAATCGACGCTGTCTTGTCCCTTTAGGGATTGGAACCGCTTCATTCGCTTTCTTGATGTTTTTAAGCGAATTTAGCTCGGTATGATACATAGTTGTCGCGTTGGCTAATGGCGACGGGTAAAAGTTCTGAACTTGGTCTAGCTTAAAGTCATTCTCTTTTAGCCAAAGAGCTAAATTGATCATGTCCATTTCAGTTGTGCCCGGATGTGCAGAGATGAAATACGGGATCAAGAACTGCTTTTTGCCTGCTTGTTTTGAAAACTTGTCAAACATTTGCTTAAACTCATGATAGCTGCCCATGCCAGGCTTCATCATTTTGTTCAAAGGTCCTTCCTCGGTATGCTCTGGGGCAATTTTTAAATAGCCACCAACATGGTGAGTTGCAAGCTCCTTAACGTACTCAGGATCTTTTACTGCTAAGTCATAACGGACACCTGACGCAATAAGAATTTTTTTAATGCCTTTAATTTTTCTTGCTTTGCGATACAAGTTAATCGTTGGTGTATGATCTGTATCTAAATGACCACAAATGGTTGGCCAAACACAAGACGGTTTACGACAGGTTGCTTCCGCTTTTTTGCTCATACAATTGAGCTTGTACATGTTTGCCGTTGGGCCACCTAAGTCAGAAATTACACCCGTAAATCCAGGCACTTTTTCTTTGATGTCCTCAATTTCATTGAGTATGGATTCTTCTGAGCGACTTTGAATAATTCGACCTTCATGTTCTGTAATTGAACAGAAAGTACAGCCACCAAAACAACCACGCATGATATTAATTGACGTTTTTATCATGTCATATGCTGGGATTTTAGCGTCGCCATAGGCAGGATGAGGCACACGTTTGTATGGTAATCCGAATACACCGTCCATTTCTTCTTCACTGAGCGGGTAGGCTGGCGGGTTTAACCAGATGATTCTATCACCGTGGCGTTGAACTAACGGTTTAGCAGAGCCAGGGTTTACTTCTTGGTGAAAAATACGAGACGCATGTGCGTACAGTACTTTGTTTTCTTTAACTTGCTCAAACGTTGGCAAATTAATGTACGTTGTTTCCCAAGGTTTGCTTTTGTTTTTCCATGTTTTGTTTCGATACTCGGTCAATTCAATAGGCTGAGCTGACTTAGTCACATCTTCACTTGGGTCGACAGTAACGGCCTTATTTTGCTGGCTGTCACATTCACTAGTTTTTGTTGTGTCAGTGTAAGGGCTTAAAATTGGGTCAATTTTACCGGGCTTGTCGATTGATCTTGAATCAATGCCTTTCCAGCCAGGTAGTGCCTGCTTTGTTAAAAAAGCTGTGCCTCTAACATCGGTGATCGTTGAGATATCTTCACCGTTAGCGATACGATGGCTGACTTCAACCAACGGACGTTCGGCATTACCGTAAACCAAAATATCAGCTTTGGCATCGAATAAAATAGAGCGTCTGACTTTTTCAGACCAGTAGTCAAAATGTGCTATTCGTCGCAACGATGCTTCAATACCACCTATAACAACAGGTACGTCTTTGTAGGCTTCTTTACAACGTTGGGAATACACTAAAACAGCGCGATCAGGTCGTTTGCCACCTTCATTATTAGGTGTGTAGGCATCGTCATGACGGATACGGCGTTCAGCGGTGTAGCGATTGATCATTGAGTCCATGTTGCCGGCGGTTACACCAAAATATAAATTGGGCTTACCCAGTTTCATGAATTCATCTTTCGACTGCCAATCAGGCTGTGCGATCATGCCAACTCTGAAGCCTTGTGCTTCAAGCATTCGACCAATGATCGCCATGCCGAAACTCGGGTGGTCAACATAGGCATCGCCGGTGACTAAAATAATGTCACAACTATCCCATCCTAATTCGTCCATTTCTTGACGAGACATAGGGAAGAATGGCGCTGCGTCGTAACACTCAGCCCAATATTTTGGATAGTCAAACAATGCTGTTTTCGGTAATGGGATCATCTACTCACCTTAAAATTTAACACTTCCCGAGAATTCTTAGTATAGTTAAGCCAAACATTCGAAATCGGGCGCGCGATTATAGCAAATTTAACCCTTTAGTACGTATTTTTTTGTATTTCTTACCACTTACGCAATTAAATACTGCTAGTTGGTTACAATTATGTAACGTGTTATTCACTTTTCAGTATACTTTGTTATGCTGATACAGTGCGTACTTAAAATACTTAATGATTAATAACTTAAAATAAACAAATGTATAATACCTATATTGCAAGGCAAGCCATATTAGATCGTAATGCCAAAACGATTGGCTACGAGCTACTATTCAGAGATAGCCAAAATAACGAATTTCCTGAGATAGATCCTGATATTGCGAGTTCTAAACTCATTGTTGAAAATCACATTCATGGGGATATTCTTGCAATTAGCATGAATAAGCTCGCTTTTATTAATTTCACCGAAAAATGTTTAATTAATAAATATCCTTTGATGTTTGATCCTTCCAGTATTGTGATTGAGTTGGTAGGGCACACCACAACGTCAGAGCGCCTTCTTAAAATCACAAAATTTTATCATGAGAAAGGTTATAAGGTCGCACTAACGGAATATAACTTGGATGAACAGTGGGACGTGCTGTTCCCGTTCATTAGTCTGATTAAGGTTGATATTGAGAAAATTAACCCTAAACGTTTAAAGCAAGTGATGATGCGCACTAAAGCGCATGGCATTAAGTTGGTGGCAGAAAAGGTTGAAACTAATTTGCAGTTACAGTCGTTGGCTGAGATTGGTTTTAATTTTTATCAGGGTTTTTTCTATCATCGACCTGAAATGATTGAAGGAAAAACTTTAGCACCATTTAAGACGCAAATGCTGAATTTGATGAGTGAAACCTTTAAGACACCATTGAACTTTGAAGCGATTGCCGAAATTATCAGCCACGACGTAAATTTAAGTATTGGCTTGTTAAAAATGGTTAATAACGTGGCAACTGGCACACAGGTTGAATTAACTTCCATAAAGCAAGCTGCAACCTATTTAGGTGAAGAAAAACTAAAACAGTTTGTTTCTATTTTAGCGTTGTCAAAATTGTCGTCAGAGCAAACAGAAGAAGCCGCTAAACAAGCCTTGATTATTGGTAAACTCATGCATGAAATAGCTCGAAAAAGCAGCTTTAAAGATGTGCTTGAGTATGCGTTCATAACGGGGCTATTAAGCTCAATTGAAGCAATACTTAAAATGCCCTTAAACGAAATTTTGGCAACCATGCCTGTAGCGCAGCCCATTAAAGAGGCACTTTTACATGGTACTGGAAAATTAGGTATTTTCCTCTCATTAATTCAAAACTATGTAAACGGCGATGATGAAACCATTAACGAAAAGCTTCAGTCTAATAATTTAGAAGGTGGACAAGTTCATTCGGCATTTGTAGATGCTTGTCGTTGGTGTAGTGATATAAATGGATCATTTTCATAAGCAATGAGTTTGTTGTCACGCTGTTTTTATCTTTAAATGGTTAACAGCGTGTAATTGGTCGACTGCTAATTGCTTCTGGTCGTAAAACGCCGCATTTTTTTTGAGATGCCTTTAGAATAATATTAATTGTATAAACGTGAATATTAATAAAGGCTTATGAAAACACTACTGATCCCCCTAGCGATAACGCTGTCATTAAGTGCTTGCGCATCAAATATGGCAAGTGCCCCCAGTTCATCTCCTGAAATTGTTGATGGTGAAGCTCAAACGGTACTCGCAAATAACACCGAAGTTTCCAACAACACTGAAATTACTTTAGAGAAAATTATGTCAGATCCTGATTGGATCGCACGCTCTCCAAAAGATTGGTATTGGGGGGACGACAGTAAAACCATTTATTATAAGCAAAAAAGAGTAGGCAGCCCCGTTTATGACTTATTTTCAACTGCGGCTACCACACAAACTGCTTCAGAAAGAGTCAAACTTGCGCAGCTACATGTTAAAGCTGACACAAGTTCACAGCTGAATAATGCTGGTACTCATGCCGTTTATATTTATGAAGGTAATGTTTTCCTTAAAGAGCTTGCGACTCAAGCCACGCTTCAATTGACGTATACGTCGGCTATTGAAAAAACTCCAGTATTTCTAGTCAATGGTAATGTCGCTTATCGAGTTAAGAATAAGTTTTTTGAGCATGATTTAGCAACGAGCCGTGTGCGAGAACTTGCTAGCTTGGTGATGAGTGCGGATAATACGGAAAGCCAGAGTACACGCAGTTATATTGCCAAAGAACAACACGTTCTAATTGATTATGTTGCTCTACAACAGCGTAATAAAGCATTAAAAAATGAGCAAAAAGAGCGAATAAAATCGCGAAACTCGACCATAACGCAAACTGAGTTTTACCTAGGTGCAGGCAATAGAGTTGTGCATGCCAGCCTATCTCCCCGCGGCGATAAAATGATTGTCAGTGTTGCGAGTAGCAAGTCTAGTCGTAGTCAAACAGACATTATGCCTAACTATATTTCAGATGATGGCAATATTCACGCAAAACGAGTCAGAGCGAGGGTTGCGGATAATCGTAAATATCAAGAATCTCTGTTTCTTCTTGATTTAAAGTCAGGTCAAAAATTTCCGCTCTCGTATCAGCAACTTCCTGGTTTTGACGAAGATGTTTTAGCTGACGTTCGCAAAGAAAATTATGCCCGTGAAGGAAAGAGCTACCAAGTTAAAAATACCCCGCGTAATATTCATGTGATGCGTGCCAGAAATCCAATTCAGTGGCGTGAAGACGGACAGCAAGTTGCCATTTTGCTTGAAGCGTGGGACAACAAAGATCGCTGGTTAACGTCTGTAAATTTATTCGAGAATAAACTGGTATCACAGCACAGGTTACATGACGATGCTTGGGTGAATAATCGGTTTAATGAATTTGGTTGGCTGGGTAATACCAATCATTTGTTTTATTTATCGGAAGAGTCAGGTTATTCACAGCTTTATACCAAATCCTTAGTGGGTAAGGCCAAAAAAGTTACATCGGGCGAGTATGAAATCAGTGATGTCATACTGTCAAAAGATGCGAGTCAATTTTTCTTTAAAGCCAACATGAAGCATCCCGGTATTTATGAAGTATATTCAGTCAATGTTGATGGCGAGCAATTTACGGCATTAACCGATTTGGATGGCATGGTTGATTTTAAATTAAGCCCAGACGAGTCAACACTTTTACTAGAGTACTCATCGCTCACCATGCCGCCAGAGCTTTATGTTCAGCGAGCTCAAGCAGGGCAAACGCCAACACGACTGACTTTTACGGTGTCAGATGAGTTTTTGGCAATGCCGTGGACTGCTCCTAATGTGGTGCCTGTACCTTCAAGCCATCAAGAGTTACCCGTGTATTCTCGTGTTTATTTACCTAAAGAACATAAAAAGGACGGAGAGAAATATCGCGCGGTTATGTTTAACCACGGCGCGGGTTATTTACAAAACTCTCATTTAGGTTGGTCGGGTTATTTTAGAGAATTTATGTTCCATAACATGCTCGCCCAACAAGGGTACGTGGTTATTGACATGGACTATCGCGCGTCTAAAGGTTATGGCAGAGACTGGCGCACGGCAATATATCGTCATATGGGTGAGCCGGAAGTGCAAGATATGCTTGATGGCGTGCAATGGTTAGTCAATGAAGCAAATGTAGATGAAAATCGTATTGGTACTTACGGTGGCTCTTACGGCGGTTTTTTGACCCTGATGGCATTATTTAAAGAACCTGAGGTTTTTCAATCAGGCTCTGCACTACGTTTAGTTTCAGACTGGGCGTATTACAATCACGGATATACCTCTAACATATTGAATACGCCTGAGGATGATAAAATAGCTTATGAACGCAGCTCTCCTATTTATTTTGCGGAAGGATTGAATAAACCATTATTAATCAACGCACCTATGGTTGATGACAATGTATTTTTCCAAGATACAGTGCGTTTAGTACAACGTTTGATTGAGCTTGAAAAGCAAAATTTTGAAACGGCAATTTACCCAGTTGAACCACACGGTTTTGTACAGCCGAGTTCTTGGTTAGATGAATATCGAAGAATTTATAAGTTGTTTGAAACAAACTTGTAATTTAAAAATTGAAATTCAATTGTGAATTTATCATTCGAAATTTAAAAGGCAATATAACTATTGCCTTTTTTTATGGTATAAATACTCTAAACAGATGCGCTAGCCTTTGGGTTTTGTGTATATATTCAACGCATAAAATATTGCTTTTTTCACCAATTAACTCCAGTGGATAAAATGAATAGACCTTGGTCATTATCGAACATTGTTAACCATCTTTATAGTGTCTTTGCTATAGGAGGGAGCTTAGCTGTGGGGTATGGTATTAATATGATTGTCACGTTAATACCGCCAAGTCTCATTGGCATGATTGTATTGGCAACAGGGCTTAAGCTTAATTGGATCGATGCTGAAAAGCTGAAAGCAACTATTGCTTGGATAATAAAGCACATGGGTGTTTGTTTTGTACCTGCCGGCGTGGGGGTGATGGAGCATTTTAATCTGTTAAAACACGATGGTCCTGTTATGTTGTTACTGGCGATCAGCTCCACTTTATTGCTGATGTTTATTGTTGGCTGGCTTTATCAGCGACACACATTGAAAGGTCAGTGATATGGTATTTATCGGGCAGTTTATTTTCTATTGTATGATGACCATTGTGATCTATCAGGCATTTGTTTTTGTGCAAAAAAAACTGGGTAAGATTTGGCTAAACCCAATGATGTTGAGCATGCTTGTGATTATCCCACTTTTAATCGCCAATGAAATATCGTTTAAGCAATATTATCAGCACACTCAAATATTTAGCCATTTGTTAGAACCGGCTATTGTCGCATTAGGCTTCCCGCTGTATCAGCAATTACAAACGATAAAATCGAATGCTAAAGTTATTATTCAAACACTTTGTTTAGCTATTTCAATAATGCTGATAGTAAATGTTACCTTAGCAGTGTTAATTTTAAATACACAAGAAGTTGCGGTTTCATTAGCGCTGAAGTCGGTCACTACACCGATAGGACTTGAACTAACCGAAGATATTGGTGGTATCGCTGCTATTACGGCTGTTGGCATCATCATAGCAGGCATTGTTGGTGGTGTGTTTGGGTTGCGCTTTCTTCATCTAACTGGAATTCATTGCCCTAAGGCACAAGGCTTGGCAATAGGGTGTGCCAGTCATGCATTAGGCACAGCAACTATCACCCCGGTAAGTAGTAATCACGGTGCATATTCATCTTTAGCGCTAATTTTATCAGCAGTGATAACGGCCATCGCTAGCCCTCTCCTAATTCCCATTATTTTAAATTTATTGGCCTAAGTTAGAGTGGGGGTATTTGCTATTGCCACTGTTCTATTATGGCTTGATGCTGACCTTTAGATTTGATTGTGGTAATTGCTTGATTTAGTTGATTGACGATCTCTTTTGGCGTTGACAAGCTACAGGCCAAATAAAAATTTAGCGGTTTGTCATTTAAATTCAGGTAAGGCGTGAAAATACTCGGGTCAATATTGTCGTGTAAAGCACGATATTTAACCGTCATGATATCCGCAAAAATCAAATCAATGGCTTTTCTCTCAGCCAACAACCTCAGCAAAGAGCTTGAATTATTGACAATATACAGGTTTTCGCCTTCTTTAAAGCCTTTCTCTATAAGCAGTTGATGGGTGACATCATCACGAATAACAGCGATTTTATACTGTTTAGCTTGCTCAAGTGTGCTGATCTCAATGCCACTGTTGTCACGTAAACCAATCAATGTTGAGTCAGTGGTCGCAATGGCTTGCGTCCATTGAAATAGGTTTTCTCTTTCGGGTGTTCTAGCTATTGAATAAATACAACTATTTTTGTTATTGATCGCCATATGATAGGCCCTTGTCCATGGATAAATTTTGATTGAATAATCAATATTTGTATGGGACAAAGCGCTTCTTATCACTTCAGTGGCAAAGCCTTTCACTTTTCCATCAACGGTCATTTGATACGGAGGAAGGTGTTCCGTCAGAATATGTAAAGTAGGAGGGGACGCTTGTGCAACCAATGAATATATTGCTGCTATTAACGAAACTATACTGCGAATTAACATCATTACTATGCTCTTTTTGTTCCATCTAAATAGCAAAATGAAAGTGTAATAGGTTATTGTTTAGGGTGTTGTTTAAAGGTTTTATTTTTCTTCGATTTTTAATAAAAAACCACGTTGTTATTGCACATATGCATCACCTACATCATCGTGCCATTTGTTGTTAATTTGTTCAAGTGTTCCATCTTTTTTAATCGCCGAAAATCCGTGTTTAAGACGTTCCAAAATTATCGATTGAGTAGATAAATTGCAGGCTAAATGAAAGTTTAGTGATGTGTTTTCGATGACCACTAACGACTCAAACTCACTCATAGCGATACCTGCATTTTTCGCCCGATATCTTATGGTTACATCGTCAGCAACAATAAGGTCTATTTCTGGTTTTGTGTAAACCAATTTTAGTAATGATTCGGTGTTGTTGACGATATAGAGGTTCTTTTTTTCTTCAAACCCATATTTTAGTAGTAAAAGGTGGGTAGCATCATCACGTATAACTGCGACATTGTAGTTTTTAGCATCGTCCAGAGTTTTTATGTTTAACCGACTTTTTCTCAAGCCATATATCACTGTGTTGGTCTCGGCGAGCCGTGCAACCCAGTGAAACATAGTTTCACGTTCAGGAATGCGTGCAATAGAGAATATACATACATCTTGCTTGTTCTTAGTTAAATTATAACTGCGTGCCCAAGGGTATACATCAAGCTTGTAAGGCAATTTACTTTTCGCCATTGCTGCGGTGATCAAGTCGAAAGAATAACCATCCAGCTCTTGGTTTTGGTTGCGATATTGTAGTGGAGGTAAGTTTTCAGTGACTAATGTCACTAAGGGAAATTCTTCAGCTATAGCAACAGCGTTAAAAGAAAGTAATGTCATCAAGACCGATAATATAATTCTAAATGGCAATTTCGTTACTCCTACTAGGCTGTAGTAGATATTATCGTCAATTGCAGTTTGATGCCATACTCTCTGTTTATTGGCACTGTTTATTGCTTTTGGTGCAATTGAAATGGTTTAATTTTCAGTTTGTACTGTATTGTAGAATTTTTGAATGATGAAAAAGCTTAAACCACCTATTGCGCCATACAGATGTGCATCTACTGCAACATTAGCTTCTATCATTTGTGCGATACTTTCACTGGCGCCATAAACTTGTTCATGAATTAATTTTATCACTACACCGATGAGCAATAGATACCCCGTTTTTTCATGGGCATAAATATCTTTTAACGTTCCCCATAAAAAGATCCCGTGCAACACACCGGACAATCCAACGTAGTAGTTTAATGAAGAAAACAATAATAAACCTACGCCAGTACAAAGAGCGCAAGTTAAAAATAGCAATATAAACGTTTTAGCGCGATAGAAATGACCGTGCATTGTCCACAGCAAGATAACGGCAAAGCAATTGAGTAGCAAATGCGTTAAGTTTGTATGATAGAAATGACTGGTTAACAGCCGCCATAACTGAAAATCATTCAATGCATCTCGGTTAAACTCGAACCAATGTACGCCAGCGGCACCAAAATAGGCCCCAAATGCTAAAGCTAAAACCAATAACGGAGACTTGTGTTGCATAAAACCGTTAATAAATTTTTTTGAGATGTGTAAAATAGCGATATCTTCAGGTGTATAGATTTAGGACGCAGTTTATTTTTAATTCAACGTTAAATAAAGAGTTTATTTGTGGCTCGTAATGTTTGTTCCCACTGTTCGCGACCAAGCTCGGCTTGTATATGTTCATTTATTGCGGCGATAGATAACGATATACGGGTGGTTGTGCTTCAACACCCTAAAGAAGTCAACCACACGAAAGGCAGTTTACCGTTACTTGAAAAATCCTTGTCCAAGTGTCAGGTTATCATTGGTGAGTCATTTGATGACAATGAGGAGTTTTTGAGTATCCTTAATGCCTATCCATCATCCACTTTTGTGCTGTATCCGAGTGAAGACGCCTCGCAGATACATGAAAATTTCGGTGTGTCTCAACCTATTGATATTAAGTGCTTAATTTTACTTGATGCCACATGGAAAAAAGCATACAAAATATATCAGTTGTCTAATAAACTTAAAAACCTACCGCACCTGAAGTTGCCTGATGGGTTTTCGAGCTTGTATGAAATCAGGAAGACCAAAAAGTCTAACGCATTATCAACCCTTGAAGCCTGTTGTCATGGGTTAAGTTTGCTGGAAAATCAGCCAGAAAAATACTGCTCGCTGCTAAATAACTTCGTGCAATTTAATCAATTTCAGTTATCGTTTAGACCATCAAATGATAATGACTCATCATCGAAATAAAGGAAGGTCATGCTAAGTATATTAAAGCAAGGTGTCATCGTAGTTTCACTTATGGCGGTCGCGCCACTTTCATTGGCCTTGCCAACAAATTCAGCGCAAGAAAATAACAAAAAAAACAGTATTGTTAGAGAAACCAGAGAACCAGAAGCGGCAACAGGTTTTAACCGCAAGCAAGTAGTTACGGGTGAAGAATACATGGTGGCAGCGGCCAATCCATACGCCAGTGCCGCGGGTTTTAATATGCTCCAACAAGGTGGCAGTGCAATTGACGCCGCGATTGCTGTGCAACTGGTATTAACGCTGGTTGAGCCTCAATCTTCTGGTATTGGTGGTGGCGCTTTTATTCTGCATTGGAATGAAAAAAAGCAGTTACTGGAAACCTTTGATGGCCGAGAGACTGCACCCAAGGCCGCTACCTCAGAGATGTTTTTAGATGATAATAAAAAACCTGTGCGCTGGATTGACGCTGTTGTGGGGGGGCGTTCAGTTGGTGTACCGGGCGTGTTGCATGCCTTTAAAACGGTGCATGATAAATACGGTAAATTGCCATGGGCAGTGCTGTTTGAAGATGCCATCAAGTTGGCGGATCAAGGCTTTATTGTATCTCCACGTTTAGAAAAACTTGTTGGGATGAAATTTAACCCCGGCATTAGCCAGCTACCGACAATAGCAAATTACTTTTTTCCCAATGGACAGGCAATTAAAGCTGGCGAAAAGCTAGTTAATAAAGATCTTGCTAGAGTGTATCGCAGTATAGCTACCGATGGGGTTGACGCTTTTTACAAAGGTTGGATAGCGAAAGATATTGTCAATGCCGTACAAAATGCCTCAATTGAACCAGGTAAATTATCGCTTGAAGATATGGCTAACTACCACACACGTCAACGTGATCCAGTTTGTGGTCCTTATAAAAAGTATAATGTTTGTGGCATGGCGCCGCCTAGCTCTGGTGGCGTTGCTGTTGTACAAATGTTGGCGCAGCTTGAACGATTCAATATAGGACAGTACGGGCCAAGCGACCTTGAAACAGTTCATTTATTTACCCAAAGCTCACGTTTAGCTTTTGCTGATCGTAACCGTTATATTGCAGACAGTGACTTTGTTACCGTGCCTACCGATGGCTTGCTTAGTTCAAGTTATCTAAATCAAAGATCGCAGCTTATTAATCTCAAAACCGACATGGGCAAAGCGCAAGCTGGTCAAGTAGGGCAGATTGCATATGCGGATGACAATGCTTTTGAACTTCCGTCAACCAGTCATATTTCTATTGTTGATAGTGAAGGAAATGCTATCTCGATGACCACGAGTGTTGAAATGGCGTTTGGCTCTGCCGTTATGGTTAATGGCTTCATTCTAAATAATCAATTGACTGATTTTTCTTTAGCACCAAAACGAAATGGTCACGATGTGGCTAATCGTGTTGAACCATTTAAACGTCCAAGAAGTTCAATGGCGCCGATGATGGTTTTTAATGACGATGGTAGTCTTAAATTGGTCGTTGGATCTCCGGGCGGCTCAAGGATTATTAATTATGTGGCGCAAACTATGTTGGCAGTGCTTGATCATAATTTGAATCCGCAGCAGGCGATTAACTTACCTAAAGTGACTAATCGAAACAATGTTACAACATTGGAAAAAGGCACGTCGATTACGGGGTTAAAATCAGCACTTGAAGCTAAAGGGCATCAAGTGATAATTAGGGATCTAAACAGTGGTGTACATGCGATTGAAATAGAAAATGGCATGTTATTCGGCGGCGCAGATCCACGAAGAGAAGGGCAAGTGCTAGCTAAGTAATCAGGCTTGTTTTTCATTCACAAAAAAGGAACTTATTAGCGTAAGCTCCTTTTTTTTAGGTAGTCAAATAAATCACTGCTGCAAAGGTTGCCTCTGGCCCGCCTTGGTTATTCTGTACATTTGTCTGTTATCAATGAGTAATAGTTCACCGTATTTACCTTTTTTGATGCTCGAGTCAATGGCGATGACTTTTCCTTGGAATCGAGTTTCTATTTGAGCAAACGAGGTATGTCCAACAATAATGTGGTCGATGTCAAAATGCTTGAGCAATAAGTCTATTTCCTGCTCGTTTGCACCATTATCTTTAAAGTATCCGCGATACCAAATAGGTCCATTGGTCTCGTGCAACTGTTTAGCCCAGCCACTTCTAGGGGTTGCAAGCTCGCGTTTAACTAATGATTGCTTAAACACGTTGTTGATGTCTTCTAATGAACGAGCTTCCTTTGCAAGATTGGGATGAAATCCTCCGTGTGCAAACAACATGTCGTTAATTTTCACGAGCACGGGCTTATTTCTAAGCCATTGTCCGAGTACGGTATTGGGAGTAAATAATTGCTCAAAAGGACGGTTCAGTAACTCACTGACTTTTTGATATTTTGGATGCAAATAACGTAAATCACCGTTGAGTACCATGACTTCATGATTGCCCAGTAATAAATGTACTTTGCCTCCCGCCAGCTCTGCTTGTTTTTCTAAGTGGTAAACAAACCACAGTAATTCCGTTACTTTATCGCCGCGATCAAAAATATCTCCAGTAATTACAAAATGTCCGTTGCCAAAGGCCCAGTTATTATTTTGATCAATAATATTACTGTTACGTAAAATATCTAAGGTCAGTTGGTACTGCCCATGAAAGTCGCTCATGGCTGCGACGCTAAAATCGCCTGAATAGCTGATGTTGTTTTGCATTAATGAGTGGACATTAACGCTTGGCAGTGAACAGTGCTTTGAGGTTATTGATTCATTGACTGAAAAAGGCTGAGTGTATCGTTTGTTTTTGCACAACCAGTGGGCAACATATTGCGTTTGCTGAATGTCGATATAGGGACCATCATCAACGAGTAACTGAAAGTCACCTTCTGCCTTAATAGTTAATTGCAGTGACAAAATGACAACAGCAATGACCACTTTTGGCCATGTAATTAGATTCATAGATTACCTCTAAAATGCTCACGTCCTTGTGAGAAACAACTAATACAAGCATGCTAAAAAATAGTGAAAAAAGCATCTATTAATTTGTGTAAAAGGGCACGTCCTTATGCCTAAGTATCAACTTGGTTTAGAACTTGACTTCAGTACCTACATAAACAAAACGGCCTACACCACCGCCATATTTACTGTCATAGTTACCTATACCTTTTTCAGCTACGTTCCCTGTTCTAGGCACAAATTTGTCTTGATCAAAGACGTTATTGACACCACCGAAGAATCGGATTTCGCTGTCGTTCCAATCCATAGAGTAGGATGCGGAAACGTTATGCTTGATGTAAGAGCCGTAGTATAAGTAATTTGGTGTTTCAGGATCGCTAACACAACTCGCTTTTCCTGCGGCGCAGCGTGCGGCATTGTCGGCAAACATTTCTTTGTGCTCGGCAACGCGCTCATGGCTGTCAACAATTTCACTCTTGTATTTTGTACTCCACCTCACGCGCCACGCGTCCGTCGACCATACGATTGATGCTGAGGCAGTATCTTCAAATGTGCCACCGTCAAGCTCACCGTTATAATCTAAGGTTTCTTCTCCGTCGTTGCCTGTATACGTTTTGGTGTGTTCAATTACGTGAGTCATGTCCGCTTTGAAGGCTAAGTTACCGTAATCACCAAGATCGTGACTGTAAGCGATGGCAATATCGTAACCACTTGTCGCAAGCTCACCAACGTTGTATAGACGTTGCATGATTTCAATAATTTGACCTTCATCATCACGCGTGATCACTTCACAGAACTCATTTCCTGCGCCCCAAGGGCTTGAAGAGTTATAACATTGATTGATAATTTCTGGATTATCAATTTCTTCAATAGCGCCTTCTACGGTAATGTCGTAATAATCAATTGCTATTTGTAAGCCATCAATAAAACTCGGTGCCATGGTAATACCGAAGGTGTAAGTATCACCGGTTTCTTCTTTTAACTGATCATTACCTGCATTAGGTCCGTATCCGTTATTCTCATCCTCGAAAACAAAATTACCGTCAGCATTTATTAACGCAGCAATCGTCGGCTCGAGGCGACAGTTATCATGTCCTTCTGCAGTCGATGTTGCGCTTACACCCGCACAAATATCATTGAACGAGTCATAGTCGCCACGTGGTGGCGATAATAGCTCGGTAATATTTGGAGCTCTTTGAGCTCGCGCGTAGTTTGCACGAAACATATAACCTTCGACAGGTTGCCAGATCAGGCCTATTTTATAACTTTCCATGATATCAATATTTTCGTGGCTGTAATCCGCTAAGCGCAAAGACGCTTCTGCAACAAGAGATTTTGCCATTGGCGCGTCTACAAGTAGTGGAAAGGCAAATTCTGCAAACACTTCTTTTACGTCGATCTCACCTTTGAATGCCGGTACTAAATTAAAGGTTATTCCACCGTATTGTTGTTCATCGCTGACTGATAAATTTTGTTTATCTTTGCGGTATTCGGCACCGAATACGGCGGCTACAGGTCCTGCAGGCATGGTAAATAGATCGCCAGCGATATAACCGAGCACATTGATTTGTTCAATCTCAGTATTGATGGTTGGATTTGAACGAATATAGCCTGCCATGTCATCGGTGATCGAGCCTTGGCCAAACAAGTTGATAGGAACACAGCCATCGGCACGCGCTTCTGCATCGGCACATTGTATCGTTGTTCCGTCTGCGGCATATTCTGCGTTTAATGCCTGCTTTAACTTAAGCACATTGATTTCATTTTTACGGGTTTGGTCTTGGGTAAATTTTCCGTAACCTACTGATAAATCCCAGTCCCACTCATCGTCAA
Organism: Thalassotalea atypica; assembly: GCF_030295975.1. Classification (NCBI taxonomy): domain Bacteria; kingdom Pseudomonadati; phylum Pseudomonadota; class Gammaproteobacteria; order Alteromonadales; family Colwelliaceae; genus Thalassotalea; species Thalassotalea atypica. Next base: position 1,821,845 of record NZ_AP027364.1, read on the forward strand.
ACAAAGTACCTTGCAAGCCGGCCCATGTTCGGATGGTTTCCCGCTCGTTATCGGTTATCACATTACCCACTTCACCCATGCGTCTATCCCACTTAATATCACTGGATGTTGCTGCCAAAATTTCTGCAGGAACAAATGGATTCTCAATCGGAATTTTACTGCTCTTAACGCGGCTGGTTTCCCCCGTCACAGGGTCAATGACCAAGACAACTGTGCCTTCATATTCATCTTCTGGAGATTTTATGTTTTCAGATTGGTTATTTGAATATTGAATTTGAAAACTTGCATCAAGGTTATCTGCCAATTCGTAGTTTACTTTAAATGCTGTAGACAGCGAATCTTCAGGTACACGTAATTTATCCCATTGTCTGGAGTTAATCCCGTAACGCTCTTCGTGCCAATCATCTCTTAATGTTTGACCGTCATACCAAAAACCAGAGTCTGGTTTAGTACTACTGGTTTCAACAAATACACCACCTAAGGTTCCGTCTGAACGATATCGCCAGTCATCGGTGGTGATATCTCGAACACATTGGTCGCCACTCATGGTGCCATTGGTATTGCACATCAGCTCGTCGTCATAATCGAAATCAGTTTCTAATAAGGCTCGATCGCGATCGTTAAAAGCAATTTCTTTTTGCTCATCATATGTGCTACTGAAATAGAAATAGCCTCTGCCATCATCAAATTCTGAGCCATAGTTTAGATCCAACGTGAATTCCTCGCCGCCGCCATTGGTGGTTTCCCCGCCGCGAACTTTAAATTCAAACCCTTCTTTATCTTGCTGCGTGATGATGTTTACAACACCGGCAATGGCATCAGAGCCATAAGTTGCAGATGCGCCGCCACTGATCACCTCGACTTTTTTAACCATACCTGACGGTATCGTTGATAAACTGACGTAATTACCGCTATAGCTGTTTGATACAACACGGCGACCATCAATTAACGTTAATGTGCGATCTGCGCCTAAGTTACGTAAATTAATTGTTGATAAGCCAGTTGCAGACACCGCTGATTGGCTGTTGGTATTACTGGTATACTCAGACAGGGCGGGGATCTCTTCAACAAGTACAGCAGCCAAAGAACCTAAACCAGCATCTTCAATAGCTTCGTTGTTTACGGTTACCAGTGGTGTTGCGACACTGAAACTGTCTCGGCGTAGGCGTGAGCCGGTAATAATAATTTTTTCAGTTTCGTCCTTTTCCACAGACGGCTCTACATTACTTTGATTAGTGTTAATTTCTTTTTCTATGGCGGCATTAGCCCATGACTGAGTACTAAATAGACTTGAAGTACTCAGTATTGCCAACGTGATTAAATTCTTATTCATCTTTTCTCCCTTTTGACTTTATCCGTTTTGCCATTAGCTTTTGTGTTTGTTGGCAAAACCAAGAACATCACTGATGATGTCTCTCAAGGGTTTTCTAAATAATCTGAAGGTCAACTACAATCTGCTGTGTCTCGTTTAAACATCTATTTAATGTCTATTCCTTTATTATCAAATTGTTATGTGATTATCATTTGTTTGTTTTAATTAAGAATAGCTGTATGAGGCACGTTTTATTTTTTCTGAAATTCATTAACAAATCGTCAATTAGTAGTTAATATAAATGATATTTTATAAAACGTTGGGCATTACGGTTAGATGGAAATCCACCAATCATTTTCTATTGGTAAAAACCATATTTTGATGGATGAAGCCGCGATTCAAATTGACCAGCAAGACAAACAATCGGTTCAACCCAAATTCCTTGAGGTACTTGCGTACTTAGCCAAAGAATATCCTCGCGTTATCCCTCGAGATGAATTGATCAAGCACATATGGAATGAAAATGAATATGTTGGGGAAAAAGCATTAACCAACGCCATTTGGCACTTGCGTCAAAAGCTAGCGTGTGAAGTTGAGCAAGAAGAGGTGATAGAAACCATAAGAAAGGTGGGTTATCGCTTGTTAATTGCCCCTACATGGCACCAGCAATGTACTTCACATTTCCAGTCGGAAACTGATAATACAAATTCAACCTCTGTTTGGTTGGGCCTTTACCCCAAAATTATTACGTTATTTTTTATCAGCTGTATTGTTATTATTTTGTGGCAACAGTTTAAGACAGAGCCAACACAAGCACCATTTAAACGTGCAGCTCAAGTAACTACTAAGCCGGGAACTGAAATGTTTCCTTCTATCTCTGCTGATGGGCGTTGGTTAGCTTACCAATGGTCACCAAATCAAGGAGACAGTAATTTATACCTCAAAGATACTGCTCAACCAAATTTAGACGCAAGACAGCTTACGTTTGATAGCGCGAAAGAGGGGCATTCGGTGTGGAATAGCACAGGTGATGTTTTGTTTTTTGCCAGAAAGGACGGTACTAAAAATAGTTGTAAAGTAGTGAGCCTGCAAGTGAATACGAATCAGGAGACCATTTTAGCAAATTGTCCTATCGCGGGAGGATATTATTATATTGATATTACCTCGGATGATTCGATGTTGGCGTTCCATGGGAATGATGACCAAGCAGATGACAGCGGCATTTACTTTCTTGATTTAACTAAGGAAAACAGTGAACCGGTAAGGTTTTCCTGTCGCTCCAATTGTGGTTACAAAGATAGAGATTTTGCGTTTTCTCCCGATGGGCAATTTATTGCGGTGACGAGGCGTGTAAGCCGCTTCAATGAAAATATATTCTTGGTCAATATAGAGTCCAAAGCGGCTGAGCAATTGACGTTTGGCGAAGAAGATATTGTTGGACTGGATTGGTTAGCAGACCAGCAACACTTGGTATACGCTACTCAACGAGCAGACGTTAGAAATGGTTATGTCGTCAATATTGACGATAAAGTTGTGAGTGAACTACATATTGAAGGCTTTAGCTACCCAAGTGTTGCGACTCAAACAAATAGCGTGTTGTTTCATCAGCGCAAAGAAAATTATTTGATTGCAACCTATCCATTGGCAACAGATATCGCAAGTATGCCGGTCCCTTTGATGCAATCAGCATTTAGTCATGTTTATCCCGATTATTCTGCTATCAATAAAAAGATTGTTTATGTGTCTAATGAAACAGGGTTTTATGAACTGTGGTCGGCGAGTGTAGACGGCAGTAATCCTAAGCAACTAACCAATTTAAAACGTACTATTCGTTACCCTAAATGGTCTCACCAGGGAGACAAGGTGGCGTTTTTGGCTCCGTCAATCAATGAAAATGATGAAAAACTGTTCGTGCTTGATGTTGCAACTGGGAGGGTAGAACAAGTTCCTTCATCATTTGAAAAGTTTAATCGACCGACTTGGTCACTCGATGATCAGTCTTTGATTAGTGCGGTTTATCAGAAAGATCACGTTGACTTGTATCAAATTGAGATCGAAACGGGTAATTTTCAACGGGTAACTTTTGACAGCGCGCGCTATGGCATAGTGACATCAGACGGTGAATTGCTTTATACGAAGCTTGAAAATGGGCTTTGGCGTAAGGAAATTGCAAGTAAACAAAGCGGAATTATGGCTATTCCAGCTACAAAATTTAATACTATTTACGGCTGGAGGTATTTCGATAGCCAAGTGTTTTATAGCTATAAAAAAGCCGGCAGTTATCATTTGAATAAATACGACTTGTTCAATCAAAATGTCACACAACTATTAAAATTACCAAAGCGAAGCTTTTCCTCCAGTAGTGGTATGAGCGTGATGGTGGAAAATAATGCATTGTTATTTAACATGAGTGCCTACCCTCAAGCGGACATCAAGATAATTGAAAACCTCAAAGTCAGTGAGTTAGTTCATTAGACTGAGGTAACTCATAAAAATAAAGCGGCTAATGCCGCTTTATTTAGAAAGGGTCTTTGAGTATTTTATCGATTACCCAGCTTCCATCAACTTGAATTAATCGTATCCGTTTAACATTTTTCATTTTATCTTCTTGATAAATTCCGTCGAAGTACAATGTGATGTTTGCATTGTCTTTAAATTGCTCTCTGACTTTTACACCACTGTCATCAGGGGTAATGTTGACGCTATCATAAGACATATTGAATAAGTGCCTCGCTACCGCATTGGGAGACTTATAGTGCAAAATAATGCGTGCAAGTTTTGGGCTGCATACTGAAGCTGCCTTTTTAACATCTTTTTCGTTATATAGAGCATTGAAAAATGCCACTGCGACCAATTCAGGGTTATCGATTTCTGCGATATCTTCTTCTTGTGAGCATGCAGTAAGCAAAATGAGTGAGACAAGGGCAATAGTTTTGAAAAGTTTCATATTGTTTGAATGATCATAAATCCATTTTAACTTGATTTTATGCCTATCTATTTCAAATTACTAGCCAATTTCTATTCACCATTAAATTTTGCCCATTAAAAAAGGCGCAAAAAGCGCCTTATACCACAGAGGTACCAAGTTTCATGAAAATGAAATTTACTGTACTAGTTCTTTATCGCTAAAACTTTCGCTAAATAATGGACTAGTCAAGTAGCGCTCAGCCGAACTAGGTAAGATAACGACTATATTCTTGTCTGCATTTTCTGGTTTCTCTGCAATGCGTTTAGCGGCAACAACCGCAGCGCCTGAAGAAATACCCGCTAGAATGCCTTCTTCTTGCATTAATCGGTGTGCCATTGCCATGGCATCTTCATTAGACACCTGTTCAACAGCGTCAACCATTTCAATATCTAGGTTGCCAGGAATAAAACCTGCCCCAATGCCTTGAATTTTGTGTGGTCCTGGCTGAATTTCGCTTCCCGCCATTGTTTGTGAAATGACTGGTGAATCAACTGGCTCTACCGCCACAGAAGTAATTTTCTTACCTTCTTTTAGCTTAATGTAACGGCTAATACCGGTAATTGTACCGCCCGTACCTACGCCGGCTACCAGCACATCGATTTTACCGTCAGTGTCTTTCCAAATCTCTGGTCCCGTAGTTTCCTCGTGGATTTTAGGGTTTGCAGGATTATCAAATTGTCCTAAAAGTACATATTTGTTTGGCTCAGAGTCACGAATTTCCTGCGCTTTATCAATTGCGCCTTTCATGCCCTTTGCCCCTTCGGTCAAAACCAAATTAGCACCCAGTGCTGAAAGCAGTTTGCGACGCTCTAAGCTCATGGTGTTTGGCATGGTTAAAGTGATTGGGTAACCGCGCGCCGCAGCAACAAATGCTAGTGCGATTCCAGTATTACCACTTGTAGGCTCGATAATTTCCTTACCTTCACCTAATAATCCTTTTTCTTCTGCATCCCATACCATGCTGGCACCAATTCGGCATTTTACGCTAGCACTTGGGTTTCTTGACTCTATTTTGGCATATACATTACCACCAGTAACGCGGTTGAGTTTTACCAGTGGAGTTTGACCAATTGAGGTCGAGTTATCTTGAAATATTGATGACATAATTTTTTCCTATCAACACACCAAGTTCTAAACTACTTGGCATTGATTAAATATACCCGTTAAGATTAACTACTTATACGATAAAAAGAAGTGACATTTAGTTATAACATATATATATAACTGGAATAATTTAATGTCTGTTTTATAAATTATAGTGGAAAATTCATGTCTTCATTTAAGGGTACATCAGATTACATTGCATCAAAAGAACTACAGTTGGCCGTCAACGCAGCCATTAGCTTAGAGCGACCTTTGTTAATTAAAGGTGAGCCAGGCACGGGTAAAACGATGCTAGCGGAAGAATTGGCCGCAAGTTTAGGTACAGAGTTGATCAGCTGGCACATTAAGTCGACAACAAAAGCGCAGCAGGGGCTATACGAATATGACGCAGTTTCACGTCTGCGAGATAGTCAGTTAGGTGATGAAAAAGTTAAGGATATTGGCAATTATATTGTTAAAGGTAAATTATGGACGGCATTTGCTGCCGATAAGCGCCCAGTATTATTGATTGATGAAATAGATAAAGCAGACATCGAATTCCCTAATGATTTGCTTTTAGAGTTAGATAAAATGGAGTTTTTTGTCTATGAAACGCAAGAGCGTGTGGTAGCAGCCCAACGTCCTATTGTAATCATTACTTCAAATAATGAAAAAGAGCTACCTGACGCCTTTTTACGACGCTGTTTCTTCCACTACATTAACTTTCCTGATAAAGATGAAATGCAGTCAATTGTTGATGTGCATTTTCCAAACATCAAGAAAGAACTGCTTGATGAAGCGTTAGCACTGTTTTTTGATTTACGAGAAATTCCGGGTTTAAAGAAAAAGCCATCAACGTCAGAGCTCATTGATTGGTTAAAACTGTTACTTGCTGAAGATATAGATCCGAAAGTGTTACATGAAACGAAACAAGCACGAGTCATCCCACCATTGCATGGTGCTTTATTGAAAAATGAGCAAGACGTACATTTATTTGAAAAGCTTGCGTTTATGCAGCGTTCAGGCAGATAAGCAAAGACTATGCTAATTGGATTTTTCTTAAAAGTTCGCGAATATAAAGTGCCCTGCACAATTCGTGAATTACTCGATTTGATCAGAGCATTAAAGCATCATGTAGTGTTTGCCAATATTGATGAGTTTTATGCGGTAAGTCGCGCGATCTTGGTTAAAGATGAAAGTCATTTTGATAAATTTGATCGTGCTTTTGCTGATTACTTTAGGGGCGTGGAATCACTTGATTTAGATTTGAGCCAAATTCCTGAAGACTGGCTGAGAAAGCAGCTAGAGAAAAGCTTAACGGCTGAGGAAAAAGCACAGATTGAAGCCTTGGGCGGATTAGAAAAAATTATGGAGACTTTAGCTGAAAGGCTGAAGGAACAGGAAAAAAGGCATCAAGGCGGCAATAAGTGGATAGGAACAGGAGGTACTTCACCTTTTGGTGCGTATGGCTATAACCCAGAAGGTGTGCGTATAGGTCAAAAAGAATCCAGACAACGTAAAGCGGTTAAAGTGTGGGACAAGCGCGAATATCGTAACCTTGATAGCCAAGTGGAAATTGGTACGCGAAATATCAAAGTTGCGTTAAGAAAACTGCGGCAGTTTGCACGCACAGGGGCAGGTGAAGAGCTGGATCTAGATGATACTATTGCAGCAACAGCACGCAATGCTGGGTATCTTGACATTAAAATGAAGCCCGAACGACATAATGCCATTAAGGTATTAATGTTTTTTGATATTGGTGGTTCAATGGATGACCATATCAAAGTGTGTGAGCAGTTGTTTTCAGCCGTTCATACGGAATTCAAGCACTTAGAGTTTTTCTATTTTCACAATTGTGTGTATGAAAGTGTCTGGAAGAATAATGAACGTCGTCAAAGTCAAAAGCTAGACATCTATGACGTATTGCATACCTATGGTCGTGACTATAAAGTAATTTTTGTTGGTGACGCGACCATGGGGCCGTATGAAATTACTTATCCAGGTGGAAGTGTTGAACACTGGAATGAAGAGCCCGGTAATATATGGATGGAACGTATTTTAGGACATTTTGACAAATGCATTTGGCTCAATCCGCAAGAGTTTGTGCATTGGAATTATTATGCTTCGATCAACATTATGCGCCAAGTGGTGGGGGACAAAATGTACCCTTTGACGTTAAGTGGATTAAGTGACGGTATCAAAGAATTGTTATAGTAAACTTCATTGAACCTTGAAAATGAGCTGGAAGTTACGTTGGTAACGCTATTATTGAATCATCACGATTAAAATTGAAATAACGAATAAATATTATGGATAACCATTTAGCCCCTACATCCGATCAAAAAGCGTCAGGAGAAGCGCAGTCTTCACATCTGTTGTCGCGAGAAGAAACCCGTGAAATATTAACTCCATTTGCCTTTGAAATAGATAAGTCGTTGTTTGGTTTTCCTCTAGCATCACCTTATAAAAGAGGCTTTGCACTGCTTGTTGATTTATTGGCTATTGCGATACTCAGTGGCGCACCTGGCGAGTTATTGGCGATAGTCTTAGCTATCACTTTTTTTCGATTGGGGAGTCGTAAAAGAGCCCAAGCGATGGGGAAAGTCAAAGGCAGTAAAAGGCGAGTTGTGGCCCGTTTTATTGGCGCCTTTATTGTGTTTATTATGTTAGTTGATTTTTTACCCTCTATGTTTAACAACGATATTTTCAATGGCTCGTCGACGGAAAGTCCTGGAATCAATGGTGTTTTAGGCAGTGAGGACGGCATTGCTATTGCGCCAAGCGAACTGGGCTTGGCTTCGACCATTATTCTAAGTAAAACTGTTATCGAATTGACGCAATCGATGAGCGAGAGTGACTGTCAGGACACGGATTGTTGGCAGAGGAAAATTACCCCAACACTTACACAACAACCTTTTATCTCAGTAGAATTGACACCTGAATTTGCTGAAAATGCAATCAAAGAAATTGTTGATGAAACGGAGTTACCACAAGAGCAGCAAACCAAATTGGCTAGCTATCTTATCAATCGTTATCAAGAGGCAAGAGCTGAAGTCTTAACAACATCGGGGAATTTATCAAGGGGTACAAAGGCATTAGAAAAAGATGGTATTGCTCAAATCAATAGTAAAATATCAGAAAGCAAAACTCCGAAAAACAAGGAAGGTTATAACGAAGGCAAAGCTTATTTTAACAAAGTGCCTCCTACAGATGAGCAAGAATCAACAAAAAGTGACAAACCAATTTATTCGATAATGGAATACGTGAAAGGAATAATAGAAGATTTGGGCTTGGGTTTTGGTTGGGCAGCATTTTATTTTACCGTACTAACGTCGATTTGGAAGGGACAGACACTTGGTAAAAAAATGTTTTCTATCAAAGTTTTACAATTGGATGGGACGCCATTATCACTGTGGGACTCTTTTGGGCGATATGGTGGTTATGGGGCTGGTATTGCTACAGGGCTATTGGGCTTTGCTCAGATATTTTGGGATCCAAATCGTCAAGCGATCCACGACAAAATATCAGCAACTGTTGTGGTTGATGCCGTCTCAACAACAGGCATGAATTATACTAACAATGATGAAAGCTAAACTTAGTTTGATAGAGAGAACAATGATGAACAGTTATCTCAAGATAATCATGGCAACATTATTACTTTGTAGCCAAACCGTATTTTCGCAAAGCACAAAATTTGCTAAAGAAATCAGTTTATTCTCTGCATATGTAGGTACATGGAAAGCTGAATTTGAAGTTGCTCAAGGCCAACCAAGTGTCGTTGATATATCGAAATGGGAAAGGGCGTTAAACGGAAAAGCACTCCGGACATTGCACTCCATCAATGATGGTGAATATGGTGGCGAGTCATTAATTTTCTTTGATAAAACTAAACAGAAAATCGTATTTTACTATTTCACTACCGCAGAGTTTTTTACTCAAGGCGTTATTGAAGTTATCGATGATAAATCTTTTGCTGCCTATGAAGATGTCACCGGCAACAGTGATGGTATTACGAAAGTTAAATCAATTTCGACTTTACAAAAAGATAAGATGAACGTGTCCACTTCTTACTTAAAAAATGGGCAATGGACGACACCTGAGCAGCGTGTATATCGCAGAACTAGTGCCAAGGTAGTATTTAAATAGCCTTAGTCAATGACATAGAGCTTAATGTTTTAATTAACCGCCATCAATGTAGATAAATTAATTGCTATTAGGCGGAAGAGTTTTCATTAAAGGTGCAAGTATTGTTTCGCCCGCCTTTTTTCGCTTGATAAAGGGCTTTATCCGCTTGTTTTATGCCTAAATCGAGATCCGAGAAGTGTTCATGTGAAGAAATGCCAAAACTAGCAGTCATGCAAATTTCATGACCTTGAAAATCAAAATTAATGTTTGCTATTGCTGAGCGCATACGCTCAGCTAAATTTTGTGCCCCTTTAGAGTCTGTTTGAGGTAGCAAAATGATAAACTCCTCACCTCCGTAGCGTGCGAGTATGTCTGAATCACGACATAACGTCTGTAATGCGTTTGCGCACTCGATAAGTAGTTGATCACCACATTGATGACCATACGTATCATTAATCTTTTTAAAGTGGTCCAGATCACACATGACGATGGTAAATGGAAAGTGATGTCTGTTTGCTGACTTCATTGTGACATCTTGTAACTGCAGAAAGTGCCGACGATTGAATAACCCCGTTAAACTGTCCGTTATTGAATTTTGATAATGCCGTTCGGTCTCATCTGCAAGGAGCAAAGTTTGAATAGCCCCCATCATTGCCATTATTGCAATAAGACTGATGGCCCAGATGGCAAGAAATGCCTCTTCAATTGAAAAATAGGGAATACATGCTGCATTAATCGCTAGGACTAGCAGTGTTGCTTTAATAATAATAGCGGTAACTTTTTCGCCGTAATGATGATGCTTACGGGCGGATTGATTCACTTGAGGCAAACATATGGCAAGCACTACAGCATAGTTGAAAGTGTAAAAATATGCGCGGACGATAAAATCGTTGTAACCGTTAATAGCGAAAAATGTCTGGGTGCCTGTATAAATAATAATGTGCGCAACAATAAAAGGATATTGATATAAATGCCGTGCTTTGCTTATGCGCCATTTAAACCCCAAGTAAAGGCTATAAACGCCGATAAATAGGAATAAGTTGGTGGTAAAGACTGAAAATGATACCGGAAGCCAATGTCTAAGGTTAAAACAAAGAGAGGCGAGTGACCAAAAAATAAAAAAGCAGGAAAAGTAACTAATTGAGTGTGTTAAATCAGGTTGCTTTCGTGCAGGGTTAAATTGAAAAAGCGCTGCGGCAATTAGGCACAGCGCCGTCACAATTATCACATGGCTTGTTTGCAATAAAGAAATAGAATCCAAATGTACGTACGTTTTCAGCTATCCATTAACATAAGTATAGTCATGTTTAATGGTTAATCAGTATCAATGGTAACTATATTTAAGACAGAATATTATGGTTGCCACGCGTAACTAAATTTTGCAAAAAATGTTCGTTTCTCTCGTTCTAAATCAACTAGATAATCGTCTTGATAACTACTATCTGAGTAGCCTAAATAAAGTGCTGTTTGCGGGTTAAGTTTGTAGGCATATATCAACTGAGTTTCCAGAACTTTCTCTTGCTCCGTGTAAAAACCGTTCGGGTTATTATGTGGATTCCTGTCAACATCGCTATATACCATGCCCAGTTTCAGGTAGCTATAAACATCAAAGTGATAGGTAAACCGTAAATCTGTTAGGTTAGCCAAGTAAACTCTCGCGTTATCAGCGTCTAGCTCACTGATGGTGTGGTAAATGTCGAGCTCAATATGATTGGTGATGTTCCATGTTGCATTAGCTGTTACTTTGTAATAATCGCCTAAGCGGTTATTGTCATAATCGATTTTATCACCAAGGGTCGCGTCAAGAGAAAAGAACGTCCTATTAGTCGGTCTGAATTTCGAATACAGGTTAAATTGATGCTCGGTAAATCGCTCAGTATTATCGTCAATAGCAAGAGTTGTTGAATCACTTCTTAGTCCAACACGCTCAGCAACCATGTAGGTGAGATCAAATAATGATAGCAATGGTCCATCAAACACTAACTTACTCGATATTTCCTTGGCAATGAATTCGCCGTTGTCATTATGCTGTATGTTCCAGTGACCGCTAATGGCCATATCTTGCCAAAATCCTGAATAGTCGTCATTATAAAAACGACGCTTTATTGAACCACTGTCTTTGGTGTAATCGCTTTTTGGGATAAAGCCTAGGTCTGCTTTAAAGTTCTCACCAAATGACTCGTGACTAGCGGTGAATTGCCAATACTCAGTATCGCGAATGTAATTTATATTAAAGGCATTATCCGTGAATTCATCCTTCTTGTTACTACGTATCACTTGCTCGTTAAGTTGACAGTCTGTTGAACAAAATTGTTCAAACAAATCGTCAGGGTATTGTGTCTCGCTCACTAACCATTGTGCGGTGATGAGATCTGAAGTGCTAAAACGATAGCTACTATCCACACCAAATACATAGTTATGATAATCATCGGCAGTTCTCAAGGTTGATATAGCGCCGACAGTAAGTTCATCGGTTGCGTCATAGCGATATCTCAATGCGCTGGAATGGCTTTGTGCATCAATGGACGCCACTCTAGAGCTAAGATTTCCCGAGAGAATAAAATTTGTCTGATTATCATGAGAGATAAACACACCATAATTGTGTTGCCCTTGAGAGCCTGTAACTTTTGCACCATAGTCAGGATCGGCGATATTTCGGGTATACACTAAATCTAATGGTGACGAAAAGTACTCAGAATTCTCAATAAAAAAAGGGCGCTTTTCATCATAAAATAATGAAAATGTTTCATTAATATCGAGTTGACCGGCGTCCGACTCTACCGTTGAAAAATCTGGATTAATAGTAACATTAAGCAATGAGCTTGGCGTTATTCCCCAACGTAAATCTAAACTGGCCTGATAATCTTCGTTGCTATGCCAGTCGTCTTGGCTGTCATATATGTCTCGACGCTGCTCGTTTGATAAAACCAGCGCAGGAGTCAAGGTAATATTTTTGCCTATTTCGGCTTCTTTAAAGCCGCTACCAGCGGGGTATTGACACACCCAACAGTTGTTATCTCGATCTAATGGGACATGTGATAATCTAAGGCCTATATCTCGAGGAAATGAACGCATTAATTCAAATGGCCAGGTTTTGATGTCACTACTTTGCTCAAAGTTTAAAATACTAAAGGGAATGGCAATTTCAACTTGATAGCCTTTTTCAGTGATTTTGCCATATGAATGCCAAATGCCATCCCACAAGTCATTAGGCTCTTGATTTATTTCATCATAAATTTCATCGTTTTGTACACCTAAGGCATTGACGAAAAAATTATAACTGTTGCGGCGTTTATTTAGCGTATCGATACGCAAGCCTACTAAGTCGTCAAACCATTTAGTGTCTCTATCACCTAACGCAGCCTGAATGAGTTCAGGGTTAGGATCTCTTGCATCAAATGCAACATAGATAAATTTTCCATTTTCGATGATTTTTGCCATCGTCTTAACGGGAGCGGGGCTGTTATCGTAAGGACTATTAACAATGTCTAGGCTGATATCCAGCGCATCTTGCCATAATGCTTCGTCAAACTCACCATCAATCTCAATAGATTGATCCGTATGAGGTATATTTAATACAGGCTTCGACTGTGCGATTGCTGGCAAGCAAGGCAACGACAATAAAAAACCGTACACGCATGCTAGACTGCTTTTCCTTAGCATTAGGGCGATTCTCCAAAAATATTAGTATTGTTATAAATTTATTAAGGACTTCCTTGAGTGTGAAATTGTGCCAAATTTAGCCAGTAAATACAATTAAAGCTTAAAAATTATAATGATAGCTAAAACAGGACTGTTTGAAACATATTCAACCCGCCTATGTTGAAACTGGATTTAATTAGTACTATTTCTGCCATGCATAACTGAATTTCATAAAGACTTTGCGGAAGTCTTGTTCTAAATCACTGAATTTGCCTTCAGTATCTCGGTGCTCAGAGTACCCGGCGTAAAAGACGGTTTGCGGGTTAATTTTATAGGCATACAGCAACTCACTTGATACATCTCTTGAATGAGCGGTAATATCTTCAGGCAAACTTAATGGATAGTTGTTCGGATTTCTGGAAGTATTGTTGTATATCAAACTGATTCGTATAAAGCTTTGAACGTTAAACTGGTAAGTAGCTCTAAAGTCCGTTAATCGGGCAATAAAAACATTGTCGTTGTCTGCATCTAGCGCTTTAAAAGTATGTTTGACTTTCAATTCCAGGTGCTCGTTTACATTCCAGTTAAATGTGGGGCGGAATAACTTCTTGGTACCTAAACGGTGGTTTGAGAAGTCAATATCATCCCCATATTCAAGCTTAGTATTCAAATAAATACCTGCAATCGGCTTTATTTCAGAGAACAAACTCCATTCACTTTCACTAAATAATGTGGTGTTATCATCAATGGCCAAGCTGCTTTGATCTCTGCGGCTACCGACTTTATCTCGGTTACTGTATTGCACTCTAATTCGTGAACCTAATTGAGCAAATACATTGGCCACAATATCGAGTTCTTTCTCGATCAACTCGCCATCGTCATTGTGGGCAATGTCCCAATCTGAATAAACCCTCGCTTCGTTCCACCATTTATTAGGCTCTGCGTACCATTTACGCTCGAGTGCAACAACAAACTTTTCTTGATCTACTCGTGAGATAAAGCCTAAATCACCTCTAAAATCAGCATTTTGCTTCTGGTAGGTTGCTCGATAATGCCAATTTCGAGAGTCGTGATAGTAGCCTGCTTTAAACGCATTACCGCTAAAATCGCCGTCTTTTTGTGTGCGCAAAACTAGCTCGTTAACATCGCAATTTTCAATGCTGCATGGCTCTGTTTCGGATAATTTGCAGTCGCCAACATCATCAGCATCACAAAATTGCTCGTACAAATCTTCGGGGTATTCCGTATTAGAGTACAATTGTTGCGCTTTGATAACGTCAGATTGACTCAGCCTAATACGGGCATCTATACCGTGTACAATGTTGTGATAATCGTCAGCACTGCGTAGTGTTGATATCCAACCCAAGGTAATATCTTTATTGAAGTTATTTCTATACCTGAATGCAGCAGCTGTTGACTCACTATCGATTTCAGCAATACTTGCTCGGCGGTTGCCAGGAATAAGTATATTGGTAGAGTCGTCATCCGTTAGAAACAGGCCAAATGAATGATTTTTGTGTCTTCCCGTCAGTTTAGCGCCGTAATTGGGTGCGTTGATATTTCGCGTATAAACTAAGTTGTAGTTGGTATCAAAGTAGTCGGCATTATCAAGAAAAAAGGGCCTTTTTTCTTGCAGAAATAATGCGAAATTGTTGTTAATGTTCAGTTGAGCATTGTCAGTTTCGACGGTTGAGAAATCAGGGTTTAGTGTCGCATTGAGTAGAATATCAGGTGTAATACCCCAGCGTACATCGAGGCTTGGTTCAATGTCATCTTCAGTCTGCCATTTGTTGTCATCATCGCGTTCTTCACTTTGAGCCACAACAAGCGACGGGGTAACGGTTAGGTTATTACCTTGTTTAGCGCCTGAAAAACCATCTGCCGGCATCATTTGGCAAATTTCGCAACGATTGCCTCGTTCGAGTCGAATGTTCGAAATACGAAATCGCTGATCTCGCGGATAGAAGCGAACCAGCTCAATGCCCCATCGTTGTTCATGTAAGCCTTCATTAAAGTTAAGCATACGTAATGGTAGTGCCATTTCAACAATGTAGCCGTCTTCGACTATTTCACCTTTACTTTCCCAAATGCCATCCCAAGAATCGCTTTCTCTTTGGGTAACTTCATTTTCAATACCATCGATTTGCACGCCAAGTGGGTTAACCATAAAGCGATAAGCGCTACGTTGATCGTTGTAGGTATCGAGTTTAATACCTACTAAATCGTCTCCCCATGATCTATCTCGGTCTTTAAAATATGCTCTAATTTGGCTAGGGTCAGGATCTTTGGCAATGAAGGCTAAGTAAAAGGTACCCCCATCTTCCATCAATAACGCTTGTGTGGAAATAGGGCTAGGTAAATTATCATAAGGGCGAGTTACGTTATTCACCTCAACTTTTGTAGCCTGTTGCCATTGCGGTTCATTCAGCTTTGCATCGATAACTATCTGACCACTAATATGAGGTATATCAATTGTCTTTGTGTCGATATTGTCTTTGGCAGTTACGAAAAACGAGCTCACCCAGATACTCAAGCCAAGTACACAAGTATTGATTAGTGAGTTATTCGTTTTTTCTGAAAAGGACATACGACTTCCATTGTTTTTATATTTAGTGACAAAAATTTACATTTAGTTTTGTCAAAGTGGCATAGACAGTCAAAGTATTTACGACCAAAAGCCATTACTTTGAGACAAGCTGTACAAGCATATTTTGTGTGAAGTTTTCTTGTTAATAGGTGGTTAACTAGTTTAACAATTGTTGGTAATTCATTTTGTCTAGTTTAAAAAAAATAACTTAGGCATAATATTGATAACTTTCTAATTATAGTCATGTGAATATGCCTTTTTCTTTATTAGACATTATTGCAATCGCCTTTTTTGTCATTGTTTGGATGGGTTATACTTCATTTGCCCGAAAAAAAGCGAAAACCACTAACTGCATTGCTCGTTGTCTTCATCAGCATCGAATTCATTGGATGTATGAGTTAATTACTCGCGATATTCGAGTAGGTGAGGCTGCTCTACTGGCCAACTTGGAGCGCAATATTGCGTTTTTTGCCTCAACAACCTTACTGGTTTTAGCTGGTGTATTGACCTTGTTTGCTCAAGTTGAACAACTTGAAGAAGTGATTGGCTCGCTCCCATTTGCTGAGCAACCTAATCATTTTGCTATTCAACTAAAGCTCAGCTTACTTGCCTTTATATTTATTTTGGCTTTCTTTCAATTGACGTGGTCGATGCGACAATATGGTTTTTTGAATGTCATGATTGGCGCGGCCCCCATTGATCCTTCAGGCAAGAATGTGAACTTACAAAAATACGCAAAACAAATGGCGATTGTGCAAGATCAAGCGGCACATTCTTATAACTATGGGCTGCGTTCATTTTATTTTTCACTTGCTGTTATCGGTTGGTTTTTTCACCCATTGATGTTTGTGGTAGCAACCCTCGTGGTGGTGTTTACGTTATATCAGCGTGAATTTACATCAAAGGCAGTACGCGCTATCACTGCCGGTCAGGATATTTTGACCAAGGAAAGAGAAGCAAGGTTAAAATAAATCCATGCCAGAGCAGTACCGACATTTATTACCTTCAGATTTTGACCGCTACGACTGCGTAAAGATATCTAAGGTATTCTATTTTACGTTAATTTACCTATTACGAGCTTATATTGCTTGGGTTATGTCGGTAAGTAATATGCAGGATAGAGTAGGAGTTATAGAGTTCTTATACCCGGATCCGCAGTTATTTTATCTAAATTTACTGTCAGGGATGCTAGGAATTTTCTTGTTGTTTCTTCTTAGCATGAGAAGACCAGAAGCACCTCGTTGGGTTCTTTGGTTTTGGCCTAAGTCCAGAGAGGTTATTGTGGTTGCATTGTGCTTTGATTTATTAGTAAGCGCATATGGCTACATAACGCTAGCCTTGTTTTCGGCTGAGTATCTAGCTATTCAAGCGACAGTTACCTTATTAATTATTACATTTTGTTATCGCAGTAAAAGGCTATCATTAAATCTTGCTGAGTTCCCAATAGCGATCCCCGAAAAATAACTTTACCGATAAGTTATGCCCCTAATCGGTAAAGGTTTCCTCTTCGCACATGTTACTTGTTACTTGATTAGCGCTTGTGCCGGATACAATGGGAGTTTTAAGTATCTTCGCTGATTCGATTCTGCTTCTGGCAAATCTCCAGCATTGATGTTGAGCTGTAATGATGGATAAATAAGGCGTGGAACAGACAGACCAGCGTCTCGTTGTTCACGTTTCTCAATATATTCCGTTTCTGTAATTTGATGGCTAATTTGAATGTTGTATAACTTTTGTTCTTCAACCGTACATTGGTATCTTAATTCACGACCTTTTGGCTGGTAATCATGACACATGTATAACTTTATATGATCTCCAAGGGCATAAATTTTCTGAATGGATTGGTATAGAAGGGCTGCAGAGCCCCCTGGAAAGTCACACCTTGCAGAGCCGGAGTCAGGCATAAATAAGGTATCACCAATAAAGGCATGTTCACCTATAACATAGGTGATGCTATCGGGTGTATGTCCTGGCGTTGACATTACATTAATCGTTAACTTGCCTACATCTAGCGTATCGTTGTCTTTTAACAGAAAATCAAATTGACAGCCATTGTCAGCAAACTCCTCAAAATTGAATAACGACTTAAACTCTGTTTGAATTTTTATGATTTGTTCACTGCAAGCGATTTTACAGTTAAAGTGTTTTCGTAAATATGAAGCACCGGTAACGTGATCTGCGTGGGCATGGGTTTCTAAGCTATAGACGACTTTAAGATTATGCTGCTTAATGTAACTAAGCATTTGTTGTGCGGAGTCACAGCCAATCTCGCCGGATGATATATCAAAATCTAGCACGGGATCGATAATGACACAGGCTTGGGTTTCGGGGCAGCTTACTACGTAAGTTAGGGTAAATGTGGCGGGATGGAAAAAATGTTGAATAACAGGCTGCATGTTTTTTTATGTCATTTAGTAATAATGACCTACATTTTCATTATATATGACTAGGAGTCAAATGTTTTCAGCCTGTTTTCCTAAATATTAACCTTTAGTTAGCTTCGTAGCCTTTATCTTCTAACAGCTTTTTATCCATTGCTGCTTCTCTAGCAAGATCATCACAACGCTCATTCTCAGGGTGCCCAGAGTGACCTTTAACCCATTTCCAGGTGACTAGGTGTCTTTTGTTTTCTTCATAAAGTTGCTTCCACAAATCAACATTTTTAACGGGCTTTTTATTTGCGGTTTTCCAATTATTCTTGAGCCAATTTTCTATCCATTTTGTTATGCCTTGCCTTACGTATTGGCTATCAGTGGTGATTGTTACTTTGCAAGGCTCTTTCAAAGAAGCCAAAGCTTTAATCGGGGCCAATAACTCCATTCGGTTATTTGTTGTGAGCTTATAACCTTGAGCGAGCTCTTTGGTATGCTCTTTGTACTTCAACACAGCACCGTATCCACCGGGTCCAGGGTTACCCAGACAAGACCCATCGGTATAAATCATGACTTCTTTTTGCATTAATGTATTGCCCTAATTAATTTGTCATTATAAAAAACGTAAGGATTTAAACCTAGTTACTCGACATGGTCTAAATTTATGTGTAACTTTTCCATTATCCTACGATTTTTCTTTATAATGCCACTATTATCTCAAGTCGGCAGCAAGGTTTTAGATTGACTACCAATAATACAAAAGATGAACGATTAATTATTCTTGATACAGAAACAACGGGTATTAACCCACGAGAAGGGCACCGTATTGTTGAAATTGGTTGTGTTGAGATGGTTAACCGTCAACTAACTGGCCGCACTTATCATGCTTATATCAACCCGCTGTTCCAAATGGAGCAAGAAGTAATTAATGTTCACGGGTTAACCAATGAATTTCTGGCGGATAAACCGTTATTTGGACAAGTAGCAAAAGAATTTATTGAATTCATTCAAGGCGCAGAACTTGTAATCCATAATGCTAAGTTTGATGTTGGCTTTATGGATCATGAGTTTGCAATGGCAAGACAAAACCTGCCAATGACCGCTGACATATGTACGGTTACCGATACGCTTAAAGTATCTAAAGATGAATTTGGCTCACCTAAAACACTCGACTTTTTAGCAAAGCATTATCGAGTTAGTGGTTTGGTAGATCGTACTTATCACGGAGCTTTGATTGATGCGCAGTTACTTGCGTATGTTTATATTGAAATGACCCGTAAACAGGCGACATTCAATTTAAATGCAGGTAATGGTGATGAGTCAGGCGATGCAAATGCGGTACGTCGGATAAATAGTGACCGAGAACCTCTAAAGATTATCCATGCCTCTGCCGATGAAATATTAGCCCATCAAGAAAGGTTGGCTATTGTTGAACAAAAAGGAGGAGTGCCACTTTGGCGAAAATAATGTCGCTGTTCTCTATGAAGCGGTTAGTGATGGCTACAAGCCTAATAATGGCACCCCTCGGTATTGCCCAGGAGAATGTGCTGCCAAGAGCTATGCCTGAAGAAGTGCGTTCAGAAATAGAGTATGCACGAGATAGCAATGTCGCTAATCAAATCCCTTATTTCGACAATCGATTTAAGATTGACGCTAATATAGATGAAATTACATTATTGTTTTATCGCAAATTAGGCACACCACCGATTATTCTCGTGCGCCCCGATGGCAGTAAACTTAAGATTGGTAGCTTGCCAAAAGATAAAGTGTCTTGGTACGACGACCGTACTTTTGACATGGTAAAGATTAAAAAACCAATGCCTGGACCTTGGCAAGCTATTGGAGCGATAGAACCTAACAGCCGTATTATGGTAATTTCAGAAGTCAGGATTGAAGTCGAGCCTTTACCTGAAGTTTTACTAGCCGGAGAGACATTAAAAGTTACCGGCCAATTGTTCAACGGCGAAGATGCCATAGATGCACCAGCTTTTCGTGGTGTCGTTAATTTAGATGTCGATTTTTTTAGTACTAATAATACCGCCTTCGATAATTTTGGTGCAAAGCCTATTAAGCTGACAACCTTTCGCGATGACGGATATGATCTGGATGAATATCGTGGCGATTCGATTTTTACTGGGGAATTCACGCTAGATTTTGCACCTGGAGAGTGGATCCCTACCTATTACGTCAAGCTACCGATGGCAAAGCGTGAATTAAAGCAAAAGCCAGTCATTATTCGACATAACCCTATCACAATTGAGGCGAATATCAGTGAGAACCCGAAAAAAAATCACCATGCGGTTTTTAATATTGCCAATGAGTTTGTCGATCCTGACAGTGTAATTTTTCAAGGCAAGGTGACTTACCCGGACAAGCAAGAAATTCCCTTCTCTATTATGGAAGGGAGTGGATTAACACGTGAACATGAAATAGAAAATACTGAAGGTGGTATTTTTAGGGTGAGGGTTGGTGCTTATGGGAAAACCGTCAATGGGCGAGAATTTAGGTTAGTGGTGCCTGAATTTACCTTTAACGTTGAAGATCGTTTCACCCCGCTTTATATTGAATCTGCAATTGACGGCTCAGAATCGATGCTATCTACAGAAGAGGGTAACCAGCCCTTGCTGCCGAAACTTTCTAAAGAGGAAGAGTTGGAAATACTGTTAGAACAACAAGCTATCGAGCAAGCAGAGGAAGACAAACAAACCTATATAGCGATTGGTATTGCAAATGGTGTGATTATTTTTGTCTTCATTATTGGTTTTGGCTTTTATCGCTGGCGAATCAAAAAGAAAAGCTAATCGGTATTTATCAAATTAGCAGCAATTTCTGTTGTTTATCGCATCGCTTTGTACAGCATTTGCGCAGTCGAAAAAGAATATTAAAAAAGGGGTTGACGGAAAGATATCATCCCCGTATCATCCCCACCGAATTCAACGACATACTGTTGATTTGAAGCGTTTTGCGATGCGGAGTGGTAGTTCAGTTGGTTAGAATACCGGCCTGTCACGCCGGGGGTCGCGGGTTCGAGTCCCGTCCACTCCGCCAAGCGAAAAGTTTCATGTGTATCTCTGCGGAGTGGTAGTTCAGTTGGTTAGAATACCGGCCTGTCACGCCGGGGGTCGCGGGTTCGAGTCCCGTCCACTCCGCCACGATATACACAAGATATAATAAAGAAGTTAGCATCGCTAATACTGCGGAGTGGTAGTTCAGTTGGTTAGAATACCGGCCTGTCACGCCGGGGGTCGCGGGTTCGAGTCCCGTCCACTCCGCCACTTATTATATCAATCAATTCAGTCGTCGAAGAGTATAGCGCGGAGTGGTAGTTCAGTTGGTTAGAATACCGGCCTGTCACGCCGGGGGTCGCGGGTTCGAGTCCCGTCCACTCCGCCAATTTACTTTTCAGATTTATTACTTCCTCTTTTAAATACCTGCTATTTCTCCTGAGCTTTTTATTTCAGTCAATGCTAGTTAACTTGAATCTATTCGACTGATAATCAAAGTCTTATCTACTGGTAATATTAAATTACTGATCTACAGTTGAATATACCGTTAGTGTAGATTCAATAACTCTTGACATAACTCTGTTTCATTTTGAACTACCTACCGAAAAATTTTGTAGGGAGTGTTACAGGGTGATCCGCAAACTGTTACCACGGGTAATGCGAGTAGTTATCACGTGTTTATTGGTTATTTATCCTGCCTTAAGTGGCAGTACTCCACTTAAAAGCGTAGAACTTGACTTGTATTGGCAGCATCAATTCACTTTCGCTGGGTTTTATGCCGCAAAGGAGAAAGGTTTCTATCGTGCTGCTGGTCTTGATGTTAAGTTTAATGAGGCAAGTGGTACCAATGGCCTATTGAAACGGGTGCTTTCAGGAAAATCTCAGTTTGGTGTTTATGGCAGTGAACTAGTTGAACATTTTCATAAAGGCGCAGATATTCGGCTGCTTGCTAACTTCTTTAAGCAATCTCCTTTGGTACTCATCACTCAACCTAACATTGACAACTTAAAGCAATTAGAAGGAAAGAGTGTTGCTGTAATGCTAGAGTCTGCGCTGAAGGACGGCAATATCGGAGTAATGCTAAGACGGCACCAAGTCGATATTTCTTCTATCAATATTGTTCATTCAAACAATGTTATTGAACGATTTAGCCAAGGCGAACTTACAGCCTTTATTGCCCATTCGACAAATGAACCATTTTATCTTGAGCGGGATAAACTTAAGTACAAGCTGTTTAGCCCCAACCAATACGGAATAGTCACTAATAACCTCAATTTGTTTACGTCCTTAGCATTTGAACGCGAGAATCATCAGCTTGTAAATGACTTTGTCGAAGCAAGTATTAAAGGCTGGCAATATGCGTTAACTCATGGTGATGAAATGATTGGGATTATTATGGATAAATATAATACCCAGCATAAGTCGGAACAGGCGCTTCGGTATGAATATCATGCAGTCAAAGCACAATTTTTGGCTAATATGTATCCTGTCGGTCAAATTGATTCCGCACAATTGAAGTCGATGTCTGAGATGATGATGTCAACAGGCAGCATTGAGCGACTTAGGCCATTAAAGCAATACATTTTTCAAAATGGACATGCAGTTACAAAAGCCGATAAAGCGGGTGATAAACACTTTTTAGCCATACTTAGTGAAAAAGAACGCCAGTTCCTCCTTGATAAAGCCTCTATTACAGTCCAACACGAAGACAGCTACCCACCTTTTCACTATATAGATAATAGTAAACCAACAGGGTTACTCGTGGAATATTTAGCATTAATCTCTGAGCTACTAGGTGTTGAAGTTGAATACGTGGTTGGCTATAGGTGGTTGGAATATTTAGAGAAATTAAAAAATAAAGAAATTGATATGATGGCTAATGTTGTCAAAACAAAAGAACGAGACAAGCATTTTCTTTTCACTTCTCCGTTTATACAAACATTCTCTTCCATTGTTTCTCATGATTCGCAAAAGTTAAGTTCGTTGGAGCAACTATCGTTTAAAAAGGTTGGTATTTTTAAAGGCTATTTTTTAGAAAAATATTTGAAGTCTTACTATCCGGACATTCAATTTGTCTATATTGCCGAGCAACTTGACGCATTATTTCGTGTTTCTAACGGGCAACTGGACGCGTTTATCGGTGATCTTCCTTCGAGTAATTATTTAATTAAAAAAACGTTACTAACCAACCTAAATACCTCGGTTATTGCAAACACTACCCACTTACCTGAAAACCACAGTAGCTTGGCCACCCATAAAGATAACATCATATTACATAGTATTTTAGACAAAGCGGTTAACTATATCCCCGAGTACAAAATGCTGTCTTTACAAAGTAAATGGTTCAATTTCAATGACAACCAAACGGTAAAAACCTTAACGTTAAGTGACGCTGAAAACATTTTTATCACCGAACATCCAGAAATAACGTTAGGAGTTACTGGTGAGCAATTTCCTCTGTTATATGCAACGACATCTGGCGAATATAAAGGAGCTACCAAAGATTTATTGGATGAGATAACTAGATTGACCGGCCTCCGCTTTACGTTTGAATCATACGATATATCTACATTGGAAAAGGTCGTTAACGCTAAAGTGATTGATGGCTTTGCCATATCACTAGCAACTCACGCTAGAGCGAGTTATTTGAATTTCACCGACTCCTATTTAAAACAACGCCTAGCTGTTTATGTGAAAGATGGTAATCCTCATCAGATTTATACCAAAGAGGATTTGTTGAATAAAAAGGTTGTTGTCTCTAGATCGACGCCAGCGCTGATTAAATACATTGAAACTTTCCCTAATAGCGAAGTTATTTATGTTGATACTTTAGAAGAAGTCATTATCACACTTGCTTCTGATAGAGCTGATTATACATTGTACTCAGAATCTCTCTCTAGTCTTGCGTCACGTGAAGGGATTGATTACATCGACGTAGCCTTTTTGACGGAGCTTTCCGCCGCTTTGGTATTTTCTTTAAGAAAAGATTGGCCAGAGCTTACTTCTATAGTGAATAAAGCACTAGATGTGATACCCAATAGTAAAAAAATTTCACTGTTCAGCCGTTGGTTCGGTGGTAGCAACAGCACTCAATTGCACACGCCTGATATTGAATTTCCAGCAGAACTCGCCACATATCTAAAATCCAAAGATGAGCTTACTTACTGTATTGTACCTGCAAGAAAGCAAATATTCTTTGTTGATGATGAAGGTCATTATAAGGGGTTTTCTGCCGATTTAATCACCCTATTAACTAACAAAATCGGCATTTCCTTTCGTCCAATAATAGCTAAAACATGGGCAAACTCTTTAGTACTCCTAAGAGAGGGAAAATGTGACTTAACACCAATAATTGTAAAAACGCCGAGTAGAGAGGAGTTTTTGGACTTTACATCGACCTATGGTCGAGAATATGCGGTATTAGTTACTCTTGAAGATACTGGGTTTGAGCCAGGTTTGAGTACTATGAAACAAAAGACCGTAGGGGTAGAAGCTTCCCATGCCTTTCAAGAACTCATTTCATTGAACAACCCAGAATTGAATATTCAAAGTGTTATCAATATAGAAGAAGGGTTGAAACAAGTAAAAAGTGGTGAAATTTTTGGGTTAGTTGCTTCTCCTGAGGCGATCAATGCTTTGTCGCGTCAAGACATAATGAAAGGCTTAAAAATTTCGGGTAGTTTTGACTTTGAAGTGGAATATGCCGTTGGTGTAAGTAAACAAGCCAGTCCTTTGGCCAATGTTATTCAACTAGCTTTAGATAGTATTCCTCCAGAAGAAATTGATACCTTGGCCAATAAATGGTTTGTGGTGAACCATGAACAAGAAATTGACTATCAATTAGTGATAAAAATTGTTGTAGTTTTTGTTTTTCTATTATGTGCCGTCTTGTATTGGAATCGTAAGCTAAGACATTTAAATGAGGAGTTAATTGTTGCTAGAGAACAAGCTGAACAAACTAATAAAGAATTGGAATTCGTTCAGTATGCTGTTGATAATGCAGGGGATATGGCATTCTGGATTGATGCTAGCGATGCCAAAATTTGTTATGCCAATGAAGCGGCGTGTCATTCACTTGGGTATAGCAGGGAAGTACTCGAACAACTTGATGTGTTCGCGTTTAATCCTGATTTAACGTCCGAAGAATGGCAATCATTTCTTAATATATTAAAAGACGGCACACCAACGGAGTTAAGGGTTAAACATCGAACCAATGATGGAAGAGAATATGATGCGGAGGTTACCTCAAGGTACATAAAACATTGTGGTGAAGAGCGCATTATTTCTTTCGCACGAGACATCAGTTCACGCGTTAAAGCAGAGCATGCCTTACAAGAGGCAAGAACAATCGCTGAAGAAGCAAGCATTGCAAAGAGCTCATTTCTCGCCAACATGAGCCATGAAATTAGGACGCCGATGAATGCAATTATTGGTATGTCACACTTAACTTTAGAAACAGAGCTCAATTTGGATCAAAACCGTTTCGTTAGGAACATTGAAAGCTCAGCAAAGTCTTTATTAAATATTATCAATGACATACTTGATTTCTCAAAAATTGAAGCAGGGAAACTTAACTTAGAAAAAATTGAATTTGATTTAGTTGAAATCGTAGATGAAGTGATTTCGATGATGGAGTACCACGCTACGCTAAAAAATCTCGAAATATTTTCTTCTTATGAGGCGACGGTTGGTCGATTTTTCATCGGTGATCCTTTGCGTATTTCTCAAGTTTTGACGAATTTGATCAGTAACGCGATCAAATTTACTGAGCAAGGGGAAATCGTCATTGCGGTAAAACGCGTAGACAACGACAAGCTGAGTTTTGCTGTTAAGGACACTGGCATTGGCATGAGCACCGAACAAGCAGGTAAGTTGTTTCAATCATTTTCGCAAGCGGACGACAGCACAACAAGACGTTATGGGGGGACGGGGCTTGGCTTAGCGATATCAAAACAATTAGTGGAGCTTATGGGAGGTCATATCCATGTTGAGTCGCAAATTGGTGCGGGAAGTGTGTTTTATTTTGAAATTGAGTTGGCAAGAGCAATAGATAACCTGACTGAAGCTAAGTTTGCAGAAAAACAGGTGTTAATTGTTGATGATGATGAGACGAGCCAAATAATATTAGTGAGCCAACTCGAAGAGTTTAGTTTAAATGTTGATGTAGCGTGCAGTGGTGAAGAAGCATTGAAGTTATTGGAACAAAACACTCAAACATATGATGTTGTATTGATGGACTGGAACATGCCAGAGCTTGACGGTATAGAGACAACATTGAGGTTAAATCAGTTGTATAACGCAGATAACATGCTTATTGATAAGCAACCACCCGTTGTCATTATGGTCAGTGTACATCGTCAAGAATACATCATTAGATCTGCTAAAACTGCCGGTATCGATGTATTTCTTCAAAAGCCGGTCGACCCCTCCACCTTATTTGATGTGTTAGTTAAAGTATTAATGAAGCAGCAAAAAAATATTAAAAGGCCTACAAGCAGTCAAGAGCTGGTGCAAAATCTGAAAATCCAACTCACTTGCCTCGCTGGGAATCGAATATTGCTGGTTGAAGACAATCATGTCAATCAAGAAATTTTAATTGGTTTACTCAAAGGCAGTGGGATTGAAATAGATGTGGCAAATAATGGGGAAGAGGCATTAGATATGTTTTCCGTAGACAAATATGCTTTAGTTTTTATGGATCTGCAGATGCCGGTGATGGACGGCATTGAAGCGACAAAAGAGATCCGTAAACTAGATCAGGTGATACCGATAGTGGCGCTATCGGCCAATGTTATGCCGGAGCAAATTAAACAAACTAAAAGCGTAGGTATGAATGCACACCTTGGTAAACCGATTGATGTAGAAAAACTCTATCAAGCGTTACTTAGTTATATGCGTCCAATCGGAGAAAAGGGTATAGGTACAAATGCAAAAACTGTTTCCCAAAAAGTGCCACTGAATTTAGCGAGCAATGAATACAATAGCACCTTAAATAAGACTGAAGTTGATCGGAACGACCTATCTGATCTAAAACTTGTCGATACCACGTTGGGCAAGAATAACTTTTACGGAAATGCACAACTATATTTCAAAGTGCTTAGTAATTTTGCCGACAACTATAAAGAACTAGACTTTCAGTCGTTAAAGCGTGAAGAAAAAGAGCGAACCTTACATACAGTTAAAGGGTTAAGCGGCAATATTGGTGCTAAAACACTTTATCAAATTAGCCAGCAAGCTGAGCATGATATGTCGAAGGCAAATACTCAACGTTTCGTTGAGGTGCTAAATGAGGTGATTGTTGAAATTGGTAAAACAGTATCAACGACAGATCTTACAACCATTGAAACTGAAAAACCGAGAATATCTGCACGAGTTAAAGAAGATCTTTTTGCACAATTGCATGAAGCAGCAAAAAGTAAAAGACCTAAACAATGCTCTCCGATAATTGAGGAAATTGAACAATATAGCCTAAATAGAGGCGAACAGACGGCCTTTATGCAAGTCAAGACTTTAATTGGGCAGTATCAATTTAAAGAGGCTATTATTTTATTAACTGCGCTGGAGTCGTAGCATACCTTTTAAGAAAAGGAATTATCCAATGGAGAACACATCGCAAACAATCCTAGTGGTGGATGATACCAGTAGCAATATTGATATTCTGGTAGAGTTACTCGATGGCTATGATGTGCTTGTTGCTTTAGATGGTGAAACCGCTATTGAATTAGCAATAGAGGAGGACATTGACCTTATCTTGCTTGATATAGTAATGCCAGAGCTTGATGGCTATCAAACCTGCCTAAAATTAAAAGAAATCGAATCGTCAAAAGATGTGCCTATTATTTTTATCACAGGAAAAAATGACGAAGACTCCATTGAAAAAGCCTATGATTTTGGCGGAATAGACTACGTAACAAAGCCGTTCAAGCCGAAAGAGTTACTGGCACGCGTTAAAGCACAACTTAAAATAAGATGCCTTATTGAACACCTAGAACATTTATCATCATTCGATGTGATGACAGGTATTTTCAATCGCAGAAAATTCTTCGAGCAAGCGCAAGAAGGATTTGACAAAAAACCAAATAAATCATGTGCGATGATGCTAGATATCGATAAATTCAAGGACATTAATGATAGCTACGGTCATCCTTTTGGCGATCGCGTGATTCAAAAAGTGGCAGAGATAATGTCAACTAATGTGCCTGACGGCGCGATTTTAGGAAGATTAGGAGGAGAAGAGTTTGCGATTGTTTCTTATAACTTATCATGGGAGGACAATTGTTCCTTAGTGGAAACGATAAGAAAATTGATAGCTAAGGCAACTGTAAAACATGAATCAGGAAAAAAAATTCAATTTACCGTTAGTGCTGGTTTGGCAATGTACAAGCCAGCATTGAATAGTCTAGATGCACTTTTAAAACAGGCAGATGACGCCCTGTATCAGGCAAAAGAGGCGGGTCGAAACCAATCCATATTCACTTAAACAATACGCTTGAACTAACTATACAAATGAAGATTATTGTACAGTCTAATGAAAGTGAATATGATACTCCTCATAAACTGTGTAAACAACTGACTTATATAAGAAAAATAATTTATGAAAAATACGGATACAGTTGCTTGGTATAAGATCCCCGAGATGATCGTGGCGCTATCTGCCTTGTTAATCAGTATTGTTATGACAATAGTTGCTATATATTCAGCACACATTGATCGATCATATGCAAGAGCGTCTATGTGACCACGATTGGAGATTTTCAGAAGCCACAGCGCTAATAAATTTGAATACGGCGTAACAAACAGTGGTAATGGACCTGCCTTAGTTAAATTTGCTGTTGTCAAAAATAACGAAAAGGCCATTCAATACTGGCACGATATCCCAAATTTAGAGAATTTCACACAATCTTATATTAGCAACCGGACTATATCATCACAACGTACTGTTACACCGATACTTCATAGAGGAGACAATGCAGATACTTATCTGGCCGCCGATCAACTGGTTAGTATTGAACTATGATATTGCTCTATTTAAGATGAATGTAGGCTTGTTGATCGCCTAAATCAAGCTAAAACCGTTGAAAGCTGTCAAGTCAATGAGCAGAAGGTGTTTTTGCAATAGCCTTATTACGAGATGTGGGCATTGTAATTTACCTTCACTCTGTTGCTTTCTTTAGTGTGATTGTCTTATTTTTTTGGTTTTTCAGCGTGTGTCGTTATGGTGGCGGGTGTTTTTCGTCACCGACAATAAACAAATTAATGGATGATTTGCTTAAATGGAAAAGGAAAAGGGGAAGAAGATGATTGTTAAAAAGCTTAGAGCGAGAAATAACTGGTCTCAAGAACAGCTTGCGCAAATTACGGGTTTGAGTCTAAGAACCATTCAGCGTGTCGAAGCTGGGAACAAAGCATCCATCGAAACGTTAAAGTCACTAGCCTCTGTTTTTGAAGTGGATATTTCAAAATTAACGGAGGTGGTTATTTTGATAGACAAAGAGAGCCAACAATGGAAGTCAGAGCCATGGTGGATAAAGTTCTCTTTGCTAGGAATTAAAAAACGTTCTTATATGATAAAAATAGAATACTTAATGATTGCAATAGGTTGTATTTCATTGACCTTATTTGATGGAATGGAAATGACAGCAATAGTCGCTTTTTTTGGTGCCTATACAAATGCTAAATTGTTAGCCTATGTTGACAATAGACGCTTGTGGTAAACCCCTTGTCGCAGTGGTGAAGGCGTTAAATTTTCGCCTTAATATTTGGCTTTTAAATCCAAAATAAGTTGATCTTTCTTTAACCAAAGTTGATTGAGCCAACCTTGGAAGTTTGCTTTAAAATCCCTATCTTGAAAATAATCACCAATGACTTGCTCACTGACATCCAGTTGTTCTACGTGAACAACGACCTTTGTTAACTTTCCAGTAAGCATATCTTTCATGACATGCCCATCATTATCTGGGTATAAAATAGTAATATTTAAAATTTTATCAAACTGTTCACCTAATGTAGCTAAGGTAAATGCAATACCGCCAGCTTTAGGTGATAACAACGCACGGAAAGGACTTTGTTGTTGTTGATGCTTTTCAGGGGTTATTCTTGTTCCCTCAACAAAGTTAATGATAGTGGTAGGTTGTTCTCTAAAGTTTTGGCAAGACTTTCTAGTTGTCTCTATGTCTTGACCTTTTAGATGAGGGTTTTTGGCCAAAAACTCACTGCTATAACGTTTCATAAAAGGCATGTCCAACGCCCAGCAGGCCATACCAACAAAGGGTACTTTTTTTAAGCTATCTTTAAGAAAAAATTTAGGCTCAGAAATTCTATCGCGTGCAAAACACGTCAGTACAAATATATCTAACCAACTTTGGTGATTTGCAATGAGTAAGTACCATGAATTTTTATCGAGCTGCTCCGCGCCAATGATTTGCCATTGTACTTTGTTAAACAGTCTTACAACGAGCAAGTTGAGAAGCGGCCATAAACGGTAGGCCGCATGCATTGGCTTATATAGCAACTGATGCCAAGCTTTTATTGGAACAAGTAATTTTAAGATCCCCCCCATGAACACGAGCGAGCCACACAGTGTTACATTAATACAAAACAAAATAAAAGCCAGTGGCATCGTGATGAAACTGGGTAAAAAGGACAACATCTAAAAGCAGAACCTCAATAATTTAGCGAACAATAAAATTTGCGAAGTTGTATTTTAAAGACTTTTGCTAAAAGGTGTACTGTTATGTTTGTCACACATGTACGCTGAATTAATTTGCATTATCTATAAAAAGTTAATAAATCAGTGGTTTATGTGTTTTGTGTTGTCTCAGTAAGGCTAAGTGCTGTGGCTTTAATCAATCTGGGTATGGACATAAAAAAACCTGCAATAGCAGGTTTTTTTTGTCTTAGTTTACAACTTACGCTGCGTGTTCTTGACTTTGCTTGACTTGCTCAAGTAATGATTTATTTGCTGCTAAATCGGCGGGTTCAAAATCATCTACATCAATAGCGGCTTTCCTTCCTAGCTCAGCTCTTCGCAACAAACTTGCTTCATCTTCAGTGATCACATTGGCGTCTAAACCAATATCTGCAATCTCATTCAATCTAAAGAACGGTAGCTTTTCACCTACTGCTTGACAAACCTTGTCAAAAATTGGCTCTACCGCAATGATATCATCTAACGTTTGCTCTAATTGACCTACAATATTACCTTCTTCACGTGCTAAGTATTGTCCTTGCCCGATGCGGTTACGCGTTTCACTCGGAGTTTGTAAGATGCGCGCCACTTTATGGTCTGTTTTATCAGAAGGTTTAGTTAGCCATTTACCAAACGGCATGACGATAGCACGCAAGGTAAATCCAACAAGTTTGTTAGGGAAGTTGGTGATCAGCTCATCAATTGCTTGTTGGACTTTATATAAACAATCTTCTACGGCCCACTGCACAAGAGGAAAATCAGCCGTTTGACGACCTTCATCATTAAAGCGCTTTAACGTTGCTGAAGCTAAGTACAAATAGCTTAATACATCACCCAAACGCGCTGAAATACGCTCTTTTCGTTTTAAATCACCACCTAAAGATAGCATTGCAATGTCTGATAACATGGCAAGGTTAGTACTAAAGCGAGTCATCAATTGATAATAACGCTTAGTCCTATCTTGATATGGTGCATTTACTGCGCGGGCACCAGTTAATGACATCCAAAGGCTGCGTAAGATGTTGCTGGTAGCAAATCCAATATGACCGAATAGAGCATGGTCAAAGTCATTTAATGCTTGCTCGAAATTGCTGTTTCCAGCGGCTTCAAGCTCCGCTAATACGTAAGGGTGACATCGAATTGCCCCTTGACCGTATATAATCATACTACGAGTAAGGATGTTTGCACCTTCAACGGTGATTGCAACGGGGGCACCTTGATAGCCTCGAGCCAGATAGTTATTAGGCCCCATACAAATGCCTTTACCGCCGTGAATATCCATTGAATCACTAACACAGTCTCGCATTTTCTCCGTTAAATGATATTTAGCAATAGCAGATATTACAGAAGGTTTTTCGCCTAAATCAATGGCACCAGTAGACAAAGTCGTGACCGCATCCATTAAGTAGGCATTTCCCCCTATTCGCGCTAAGGCTTCTTCAATGCCTTCCATTTTACCAATAGGGAGTTTGAATTGACGGCGAATACGGCTGTATGCGCCTGTTGCCATTGCAACAGATTTAACACCTCCAGCACTGGTCGAAGGTAAAGTGATAGCACGTCCGACCGACAAACACTCTACTAGCATACGCCAGCCTTGACCGGCCATTTCAGGACCACCAATAATATAATCAAGCGGTACAAAAATGTCTTTACCTTGCGTTGGTCCATTTTGGAACGTGACATTTAGTGGGAAGTGACGTCGACCTACTTTAACCCCTTCTATATCTGTTGGGATCAAAGCACAAGTAATGCCTAAGTCTTTTTCATCACCTAATAATCCGTCTGGATCTTGCAGTTTAAACGCTAAACCAAGCACAGTGGCCACGGGAGCCAAAGTGATGTATCGTTTGTCCCATGTTAGGCGCATACCTAACACTTCTTTGCCTTCAAACTCGCCTTTACAGACAACACCGAAGTCAGGAATAGCTCCTGCATCTGAGCCCGCTTCAGGGTTAGTTAATGCAAAACATGGAATTTCATCACCAACAACTAAACGTGGCAAATAGTAGTCTTGTTGCTCTTTTGTACCGTAGTGCTGTAGTAGCTCACCAGGGCCCAAAGAGTTAGGCACACCAACGGTACTTGCCAATGTGCTGCCAGCAGTCGTTAACTTTTGTAAAACACGAGACTGGGCATACGCAGAGAACTCTAAACCACCATATTGCTTTTTGATGATCATCGCGAAGAACTTGTTATCTTTTAAAAACTGCCAAATCTCGGGAGCAAGATCGGCACGTTCATGGGTGGTGTCCCATTCATCGTGCATGCGACAAACTTCTTCAACTGGTCCGTCCAAAAAGGCTTGTTCTTCTGCACTTAATCGTGGTTTAGGAAAGTTATGTAGTTTTTTCCAATCAGGATTTCCGCGAAATAAATCAGCATCAAACCATGTCGTACCTGCATCAATAGCTTCTTTTTCGGTACGTGACATTTCTGGCATTATACCTTTGAACATTTTAAGCAAAGGTTTACTGACGTGTTCCTTTCTAAAGCTTGTCACATTTAATGGCGCGGCGATTAATGCAAATATTATCCATCCAGCGATAGATACCAATTGAAACACTGAGCCAATGACCATTAGAATAGTAAAACATGCAGTGTATGTAGAAAGTGAAGCTCTATGATAAGCCATGAACCAGCTGAGAGTAACAGCGCTGGCAACCCAAATTAACATTTCCATAATTGTCCTTTTGTATTCACGGTCACAAACCTATGAGGTCAGACCACTAGTTAAGGATAGATTAATGTGTTGAAGTAACATTTTCAAACACTTTTTAAGCAAGAGCATAATTGTTGTCATTTAATTAATTGTAGTAAATAACCTGTAAGGACGTAGTAAATGTGTGAATTGCTCGCGATGAGTGCCAATGTACCGACTGATATTTGTTTTAGTTTTAGTGGCTTAATGCAAAGGGGGGGGAATACAGGCCCTCATAAAGATGGCTGGGGTATTACTTTTTATGAAGGTAAGGGGTGTAGAAGTTTTAAAGATCCGATCCCAAGTGCTGAATCTAAAATTGCCACCTTTGTTACCGAATACCCGATCAAAAGTGAAGTTGTAATTTGCCATATCCGCCAAGCCAACTCCGGCAACGTTTGCCTTGAAAATACCCATCCATTTACTCGTCAAATGTGGGGAAAAAACTGGACCTATGCGCATAATGGGCAACTTGAAGGATTTAAACAGGCATTACCTGTTTCCGTGCATATTCCCGTAGGAACGACTGATAGTGAACATGCCTTTTGCTGGTTGCTTGATCAATTGCATTTTAAGTTTGGTAGTCAAGAGCCACCTACACAGGCACTATTTGAATTTGTCGCGCTTCAAGCCAGCAAGATTAATACATTGGGGGTATTTAATTTATTACTCACTGATGGCGATTACTTGTTTGCCTATTGCTCAAATAACTTGCATTGGATCACTCGAAAAGCACCGTTTGGTGAAGCGAGTTTAATTGACGCCGAAGTTGTAGTTGATTTTAAAGAAGTGACCACTAGCAATGATATTGTCACTGTTGTTGCAACACAACCATTAACTGACAATGAACAATGGCATAAAATGTCTCCTTCAGCTTGGCACTTGTTTAAACAAGGCCAGTCAATTGCTGCGAGTCGCTAAATATTATGCCTGCATTGATAGGATTGACCTGTAAGGTTACGAATTTGTATACGCTTTGTAACTAAGCGGTAATGACTGTCAATAGTATGAGCTAGATCAAGGAAATGACAGCGAAAACACCCTATAAAACCTGATTCGTTAATTTGTAGTTACGAGTGTAATAATGTCAGTTAAACAATTAATTTATGTGACCAGCAAAAGTGGTCAGTATATTTATGTCAATGATAACTTTTGCCAACTTCTTGGGTACTCTGAACAAGAGTTGCTGACATTAGATAGCCGCCAAGTAACTCACCCAGATATGCCTGAAGTAGCGATCAAAGAGCTCTCGGCAACCTTAAACAAAGGTTTTTCGTGGCAGGGCGTTTTAAGAGTTACAGGTAAAAACGGAGATGATATTTGGTTAGATGTGTTTATCACACCCCAATATAATCATGGCGAAGTAATAGGGTATCAAAATATATGTCGCGTTGCAGAGCCTAAACTGTCTGCAAACGCCAAGCGGATATATGATGGTATTAACCAAAATAATAAACTAAGCACTTTCGAACTGAGTAAAAACCACAAATTTGCTGCCTTAGTGCTGCTCACTGTGATTTCTCAGGCGTTTATTTTCCTTCATTTGGGTTTGACTACCTCAATGCTTGTGGCATTTGGTGCGTTAGCGCCAATTGTGATTTTTTGGCATGACATTATTCCTACAGCGCGCAAAGCGCAAAATATGCAAACTGTCTATGACTCCATTTCACGCCAAGTTTATTTTGGTCGAGGTACCGCCAGTGTATTCAATTTTAATTTCTCACTGATTAAAACAAAATTGCGAGCAGTTTTAGAGCGTACAATTGATGCAGCCAAACCCATTTCCGGCGTAATGGATAATGTAACGGCGGGTATTGGGGAAACTCGAGATAACCTAAACCATCAGAAAGAGCAGTTAACTGAACTCTCCTTAGCGATGGAACAAATGAGCGCATCAACGACAGAAATAGCTGACAATACAGTATCTGCGGCAAATGATTTGGACAGTACGTTTAGTCAATGTGAAGATGCACAACAAGATATTTTTAACACAACAGATAAAATTCGTGCCCTCGCAAAGGAAGTTGAATCAGCTTCTGCGTCTGCGGAAGTCTTAACCAACTCAGCCCGCGGCGTTGGCGATTTAATGAATGACATTCAATCCATTGCTGATCAAACCAATCTATTAGCATTGAATGCGGCAATTGAAGCTGCGCGCGCAGGGGAGCATGGGCGCGGCTTCTCAGTGGTTGCAGAAGAAGTGAGAAATCTATCATCACGCACTCAAGACTCAGCAGTAGAAATACACGAGCGTTTGTCAGCGATGCTTGCGATTATTGATGAGTGGGTCAAACTCATGGCTAAAAACCGTGACGACGCTGAATTTTGTTTGCAAACGGCTGAGCTTTCTAATAATAAAATTGAACGAGTGGTTGACAGTGTACAAAGGGTAGCTGGTGCAGCAAACCATATCGCCACAGCGTCAGAGCAACAAAAAGTACTCTCGAGTGAAATAAACACTCATATTAATGAAGTGCGGCTAGCATTAGACACGACTTGGTCGCAAACTGAAGATGTAGCAAGTGAAATGTCCGAATTACAACGCAGCGTCGATGAAATTGCTAATGTGGCGAGTACATTCATTCCTAAATAGCAGAATCCCCCATTAACAATAAAAAAGAGCCTGTTGGCTCTTTTTTATTGTTAATATTTTAGCTGCTGAGTACTTATTTTTGTTAAAGGTATCTAAGCGCTTTTAGTTGCGCCTCAAACTGCTCTGCGCCACCTTTTGTTTGATAAACCTTAACCATTAAGTAATTTAGCTCTGGGGCAAACCAAGCATAGGTAACTCTTTTTTTATCAACGACTTCACGTTTAAGGCGAATAGTTTTAATTAAACCGTAAGGCAGCATTAGTTCTTCTTCACCATCGTATTCATAAACATAATTCTTAATTGAGCCAGACGTGCTGATCACCGGATAAACAAAGTGGTCTTGTGTTGGGTCCTTCAGCATATTAAGGCGATGCTGAAAATGATAACTCAACTTGTCTTGAATATTTTCTGGGAAGTCGACGGAGATGTTGGTTTTCGTTTTTACATTCGTGGCCTTATCTTCGGTGATATCATAAGTCCATTCATAGGCTTTATCACGCCCAGTTCCTTTACGTTTATAAACGTAATGCGTTGGTACAACGTTGTTGTTTTGCCAATCAATGATTGAGGTTTCAGAGCGCTCGTCGGAAAAAATTAACCATTCAATATCAGTGTGATAGCTATATTGAATTAAACCATTGTCGAGAATTTCGAGTTTGCGTGTACCTTCGCCTACTTTGTCATGTTTATGTAGAACATTGTAGGTTGCTTCAAAAGGTTTAATGAGAAGAGAGGGAGGTTCATTATTTTGCGCTAATACTGAATGACTTTGTATGAAATACACCAAAACAAGAGATGTGAATTTCTTTAGCATTAAACCTTCCTCTTTTATTTATTCGCTAGCATAACCTGATGTTGGTAAAACTTGCTTATCTAATACTGCATTATCTTGTTGCATGGTTAATCGCTGTTCGCAAAACCATTTAACAACCAGTGGGTAAATACGATGTTCCTGCTCATGAACACGCTGTGCTAAATCATCTGCATCGTCTTCATCAAATACGGGTACTTTTGCTTGCAAAATTACCGGGCCACCATCGAGCTCTTCCGTAACAAAGTGAACACTGACGCCATGCTCACTGTCGCCAGCATCGATTGCACGTTGATGGGTGTTCAATCCTTGATACTTAGGCAACAAAGAAGGATGAATGTTCAATAATTTTCCAGAAAAACTTTGGACAAACGCTGGTGTAAGAATACGCATGAAACCAGCAAGGACAATTAAGTCAGGCTTAAGGATGGAAATTTGATCCATAAGCGCAATGTCATAAGCCTCACGAGAGTCGTACTCTTTGTGAGATAACGCTATGGCAGGGATGTTGTCGTTCTGAGCTCGAGTAAGACCATAAGCGTCAACTTTGTTGGAAATAACACCGACAACCTCTCCAGGAAAGTCAGCAGATTTGCAGGCATCAATGATAGCCTGCAAATTTGTGCCGCTGCCCGAAATCAATACTACAATTCGGCTTGGCATTTACTTATTCCTTGGTGATGATAACTTGTTCGGCGTCAGCAGCTTTATCTTTGATTTCACCGATATGCCATGCATTTTCACCTTGCGCGGTTAAAACAGCTAAACTCTGTTCAACTTTATCACTTGGTACAACGATGATCATACCCACACCACAGTTAAATGTACGATACATTTCATGTGTTGTGATATTGCCTTTTTCTTGTAACCAGTTAAAAATTTGTGGCCATTCCCAACTACCTTCATTAATTACTGCTTGAGCACTTTCAGGCAATACGCGAGGAATGTTTTCCCAGAAACCACCACCGGTAATATGAGAAAGCGCATGAACATCTACATCTTTAAGTAGTTCAAGCACTGACTTTACGTATATATTTGTTGGTTCAAGTAAATGATCGCCAATCGATTTACCGTTCAATAATTCATTAGTATCAGTATTGTTAACTTCTAACACTTTACGAATTAATGAATAGCCATTTGAGTGAGGACCTGACGAGCCAAGTGCAATAAGCTGATCGCCTGCTTTAACTTTGGTGCCATCGATAAGTCGAGATTTTTCAGCAACACCTACACAAAAACCGGCGATATCATAATCACCTTTGTGGTACATGCCTGGCATTTCAGCGGTTTCACCACCAACCAAAGCACATGCAGAGCGTACACAACCTTCAGCAATACCGGCAACAACAGATGATGCTACCTCAACGTCTAGCTTAGCAGTCGCGTAATAATCAAGGAAGAATAATGGCTCGGCACCTTGTACTATTAGGTCATTAACACACATAGCAACTAAGTCGATGCCCACAGTGTCGTGTTTTTCTAAATCAATCGCTAAACGTAATTTTGTACCGACACCATCGGTGCCAGCAACTAATACGGGTTCTTTGTAACCGGTTGGTAATTGGCATACAGAGCCAAAACCACCAAGGCCACCCATGACTTCAGGACGGGTAGTACGTTTTACTGCCCCTTTAATGTTTTCTACAAGATCATTACCAGCATCAATGTCTACACCGGCGTCTTTATAGCTAAGGGACTGTTTTTGTTCGCTCACTTGAAACCTCAAAACTAACTGTGGGATTTTGAAAAGGCATATTCTACCAGCGCGCGGGCTAGGTTAAAATCTTTATCAGAAATTATTTTTATCCGATGAAAAATGTTGTTTTGTTATGGTAAGATCGAGGTTATGAAATTGATTCAATTAGACAAAACAGTGAAGTTACTTACTTTTTTCCTCGGTTTTATCATATGTAGCCCGACTTTTGCTGTAGAAGTTAATGACTTATATCAGTCTGAGGTCCTCGTCACTAGCCAGTCTAAAACTGATCGTGTTGCCGCATTAAAAAAAGCGATGCGCGCTGTTGTCCTTAAAGTAGGGGGGCAAGAGAGTGTATTACTAAATCCTAGCGTTAAAACGGCAATTAACCGTTACAATAATTATATTACGCAGTTTCATTATGATCGAAAACTAAAACCAAACAAAACGACCGGCCGCGCTCAAACAGCGCTGTACTTAGTGGCTGCTTTTAATGAAGATAAAATTAATCAACTGTTTCAACAAGCTAAATTACCTATTTGGGGCCGGTTAAGGCCGCAAATACTGGTTTGGTTAATAGAAGAAGACGGTTTTAATCGAGATGTCTTGTCAGAAGGTGCTGAATCGAGCATGCCCGAGCAAATATTATCTTTTTCTAAAGTACGAGGCCTGCCGCTAACATTGCCCTTAATGGATTTGGATGATGCATTAACGTTAAGTGTTAGTGATCTTTGGGGACGATTTTCCGAGCCCACCAAGCAAATGTCATCACGTTATATGAGTGACGCCATACTTATTATTCGCTCTTCAAATAGTAGTTTGCTAGATAATACTGATGACCAGTTTGATGGAGGTGGTAACGAAGAAAAAATGATAGAAGAAAACTGCACTGTTGTTTTGTGTGAACAACCAGTAAAAGTCGCCCCACAATATGTTATGGATTGGAGCCTAGTTTCACAAAATCAACTGTTCAGTGAAAGCTATCAAGGTGAAGATAAAAATGTGCTTTTAGCTCAAGTATTGTCAGATGTTTCAAACAATATTTATCAGCGCTATGCGCTAAGTACAGGGCTAAACAATGAGTACGTTATAGACGTTGCTAATATTGCAGGTTTGTCAGACTATGTCGCGGTAATGAGATTTCTAAATGATCTATCTTCGGTGGAAGCGGCAACGTTGGTCGAAGTTAGTGGTGATAATCGCCGAATTAAACTTAAATTACTAGGCTCTAGACAAGTGTTATTAGCGTCACTTGAACTAAATAATCAATTAAAACAATATATTGATCCATTGAACGTGCCGAGTATTGATGATATTCCAGTGTTTTACTGGGAGAGAAAGTAATGCAGGACAAGCAACTTGCGCTAGCAGTACAGTTACATGATGAAGAAACATTTACGAGTTATCACGGTGACACAAATAACAATGCGGTTGTCGATCTCCAGCGTTTTATCGACCGTGATTTAGGGGATGTAAATAGCCTTTACCTTTTTGGTAACAGCAGTGTTGGTAAATCTCATTTACTTAATGCCGCAGCAACTTATGCAAACGAAAAGGGACTGACGGCGCTCTGCTTGTCGTTGAGCGAGTTAACAACCCTGTCTATCGAATTACTTGATGGTTTAGAGTCTATTGATGTGATTTGTTTTGATGATATTGAGTTGATTGCAGAGGATCACAAATGGCAACAGGGCATTTTTGACTTGTATAATCGTGTGGTAGAGCAGGGCAAATTGATTATTATTTCTGGTAACGAAATAGCGACAGGCTTGCAATTGACCTTGCCGGACTTAGTGTCTCGATTGTCGTGGGGGTTGACGTTACAAGTAAAGCCCTTAACAGATGAAGAAAAAATGGCGGCGCTAAGACAAAGAGCGGCGCAAAGAGGCATCAATATTCAACAAGACTCAACAGCTTTTTTGTTTAACCGCTATAGCCGTGACATGAAAGCATTAATTGCCTGTTTAGACAAGCTAGATACCTTATCGATTCAAAGCCAACGAAAAATAACTATCCCATTTATAAAAGAAGCATTGCCTGAACTTAATACCTAGTTTTGATGTGGAACACCACCAATTATCAGAAATGCATAAAGTCATCAGAAAATTTAGCATGTCACTACCAGCAGAGCAGGACTGAATATTCACAAATAGACGACACAATGCTAATAGCAGAAGTTCGGTTACGCCTCGTTAAGCGGCATACGTATAGAGGAGCTATGTAGGCTTAGCGTAAAAGGCATATATTTTGATAATCAGTTGAAAAATAACCTTTGTATTTAAACAAAGGTTATTAGGTTTTAGTCATTGAATTTCAGCTTGTATAATGTGAATTGTGATTTAAAAAATTATTGCTTAATCGCGGGCTGAGGCTCAGTGGATAATCCACTGTAAAAGTTCATGACTTGCTCACCTTTATCGTTTTTATCAATAGTAAAATAACTTAAGCTTCGTTCATAAAAGAAGCTGTTATCAGACATGGGTAAAATCAGCCATTTATCACCTTCACCTCGCACTGAATATACTTTACCTTCTTCCATAAATATTTTTCTTATATCGCCAGACGGCAATTTATACTCACCCATCATTGGCGTTAATGCATCTTTACTTAACTTAACCTCTGTAAATTTAGGCACAGGTAATTCAAGCGCTACAGCCGCTAACATTCTTGCGATGTCACCCGGATTCCC
This sequence comes from Thalassotalea atypica, assembly GCF_030295975.1. Taxonomy (NCBI): domain Bacteria; kingdom Pseudomonadati; phylum Pseudomonadota; class Gammaproteobacteria; order Alteromonadales; family Colwelliaceae; genus Thalassotalea; species Thalassotalea atypica. The sequence continues at coordinate 1,863,117 of NZ_AP027364.1, forward strand.
TGAGTCAAAGTTATTTAATACGGCAACATAAAGATCTTTTTCAGGGAGATAAAAAGCATTCGTTACAAAACCATGAATACCGCCGCCGTGACCTATTGCATCATATTTATTTAATTTGAATAAGCCAAGACCAAAGCCGTATTGCGCAAAGCTACCATCGTTTAATGGAGTCGGCGAAATCATTTGTTGATAACTATCTTTTGAAATGAGTTTGCCATTACGTAATGCACTATACCAAGTATCCATATCATCAACGGTCGATAATAAAGAACCGGCTGCATGTGGCCACATCATGTCGACATAATTAGCATTAACGTAACCGTTTTTAGATGCAGAATAACCACTTGCACGGTTAGGGATAATTTTATGCCCGCCGTAATGACTATTGGTCATACCTAATTTGGCAAAGATATCTTGCTCAATGAATTCAGGGTAGGATTTTTTACTGGCGACCTCAATAATCTTACCAAGAAGCACATACCCTGTATTAGAGTAACGATTGGCTTCTCCCGTTTTTAAGGCCATAGGGTGCTTTGCAAAGCGCTCTAACATTTTGTCTATAGTGGTAGGCGTTTGAAGTTCATTTTTCCAAATATTTTCATCTTCTGTGTAATTGGCGATACCAGAAGTATGAGTTAGTAAATGCTTGATAGTGACTTCATTACCTTCGGTAGGAAAGTCAGGCACGTATTTGTGGATATTATCGTCTAAAGAGAGTTTTCCTTGCTCTGCTAACATCATAATAGCAGCACCTGTAAATTGCTTAGTGATGGAGCCTAAGCGAAAAATACTGTCGGTATTTAACGGCACCTGTAATTCTATATTCGCTAACCCTCGCGCACTCTTATAAAGTGTTTTACCATTTTGCGTAACAATGACTGCTACACCGGGGCCTGTTTTTTCAATATAGCGTGCTAATACAGCATCATAATCATCAGTGGTTGTTGCGTGCGTTGTGGTTATTTGTGCTACTAAAATTAGAAAACCTAGTGCTAGTTTTATCATCCATGTTCCTATTATTTTTATTAAATTCTCAACAATATAACTTATTTATAAGTGTAAGTGAGTACAACAACGTATTTGTAAATGTAAGTAACTACGACAAGGTATTAACAATATATAATTCATTTAACGTCTTTTTTATTGTTAATATTCAGACATAAATCACTGGTTAGCATTTTAAATCGTCTCTAACTTGCTCTTAGCCGAACTTCGTATTTGTGCCAGAAACGGACCTTTGTAATTCAATATTATTAAAGCTCTTATCTATCTCGCTTTCGCCCCCAAAACGCCATAGAAAGATTATTGAAGTGTTACCTCAATTGTGTGTTTTTAAATAAAAAACAGGGATTTTATTGGCATAATTAAATGATTGATAATTGACACTTATATAAAAACAAAACCCGACACATAAGTTAACTTAGAAAATATTTTCAACCATAGGATTTTAATAGGTTTTATGTTTTAGCTAGTTCCTAAGTAATAGCCGAAAAAACTGCAAGAGTAGCCCCATAGAAATTTTTCAATTTACCTTGAGTACTTATGGCCAAACCTAACTAACCTAATATTATCTTGTCCCCAGACAAAGCTCGCCATAGAAAAATGGCCGTAGATATAACTATCATCAATCAGATGTGCCGCTTCATCGTCATTTACCGCACCTAAAGCAGTAAATAGTGGCAAAATATGCTCTTGGCTAGGGTGGTTTTTTAATACAAAAGGGGCTTCTTCAAGGTAATTAAGCAGGCTAGTTAAGTTTTTGCTTTTCAAATGACTTACCAACCAATCCCTAAAGCTCGTTACATACTCTTCAACAGGGCTTTGCATTGCGATACCCGGCTTCCAAGCTGATAAGTTATGAGTCGCAGTACCACTGGCTACAATTAGTATATTTTGTTCTCGCAATGACTTAATAGCATTGCCAATAGCAAAATGTTCTTTTGCTGTCCCCAATGGATTAACGGATAGCTGAATAACTGGAATATTTGCTTCTGGAAACAGCGGTTTTAGTACACACCAAGCACCATGGTCTATACCGCGCCTTAAATCCATTTTAGCATCAATACCTTTGATTTTAAGCAACTTGGCAACCTGTTTTGCTAGCGGCGGATTACCATCAACATCATAATTCAATTGATAAAATTCTGGTGGAAAGCCATAAAAGTCATGAATGGTTTCTAATTTACTCGCGCCACTAACGGTAGGTGTGCTCGTTTCCCAATGGGCTGAAATACAGACAATTGCCTTAGGTGCTGATAGTTGAGGCGATAACGAGCTAAGAAACTGATAACTCGGGTGCTCTTTGTTGACGACCTGTGAAGGGTCGTCATGAGATAAAAACAAGACAGGTTGCATCACTGATACCTTACTTAAGCTTGTCAGTTTTACCAACTAACATATAATGTTCTTTTTGGTTAGACACTACACCGTGAACATCACCTGATTTAGTATTAACAATAACTGTTACTGTATAACCAACAGCTTCAAGCCAAGTGATTAATGTACGGTTGTCGTCAAGCTTGATAATGCTAACTTTTTCTTCGATAGCTGACATATCCTTTTCTGGTCCTGCTAGACCTTCCCACTTTAGTTTTTTCTCTCCCAAAATATCAAGTTTGTATTTACCACCTTTAAAAGCGCCTTCAGTCCATGTATATGTCACAGATGAAAAATCATGACCATGTGCCATTGATAGCGAAGAGAAAGGTAGTAAGCTTATTGCAGCTAAAAGAATCACTGAAATTTTAGTAAATAATTTGTTCATCATCGTTCCTATTTGTTTATGTAAGAGTGTTGATTTGACGAGGTACAGTTTAGCCTTACAGAATGAACAAACAATCATCACTTTTGAAAAGAACTGTTTCAAATTATGGAACAATAATTAGAAATATCTTACATCATCTCGTATTACTTATTAAAAACAGTGACTAAAAAATTGACAAACGCTCTGGTTTTTTCAGGCATGAACTGTCGCTCGGCAAATAATACATGAATATCGTATTGTTGCCCTTTATAGGCTGGTAATACACGTACGAGTCGACCATCAGTACAAGCCTCAATAGCGATGTATTCCGGTATGTTAGCGATCCCTGCACCTTGTCTTGCTAAGGTTAGCACCGCTTCAGTATCAGTTACTGTATACAAACCCTTAACGTGGATATCAAATTTCTCTCTTTCAGGGCCAATCAAAGTCCATGAGTCTGGTGGAGTACGATGGATATCAAGAATACAACGGTGATCAACAAGATCTTGTGGCGTAGTTAGTGTTTTATTCTCTGCAAGATATGAAGGGGCAGCAACAAGTGCATCGTTAAATTGACTAAGCTTTCTCGCAAAAAGTGATGATGGCTGTAAAGTTCCCACTCTAATAGCAACATCAAACGGCTCATTGTATAAATCGACATACCTGTCGCTGAAATCAAATAAAATATGCAGATCGGGATGTTGTTGCTGAAAATCAGGCAGATGAGAGAAAATAAGGTGTTTTACTTCTCTTGGTAAAGACACCTTTAAGCGCCCCATCAAGCTCTTTTCAAGCTTAGGCAGCTTGTCTTCAATAAACTCCATTTTTTCCAAGACTTCTTGGCACTGGTCGTACAGTTGCTCACCTGTTTGAGTCAAGGTTAATGAGCGAGTAGTGCGCAATAATAGTTTTGACTTTAACCAACTCTCTAAATACCTCAGGTATCTAGATACAGAGGCCTTAGACATATTGAGTTCTTTTGCAGCAGAAGTCAGGCTGCCATTTCTAACGATGGCACGAAATACAATGAAAGCAGTTATTTTGTCAAACATATTGTATTATTTTTTGTAACAGTATCATCCAAATGTAGTTATTGTCTCTTATTTTGTAAAGCTCTATCTTGATTAAGCACTTAACGCAACAATGAAAAAATTTATTTTTTGGAGACTTAATGATGACAACAACTCAATCAAACATACCTTTTAATTCATTTGAATACACGTCGACAGAGGGCGCATTTAAAGGTGGCCGATATTTAGTAACGCTTATTATTGATTAGCCCTATATCAATTCATATTGAGCTAATTTTAATCTTCATAACTTAATAGAAATTGTACAAAAGCTTTAAGTGTTTTGTTCATCATTAGGTTTGCTGGATAAACTAAAGAAGCAGGTAGCGATTCAAACTCATAAGCTTGCATCACAGGAACAAGCTCTCCTGTTGAAAGGTAGCTGTGCGTGAAAAATGATGGTAAATAAGCAATGCCATTGCCATTTGCTGCGAGTCGAGCTGCGGTTTCACCATTGTTTGAATCTGTATAACTGGTAATTTTTATAAACTTTTCTTTCTTGTTCTCACAATACCGCCATTTGTTAGGATGTCGATTAGAACTGTCTGTTATGCATAAATGTTTTGTTAAATCATTTGGGTTTTTTGGCTCATCATATTTTTTAATATAACTAGGACTTGCGACAAAGTTAATATCAACTGATTTATAACGCCTAGCAATATAGCTAGAGTCTTCAAGTTCACCCATTCTAATACTCAAATCAATTCCTTCTTCAACCATGTTGACATAGCGATTAACAAATAACCAAGACACAGTTACCTCTGGATTCTTCTTCATAAACTCGCTTGCGGCATCTAAAAAGCCCAATGACTCTGAGCCTTGAGGAGCAGAAACCGTAATATGCCCTTTAAGAGAACCATCTAACCCTTCATCTTTATTTTCAAGATGTTCAATTTTCTCAGTTATCTCTTTAAACTCTTTGTAATATTGCTTACCTTCAGCGGTAAGATGCATAGCTCTTGTTGTTCGATATAAGAGCTGGCATGAAAAGTGTTTTTCCAAATCAGCAACTTGTCTGCTAATTGCGGAAGTCACAATATTTAATTCTCTAGCTACGGCGGTGAAGCTCTTTTTGTCAGCCACTTTGATAAAAGTAGTTATTGCTTTTAATAAATCTATTTTTCTCTTCATAAGATTAATAAGTTCTTTTTAAGGGAGTTTTTGCGATGAAAATATTGCTCTTGTTAGTTAATTGTAACTGACATGGTGTTTTTTAGTTCACATTTTCTGGTTAGTATATTTAAGTTTCAGAGCTTCAAACACGCCTTGATGTTTTAGCTTTTCAGCTGCCAATTTCAACTTTTCTTTTATCTCAGGCTTTTTAGATAAGTATGAAAATTGAATATACGCCGACTTGCTATTAACCAATAACGGTTTTCCCAAAACGTTTCTTGATAAACCCAGATCATTTAGTGTCCAATAAATGCTATTTTTTGCCCCTATGATTGCGTCAGCACGCTTGGATAATAGCATCTGTAATGCTTGTTGATAATTTCCTACTGTATAAATTTTAACCTTGTCATTGGAACTAAATTCTTCACCAAAAACTGCATTGCGGATACTAATAACTACTTGTCCTTCCAGGTCATTTAATTGTTGATAATTAACCCCAGGCAAACCAACAATAATATTGTCAAAATGCATAATACTTACCAACTGTTTCGCATAACTTTCTACCTCCTTATTAGAGTACATTATTGAAAAATCAATATCTCCATGTTGCAATAATTTAAGCACTCTTGAGTAAGGAACAACATGGTTATTTGGCCTATAACCCGCTTCCATAATGATGAGATTTGCAATGTCATAGAACAACCCCTTCACGTAGCCATTTTCAATCATTCCAACATTAGTAAATTTGATAGTAGCAACTTTTACTTCTTTCCTTTCTTCTGCATATATCAGTGTATTATGAACAAGTAACAGATAGCCTAGAATAATTATACACCGCTTAGCTTTTGACTTAAAAATAGAAGATAATTGTTTGATAATATTCACCACAAAATTCCAAATAGAAATAACCTCTTGTTATTAAAGGTAATATTTCACTAATAAGTTAATGCTCTTTCATTCACCCTTTGATACTGAATTTATTTAGCCGTTATTCATATCCAACATAGAAATTGATCTGTACTACTGAAAATTCTATAAGTGCATTTAATTGAAATTTGATACATGAAGTCACTTTCATCAGCTGGCTTAGTAATAAGTTTTGTTCAATACTTTCTTCAAAAAGGTTACTAAAGATGTAGCGGATAAAGATTTTGTTTTCCAACGTTAAGATAAATAAAGGAACCGTTAAAATTTAATTAGTAATACTTTGATAGACATATGTGTAATTAGGTTAATCATGAAGTTCCCTATTACGCAAACAACAAATAATGCAGCTGGCACATACTCAGTTAGTTATTTCTTTCCATAAACCACCTTTCTCAATAAGAGAACAATGATTTCTTTTTTGAGTTATTTATCCAATTAAAACACTTAAATATAATGACCTCAAGCTTAATAAATAAACTAAACCTTGGAGACAAAAATGAAAATTTTACTTATTGGAGCAAGCGGTACAATTGGTCAAGCAGTAGCTAAAGCATTATCGAATGAACATCAAGTGATCGCGGCCAACTACTCTGGTGGTGATGTAAATGTTGACCTTGGCAATAAAACTTCTATTCAAGCAATGCTTGATAACGTGGGAAAAGTTGACGCCATAGTTTCAACAGCTGGGCTGGCAAACTTTGCTCCATTAGCTGAACTAAGCGATGCCGATTATGAACTAGCATTAGCTAACAAGTTAATGGGACAAGTTAACTTACTGCGTTTAGGACAAAACTACTTAAATGATAATGGCTCTGTGACCTTCACTTCTGGCATTTTATCTCGTGAACCTATGCAAGGCAGTGCTGTTATTGCTATGGCAAATGGCGCTTTAGAAAGTTATGTAAAAGCCGCCGCTTTAGAGTTAGACAATGTGCGTATCAATACTGTATCGCCAATTTTTGTTAAAGAAACAATGGCAATGATGGGCATGGATACGGAAGGTGGTTTATCAGCTGATGACACAGCAAAAGCCTACGTTGCTGCCGTTACAGGCTCGATGACGGGTGAAACGTTAGATGCTCCTGAATACGTTTAACATTTAATCGAATGCATATTTGTTTCCTAGCTACCGTCTAGGGGGCAAATATGTATTTTCTAGCTCTAATTTTAAATTCGAGGTACCTAATGACATTTACACAAAAACACACACCAACTAACAAAGTCGAATTTGTTGCCATAATGGCCATGTTAATGTCATTAGTCGCGCTTTCTATTGACGCTATATTACCTGCACTTTCCCTAATAGGCGTGGATCTAGGACTTGAATCAGATGCTTCGCATCAGACCCAGCTATTATTATCAACCATTTTTATTGGTATGGCCTTTGGCCTGATGATCTATGGACCGCTATCCGATGCCTACGGTAGAAAAAAGACAATTTACCTAGGGCTCTCCATTTTTCTTATTGGTAGCATTGTTTCATTGGTTGCTACAGATTTTAACACTATGCTTATTGGGCGGCTAATACAGGGCTTTGGCGCAGCTTCTTGTCGTGTTGTTTCAATGGCACTTATTAGAGATAAGTTTGAAGGTCAAGAGATGGCAAAAATTATGTCGTTAATATCGGCAATTTTTATTGTTGTGCCAGCTTTAGCTCCTTCGATTGGCCAGCTCATTCTCTTTATTGCTAACTGGCAAGCAATTTTTGTATTTGTGATGGCTGTTTCATTGTTGGGGGTATTTTTATTGCATATCCGTATACCTGAAACTTTAAGGCTTGAATCGCGAATTCAATTTTCTCTAAAAACAATTTATAAAGGTATTGTTGAAACCGTTACAACATCAACGACATTAGCCTATATGATGGCTTCAGCATTAGTTTTTGGGAGCTTTATTGGCTATTTAGCAACGTCACAGCCTTTACTTCAAGTAGAGTACAAGCTGGGCGATTCATTTGCTTTCGTTTTTGGCTTACTTTCACTAGCTGTTGGTTTATCTTCGCTATTAAACGCCAAACTTTTATCGAAATTTAGCATGGAACACCTCTGTATTTCATCGCTTACGGTACTAATCATCACTTCAGGTATTTTTTTTACTTACTCGCAATCAGTAGTAAACAACCCAAGCTTTTACTCAGCACTGGCTTACCTTGCTATTGTATTTTTCTGCTTTGGCATTTTATTTGGGAATTTCAATGCACTAGCCATGAAGCCGCTAGGTCATATAGCAGGGACAGCATCATCAACTATATCGTCAATACAAACACTTATTTCCACCAGTATAGGTATTACTATCGGCAATATGTATGACGGCAGTATTGTTCCGTTAGCTATCAGCTTTTTAATTGTGGCAACCTTATCCTTAATAATTTGTTTAAGCATAAAGTTTACTTCTGTAAGCAAACTCAAATTTAGTCATTAAAACTACATAAACATTACCACGGAGATATCACATGACCTCAAACTGGATTCTACCTTCAAGAAAAGGCAACAAGCCTACAACAACCGATCTATTCCCACACAGTCAGCTTAATCAACATGGTACTGTTGAGCTGGCTAACACTATGGCTGATTGGGCATTTACATTAACTGATGTGAAAGAAGAGCACAGTCGTATCTCGGTGCCTGGTGCACGAGCAATGATATTAACTAATTGTGACAAATGTAATCACGAAGCCTTAATGATCGGCGAAGAGTTTGCCCATATCCACCCCGCGCCAGATCAAGGCAGTATGCATTTAACATTGCCGGAAAAAGATGCATTAGAGGTAATAATAAAAGGCTGGGGTGAAGATCATTTACTTGTCCAATGGGGCCGACGTCCTACTGGATTAGTCATGGTATTTTCACCAAGAGATGAGCAGGAACTTGAAGTAATAAAAAAAATTATTACTAGATCATACCAATATGCAACAAATACATTAACAGTTTAAACAAGAGAATTCGCCATGAATATTATCAACCGAATATTAGCAACAAATGACAACACCGGCTCCTTACTATTGCGTCTATTTATAGGTATTGTTTTCATTGCCCATGGAGCTCAAAAATTGTTTGGATGGTTTGGTGGCTATGGATTAGAAGCGACAAGTCAGTGGCTTGCAAGCATAGGCTTTGAACCAAGTTACCTCTTAGCCGTATTAGCGGGTTCAGCTGAGTTTTTTGGCGGGATAGCCTTGTTATTAGGTATAGCAACTCGTCCGGCAGCACTACTTACAGCCTTTACAATGCTTATTGCAATTTTCACACACTTAGAGAAAGGCTTCTTTGCAATGAATGGTGGCTACGAATATGCGTTAATATTGATGATTAGCTCATTGACACTGGTCATTCAAGGTGCTGGTCGATTTTCAATCGATAGCTATCTAGCTCGCAAACTACCATGTTATAGACATTAAATAACTATAATTAATCAATAGTGTATGCCTTTTGCACTTAGACATACATTATTTATTCTAAACTAGAACACTACTTTTCTAAAAAAGTGAAAAGACTTTACACAACAATCGTATTTATCAACGCCGCTATGAAGCCTATTATTTATGTAATTAAAGAACAACAAAGTAATATCCGTTAATTAACTATGGTTAGATTTAACAGATATTGTTAAACCATCGTAAAGGAAAGAATAATGATAAAATTTAAAGTTAATGATACGGATGTATCATTTAATGAAGATCCCACCACTCCTTTACTTTGGGTGATACGTGAAAAAATTGGTTTAACTGGCACAAAATTTGGCTGCGGAGCGGGCTTGTGTGGTGCTTGTTCTTTACATTTAAACGGCAGTGTAGTTCGTTCATGTGTATTACCTGTTGCAGCCGTTAATGAGCAAGAGATAACTACCATTGAGGGGTTATCTAAAGACGCATCTCACCCAGTACAAAAAGCATGGCAAGAAGTTGATGTTCCTCAATGCGGCTATTGCCAGTCAGGCATGATAATGGCTGCTACCTCGCTATTAAATGATAAACCTCATGCTACTGATGAGGAAATAAGCAATGCAATAACTAACCTATGCCGCTGTGGTACATATCAGCGAATTCGTGAAGCAATACATTTAGCTAAAAGCATAGGAGCGGAAAATGAGTAATTCCATTAAAAACATTCAATTAAGCCGTCGTAAATTCCTTAGCCACAGTGCTAAATCAGCTATTGGGCTTGCAGTAGCCATAAACATTCCGCTAGCAGGAAATGCCTTAGCTGCTGATGAAAAAAACATCGCAAAACTTACGCCTTGGCTATTAATTTCTCCAGATAATACCGCAACAATTTATCTCAGCCAATCAGAAATGGGACAAGGTGTTTATACAGGCTTACCGCAAATACTTGCTGATGAACTCGATCTCGATTGGCAACAAATAAGTGTTGAAACAGCTTACGGCGAAGAAAAATACAAAACAGATCTTAATGGCTACGTCGCTCAATTTGTAGGAGGTAGCTTAAGTACATCAACATTTTATCTGCCGTTACGTAAATCAGGTGCAGCAGCTAAGCATGTATTATTGCAAGCTGCTGCTAATCATTGGTCTGTTGATGAATCACAATGTTATGCTGAATCTGGCTACATAAAACTGAAAAATTCAAATAAAACGTTAACCTATGGGGAGTTAGCTACGGCTGCATCCAAGCTACCTTTACCAAAGGAACCTAAACTAAAAACCAGTGCTGAATTCAAGTTTATTGGAAAACCAATGCATCGGCTTGATACCAAGGCAAAAACTAACGGTACCGCTGAATTTGGCATTGATGTCGTTGTTCCAAACATGCTCTACGCCACAGCTAAGGCTTCACCAACCTTAAACGGTAAAATAATTAGCTACAATGAAGCCGAAGTTATTAAAATGCGTGGTGTAAAAGCGTTAGTACATGTGCCACTAAATCATACTTTTAGTGTACCTGATACGATAATTGTTGTTGCTGACGGTTACTGGAATGCCAAGAAAGCGGCTGATGCTTTAAAACTGGAAGTAGATAAAGGTTATAACAAAGGCGTATCAACTAGCAGCTTAAAAAAACAATATGCACAAGCCTTAACACAACCAGGTGTACCTGCTCGAGCAGACGGAAATGCTACTAAGGCGCTTTCTACAGCAAGGACTCAAATAGAAGCAGAATATGAAGTACCTTATTTAGCTCACGCAACTATGGAGCCTATGACCGCAACAGTTAGTGTTAAAAATGGCAAGGCAATCATTTGGGCTCCTATTCAAAACCAGTCATATACTCATTGGGCAATGTCTGAAACATTAAAGCTTCCTTACCCAGCAATTGAAATTAATACAACATTTCTTGGCGGTGGTTTTGGTCGACGTGCAACTCCTGAATTTGTTGTGCAAGCAGCCCTTGCATCAAAAGCAGTTGGTAAACCCGTAAAATTAATATGGTCTCGCGAAGAAGATATGAGGCAGGATAATTATCGTCAAGCCTATAGTGCTAAATTAACAGCCGGTATAGATAATCACGGAAACCCTTCTGGATTAAAAATAAAAATAGCGGCTCAATCACTATTTTCGCAAATAATGCCTGATGCTATTGTCAATGGTGTTGACGAAAGTTCCGTTGAAGGCATCGCTGACATGCCATATGAATTCAATGATTTATCTGTTGATATCGTCGACGTTAACGCTTATATCCCACTAGGTTGGATGCGCTCTATTGGCCGAGGTCCTAACGCATTCTTTCTAGAAAGTTTTCTTGATGAAATGGCTCATGCAGCCAATAAAGATCCTTATCTTTTTAGACGTAATTTAATGAAAAACAATAAGCGAGGATTAGCTGTTTTAGATGCAGTCGCAAAAGCTGCTGATTGGGGAAAGCCATTACCTAAAGGTCGATACCAAGGTATTGCATATCACCCCTACACTGGTAGAACCCTAGAGTGGACAACCCATGCTGCTGAAGTTGTTGAAGTTTCAGTAAGCGACTCAGGACAGTTGCATATTCATAAGGTTTATTGTGCAATGGACTGCGGAACAGTAGTCAACCCTGCACAAGTAGAAGCTATGGCTCAAAGTGCGATTGTCTTCGGTTTAACCGCTGCACTAAAAGGAAATATCACCTTTGAAGACGGTCAGGTACAACAAAGTAACTTCCATGATTACCAATTATTAAACCTAAGTGAAATGCCTAAAGTGGAAACTATCCTAGTGCCAAGTGATACACCACCAGCAGGTACCGGAGAATCTGCTATGCCACCTTTAGCACCAGCGTTAACTAATGCTATTTTTGCCGCAAGAGGAAAAAGGATCCGTTCTCTTCCTGTTAAATCACAGTCATTGGCGTAGACAATGGTCAATTTAAATCATTAGATCCACATTAAAGTATTTGACTTAATGATTTAGCATTGCCATTAAAAATGGCAGCGTGGCATTCTGCTAGTATAGATAGAGCGATACTTTCTGGTAATTCAGCACCAATGTCTAAACCTGCAGGGCCAGCTAGTTTAAATGCTAAATCTGCTTTTGAAATATTTGCCTCTCTTAACACTATATCCTGTCTATGAGAGGGGCCTAATAATGCACAATATTCTAACGCTATTCCTGATAAGACTCTTAATGCTTTTGCATCCATTTCTACGTTATGAGACATAACTATTGCAGCATCAACATACTTTAGCCAAGGTTCATTTTGTAATTCATTTATTTTGCACTTCACTATTTTTTGTGAAGATGGAAAGTGCTCAAGCCTTGCATTTGTTGGTCTGGGGTCCGCTACTATTACCTGCCAACCCAATTGAGAAGCAATTGTTACTAGAGGCCTAGCATCAATACCTCCTCCTATTACCAATAGTAAAGGTGGCGGAGCAAAACTTGAAATTAACCAGCTTTCACCTCCTACAATTTCAATACTCGCAGCGTTCTTATTTATTATAGATAATAAAGGTGCAGGAGCATAACCCGTTTCAACTTCACATATAGATCCAGTTGGGATTTTTTGCCTATAAATAACGGGTATGTTCACTTTTAGAGAACGGTAAATACTCTCAAGGTTAAGGTAGTTGTTATTTATATTTACCGGTTGTAAAAGAATATTTACGATTCCGCCACAACCTAAACCTGAATTAAATCCGTTATCAAACTCACTTGATGTGTCGTAACAAATTTTAAGTGCTTTATTTTCAATTAACGCCTGATTTGCTTTTCTATGCAAATCAGATTCTAAACACCCTCCACTCAATAAACCTAGCTTCCCACCAAAATCATTAAACAACATGTGAGATCCAGCTTTACGATATGAGGAGCCTTCCGTTGAATATATTGTACCTAACACCCATTGAAAGTTGTCTTTATCAGGAAACCATTTATCTAATAAATGAACTATATGATTGTTCACACTATTCACTTCCATCTTGTTATATTTATTAAGTAGTTAATAGTTAGCTAATTATTATTGGCTAACTATTAATTCATGTATACTAACTTTTAATATATAACTGTTATATATCAATAATTTGAAAAGACTATTCGAAATATGAGAAAAATAGACTTACTAAAAGCAATGAAAACTTTTACTGTTGTTGTTGAGTGCGGAAGCTTTAGTAAAGCATCGAAAGAGCTGAGTATAGTAACTTCTGCAATTAGTAAACAGATTAGCGATATTGAACAGCATTTCTCGGCACAATTATTAAACAGAACAACCCGAGCAATGCATATAACTGCAGAAGGTGAATTTTACTTAAAACGCTTTAATGAAATATTAGCAAAAGTGGAAGAACTAGAGAATATTTCAAAAAGTCGTAACAACAAAATTTCAGGAAAAATTCGAATATCAGCGCCAGTAGATTCAGAGTCTTTAGGTATTTTTAAACGCGCCAGTGAATTTGTTAAATTAAACCCACAAATAAATATTTCATGGGTATTTGTAAATAGATTTGTGAATATGGTCGAAGAGGGTGTCGATATAAGTGTTAGAATTGGTACTCTTTCAGACTCTAATCTAATTGCCAAAAGTTACGGCTCCACACACATACATTATGTTGCTTCCCCTCAGTATATAGATAGCCATGGTGTACCCAAACACCCAAAAGATTTGTCACAACATAGGTGCATATTAGATACGTCAAACCAAGAGCCATATCGTTGGCGTTATAATGAAAATGGCATCAAAAAACATATCCAATTAAAACCATTTATGGAGGTCAATGATGGTGTATCTGCGGCTAAACTTGCAGCAGAAGGACATGGGATAGCATTTTTACCTACCTTTTTAATGCATGATCAATTAAATTCAGGAATGGTTATTCCAATTCTTAGAGATTTTGAATTTGAGCCATCCCCTGTTTCAATTGTTTATCCGTATCACCTCCAGCATAACTCAGTTATTAAGTCGCTTATTGATTACATATTTAAAAAAGATGAGAGATGAGCATTAATTTAGTCGTTTCGAAAAATAAACAGATATATTTATTCAAGTGTCTATTTTAAGTCTTGAGGCATGCTAAATAGCCAATTATCGTGGAACTCTTGACTCTAATCAGACAATTTGCTTACGAGGGGACAAATAAACATAAAATCTATCTCGGTTTGTGCCCCAAAGCGAGATATATATTATTAATTAAAAATGAGGTTTTGAAGGTCCGCTGATCGCTAATAGCAGACCTTGAATACTTCAAAATTTGGTTACGGCCAAGAAAACCTCATTCTACAATTCTGATAGTTTCTGACTATCTATATAAGGAGAGTTAGCCAATTCTTAACTATTGGCTAACCGTTCTTGATTATCTATTTACCCGAAAATGTTGCGCATTAACGTAATCGCTTGTTCTACTGTTTTACCGTCTTGGACACTTTTTATGATGGTACTGCGCATATTGAGTAAGTATTTTGGGATATCGTCTTGAGCAAGCGCTTTATTCACTAGCTCTTCTGCCGAGGCTTTGGTGCGCTTTATTGTTCGCGTTTGACCACTTGAAGTGCGTTTAGGCTTGTCTCTGAGTTTGATGTAATTAGAGCCTTGAGCAAGAGTATCGTCCGCGAATAAGAATAAATCAGTCAAAATAGCGCGCTTATGCCAAAGTGCTAACTCTTGAGCATCGTCTGGTGCAGCTGCTTTCCACCATGGACAATGACGAAGAGTAACAATAAGTTCGTGCCAATAGTCATCAAAACTTTGGTTATTGAGTTTAACAATACCTAAGCCTTTGGATAGCACGTCTAGCTTGCTGTTAGTGACCACAATGAATTGATCAGGGCGACGCATCGACAATAATCGAGTCGCAGGGAATAGTGGAATTTTTTCGCCATTAGCGTGTAATGAGAATATTGTTTTGTACGCGTTTACAAAAGCTTGATAGTGGCTGTAGTCAACATTGCCTTCAACAGGAATATGTTGAAGCGCTTGCCCAAATTCTTCTGGGAAATCAGCAAGTAAATGTAGAAATACCTTCGCGCCTTTAGTTGCTCCAAACCATTCAGTATCGAACTTATATATACTTGGGTCATGCTGCGCAGTGTGTTTTCCAGCAAGGACCAAAACATCCTCTGAGCTTAATTCATTCATTGCAGTATTTTTGATTTCGTCGACATAGCTCAACAACGCTAAACGTTCGTCTAGTGCTTGAATGCTTGCATTATCATGAATGTATTTAGCAAATACTGGCCAAGGTAATACGCGAGCGAGTTTTAACTGGCTAATGCTAATGCCTGATACTAGCAATTCTGTTAGTTTTTTGAGTGGTTTAAATTGCTCAGGTTCCAATAACTCTTGATTTACCTTGTGCGTACAAATGTGGTGCAATTCCTTACACCAGGAAAGAAAATCGGTTGGGCAGTTTTCTACTTTTACGGCCATCAAGTTTAAGCTGAGTTCGGCAATAAAAATTAGAGAGTTTTGATAAAGGGTTTGCTCAGTATCGCTTAGCGACATTGCATTTGGGGAAGTTAAAAATGCTCTCATAAAACGAAGTCGGTATCCAGAATGAGTAATCAAAAATGAGGGGCGCATAATACTGATTACACAGTGCAGTGCAAGCGCAATTTTTGTCATTCGGCGAATAAATGAACGCCGCTTTTAATTACTTTTAAAAGCGGCGTATTTTTATACGGTTAATGGGTGATAATTAAACCAAAGGGAGTTGTTCGATTAATGTGACGGCAGGGGCTTAATATAATATTGATGTTGCCTTCTGCTATGTTGAATGTTGTTGTCTTGTTGCTGCAACATTTGCTTAGCTAGACTAAACATACTACGTTGGTTTAACGTTAAGTTGGCTAACCAATCATCACCTTGTCGTAATGGCATCACTTGCGGCAAGTTTTGTAGTGCTGTGTGCGCATCAAATTCTGGCAAAATACGCTCTGTAGCAAATAACACTCGGTCATATATTTGCGACTCTTCAATACGACCGCGTTGTCCCCAATGTACGATAAAATCTTGTGAAGAAGCACCCGACGCAGGGTTATTTGTGATCGCGATATCACGAGAAATACCATAACGAGATTGCATCATAAGCTCTTCAAACAACATCGCAAAGTCTTCACGTATTGAACGATAGCTATAAAAATACACCGCACCATCAGGTTCAAAAAGTAATTCAATATCTACGGGTAAATACGACTTCTGCTGCGTGGTTGCGTCTTCTCCTGCATACCGAACTTGCGCCAAATCTTTCATGATTTGACTCGCGAGCGGGTGAGTGACATCTAAAATATCTGATTGTGTACTGTGTTCAACTGCTTCATCTAAAATGCGTTTACTCGTGGATAGGCTCGACCAACGTGAGCTGGGAAAAAAATCATTGGCATGCGCTAATTCATGATAAAGCAGATAACCCAAATCATACAGGGTGTCGGCTGATGAACGCTCAACGCGGACATCCCACGGATAATTTGCACTGGCATAGTCATTGTTTTTGACATAACGCCAAATCATTTCAAACTGTAATTCTTCTCCAAACCCTGAACGATAATCAGGGGCTTCATTTATTGTGTCTCGTTCACTAGGTGTCAACCATAAGAATTCAGGGTCTAAATATATAGCGCCAGTGGCAGCCCAGTAAAATGCAGGACGAATATCATAAGAGATGACAATTGCCGTAGTTGCCCTAAGAAGGCGTTTGAAGTCTCCATGTGGGTCTTGCTGTTCGATAAAGTCTCTAAATCTGTCCCCCATCCATGGATGAGAAACCACCACGCGATCCATAATGTCTTCAACAGTGGGTGATAGCGTGTCTTGTGCAATTAAAGGTAGCCTATCCAACTGACATGAGCTGGTTAAGGTATTTGAATAGACGCAATCAACTATAACGTCAGCATATTTACTGTTGCTATTGAATGGGGCTACCTTTGCTAATGCGTCATCAAAATAGGCGTTGGATTGAATGGTCGGTTTGTCTTCAATCAAGACACTTATCTTGTCGGAATATGTGTTGTCGCCGTTATCACGAGCGCTAACGTCGAATTCTATAATTTGATCGCTTTCGACACTTGGGGCATTGAAATATACAACCGCGGGATCGTCACTGTCAGAAAAGCTAAGACTGGGGCCAGATAATTGAGTCCAGCTGACGCTGTCTAAATCTATATCATCGGCTAATTCGACTCTAAGCGAGACTTTATTTTGTTCAACCACTGCATGCCCTAAACGTGCGGTAATCTGATTTTCTTCTTCATTGACGGTGATGGTTTTCGTTAAATTTTGGTTTTGTCCATTTAGATTAAAGCTGGCTTGAAAGCTATAATCGCCTGCCACATCAGGGACAAACGAAATGACTTTACTGTTGGCGGCAAATAGCTCTACATTAGGCCCTGAAACTTGTTGCCATTTAATATCACTCACAGTTTGTTGGGGAAAATAAAGCAATAAATCTGTAGATTGTTTACGTAAAACGGTTTGTTCGTTCACCAAAATTTCTAGGGAATCAGGATCGGTAACAATTGGCGTGTTGGTATCGCTAGAGCCACCACCACCGCCACAGCCCTGTAGTGCAATAGCAGCACATAATGCAAATTGTTTCAGTTTAAAATCCATATTTCCCTCTAAATTTTGACTTATTGTTTTTAATGGCTAGTTTTACTCCCTGCTGACATTTTGCTCTTTTCTTCAGCAAGTTCTACCGAGAGCTTCTTAATACCAAGACCTAACTCTTTGCCTCTAAATTTCGCGTAATAGGTCGCACCAAAAAACATCAGTGCTGACAACACAAACTCAAGTGACGCTAAAAATGTTTCTTCTGGGTTGACCCAAAGGGTGGTCAAACTATGTAAAAAGTAAATCAGCACGACGAAATTAGCCCAAGCATAGGTATAAGGTTTGCCAAGGATTATGCCTCTCATCGGCAATAGTAAGGGCAAAATAAACAGCCCAAAAGATAAAAGCGGACTTAATGAACCGGGGTTAATAACAAACAACCACAGTGGCATGAGAATAAGTAAGCCGAAATAGCCTATTTTGGCAATTCTTCGATAGGTACTGGTTGCAAAAGGCTGAGCCTTTTCTAATTGTTCGTTCACGTTATGACTCATAAAAAGACGTTAACATTTTCTGGCGGACGGCCGATGATAGCTTTGTCATTGTTGGTGACAATTGGACGCTCAATAAGTTTAGGGGTAGTTACCATCGCAGAAATAAGCTGCTCGTCGCTTACCCCTTTTAGATTTTGTTCCTTAAACTCGACTTCCTTGGTACGCATCATTTCAATTGGGCTGACTCCCAATTGAGCCAATAATGCATTGATTGTTTGCTCATCAAGTGGTGTTTTAAGGTACTCAACAATTCTTACCTCTTTTCCTGCTTCTTCGATCAGTTGAAGTGTTTGACGGCTTTTTGAACATCTTGGGTTGTGGTATATCGTTAACATAATACTCTTTTCTTGGTTTATAAACGTTTCAGTTTTTCTTGTTGATCTTTAAATTGTAATATTCGCGCTTTAATGCGTTTTTGCAACAATTTGTCTTCGGTAAAAGTATAGCCTGTTTGCATTTCATCGATAGCGCGAGGATAGGCGCCTAATAGCGCATATACTTCTGCCTTAGATAAATGCATCATCGCTTTTTTATCAAGTTTTCGATAAATAGTGGTTAATAAATCATAGGCTATGAAGTGGCCAGGTTGTATGACCAAAAAGTCTTGTAATACTTCTGATGAAGCTTCTAATTGACCTGCTTCTTGCAATACATTGGCGTAATTAAGTGCCACCACTTGGTTTTTAGGCATCAGCAAGTTTAAGTCTGAGAGCATTTTTAATGCGGGTTCAAACTGCTTCAAAGAAATATAAACGTCAGATAGGGCGTCCACGAAAAACAAGTTGTTTGGGTCGTCTTTATGCAGAGCAGTAAGTATTGAAAGCGCCTTTTGAGATTCTTTATTTTCAAAATAAGACAATGCAAGGCCGTATTGAGCGGCTACTTTAAGCGTGTATTTTTGTTTTTTAATCAAATCTTCATAATAAGCTATATTATCCGTTGCGTTTCCTTGATAACGTGATTTTATTCGTGATTTGCTTAGTTCAAAATCAAGGCTTGGCGCAATATTTCTGTTCGGATAATTCTGCGCTCTCAGCCTTGCATCAGTGATTCGCGAGTCTGGTAATGGGTGAGTTAACAGCATAGCTGGCAGCTTTGTGCTGTAGCGATATTTTTCAGACATTTTATTGAAAAAATCAGGCGCGCCCATGGGGTCGAAATTACTGTTGGCAAGCAATTGAATACCAACACGATCCGCTTCTTTTTCATTGCCTCGGGTATAGTTAATACCTGCTTGCTGTGATGCTGCCATTGATGCGCTTAATGTCGCCATTCCCACTGTTGGGTTTACTAAAGCAAGTAAAACACCACCTAACATGGTGGCCATGGTCATTGGTTGTGATCTACTTTGTGCTTCTAGTCTACGCGCTAAGTGGCGTTGAGTCACATGAGAGACCTCGTGGGCTAATACTGATGCTAGCTCGCTTTCTGTCGATGCTGTAGTGATCAGACCTGAATGAACCCCCACGTGACCGCCAAAAAAGGCGAACGCGTTAAGCTCTTTATTATCAATCACAAAAAACTCAAATTTATAGTTCACGTCTTGGGCATTTTGAACGAGTAAATTACCTAAATGATTCATGTATTCATCTAAAACAGGATCATTAATCAGCGGCTGAGAAGCTCTTAATTGTCTCATCATTGCATCACCGACTATGCGCTCTTTGTCGATAGAAAGTATGCTTGAGCCAGCGGCTCCAATTTCTGGCAAGTCGTTCTTAGAGCTATCTTGAGCTGGAACAATCGCGCTGGTGGTCATCAAAGCAAATGCACAACTTAATACTAAAGGTTTAATCTTAAACAAGGGTAATTCCATTCAAATTTATGTTCGTAGAGCAATTGATTTTCTCTACAAACTTGGGTTTCTGTGCTTTTTGTTAACCTCTTTGAAAAATTCAGCGATGTTATAGCCTCTTATTTCTATGACATCAAAATGAACTTTGAGTAGCTCTAGAAGTTCTTGAACACGTACGTAAATATGCTTAATTAAGGCAAAATCTGCTTCATCGCCTTTTTGGACTGTTTGAATAGCAAAATTGGGCAAGCTGCTAACGCGAAATAACCTTCGCATTGATTCAGGGTGCCACTTAATAAACGGGCAATGAGGTGAGTCAATCATAGGCAACAGCGCTATTTCACCGTCAATGTAGGGATAACAATGTAATTCGTAGCCCATTTCATTATAAATGTGTCTTAATACAACTCTTGGCTTAAATTTAACATCTATACGCCCAAACTCATCTATAGAACCATCTAGCTTTTTTAAGTTCCAATTGTTTTTATTTAATATTGATTTATAGCCGCTATCAAAGCCGTGAGTAAGTAGTTCATCCAGTTCACTAGCCGAGCTGGTAGCCATCTGATAAAGCGTTGATGACTCTCCCCAAGTAAGCTTTTTTTTATAGGCATTAATTTCTTTTAAACTTGGGTTTTCAGGTAGTGAATTCATAAATTGCTAGTTTAAACTCAGTTTTTTGGATAAATGGAAATTCAATCATTGTATTCGATTGTCGCAAATTAGATAATTAAACTAAAGTGTTGTTTAAAAATTTTAAAATGATTTACGAATATGATGCTACTTTAGATAAATGTCCCTTGCCTTTAGTCAAACTTAGGGTTGTTTTAAAAAAGATGGCGGCAAAAGACAGTTGTATCATTCGCTTGGCGGACAGTGGTTCAAAAAGTGATATTCCGAAGTTATTGTATAAACAACAATACCCTTTCACCACTAAACAGCTAAGCAACAATGTAGTCGAACTACATATTTATAATAGGTAATTATTCATGGTTAGGTTTTTTTCGGAGTGGTACACCCGAAAGTTTTCAGATCCACAAGCAGTCACATTGTTGGTGATTTTAGTTTCATCCTTTTTGTTTGTTTATTTCTTTAGTGATCTATTAATGCCTGTGTTTGTCGCACTGGCTATTGCATTTCTACTGGACTTACCGGTTAATCGACTTAAAGCCTTGGGGCTCTCTAGAACTATGAGTGTGACCATTGTGGTTAGTGCTTTTGTTGGTTTTTCATTGGTCACCTTATTGGGCTTAATGCCGTTAGTATGGCAGCAGGGAAGTAACTTATTACAAGAATTGCCAACGATGATCTCGGAAGTGAAAATCTATTTGTTGGCATTACCAGAAAAGTATCCTGAGATTATTCAAGCAAGCCAAATTGAAACCATTATTTCAGCCACTAGGGATAAATTTATAGAGTGGGGGGAGGTTATTTTACAAGTATCACTCAACTCTATTTCCAACTTGGTTGCCTTAATTATTTATTTGATTTTAGTACCAATTATGGTTTTCTTCTTCTTGAAAGATAAAAAAACACTACTGAATGAATTTACCAATTTTCTGCCACAAAATAGAAAGATGGCTACAGAAGTTAGCGACGAAATGAATCGTCAAATATTAAATTATATTCGTGGTAAACTCATAGAGATTTTAATCATTGGCGGTGTGTCGATGATAACCTTCGCGTTGCTCGACTTGCGCTATACAGTATTACTTGGTGTTTTAGTTGGCTTGTCGGTATTGGTGCCCTATGTTGGTGCTACGCTAGTGACATTGCCGGTTATGTTGGTTGCTTTTTTCCAATGGGGTATTAGCCCAGAGTTTGGCACTGTAATGATCGCCTATGGCATCATCCAAGCCTTAGACGGCAATTTGCTAGTACCTATTTTATTTTCCGAAGCCGTTAACTTACACCCTGTGACTATTATCGTTGCAGTAATCTTGTTTGGTGGTTTATGGGGATTTTGGGGGGTGTTTTTCGCCATACCATTGGCAACGTTGGTCAAAGCGGTTTTAAACGCTTGGCCAAAGACAAGCCAGCCACAAGAGTTTATCGAAGAAAAATAATTAGGTCATCACCCATTTATAAAAAGCGCCTTGGGCGCTTTTAGTGTTACTTCTCGTTAATAATGTATTTAGGAGCCAGACTTTCTTTAAGTAAAACTATCAAATTAATAAACCCTTATTTATAATTCTAGTGTCAATTCTTCACTCTATGCACATTTTAAAGGTAATTCATGAATTCAGATAATATCTACGAAAACAACCCGCTTCATGGCGTCAAACTGGAGCAAGTATTACAAGAATTAGTAGATCATTATGGTTTTGAAATTTTGTATGCGTATTTGAATTTAAATTGCTTTAAAACCAACCCAAGCATTCCATCAAGCATTAAGTTTTTGAAAAAAACACAATGGGCGAAAGACAAAGTGGAAGCGTTTTATATGTACCAGTATAAAAGCTTGCCCAAAGCCGATGATAAGCAGTTTGAACTACCTCCACGCGATAGAGTAGTTCCGGCCCATCAAAAAACAGGGGCACCGAAAGAGCTAAGCTTAGAAGATGCTGAGCGATTGCGGTTGAAAAGGGCAGAAAAAACCAGAGAAAGAGCTAGCAAATCATCGTCAAAATCTTCATCTGATCCTTGGGCCAATTACAAATAATATGTGATGCTTATGAAAATTGAACAGAGCTCAATTATCGAATAGAAGAATTTAAAAGAGACTAGGTTGGGTTAACCTATAGTCTCTTTTATAAATGGCATTTATCAGGTAATCAGGTTTTTAGTTATTCTCTAAAAACTCTAAGACTACCTCATGATGATTCTTAGTTTTAAACTTATTGAACACATGGCTGATGTTACCGTCTAGGCCAATAAGAAAACTCAAGCGATGGATGCCATCATATTCACGTCCCATAAATTTTTTCAAACCCCAGACACCAAAATCATCGGCTACTTTGTGATCAACGTCCGAAAGCAAAGTAAAGTTCAATTCATCGCGTTGACAGAACTTATCTAATCGTTTCGGTTCATCAGGACTAATACCAAACACTACCGTATTGTTTTTTTTCAGCGCGTCTTTGCTGTCACGTAACCCTTGGGCTTGAACTGTACAGCCTGGTGTCATAGCCTTTGGATAAAAGTAAACCAGTACTTGTTGTTTGCCAATATAATCAGCTAATTTGACCATCTCGCCGTTTTGATCGGCTAGCTCAAAAGAGGGTGCTTTGTCACCGGCTTGTAACGTTTTCATGTGTGATCCTATTGATGTTTAATCTGCTTAATACAGCCTTGAACATTGAACTGTTCACAAAGCTCTAAAAATTGTGTTTCTAGGGTATCTATATTAGCGGTCTCATTGACTGTAAATTCAATGACTGCACTCATCATATTGGTTTGTGGAGATATGTCCGATTTGAGTGAGGAGATATCCAAATTGTGATGGGCAAAAAATGATGTGACCGATTTTAAAATACCGGGTTGATCTATACCTGAATATTGGGCTTGATAGTACTGGCTTATATCTAAAGTTTTGTAGCCAGAAGTGCGTTTCATCATGGTGAGTAAATCCAGGCTGTGCGCTAGCGCTGGCAACTTTGCTTCCAATTGGTTTATTTCGCGAACATCGCCTTTTAGTAGCATGATAAACGAAAATTCATGGCCAAATATTGCCATTCGGCTATCCATAATATTGCAGCCGCATTCGCTCGCTAATTTGGTTAGCTCACTTACACACCCCGTCCTATCAGCGCCCATGGCCGTTAGTACTAAATATTGAGACATGTAGTAATACCCCATTAATGGAAAAGGGCGCTATTGTAACCAGAATAATTACAAATTTTAACCCTTTGGTGCGTGTTCACGGATATTCATCTCGAAAATCACAGATTTGCCACACGTTAAAAAAATGTGGTGTATCATTAAATTAGTGCGTTACAGCCATTGTCTTGTTCAACATTGAGGGGATTAATTTAATTACATTCACAACTTGTGTTTGTATATGTGGACAAGTACCATGTGGCGCAATTAGAGATTATACGGGTAAAAGATATGTTTTTTGGGAGTATCGTAGCGTTGATTACGCCATTTACCTCTGAAAATTGTATTGATTTTGATTGTGTTACCCAGCTAGTTAAATGGCATATAGACAGCGGCACTTCAGCCATAGTTGTTGCCGGAACTACTGGAGAATCACCAACATTATCTGACGATGAGAAATTTGAACTTGCGCAACATGTTGTTGACGTAAGCCAAGGAAAAATAAAGATCATTGTTGGCAACGGTAGCAATAATACTTATGCCAGTTGCCAACTAACACGCCGGTTAAATAGTTTGAATATTGACGGCTACCTGACGGTGACCCCATATTATAATAAGCCGACAAATGAAGGCCTAATAGCTCATTATAGTGAAATCGCTCGGGCAACAACACTGCCCATTATTCTATACAATGTGCCTAGCCGTACGGCGTGTGATTTACCAAACGAGGTTGTTGCAAAGCTTTCTGAACTTTCTAACATTGTTGGACTCAAAGACGCTACAGCTGATTTATCGCGTATCGATAAGTTAAGAGCTAAATGTGGTGCATCGTTTACATTGCTCAGTGGTGATGATGAGACAGGCTTTGAATTTTGTCGATTAGGGGGAGATGGTGTTATCTCAGTAACAGCAAATGTTGTCCCACAAACCATGGCTGCAATACAAGCACACTTAAATAACAATAATATTAAGCAGGCAAAAGCGTTAGAACTAGATTTGGTTGCATTACACAGAGATTTATTTATTGAATCAAACCCTATTGCAGTAAAATGGGCATTGTATTATTTGAAAAAAATACCAAATGCCTTATTACGTTTGCCTTTGACTATGATATCGTCACAGGCTAAACAAAAAATAGAACAAACAATAGTTAAATCGAATTTATATCCGCAGGAGAATTAATGAGTCGTCGTATTTTTTATTATTCAATTTTATCTTTATCTATTGCCGCCTGTAGTGGTAATGATGCTAGACGAGCGACTGGTGACTTTGAATATGCAAATAAGCAAGAAGCTAGTGTAATTAAAGTCCCTGAAAATTTAAACAAACCTGTTACCAAAAATGATTTTGAAATAGTAGATGAAGCCAAAGTCAGTGGCCCCACAGGTGCAGAAGTCGATGTGAGAGCGCCATCATTAGTACTGCCTGTTGCCGCTTCTTCACGAGTTGTCACTCAATCAAGCGACGCAATTATTTGGTTTGATAAAGTACTTGAAGACAAGGATTTGAAAGTCTTTATTGTTGATGCTATTAAAAAGGAAGTAAGTGAAAGCGGTACAACTATTGAGAGCGAATCAGCGGACGGACTGACGCTGACAACAGGGTGGATACACCGAGAAAAAGAAGAAGGTGTTTTGCTAAAAGACACGGTGCTATCGGAAAGTAAAAAATTCGATATCATAGTTGGAACAAAGCCTCATGGTCGAAGTGTTTCGGTACAAGTGAAACTAGTTGATTACATGTTGACGAATAAGTCAGGCTCGACTAAACAAGCAGATCCTATTGATCAAGTACGTGCTGAAATGGCGATGTTGAACGCTATCACTTCACAAGTTGATTATACATACCGACTGCAACAACGTGAAAACCACTTACTGAGAGCGAGCCAAAAAATCGTTTCATTGGCAGAAAACAACGAAGGTGAAGCAGCATACCTTGTTGAAATGGAGCTTGAATTGTTATGGCAAAACCTTCCTATTTTCTTTGAACGCCATGGTTTTAAAGTCGCTGATATTAATGAGTCTAAACATATCTATTTTGTTGATTTCGTCAAACCGGAAACAAGTATTTGGGATTCAATTTGGGGTGATGAAGTACCAGTTGTCGATTTAGAGAATCGGAAATATCAATTTGTGTTGTCGAAAAAAGAGAGCTCAAGTTTTGTCACGATTTATGATGAAGATGGTTTAGTGTTAAATGAAGATAAGCTTGAACTGATTTTCCCAGTGATGGAGCCGGGTTTATCGTTTAGGGATTTATAATCGTATTGTGCAAAAAAAACTCCGCTAGTCGGAGTTTTTTTTTGTTGAGAATTTTTTTTCAGAAAAGCTCGGTGGCTCTTGTTTCGATTTATTGGTTCTCGGTAATGTTTCTTTTAGTTCATTCAAACCTTTCTTGCGCAAAGGCATGGCCGAATTTTTGTGAAGGGTACTGAAATTACCAATTACAAAGAGCGCGACTACAATCACGACTATGATTGGGAGCCAATTATCCATTGGTTGTGTCCTGTAGGTTAAAAACACTGCTAATAAAGCGATTATACAACATATCGATGTTGTCGATCAGAGTTTGTTTCCCTTTAATGTCGGCGTCTAAAAGTGTTGATATCAGTGCGCTGACGTCGAAAGCTTTTTCAAATTGCTGTGCGACGGGCTGATACGATATATGCCACGGCTCACCAGCGACCCCACCTTTAAAAGTGTCATAAGGAAAAGTGAAGTCAAATGTCTTGGCGTTGTCCTGTAACCATATATGCAAATCACTCAATGGACCACCAGCGGAATATTCTGATTTTTCAAGCCTTAACTTATAGTTTTCTGGTAATAGGTTAGGGGCATAAACGTCAATATCTGTGCCCCAATGATGACGACTTCCACCAGGTAGTGCAGAAAAGAGCATAATGGATTCAATTAATGCAAGCTCTGATAATTCACTGATTTGTAAAGGCTGTTCGTTGATATCAAGCACAGCTAATTCACCCGTGAATTTTCTATTCCAAATACTTAGCTGACGCTCAAAAGAACGATAGCCACTGGCGATAGACAACTCAATATTATCTTGTTGTGCTGCCCTTACCATACGCTGCCACGCAGCGAGCATACCTTGGTTAATGCCAATGTTGGGTTTTAACCAATGGATATGTGTTTGTGCTTGCCCAACGAGTTCTGCCGTTAAGATGCGGGGCATAAAATATTGACCATGCTGTGGTAATAAATGTCGACTAATTGGTATAAATCATCTACAGAAACACATTCATTGATTTGATGGATTGTTGCGTTGCACGGCCCTAGTTCCAATACTTCTGCACCCGTCGGAGCGATAAATCGACCATCTGAGGTACCACCAGAGGTAGAAAGCAATGCTTCACGCCCTGTAACTTTCGATATAGCATCTGTCACACCGTCGAGTAATACTCCTGGTTCGGTGATAAAGGGTTTACCGTTGTACGTCCACGTTATGTCGAAATCTAGCTCATGTGCATGAAGAATGTTTTCAACTTTTTCGACAATGACTTGATCGTTTAACTCTGTGCTATAACGTAAATTAAACCACGCGGTCAAATCACCAGGTACCACATTAGTGGCGCCAGTCCCCGATTTAATATTGGTTAACTGAAAACTGGTTTCAGGGAAATAACTGTTGCCATGATCCCAGTGGGTTTGGCTTAGCTCAGCTAAAGCAGGCATCGCAAAATGAATGGGGTTTTTAACATGCTCAGGGTAGGCGACATGGCCTTGTTTTCCTTTGATTTTGAGCTCACCAGAAATGGATCCTCGACGGCCATTCTTAACTACATCGCCGACTAGGTGAGAGCTTGAGGGCTCACCTACAATACAATAGTCAATTTTTTCGTTTCTTGCTTCTAATGTATCAATAACCCGTGTTGTTCCATTAATAAATGGGCCTTCTTCATCACTGGTAATCAAATAACTGATAGATCCCGAATGAGCTGGATGATCTGTGACAAATTTAACGGTAGCGGCAAGCATTGCAGCAAGACTACCTTTCATGTCTGCTGCTCCACGACCAAAGAGCATCTTATTATGAATGACTGGCTCAAATGGAGGTGTATGCCATAAGGTTAAATCCCCTGTTGGTACAACGTCTGTGTGCCCAGCAAAACAAAAAACCGGTTTGCTTTGACCTTTTCTTGCCCACATGTTCGTGGTGTCATCAAATACCATGGTCTCAATATCAAAGCCCAGTGGCGCAAGTATGTCGGCCATTAACTGCTGGCATCCTGCATCTTCTGGCGTTACAGACTCTCTAGTGATAAGCGCTTTGGCTAGGTCGATTACGTCTTGATTCATTACGTAAAAATCTCTTGGTATTGCGCTGCTTTAAAACCTACGGTCAAGTCATTGTCTTTAATCAGGACCGGTCGCTTTATCAATGTTGGCTGTTCAAGGAATAACTCAAAAGCACTGTCTCGGCTCATGTTACTTTTTTGTTCATCACTTAGATTGCGATAGGTAGTACTTCGCTTGTTCAGAAGCAAATTCCAGTCTGAATATTCGAAAAATTGGGTTAATGTTTTCGGTGTGAGCCCGTCTTTTCTGAAATCATGAAAAGTGTATTCTATTTGATTATCGGTTAACCATTTTTGTGTTTTTTTTATTGTATCGCAGTTGTGAATACCATAGATGGTGGTCATTTATCGCCCTTACTCTTTGAATTGATTAGTCTAGAATAACTTGGTACTGATTTGCATTTAGTGCTTCAACCGCTTTTTCTACTGTATTCTCTTTTACTAATATGTAGTCGGTATCAAAGGTTGAAATAGCAAATATGCTAATTTTTTCGTTCGCTAGTACTGTGGAAATGTTCGAAAGAATGCCCGTTAAGCTAAACCCTAGTGGACCTACAACTTCAAGTGCGCGCCAGTCGGGCTCAACATCATCACTGGTGATTTCAAAGCTGCTCGGTAAAACAATAGAAACTTCATCAAAGGTTTTTGCAATAAAAAATATTGGTGCATCAAAAACTTTTTGAGGAATAGGGGTTGATACCGCCATACTGTGAATTGAAAAATTTTCGGATAATAATTGCAGGGTAAGTTTTTTGCTCATTAGGATTTTAGCTTTCAAAACAGACTAACTATCTACTATACCAGATTGTTATTCAATGACTATCATATCCGTGAAGTTGGCGCAGATGTGTAGGTAATTAATTCAATAAAATTAGAGGGTAAAGATTGTTACATGTCAAAAACTTAAAATATTAGGGTTTAAGGATCGTTTTAAGTTGAAGCAGTTGAAAATATATATTTATCTTCTAAGTAATTCCGCATTATTTTGACAAATACTTAAAAACACTTTAGAAATGATATCCACAAAAGCTGTGGATATCATTGTGAACAAGCTCGGCTCAACTCTCTATCTCATTGTAAAATATAAAATAAAAACATGGTTCATTTTTTGACACTATAATTTGATATGGTTATTGTCATTAAAGTGTCAAAAATAACAATAATCTTCTGTAAATAGACCTATATAAAGATTTATTGAACTTAAACTCTTGTGTTTAGGCTAAATCGATGACTTTTAGTTACTTTTTGCTTGAATAGCTGTTAAGGCAATAGTGTATACAATATCGTCAACCAAAGCGCCACGTGAAAGATCGTTTACAGGTTTCCCCATGCCTTGTAGCATTGGACCTATACTAATTAAATCAGCAGAGCGTTGCACTGCCTTGTATGTTGTATTTCCTGTGTTCAAATCAGGGAATATAAAGACATTGGCTTTACCAGCAACAGGGCTGTTTGGCGCTTTTTTCTTGGCAACATTTTCCATGATAGCAGCGTCATACTGCAGTGGTCCATCGATCACCAAATCTGGTCGTTTTTCTTGAGCAAGTTTTGTAGCTAAAGTTACTTTTTCAACATCTGCGCCGTGCCCAGAGCTGCCAGTGCTGTAGCTGATCATCGCAACTTTAGGATCAATACCAAAACTGATCGCAGATTCTGCTGATTGTATTGCAATATCGGCGAGCTGCTCTGCATTAGGATCAGGGTTTATTGCACAATCACCATAAACCAGTACTTGGTCCGGTAAGAGCATGAAAAAGACTGAGGAGACCAGTGAACATCCTTCTGCGGTCTTCACAAGTTGTAAGGCCGGTCGGATGGTATTGGCTGTTGTATTCACCGCACCAGAGACTAGGCCATCAACCTGACCTAACTGTAGCATCATAGTGCCGAGTACTACTGTATCTTGTAATTCTTGTCGAGCCAGCCCATCTGTTAATCCTTTATGTTTTCTAAGCTCGACCATTGGATTAACATAATTTTCAATGATGCTTGTAGGATCCGTGATCAATACTCCTGAGGGTAGGCTGATCCCTTGTTGTTCAGCAATCAGTAAAATCTCTTCTTTATTCCCGAGTAATTGGCACCGTGCTATTTTTCTTTGCGCACAAATAGCGGCCGCTTTGATGGTTCTAACATCTGTTCCTTCTGGTAGCACGATCAATTTATCGGCTTGTTGTGCGAGATGAGTGAGTTTATGTCTAAAGGCTGGCGGCGACATTAAAGCAGTTCCACCTGCGTACGCTTTAAGATCATCTAACCAATCACTACTGATATTATCTGCAATATATTGCTTGATACGG
Organism: Thalassotalea atypica; assembly: GCF_030295975.1. Lineage (NCBI taxonomy): Bacteria > Pseudomonadati > Pseudomonadota > Gammaproteobacteria > Alteromonadales > Colwelliaceae > Thalassotalea > Thalassotalea atypica. The sequence goes on from NZ_AP027364.1 coordinate 1,893,596, forward strand.
TCTTGCCTTTGGATATCGTCACTCGGAATTTCAGGATTGTAATTCATTATATAGCGAGATGTTTGCCACGTATCCCAAGGTACTGACAGTATTGGTAAACCAGCATCTAGTGCTTGTTTACACAAGGCGGTGACATTTTCGTTAGGTATGTAGCCATTGGTCAGTAGCAAAGCTCCAACTTTTGTCCCATTGAGCGCAGAAAGGCAAGTGGCGATGATAATATCAACGCGATCACCGGGAGTTACAATTAATCGGCCAGGCACAAGATGGCTTACTAAATTTGCTACCGAGCGAGCACAAAATGTCACACTCCGAATTCTTCGGTGTGACATGTCCCCAGCATTCAGTACCGTTGCTTCTAAGTAATCGGCAATGTCTTTTACGCGTGGTGCGATTAATTCTAGCTCCCAAGGAATTGAGCCCAATAATTTAAAGTTGGAATTTCTAAAAATTGATAGATTTTGCCAGGGGCTCAAATCAATATCTTCGATTATTTCATGCTCGCGGGGGAGTAAGCCAAATTCATCTTTATCAGGGGAGTTTAGCTTATTGATAATACAACCCAGCAATCTCTTATTCTTTATGCCACCATAAGTTTGTGCGGTAACTTCAATCCGATCTTCAAATTGCTCGGTATCATCACTATCAGGTGCAGCAACAAGCACTATTTCAGCTGATAATGCTTGTGCAACGTCTCGATTAATTCGAGCAGCATACGGCTGCCGTGTAGTGGGGATCAAGCCTTCAATAATAACCAATTCATTGTCTTGCTCTAATGCTTCGCAATTGGCGACAATTTTTTCTAGGATAACTTCGGTGTCACCGTCGCCCATTTTTTCTTCGACATGACTTAATGGAATAGAGTATTCATGCTCTGTAAAGTATGCATCATCTTTGGAACCCAGCCTTTTGTTGCGCGCAGTTTGACTGATTGGTTTAAAGTGACCAATTTTGATGCCTTGTTGTTGGCAGGCATGAACCATGCCTAACACTACGCTGGTTAAGCCGACACCGAAACCGACGGGGACGAGCATGACACGATGTGATTTTTTAATGGGCGCCATGATTATTCCTTATTGAGTACTTGTTGAGTTTGTTCGGCGATCACCCATTCTTCGTTCGTAGGGATAACTAAACAGGGGCGAGATGTTGGGCTAGCAATATTGCCAGATGCACCAAAGCGAGTGGCTTCGTTTTTCTCTTCATCAAGATGAATATTTAACAGAGATAGCCTTTTAACGACTTGTGTTCTTACGAACGAAGAGTTTTCACCAATACCGCCGGTAAATACAAGTCCATCGAGAGATTCTAACGCAGCGATGTAGCTGCTGATGGTTTTTGCAATACGATAACAGAACACCGATAAAGCAATGGTCGCTTGGGGATGATTATCTTTCAGGACTGCATCTTCAAGTGCACGACAATCATTACTGAGCGACGATAACCCTTTTAGACCACTGTCTTTATTCAGTAATTGATTGAGCTGCTCAGCGGTATAACCTAACTCCTGTTGCAAATGCAGCAACAGTCCAGGATCAATATCACCACTTCTGGTACCCATTGCTACACCTTCAAGTGGCGTTAGGCCCATACTGGTATCGACACTTCGTCCATCTTTTATCGCACTGATACTACAGCCGTTGCCTAGATGGGCTGTAATTAAGTTTACTGCACTAAATTTCTTGTCTAGTATTTTTGCAGCCTCTTTAGCAACAAAATAGTGACTTGTGCCATGAAAACCATAACGTCTAATGCCATGCTTCGTATATAGTTCATAAGGTATCGCGTATAAAAATGCTTGTTCAGGCATGGTTTGATGAAAAGCGGTATCAAATACTGCAACCTGCGGTAGTTTTGGGAAGGCGGCTTGAGTTGCATCGACACCAATCAGGTTTGCAGGATTATGGAGTGGTGCCAATGATGAAAGTTCCTCAATTTTTTCAATTACTTGGTCGTTAATTAGCGTGGGAGCAGAATAAACTTCTCCGCCATGCACGAACCTATGGCCTAAGGCAATAATACTTTGATCAAGCTGCTGCTCTTTCAAATAGGTTAATATATTTTCAATCGCTTTACGGTGATTGTGAGGGGCCACTAAGCCTGTTTTTGTTTTTTCACCATTTTTTTTGATGGTCAGCTGTGCTTCAGGCGTTCCTAAACATTCGGCAAGACCGGTTAAAATTGTGTGCTTTGTTGAAAGGCAAATAAGTGAAAATTTAAGCGAAGAACTTCCGCAATTTATAACTAGAATTAATTGTTGATTCATATAGAAAAGGTGCTAAATCATTGATGCCCTAACTATAGCGCTAACTGTTCACAAAAGTATTGATGTAATGCAAATAAAATTACATATTTGCTTTAATTATGGCTTAATTGTGTATTGTGTTTACATATATAAATGGGTGTTACATCTTTAATTTGTAAAAAGCCACTAATTTGGTTTATTATTTCCATATGAATATAAGTGTTGTATCGCTCATTAAATTGGGTATGAACTATATGAAGTTGTGGCCAGAACGTGCTGAATTAGCAAATTTCTTCGCTGATTATCGCGCAGTGCAAATGAGCCGCTTCACCTATCGTTTTTTTCCAGGTTTAGCCCTTCTCACCGTCATAATGCCTTTAGGTTTAGGCTACACTGACCTAGTACCGCAAATGTTGGTATATGGTTTGTTCATTGGATCAATGCCGTTGCAAGCGTTTGTCATGTTGGGAGTGAAAGCAGATAAATTTTTACCTTCTGCTTTGGCAAGCTGGTATAAAGAAGGCGTGGCTAAATATATTCAACAGGGGGGTGATATTAAGCTGTCTGTTGATAAACCAAGGTACATTGATTTAGCCACATTATTGAATCTCTCCTATAAAAGCTCCTATTAGCGCGCATAACGACAAGGTGTTTCGTACTTAGTTCTCTTTTTTGAACAGTCTAATTAAAAAGTCTGCTTGACACGTAAATTTTGCCGTCTTGGCTATTTGCTGTTTAACCTCTTTGCTTGCTTTAAATGCAAAAGGTGTCATTGACAATAAATTTAAGGTGTCTTGGCCGCTTTCAATCATCATGGGATAAGAAAGTTGCTCTTGGTGCACTAATGTAAGATTTTCTACAGGACATTTCTCGACATCGTGCGTTTGTGCCTGCTGATAAATTAAGGATTTTAATTCATACAGGTGTTGCTCCGCTGGGGTGACAGTCAGTAAATATCCCCCTTGACTTAAAACACGAGAAAATTCAATTTCAAGAATAGGTGCGTAAATCGATACAATCCAGCCAAAGAATTCACTGGTAAACGGGAGTTGTGACAAAGTGCCGACACTAAAGTCACATTGACGATATTTTTTTGCCGCTTTTTTAATGGCTTCTTTAGCAATATCAACGCCGTAAACTGCGCTGCTATGCATTTGTTGGTGGGTATAATAACCTTCACCACAGCCCGCATCTAATGTTGGCAAGTTATTGTCAGCGAACTCCATTTGTAACGCTGCTAATCGTTCGACCAATGGTTGATAAAATCCTTTTTCCAAAAACTCTCTGCGAGCATTGACCATGGCTTTGTTATCACCTGGATTTTTTGAATGCTTGAACTGTACTGGCAATAAGTTTACATAGCCTTCTTTGGCGATATCAAAGCTATGATTATTCGTGCACCTTAATGCGCCATGCGATGGCGAGAGTGGAGCTTCACACAGCGGACAAATATATTCAGGAGAATCGGTCATTTTTATAAATAGACTTGCCCTCTAGGGCAAGTCTTTTCCAGTTTACGTTATCAACAAAGGGATTATTTAAAGGTAGACCAAATAGGGGCGTGATCAGAAGGCTTTTCAATACCTCTTAATTCATAATCTACATCGGCTTCAACACAACAGGTGGCCATTTCTTCAGTGGCTAGGATGACATCAATTCGCAGTCCACGGTTATCAACAAATCCTTTTGAGCGGTAATCAAACCACGAGTAGCGCTCTGTGCGAGCGGGGTGAAGCTCTCTAAACGTATCTTTAAAGCCCCAGTCCATTAGCGTTTTCAACCATTCACGCTCTTCCGGTTGAAAGCTACATTTACCGGTTTTTAACCAACGTTTACGGTTTACATTACCAATACCTATATCCAAATCAGTGGGGGAAATATTGATATCGCCCATGACTACAACATGTTCATTATTTTGGTGATGATCGTTTAAATAAGTCATTAAGTCTTTATAAAATTGGCGTTTGTATGGATATTTGGTCTCGTGTGAAATGTTATCCCCTTGTGGAAAATAGCCATTGAGCACGGTGACTTTTTCGCCAGCATCGTTAGTAGTCTCAACCATGATCATACGCTTTTGATGTTCTTCGTTGTCGGTAGGGAACCCTTTGCGAACAACATCGGCTGGCTTTTTGGTTAACATGGCGACGCCGTAATGTGCTTTTTGACCATGAAAATAGACATTGTAACCCATCGCCTCGACATCGGCGACAGGAAACATTTCATCATGTACTTTAATTTCCTGTAAGCCGATCACATCTGGTTGGTGTTTGTCAATAATGGCTTGAAGTTGATGAAGTCTTGCTCGCAATCCGTTGATATTAAATGAGATTATTTTCATAGTGTTAGTGAATTCCAAAAGAATAATGCATTGATTATTTGGTGTAGTTTTTATCGTATTAAACATTTGTTGGCTATCAACCAATAGAAAATTATTTCTAATAAATGTTTCGCACAGTTTTATGTTGCAAATAATAGCACTAAGTACAAAGCAGCAAAACGAGAAATAGAGGTTTACACGCTTTTATTCTTTCTTTGTGTGAGCAATGAATAACAAGGTACTTATAAAAGCCAACAATGCACCGAAACTGATTGACCATCGCGTATCAATGATGGCGATGACGCTGCCAGCTAATGCAATAATGACATTTGCTAATGAGAAAGTGGTAGTAACGAGACCCATTAACTGGCCTTGCCCTAATTCACTGTACCTGTCTGAGATATATACAGGAATAAAGCCATTAAATACGGCAATGCACACTCCAACTAGGGCGTAGTATGGCCAAATAAATTGTCCGGGAATAAAATTATGGAGCACAAGGGCACTCGTCAATAGCGAAAGACCGATGATAGAGCCATTAACCAGCCCCCAATGTTGCTTTATCTTAGTGACCCCATAAATGCTGGTGATGATCATAAATGTGGTGAGCACCGCCGTGATCATGCCAATTTGTGGGCTGGTAAAATGAAATTGCTCTGCCAGTAATAACGGGTAAAATTCGTAGTAGGCGTTTAGCCCTAATGTGGCTAGCAAGTAGATCAAGAAAATTGATTTCAAATCACTGTGATTAAGTAGCAAAAATGAGTTCTGTTTACTGATTAATCTAAGAATGCTGCTGTTTCCTGCTATTTTTTTACTTTCGGTAGGCAATAACCACCAAATACTTAACAAAGCGCAAAATGTAATTACAACTGCAATCATAAAAACAAACTCGATCCCAAAGGGTTGTAATAACCCTCCGAGTAGTGGCCCAAGTAGCCAACCTGCGTAGCCTGTCGCATTAATTAAGCTAAAGGTACGAACCTTATCGAGTGTTGGTGATAAGTCGACAGCAATCGCTTTTGCAACACTGATATTACCCTCACAAAAACCCGTAATAAACCGTGTAAGAATGAGTAATGGAAAAGAATCATAAACAAAAGCAAAAACAGAGCCTATATAACCTAGAGCGCTAAAAAACAAAGTTGTTAATAGCGTTGTTTTCCTACCCCAAATATCTGAAGCCGCACCGATAATAGCACTGCCAAATAATACGCCAAGTGGGTATACAGCAAGTACTATACCCAACAATAATTTTGGTGGTAGCCCTAGGTATTGCGTAAGTGGCGTGTACTCATGAATAAAGTAAGGTGCAAGTATCGGGTAGGGCAAAGAAATACCGATGCAGCTTAATAATACGGCACACATGGCGGCGGTTAATGATTTCTTCGCTTGAATTATGTCAGGACTCATTTTTTTAATTTCTTAGGTATCGCATTGTTTTATATAAATAATGTGACTAATTGTGATAATGAACTACATTTATAAGATGTAACATTATGTATTATTGCAGTAACAGGTTGTAGTAACAGTTGTTAAACATTTGTAACTTCTTTAAGCTTGTTAACCAGATACAAGTTAAACACACTTTGTTGGCTAGCGTTACACGGCTATACTCACTAAACACAATCGAAGTGTTTTACAGGTTGATAAGTTCAACGCTAACAAGCCTAAAATGAATACTACAATTACCTGGGAGAAATGTGATGCCTGAGAATATGTCATCAGTTAAGAAAATTTTATTAGTTGAAGATGATCGACAGTTATCTGATCTAGTGACTGACTTTTTGTCAACGGAAGGTTTTCACGTAAAACAAGAGTTTCGTGGAGATACTGTAGCAAAACGCATAGAAACATTTTCACCGGATCTAATCATCCTAGATGTGATGCTGCCGGGTAAAGATGGCTTTGCTGTTTGTAGAGATATTCGCCCTACGTTTAGTGGACCTATATTAATGTTAACCGCCAAAGGTACCGACTTTGATCAAGTGCTTGGGTTAGAGATCGGTGCTGATGATTACGTTATTAAACCGGTTGAACCACGCGTATTGCTAGCACGAGTATCTGCGTTATTGCGCCGTGGCGAACTGCCTCAAGACAGTAAAGAAAAGGCAGAAATACATTGTGGTGAGTTGTCGATTAACCGTGGTTCTAGACACGTAACCTTGCATGGTGAAAACATTGAATTGACCAGCCAAGAATTTGATTTATTGTGGTTATTGGCTAGTCGCTCCGGTGAAGTGCAAAATAGAGATTATATCTATAAAGCGGTAGTAGGTCGTGAATACGACGGCATGGATAGAAGTGTCGATGTGCGTATTTCTCGATTACGTAAAAAGCTACATGACAGCAATGAAACACCGTTTAGAATTAAGACGATTTGGGGACAAGGATACTTGTTCGTGCCAGACGCTTGGAGTTAACAATTTACTCCTATTAAATATAACGCCTTAACTATATAGTTGAGGCGTTTTTTTATCGGTAAACAATTTTAGGTCACTTGAAGAAATTTGTTATGAAGCTAGGTCGATCATTTTTAGGTCTGTATTCGTCATTTTTAATTATATTTATCATCGCAGGGTGGTTGTTAGATGAAGTATGGCGAGGGTATTTAAAGCAAGATATTGATTCTTACACTGGCTACAAAACTCTGTTGCATGCGTTATCCGACTATGCTGCGAGAAACCCATATGATGAGTGGGATACTATAATTGAAGGAGCCGCTAAGAAATACAACTTACCATTAACTTTAGGTGATGTAGGCGACTTTGATGAAAACCATTTTGCTGAAAGAGAGCAAATTGAAAGCGGTAATACAGTTGTTCATTATGATGATGATTCGGTCATTTTACTCCATGCAATAGGGGACTCAAACAAGCTACTTGCTCTCGGCCCAACTAAAATGCCAACGAGACCCAGGGTAGAAGCAGTTATGAGGGCGGTAATATTAAGTGTGATAGCCTTACTAATCTTGATCTTATTGTGGCCTATAACTCGGGATTTAGACCGCTTAAAAGCTGCCGCAACGGCATTTGGTACAGGGGATCTCAAAGCAAGAGCCGGCACCCCTAAATCAGCCATGCTTGGTGCAACCATCAATGCATTCAATATGATGGCAAGTCATATAAAACGTTTAGTTGATGCGCATAAAGAACTAACCAACGCTGTTTCCCATGAATTAAGGACACCACTTGCACGCTCAAAATTTGCGATTCAAATCTTAGAGGGTATTGATGATAGGGAAAAACAAGAAAAGTACTTACAACAAATAAAGTCTGATATTCATGAGCTAGAAGAATTAATTAATGAGATGTTGGTATACGCATCATTTGACAGCGATAAACCGGCAATAAATATTTCGCGTCATTCTGTTAAATCCATTATTGATAATCAGCTTGCTCAGCACAGTAATTTTATTGACCAAATTGAAGTGGAGATTCAAAGCGGCGATTTTGAGGTTAATTGTGATAGTCACTTTATTGAACGGGCAGTCAGTAATTATATTACCAATGCCATTAAATACGGTGGTGATAAGGTCCTCATTGAGGCGAAGTATGACAATGAATATGCCACTTTAGTTGTGCATGATAATGGGCCAGGTGTTGGGAAAGAATTCAAAGAGATTGCTTTTGATGCATTTTCACGTGCAGAGTCCAGTCGAAATAAAGAAACTGGCGGCTTTGGTTTAGGGCTTGCGATCGTGCAACGTGTAATGGAATGGCATGAAGGCTTAGCCTTTGTCGGCGATAGTTCATTGGGTGGAGCAGAATTTGGCCTTAAGTGGCCAAAAGATTTAGAAAATACTTAGATAAAATTTCTAAAGAAAAATCACGGACTTCCGATAAAGGACTGTAGTACTTAAGTAAGGCAGTCCTTTGGTCAAAAATAATCTTCTGATTCATGAATTACAGCTTGGTGAAACACTTAATAAGTGTATTCATAGTAAAAGGCGTGCTGATTTTTCTTTGATGTTAGCAATGCTAGTGGAAGATGCCCGAGAATTTAGCCAGTTCAAAACTCCTCTAACACAGGACTCAACAACAGACTGCACTGAACAGCAGCTAAGAAAACAATTCGAATTACCGGATAAAGAACCATTGTCATTAACTGATTTTGCACAAATTAGCCATTTTAACCAGGCCAGTCAGCTCAGTGAAAAACAATTATTTGTAATGAAACTTAATGACGCACTGTCACCTAAGCCTCTGTGCTTTAGAGACGATAAACATTTCATAGAAACTAATATTAAATCGAATACTTCATTATATTGTCAGCACAAGCTTGAGGCCGATGACGAAAAAGCAGTCAGACGTGAGGCCTTTAACGCGAATGAATGGTTAAAGTCGGTAAAAAATACTCGCGTTCAATCTATTATTGCAACAGCATAATACCAAATTTAATAGTTCTACGATTAACAATAATGATTCGAAAAGATACTAATTGGCACAACATTTCTTGAATTTTTTGTTGCTACCACAGGGGCATACATCATTACGAGAAATAGTCCCAATTTTATCATTGATAAGAATATCACCATCAATATATTTAAGCTGACCTTGCTCTTGCTGAAACCTTGAGTGTTCCTTAAATTCGTGCAGTGTATTGCCTATTAGAAAATAGGCTGAGAACTCAACCGTTGCAGGTATTGAATTTTCATCTGAATGATGAATGATCAGCTTTACCCACTTTTGTTCTTGGGCCGAGTGCGCCAGTTCTTCAACACTTAGGTTCAGCTGTTGCTTTGCGCCGTATGTTTGCAAGACATAATCATAGTTTTTTAATACGTACGCGCTATAACGTGAACGCATAAGTTTTTCTGCTTGTACTGCGCTTTTATCTTTATTGTGAAAAATAGAACAGCAATCAGTATACGAGCCACCAGAGCCGCAAGGACAAAGCATTATTAATTTCTTTCATCAATATTTTGGCAAAATAGTAATGCATGTCAGGCCTTTAATGCAATTGATTTGAATGATTAAGCAAAATACACTTTGTTTTCCCTTTGCGTGCACTGGCAGATAATTTTGAAATTTCCTCTTGCTCAAACATGGCATCGCATAAAATAACTGCGGAACAGTTTCCTGAACAAAGCGCCTTTTCTATCGCTGCAATGTCTACTTTAACTTTGTGAGAATTTAACAAGAGTAGTTTGGATTTATCAACACTTGTATGGCTCACTTTTCTTAGTGAATTCACTTGTGGATCTACCATCAAAATCCACTTGTTACTTTTATCGTGTTTTTGACATAGCTGAGCGTATTCGTTTGACAATTTTTGACTTTGCTTAACTTCCTTTACGTCAATCCATGGTTCAAGTGTGTCGACGTTATTAACGTGTTCAAATAAAGAATTATCTATAGTAGTTGCTGTACGGTTCATTTTTATTGCCTTTTTAATTGTGCTGTATGTATGTACAGTACTTTGTGTTTTGATATAATGCAAGTACAAATTTCAAACTGGTTATTAATTCTATTTAGACTATAGTTAGGGGTTCAGGATAATGTAATTGGCAATAGGGAAGTATGCTTATGTCACATGAAGTCAGTTTTGGAAACAGGGTGAGCCAGGTTAAAAATTCATTGGATCAACTTCAAAATAGTTTATTTGAAGATGAGTGCTCTGATGAATCTATGATGAGGCTCAGTAAAGCGCTAAATGATATAAATGAAGAAGTGATGTTGCTTAAAAATATGATGCAGCTTGGACGATCATCAGACTCTATTTGATAAAGTGTAAAAATCGCCGAAAGGCGATTTTTTTTGGAACAACATTTACTAGATCAAATATATCTTTTAACTTCTTGGAAATTCGTTTATGTTTGGTCAATCTATCAAATGTTAAGGAAATGTTAATGAAATTGTTTTTGCTAGCAGCGATCCCTGCTGCTGTGTTCGCTTCCTGCTATGTTGCGGCAGCAAATAACCAAGTATCACCAATTAAACCAAAAATTGTTGGCGGTGAAGAGGCACAAGAAGGTAGCTGGCCATGGATGTCTGCGCTTGTTTTTACATTTGATGAAGTCAGCACTTCGCTGTCAGTCGATAATGAAAGCTATGCTACAGAGCCCTTTACTTTCAGTCCCGCAGGTAATGCGCAAGGTAGCCTAGTTGATTGTGGAATTGGTGATCAAAGCTGTGCTGATGCAACAGGCAACGTTTGTCTTATTGAGCGCGGTGAAATAAACTTTTCCGAGAAAGCGCTAAATTGTGAAGCTGGTGGTGGTGTAGGTGTTGTTATTTATAACAATGTTGCTGGTTCGATAAGCGGTACATTAGGTGACGACTTTAGTGGCGCAATTCCTGTTGTTTCAGTGAGTCAAGCTGATGGACAAGTGTTGAAAGAAAAACTTGGTTTGACAGCAAACTTGAGTGTGTCGGCATCACAATCATTAGCGCAAGACTCGAACTGTGGCGCTAGCTTTTTGGGTGGACGCTGGGTCTTGACCGCTTCACATTGTGTAGATGACGCTAATCCTGCTTTATTAAAGGTCAATGTTGGTGAGTTTGACTTGTCTGACGGGGCGAATAACGCCTCATCAATTAAACGTATATATATGCATCCAAATTATGACGATGTGTCACTCGATTATGATATTGCGCTTATTGAGTTAGCCGAAGAGGTAGACTCTCCAGCCGTAACGCTAGCGAGCACTGAAACAACAGAACTCGTTGAAATGGAAAACAGCTTAGTGACGGTTATCGGTTGGGGTGGTCGTACAGGTTATGGACCTGGTGAAGGGCCGACGTCGAATTTTCCAGACATTTTACATCAGGTTGAACTGTCATTAATGACAAACAAAGCATGTAAAGATACTTTTGTTGATAGCTTTACTAACGGTCAAGGTGGAATTGATCCTGAAACCGTTGGTATTACTGAACGGATGATTTGTGCCACTGTAGCTGGTGGCGGCAAAAGCTCATGCCAAGGCGATAGTGGTGGCCCTTTGGTGGTGAATACTAACGAAGGCTGGCAGCAAGTTGGAGTCGTTAGTTGGGGCATAGGTTGTGCAGCGGATGGTTACCCTGGCGTTTTTGCCAGAGCATCAAGCTTTGATGATTGGTTAAAAGGTATCTATCAGGGCATAGCAATTGAACAAGTCGCTGATTTTGGCGTTGTGCCTGTTGGTCAAACCTTTACGACATCACTTGAAGTCACAAATAATGCAAGTATGACAGCGAATTTAACGTTCTCAGTTGTGGGCGATGATGCTTTTATAGTTGATGGTGAAAACTGTGCAACATTAGCGGCCGCAGAGTCGTGTACTGTAGAAGTATCATTAACTGCTAATAGTGCACTAAGCGAAAATGTCAGCATTGATATTGCTGCTGATGTAGAAGATATTGTAACCAGTTCAGCGATTGCTAAAGCGGTTGCTATTGAAACCTCTAGTGAAATTGAAACCGCGTTAAATACTGGCGATGAAAATGTAGTTTGGTATTCAGGAGGGGCTCTGTCGTGGGTAACCGATAGCGCCAATGGCGGTATTACTAGCGGAAGTATTACGCATAATCAAAGTAGCTTTGCGATGGCAGTAATTGATGGTGAAGGTGAGTTAACCTTTGAATGGTCGGTATCAAGTGAAGAAAATGTTGACGATCCCACAGAGCCTTATGATGCATTATACCTATACGTAAATGATGAGCTTGTTGATTTTATCTCAGGTGATGTTGCATTTGAAGCGAAGACAATCAGCTTAGCTGAAGGCATCAATAAAGTGGTTTGGGAATATAACAAAGATCCCGCCGCGACTGAGTTAGATGATAAAGGTTACATTAAAAATGTAATGTTCACTGTGCCTTCGGTCGCTCCTACACCCACGCCCACACCGCCAGCAGCCAATAATTCTGGCAGCTCTTCTGGTGGAGGTATGGCTTGGTTATCGTTATTAATGTTGGGTTTATTAAGACGAAGAATGTAATTTAAATTAGAAAGCGCTCAGGTTGAAAGGCTAACAAGAAGTTGTTAGCCTTTTTTAGTGCCTTCAAAAGAACGTTTGTATAGTTAACGCGTTGTCAATGAAACTATATCTAACCAGTGCTTTAGATTGTGATTTACATTTACTCGCTCTAATAGATAAATAACCTTGAGTTGTATCTTTAAGATTGCTCTAACGGTATCTTAGATATCAATTAACAACTGAGGAAGTTTAATGGCAGGTCCTTTATCAGGTATTAAAGTGTTGGATTTGAGTCGCATATTGGCTGGGCCTTGGTCGACACAAGTGTTAGCGGATTATGGCGCAGAAGTTTGGAAAATCGAACGGCCCAAATTAGGGGATGATACCCGGCATTGGGGACCTCCTTATGTCAAAGATAAAAAAGGCAATGATACGGAACAATCAGCGTATTTTATTGCCACCAATAGAGGCAAAAAATCGATCACATTAGACATCACAACGCGCGATGGTCAGCAATCGATTAAACAGCTAGTTCAAGACGCTGATATTTTAGTTGAGAATTACAAAGTCGGGGGGCTTGAGAAATATGGCCTAGATTATCTCAGTGTAAAAGCAACTAAGCCCGATATCATTTATTGCTCGATTACGGGCTTTGGCCAAACGGGCCCTTATGCTAAACAAGCGGGCTATGACGCCATGATTCAAGCAATGGGTGGCTTGATGAGTATTACTGGTGAAAAAGATGAACTACCAGGTGGTGGCCCTCAAAAAGTAGGCGTTGCTGTGGCAGATTTAATGACGGGGATGTATGCAGTTAGCGCGATATTAGCAGCGCTACATTATAAAAACCAAACCGGTAGTGGTCAGCATATTGATTTAGCTTTGCTTGATACGCAGGTGGCCTGGCTGGCAAATCAAGCTAGCAACTATCTAGTTTCAGGTGATATTCCCAATAGATTGGGCAGTGCGCACCCTAATATTGTTCCCTATCAATCGGTTAAAGTGAAAGATGGTTATATTCTTTTAGCGGTAGGCAATGATGGACAGTTCAAAAAATGCTGCCAAGTATTAGGTTGTCCAGAAATTGGGTTAAATGAACGATATCTGACAAATAGCTTGCGCGTTAAAAACCGAAATGAGTTATTGCCAATACTTGAATCATATTTTATACAACAAAATGTAGCTTATTGGTTAAAAGCGCTTGCAGCCGTTCATGTGCCTTGCGGCCCAATAAATAACATAGATAATGTATTCGATAATGAACAAGTCAAACATCGCCAAATGTCGTTTGATCTTGATCACCCAGAAATTGGTGCAATACCGCAAGTGGCAAATCCGGTGAAATTTTCCGAGACGCCTATTGAATATAAAAACGCACCACCTACGTTAGGGCAACATACAGCTGATATCCTGTCAAAGTTAAAATGATCAAGGCATGCTGTTCGCTTCGTTGGAGGGGGTATTTGGGTGTTTTCTGAGAGAGTCGTTATTTTGGCGCGTTATTATTAGTAGGTTCATGGTCTTTTTATTCTTGTTAAATAAATGTAGCCTATCGATAAGAAAGTGATAGAATTTCCCAACACAGAATTGTAAGTTGTTGCTGTTTTCATTGAGTTGGAATAATAAAATCTCAGCGTATGGAGTCGCCTAAATCATGAAAAACTCACTGAATTATAAAGAAATAAAAAGCATTCTTTTTGTCTGTATGGGTAACATTTGCCGCTCTCCCACAGCCGAAGCTATTTTTAGACACAAAGCCAAGCAAGCGAATTTAAACCTGTCATTAGATTCTGCAGGCACGCTTGGAGCGCATGCTCGTGAAAAACCAGATCATAGAGCGATAAAAGTGGGTAATGATAAGGGCTATTCTTTTGATGGGATCAAGGCGAGAAAGGTTATCGAAAAAGACTTTAGCCAATTTGATCTCATACTTGCAATGGATGAAGACAATGTTCGTAATTTAAAGAAAGTTGCTAGGCCTGAATACCACCATAAGATTATGTTATTTCTTGATTTTATTGAAGGCATAGAAGAAAGAGAAGTCCCTGACCCTTATTACGGCGGTGCTGGTGGATTTAGGTACGTGGTTGAATTAATTGAAGCAGCCAGTGATAGCCTAGTGGGTAAACTAGTAGAATCACGAACGGTGAACTCTTAAAGCGTTTAAAAAAAAGCGGCAAAGCCGCTTTTTACGTCACTAACTATTTCGTCTATTGCGCACTGATTGAGCTAATCTTTCAAGCATTTCTTTGCTGGTTGTTAAATCAACACACGCATCGGTGATACTCTGGCCATAAATTAACGGTTTATTTGCTTCAACTTTTTGATTCCCAGCCACTAAAAAGCTTTCTATCATCACGCCAAAAATATTACAGCTACCTTCTGTTATTTGATTAGCAAGTTCAGAGGCAACATCCATCTGCTTATTATGATCCTTAAAGCTATTACCGTGACTGCAATCGACCATGATGGGTTTATCTATGCCTGATTGAGTCAATGTTTTTACGGTGTTGCTAATGTCTTGTGATGAATAATTCGGTTGCTTTCCACCACGTAATATTACATGGGCAAAAGGATTACCATGAGTTTGGTAGATACACATTTGACCATTTTTGTCTGGTGAGTAAAGTACATGAGGTACGCTCGAAGCTTTTATTGCATCAACAGCAATTTTTACGTTGCCATCGGTACCGTTCTTAAAGCCTACGGGGCAAGACAACGCTGACGCTAATTCTCTGTGTACTTGGCTTTCAGTGGTGCGTGCGCCAATGGCCCCCCAACTGATTAAATCTGAGATATATTGGCCCGTTACCATATCTAAAAATTCAGTACCTGCAGCTAAACCAAGTTTATTTATGTCGACAAGTAAATTTCTAGCTAAGGTGAGTCCTTTGGCAACATGGAATGATTTGTCTAGATCGGGATCACTAATCAATCCTTTCCAACCAACTGTGGTGCGCGGCTTTTCAAAATAAACGCGCATTACAATTAGCAGGTCATCTTGGTATTTATCATGGAGTGTTTTAAGTTGCTTTGCATAGTCTACCGCGGCTACAGGATCATGAATTGAGCAAGGTCCAATAACAACTACTAGGCGATCGTCTTTGCCTTCTATAATGTTTTCTACAGCAGTTCTGCTATCTAAGATAAATTGTGCAGTTTTAGGGTCTAATGGGATCTGCTGTGCAAGTTCGGCAGGCGATGCTAAATTCTCAATTAGCGTCGTGCGAATTTCATCGGTTTTTATAGTCATTTAACAGTCTTTAAAGCGTCTATGCTTTTTATATAATACTGCGCGCTAAGATAGCTAAATTAACCCCGTAAGTGAACCGATTTTACAGGGTTAATTAGTATAAATTGATATAAAACTAAAATTACTAGTATTTATAGCGTTGTAGGCCTGTTTCCGAGAGGATTTTGGCGGTTATTTCTTCAACTGAGAACTTAGTGGTGTTGATAAAAGGGATTTTTTCTTTCTTATACAGTTTTTCTACTTCTCTTAATTCCATTCGGCACTGCCTTGCGGACGCATATTTGCTGTTCGCCATGCGATTATCTCGAATATCCATTAAACGATCGGCATCGATAGTTAAACCAAAAATTTTCTTTTTATATGGCTTGAGAAAATCCGGCAGTTTCAAGTCATCCATATCATCATCAGTAAATGGGTAATTTGCAGCTTTAACACCGTACTGTAGCGCCAAATAGAGTGATGAGGGCGTTTTACCTGAACGGGACACTCCAACTAAAATGACATCAGCGCCTTCATAGTTTGTGATATTAGAGCCGTCATCATTGGCAAGCGCATAGTTGACTGCATCAATTCTGTGATCGTATGAATTTTCATGGATGCTATGTGTGCGGTGAGCTTTAGGTTTTGCATCAATTCCGAGCTGTTGTTCCAGCGGTGAGACAAAATGCTCAAGAAAGTTATAAATAATGCCATCACAACTATCAATAATTTCTCTGATCTCGGGGTTAACAAAAGTATGAAAAACTAGCGGCGGTTCACCGGTTTGTCGTGAGGTTCTGTTTATTCGTTCTTTGGCTTCCTGTGCTTTTTCTAGCGTTTCTACAAATGAAATGGTGTGGTGTTCAAATTCCATTGGAAACAAAGACAGTAAGGCGTGACCAAATACCTCAGAAGTAATGGCCGTACCATCGGAAATGTAAAAAGCTGCGCGCATCATGATCTCACTTGTGAAAACTTTTAAATAGTATTTTGGAATATTTAGGGGGCAGTGTAGAATGAGCGCGCTTGTAAATAAAGGTTTATACGTAAGCATCTTAGTTTTGCATGAAATTAAGGGATTTACGTATACACTTTTATTTATTTATCTTGGAGATTATGTCGTGCAAGAAAACGTACTTTGGTATGAAGAATTAGGGATGAATGACGTTGAGCGAGTTGGCGGAAAGAACGCATCGCTTGGTGAAATGATATCAAACCTTGCCAATGTTGGCGTACAAGTGCCTGGTGGTTTTGCTACTACAGCGTACGCGTTTAATGAATTTCTAGAGCAAAGTGGCCTCAACGACAAGATCTATCAATTGCTTGATACTCTTGATGTAAGCGATATTCATGCCTTAGGTGAATGTGGGGCTAAAATCCGTCAATGGATTATTGATACGCCGTTCTTACCGCAAATGCAGGACGATATTGAACAAGCCTATGCTAAACTTGCTGGCGAATTCACCGAAGATGCTTCATTCGCTGTACGTTCATCAGCAACGGCAGAAGACATGCCTGATGCCTCCTTTGCGGGCCAGCAAGAAACTTTCCTCAATGTAAAAGGTTTAGACGCGGTCATGGTCGCGATTAAACACGTTTTTGCCTCTCTTTTTAACGATCGTGCAATCTCTTATCGTGTTCACCAAGGCTACGACCACCGTGGCGTGGCCTTATCTGCGGGTATTCAGCGTATGGTTCGCTCCGATATTTCGTCAAGTGGTGTAATGTTCTCTATTGATACAGAATCAGGCTTTGAAGATGTAGTCTTTGTCACTTCAAGTTTTGGTTTAGGTGAAATGGTTGTACAAGGCGCAGTTAACCCTGACGAATTTTATGTACACAAACCAACACTGGCCAAAGGCAACCCCGCTGTTGTTCGTCGTAATATCGGCTCAAAAGCGATTAAGATGATCTATGCAGACACGCAAGAGCATGGCAAGCAGGTTGAAATTGTTGATATTGAACCAGCACAGTCAAACCAGTTCTCATTGACAGATGATGAAGTAATGGAACTTGCCAAACAAGCAGTGATCATTGAAAAGCATTATCAACGTCCGATGGACATTGAGTGGGCAAAAGATGGTCTCGACGGTAAGCTTTATATAGTTCAAGCCCGCCCTGAAACAGTGCGCAGCCGAGAAAATGCCAATGTGATGGAACAATTCCAATTACAAGAATCAGCTAATGTTATTTGTGAAGGTCGCTCAATTGGTCACAAAATTGGCTCAGGTGAAGCAAAAGTACTGTCTTCATTAGACGAAATGGACAAAATCCAGCCGGGTGATGTATTAGTCACTGACATGACAGATCCTGATTGGGAGCCTATCATGAAGCGAGCTTCTGCGATTGTTACTAACCGTGGTGGACGTACTTGTCACGCAGCAATCATCGCACGTGAAATGGGGATCCCGGCGGTTGTTGGCTGTGGTGATGCAACTTCAAAAATTGCTAATGGTGATGAAGTGACCGTTTCTTGTGCTGAAGGTGATACCGGTTTCATCTACCAAGGTAAACTGGACTTCACCGTGACAACATCAGAAGTGGACTCTATGCCTGAGCTACCACTTAAAATAATGATGAATGTCGGCAACCCAGACCGAGCATTTGCTTTTGCTCGATTACCACATGCAGGTATTGGTTTAGCACGTTTAGAGTTCATTATTAATAAAATGATCGGTGTTCACCCGAAGGCATTATTAAACTTTGATGAACAGTCACGTGATTTAAAAGAAGAAATTACTGATATTATTGCCGGTTATGAAAGTCCTGTAGAGTTTTACGTTGCGAAACTAACTGAAGGTATTTCAACACTAGCGGCGGCATACTCACCAGAAAAAGTCATCGTACGTATGTCTGATTTTAAATCAAACGAATACGCTAACTTAGTGGGCGGTGAAGAGTTTGAGCCGGATGAAGAAAACCCAATGATTGGTTACCGTGGTGCGTCACGTTACATCTCAAAAGATTTCAGAGAGTGTTTTGCACTAGAGTGTGAAGCGATTAAACGTGTACGTAATGACATGGGCTTTAGTAACGTCGAGATCATGATCCCATTTGTTCGTACGTTAGACGAAGCGGCAGCGGTTATTGAGATACTTGAAAGCTACGGCTTAAAACGTGGTGAAAACGGCTTAAGAATTATCATGATGTGTGAATTGCCATCTAACGCATTGCTTGCTGATCAGTTCTTAGATTATTTCGATGGCTTCTCAATTGGCTCTAACGATTTAACTCAGCTAACACTTGGTTTGGATCGTGATTCAGGCTTGATTGCTCATTTATTTGACGAGCGTAATCCTGCTATTAAGATGCTATTAGAAATGGCAATCAAAGCTTGTAAGGCGCGTGGAAAATACGTCGGTATTTGTGGTCAAGGGCCGTCAGATCATCCAGATTTTGCTCATTGGTTAGTGGAGCAGGGCATCGATAGTGTGTCACTCAACCCAGATACAGTATTACCTACTTGGTTATATTTGGCTGAGCAAGAAGGTAAAGTAAGCTAGCGAATAAATACTAGCCAAAAATATTGATAAAAGCTTAAGAGCAAATTAAATGTTCTTAAGCTTTTTTATTTTTCTCTCCCACAACCCCTAAACATCACTTTTTAGCGTGTTATACTTCATCACCTCAATAATGTTGTTACGCAAAATTACGCTATGTTACCTCGGTTAGACCCTGTTGAATTAATTAAACCTATTTACCAAGATTTCATTAACGCTCTAAAGCAAACTGCTTTTACGGGTGAAATTAATAACCAATACAGCGCGCGACTCGCTGTCGCAACAGATAACAGTGTTTATCAACAGCTCCCACAATTAGTGCTTCACCCTCGCACCAAGAACGATGTTCAACTTATTACAGGGCTGGCAAACCAACAACGTTTCCAAAACATAAAATTCAGTGCAAGAGGCGGCGGTACTGGTACCAATGGTCAAAGTTTAACGCCAGGGATTGTTATTGACTTATCAAAATACATGAATCGTATTTTAGAAATTAATGTTCAAGAAAACTGGGTAAAAGTAGAAGCGGGTGTGGTTAAGGATCAACTCAATGATTACTTGCGTCCTTACGGTTTTTTCTTCTCACCTGATTTATCGACTAGTAATAGGGCAACCATCGGTGGCATGATCAACACGGACGCATCCGGTCAAGGCTCTTTGGTGTATGGTAAAACCTCCAACCATGTTTTAGGACTGAGTAGCGTACTGGCTAATGGCGAATTGATAGAAACATTTCCAATGCCTATTGAAGAAGCTGAGCGTGTTGGTCAAGAGCACACTAGTCTCGGGAAAATTGTCGGGCAGGTTTACAATACGTGTCGCGACAACCGTGAGCTTATTTTATCAACGTTTCCACGTCTCAATCGCTTTTTAACGGGTTATGACTTAGAAAACGTATTCGATGTTGACTTAACAACATTTGATCTCTCCCGCGTGATCACGGGCTCTGAAGGATCGCTTGCCATTGTTTGCGAAGCTAAACTTAACTTAACGCCCATTTCAAAAGCCAAAGCGATCGTCAATATTAAATACGACAGTTTTGACTCGGCACTTCGTCATTCACCAAGCCTAGTTAAGGCAAATGCAACGTCAGTAGAAACGATAGACAGCAAAGTACTGAATCTAGCGAAACAAGATATTGTCTGGCACTCGGTTAGTGATTTAATCACGGAAGTGCCTGGTAAAGTCATGGATGGTATAAACCTTGTCGAGTACAACGATGATAATATTGACGCATTAAAATCACGTATAGGGACACTAGAGCAAACATTGGCTCAAGACATCGATAGTGATAAGGGCGTTATCGGCTTTCAAGTAACTTACGATTTAGCCAGTATCAATCGCTTATACGCTATGCGTAAAAAAGCGGTTGGCTTGCTCGGTAATACAGCGGGAAGCCAAAAACCGTTAGCCTTTGCTGAAGATACGGCAGTGCCACCTGAAAATTTAGCTGATTTTATTGTTGAATTTAGAGCTCTGCTTGATAGCTATAACCTACATTACGGCATGTTTGGGCATGTTGATGCCGGTGTCTTACATGTAAGGCCTGCACTTGATATGTGCGATCCTGAACAAGAGAAATTGCTTCGTCAAATTTCCGATCAAGTAGTTTCATTAACTGCTAAATATGGTGGTTTAATGTGGGGTGAGCACGGGAAGGGTTATCGTAGTGAATACGGCCCTGAATTTTTTGGTGAGGTACTGTTCACTGAGCTGAGAAAAATAAAGTCGGCGTTCGATCCGCTCAATAAAATGAATCCCGGTAAAATTTGTACGCCAATTGACTCTCAAGAAGCGCTTGTTTCTGTTGATGGCGTAAAACGTGGATATTTTGATCGTCAAATCCCAACGGCAGTTAAAACCTCATTCGAGTCAGCGCTAGGCTGTAACGGCAATGGTCTGTGTTTTAACTACGACGTCACAAGCCCTATGTGCCCATCGAGTAAAGTTACACGCGATCGACGACACTCTCCTAAAGGTCGAGCAGGGTTAATGCGTGAATGGCTTAGACTAGTCGAGAGCCAAGGCGTTGATGTTCTGTCGCTTGAGCAGGAAATCAGCGGTTGGTCAGTCAAACGTTTGCTGAATAAAATTTCGAATGGTTTTAGCGCTGACACTAAGGAGGATTTCTCTCATGAAGTGATGTCTGCGATGAAAGGCTGCTTGGCGTGTAAAGCCTGTGTTAGTCAGTGTCCAGTCAAAGTTGATGTACCAGATTTTAGATCGCGTTTTATCAACCTTTATCATTCAAAGTACTTTAGACCAATAACTGACCATCTTGTCGCAAATGTTGAGCAATTGGCGCCCGTGATGGCAACGATGCCAAAAATTGTAAATAGTGTATTAAATACGCCATTATATAAGTCGTTTAGCCGTAAATTTATTGGCTATGTGGATACACCGTTATTATCTATACCAACACTTAATAAACGTGTAGCAGATAGATTCGAACGATTCGATATTGACGCGTTAACCAATTTTTCTGATGAAGAAAAAGCTAAAACGTTGCTTATTGTCCAAGATCCTTTTACCTCATTTTATGACGCAAATACCGTGGAATCCATGATGTTGCTGGCTCAAAAGCTTGGCTTTAATCCAATATTATTGCCGTTTAAGCCTAATGGTAAACCACAGCATGTTAAAGGTTTCCTAAAACGTTTTGCTAAAACTGCCAAGAATAGTGCAGATTTCTTAAACCAATTACATGAGCTCAGCTTACCTATGGTAGGCATGGACGCTTCATTAGTGCTTTGCTATCGAGATGAATATAAACAAATATTAGGAGATCAGCGCGGCGAGTTTAATGTCCAGCTAGCTCATGAATGGCTTGTTACTGCGATTGGTACAATAGATGTTGAATCATTCGCGCTACCAGTCGCTAAACAGCCAACACCGTTTAAATTGTTTGGTCATTGCACGGAAAAAACAGCACTGCCTAAAAGTGAAAGCCAATGGATTGATATTTTCAAAACGTTTGGCTTAGTGGTTGAAAAAGTGAGTGTGGGTTGTTGCGGTATGGCGGGTACTTATGGCCATGAAGCGGTTAATTTGGATAACTCAAGGTCATTGTTTGAAATGAGTTGGCAAGCACCTCTTGACGCATTATCAGATGAACAAGTGTTGGTGACTGGTTTTTCATGTCGAAGCCAAGCTAAACGGTTTGCTAGCATTAAGTCTCGTCACCCCGTACAGGCATTATTAGAAGCGATTAACGAGTTGCATATAAAGACATAGATTTACTCAATAAAAAAAGGCGCTTTAGCGCCTTTTTTTATTAACAACATTACAGCAATTACTTACCGCCTCGAGCGATTATTTCGCGAGCCATTTCATCAGCTACCATACCCGTTGGTTTGTTTTCAGCATCAGCTTTATTGAATACATCCAACAAAGTAGAATAAATTTCTTCAACTTTAGCGGTCGCTTGATCAATGCAGTAATCTTCTTCGAAAGACACATTGATGATGCCTCCGGCATTGATTACATAATCAGGTGCGTACAAAATACCACGTTCAACTAAAGCGTGGTCATGTCTTGGCTCTGCTAATTGATTATTGGCACAACCAGCAACGATCTTAGCCTTAATGCGATCAATGGTACTGTCGTTAATTGTTGCGCCAAGTGCACACGGCGCATATACATCAACATCTTGGTCGTAAATTTCATTCAAACCAACAACGTCAGCGCCAAACTCAGTGGCTACTTTATCAAGTGCTTCTTGATTTAAGTCGGTAACTACCAATTTTGCGCCCGCTTTGTGTAAATGTTCACACAAGTAATAACCAACACTACCTAACCCTTGAATAGCGATGCGCAGTCCAGTTAAATCGCCTGTGCCTAGTTTATGCTTAACAGCGGCTTTAATGCCTAAAAAGGTACCTAATGCTGTGAATGGTGCAGGGTTTCCACTTTTACCTTCAGTGCCTGTTACATAAGGTGTTACTGTATTAGCAATGGCAATATCTGCTGTAGTGATATTGACGTCTTCAGCGCTAACGTAGCGTCCACCTAAGCCATTTAACGCATTACCAAATGCTTTAAAAAGTGCTTCAGATTTGATTTCTTTAGCGTTACCAATAATAACTGATTTTCCACCACCCATGGTCAAGCCTGCCATGGCATTTTTATATGTCATGCCACGAGATAGACGTAAAACGTCAACTAACGCTTCTTCATCACTTGCGTAGTCCCACATTCTACAACCACCAACCGCAGCACCTAACTTTGTGCTGTGTACCGCAATAATTGCTTTTAAGCCTGTTTCTTCGTCGCTACAGAAAACGACTTGTTCATGATGATCAAAGTCTACTAAATCGAAAAAAGCCACTGTATGTCTCCAAGGTTAAAAGGTGTTCAAGTAGAGTATTTCTATACTCAAAAGGGTTATTTTATTTTAGTCTTCTGATTCACATTTACTTGAACATTGTTGTAATATTTCGGCGCGCACCATAGCATTTAGATTTTAGGCAATCTAGCTAATAGCTCAAATAAACTTGTGTTCAAGTGTTAACTATTAAGTACATATTAAGTATCTTAATGAAATGTTTTATACTCAATTACAGATAATAAGAGGCGATACTAAATGTCCGATAACGCGGCACTAACTGAAGAACAACAATCCGCATGGATTAAAGAACAATACCAGGCTGCTACTAAGTACCTTGCAACAAAAGGAATTATTACATCTACCGTAATCCTTGAACAAAGTCGTTATCTTGTACCTTCGATCGCTGTTTGGTTACTTAAAGATGCAACAGGGCAGTTGTATTGGGTACTAAGTGCTCAACTTTCTACTGATCACGTCCATGCTGAAACAGCAAATAATGCTAGGGAGGCAATGCGGCATTTTTCAATGAAGTGGCAGCTACAAGCAGAAAATATGCTTTCGAGTGAAGACTGTAAACAACATGAATTTGGCCAGCGCTTGGTTAGTCAGGCTGACAAGTTATACGATCTTTATAATGATGATGTACTGTGGCAATAATTATTGATTGAATAACAATCAATGGAATGTATAGAGAAGGTTTAAGGTTGGACGTTAAAATAGCCTAAAGGCAGTCGGTGATCAGGACGATATTCAGTGACTTAGGTAGCATTTGTTATAGTTGATGCAATCAATAGGGCAGGCCATACGCTGCTTTGGTAATCCCGCCTCCATAAAAACAGAGCCAACCGTATAAAACTTATTTTTCCTAAAATATTCAACAGCATCTAATGGGCTATGAATGAACACTTCATTTAAGGAGAGTTCTTTAGCTATTTGCATCAACCCTTGAATGACAATTTGATCTAATTTCAGCTTACGATGTTCCATCACGACAGCGATGCGACCTATTTCTCCAGTATTTAAAATGCGTCCCGTAGCGATAGGCTCTTGGGTTATGTCATCACAAACTAACATGTGATAAGCCGTACGATCTTTTCGATCAAATTCAATACTTTTGGGAATTCGGTATTCGCATATAAAGACGCGCTCTCGCACGTCTTTAAGTAAAGGCTCCGCTTGTTCCCAAGGTACTCGGCTTACACTATAAGGCACTTGTCTAATCTATATACCAATATCCCATATTTAAAACAGTAGTTAACATTTGTACGTTTTTCAAACAATCTGAGAAACTTTTTAGCTTTTCTGTGGTCATAGTTGCGTTTTGTGCTAGCAAAAGTCCAAGCGCTTTCGTATCACTATCTAGTACGATTTGATCGCCATTAATGTACAAGCAATTGTTTTGCTGGTTGATTAGAGATTTCAACCCCAATACTGGGCGAACCAAAATACCGTCTGTATTGAGAAAATCTGTAACTGTCTCTTCAGTAAATTTTTCTACTGGCATTAAAATTTCTAACGCGTGATGTGAACTCGTTGTGAACGTAGACACCATATGGCTAAACAATTCATCATCATTTAAATGACTAAGCATGAATCGTTTTAAACTTGCTAAGTCGCCACTGGTTAACAATTCAGGTTGTTTTGCTATTTTTCGACCAGCATCACCAAAGCGTTCGCAGCCAATGTTTTGATCAATCAAAGTATCCGCAAATGCAGAAACGAGTTCTTGGCCACTTGGCGCCTGAAAGCCAATTGAGTAATTTAGTGAATTTTCTAATGCTACGCCATTATGTGGATGATTGGGCGGAATATAGACAATATCACCAGGCTCAGTGATAACATCTATCACGGGGGCAAAAGAAGAAACTTGCTTTAAATCTGGATGCGGCACGAGTTGTTCTAGTGAAGAATCTGGCAGTCCAACTTGCCAACGACGCTTGCCAGAGCCTTGGATTATAAACACATCATATTGATCTAAATGTGCGCCAACGCCACCTTCGGGTGTTGAAAAACTAACCATGACGTCATCTATGCGCCAGTTAGGCACGAATTTAAATGGACGTAGCAAGTCATTCGTTTTATCAGACCAGTTATTGACGGCTTGCACTAACAACGTCCAGCCTTGCTCTTTAAGATCTGAAAAGTCTTCAAATGGGCCATGGCTTACTTGCCAATCAGAAAAATTTTGGTGAGCAATAATGCGAGACTCTATCTCTTCTTCCATCGCGAGCCCAGCTAATTCATCAGCAGCAATGGGATCGGCAAACTGTTTGAAACCATTCTTAATGATCAGTGGTTTTTTCTGCCAGTATTCTTTAAGAAATAATTCAGGGGTTAAGTCGCCCCAATTAAGTTCATACATATTTTTTTCTCAATAAAAAAGGGATTCAAAAGAACCCCTTTATTGTTGGCAACGGTGGCGAATTAGTCCAGTTCAGCGATAAAAGACTCGGCGCGACCAATATAAGTTTCAGGTGTTAATTCGCAGAGCTCAGCTTTAACAGACTCTGGTAATTCAAGGTTCATGATGAATGAACGCATTGATGCGCCATCAACACGCTTACCACGCGTCAACTCTTTTAGTTTCTCGTATGGCTTTTCTATGCCATATCGACGCATTACCGTTTGCACTGGCTCAGCTAGAACTTCCCAGTTTTTGTCGAGCTCTGCACGAAGATTTTCTTCATTCACTTGTAACTTGCTAATACCTTTTAATGTGGCAGCATAAGCAATTAATGCATGACCAAAACCAACGCCTAAGTTACGTAATACGGTGGAGTCAGTTAGATCACGCTGCCAGCGAGATACAGGAAGTTTTTGTGCTAAGTGTGAGAATAAAGCATTGGCAATGCCTAAGTTACCTTCAGAATTTTCAAAATCAATCGGGTTAACTTTATGTGGCATAGTTGATGATCCAATTTCCCCTGCAATGGTTTTTTGCTTGAAGTGACCTAATGCAATATAGCCCCAAATGTCACGATCAAAGTCGATTAAGATGGTATTGAAACGTGCTACAGCATCAAAAAGCTCAGCTATGTAGTCATGTGGCTCAATTTGAGTAGTGAACGCATTCCAGGTTAATCCTAATGAAGTAACAAATTCATTAGCAAAACCATGCCAGTTCACTTCTGGGTACGCACTGACGTGAGCGTTGTAGTTACCGACAGCGCCATTGATCTTACCTAACATTTCTACGTTAGCAATCTGGTCACGTTGACGTTTCAAACGAACGTAAACGTTAGCCATTTCTTTACCCATGGTGCTTGGAGAAGCTGGTTGACCGTGTGTACGACACATCATTGGGATAGATTTATATTCAATTGCCAATGCTTTTAGCTCAGCAAGAATTTCTTCCATCATTGGCAATAACACTTGCTCACGTGACTCGCTTAGCATTAAACCGTGCGACAAGTTATTGATGTCTTCAGACGTGCAGGCAAAATGAATGAATTCAGTCACTGCATTAAGCTCTGCGTTGTCTGCAACTTTTTCCTTCAAAAAGTATTCAACTGCTTTTACGTCATGGTTTGTTGTTGCTTCAATGTTTTTTACACGTAGTGCATCTTCTTCGCTAAAATCAGCAACAATCGCATCTAACACGGCGTTAGCTTCTGCTGAAAAAGCAGGGACTTCGTTGATTTCAGCAGTAGCCGCTAGTTTTTGCAACCAGCGAACTTCAACAGTTACACGGTATTTGATTAATCCAAATTCACTGAAAATAGGGCGTAGGGCTGCAGTTTTGCTACCATAACGACCATCAACAGGTGAAATTGCACTTAATGCTGAAAGTTCCATAATGAGTTCCCAATATAAGAATTAATGTATTTGATTTAATATATTTTTCGCACAGTTCAATATTTTAGAACGTGCAAATAAAATGTTTCTACGTTTTCCGCCTACTTGACGCCATAGCACGGCGCTGCGAATTCCTGCTAACAGCAAGGCTCTGATCTTATGTTGATTGGCCTCCTGTTTTAAAATAGCGGGTTCACCAGCCACTTGAATTCTGGCCCCTAACGGGCTGATTAAATCACTGTAAATACTAGCGAGACTGTTCAACATGGTATCGCTGGTGATGTCGTAGTGATCTTGTTGACGTTTTGCTTGGCTGATTCGCTCACCCAATTGGCTCAATTGCTTTTTGTTCTTGCTTAAGCGTCGTTCTAAATTGAGCAAACTAACAATGTAGCGAGTTAACTCAGGATCTTTTTGCTTGTTTTCGTCACCTAAGTGATTGATTAAAACTTGTAGGCCTTCTTTCACATTTTCGGCATCACTGCCATACACGTCTAGGGTGTTTTTTGGCGATGTCACGGTAATACCATTTAACAAAAGAGCTAAAGCTTCTTCATTGTATTCGCCTGTACGTGAAATTTTTTGTACCGCGCTAGCTATTTGACAAATAGCGGCGAAAGTAACGGTTTGTTCGTTCATCTGCGTTGAAAAATTCATGGGTCGTTTAAGGCTCTCGCTCAATCTATAGGTCGTTGCTTTAAATATCGAATTAACGGATCAGTGTGTCAATTATACCGCCACCAAGGCATACGTCATCTTGGTAAAACACAACAGACTGTCCAGGTGTTACCGAGCTTTGTGGCTCATCAAACATTATTTCAAAAGTTGGATCATCATTTGCGCTATCAATTAGTGGCTTAACCGTACATTCAACATCGTCTTGACGGTAACGAGTTTTCACGGTGCAAGTGAAACTTTCTGTAATTTCGTCTCGCTTCACCCAATGTAATTGATTGGCGATTAAACCTTTAGAAAATAGTCGAGGGTGATTATGTCCTTGCCCTACAATTAATACATTGCGTTTTAAATCTTTTTCAACGACATACCATGGTTCTTCACCCGCAGCAGCTAAACCACCAATGCGAAGTCCTTTACGTTGTCCTAGTGTGTGATACATCAAACCATCGTGCTTGCCTACTTCAACGCCTTCTGCTGATTCAATGATGCCAGGCTGAGCAGGTAGGAATTTTTGTAAAAAATCTTTGAACTTACGTTCGCCAATAAAACAGATGCCCGTGCTATCTTTCTTGTTGTGCGTCACTAAACCTGCTTTCTCGGCAATAGCTCGTACTTCAGGTTTCTCAATATTGCCAACAGGAAATAGCGTTTGGCCAACTTGTTTGTGACTTAAAGTATACAAAAAGTAGCTTTGATCTTTGTTGTTGTCTAAACCGCGGATCATGAGCCATTTATCATCACGGTACTCGCGACGAACGTAATGACCGGTAGCAATATAATCAGCGCCTAAATCTTCACAAGCAAATTCTAAGAAAGCTTTAAATTTAATTTCTTTATTACACATGATGTCAGGATTGGGCGTACGACCCGCTTTATATTCGGCGAGAAAGTATTCAAAAACGTTATCCCAATATTCCGTGGCAAAATTAATGGTGTGTAATTTAATGCCAAGTTTGTCACAAACGGCTTGTGCATCTTTTAAGTCTTCAGCAGCGGCGCAATATTCATCATTGTCATCTTCTTCCCAGTTTTTCATAAACAATCCTTCAACTTGAAACCCTTGTTCAAGTAAAAGATAGGCTGAAACTGATGAATCAACGCCTCCTGACATACCTACGATAACGCGTGTATCTTGTGGTGCTTTGGCATTAGGCCCTAATGTTGATTCAATATTTACTGTTTGATTTGAAGATGTCATGTTTTCTACTATGTCATGTGACAATTTAGATTGTGAGTTAGTTATGTCGCTGAACCAGCAAAACGTTGTAACTCGGCTAAAAAAGGCGCGGAATTATAGCATAGCCCTAAGATGTTTTAATAGGTTATAAATTACTTTTTAGCATAGAAAGTGGCATTTTCTGCCCACTTAAATAATCTTCAATACAATCAAGTACCATAGCGCTTCTTAGTTGGTCATTTTTCTCGATGATTTCATCGTAGCTAAACCAGTGGTTTGCTAGTATTTCATCGTCTTCCGGCGTGCCTGCTTGTTGCTCTTCAAGTTCAAAAACAAAACAAAAACGCAGGAAGTAAAGTGACAAATCAGAGCGGTGAAAATAGTAAACACCCGATAAATAGTCCGGCTCAAGGCGTAAACCGGTTTCTTCTTTTAACTCTCGCTTAATCGCACAAACAAGGCTTTCGTTTGCTTCAATGTGTCCAGCGGGTTGATTAAAGACACGTTTGCCATGTTCAATCTCTTCAACAACAAGAAATTTCCCTTGGCAATGTACTATGGCTGCAACAGTGGTATTGGGCTTAAACTGCTTAGCACCGTGTGCTGATTCCGTTTGTTCTATTTGCATCGTTATACTTCTTTAAAATGGCCAGAGGCTAGATCTGATAAAGTCCAATCACCTATTGCAGCTCTTATTAGTCTCAAGGTTGGAAAGCCTATATGTGCAGTCATGCGCCTTACTTGACGGTTTTTGCCTTCAGTTATAATGATTTCTAACCATGTTGTTGGAATACTGGCTCGTTCGCGAATAGGGGGATTACGTGGCCATACGTTGGGCTCATCCATTCGCTTGATTTTAGCTGGTAATGTCATGCCATCCTTTAGTTCAACGCCTTGTCGAAGCTTTTCTAGCGCTTGTTCCGTTGGTTCACCTTCCACTTGCACCCAATAAGTTTTGGGGGATTTAAATTTTGGACTGGCGATTTTATGTTGTAATTTGCCATCGTTTGTCAGTAACAGCAGTCCTTCGCTATCTTTGTCTAATCGGCCTGCAGCATAAACATCTTTGACGGTGATAAAGTCGGCTAGAGTTTTACGTTGTTGATCATCAGTAAACTGACATAAAACATCAAAAGGCTTATTAAATAACACCACTTTTCTGTTTTGAGGGGTCACTGGAGGTTTTTTATTTTCTGGTCGTACCTTTCGGGCGTTTTTCGAGCCAACCCTAGTGTTTGGTCTGTTTCTGTATGACGTCAAGATAAAATTCCACGTTTTTATTTGATTGGTTTGTATTCAACTATTTTAATGTACTTTGAATTCCAGTAATATGCGCCGGCTAAAATAATTATTTAACAGGCTAAGTGAGCGACATAAATACTCACTTTTTTCTGACCTGAACGCGAAACGAAACTAGGAATTTTAATGAGCAAAGACACTTCTAAAATCATTTATACAATTACAGATGAGGCGCCTGCGCTAGCAACTCATTCGTTATTACCTATTATCAAAGCTTTTACTGCTTCTTCTGGTATCGATGTAGAAACTCGCGATATATCTTTAGCTGGTCGTATTATTGCAAATTTTCCAAAATACCTTACGGAAGAGCAGCGCATGGGCGATGCTTTGGCAGAATTAGGTGAGTTAGCAAAAACGCCTGAAGCTAATATTATTAAACTACCTAACATCAGTGCCTCAATTCCACAGTTACAGGCAACCATTAAAGAATTACAGGCTAAAGGTTATAACTTACCTGATTACCCAGAAGAGCCACAAAGTGAAGCTGAAGAATCAATCAAGTTAACGTACGCTAAGGTACTAGGCTCAGCAGTAAACCCTGTTTTACGTGAAGGTAATTCAGATCGTCGTGCTCCTGGCTCTGTTAAACAATATGCTAAGAATAACCCACACTCTATGGGCGCTTGGTCTTCAACAACTAAATCACATGTTGCACATATGGAATCTGGTGATTTTTACGGCAGTGAAAAGTCAACCACAATTAATGGCGCAACTACAGTCAATATTGAATTTGTTGCTGAAAACGGCGACGTTAAAGTATTAAAAGAAAACCTAACGTTACTTGATCAAGAAGTGATTGATGCCTCTGTGATGAGCAAAGCATCATTAGTTTCTTTCTTTGAAAAAGAAATTGATGATGCTAAAGCACAAGATGTTTTGTTATCACTTCATCTGAAAGCGACCATGATGAAAGTCTCTGATCCAATCATGTTCGGTCACGCGGTTAAAGTATTCTACAAAGACGTTTTTGCAAAACACGCAACGACTTTTGAGCAATTAGGTGTTGATGCAAACAATGGTATTGGCGACGTATATGCAAAAATCTCTCGTTTACCTGCAGACAAAAAAGCTGAAATAGAAGCAGACTTACAAGCGGTATACACAACACGTCCTGACATGGCGATGGTAGACTCTGATAGAGGCATTACTAATTTACATGTACCAAGTGACGTCATCATCGACGCTTCAATGCCAGCAGCGCTGCGTGCTTCTGGTCAAATGTGGGGCCCTGATGGAAAGCAAAAAGACACTAAATTCATGATCCCAGATCGCAACTACGCAGGTGTATTCTCTGCTGTTGTTGATTTTTGTCGTGAAAATGGCGCGTTCAACCCAACTACTATGGGTACAGTACCTAACGTTGGCTTAATGGCACAAAAAGCTGAAGAGTATGGCTCACACGATAAAACATTCACTATGTCTGGTACAGGTAAAGTGCGCGTTGTTAGTCATGGCAATACATTACTTGAGCATGACGTAGCTGAAGGTGATATTTGGAGAATGTGTCAGGCGAAAGATGCTCCAATCCAAGATTGGGTAAAATTAGCGGTCACACGTGCAAAAGCAAGTAATACACCCGCAGTATTTTGGCTAGACGAAAACCGTGGCCATGACGCTGAGATGATTAAAAAGGTCAATACTTACCTTAAAGATCACGACACTTCAGGTTTAGACCTTCGCATTCTAGCGCCTGTTGAAGCTTGTAAGTTCACACTAGCACGTGTTGCTAAAGGTGAAGACACTATTTCTGTTACGGGTAACGTTTTGCGCGATTACTTAACGGATTTATTCCCTATTTTGGAGTTGGGAACAAGTGCTAAAATGCTTTCAATCGTACCATTAATGAATGGTGGTGGCTTATTTGAAACGGGGGCAGGTGGTTCAGCACCTAAGCACGTTCAACAGTTCGAAAAAGAGAATCACTTACGTTGGGATTCTTTAGGTGAATTCTTAGCATTAGCGGCTTCTTTAGAGCATTTATCAACCTTCTCTGGCAATGTTAAAGCACAAACTTTGGCAGATACACTTGATCAAGCAACAGCTAAGTTCTTACAAGAGAACAAGTCGCCGTCACGTCGTGTAAACGAATTAGACAACCGTGGCTCACACTTCTACTTAGGCCTTTACTGGGCACAAGCACTAGCGACACAAACAAGTGATGCTGAGCTTGCTCAGGCATTTGGTCCAGTGGCTCAAGCTTTGACTAAGCAAGAAGAAAAGATTGTTGATGAGTTGAATGCCGCTCAAGGCCCTCAAATGGATATTGGTGGTTACTACTTCCCAAGTGACGAGCTAGCATCTAAAGCAATGCGTCCAAGTGACACATTGAATACTATATTATCGACGCTTTTATAAGCTTAGTGAACTAGCCAAAATGCGCTAACTTCATTGTGATTTAGTAAGAGCCCGAGCATCGCTTGGGCTTTTTTGTCGCTAGAAAGCAATTATGGTTGACTGTATTTTTCATTACTCGCTAATTTCCTATCAATTAATCATATATTTCCTGATGAAGTAGTCACTTTTGTTAGATTTCATAAGATCTTGATATCAATTGTCGAGCTACCTTCACTATAGACTCGAAAGTCGTGGCTAAAGGTCTTGAACAACTGAACTATTAAAATCAAAAGGGGTTATTTAAACTTAAGGTCACTTTATTCACCACTATAAAAAGCCATATGGCTTTATCAAATAAAGTGTTTGAGCGTAGCATAAATTATATATCTTAATTGTGCACTGGCGTTAGAGCACTAGTGCCTTCTGAACTGGTCAATCATTATTGATCTGAGTGCTGCTTTGATCAGGCGATTCTTGAATGCAAAGCAGTTTGTATCTTCAATCGATGATTTAAATGTGCGAAAATCTCGCTTACTGTGTTAAAAAAATAATGTTCGGGTTGAGGTAATCGTGCGGAAATCAGATAAAAAGAAAGATAACGAGATTAGACTGGCATTAACAGATGTTTGTAATAATGCGCTTGAAAATATTTCCGGTTTTCAGTGGTTAACTCATGTAGTCAATTACGATAATTTTCCGAGCAGCCTTAAAGTAATCTGTGTATTTGATAGCCAAGCAAGTCTTGCTCGTTGTATTTCACAAGATAAAACAAACTATATTTGCAACTTAGTGTCTTCGAAGTTGAGTGAGATAGGGATAAATGTAAAACACTTGAACAAGCAGATTACATTTGATAGCGAAGAGCAGTGTCAAAAACAAGACGGTGGCCGTTGGAACCATAGACTTAACTCGCTGCCCAGTTAAGTTATTCAGTTATTTTCGAGTCATTGATTATATTAAGGGAATTATATGTCAGATGTTCAGTTTGCGCTTAGATGGGCTGTCATTGGTTTAGTGTTGGCGCTTAGCGCATTCATTTTCAATTTCACCATGTACCCAGCTTCATTACCGGCCTACGAGTTAATTGCAGGGCCCGCTATGCTCGCCTTAATGCCATTTAGTGAAGAAACACCTTTTTGGCCAAAATTGGCAATATTTTTGATTGGTCAATATCTGTTTTATGTGCTTGTTATTTTCGTTTTCAGAAAACTAGTTAATCTTCTGAAATAGTATTACTTTCTCAATACTTAATTTGATTGTGTTTAAGGACGCGGCTTCAAGGTCGCTAATTTTCTCGTCTGTTGTCGGCCATAAGATACGACTTAGTTTACCTCAAACTACAAGGCTTTCTCTACTATACTAAAAAGTTACTTATAACTATGGAATTTGGCGATTTATCGTCGATAAGTGGTTCATTTTATGCGACGAGTTGTAATGCACTTGTTGAATTGTAAAGCACTGTAAAGTGACTTTTTTTAGACAAAGGGGGGCTATAATATTAACCCTGAAAATTCCTTAAAATTAAATAGAAGTAACTTTGATATGACATTTAGTCACACAAATAAAATGACAAAGACTTACCTAAGTGTTTTGTTATTTAGTGTATTGTCAGGCTGTGCATCAAATTCTGCCATATCAACTCATGTGAAAGCGTTTGAAGCGCCAAAATCATGGGCGGCAGAGAGTGTCTTAATTAACGTTGATAACCAAGTCATGAACGATTGGCTTGGTATTGCAAAAGATAAACATTTACAGCAAGTCATTGACTTGGCTCTGGCTAACAATTTTAACCTAAAAGCGGCAGCCTATGAGGTAGAACTTGCGACTGAGCGCTTAGCCGTTTCTAAATCAACTGATTTTCCAGAGCTTTCTATGGCGTTGACCCAGCAACGATCGAAAACCGTTAATGGAGACAGTGAGAATTATAATAACAATGCCGAGTTATCGCTCAACCTTTCTTATGAGTTGGATCTATGGGGCAAGCTGTCGGATGAGCAGCAGCAGGCTGAATTGTCGTTAGCCGCGGTTAAATCAAGTTATGAAAATCAACGAATAAACTTGATCACTGATGTGGTAAAGGCTTGGTTTAATTTACTCGAGTCAGAAACATTGTTATCGCTCTACCAAGAGCGGGCACAAAACTTAAAAAACAACCTTGAGATCATCAATGGTTCGTATCGCTTAGGGTTAAGCTCGGCACTTGATGTCTATTTGACTCAAAATGAAGTCAACTCTGAGTTGGCGCGTGTTGTCGAACAACAACAACGTGTGGTTGAAAATAAGCGTAGCTTACAAACCATTGTTGGTCGATACCCTTCAGGTAGTGAGCCTAGCCTACAGCATTCAAAAACGTGGCCGACAATAAAAGACGATATGTATGCAAACTTGCCTACGACTTTAATGACTCAACGCGCCGATATAAGGGCGAGTTGGTTTGAATTGATGGCAGCAGATGCAGGACTTGCAGTTGCTCATAAACAACGTTTTCCTCAATTTACGTTGTCGGCATCAACAGGGGATTCATCTGACAAGTTGTCGAATTTGCTTAGTGGCGACGCATTAGCGTGGTCGTTGCTAGCTAATATAACTACGCCACTATTTAATGCCGGTAAATTAAAGTCACTTGAGCAGCAAGCAAGACTGCAGGTAAAGCAGAAAGAACAACGCTATTTAGAGCTTGTTTTTAGTGCGTTTGAAGATGTCGAAAATAAGCTGAGCAATCATAGTTCGTTAAATAAGCGCCTGACGTATTTCAAGCAAGCAGAGAAAAATGCCGTCGCAGCGCAGTCGTTGTCGTTTAATCAATATCAAAAGGGGCTGGTCAGCTATACCACGGTATTAGAGTCTCAGCGTCGAGCATTTGATACGCAGACATCGGTTATTCAATTACAAAATCAAGTGATTCAAAACCGCGTACTGATTTATGCGGCACTTGGTGGTGAAAAGCTAGAACAAACATTGAAAACTCCCCAAGCAAATAGTGGGTTAGCACAAGTCAAAAAATTTCATGACGTGGATTTTGAATAATGATTAAATATAAAAAACTATTACCCATATTCATCCTTGTTGGTTTTTTAACGCTAGCGTATGTCGTTAAAAATAACCCGCCAAGTTCAACAAAGTTTAAACCAAGCTCTGCGCCACAATTGAGTGTCGAAGTGCAAACGTTAAAAAGTCAAAACTTACCTTTGAAAATAGCCAGTTATGGTACGGTAAAGCCAAGAACACAAAGTAATGTATTTCCTCAAGTTTCTGGTCAAATAACTAATATCAGTGTCAACTTTCGAGAGGGTGGATTCTTTGAAAAAGGCGAAGTGTTGATTCAACTGGATGATCGTGATTATCAAGCGGAAATTGAAATAGCCAAAGCAAATTTATTTAATGCTAAACAAGCTTTAAGCGAAGAAGAAGCGAGAGTAGAGCAAGCACAACAGGACTGGATCCGTTTAGGCAATAAAAAAAGTGCGCCTGATTTAGTATTACGAAAACCTCAACTGCTTGCTGCAAAAGCTAATGTCTTCTCCGCAGACGCAGGCTTAGTAAAGGCAAAACTCGCTTTAGAGCGAACCCAAATTATTGCACCTTTTACTGGGCGCATTCTTTCAAAAGAAGTTGATATTGGTCAAGTGGTGTCTTCTGGTACAAAGTTGGCAGAAATATACGCCGTTGACTACGTAGAAATAAGGCTGCCCATTAAAAACAAAGATCTGGCTTTCCTGAATTTGCCAGAAAGTTCTCGCTATAACCAAGCACAAGGCACAGTGTTACCAAAGGTGGCAATTTATTCCGACTTAATTGACCGCCAAACATGGTTAGGAACTATTGTACGTACGGAAGGAGCCTTTGATGCAAACTCTCAACAATTGTTTGTTGTTGCGCAAATAGACGACCCTTATGGTCGAAACAATGTCAATGCCTTACCGATTAAAATAGGCCAATATGTTACCGCTGAAATTACGGGGAAAATTGTCGATGACGCTTTAATAATTCCAAATAAAGCGATTTATCAAGGTAGCTATGTTTACTTAGTAGAGAATGGGCGATTGCTTCGCAAAGACATCGATATTGCATGGCAAAGCGATGAATTTGCCTTGATCAGCAACGGATTGAAAGCTTCGGATAAACTGGTTTTGACCGCGCTAGGTCAAGTGAACTCTGGTACGCCTGTCAGTATTAGTAAGCTAGATGGAGAATTGGTTGTTGTGCAAACGAAAAAGGAAAACGAGCAGCGTCAGAGATCAGGCAGTGATAAAAAGCGTATGTCATCTAGCGCTAATAATAAATCAACGAACGGAGCAGAATAATGATAGCTTGGTTTGCTCGAAATCACGTTGCCGCCAATTTGTTGATGATCACCATTTTACTTATTGGCCTAATGTCACTCAATACACGTATTCCGTTAGAAGTATTTCCTTCATTTGAGTCAGATGTCATCAATGTTGCAATTTCGATGCGTGGCGGGACGCCAGAAGACGTTGAACAAGGTGTCACGATAAAAGTAGAAGAAGCGGTACAAGATCTTGAAGGCGTTAAAAAGATCACCAGTACATCGGTTGAAGGGACATCAGTTGTCTCGATAGAAGCGGATTCCGGTTTCGATGCTCGAGATTTATTGGCGGACATTAAGTCGAGAGTAGATGCGATAAATACCTTGCCGACTGATGCGGAGAAACCGAACATTGCAATCGCCGAACGAAAACGCGATGTCATAACCGTGTCTATTGCTTCTATTTATTCTGAAAAAGAAATCCGAGAATTTGCCGAGCAAGTGCGCGATGATTTGCTCAAGTTACCGCAAGTAACGCAATTGGAACTGGACGCGGTGAGAAATTATGAAATTGGTATTCATATCTCGCAAGACAAACTTCGTGAATACAATTTAACCCTTGCTGATATCAGCAGTGCTGTAGGTAATAGCTCTTTGGATATGTCTGCAGGTAATGTTCGCACAGAAGGCGGTGATGTGTTAGTGCGCAGTAAAGGGCAAGCTTATCGAAAGGATGAATTTGAAAAAATCGTTATCAAAACCTATCCAGATGGCACAATAGTGCAGGTCAAAGACATCGCCGAGGTAAATGATGGCTTTGAAGAGACACCGTTAAGGGCAAGGTTCAATGGCCAACAAGGGGCTATGATAGAAATTTACCGTATTGGCCAACAAAATGCGATAGAAGTGGCTGATGCAGTAAAAGCTTATATCCAAGAAAGGCAAAATGATTTACCTGAAGGCTTTGAATTAAGTTATTGGGATGATGACTCTGAAATAGTTAAAAGCCGTTTGGAAACCTTGATTTCAAACGCAATGCAAGGTGGTTTTTTGGTCTTATTGTTATTGACGTTATTTTTAAGACCTAGCATTGCATTTTGGGTGTTTATTGGTATTCCTATTAGCTTTATGGGCGCTTTTGTTGTTATGCCGTTTTTTGATATTTCGCTTAATATCATGAGTTTATTTGGTTTTATATTGGTGTTGGGGATCGTTGTTGATGACGCCATTGTCACAGGTGAGAACATATATCGGCACACGCAATTTGCCAATTCTGGCCTAGAAGCCGCAGTAAAAGGGACACAAGAAGTCGCAACACCAGTAACATTTGGTATCTTAACCACTATTGCAGCTTTTTTACCTTTGGCGTTCATTGAAGGTATGCGAGGGGCCTTGTTTGCTCAAATCCCAGTCGTTGTTATACCAGTCTTATTGTTCTCGTTAATTGAATCAAAATTTGTGCTGCCTTCGCATTTAAAGCGTCTTAAGTTACGCCATGAGAAGACACAATCGTCAAAATTGTCGCAGTGGCAAGAACGCTTTGCTGATGGTTTTGAAAATTCAATCATCAAATATTACCGTCCATTGCTGGAAAGGGCAGTCAACAATCGCTTGTCAACATTAACTCTCTTCATAGGTACCTTTGTTTTAATTTTAGCTTTCATAACCAGTGGTTGGACAAAATTTACCTTCTTTCCTCGTATTCCTAGCGAAACGGCTAGAGCGACATTAACTATGCCGGTAGGTACTAGTTTCGATGTAATTGACGGTTACGTTGAGAAAATGTCTAATGCTGCAGCGTTGCTTAAAGAAAAGTACACGAACGAAGCTGGCGATAGTGTCATTGTCAATATTCTTGCAATTACTGGTGGTGGTCGATCAGATAACGAAGGTCGTGTCAGGTTTGAAATCATTCCTGCCGATAAAAATGACACAGGAATCACCATCAGGCAATTAGTGAACGAATGGCGAGAGCTTATTGGTCCGTTACCAGGCGCCGAGGGTTTAACCTTTAGGGCAGAAATTGGACGCGGCGGTGACCCTATTGATGTGCAACTGGCTGCAAATGATTTGACCTTGCTTAAAACCGCAGCAGAAGAAGTTAAAACTTATATTGCGCAATACCCTACAGTATTTGAAATTGCTGACAGTTTATCTAATGGTAAGGAAGAGCTACAAATTGAGCTTAATGAACAAGGGCATGCGATGGGGATGTCAAGCTCTTCCATCACAAGGCAGGTTCGAAATGCTTTTTTTGGCGCCGAAATCCAGCGTATTCAGCGCGGTCGAGACGATGTCAGGGTGATGCTACGATTTCCACTCAGTGAGCGAGTCTCTGTGTCGCATTTATCAGACATGCTGATCATTACCCCAACAGGTGGCCAAGTGCCTTTATCACATGTGGCGACATTAAAACCGGGTAAAAGCCCATCTACTATTAAGCGTATCGATCGCTATCGTACGGTGAATATTACCGCAGATGTTGATAAAGAAAGCACCAACATGACTGTGCTGACGGCTGATTTGAAACCATTTATGGATGATCTTGTGTTGAAATACCCAAGTATCAGCTACACGCTAGAAGGGGAAGCGAAAGAGCAAGCTGAATCGTTTGGCAGTTTATATTGGGGCTTAATCTTTGTCTTCTTCATTATTTATTGCTTGTTAGCGATCCCATTTGGCTCATACCTGCAGCCGCTCATCGTTATGTCAGTGATACCTTTTGGTGCTATTGGTGCGGTAGTTGGGCACTGGATCATGGGCATGGATTTAACGATCATGAGTATGCTTGGTTTGATGGCATTAATAGGGGTAGTGGTAAACGACAGCTTAGTACTCGTAGATTTTATCAACAAACAACGCGCTAAAGGTGTTGAGTTGATGCAAGCCGTGGTCACTGCTGGTCAAGCTCGATTTAGACCGGTCATGTTGACTTCGATGACCACCTTTATCGGCTTGATGCCACTACTGTTTGAAAAGGCAACACAGGCCCAGTTTTTGATTCCTATGGCGGTATCTTTAAGTTTTGGTATTGTTTTTGCCACACTCATTACACTAGTACTAGTACCGGTAAACTACTTATTGGTGGAAGACGTAAAAAGTGTGTTCAAACAGCAGCCGACAGAACCACAAGCGGCTTAGTCCAGCGAGATTCTTGCATGAGTGTTCAAAAACACTTTGTTCCTTGTGTAAGAATCGCTAAACTCTCAGGTAGTGATATTATTATTTATCCTTTACAACAAGGAGTTACCCAATGCCTGAAGAAACTATTTTTTCAAAGATTATTCGCCAAGAAATTGATACACCATTGCTTTATCAAGACGATTTAGTCACTGCTTTTCGTGATATCGCGCCGCGTGTTGATACTCACATATTAATCATCCCAAATACGCTTATCCCTACGATTAATGAGGTGACAGAAGAAGATGAGCTTGCGCTAGGACGGATGATTACCGTCGCTAAAAAGTTAGCAGAGCAAGAGGGGATTGATGAAGACGGTTATCGGTTGATCATTAATTGTAATAAACATGGGGGGCAAGAAGTCTATCATATTCATATGCACCTCTTAGGTGGTCAACCGTTAGGCCCTATGCTTTCGATCTAATTTCCTTTGTATTTTTAACGACTTTGCTGGTATTATGCTGCCGCGAACCAAGGGGTGCTGAATTGTTTGACCAATGATTTAGCTGAGATGCAACGCAAACCCTTAGAACCTGATCCAGATTGTACTGGCGTAGGAATGGTTTAGCGATTGTTTGGTTTAAATTTACATCGCCCCCCTACGCTAGCTTTATAAGAGAACATAATGAAACTAGCAAAGTCGACCATAGCGTTAGCGATTAGCGCAACCATTTTACCATCTTCACTTTTAGCCGCCTCATTGGCACCGGCTGACTCAGAAAAGAACGCGATTGAAAGCATCACTGTTGTTGGTGATTTTAATCAAACAAATTTGCAAAAAACACCTGCTTCTATCTCGATTATTTCAGATCAAGACGCTGAGTTACGCAATGCACAGCATCTTGAAGAAGTAATTGCTTTAGCGCCAAACGTCAATTTCGCCAGTGGCTCTCAACGGGCACGTTATTACCAAATTCGCGGCATTGGCGAGCGTAGTCAATTTAATGAGCCAATTAACCCATCTGTTGGCGTGATGATTGATGGCATAGACTTTACTGGTATTGGCAGCGTTTCTTCAATGTTTGATGTCAGCCAAGCCGAAGTATTTCGAGGCCCTCAAGGTACACGTTTTGGCGCTAATGCGTTGGCTGGATTAATCAATATCACAACAAATGCACCGACCGATGAATTTGAAGGAAAGGTTAAGCTGACTGCCGGCAACTACGATAGCTATGGCGCTGGCCTTGCTTTATCAGGTCCTGCAACTGAAGCGGTTAATTATCGTTTTGCCGTTGAGCAATATAAAAGTGATGGTTTCATTGAAAATACGTATCTGGACGTGGAAGACACCAATAACCGTGATGAATTAACCGCACGGTTAAAGTTTGCAGTTGAAATTAATCCACTGTGGAAGTTGGACATTTCAACTTTTTACTTTGATTTTGATAACGGTTATGACGCATTTTCACTGGACAATACCCGAGAAACGTTATCAGACCAACCCGGCTTTGACACGCAAGACACAAAGGCGATTGCGCTAAAATCACATTATATCGGCGTACCACATTTCGATCTTACCACGATAGTAACGTTCGCTGACAGTGAACTAGGCTATGGTTATGACGAGGACTGGAGTTATGTAGGCCTTCACCCGTGGGAATATTCATCAACCGATCATTACTTTAGAGATAAAACTACCTCGACGGCAGAGTTCCGCTTTAACTCAAAAACGACGCTAGCATACGGCAGTGACGTTCAATGGACTGCTGGTCTATATTTTAAAAGTGATGATGAAGATTTAACTAGGCAATACACCTATTTAGACAGTGACTTTTCATCAACATTCGAAACTGAAACAATGGCAGCATATGCACAAGTTGATAAGCGGTTGTCAGAGCGAGTTGTGTTAACCGCAGGTTTGCGCGTTGAAGACCGAAGTGCTGATTATAAAAACTCTGAACAATTAACTTTTGACCCGACTGACACCATGGTTGGGGGAAAAGCGGTTTTGTCATTCCAGCAAAACCAAGACACCTTTTGGTATGGCTCAATTAATCGCGGTTATAAAGCTGGTGGTGTGAACACCGATGGTACATTACCAACTGAACTTCGTGAGTTTGAGCCGGAGTACTTATGGAATTACGAAATAGGTTATAAGGTTAATTTACTCGACAATAAGGCATACCTTAGAGCCGCTGCGTTCTATATGGACAGAAAAGACGTTCAGGTTAAAAGCGCTAAGGACATCTTACGCCCAGACGGTAGTTCAGAATTTATTATCTACTTGGGCAATGCGGCCGAAGGTGAAAACTACGGGCTAGAGCTCGACGGTGCTTGGCAAATTAATGAGAACTTTGAGTTGTATGGCGCGCTTGGATTGTTAGAAACTGAATTGACTGACTATGTGAATGCTAATGGTGAAGACTTCTCTGGCCGTGAACAAGCACATGCGCCGCAGTATACCTATAATGTTGGCGTGAATTATTATATAACATCAGCGTGGTTTTTTAATCTTTCAATCGACGGCAAAGACGAGTTTTATTTCTCAGACAGTCATGAACAGCAGTCTGATTCAGTGAACTTAGTGAATGCGTCCTTAACCTATAGCGCTAATGATTGGCAAGTTAAAGCGTGGGCAAGAAACTTAACAGATGAAAACTACAAGACTCGTGGCTTCTACTTTGGTAACGATCCTCGAGATGGTTACACAGCGAAGTCATATCATCAATATGGTGAGCCAGCAGTGTTTGGTGTTTCATTAGATTACCAGTTTTAACATTCGATGAAGTGCAATAGTTCAAAGACAAAGGCTTAGTTGTTTCTGTCTAAGCCTTAATCTAAGCACAAAATATTTTAAAACGAATAAATGGGGCCACAATGCAAGTATCGATTGATTTAAGCTTATATCCACTAGCTAAAACAGAATACAAAGATGAAATTTGGCAATTTATAGAACGCCTAAAAAAGATCAAAGAGATAAAAGTGGTGTCTAATGGAATGAGTACCCAAGTGTTTGGTGAATACGATTATGCCGTCACCAATGTGATGGCAGAAATTAAGCGTGTTCATCAAGCCGTGGGCAGCGCCGTATTTATAATTAAATTGATTGCCGCCGATCGTGACCGGGTGTATGAATAATCGTGTTTAATGAAACATTAACGTATTTAATTGAACTGCCTTTGTGGGAGTTAATGGCTGTAGCTGCATCAATGGCTTATGTCATTTTTGCCGCTAAAGAGAGCGTATGGTGTTGGCCCGCAGCATTAGTTAGTACGGTGATCTATACCGTAATCTTTTATGATGTTTATTTGTGGATGGATAGCCTATTACAAGTGTATTATTTGGTAATGGCGGGATATGGCTGGTATAGCTGGCAGAAGCTAAAACATCCAATGAGTGTGGACAATCAATCCATGACTCAGAGCCAACAGGTCAAAGCGGTAATGATTTCAAGTTGGTCTTTTACCATTCACAGTAAAGTAATTGCAATGTTGGCAGCTATTTCGCTGGTTGTAGGTTATATAATGGCAACATTTACACCGACACATTTTCCGTATTTGGATGCTGCTACCACGGTTTATGCAGT
Organism: Thalassotalea atypica; assembly: GCF_030295975.1. Taxonomy (NCBI): domain Bacteria; kingdom Pseudomonadati; phylum Pseudomonadota; class Gammaproteobacteria; order Alteromonadales; family Colwelliaceae; genus Thalassotalea; species Thalassotalea atypica. The sequence continues at coordinate 1,937,373 of NZ_AP027364.1, forward strand.
ATTTGCGACTTACTTAGTCACTCAAAAAGTTGTTGAAAATTGGCTGTATTGGGTGGTCATTGATCTTGTATCTATTTACCTTTATCTAGAGAAGGGGTTAACGCCAACAGCAGGGCTTTTTGTTGTCTATGTGGTGATCGCGCTGATTGGCTATTTTAGTTGGCGAAGAAACCTTACTTTTCAGTCAAATCTTGCAAATGCATAAGCTTAATTAGTACGTTCTGTGGTCAAATTTAAAGAAGGCACGATGAATAAAGGTGACAATATTTCAGAGTATTTATGAATAGTCCAATAACGAGCACGTTAGAGCAACTTCCATTTTCTCATTGGCAACCGGTTATAATAGGTGCGCCAGTTATAGAGTCGTTTGATACAGGTCTTAGCCATCAAGTGTTTAAGGTTAGCTTTGCAACTATAGAGCGGGGAGAGCAAAAAATCACGCCGCTTTTTGTCGCCAAACACGTTGCCAATAGAGAGACTCGCCACGCAGAATTTGATGCGCTGCAAAGAGCTTTCCAATGTGGCGTAAGTGTTAAACCAATTTATGTAGACGATAACTGGCTTATTACCGAATATTTTAATGGTGATTGTTTGGAGTCATTAGACCTTGATATTGAACAAAAATTAGAAATTGCGTTATCATTAGTGGCCAAGTTCCATCAGTCAGTCAAGCACGGCGCCACTTCAATTAATCTTCAGCAGGTCATAGACAAACTCATCAGCAAAAGTGGTTTGTCTCCTAAGCACCAGCAACTTCTCTCAACAGTAACAGTGGAACACCTACTTCCTCAACCTGATTGTGGAAACTTAGTTCATGGAGACGTTAATTTTACCAATGTGCTAGTGAATCAAGCGGACAACACAGCGAAGCTAATTGACTTTGAAGCCGCGAGCTATGCCAGCATGGAATACGAATTAGGAATGATGATGTCAGTGAACTTTATACACCCAGACACATTTTTTAGAGTGTTAAAACAAAGCAGTTATTTGTGTGCTTTATGCCCTAAAAAGGTAACGCGTAACGCTATAATGTCATCTATTATCAATGTGTTATGGTATTTTACCCATGATCATGAAAATGGCACTCAAGTATTTAAAAATACGGCTTTTGCTCAGCTTGAACACCTCGATTTATTAACAAATGAGAAATATTTACTCATTAAGGAAATGAGATAAGACGCTGAAAAGTTACGATTAAAGGTAGTGCAGGTCTAGCCTTGCTACTTCATAATTAAACTATGTTATCTAACGGTTAAATCATGTGAATTGGAAAGAATTAATAGAGAATAGAAATCGCTTCTTCTGGGTGTTACACACCGCAGGATGGTTGGGTTTCGCTTTGATCCAATTTCTTGGCTCGCTACTTCATGATCTGCGAGATATTTTTGTCGTGGTCATTTTGTTGAATTCATATGCTGGCTGGATGTTGACCGTGCCATTACGTTACGTTTATCGACGTGCATGGAATCTGTCACCTCTAAAAATTGCGGGGGTTATTGTCTTAACGTCGTACGTCACCGCTGTGTTGTGGCAGGTGATACGTAATGTAAATTATTGGGAAATATACAAACACGGCTATAAACCTGATTTCTGGTTGTACTATACGCAGTCGAGTGTTTGGTCTTTCTATATTATCTTAAGCTGGAGTGGCTTGTACTTTGGTATTAAGTATTATCAAATGCTGCAAAAAGAAAAGCAAAACGTGCTGCAAGCTAATACATTAGCGCACCAAGCGCAGCTAAAAATGTTGCGCTACCAACTTAACCCTCACTTTTTGTTTAATACACTAAATGCTATTTCAACGTTAATTTTAGTCAAAGAGAATACGACCGCTAACGCCATGGTCACCAAGCTCAGTGAGTTTTTACGTTATTCGTTAGATAAAGATCCAATGAAACGCGTTTCTTTAGAAAATGAAATGCAAGCCCTTAAGTTGTATTTGGATATTGAGAAAGTGAGATTTGAAGAGCGTCTTCAAGTCGTGGTTAATATCGCATCAGACTGTCAGCAAGCACTTGTGCCGAGTATGATTTTGCAACCGTTAGCCGAGAACGCGATTAAACATGCAATTGCTGTACAAGAAAATGGTGGCACCATTACTATCTCTGTCAATAGATTCGGTAATGATTTGTTACTCGAACTTGCTGATGACGGACCAGGAGCTGAAATCAAAAATGGCAACTTGTATAGAGAAAGCGGGGTTGGGCTAGTAAATACACGTGAACGGCTACAAGCGCTCTATAAAAATAATTATTCACTTGTCGTCTCCCAAAATAATCCGTCAGGTGTTAAAGTAAACATTAGAATTCCCTACGAATTAGGAAGTTAGTATGTCACTGTCAACGATAGTTGTTGATGATGAACCACTTGCCCGTAAAGGTTTAGCAATACGGCTAGCGGAGCACGATGATATCGATCTTATTGCACAATGTGGCAATGGCAGAGAAGCCATTGAAGCAATCCGTGCTTATCAACCCGATTTGATGTTTTTAGACATTCAAATGCCCGGTCTAAATGGATTTGAAGTGCTCGACGAAATTGTCGCTCAAGGATTAAAGCTACCAATGGTAGTTTTTGTCACTGCATTTGATCAATATGCCATTAAAGCGTTTGATATTCATGCCGTCGATTACCTAATGAAACCTGCTGATGAAGTCCGACTTGCCCAATCATTGGAAAAAGTACGTTTAGCCATTCAAGCGCAGACGGATGTTGATCATAAAAACAAGCTGGTACAGTTAGTCAGTAATGTCACGGGTAGTGATACTAATAAAATACTTGAAGAGCTCTCTAATAATGATGAGTTATCAATATCCAAATACTCTGATGTATTACCAATCAAAGACGGCGGCGAGCTGAGTCGAGTGCCAGTAAATAGCATTTTGTGGATTGACGCTGCAGGTGACTATATGTGTGTTCATACTGATGAAAATACCCACATACTACGTAAAACAATGAAACAGCTAGAAGAGGTGTTGGATCCTCGACAGTTCATTCGTAGCCACCGCTCAACTATTGTCAACAAGCAATATATCCAAAAATTCTGTAGCCAGTTAAACGGTGAGTATTACTTAGTAATGAGTAATGGTAAAGAGCTTAAAGTCAGTCGAAGCTATAAAGAAAAAGTTAAACAAGCAGTCACTAATTAACAATTCTTTTTGTATTAACTACTGTTTGATGCTGCAGCGTAACCTTGTCTGATAGGTTGATGATGGTTTAATTTGATCGAGCCGTTAATGCCAGTATGTTTTGCTGGGCTGCTACTAGGTTTTCGTTAACAGTTTTACTGTGCTTTATCGTCTCACTAAGAGCCACTTCAACGATTTCATTGTCACGTTCGCCCAGCATCAATAAGCTCTTACCAACTTTAATAGCTTGTACTGCCCCAACACCTAGTTTGGTAGCTAAAATTCTATCCTTAGCTACCGGAGAACCCCCTCGTTGGATATGACCAAGTACACAAGCTGCACAGTCAATATTAAATTGTTCTTTCAATTGTTCGGCCAAATGCATAGCACCACCAGGCCAAAGGTTTTCAGCAAGGACAACCAAATAACTATTGTCTTTACTTTTTTGCTCAGCATATATTTCTTCGGCGAGCTCAGCTAGCTTGTCTTCTGCTTGGCTTGGATGGAAATTTTCAAATGATATGATTTGTTCTGCGGCACAGGCGACGCCAACATTAAAAGCAATATGGCCACTGTTTCGGCCCATGAGCTCGACAATGAAAACACGGTCAAAGGCATTGGCTGTATCCCTTATTTTGTCTATGGCTTCAATGGCTGTGTTTATGGCCGTAGCAAACCCTATGGTATAATCTGTGCCGTCTAAGTCATTATCTATTGTCCCAGGCAAACCAATCACCTGACCACGCCATTGTTCAGCAATTGCTAATAAACCAGTAAAGGAGCCGTCACCCCCAATGACAATTAATGCATCTATTTGCTCTTTGATAAGCGTGTTTATGGCTTGTTGAACACCTGTTTTTGTCCTTAGCTCGGGGCATCTAGCACTTTTTAATAAGGTACCACCTTGTTGAATGATATTATTCACTGCTTCAATTTTAAGCTTAGCGATATCCGCATTTATCAAGCCGTTATAGCCATGATAAACACCTATACAGTCATAGTTGTAGCGATTGCAGGCCAATACAATAGCTCGTATGGCGGCATTCATTCCAGGCGCATCGCCACCACTTGTTAGTATGGCGATTTTTAACTTCTTATTCATAAGCACATTTAACACTTTGTTAAAGATTATTAAATATCATTATCGTACTAGCGTTAATAATCAAGTAATGAATCAGTCGATATATAATTTTATTGAACTAGGACAACTAATTCATTTCATTGTTCTTTCAGCAATTTTTTTGATCGTAGAGTTTATTCTTAGTTACCGTAGTGTACTCATAACAATTTTGTGACAGTTACAGTTAATTACAGTGTTAACTCATGAATTTGGTTTAAAATAACCTAAAGGATCATCACTTTGATCAACTTGAAAATAGTGTACTTTCATTGTTTTTAATTAATTAACAACCGAGACATGAAGTTGATATGTTAAAAAGACTTGCTATACCGTTAGTGATTGCGTCGTTAAGTGCTTGTGTTGCGAGCCCTGATACAGCACACAAAGCATCGCCGTTGCATGCTAATACAACGTCAGAGCAATCAATCAATGAGAAGAGTTTTACTCAGCTAAATAAGCGACTGACATTGATAGAGCAAAATATCGTTGAGCAAATAGAATCGAAGTGCCAGATAAAGAATAGCTCAGATGAAAATGCCCAATTGTCGAACCTATTGACTGCACAGGCTAATGTTAAACATGCTCCAGTAAAAAAAACACAACCTCAATCAGCCAAAGTCGTTGAGAAAATTGTCGTGGAGCAATGCAACCAAGAGCAGCCATTGATTGTTGGCGCGGTTGAACATGTCAGCTTTATCAAAGAACAGTTAAGCTTCGATGCACGCATAGATACTGGTGCAGCGACATCTTCTATCGGTGTCTATGAATTAACACCATTTGAACGGGACGGGGCTGATTGGGTTCGGTTTAAACTGGAAAACACTAAGGTCGCGATCGGCTTTGAATACCCAGTAATTGGCAAGGTTCAAATTAAACAACAAAGCAGCAAAAAATCTGTGACGCGGTTGGAAATAAAGATTGGCGTAGTGCTGGGTGACAAACAATATCGTCACCAAGTGTTCAATCTAGCAGATCGTAGCCACCTAGATTATCAAATTATGATCGGACGCTCTTTTTTAGAAAATAATGCGCTAGTCGATGTAAGCAAACAATTTTTACTAGGTAAGAAATAACATGATGTCACGTGCGCCTTTTTTCTTTTTAGTCATTGTTTTAGTATTTTTAGGCAGTATAAGCACCTATTTTCGTCATGTTGAGATTGGTATCCCTATAATTCCAGGCAAACAAATTGAAACATGGCAAGTAGAGGCGAAAATTGAATTTATTGGCACGTCAGCACCAATTAACGCAAAGCTAACGCTGCCCAAAGATGTAAACTTTGAGCTGGTCGATGAGTTCACGGCATCGCCAGCTTATGGCGTAAGTGTTATCAGAAATGAAAACCAAGCAGAAGTGAACTGGAATAAAAGGGCGGTTCAAGGGCGCCAAATATTATATTACCAAGGCACATACAAAAAAGTTTCAAACGTTGAAACTGCACCAGACTATAACACATTGCCCGTTGCAGATATTCTGGAAGAGCCGTACGAGAGTGCTGCTAATGCATTCTTCCAAACCGCTTATGCTAAATCTGGCAATGAAGAGTCTTTGATCACAGAAATCTTAAATAGATTAGACACTAAGGATCAAGAAATTACGTTATTGAAGTCACAGTTTGGTAAAACGGAATTGTTCGTTCATTTTATGCATAAAGCACGAATACCAGCCAAACTTGTTAAAGGCTTAGTGCTGGAAGATGGCCGCCGAAATCAACAATTAGTGCCGTTAGTGAAAGTGTTCATCAATGAAAAGTGGCACACAATTAACGTAGAATCTCATGTAGTTGGTGAAGTTGAACAAGTATTGATTTGGCAGCAAGACTCACCAGCATTGCTTGATTTAGAAGGTGGTAGGCAGTCGAGAGTCAGCTTTTCTATTGCTCACAGCATGAAAGAAGCGTTGCAAGACTCCGTAGATTCGTCAAACAAAGACGACATTTTAGGGTTTAGTATGTACCAATTGCCTATTGAAGAGCAAAATGTCTTTAAAGGGATATTGCTGTTACCAATAGGAGCACTAGTAGTAGTATTTTTAAGGGTGCTAGTTGGCTTAAAATGTAGCGGCACATTCATGCCAATATTAATTGCTACGTCGTTTACCCAAACGAATTTACTCAATGGCTTAATGGGCTTTTTATTGATCGTTTCACTTGGTCTTATGATCCGCTCCTATTTGTCTCGCTTGAATCTATTGCTCGTCTCTAGAATATCCGCGGTGGTGATGGTCGTTATCGCGATTATTTTGATCTCAACAGTATTGGCATTTAGGTTAGGGATAACGGATGCATTAACCATTGCTTTTTTCCCTATGGTGATTATGGCATGGACAATCGAGCGTATGTCTATCCTTTGGGAAGAAGAAGGAGGCAGCGAAGTACTCATACAAGGTGGCGGAAGCTTAATAGTTGCCATTATCGCTTACTTGATGATGGACAATATGTTGATCCGTCACTGGGCGTTTAACTTCCTCGGTGTTCACTTAATTATACTAGCAGCTATTTTAATGATGGGGCAATACACCGGCTATCGTCTATTAGAGCTTTATCGTTTTAGACCAATGGCACGAAAACATTAAGATGGGGATTTTTAACTTTGCCAACCCATTTGTGTTAGCAAACCGTGGCGTCATGGGGATGAATCAGCGAAATTTTTCCTATATTTCGCGCTATAACAAGCGAGAGCTTTACCCGAATGTAGATGACAAGTTAAAAACTAAGCATCTTGCGATAGGTAATGGAATAGCCGTGCCTGAGCTCATTGGCGTAGTCAGGTTTCAACATGATGTGAAAAAGGTCTTTGATTTACTTAAAAGGCATCAAGGTTTTTGTATTAAGCCGGCAAAAGGTAGTGGCGGGAAAGGGATTTTGGTTATCTTGTCGACAGATGAAAAGGGTTATAAGAAAGCCAGTGGAGATTATGTCAGTAAAGACGAAATTATCAGGCATATCTCGAATATTTTGGCGGGTCTGTTTAGCTTAGGCGGTGCGTCTGATGTCGCTGTGATTGAAGCATTAATCGAATTTGATCCTATTTTTGATGGTTTAAGTCATGAAGGTGTGCCAGATATAAGAATGATTGTCTTTCAAGGCTATCCTATGATGGCCATGCTAAGGCTTGCAACTCACGCTAGCGATGGCAAAGCCAATTTGCATCAAGGGGCTGTTGGGGTAGGCATTAATATAGCGACAGGCAAAGCTAAACATGCCGTACAATTTGATAAACCCATTAAATTCCACCCTGATACCGAACAACCTTTGGATCAAGTACAGATTACCAATTGGGAGAGTTTACTCAGATTGTCAGCAAGTTGTTATGAAATGTCGGGCTTGGGTTATTTAGGTGTTGATATTGTATTAGACAAGACGTTAGGACCATTAGTTTTGGAATTGAATGCTAGGCCAGGATTAGCCATACAGATTGCTAATGGCATGGGCATGTTACCAAGGCTAAAGGCGATTGAAGCACTCGCTAAAGCGAGGGGCTTTAAAGCCCGACCTGATGTTAAGCAACGGGTAGATTATGCAAAAAGTCAGTTCAACGATTAGCGCTATTTGCCGTCTATTTTTTATTATTGGGCTACTAGGTCACAACTTAGCTTATGCTGGCGGAGTGCAATCCGCTCAGAGGGATCTGTATGGACACGACATTGGAAAGCGTTGTGGTATTATCTTTGGGCAACTAAAAAGCGCAGCGAATCAGCCATCAAAGCTAGTGACTAGCAATAAATCGGCGACTTTCTTCGATACTATTCATTCCCTAGAACAAACGCTGATCCCAGCGCAAAACCTCCTATTTGAAAGCTATCTCATGGCTGATGTTTCGCCAGATAAAGACATTCAGAAACAAGCGCGTGCATGTCAGCTTAAGTTAAGTGCCGCAATGGATCTCCTCATAGGAAGTGAGGCTATGTCATCACTATTAAAGCTTGCTAAACAAAGGGTAACCAATTCGTCTGAGCAACGAGTGTTGGATAGGTATCAACAGCAGCATTTATCTTTAGCAAATGAAGACTATGCGGTAAATAAGCAACAGCTTAAAGAAGTCGCTGCTGCATTCCGTCAAGGGACAACGGCTAAGGTTAATAAGCCATTTGAACTTTCATATGCCTGCCTTCAAAAATTGCCTAAAAAGCTAAAAACTGAATTTGATGAAACAGGACATTCATCACTAGCGATCAATAAGCGTCTGTATTTATCACTATTGAATAAACATCCTGTGTCTAATTGTCGTCAAGAGGTTTATCGACAATACCAAAGACGTCATGAACAAGGCAACCAAGCGCATTTAGCTGCACTTATCACGAAGAAAAATAGAGGTGCAAAATACTTGGGCTATCAGAATTTTGCTGAATATTCGTTGCGCAACACTCAGCTTGAATCTGTTGATAACGTCAACGCGTTATTGACTGAAATTGCCTCAAAATTACCATCATCTTCAGCGCCTTGGGATTATCGCTTTGACGCAAAGCAAGAGAAAATGGCCAATGGCCGTAACAATAAAAAATCAGCCGCGCAAACAATCACACCAGAAATAGCCCATCAAGGACTGTTTAAGTTGCTAAAGTCGGAGTTCGCTTTAACAATTACTCAACTTGCTGTGCCCACTTGGCATAGTAGCGTTCAAGCATACGAACTCACGCAGAACGATAAACTGATAGGCGAGTTTTATTTAGATCTTTATAGCAGAGAAGGCAAATACAAAAAAAACCGTCATAGGGCGATACAACGAGGCGTTACAAATGTTCAGTTGCCTCGTAGCGCTTTGATCTTAAGTTTGCCGAAAAAAAATTGGCGACAAAAGCACTTAAAGTCGTTCTTCCATGAGTTTGGCCACTTACTGCATAACATGTTATCAACTCAGCCTTATCACGTTAATGCTGGGATCAGTATTGAGAGTGATCTTATCGAAATGCCAGCAAAATGGTTTGAATGGCTTAGTTTTGACCCAGCAGTACAACAGCAAATGTTTGGTCAAGTCATCGTTGATAGTCAAGGCGCGGCGCAAGAAACGCCATTTAAGTTAAGACTCTATCGCGCGGCAATGGCCTTGGCATATTTTTCTGAGTCGCCAGAAGGAAATTCGCTGCAGCTTGAACAAATCAATCAAAGACTGTTCAGGCAGTATACGGGTTTTGACTATCCTAAGAGCGCCTCAAGCCAATACAGCTTTTCACATCTGGCGACCTATGGCCCTCGATATTTTAGCTACATATTTTCTGAGCTTGTTGCGCGAAAACTACTGCGTGACTACAAGGCTAGGAAGTTTAAAGGAGCAGATTTTTTGACTAAAATAATAGCAAAGGGGGGAAGTAAAACAATGGCAGAAATGCTAAGTGATTTATATCATTCGCCCTTAACTATCAATCAATTCATTAACTGGGTAAGCCATGATGAGCTTTGACAATAGGTTGCTCTACATCGTTTTCATTTTTGTCATTTTGGGGCATTCGTATGCCGCACAGGCCAAAGAAAGCGAGTCATTATCTTACCAAGATGTGGCCAATGGAATTCAACAAACGTTTGAGTCTCGGCTATTTGAATTGCCACCACGAATTCAAGGACATTATGGAATACGCCTATATCGTATGACCGGTGATGAAAAGTATTTACCCAGTGCACTGTATGATTATTATGTGGTTGCTGATCGCATGCATGCGATTGTTGATGGTATTGATAATAAATCTTTTATCAAAGAGCGCAGTGAGTACCTAACTGGCGCGATGAGTAAGGGTAAAAGGGGAAAAGCGCGCAGAAAAGCACTGAAAGCATTTCCTGAATTCATTTTTTATGCGGATGAGTTATTGAGACATGCGGCAAGGTTGAACGCTTTTGGTGTTGAATTACCGGGAAAAATTAAACGCACCATTGCTCAGTACGACTACTTACCTGCAATTACCGATAAAACTATGATCCAAGCTTGGGCGGCGCAAATTGCCAATTATGTATACTGGCTACATCAATTGGGCATTGCTGATCATAGAGTTGCATATAAAGAAGCTTTTCTAGCGGCATACCCCGATAAAGAAGATGATAAGTTATCTCGCTGGCATTTTAGAAACAAAGTTTACGGTTTGACCCATTTTATTTTCGCAGCCTCTGGGTTTTATCAGCACAACGTATCGTCTAATGAATTTGGTTGGATACTCGATTATTTTGATCAGAACAAGCGGCGCATACTAAACGATGCTACAGATGATATTGTGGCAGAGGTAGGCATTAGTTTTTTATTGATGGATAAGAAGAGCCACCCTTTGGTTGAACTGACTAAACAACGGCTCGTGCGTGCCTATAATGTGGAAGCTGGCATGATACCGTCAGTATCAGGAAAGTTGATTTTGTCGTCCGGCGAGCACCGCAATGTATTAACTTATATGCTGATGACTTGGCCAGAACAGTTAACCCCCGGACCGTTTTTTAACGAACTTGAATCAATGAATAAGTATGTCCCTGTTCAATTGCTTGATAATAAACAAAAAATTAACAAAGCAAAAAATATCGAAAATAAGGAAACCTACCAGCAATCGGCAAATAAGATCAGAGCCGAGTACGATAGTAACTTTTTAAAGCTTAAAACATCTGCCCAAAATCATTATGCGGCAAGAATGTACCGGTTAACGGGAGATACGCATTATGCGAGTCAGGCGGTAAATGAAGTTTATCAAATCTCTGAACGGTTAGATGATTACGCAAACAGCCTAGACAGTGCTACTTGGCGTGTTGAACAAGCAAGAGCAATGATTGATAGATTGCCAACAACAAAGCGCGGTAAGCGTCGCAAAAATGCACTCGCTAACACGGGCGATAAACGCTTTGCGCTTTATTTAGTGTACCAATTGGCAAAATTAAACGAGTATGGACTTGAACATCCTGCTCATCAGCAATTTATACGATACTTAAAACAAGCTGACTTACATGACTTATTGATGTCACCACAATTCATTAAAGCCTATGCGGCCCAAGTAGCGAACTACGTTTACTGGTTGAAAACCATGGATGTGGTTGATTGGACAGGGGAGCTAAAAATGGCCTTTGAGTCGGCTTACCCTGACGCTTACGATCAAAAATTAACGAAAAGCGAATTTAACAACAAGGTTTATGGTTTAACTCATATCATATTGGCCGATAGTAACTACTATCAAAACTTAGTGAGTGCGACGGAGCACCAATGGATTTTGGATTATTTTGAGCGGCATGAAGATAGAATCGTGAATAAGACTAAAGCAGACATACAAGCTGAAGTAGGCTTGAGTTTCTTACTGACCGAGCAGGGGCAACATAAAACGTTAAAAGCCATGAAAGTATCAATTCAGAATGCGATTCACCCAACAAAGGATCGGGTACTGTCGTCAAAAGGGAATGATGATTTAAGCAAAGGCGAGCATAGAAATGTACTGGCGTATGCCTTATTAAATTGGCCGGATAAATTATTCAAAGGGCCAATACTAAACGAACATCCCGAGTTGAAAAGACGATTACCTAGTCATTACCAATAGTGGTTCTATTTAATCAAGCATAAAAAAGCCAGTCTTATAGACTGGCTTTTGTTTTTATCTGATAGTAAGAGTCAAACTAAGCTTTTAACATCTCTTTAGTAATCTTAAGAATTTTCACAGTATTTGATGCTCCGACGGTTTCCATTAAGTCACCGTGGGTGAATATCACTTTATCATTCACTTCAAGATCTAGCTTTTGAATTACTTGCGCTAAGACGTCATTAGCTAAACTTTCATTGCTGCTAGTCGTTGAATCAAATGATACCGGGTAGACACCACGGTAAATTGCCATTTTGTTTAATGACTTTTCGTGGCGCGATAAAGAAAAAATCGGTAAGCCAGAGGTAATACGCGACATAATTTTAGCTGTTTGGCCCGATTCCGTAAGCGCAATTATTGCCTTAACCCCTTTTAAGTGGTTAGCTGCATACATTGCCGATAGAGCAACAGTTTCTGAGACTTCCTCAAACATGAGTTCGATACGGTGACCAGAAGTGTTGACTGAGCGATGCTTTTCGGCGCCAAGACATACATTATCCATTGCCTGTACAGTTTCTACTGGGAACTGACCTGCAGCGGTTTCAGCAGAAAGCATTACCGCATCAGTACCATCAAGCACGGCGTTGGCTACATCCATAACTTCAGCACGTGTCGGCATTGGGCTTTCGATCATGGTTTCCATCATTTGCGTTGCTGTAATAACAACACGGTTTAATTGACGGCTTCGCGCAATGATATGTTTTTGCTTACCGACAAGCTCAGCATCGCCAATTTCAACACCCAAATCGCCACGAGCAACCATAACAACATCAGATGCTAAGATGATTTCATCAAGGACTTTATCGTCAGATACTGCTTCAGCACGTTCAATTTTTGAAACCAAACGAACATCCGCACCGGCTTCTTGAGCAAGCAAGCGAGCTTCGCGCATGTCAGCGGCATCACGTGGGAATGATACGGCTAGGAAATCTGCTTCAAGTTTTGCGGCTAATTTGATGTCTTCTTTATCTTTATCAGTTAACGCGGCTGCAGATAAACCACCACCTTGACGGTTAATCCCTTTGTTATTAGACAATGGACCACCAATAGTAACCTCAGTGAATACTGATTGGCCCTTAGTGCTCAACACTTTTAATTGAACTCTACCATCATCAAGTAACAAAATATCGCCTGTGCCAACATCTTGAGGAAGCTCTTTGTAATCTATTCCTACTTTGTCTTGATTACCTTCGCCTTTGGCAAGTGATGCATCTAATTCAAACTTATCGCCAATATTTAAGCGAATAGGTCCATCTTTGAACGTCGAAATTCGAATTTTAGGACCTTGTAAATCGCCCAAAATACCAACATAAATTCCTAATTCTTTTGCTATTTCTCTAACCATATTGGCACGGTTAATGTGATCTTCTGGAATACCATGCGAGAAATTTAAACGTACTACGTTTACGCCAGCTTCTAAGATCTGTTTTAGTACTTCTCTATCATCTGTTGCCGGGCCGAGTGTGGCAACAATCTTCGTTCTTCTTGGCATCTTAGTCCTTCATATTTCTTTGGTAGTAATTAAAAAAGGCATACAAATTTTGTATGCCTTACAATGCTATTCTTTGCGGTCAAAGCGCGAACTACGTAAGCTGTCTTTAACCTTTTTCAGGTTGTCTCTAAATTTAGTGCCACGACGTAAGGTAAAACCAGTAGCTAAAATATCGATCAGGGTTAACTGCGCAATTCGTGATGACATCGGCATATATAAATCAGTATCTTCTGCAACATCTACAGATAATACTATGGAACATTCCTTCGCCAGTGGTGTACCTTCAGAGGTGATACCAATAACTGTTGCATCATTTTCTTTGGCTAAACTAGCCACTTCAACTAGCGATTTAGTACGTCCGGTATGTGAAATTAAAATAACCACATCACCTTGTTGGCTATTAATAGCGCTCATGCGCTGCATTAATATGTCATCAAAATAAACAACAGGAACATTGAATCTAAAGAATTTATTTTGTGCGTCATGGGCAACAACAGCGGATGCACCTAAACCAAAAAATGAAATTTTGTTTGCTTGGGTTAATAAGTCAACTGCGCGACTAATGCCTTTAGTACTTAAACTTTTACGTGCTAATTCAAGACTGGCCATTGTTGATTCAAAAATTTTAGCTGTGTATTCGTCAGCCGTATCATCTTCATCAACATGTCGATTTACATAAGGTGTACCGTTAGCCAAACTTTGCGCTAAATGTAATTTAAAATCAGGGTAACCTTTGGTGTCTAATCGGCGGCAAAACCTATTAACGGTGGGCTCACTGATATTAGCTTGTTTGGCGAGTGCGGCTATACTTGCATGAATAACAGTGCTTGGTGAAGCTAGAATAACTTCAGCAACTTTTCTTTCTGATTTACTGAAAGTGTCTAGTTCTGTCGTGATCTTTTCTAATATATTCATTTAATGTGATCCTAGATCTTTTTCTTAACTGTAATTTATTTTCTAGATAAATAACAGAAAAAATGAAATTTTCTTTCATATTGAACCGCAATATAAATCAAAATAGCAGTTAGTTGCAAATGTTTAATAAATAATCATGAAGAATTCATAATAGAGTATAGAGATACCAGTGCCTTTGAATAAATGTAGTAAAATTACAAAAAGTTCTTTACTGATGTGTTAACAAGCGCTAAATTAACGGTAAATGTAGCTTAGTTACAATGAGCAAACTAGAGAATTACCTATGAATCAAACTGAAATTCAGTCTAATGCGGAAATCGTCCTATTCGGTGCTTTAGGTGACTTGTCGCGACGTAAATTGCTGCCAGCACTTTATCAGCTCGACATGGAAGGCCTACTTCATCAAGACAGCAGAGTCATTGGGGTAGCGCGTCAAGAACATACCCAAGAAGAATTTACTGCTTTTGTTAAAGAAAACCTAACGACTTTCGTAGCTGAAGGGCTTAATGAAGAAGTGCTCGAGCGATTTATTGCTAGATTAGTCTATCAAAAGTTAGATTTTAAAGAGTTGGATAGTTACGGCACATTAGCTAAAACGCTTGAACAAGGAAATGATACTCGGGTTTATTATTATTCAACGCCACCTGCCATATATGGTGATATGACTGAAGGTTTATTTAAAGCTGGTCTTATTAAACCAGCAGATCGTGTTGTTATGGAGAAACCTATTGGTCACTGTTTAGCTTCGTCTAAAGTGATTAACGACATGGTCTCTAGCCGTTTTAGCGAAAATCAAATCTATCGTATCGATCATTACTTAGGTAAAGAAACGGTGCTCAATTTATTAGTCCTTAGATTTGCGAACTCATTGTTTACTAACAACTGGGATAGAAACCATATTGACCATGTACAAATCACGGTTGCTGAAAGTGTTGGTATCGAAGGCCGCTTTGGTTTTTATGATGATGCTGGCCAAATGCGCGACATGGTTCAAAACCACTTGTTGCAAATTTTATCTCTGCTTGCCATGGAGCCTCCGGCTGATTTGAGTGCTGACAGTGTTCGTGATGAAAAACTCAAAGTGCTTAAAGCACTTATTCCTATTACTCGTCAGAATGTCAAAGATAAAACCGTTCGTGGTCAATACACGGAAGGGTACCTAAAAGGTGGGCTTGTACCAGGTTACTTAGAAGAAGACGGCGCGATTGAAAAAAGTAGCACTGAGACTTTTGTTGCTATTAAGGCTGAAATTGATAACTGGCGCTGGACAGGTGTACCGTTCTACTTAAGAACCGGTAAACGTATGCCAGCGAAACACAGTGAAATTGTGGTGCAATTTAAAGAGCAACCTCACAACATTTTCAAAGACAGCTATGAAGACCTACCCGCTAACAAATTAACTATTCGCTTGCAGCCTGACGAAGGTGTCGAGTTACAAGTGATGAATAAGGTGCCAGGAATTTCACAGCAAATGGCCATTAGCGAAAATAAGCTTGATTTAAGTTTTTCTGAATCTTATGGCAATGAACGTGTTATTGACGCCTATGAACGTCTAATGCTTGAAGTCATTAATGGTAATCAGTCGTTGTTTGTTCGTCGCGATGAAGTCGAAGCAGCTTGGGTATGGGCCGACAGTGTTATTGAAGCGTGGAAGGCAACTAATGATAAGCCTAAGCCTTATGCATCAGGCTCTTGGGGCCCTGTTTCTTCTATATCTTTGATCGCACGTGACGATCGTCAATGGGTAGAATAATGTACCAATTTAATCAATTTGAAAGCCGAGAAAATTTAGATAACGCGTTAGCAGACAAAGTTGAAGCTATTTTGCGTGAAGCAGTTAAATTAAAAGGTAAAGCAAGTATTGCCGTTTCAGGTGGTTCAACCCCGAAAGGTTTTTTTGAAGCACTTTCTCAAAAAGATTTACCGTGGCGAGAAATTACGATTACTTTGGCGGATGAACGTTGGGTAAATATAGACAGTGATGCAAGTAACACAAAATTAGTTCATGAAAACTTAATTCAGAATAAAGCGGTTGATGCTAATTTTTTTCATATCAAACAAGGTGAAGCATTAAATGCTGAAACATTGGCTGATTTGAATTTGGCGGCAAACACAACAGTTTTACCTTTTGATGTGTTGATTTTAGGTATGGGGGAAGACGGCCATACCGCGTCTTTATTCCCTTGCAGTGATGAAGTTAATGCGGCACTTTCACAAGGTGCACCGGCACTTTTAAAAGTGACACCTAAAACGGCACCTCATGATCGAATTACCTTCAGTTTTTCAACGCTTGCACAGAGTAAAAATACAATTTTGCACATTTGCGGTGACGGAAAAAAAGCTGTATTGGACAAAGCCATTGATGGTGAAGAAACGTTAGCAATGCCTATTCGTGCATTCCTACACCATCCAACCTTACAAACCGATGTTTATTGGGCGGAGTAGTATCATGAATAAACAGATAGTAGCCATTACCGAACGTATTGTTGAGCGCAGTAAAACGACTCGCGCAAACTATTTAGCAAAAATTGAACGTGAAAAATCAGAAACGGTACATCGTGCTAGCTTATCTTGTGGCAACCTAGCGCATGGATTTGCTGCGTGTGGCAAAGAAGACAAAGCAAAGTTACGTGGCTTAAACCACTCAGATGTAGCAATTATATCAGCATATAACGACATGCTTTCTGCACATCAGCCGTATCAAACTTACCCTGATATCATCAAAGCAGCGGTAGCGGAAACCGGGGGTGTTGCGCAATTTGCTGGTGGCGTACCGGCCATGTGTGACGGGGTAACGCAAGGGCAACCTGGTATGGATTTAAGCCTGATGAGTCGTGACGTTATTGCCATGGCATCAGCGGTTGGCTTATCGCACAATATGTTTGATGGCGCCTTAATGCTAGGCATTTGTGACAAAATTGTCCCAGGTTTATTAATTGCGAGTATGACATTTGGTCACTTGCCTACCGTATTCGTACCAGCTGGGCCTATGCCATCAGGTATTCCAAATAAAGAAAAAGCACGTGTTAGACAACAATTTGCCAAAGGAGAAATTGGTGAAGACAAGCTGTTAGAAGCTGAGTCTGCTTCTTATCACAGTGCAGGTACTTGTACCTTCTTCGGTACCGCCAATTCAAATCAATTAGTTGTTGAAGTGATGGGTTTACACCTACCAGGTGCGTCTTTTGTTGCGCCAAATACAGAGCTACGTGAAGAGTTAACAAAGGCGGCGGCGCGCCAAGTCACCCGATTAACGCAACAATCTGGTAACTATATGCCAATTGGAAAGATGGTTGATGAGCGTTCGATCGTCAATGCGATTGTTGCTTTGTTAGCAACAGGCGGCTCGACCAATTTAACTATGCATATTATCGCGTTTGCTAAAGCGGCAGGCATTATCATTAACTTCCAAGACTTTAATGACCTATCTGATGCGGTACCACTAATTACCCGTATCTACCCGAATGGACATGCTGATATCAACCACTTCCAACAAGCTGGTGGCATGGCATTATTATTCAAACAATTAATTGAAGCTGGTTTGGTACATGAAGATGTTGAGACGATTTGTGGTCGCGGTTTAACTCGCTACACCAAGCAGCCTGTGCTAGAAAACGGTCAGCTTACTTGGGTTGATGGTGCAACAACGTCTGGTGATCCTGAAGTGATTGCAACAACAGACAAACCATTTAAAGCAGACGGCGGCTTAAAAGTACTTAAAGGTAATTTAGGTATTTCAGTGTTAAAAACATCTTCGCTGCGTGATGGTAGTTTTGTCATCAAGGCGCCAGCCGTTGTGTTTGAAGATCAACATGAACTTGACGTTGCTTTTAAAGCCGGTGAATTAGATAAAGATTTTGTCGCTGTGGTTCGCTTTCAAGGCCCTAAAGCGCGCGGCATGCCTGAGCTGCATAAACTAACACCACCGCTTGGTGTGTTACAAGATAAAGGCTATAAAGTCGCACTAGTTACCGACGGCCGAATGTCAGGGGCATCAGGAAAAGTGCCTGCTGCTATTCATTTATGCCCAGAGGCGTTAGACGGTGGCTTAATCGCCAAGATTAATACAGGCGATATGATTTTACTCGATGGTGAAACAGGTGAATTAACCTTACTGGTTGATGACGCTGAGTTGGCTAAACGCGAGCTTTCACAGTTTCAAGTCAATGGACATCATCAAGGAATGGGTAGAGAGATTTTTGGCTTTATGCGTCGTAACTTAAGTTCAGCTGAGACTGGCGCTTGTTCATTGTTTTCGGATGAAGAGAAGTAGACGAGCTAATGACTATGGGAAATTCAATTAATCTTGTCGCAGATATCGGTGGTACTAATATTCGTATTGGGTTATCTGATTCAAGCGGAAATATCGACGCTTTGTCGGTATATCAATGCAATCAATACCCAAGTTTATCGGCGGTGATCAGCCAATACCTGTCTGAGCAACAACTGGAACATCATGATATTCACGCGTGTTTAGCTATTGCGTGTCCTGTTGAAAATGATCTGATCACCATGACAAACCTGCCTTGGGAGTTTTCGCGATCTCAACTTAAGCAAGAATTGCAGCTTAAGACATTGTTATTGATTAATGACTATACAGCGATTGCGCATGCCATTCCTTTATTGTCGGATAATCAAAAAGTCAAAATTGGACAAGGCGAAAAAGTTGCTGGAAAACCAATATCAATTTGTGGTCCAGGTACGGGACTTGGCGTAGCAAACCTTATTTCTGATAATGGTAAATGGATCAGCTTAAGCGGTGAGGGCGGACATGTCGATTTCGCCCCAATCGATAGGCTAGAACTAGATATACTGCGTTATTTACATACCAAATACAGCCATGTCTCGTATGAGCAATTACTGTCTGGCTTAGGGATCGAGCAAATATATCAAGCCATTGCTTGGTCAAAACAACTTGATGTTCCGGTGGTGAGCGCCGAAGAGATTTCAAAGAAAGCGCTAACCAACGATTGTGAACTTTGTAGTGAAACATTAGCTCAGTTTTGCCGTATTTTAGGCAGCTTTGCAGGCAATTTGGCATTAACCCTTGGTAGTTTTGGTGGCGTTTATATCGCTGGCGGCATCGTACCAAGATTTATCGATTACTTTAATAACAGTGAATTTAGAAAACGTTTTGAAGAAAAAGGGCGTCTGTCTGGTTTTAATCAAAATATTCCAACCTATGTTATTACCGAATCTCAACCGGGAATACTTGGTGCAGCTTCGTACCTTCTTCAATTCAATAAAGAGGCTTTATGACGGATTTAAAAAATTGGCAAATACCGCCACAGCAGTTATTTGCAATGGGACCTGTTGTTCCTGTTTTAGTTATTGAAAACGTTGAAGATGCAGTGCCTATTGCTGAAGCGTTGTTGGAAGCAGAAATTAAAGTACTGGAAGTGACGCTTCGCACGCCAGCAGCATTAGATGTGATAAAAACGATTGCAGATAACGTACCTGAGGCCGTGATTGGCGCTGGAACAGTCACGAACGGTGATATGTTAAAGCGTGCTCGTGATGCAGGCTCTAAGTTTGCTATTAGCCCAGGATTGACCAAAGACTTGCTCAAAGCAGGAAGCGAGGGTGATATTGCATTGATCCCTGGTATTTCATCTATTTCTGAGTTGATGGACGGAATTGATTGTGGCTATGATCATTTTAAGTTCTTCCCTGCAGAAGCATCTGGCGGCGTAAAAGCTATTCAATCAATTGGTGGACCTTTTCCTGATATTAAGTTTTGCCCTACAGGTGGCATTAATATTAACAATATCAATAATTACTTGGCACTTAAAAACGTCGCTTGCTGTGGTGGTTCTTGGTTAGTGTCAGAGGCGATTGTTGCCGATAAAGATTGGAGCCAAATCACAAAATTAGCAAGAGAAGCGCTAGCTCACGTTGCTAAGTAGTTTTCACCTAAATTAAAAACAACCAGCTGCGGCTGGTTTTTTTATCTTTCGTTTTATCTAAAGCCTGTTGTTTAGACATATGAGTGTCATCGGTAGGGTGCGGTTTAATCATACAATGGTTTAATAAAATTCAGGTATAAAAAAGCCAGCATCAGCTGGCTCATATCGAATTTTTAGTTATTGTTATTCAACAATATGTGCAACTAGGTCTAGTACTTTGTTTGAGTAGCCAATTTCATTATCGTACCAAGTAACCACTTTCACGAAAGTGTCTGTCAATGCGATACCAGCTTTAGCATCAAATACCGAAGTACAAGTTTCACCGATAAAATCATTAGATACCACTTCATCTTCGGTGTAGCCTAAAATACCCTTGAGTTCACCTTCTGCTGCCGTTTTCATCGCTAGACATATTTCTTCATAAGATGCTTTTTCATTGAGGTTAATGGTTAAGTCAACTACTGAAACATTAGGTGTTGGTACTCGAAATGCCATACCAGTTAATTTACCGTTTAGCTCCGGGATCACCTTACCCACGGCTTTGGCTGCACCAGTAGAAGAAGGAATGATGTTCTGACCTGCTCCACGACCACCGCGCCAATCTTTAGCAGAAGGGCCATCAACTGTTTTCTGTGTTGCTGTTGTCGCATGTACTGTGGTCATTAAGCCATCTTTAATGCCCCAGTTATCATTAAGGATTTTTGCAACAGGAGCTAAACAGTTTGTGGTACAAGAAGCGTTAGAAACAATATCTTGACCCGCATAATCGCTATGGTTAACCCCCATAACGAACATAGGTGTGTCATCTTTAGAAGGTGCTGAAAGTACAACTTTCTTAGCGCCTGCCGCAAGATGTTTCCGTGCAGTTTCATCAGTCAAGAATAATCCTGTAGACTCAACCACCACCTCGGCACCAATGGCATCCCACTTTAATTGCTCAGGGTTTCTCTCTGCGGTTACACGCACAGTTTTTCCGTTAACGATAAGGTTACCGCCTTCGACATCAACAGTGCCATTGAAGCGGCCATGAGTAGAATCATACTTAAGCATATATGCCATATATTCTACGTCGATTAGATCGTTGATACCGACAATTTCAATATCATCACGCGTTTGTGCGGCTCTGAAAACAAAGCGACCAATGCGACCAAACCCGTTAATTCCTACTTTGATAGCCATGGTGAGTTCCTAATAAAAAATAATGTAGTAAAATTACACCATTATTGAAAAAATACAAGCGTTATTTGTCTTTCTTACCAATAATCCATATGTAAATTATGAATAATTACAAAATTTAGTCACATATTCTTTAAAAAAATCACCTTATTTGAATGCGCTCCTTTTAGGAGCGTGGTAAACTGCCGCAAATTTATATGTGGTGTCGCCACTTGTACTGTATTTAACATGAAATACACCTGCACGCATGGCCTCGTTACATCACTACTTACTGCTAACCTTGGAATTTAAATATGACACAAGAGAACGCTTTGTGTGACATCGGCTTTATTGGTTTAGGTGTAATGGGGAAGAACCTCGTTTTAAACTTGGCTGACAACGGCTTTAATATCGCCGCTTTTGATTTAGATAATGAAAAAGTTAAAGGTGTTATTGATCAAGATCGCGCTGAAAATGAAGGCGGTAAAGCCCGTGTTTTTGGTTGCTCGTCGTACACAGAGTTGCTTTCAAAACTTAAAGCGCCTCACTTAATCGTTTTGTCTGTTCCTGCAGGAGCACCGGTTGACCAGGTTTGTGGTAGTTTAATTGGCGCTGGTATTCAACCGGACGACATTGTCATTGATACAGGCAATAGCTTGTGGGTTGATACAGTAGCTCGTGAGGAGAAATACAAAAGCCAGTTTATATTATTTTCTTCTGCGGTCTCAGGCGGTGAAGTAGGCGCTAGATTTGGCCCTGCATTAATGCCAAGTGGCTCTCCGTATGCGTGGGCACGAATTAAACCAATTTGGGAAGCGATTTCCGCGAAAGTAGACCCTATTACAGGTAAACCTATAGAACGTACAGCGCCAGGTGAAACAATTGAACATGGCGATCCGTGCGCAGCTTATATTGGTCCAGCAGGTGCTGGTCACTACGTAAAAATGGTTCATAACGGTATTGAATATGCAGATATGCAAATTATTTGTGAAGCCTACCACGTACTTCGAAATGGCCTAGGGATGTCATGTGAAGAAGTTGCTGATACGTTTGAGCAGTGGAATCGAGGCCCATTAGATAGCTATTTGATGGAAATATCAGTTGAAGTATTACGTCAAACTGTGGGCGATAACAATGAACCTTTAGTTGATTTGATTTTGGATAAAGCGGGTCAAAAAGGTACAGGGTTGTGGACAGCGGTTAGTAGTTTAGAGGTTGGGTGTCCAGCACCGACAATTTCTCAAGCTGTTTATGCACGCTCGTTATCCTCATTTAAAGAGATTCGTCAACAGGCATCAACAATTTTGGAAGGTCCAGCACCATCGACCTTAACTGAACAAGAGAAAACTCAGTTTATTTCGCGATTACATGATGCTATTTATTGTTCAAAAATTTGTGCCTATGCGCAAGGTTTTCAATTGATGAAGTTAGCAGAAAAAGAGCACAACTGGACACTGAATTTTGCCAACATTGCAAAGATTTGGCGAGCAGGGTGTATCATTCGTGCTGTCTTCTTGCAGTCAATAACTGAAGCCTTTACGCGCGATGCAGACTTGGAAAATTTATTATTGGATGAGTTTTTTGCTAAGCAGCTCAATTTACATCAACAAAATTGGCGACAATCTATTGCTGATGCCACACTGTTGGGTATTCCTGTTGGTGCATTGTCTTCAGCACTTTCTTACTTTGATTCAGTAAGAACAGCAGTATTGCCGGCTAACTTATTACAAGGACAGCGTGACTTTTTTGGTGCCCATACGTTTGAGCGTTTAGATCAAACACCAGGTAAAAAATACCATGTTCAATGGTCTACCAAAGAACGAGATCTTGTTGAACTTTGATGAATAAAGACACTTTAAGGTAATCAATGTGAGTGATGATCAATATAAGGACAAATTGAGTGAAGATGCATATCGCGTATGCCGGCTAGCGGCGACAGAGCAACCTTTTACTGGTATTTATAACGATCATTGGCTTGATGGCACGTACGTTTGTGCGTGCTGTGAGCAGCAATTGTTTGAATCAAGTAAAAAATTTAATGCTGGTTGCGGTTGGCCAAGCTTTTTCCAATCCGTTGCTGATAAAGTGAGTTACTTACCAGATAACTCACATAATATGGTAAGAACAGAAATACAATGTAGCCACTGCCAGTCTCATTTAGGCCATGTGTTTGATGATGGGCCTGAACCAACAGGTAAGCGCTATTGCGTGAACTCACTCAGTTTACAGTTTATCGAAACTTAATGCTCCTTATCTACGTGGGCTGACAAAACTCCCTGTTTTTATCTTTTCTAACGTGGACGCAGCTACACGGTCTAAAAACTCTTGGTTTAATTGATAACCCTTTGCCATTTGATTAAGGGAGCTCTTGCTAAATGTTTCATCCTCGGGTGCATATAAACCTAATATCTTTAACCACACATATGCCTGCTTAAACTCTTTTTTATCAGTATAAATAGTGGTTAATGTTTTAAAAATTTCAGGATCTATTTTTTGTTCTGGTTTGTAGAGCTCTAACGCATGAAACAGCAATTCTAATGTTTTATTTAGGTCTTTTTTTACGTAATAAGTGGCCAGATTATACTGAGATTGAGGCGTTTCAAGTTGAGCGGTCCCCTCGAGGTTTAAAAACTTACCTAATGCTGCCTTGTCCAAATATCTTGACCAGTGATAATAAAGTAATTCTGGATGTAGAGAGTTTATCGTTTGGGTGGACAATTCGTTAATTTTTTCTTTTGCTTTTAAATAATTATCTACGCGTACTGCCTTTTTATGTTTTAGTTTTATATGTTCAATTTTTGATGCATGGTCCATGCAATTGGCATAATCTTCATAGGCGAGTAGTAGATCAGCTTTTTGTTTATCTGCCCCAGTTTGATTGAGATTAAAGCGTGCAAATGCGGTATCTTTTCGCTCTTGTCGACACCAATTATCTTCAGAAAACTCTTCGCATATATCTGGATTATCGCTGCATAATTGCGCCAAGTCAGGACCACTGTCACAAGCAGACAAAAAAAGTAATAAGGCTAAAAAAGGGAATATATACTTCATTTATATTTATTTTCTGTATTTTAAAAAATGTAATAGGTGGCGAAAACTTTTATGTTGCATTACAATGTGCGCCGCATCAAGCTATTCGCTATTATCATAAAGTAAAACCATACCACATGTGGTAATAGTTTTTCGTTTATTTAACTGTAACAAAAAGGTTTATTAAATGACTTCTCAATTAGAGGAACAATATCAATCAAGCTGGCAGGAACGCCAAACTTTTGCTGAAAATATGCAACCTATTATAGGTCAATTATTTAGAAACAAAGGGATTGAAATCACAGTATACGGTCGTCCATTATTGAATGCGTCAGCCATTGACATCATCAAAGCGCATAAATCTGTTGCATTGCATGAAGATAGCAAATTGCGTTTACGTGAAAGTTTCCCGTTTGTTGAAGCATTAAGCAAAATGTCTTTATCTCCAGCACGCATTGATGTCGGTAAACTTGCTTACCGTTACTTGTTCCAAGGTGGTGCTAACGATTTATCAATTGAACAGTATTTAGAGAAAGAATTAACAGACGTTGCTAAAGCAAGCGCTGCAAATGAACAACAAGACGTTGTGTTATACGGTTTTGGCCGTATTGGTCGTATTTTGGCTCGTTTACTTATCGAAAGCACAGGTCCAAGTTCAAAACTAAACCTACGCGCAATCGTTATTCGCCCAGGTAAAGACGGCGACTTAGAAAAACGTGCTAGCTTGTTACGTCGTGATTCAATTCACGGTGCATTTAATGGCAGTATTACTATTGATGAAGAAAATAAAGTCATCAAAGCAAACGGTGCTTTCATTAAAGTGATCTACGCAAGCTCTCCATCAGAAATCGATTACACTGAATACGGTATCAATAACGCTTTAGTTGTTGACAACACAGGTATTTGGAGTGACGAAGACGGGTTAGGGCAGCACCTTCAATCAAAAGGTGTAGGTAAAGTTCTTTTAACTGCTCCTGCTAAAGGCGACATCAAAAACATCGTATACGGTGTTAACCAAGACATGATTCTTGCTGAAGACAAAATTGTATCTGCAGCAAGTTGTACAACCAATGCTATAACGCCAGTGTTAAAAGCGATTAACGATAAATTTGGTATTAAAAACGGCCACGTAGAAACGGTTCATTCTTATACTAACGACCAAAACCTTATCGATAACTACCATAAGTCACCTCGTCGTGGACGCAGTGCACCATTAAACATGGTTATTACTTCTACTGGTGCTGCAAAAGCAGTAGCGAAAGCATTACCAGAGCTAAAAGGTTTGTTAACGGGTAACGCAATCCGCGTACCTACACCAAACGTTTCTATGGCTATCATGAATTTAAACCTTAAATCATCGACTGATCGTGACGGTTTAAATGATTACTTACGTCATATGTCATTGAATTCAGATTTACAAAATCAAATTGACTATACAGCGTCAACTGAAATTGTATCTACTGACTTAGTTGGTTCTCGTTTTGCAGGTGTTGTAGATTCACAAGCAACAATTGTTGATGAAGACAGAGCTGTACTGTACGTATGGTATGACAACGAGTTTGGTTACAGCTGTCAGGTTGTTCGTGTGATGAACGAAATGACAGGTATTAACGTACCAACGTTACCTGTTGAATAATAACGTTATTGTTAATTATTAATAAAAAAGGCGCTTAAAGCGCCTTTTTTTTATTAATGAAATCTGAATAGGAGCCGATAAAGAGGCACTGTAAGTTGACAGCTAATAAGAGGTATCTATGTCTATTACAATTGGAAGCACTGACTCAGTTCAAACAAACACTGAAACAGCACAAGGTGTTTTAACCGCAAAGAAAGCGCAAGGCCAGCAAGAATTAGAAGGTAAGATGGCATTAGATCTTATTCAATCGGCTACTGCTGCAATTACGCAACCTGTCCCTGCACCTACGGGTAATGCAGGACACACAATTAACATTAAAGTCTAATTTTTTAAGAACCTAGATGCATCGTGCAGGTTTTGGCAGGCCTGCATATTTAGTGGCTTGTTTTGCTGGCCCTTCAGCAAATAGTCGGTATAAATATCTACTGCTCGCTTTGTCTTCACCGAAAGATTCTTTCATCGCTTTTGTTAAAGCTCTTATTGCCGGTGAAGTGTTGTACGTCAGATAGAATTCTCGAACAAAGATAATCACTTCCCAATGGGATTCTGTAAGCTCTAATTCATCTTTTTTTGCTAACGCAATCGCTAGCTCTTTTGACCATAGCGTATGATCGGTCATGTATCCGTTTTTATCTAAAGGAATGTTGTCTAAAGGATTCATATTCATATTTTACGTAAAGTTTATTGCCAAGTAATGGACTGCGCAGTTTCTAAACTAAGCTTAATGAGCTCATAAAGCTCAATTGCTTGGTGTTCAGGCACTAATTTAACGCCTCTAGCGAGCGCGTGTTGCTGTAACACCAATAGGTTGCTATCAGGGATTACTGTCTGGAATTGTTGAAGCACAGGGTGCTGAAGATTGTAAACGCCATCGTCCAATAATATCACTATGTCTTCGCTGCCCAATACCGACAAACAGTTGTTGATAGTATGGCTTTTAAATGCAGAGCAGCGAACTAAATGTAATGTTGTCATTAGAATGTAAATACCGCTTTATGTTGTTTGATTTTTTCAGCCATCTCTTGTGGTGACAATGCACTCACGTTATCGATTGAAAACACTGGTCTTAGGCTTCTTTTAGCTAACGAGTCACTGCATACATAAATGTGTTCAATATCGTAGAATTTAAATGCCGCATAGGTCTTCAAATAGTCTTTTGCGCTAATTTGATCAGGGCTTTGATTTTGAACAAGATGATAAACACCGTCGCCAATGAAAAACATCGACACTTGCTGTTCATAAGAGCCAAAAATTAAAGCTAAATCTTGCGCTTCTTTACCATGTGACGCATCAAAAGGGGCATGCTGATTGATGATGGCAACTGAAGTTGATGTCATTTGATTCTCTTGTTCATAATTGTATTACCCGATCACATGAATTGGTTAATTCAACTAATTCACCTAAGCCTGAAATGATAAAGTCGCCACAGATGTTATTCTGCGCGGCATCGTCAGTCATTCCTCTTTTTTCAGCGGCAGTAATGCATAAATGTAAATTCAGCTTGTGCTCTTTGTTTAATGCACGCCATTGCGCCGGTGCTTGGTATTCATCAGCCGGAATAGAGGTCAATAAATTGGCATTGGTGACACCGTCTTGATAAAAGAATACACCGATCAATTCATGAGGACTTTGAAGTAGTTCTCTAACAAAAGCGACAGCGGTTGCTGTGCGATTGGCATGAGCAGGGGATGTAACGACAACTGCAAATTTAGCCACTAATTGTTCCTAAAATTAGGCCATAAAAAAAGCCCCGTTAAAACGAGGCTTTATTGTAAACTATTTTTTGGTATTAATTAATCGTCGCTACCAAATACACCAAGTAGTTGCAGTAAGCTAACGAATAAGTTGTATACATTTAAGTATAGTGAAACCGTTGCACGGATGTAGTTACGTTCGCCACCGTGAATAATACGGCTAGTATCAAACAGAATTAAGCCTGACATCAATAAAACGATTGCAGCGCGGCCAGCTAAGTATAGCGCAGGCATTTGCAAGAAGATGTTAGCAATACCGGCAACCAATACTACAATCAAGCCAACCATTAAAAAGCCACCCATGAAAGAGAAATCTTTTTTACTTGTTAACGCATATGCAGAAAGCGAGAAGAAAATTAACGCTGTGCCGCCTAATGCTTGCATGATAAGTGATGGTCCACTTGGCATTGCAGCATACATATTAAGTAATGGACCTAATGAAGCTCCCATTAAACCAGTGAATGCAAAAATCCAAAATAGGCCACTTGCTTTATCAGCCTGTTTGTTTACCACGAATAATAAACCAAATGACACTAACATCATTACCAACGCTGCCATGTGCGATAAATTCATCGCCATCGAAATACCAGCAGTCACAGCACTAAATGCTAATGTCATACCAAGTAACATGTAGGTGTTTCTAAGCACCTTGTTGATTTCGATTGCTGAGCTTTGACTAGCTGCACCAAGATTCATATTTGTTTGCATAAATTTTCCTCTAAGATCTTACTTATTATTATAAATAAGGGTCATTTAAACCAGTTTCAAGTAAATATATCACTCTGTGACATATTATGACATTTAAAATTGTAAAAAGTTGCGATTATATTCTTGTTACTCTTGTACCACCTGTGTTCGTCGAAAACAATCCTGTGAATGGTCATTGACCATGCCGCATGCTTGCATGTGCGCATAAATGGTGGTGGAACCAACAAATTTAAAACCGCGTTTTTTCAAATCTTTACTAAAAGCGTCAGACTCTGGTGTTGTAGCAGGGTAGTCAGCCAGCTCATTAATATCATTAACAATGGTTTGGTGATTAACAAAACCCCATTGGTATTTAGAGAAACTGCCAAACTCTTGTTGTATCTTAATAAATTGTTTTGCGTTATTCACCGCAGCTTCAATTTTTCCTCGATGACGAATGATGCCCGTGTCTTGCACTAAAGCCTCTATATCACTATCAGAAAACGCCGCAACTTTGTTTATATCAAACTGTGCAAACGCATTACGGTATCCTTCTCTTCGTTTTAAAATGGTATACCAACTTAACCCCGCTTGCGCTGACTCAAGCGTCAGGAATTCAAACAAGGTTTGATCATCATGCACAGGCACTCCCCATTCTTTGTCATGATATTCAACGTAATCGGGCTTTGACGTATCCAGCCAAGGGCATCGACACGGGGTGTCATTCTTAATGTTTTTGTCAGACATTGTTTTTTTATTATCCTAAAGCGATTGAAACTGAGCCAATTTGATTAAAATATTACCAAACAAACTTTTTTTAATCATTTAATCTTTACAATGCAAAATTAACACTTTAATATTCGCCTCGTTCTGAAGCATCACTGCTTTAGAGTTCAGGTGAGATGGCTGAGTGGTCGAAAGCACCGGTCTTGAAAACCGGCAAGGGTTTGTAGCCCTTCTAGAGTTCAAATCTCTATCTCACCGCCATATTAAGAAAAGCCGCTAATCGAAAGATTAGCAGCTTTTTGCTATTTGAATTCTAAAGATAATAGTAGGGCTTAATAATGTTAAGCAGTGGAGATAACCCCATCAACATAATCATGGAATGTTGATGCGGCATCAATTAAGACGAATCAATGTCGCCTCAATACCCAAAAAAAGCTTAGTTAGTGAATGGCCGTAATCACTATTTTTTTAGGTGTTCAGAGTGAAATCGCAGGTGCTCTTCAATAAATGACGAGATGAAATAATAGCTGTGGTCATAACCATCATGTACGCGTAGATCTAGCGGATAATTACTAATACTTGCTGCGGCTATTAGCGATTCAGGTTTTAGCTGTTCAGTTAGAAAGTCGTCATTTCCTCCTTGGTCAACTTTAGCCGGAATAAACTGTGTGGCTCGTCGCATCAATTCACTTGCGTCATGGTGGTGCCAGTTGGCTTTGTCTTTACCTAGGTAAGTGAAAAAAGCTTTTTGCCCCCATGGAGCATTCATAGGATTGCAAATCGGACTAAACGCTGACATTGAGCAATAGCGTTCAGGGTTTTGCATTGCAATGGTCAATGCGCCATGACCGCCCATTGAATGTCCGCTAATGGCACGCTTATCTGAAACAGGAAACGTCTCTTCGATTATTTGAGGCAATTCATTAACCACATAATCGTACATATGATAATGACGATTCCATGGTGCCTGAGTTGCATTAACATAAAACCCCGCGCCTTGTCCTAAATCGTAACCTTCATCATCTGCCACGTCTTCACCACGAGGACTGGTATCAGGTGCTACAATAGCAATACCAAGCTCGGCAGCAACGCGTTGTGCCGCTGCTTTTTGCATGAAATTTTCATCGCTGCAGGTGAGGCCAGAAAGCCAATACAACACAGGAACCTTGTCTCCGCTAGTTACCTGTGGCGGTAAATAAATCGCAAATCGCATTGTACAATTTAACGTTTTTGATTGATGGCTATATTGCTTGTGCCAGCCAC
This sequence comes from Thalassotalea atypica, assembly GCF_030295975.1. Lineage (NCBI taxonomy): Bacteria > Pseudomonadati > Pseudomonadota > Gammaproteobacteria > Alteromonadales > Colwelliaceae > Thalassotalea > Thalassotalea atypica. The sequence continues at coordinate 1,967,715 of NZ_AP027364.1, forward strand.
CAAAACTTTTGTTCACACTTATATTTTCTAATAGAAAGTCAATTGTCATCATAAAACCTCAGGTTATTGCTCAACGTTTATAAGAACTGTTGAGCAATAGGGTAACTATAGATATTACTTATCAAAATGAATGACAGTGCGTATACTTTCGCCTTTGTGCATCAATTCAAATGATTCATTGATATCTTCCAGCGCCATTGTATGCGTGATAAAGTCACTTAATTTGAATTCGCCAGCTAAGTAACGCTCTACATAATCTGGCAACTCAGTACGACCTTTAACACCACCAAATGCGGAACCACGCCATACTCGACCTGTCACCAACTGGAATGGACGTGTTGATATTTCTTGTCCAGCTCCAGCAACGCCAATAATTACTGATTCTCCCCAACCTTTATGGCAACATTCTAGCGCAGATCGCATCAAGTTCACGTTACCAATACATTCAAAAGAATAGTCAACACCACCATCGGTTAACTCTACAATGACATCTTGAATCGGTTTGTCGTAATCTTTAGGGTTAATAAAGTCAGTAGCGCCTAATTTTTTTGCCAACTCAAATTTACTTTCGTTAATATCAATAGCAATGATGCGTGAGGCTTTAGCCATGGTTGCGCCGATAACGGCTGAAAGACCAATCCCGCCTAAGCCAAAAATGGCTACTGTTGCGCCTTCTTCAACTTTTGCAGTATTCATAACTGCACCCATACCTGTGGTGACACCGCAACCAAGTAGACAAACTTCTTCTAATGGTGCTTCTTTATTTACTTTCGCTAACGAAATTTCAGGTAGTACGGTATATTCTGAGAAAGTTGAACACCCCATATAATGGAAAATGGGCTGACCATCTTTGTAAAAACGTGTCGTTCCATCAGGCATTAAACCTTTACCTTGTGTTTCACGGATTTTCTGACAAAGATTCGTTTTACCAGATAAACAGAACTTACATTCACCACATTCTGGTGTATATAACGGGATAACATGGTCACCAACTTGCACACTAGTTACGCCTTCACCAACTTGTTCTACAATACCGCCACCTTCATGACCTAAAATCACAGGAAAAATACCTTCCGGATCTTCTCCTGATAATGTAAAGGCATCGGTATGGCACACGCCAGAAGCAATAACCTTAATTAACACTTCGCCTTTTCGAGGAAGCATTACATCAACTTCTTCAATAGATAAAGCTTGTTTAGGCCCCCACGCAATGGCGGCTTTTGATTTAATAAATTTGTCAGTCATTATAGTTCTCACTGTGTTCTAATTAATGTTTATGTAGATAACTTAAAAGTTATTCACTGTTGTTTTGTTCAATAATTAATATGCTCGTTAATTATTGTTATTTTTTTAATATGTTGGCGCATTACCTAATGTGCATGTCCTTGAGATAAATTAATTAACACCACACCAACAGCAACAAATGCCATACCTGTCCATGTTGTAAAATCAAGGTGTTGGCGATAAACAATGGTTGATAGGAGAGTTACACTGACAATGGCTAATCCCGCCCATAATGCGTGGACAATGCCAACAGGCATGTCTTTCATTGCTTGCGCTAAAAACATGAAAGCGGCTAAGTGTCCTAATAGCACCATGGCGCTAGGTACGGGGCGAGTAAACCCTTCAGTTTCCTTTAAGGCAACGTGAGACATGGTTTCAGCGACCACACCAAAGAAAAGAAATAACCAACTCATGCATTCATCCTTTGTACGTCTATAAATATAGTATTAGCGTGTGTAATAGCACCAAAATAATTCATTTCTTTATTTACATTGGTGTCTGTTGATGAAAACTATTATAACTATCTCTTGTGTGATGATAATATGCTGGTTATACAAAAGACTTTTACACGTGGGTAATAATAATGCAGTGGGAAGGTATTAGTGAGTTTGTTTACGTAGCAGAAAAGGAAAGCTTTACTCAAGCTTCAAAAAAGATGGCGATATCCACTGCACAGGTTAGCCGCCAGATAAGTGCGTTAGAACAGCGACTGAATATAAAACTATTTTATCGGACTACGCGTAAAGTCTCGCTCACTGAAGAGGGGCGTATATTTTACCATCACTGTCGAAGTGTTCTCGATGGACTAGAAGCAGCTGAGCGAGCAATAACGAATCTACAATCAAAACCTCAGGGCAAAATTAAGTTATCAGTTCCTGTGACCTATGGTGAACAACAAATCCTTCCGTTAATCAATGATTTTATGCAGCAATACAGTGATGTAGAGGTGAATGCAAACCTGAGCAACAGACAGATTGATCTCGTTGAAGAAGGTTATGATTTGGCGATCCGCCTTGGTACGTTAAATGATTCTACGATGATGGCAAAAAAACTAAGTAAAAGGACAAACTATGTTTGTGCTTCGCCAGCTTATCTTGATAAATACGGCATACCTCATTCCTTATCAGAGCTAAATGATCACAGCTGCCTTTTAGGTACTTTAGATTACTGGCGCTTTAAAGCGGCAGGAGTAGACAAAAATATACGGGTAACCGGGAGGCTTCGTTATAACAGTGGTTTTGGGCTAGTTGATGCTGCGCTGAAGGGGTTGGGTATCGTACAACTACCGGATTATTATGTTCAGAATCATATTCAAAGTGGTGAGTTAAAGACCTTGCTAGACAAATATCAAATGCCAGAAGAAGGTATTTGGGCGGTCTATCCTCAAAATCGTCATTTATCACCGAAAATAAGGCTGTTGGTGGATTATTTATTTGAGCAATTATCTTAGTTCTTAATAGTTTAGCCACTACTATATTACATTATACTTTATTGTTGAATTACCCAAGTCCCTATAAAAAAGCAATTGGGTTAAGTCGTGTTGTGTACGGTACATAGGGATAAAATGTCGTGCGCAACTAATTTGGCCATTTTATTACTTATAAACATTGGTTTAAACCGCTTGTCCTGTAATATACTATGCTTCAATTTATCATCATAAAAGTTGGGCGTAGGTTGCAAGTCGGCGTAATTTTAAGAAAATTGATATCGGAAAATAAAATCATTGACCCTGGTAGTCCAAGAGGCAAGTTACTAGCATCAGCTGCAAAGTTATTCAAAAAAAACGGTTATAACAAAACAACCGTGCGAGACTTGGCTGCAGAGGTTGGCATACTTTCAGGCAGTATCTTTCATCACTTTAAAAATAAAGAGGAAATTTTATTTGCGGTGATGAGTGAGGTGGTTGTGGCCATGGATGCTGCACTCAAATCTGAAATTGAAGAAGCAGGCACTACATTAGATAAGCTGCGTAGTTTAATTTATATTGAATTACAGTTTATACACGGCAAAACATCCAATGCTACCGCTGTATTAATCCATGAATGGCGTGCGCTTAAACCTGAGCAACAGCAGCAAATACTCTCTTCGCAAGAAAATTACTTTAGCTTATGGGAAGAGGTATTGGAGCAGGCAAAGTCAGAGGGGATTTTGGAGGTTGAACCCGCCTATCTTAGGCATATGCTTCATGGCGCGTTGATATGGACTTCTCACTGGTATCAAGCTGATGGCGAACTTTCTATTGATGACCTAACGGAACGATTTTTGACATTAGCTATAAAGAGTGATGTTGATCGCTAATCTTTATTCTAGCTTGGCTTAGCGTACTTGGACGGTGTCATGCCCGTCCAGCGTGTAAAAGCGCGAGTAAACGACGCTATTTCACTAAAACCACACTTTTCTGCCACTTCATTAATGCTTTTCTCGGTATGTTCAAGATAAAACGTAGCTTTGCGCTGGCGAACGGTGTCTTTTATAGTCATATAGCTTTGATTTTCGTTGTTAAGCTTTCGTTGCAGTGTTCTTACTGACATTCCCAGTTGCATAGCAAGCTCCTGCTGTGTCGGGAATTGAGCATTGGGAGTATTGGCTAAAATATCTTTTATCTGACGAATAACATCTAACGTTTCATGTTTATATTTTAAAAGAGACAGGGGCACTTTTAAGTATTGTTCAACTTGATGATAATTGCAGCGAATGGGTTGTTTAAGCAAACTTATGTCAAAGGCAATTTCACATTGCGGTTGATTGAAGGTAATAGGGCAGTCAAACATATATTGGTAGTCACTAATATTGACCGCATCAGCGCATGAAAAATAGGCATAAACTAACGGGATTTCTTTTTTGATCAATACAGACAACACGTCAGCGCAAACATAAATAAATAAACTACAAATCAAATTATAAAAACGGGGATCTTTAACGCCGGGTAGAAATTGAATTCGGACTAATGAACCTTCAATTACCGTTTGCAACCCAACGGTTCCTTGGGATATTTCCAACACTTGCGCTATTGATTTTAATGCTTGTTCTAAGTTCAAATCTAGACATGAAGATTTGACCATCAGTGCGACTGTTCCTCTGGGGATTTTTGTGATACCCGCACCCAAAAACTCATCATTCGAATATTCGAGTAATGTTTCGTAGCTATTAAGTAAGTAGTTCTTAGAAACAATGCCCTGAGGCTCGTCTATTTCAGCTAAAGAAAGGCCCACTCTTTTAGCAAACTCTATTCTGTCTAACCCAATAGATTCGCCTATAAGGCTAAAATCACGCACAAATTTATTCGTAATAAATAACTGCTCTTTGCTACGCAATTTATTATTCATATTGAAGGTACTCCCAAACCAATTTCAATTTGCTTTAGTCTTATTTTGTCTTTTTACGCCAATAAATCTCTGATATGGCATTTGTTGTCATGTAAAAGCAAGTTTGAAACTTGTAGATTTTAATAGTCACCAAGCATTTAGTTTAAAAAGAAAACAAAAAACAGGCTTTGTTTTAATGCAACTTATTGCAGTTAGTATGTTGAATAAAGTCACTATAGGCAAACCATTTTCTTTAGATATAACCAGCGGTTAACTGACTATATTTGTTTTCTATTTACTTTATTGGTTCAAAAAAGAAGTGTTTGAATGATTCATGACGACAACGTTTTTGTACTGAACGCCAATTGAATGGAAAAGATAGCTGGTTAAAAGGGGCTGACCCCATCAGCAAAAGCTGATGTAAAAATTAGGAGTGAACCTATGAGAAAATTACATGACAAAGTGGCGTTAATTACTGGCTCTGGCCGCGGCATTGGTAAAGCACTAGCGTTAAAGCTTGCCAGTGAAGGGGCAAAAGTTGTTATTAATGATTTAGACAGCGTTCCAGCAGAAGAAGCCGTAGCAGAAATTATTGCTGCTGGTGGCCAAGCCATTGCTTATGTTGGCAGTGTGACGGAGCAATACTTTGCTGAGGAGTTCATTGTCGCGGCTGAAAAATCGTTTGGTACGCCTGATATTTTGGTTAATAACGCAGGTTATACCTGGGATGCCATGCTTCACAAAGCAACAGATAAACAATTTGATGCCATGTATGACATTCATGTAAAGGCACCCTTTCAGCTTAACCGCGCATTCACACAAGCCGTGACTCCTGTTGCAAAATTAGAAGCAGACACTGGAAAGGAAGTTTTCCGAAAAATCATCAACATTTCTTCTGTTGCTGGCGAGTACGGTAATGTCGGCCAAGTTAACTACTCCTCAATGAAATCAGCTCTTGGCGGTATGACAAAAACGCTTTCAAAAGAGTTAGGACGCCACAAAATTAATGTCAATTGTGTTGCTTTTGGTGTGATAGAAACACGACTCACTCAAGCAACAGATGAAAAGAAAACCATAGTGGTTGATGGTAATGAGGTGGGCATTGGCATTCCGGAAAAGGTCAGTGCGGGCTTTTCTAAAATGGTGCCTCTGGGACGAAGTGGTACTGCTCGCGAGGCTGCAGATGCCATTTACTTATTTTGCACACCGGAATCTAATTATATCAGTGGTCAAACCGTCATTGTTGGCGGTGGATTAAGAATGTAAAAGCAAATGATGGCTTCTTCCTTTTGAAGCTATGTAACGCACCTTAAATGTCTATCAGAATTTAAGAATAAGGCTATTGAGCGAATTATTCCTGAACACTCAATGACCGCAGGCTGCTATTTACAGGCAGTACAAGATAAGTCAAAGAAACATAGGCAGGTATTTGTTTAGTAAATGCTTGTTGTGTGGCACGAAGAAAGTAATAAAAAACAAAATAATAAAACAATAAAAATATAACAGGGGATAGCATGAAAGGAAGAACAATGGCAAAAACGTTTTTAAGTGTATCTATTGCAAGTGCCTTAATGGCTGCACCAACTTATGCCGAAGAATCAGGTCAAGTTGCAGTAGAAGACAAAGAAATAGAAGTGATTGAAGTTAGGGGTGGTCAAAGAGTGCAAACCTTGAGAGAAGTGCCCGCATCAGTATCTGTGTTAACAGGTGATTCACTAAAGCAAATGAAAATAAACAAATTAGGTGATGTATCGCAATCATTACCTAACGTCAGTATTTCTGAAAACGCAATCCAAGACACTATTTCAATCCGTGGAGTTAACTCCGATCTGCAAGCGGGTGGCGAGCAGTCTGTCGGTATATTTGTCGACGGTGTATACCATGGTCGCGGTGTGCAATCTCGTTTTTCTTTTATGGATGTTGATGCTATTGAGGTGCTACGTGGCCCACAAGGTAGTTTATTTGGCAAAAATACCATCGGCGGCGTTATCAGTATATTACCGGCGCAACCTACTGATTATTTAGAAGCAAAATTAACTGCAGCCCACGAAATTGAATTCGATAAAACTGACTATTCTGGTTATGTATCTGGCGCGCTAAATGAGAGTGGTTCGTTAACGGGTCGCTTAGCTTTTCAAACATCTGAAACTAAAGAAGGTTGGGTAGAGAATTTAGCTACTTCCAAGAAGTTTCCTGTGCAAGAAGAAGACGCTTTTCGTGGTATTTTGAACTGGCAAATAAATGACCAATTCAAGCTTAACCTCAGAGTAGAACAAGGCGAGTTTGAGAATAACGGCGCCTCATATGAAAACCCACATCTGAATGATGACTTCCCGTTAACCGCACTTATTAGACAAATGGGTGCCGAAGATGACAACGATGGGAAGAACTTAATTTCCAATCAAAATTACCCAGGTCTTGGTCGCAACGGTAAAGACAAAGACTATTTTATGGCCGCTGATTATAACGAGAATGCCCTTAAAGCGGAATATAGAACCGAAGAAGGCACAATTACGGCACTTCTTGCACAATCAAAGTATGATTTTGTCCGTACTCAAGATGCTGATTTAGGGCCTTTGCCATTAATGCAACTGAGCGAAACAGAAGATTATACGCAAGACAGCGCTGAGCTTAGGTTTGTTTCAAAAGATGATGAGAATTTTGAATATCTATTCGGCGCTTATTGGCAAAGTAGTGAATTGCGCGTAGATGCAGTCACTGATGTCGCGACCGCTCAAGGTACACCTGTTGCCATGCAATTGGCAGCGTTAAATTTTGCCCCTGAATATGCGGTGACCAGTCGACTAAATGGATTGCATCAAGACACAGAAACATTAGCTATTTTTGGCCAAGTATCCGTCGGGTTTGCTGAAAACTTTAAACTAGATTTTGCGGCTCGTTATTCCGAAGAAGAGAAGACAGGTAAACAGTTTGTTGATGTCTACGGTGGCGCAGGTGATGGTGTGAAATCAGGTTCAGCTTTTTCAAGCCCCGCGGAATATTATGTTTGGAGCATTGCATTGTTAGAAGCTACCGTGCATGACACCCCGATTGAACGTGAAGAAAACCTATTTTCTCCTTCAGTGAGTCTTTCCTGGCAGCAATCTGATACCGCAAACTACTACGCTTCAGTTTCAAAAGGATTTAAAGGCGGTGGATTCAACTCATTTGCAATGTCAGCAGAAACGGGTGAGATAGAATACGAAAATGAAAAAGCAATCTCTTCTGAAATTGGTGCTAAGTTTGAATTTTTTGACGGAGATTTAATGCTCAATACCGCCATATTCTCTGTTGACTATGAGGATATGCAAACAACCTTATTTACAGGTGGCACTACGTTTGTTGTTGATAATGCAGCAAAAGCGACGTCCAGAGGGCTTGAAGCAGAAATGAGGTGGGTACTTAATGATAATTTTCTTTTGGATGTTAACTTAGGTTATATCGATTTTGAATTTGAAGACTACACTAATGCAGGTTGTACAGGTCTTCAAATCGCACAATCTGGGTTAAATGGTGCGGCATGTGCTTTGGCTGGTATTAATGATCTTAGCGGTAAAACCACGCAAGATGTTCCTGAGTTAACAATGTCTGCGAGCTTACAACATGAGTTTGCTTTCAACGAATATGAAGTGATTAGTCGCCTTGACCTTAATTACAGCGATGAATACTTTGCCACGGCTGACCTTGACCCATTGACAAAGCAAGATGCGTTTACCTTGGTAAATTTCTCTGCCAGTTTGACTTCGGTTGAAAGTAACTGGCAGGCGGACTTAATTGTTAAGAATATTACTGACGAGTCGTATTACTACTACGCTGCTGATATGCCATTATTTGCGGGTTCACACTTCGCAAGCTACAGCATACCTCGAACGGTAACTGTGCAGCTTAGCTACTTGTTTGAGTAGCACGTAAAGGTGGGGGAGTACTTCATATTCCCCTTTTTTATTTTGAATTAAATTAGCTCAATGAAGCACTAATGCCTGAGGCGGTTTTGATATTGCTCCTAGAACATTGTCCACTTTGTTGAGTCGTGTTTATGGGCTTTGTTTTGCGTATGTTGTAACAACAGCTATTCGCCCAATTAATGAAGCCATCTTATTTGTTAAGTAACCCTATTCAAATTAGCGGTTAATGACCCGCTGAACCCACGATTTTAAAGTTGTGTAGCGAGCGTCACAGTTCATGAAAATAACAGGAACTAGCTAATTATACAGCAGTGAGGGATGGAAAAATGTTTGACTATATTATTGTTGGGGCTGGCAGTGCCGGTGGTGTACTCGCTAACCGTTTAAGTGAAGACCCAAATAATCAGGTCTGCCTTATTGAAGCAGGCAGTGCGGACAAATCATTTGCAGTCGATGTTCCTGGTGCATTTGGTGTTCACATGTTTTGGAAGAAGTTTAACTGGTCTTTTACCAGTCAGCCAGACGAAAACGCTAATCAGCGGGGTAGTTTTTGCCCACGAGGCAAAGGACTGGGTGGGAGCAGTATGATCAATGGCATGGTATATACCCGAGGCCACAGCAGTGATTACGATGCTTGGGAAGCGCTGGGCAATAAAGGTTGGGGCTTTAACGATGTTCTACCTTATTTTAAGAAATCTGAGGATAATTCCCGAGGTAGGAGTGAGTATCACGGAAAAGGTGGCTTGCTAACGGTTTCTGATGTGCCTAAAAATTACTATCGAATTGAAAAATTGTTTATCGATGCTGCTCATCAATCGGGGCTACCGTTAAATAATGATTTTAATAATAATCAGCTCGATGGTGTTGGGAATTATCAATTTACTATCCGTAACGGTAAGCGTTCTGGTGTAGGGAAATGTTTCATAAGGCCAGCTATGCAACGTCGTAATTTAACCGTTATCAGCGAGGCCCGTGCAAGTAAGATATTGTTAGACGGAAAAAAAGCAACAGGTGTTACTTATGAGCAGCATGGTGAAACAAAAGAAGTTTATGCTTGTAAGGAAGTTATTCTCAGCGGCGGGGCATTTAACTCTCCTCAATTACTGATGTTATCAGGTATTGGAGATGCCAATCATTTATCACAAGTCGGCATTGAACCTCTTCATCACTTAGCAGGTGTAGGGCAAAATTTACAAGAACACCCAGAAGTTCCAGTTGTTTATAAAAGCACACGTAAAGATGGTTATTCATTGTCAGCGTTAGTGCCCAGAATAAAAGAAGGGGTACAGTACCTCTTTGGAAGAAATGGGCCTATACAAAATTCTGTCACTGCCGTTGGTGCATATTATAAATCAAGCGATGATGTTGAGGTTGCAGACGTTCAGGTACATTTTTTACCGCTGATGTTCGATGATGTGGGTCGAAATATCGAATACCTTATCGAGCATGGCTTTTCAGCTCATGTCAATGTAGCGCGCCCTAAAAGTCGCGGTAGTGTTCAATTGCTAAATAAGGATCCTAATTCAGATCCCCTAATTCAATTAAATTTACTATCTCACCCTGATGATATGAATGTATTGCTTAAAGCCGTAAAGAAAATGCGGACTATCATCAGTATGCCTGCGCTAGACAGTCATCGCGGCGAAGAAGTTTTTCCAGGCAAACATCGCCAAAGTGACGAAGAAATTATCGCAGGGATCAAAGAAAAAGTGGCTCATGTTTTCCACCCTGTTGGAACTTGTAAAATGGGGCAAGACGCTATGTCGGTGGTTGATAGTGAGTTGAAGGTACATGGCATAGCGTCTTTACGTGTTGTTGATGCCTCAATCATGCCAACCCTGATATCTGCCAACACAAATGCACCGACGATAATGATTGCAGAAAAAGCAGCAGACATGATTTTATCAGCAGATAAGTGTGCGTAATGACGAAGACCAATTTCGCAAAAACCTCGTTGATTCAGCATTCTCTGAAATCGATCAAAATATTGGGGCGATTTAAGTTCAGGTTAACAATATATAAATACCTAGAGGTTGAAGGTGAAGTTGTACTGCAGTGATATCTAAAATTAACAGACTCAGTTTCTAGGTGAAATTGAGCCCATTTATGTTGAAATTTCATACAAGAAGAGAGTATTGTGGAAGCTATTAAAATGACAAATATCGATAACATTCGAGCTGAAAATTCTCCCAATAACCAAGTGACTAATCACAGTCTCGAACAAGTCGTCGAGATACAACGAGAGTATTTTAAAACTGGTAAAACAAAAAGTTATGAATTTAGACTGGCTCAGTTAAAAAAACTAAAACAAGCTATTGTCGACAGAACGGAGGAATTTGTTCAGGCATTGCACAAGGACTTAGGACGTCCGGAATTTGAAGCCTACTTTGAATTGACTGTGCTATACGACGATGTCAAAGATGCCATTGCTAATTTAAAAAAATGGATGAAGCCAACGAAGGTGACCACCGGCCTCTTAGCACAACCGGGCCGAAGTAGAATTGAGCATACACCTTTAGGCAATGTCTTAATTCTGGTTCCTTATAATTATCCAGTGGCCTTGGCATTTCAACCGCTAATTGGCGCTATTGCCGCTGGCAATACCATCATCATTAAGCCTTCGTCACTAACTCCTGCTTGTTCGACAATTACTAGTGAGTTAATAAAGTCCATCTTTGACGAGCATTATGTTAATAGCGTTGAGGGCAGTACAGAGGTTACTACCGAATTATTAACACATAAGTTTGATCATATATTCTTTACGGGTAGCCCATCTGTTGGAAAAATTATTATGGCCGCCGCTGCTAAGCATTTAACCCCTGTAACGTTAGAGTTAGGCGGCAAATCGCCAACGATAGTGAATAAAGACTGCAACCTAGAACAAGCCGTTAAACGTATATTGTCTGGTAAATTTTTAAATGCGGGGCAAACTTGTATCGCCCCTGATCATGTTTATGTCCATCAAGACATAAAGCAAGAATTTCTAGCAAAAGCGAAAGAAATTGTTTTGAAGTGGTATGGCGACGACCCGCAAGAGAGTAATGACTGTGGTCGTATTATCAATGACCGACATTTTGAACGCATCAGCGCTCTTATTCCCAAAGATAGGGTGGTCGTTGGAGGGCAAGTAAATGCAGCACAAAAGTTTATCGCACCAACGATAGTGCAAGACGTTACTTTTGCTGACGATATTATGCAAGAAGAGATCTTCGGGCCCGTGTTACCAGTTCTTGATTTTTCTGATTTGGAAGATGTTTGCCAGCAAATTGAAAAGCTACCTCAACACCCGTTGGCCATGTATCTATTCACCGCAGATAAAAAGTTTGAGCAGACCCTTATCAGCAATGTGCGCTGTGGTGGCGTAAACGTTAACAACACCTTGCTACATGCAGTTAACCCACATCTGCCTTTTGGTGGTGTCGGTCAAAGTGGTATAGGTGCATATCATGGCAAATGTTCATTTGAGTTATTTAGCCATAAGAAAAGTGTACTAAAGTCTGCGACATGGTTAGACATTCCACTTCGTTATGCGCCATACGGTAATAAAGTTAGTTTATTGAAAAAAATCATTCGTTAATCAGCTGCTTATTGATAAATAGATAGCGTATACACCGATTCCGGCGGTGTGTTTAAAAAGCCGGTTATTTTGCAAGGTTACTAGATGCGATACTTAAAAATAGCTATTTTATTGATTTGGTCAATCATGTTATTTCACCTGTTCATTCTTGATCTGGGTTTAAATACTTATTGGCTAACTGTTTTAATTCTTACCGTCTTGGTGACACATATTGTTGAATACTTTGTGTTCATCTCAAGATTTAAAAAGGCTTCGCAATCGTTGGGCTATCATTTCATGCAAATGATGCTGTTTGGTGTGTTCCACTATTTAACCCTGAAAAAAATTCAAAAGGTATAGTTGTGATTTCACTAGTCACTGCAAATATTACCATTTACTCTGGGAGATCAAATGATTGAGTTTATTAATTACCAAGAACAAAACGGTGTTCTCACTATTAGTTTGAATAGAACAGATAAAAAGAATGCGCTTGATACCGATATGTATAACGAGCTTTGTCGGTTGTTTACGTATGCTAATCAAAGCGATCAAATTCGTTGCTTACTGATTCAAGGAGATGAGAATTGTTTTTGTGCAGGCAATGATCTTAAAGACTTTATAACTTCAGCGAATAATAACGAAGAACTCGCTGCCTTTAGGTTTATTCAAGCGCTTTGTCAGTCTAAAAAGCCCTTGGTCGCAGCAGTCGCAGGGCCAGCTATTGGTATAGGCACTACGATGTTGTTGCATTGTGACATGGTGCTAGCTGCCACAAACAGTAACTTTAGCTTACCTTTTAGTCATATTGGCATTTGTTTAGAAGCAGGAGCAAGTGTATTGCTACCGCTAAAAGTAGGTAACAACCGAGCCTTTGAATTGGGTGTGTTAGGCAGTTCATTTGATGCAGAAAAAGCGTATCAGTATGGGATTGTTAATCAGGTATGTCAGCCAAGTGAGTTACTGGCCACCGCAAGTCAACTTGCAATGAAAATTGCAAAAATGCCTGCTGATTCTGTTTGCACAAGTCGAAAGCTACTACGAAATGCCACAGATAACTTACTTGAGGAGGTGGTGGAAAATGAGCGCAAAGAAGTGATGCGATTACTTAAAACGGATTATTGCCAATCTGCAGTAGCGAGTCTTCTGTCTTAATATTACACGCTAAAAAAAGCGACATAATCAGTAGTTATGTCGCTTTTATAGAGCGCTCGATAAAGGATTATGAGCTATAGGCCCATTTGGCGACTGGCCAAATCTCGCATTATTTCTTCTGAGCCGCCACCAATGGCCATGACACGTACTTCACGATAAATTCGCTCTGTTCTACATTCTCTAATGAAACTGATACCGCCTAAAATTTGCATCGCTTCGCGAGCACAAAATTCCATGGTTTGCGTCGCCTGAACTTTTAATAACGCAATATCTGAAGCACGAGCATTGCCCGTTTTCATTTGCCAAGCACAGTTATCCATATAGGCTTGTGATGCGTTAACTCGTCTTACCATTTCTGCAAATTTATGGGCGATTACTTGATGCTTACTTAATTGTTTACCAAAGGTTTTTCGTTCAACAGCCCAAAGGTAAGCTTCTTCAATGCATACGCGTGCAGCAGATATTGCCCCCGCCGCCAACGTTAAACGTTCGCTATTAAAATTACCTACAATGGCAGTAAAACCCTTGTTTTCAACGCCGATAATGTTTTCTACAGGTACTTTGACATTATCAAAATAGATAATGGCGGTATCTGAGCACCACCAGCCTTGTTTTTCTTTTAATTGTGAACGACTAATACCGGGTAAATCACCGGGGATGAGCAGCAATGAAATTCCGCCTGCGCCGTCATCTCCTGTGCGTAAGGCAGTAGTAAAATAGTCTGCGCGCATACCTGCCGTAATGAAGGTCTTAGCGCCATTTACAATGTAGTAATCGCCTTCTCTGCGAGCTGTTGTTTGTAAATTTGCGACATCGCTACCACCAGAAGGCTCCGTTATGGCTAATGCTATTTTCTTTTCACCGTTTAGGACTTGCGGTACAACCATAGCTTTTATGGCGTCACTTGCATACTTCACCACGGGTGGTAAACCAATTGAATGAACCATCAATGTTGCGATGATACCTCCGGCGCCACAACGAGCAAGTTCTTCATAGGCAACAAGCTTAAAGAAGATATCTATACCTTCACTAATACCACCATATGTTTCTGGATAGCCCATTTGTAATAAGCCAATTTCGGCTGCTTTTGGCCAGAGTTCATCCGGTATGTAGCCGTCTTCTTCCCATTGCTTGATGCTGGACATGATCTCGTTATCAACAAAGCGCCTGACTTGTTCACGCCAAGCGTCATGATCCTTATTTAAAAAAGGAGAAGGCAGACGGGTATCATCAAAGTTTAGAGGCATAATTATTCCAAGTTAGTAGGCTAAGCTGAAATTTCAACTTAGTCTTTATTCAGCCAATTAATCGACATAAAGATCTTTGTGTAGCTCTGTACAATCGGGGTCGTGTTGATAATGCGTGAAATCAGTCGTGCCCTTACTGCTAAGCAAAGCTTCATCCAGTAGCAGTTGACCTGTCAATTCAGTGCTCTTGCTGATTAGCATTTGATAAGCAGCATCCGCCATAATCTCCGGCGTGCGAGAATTTGCTAAGATTTCCTCTCCTACTTCAAATTCGACCGCCGCGGTCGCTATAGTGGTTTGTGGCCATAATGAGTTAACTGCAATTTCATAATCTTTAAATTCTTCAGCTAAGCCCAGTGTTAGTAAAGACATGCCATATTTGGTGATGGTATATGGGATGTAGGGTTTCAGCCACTTGGCACCTAAGTTTAATGGTGGAGATAAGTTGATGATATGGGCGTTGGTTGACGCTTTTAGATAAGGCAACGCAAGTGTTGAGCCTAACAGTACTGCTCTTGTATTGATCTGATAGATTAAATCAAATCGTTTGATGTCAGTTTTTTCTGCTGGAGTTAATCGAATTGCGCCAGCATTATTAATAATTGCATCTATACCGCCAAACGTGTCAGCAGCAAGCTTTAATGCCTCGGTGAAGTTTTCTTCGTCACGAACGTCAAGTTTAACTGCTAATGCCTGTCCTCCTGCCTCGATAACTTCTTGAGCCACCGTATGTATCGTGCCAGGCAATTTAGGGTGAGGCTCGGTTGATTTGGCGGCGATCACAATATTTGCACCATCTTTAGCGCACTTTAGCGCTATTTCTCTGCCAATACCTCGACTGGCTCCAGTAATAAAAATTGTTTTACCTTTTAAGTTATTCATCGTATTTCTCTTTGGTCGTAAATGTAATAATTAAACCGCACTCAGCTAGCTATCATTAATCATTGTTATCGTTCGTAATCGTTACTAATAACTGTTTGTTTTTAACTTGCTCACCTGAGCTCGTATGAATAGATGCTATAACGCCATCAACATCAGCTTTGATGGTGTGTTCCATTTTCATCGCCTCTAATACCAATATGTTTTCACCTTTAGTGATCTGTTGACCAGGTCCTACCATGACATCAACAATCGCACCATCCATCGGCGCTTTTATGTTGCCATTGCCTGCTTTTTCTTCCGCGCAAACCGGTGCATGGGTAATATTTTCTAAACAGATGTTTCCGACGTCTGAATCGATAAACAATGCTTGTTCATGAAAAACAAATGGTAGGCTTTCAAGGACATTGTTATGAAGAAATTTCATTTGATTTTCTCTAATTTCAACACGTTCAATGACAATATTATTGTTGTTTGAAATCACGGTGTAGGTAGGCGAACCGTTATCACCATCGACTATTAGTTTTAAAGAGTAATTATCACTACCATCAGTTAATGTGTATTGCCAAGGAGCAGAAAAGCCGTTGTGCCAACGTAATAATTCATGCGAAGGCGTAATTTTTTTACTGGTTTGTTCGTGCATCAATATTGTGGCAATGGCTAGGTTTTTCAGCGGCAATTGAGCTTTGTGTAAACTCACATCATCTGAGAAATGCTGCTCTATAAATGCAGTAGTTGCTTCACCTTGTGCAAAGACCTTATGTTTTAATATGTTGATTAAAAAGCGCTTGTTATTGTTAACACCCATTAAAACAGTATCTTCAACTGCGCAAACTAGTTTGCGTCTTGCTTCAGCTCTGTTTTGACCAAAGGTGATTACTTTTGCCAGCATTGGGTCATAATGCGGGCTGATGGTTTGTCCCTTACGAATGCCGTGGTCAACGCGAATGCCATCTTGTTCAGGTAATTGCCACCCTAATATTTCACCCGTTTGCGGCATAAAATTGTTGCTTGGATCCTCAGCGTAAAGGCGTACTTCCATGGCGTGACCAGTCAATTCTATTTGTTGTTGAGATAAAGGGAGGTCTTCACCAGCTGCTACTCTTAATTGCCATGCAACAAGATCTAAGCCCGTGATTAATTCAGTAACTGGGTGCTCAACTTGCAAACGCGTATTCATTTCTAGGAAATAAAAGTGCTCGTCATTGTCAACTAAAAACTCTACGGTACCTGCGCCTGAATATTGGCAAGCTTTCGCAGCATTAACGGCAGCGTTTCCCATTTTTTCTCGCAAATTCTCGTCAACAAAAGGGGAAGGGGCCTCTTCGACTACTTTTTGATGGCGGCGTTGAATCGAGCAATCGCGTTCACCTAAATAGACCGTATTACCAGCATTATCAGCAAACACTTGAATTTCAATATGGCGTGGCTCTATCACGGCGCGTTCTAATATGAGTTCGCCACTGCCAAAAGCTGATTGTGCTTCAGAGCGGGCGCTCTTGAGCGCTGCAGCCACTTCATCTGCTGAAAACACCAATCGCATACCACGACCACCACCACCGGCGGAGGCTTTGATCATCAATGGAAAACCAATTTTATTGGCTTCTTTGAGTAAGCATTCGTCGCTTTGGTCATCACCTTGATAGCCAGGAATACACGGTACATTCGCTGCAATCATGGCTAATTTCGATAACCGCTTACTGCCCATTAATTCGATAGCTTCTGCTGATGGGCCAATAAATGTAATATTGTGTTGTGCACATAACTTAGCAAAGTCAGCGTTTTCTGATAGAAAGCCATATCCAGGGTGAATGGCATCAGCCCCAGTTTGTTTAGCGGCATCAATGAGTTTTTGTGCAACCAAATAGGATTCACTAACTGCAGGAGCGCCGATTAGGACAGCCTGATCGGCAAGTTCAACATGTAAAGCTGATTCGTCTGCTTTACTGTAAACTGCAACGGTTCTATAGCCCATTGCTTTGGCCGTTTTTATTACTCTAACGGCTATTTCACCACGGTTAGCAATTAAAATTTTTGAAAAATCTGTCATAGGAATACTCTTTTCTTTCTGGCCGCGCATTATTGGATGATTAGTTTCGTTTTCATTTATCTGACCCAGTAGGCTGGGCGTTTTTCAATAAAAGCATTGGTACCTTCAATACCTTCTTCACTTTGAATTGCCGATGAAAAGTCATCAGCAGCGTTATCGAGTAAGGTATCATTGTCTACTTTGCCAACGGCTAACATGAGTCGTTTAGTGGTACGATTGGCATGAAGTGCACAGCGCTGAATTTGTTTTATTTGCTGTGCTAAAATGCCTAACATTTCCTTAGTGCTGTTACTAACAAAATGGACTACACCTAAGTTTTTAGCTTCATTACCATTGAAACGTGATCCGGTTAACATCAAGCGTCTGGCTTGCATTAAACCAATTCTTTGTACAACAAATGGTGCAATTTGAGCTGGCGGTAAACCTAAACTGGTTTCTGGCAATCCAAATTGTGTATCACTGTCAGCAATGGCGATATCGCTAATACAAGCAAGTCCAAAACCGCCGCCAAGTACAATGCCTTCAAGTAGTGTGATTACCACTTGAGGGGCGGCATTAATTTGGCTGATCATTTTTCCAAACTCACGATTTAAAAGATAAAATGGATCTTTACCATCTCCATTGCTTGTTTTATGTGCCTTGCGCGCATTCGTCATATCTTTAAGGTCGCCGCCAGCGCAAAAGTTACCGTTAGCACCTTTTAATACCACGGCTTTGATTTCGGTATTGCTTTCAATGGCAGTAAAAACTTCCATAAGTTGCGTGACCAATGCTAAATTCATAGCATTACGCACATCAGGACGATTCAAGGTGATATCGAGCACACCATTGTGCTCGTTTAGTATGAGATGCTCACAGTTAGGTAAGTTATTCATTACTTATTTTTTCCAGGGTGTGTGCCCATCATTTTGCTGATGATACCCATCATTACTTCATCAGCACCGCCACCGATAGCCGTTAAGCGACAATCCCTATAGATACGGTTTACGATGGTTTCTTCGATATAACCCATACCTCCCCAGAACTGTAAACAAGCGTCTGGGATTTCTCGGGTTAATTTTCCGGCTTTTAGCTTCGTCATTGAAGCAAGTAGGCTGACATCGTCACCGTTAACGTGCATTTGAGTTGAGCGGTACAACATAGATCTTAACGCTTCTACTTCGGATTGCATTTCAGCTAAACGAAAATGAATGACTTGGTTATCCAGTAAAGATTGGCCAAAGGCTTTGCGGTCCCGGGTGTAGTCAATGGTACTGTTGATACACAATTCCAAATACTTGAGATTCATGGCGGCACCAAATAACCTTTCTTCTTGAAATTGGAGCATTTGGTAGGTGAATCCATTGCCTTCTTCACCTATTAAATAACGCTGTGGTACGCGAACATTATCAAAAAATATCGGCGCAGTATCTGAAGAGCGCATGCCTAATTTATTTAGCTTTTCACCAATAGTAATGCCAGGTAAATTAGCAGGCACAATGATCAACGATTTATTGCGATGGCGACTACCGTCACTGGTATTGGCCAATAAGCAAAAAAAGTCAGCCTGCGTGGCGTTGGTAATCCACATTTTACTGCCATTGATAATGTAATCATCACCATCTTTGATTGCATTAGTCGTGATAGAAGCTACATCAGAGCCTGCTGCTGGCTCGGATACTGCAATACTAGCGACCATCTCTCCAGCGAGAGCGGGCGCTAAAAATTCATGTCTAAGTTCATTGCTACCAAACTGAGCTAGCGCGGGTGTGGCCATATTAGTTTGAACACCAATAGCTAAGGGAACACCACCACACATAGCCCCACCAATTTCTTCTGCAAAGGCAACTTCATAGCTGTAATCAAGGGCGATTCCGCCAAACTGTTCTGGTTTGGTGATGCCTAGTAAACCGAGATTCCCCATTTTTTTAAAAACCTCTTTGGCTGGGAAGTGACCAGCCAGTTCCCATTCTTCAACAAATGGATTAATTTCGTTCTCTATAAAGCTTTTTGTTGTTCTTCGTAACTCTTCATGTTCTTGAGTAAATATCATTTGAGGATCCTTAATAAAACCTTTGATTAAAAGCGCGAAACACCAAACGTATTGGCACGAGTTTCTCTTCGCTCTGCTTGTAGACAAATATCTAGTAGCAGGGCGACTATCTTGCGGGTATCTCTAGGGTCAATAAGACCGTCATCTTCAATTCTAGCGGTGCAGGCCAATGCAGTTGTTTTACTTTGCATCATGTCGCTGGTTGCTTTTTCAATAGAAGCCAACTTTTCTTCGTCTACCTTGCCGTGTTTACGCATTTTTGCTTCTGAAACGATACGCAACACCATACCTGCTTGTGCTGCGCCCATGACAGCTGTCGTGCTATTAGGCCAAGAAAAAAGAAAGCGAGGGTCGAAACCTCGACCACACATGGCATAGTTTCCTGCGCCATATGAACCGCCAACATTAATGCTTAATTTGGGCACCGTCGCATTAGCCACCGCTTGGATGAGCTTTGAGCCATGCTTGATGATGCCGCTGTGCTCTGGCTCAGTACCGACCATAAAGCCCGTGATATTGTGTAGAAACAATAGCGGGGTGTTAGACTGCTCACACAATTGAATAAACTGTCCAGCTTTTGCAGCACCAGCGGAAGTAATAGGACCGTTATTACCTATAATTCCACAACTTTTTCCTGCCATTTTGACGTGACCACAAATCGTTTGATGATCGTATTCTTGTTTAAATTCTAAGAAGTTTGAGCCATCAACAATTCTAGCGATGATTTCTCTACAGTCATAAGGCGTTTTAGGGTCTGCGGGTACGATACCAATTAACTCTTCCTCGCTATAAAGCGGCTGTGAGTAATCATGAGTATCTTGATGTTCAATTTGTTCATTCCATGGTATTTGTGCCAAAATGTCACGGGCGATGCGAATGCCGTCAGCATCATTTTCTGCAAGGTAATCACCTACACCTGATTCACTGGTATGCATGTTGGCACCACCGAGTGTCTCATCATCAGCAATTTCACCTGTTGCCGCTTTCAATAGTGGTGGACCTGCAAGGTACATAGTGGCTTGTTCTCGTACCATGATGATGTAATCAGATAATCCTGGCTGATATGCGCCACCAGCGGTTGCGCTGCCGTGAACGACGGTTATTTGCGGAATGCCCGCTGCTGATAGTCTTGCTTGGTTGGCAAACCCTCGGCCACCTTGTACAAATGTTTCAGCAGCATACGTTAAGTTTGCACCACCACTTTGTGCTAGCGACACAATCGGTAGTTTATTTTCTAGTGCGATTTGTTGTAGGCGTAATTTTTTTTGCAAACCAATCGGGGTGATGGTGCCGCCTTTGATAGCAAAATTGTCTACAATTATTAGGCACCGAACGCCACTAACGTAGCCAATTCCAGAAATAACTCCAGCTCCAGCACCGGTGCCATCGGTATCGTCATACATCATGAAACCAGCAAGAGAGCTCAATTCTAAAAAAACTGAGCCCTGATCGAGTAGTAAATTTAAACGCTCTCGGGGCAACAAAATGCCTTTTTTCTCAAAACGAACACGCACATGTTCCGCTTTTTCTATGACCTTATTTTCGATATCTCGAAAACAGTCTATTGCCTTGGTCATTGCGTTGCGGCTTTCTAAAAACTCAAGGCTGTTGGTATCGATACTCGATGCTAATATTGGCATAAGGTTAATCTCATAAATTTAAATATTGCTGACTCAATTTGAGCCCTATTTATTTGTTGGTCGTGTCAAATACCTTCGGCAACTCAGCGCGATGAAAGCCTGAGAAGGAATTACTGTTAGTGGCTTCTTTATTGGACAATGGACACACGACTGAACTTGAACCCAGAGAAGATGCGCCATCGACTCTGATTGTTTGACCACTGATATAATTGGCACCTTGGCTGATTAGGAAACACAGTACTGAGCTGATCTCGGCTTCGGTAGCAACACGTTTCAGTGGCACATGGTCTTTAAGGTTAAGAATCATGGCTTTCATTGACTCATCATAAGTATCAAAACCACTAGAATTGACCCAACCCGGCGCAACCGCATTTACACGAACTCCATATTGCCCCCATTCCCAAGCTTGGGTTTTTGTTAGGTTTTCAACTCCAGCTCTCGCTGCTCCAGAATGTCCCATATTTGGCATCCCATTTAAGTTATCTGCAGTAATGTTGACGATGGCGCCGCCATGTTTTTTCATGCTCTGACGGAACACTTCACGAGACATTAAGAAGCCGCCAGTCAGGTTATTGGCGATAACAGCTTCAAACCCTTTTTTGGAGATACTCTCCATTTTGGCAGGAAATTGGCCGCCAGCATTGTTGACTAAGCCATGAATAACGCCATGGTTATCTATTAGTCGACTGACGCAATTGCTCACAGCTTCTTCATCTCGAATATCTAAGCTATAGCTATCAACTAAACCGTTATCTTGACCTATTTCAGCAGCAACTTTATCTAGCTTGGATTGAGTGCGGCCAACTAGAATGACTCTGGCTCCAAGGCTGGCCAATTCATGGGCGGTGCAGCGGCCTATACCACTGCCACCACCGGTGATAATGATGGTTTGTCCACTGAATGTATTTGCCGCTAGTGTTGACTGATAACGCATAATTGATTTCTATCGTTAAGTTTTATAAGAAAATTTTTCTGGCTTCTTTTGGCGTCGCTATTGTTCGACCTGCGTCTTCAGCATACTTCACTAAAGTCTCAATAAGTTGGCCATTACCTCTGGTGCGGCTGCCGTCTGGTAAATAAAAGGTATCTTCAACACCCGTTCGCAGGTGACCACCGAGTTCTGCGGTTTTGCGGTGTACGGGCCAAATCTCTTCTCGCCCGATCAAAGTAGTTTGCCAGTGAGCCCCTGGTTTAAGGTATTTCATCAGTAACTGGAGTAAGTCAGCATCAACTGGCATACCCGAATTAACACCCATAACTAGGTTGTAATCTAAGCGGTCGATAATACCGACTTCTTGAAACATCCCAACGGCACGTACGATCCCAACATCAAAACATTCGAATTCTGCTCGCGTACCAGACTCTTTCATTACCGCAAGAATTTCTTCGATTTTGTCGACTGGATTTTCAAAAAGCATCGGTGGCCATGCCCACTGCCCATTACTTTTAACTTTTAGATAATTGAGGCTACCAGCGTTACATGCTGCAATTTCGGGCTTACCACGGCGAATACAATCAATCGGCCCTTGTTGGTCACGTGTTATCGTTCCTGTGGTGTAATTGATGATCACATCAGGGCAAGCGGCTCGAATAGCGTCAGACATTTCAAGTGCGATTTCAGGATCCCAGCACATTAAATGTCCTTTGCCGTCTTCTTGTTGGCGAAAATGAATATGCATACAGCTGGCGCCAGCATCGTAAGCTTCTTTAGCTGAAGCAGCCATTTGAGCAGGAGTCACAGGCACAGGGTGCTGCTTTGGGTCTGTTAGTACTCCAGTTAAAGAACAAGTGATGACCGCTTTATCAGACATTTATACTCTCCAAAAATATGATTAACGTGATTGCTATTAAGAGCGATTTATTTAATACTACGGTAACCAAGCAAGCGCTTGGTTGTCAAATAAAATAATTTGGTTATTATCAAAAAGCTAAATATTCGGAGTGAGAGGACAAAGTTAGGGGGCATATGGTTGGGAAAGACAAGTGCATTGATGGTATTGAGCTTACAGATGCCAATTCTGCGAAAGGCAAGTTAATTAACACGGCGGCAAAACTGTTCAAAGCCAAAGGGTATGCCAGAACCACTGTGAGAGATATTGCGGCTGAATTGGGCATTCTCTCGGGTAGTCTATTTCATCATTTCCCAAATAAAGAAGCTATTTTGTGCACAGCGATGGCAGAAGCCATATTGAAAGTAATTTCTTCTATGGAGCAAGAACTGAAAAGCACAGGTGACTCTAAAGAACAATTAAGAATACTCATTCATTGTGAAGTGAGGGCTTTACATAATGAAAACTCACCGGGGTTTCAGTTGATGGTGCCAGAATGGCGCTCCCTTAATGCTGATAATCGAGCATATATTTTGTCACTTCGAACACGTTATGAAGCTCATTGGCATGAGATTCTAGATACTTTGCTATTGTCGGGCGTTGTGAATGTTGAAGCAAAATTTCAAAGGCACTTTATTCGCGGTTCTTTATTGGAAACATGCAATTGGTATAAGCCTAGCGGAACCCTTACAGAGCAAGAGTTAGCCGACAAAGTATTCCAAAGTATAGTTTATTAACTAATTGAAAATAATTATAAAATAATAGAAGGAAGACAAATGTCTATAAAATTACAACAACCATTGGAGCGTTTGTATTACTGGGAAACAACCAAACCTGAAACGGTCTATTTAAGGCAATCCTATCAGGAGAAATTTATTGAATATACGTGGGGAGACGTTGCTCGTCGAGCACGTCAACTAACGGCCTATTTGCAAGAGCTCAGTTATCCAGCTGGCACACGAATTGCCATTTACGCTCAAAACAGCCCAGATTGGTTTATTGTAGACTTGGCCATAATGATGAGTGGGCATGTAAGCGTTCCTTTATATACGGGACAGTCAAAGCAATCGATGAAATATGTGCTAAATCATAGCGATTGCCAACTTATTTTTATTGGACACGCTGATACACCAATAACGATTGAAGAAGCATTAGACGGTACGTGCATTAAACGAGTCGGCTTAATGGGGTGTAATTCACCTTGTGATGATTATTTGGCTGATATCATTGAGCACTATCAGCCTATAAATGGGCAGCCTTTACGTGATTTAGAGTCGCTTTATACTCTTATGTATACCTCTGGAACGACCGGTAATCCTAAAGGTGTTATGCATCATTTTGACAATGTTTCTTTAGCGGTAACCCATATGGCTGAAGACTTTAATCTTAATGAGCATACTCGATTTTTCTCGTACCTACCTTTATCTCATACCGCAGAGCGGGTGCTTGTGTTGCTTTATAGTTTATACACTGGTGGTACCGTAGCTTTTCCTGAGTCCATGGAAACATTTAGTAATGATCTAAAACGAGCAAAACCAACGTTCTTCTTTTCTGTTCCAAGGCTTTGGCAAAAATTTAAAGAGGCAATAGAAAGTAAAGTATCGCCTGAAAATATAGAGAAAATGCTGAGTGATCCAGACAAAGAAAAAGTTGCGCATTTTAAACAACAAATGAGAGAACAACTGGGTTTAAGTTGCGCAGATATTATTATTACTGGCTCTTCGCCAACGCCATTAGAATTACAAATGTGGTACCAAAACTTAGGTATAGCATTAAAAAATGGTTATGGCATGACCGAAAATTGTATTCATGGCTGTATCTGCCTAGATGATAACCCCGTACCAGGCACCGTGGGTAAACCGTTTAATGGTTGTGAAGTTAAAATTGGCACCAATAACGAAATTTTGTTTAAGAGTAAGGCGCTAATGAAGGGCTATTATTTGAACCCAGAAAAGACAGCAGAGGTGTTACGTGACGGCTACTATCACACCGGAGACACCGGAATGATAGACGAGCAAGGCTTGTTGCACGTTACAGGACGTTTAAGTGAAGTGTTTAAAACAACTAAGGGCAAATTTGTTAAGCCAACAAACATTGAAGACCTGTTGTCTAATGTCACCTGTTTGGGACAAATGTGTGTAATTGGTCATGGTATGGATGCACCATTTTTAATAGCCGGTTTGTCTGAATTAGGCGTTACGATGAGTAAATCGGATGTTACTGCGATGATTGAAGAAAAGCTTCCAGAAATTAACCTGCAACTTGAGCCGTTCGAGCGTGTTAAGCAAGTATTATTGGTGAATAGTGAATGGACAATTGAAAATGAATTATTAACACCAACAATGAAGTTAAGACGCAATTCAATTGCTGAGCGTTATATTGAAACCATTAATGGTTTAGCCAAAGATCAATGCATTAACTGGGAATAAATTTTCTTCTCATTATTGCTTAGTTTTTGTAAAGCGTGAAAAATTTAAACTAGGTGATAACTTGCTGATCTTCAGTTAAATATAATCACAAAAAAATAATGAATAAAGGCCACTTACAGCGTTAGTGGCTTTTTTACGTTTTAGGCCAATTACTATATTGCATTGCCATTTCTAATCGTCTTGATTTCTGGATTATAAGCTATTCAATATAAAAGGGTAATTGTATCTATTTCTTTCTTTATGTTGACTAAGATCAGCTTCAGAATTGAGTAAGTCGGGCACAATAATCAAAATACTTTTAGGTTTAGTTGTTATGCTGTACTTATATTTTGGTTATTTAATTGTTCAACTCACTACAATTGTTAAGGTAATGGGGAGTGCGACAATGTCGATAGACGCAATAGTATTCTCCATTGTTGTTTTTTTAATTTGGTCATTTATTCCTTTTTTAGGTTACGTAATTGCCAAGATGTTTAAGGCAAAAGGGCGATCAAGTGGATTGTTTTTATTTGCTTACGGTGCAGCAGTAGGGCTAAGTGAAAAAGGACTTTTGAAACTTGATATTCTATCGATTGATAATCAATACATCGGCTATATCGGCGCTATCGTTCTATTTACCGCTGTGGCATATGTATCAGTCCAATTTCCTGCTAGAAAACAAGACAAACTTTTACTTGTTAGGTAACGAGTTATGTTCCCCACCTCTAACTAACTGAAATAAAAATGTTATTTTAAAGGAGGGGTGATAGAAGGTTTTAGATGAGTATATTCGCTGACTATATAGAGTTGGGGAATGTATAGAGCCTTAACCCACTCCTTTTACACCTTTATCTGTCGTTTACAGAAAGCGAAGTTAAAGCTAATTGTTCGTTTTTTCTCAAACTCAGTAGTACGAGAAACAAACCACTGAAGATGTCATTAATACAATCCGTGGCGATCACCAAACAGTCAATCCGCCAATATTAATTGATCAGTATTATTTAACCAGTCTGTTTAACCAATATTTGTTTGCTCTTCATTCACTTCAATCTTCTGCCACAGAAAATTTAAAGGCACCTTTTTATGCGTTTTAACTGGTGCCTTTAAGTAAAACGATACAGGGGCTATGTCATACAGAAAAAATTAAGTTTGTTGCCATCTAAATCGCGGAAATAGCCAGCATAAAAATTGTCACCGCGATTGCCAGGTGTACCCTCATTTGTTGCCCCAAGTTCAATCGCTTTTGTGTATAAGGCATCAACTTGTTGTGGGTTTTCTAGCACTATAGCAACCATTACACCGTTGCCTATTGTTGCAGGCTTACCATTAAAGGGCTTGATGATAGCGATGCTCGGCTTCTCTGGGTCTACAGCCCATGCAATAAAAGTATCATCTTCCATAAATCTTTTTGCGCCAATCTCTGCGAGTAACTCATCATAAAATTTAGCTGATTTATCAAAGTCGTTTGTCCCTAAAGTTACGTATCCGATCATTATCTTTGCCTTCTTTGTTTGAGTGAAATGTTTATTGTTATATAGATATAGCATGTGACTGTATAAATGAACAGTATGCAGAATGTAAGAAAATATTTATCTACAACTAATCCAATTAGATCATTTCACCGTATAACAGATTATTAAATTCATGTACGAGAATTTGAATGTTGATAAACGTTATAGGTTTTAATTTGTGCTGGTTTGGATTGGTTATATGGGAGAACAGCTTTATTCCAGTAGCTTTGATAATGTTAATTGCACACATCGTAAGTGTTAACCATCGCCAACATGAACTACTACTAATTCTTATTACGTCAAGCATTGGTATCTGTGTTGACTCAGTTTTCCAATACCTTGGTTTCTTCATATTTTCTGAAACTCAACATATTCCATTTTGGCTAATGACGTTATGGGCTTGTTTTGCTGCCACATTGGGTCATAGTTTATCGTTTCTCGATTCATCTTACGTATTACAGAGCACGGTTGGTGCTGTATTCGCTCCGTTAAGTTACATTGGCGGATTTAAATTAAATGTGGTCGACTTTGCTCAGTCAATACTTATTACATACATTACTTTGAGCACAGTATGGGCTTGTTTATTTCTCGTTTTCTTTTTCATCAAAAGCAGGGTGTATGGCATTCGTTAGTCGCACGCTGAGGCACTCTATTTTTACATTAGCACTTATGTTTGTTCCACAAGAGGTACAAGCCTGTAAGAGGTTTGAAACTTCGCTAGTGCCTTGTAATCTCAGTGACATTATTGAAAGTAGTAAACTGTTGCCTATGGGGAAAGCTATGTTTACTGTCCTGTTTTGGGACATTTATGAGAGCAAACTATATACGTCTTCAGGTAGGTACCCTATCGATATAGTAAATGAGCAACTCTTATTTGAAATTAAATATTTAACTGATATTTCAAATGAAGAGTTGATTAGGCGAACGATAGAGCAATGGCAATATATAGGGTTTATTGATGTACATTATCAGAAGTTCATTCCTGAGCTAAAACGTCTATGGCCTGATATCACAGACGGGGACAGTCTTTCGCTTCTTATCAATAACAATCGAAGCTATTTCTACTTCAATCGTGATTATCTTGGGGAGATCCAATCAAGTATGTTCGGACAAATGTTTATCGATATTTGGCTATCAGAGAGAACAAGTCAGCCAAGGCTAAGAAAGCAACTAATGGGAGAAATCTATAATGAATGACGTGTTTAACCTAGCTTCCTCAATGAAAAAGTTCTATACATATTTTGAAAGTATTATTTCTCGCTACAGATTCATCACTGTGGTCGCCGCAAGCTCATCAATGTTATTAGCGGGTTGTACGACGGATATAACAGAATACAAGCGCCAAGTTGAAAGCCAGAGTTTCGATATTAAAACGTACTTTTCCGGCGATCTTATCGCATATGGTATCGTACAAGATTATACCCAAAAGGTGACTAGACGTTTTTGCGTTGAACTCAATGGTACATGGGATAAAAGTAAAGGCATATTAGCCGAAAAATTTTTCTTTCAAGATGGTGAGATAAGCTATCGGAATTGGAATTTAACTAAAGTGTCAGAAAAGCACTATCAAGGAACAGCTGAAGATGTCGAGGGGGTAGCAAAGGGCAGACTCAGTGGCTTCGCCTTTCAATTTACATATGACTTATTGTTGGCAGTGGAAAATGACACGTATTCAGTATCTATGGATGATTGGATGTACCAAATAGATGAATACAGAGTAATAAATCATACAACTATGTCAAAGCTAGGTATTACCGTGGCTAAGATAAGTATATTTTTCGATAAAGAGACGCCTCACCAGCAATGTCAGTAGGGTATCGGGCGATACTCTATTGGGCTAAAAAAGTTGGACTAAAACAAATCTTTGAATGCTTGATCAATTGTTGAGTGCTTGAATTTGTACCCCGCATCCATTAGCTTTTTAGGCATAACGCTTTGACCAAACAGCAACAAGTCAGACATTTCCCCGAGTATAAGTCTCAGTAGCCACGCAGGGGTTGTAAAAATACCTGGTCTATTGAGCTGCGTTGCTAGTGCTTGGCTAAATACTTTGTTCGATACTGGCGTTGGTGCCGTTAAGTTGATTGGGCCTACAAGTGTCTTATTCTCTTCGATGTACTTTATTGCATCCACCATGTCCTGAATATGTATCCAAGACATCATTTGTTTACCGTCACTCACTTTACCACCTAAGCCTATCTTGAACGGAAATAACATTTTTCTCAGCGCTCCACCTTGACTCGATAACACAATACCTGTCCTTATTACTGCTACTCTTGTTGCTTTATCTGGCAAGGATAAAGCTATTTTTTCCCAATGGGTACATACATCATGTGTAAATTCTTGATGGTAATTTGTATAACTTTCATCAACGACACATTTAGCTTGCCTGCCATACATACCTATCGCACTGCCAGAAATCAGTAATTTTGGTGGTGTTTCAGCTCTTTTTATTAATTCGACTAGTTGTCGCGTAATGCCCCATCTACTTTGGCAAATAACACTTTTCTGACTCTCTGACCAACGTTTGTCGGCAATAGGCTCGCCAGCAAGGTTTAAAATAACATCTGCTTGTTCTACATGATACAAAGACAATTTTTCAATAGCTGTTATGTGATTACCCAACAGATAACGTGCCTTATTAGCATCTCTAGTCAGGACCATAATGGTCGCACATCGTGTTGATAAGGATTCAATAAACGCTTTACCTACAAGGCCTGTGCCGCCGGTAATCAAGTATGTTTTCGTCATTATAGAAGCTCCGTTTTAACACATTTAATACGTAATATTCATCAATCAGGATCATTTAAAAATATATTTCTAATCTCTACTGAAATTTATGATCTTTGTTCAGTTTGTTGACGTAAATCTGCTTAACAAACAACCGGAGAATACCTGTGAAATACTTCAGAATGATAAGCGTAACAATGCTCAGTATAATGTTTATTCAAGCATGCAATGATAATGATTCTTATAGCGAAACACCCACTGTTCAAGAGGCACCAACGCCCGTAGCAACAACAATAATAGATGCAGCAAAAAGTAATGGCAGCTTCACTACGTTAGTCGCTGCATTAGAAGCGACAGGTCTCGACGCGACACTATATGACGAAAGCGCTTCATTCACGGTGTTTGCGCCAACTGACGATGCATTTGCTTTACTTGGAAGCGCAACAATAGACGCGCTTTTAGCAGATACTGAAACATTATCAGATATCCTAACTTATCATGTATTTGACGGCGAAGTTGATGCTGCTACGGCGATAGACTTGGCAGGCTCTACCATAGATATGGTCAATGGAGATAAGTTGGCATTATCATTAGATGGTAGCGAATTATTAGTAAATACAGTAACAGTAACGGCGACAGACATACAAACAGATAATGGTATTATTCACGTGATTGATGCCGTGCTGCTTCCACCTGAAAAAGTGATGACACAAACAGCAAACATCGTTGAAACAGCCGTCGCTAATGGCAGTTTTACTACACTGGTCGCAGCGCTTCAAGCAACAGGATTAGATTCGGTGTTGGCTGATGAAAGTAGTACCTTTACTGTTTTTGCTCCCACAGACGATGCGTTTGCAATCATTGGTTCAGAGACAATTGCCACGCTACTTGAAAACACTGATGTATTGTCAAATATCCTGCTTCAGCACGTTATCGCTGATGTAGCTGTTGATTCGATTACAGCGTACAGCTTGAACAATACCAATGTTACTACAGCTTCTCTGGCGGATGTTCTTCTTCGTATTAACTCAACCACTGATATGTTGACATTCGGTGGAGCAAATATTGTTATTAAAGATTTACACACCACTAACGGCATTATCCACGTAATAGATGCTGTGATTGTGGGTAATGTTGATATTCCAACACCAGCGATGAGTATCGTGGATGTTGCACAAGCCAATGGTAGCTTTACTACTTTAGTGTCAGCCCTCCAGTCAACGGGCTTGGATTCAACACTGGCTGATTTGGATGCAAGTTTTACGGTATTTGCACCAACGGATGCTGCATTTGCAAAATTACCAGCGGGAACAATTGAGAATTTAACTACAGAACAATTATCTAATATTCTGCTTTATCATGTAGTACCTGAAAAAGTATTGTCAGATGCTGCCATTACATTGGCTCAATCATCAGACAACAAAGCTATAACCGCTAACACTAGTGAAATCGCGCTTTCATTTGTTGACTCAACGTTATTTATAAATGGTTCAAAAGTTAGTGCCGCTGACGTAATGGCAGATAATGGTGTGATACATGTTGTTGATACTGTAATTTTACCTCCAGCAATGATGGGGACACCTACTCAGAATATTGTAGAAGTTGCAATTGCGGACTCCGAAAACTTTTCTACCCTTGTCACTGCTCTAACAGCCGCTGATTTAGTCACAACATTATCAGATGAAAGTGCTACATTTACTGTATTTGCGCCAACTAATGCCGCTTTCGACAAAATTGATCCGGATGCTCTTTCAGCGCTATTAGGTGATACGACAGCACTTACCAATGTCCTATTATCACATGTAGTCAGTGGTACCGCTATTGGTTCATTAGATGCCTTTGCTGCAAATGGTTCAGCCTTAACAACTGCCTCAGGTGAAACGATTGACGTCACAATAGATGCTGATACTGGCATGTTAGTCATAGAAGGTTCGACCGTTGTAATTGAAGATGTATACACCACCAATGGTGTTATCCATGTCATTGATACGGTGATTCTTGACTAAGAAAAATTCCTAGCTGTGCACATGTTTAGATGTACACATATGCTCTTTGCCCCTTTTAAAAGGGGCTTTTTTATGTCAAATATTTATTAAGTGATCAATTATGGCGTTCATTACGTATTGGTTACTATGAATCTATTAAGAAATGTTTTCGTCAATGAGCTGTGTTGAATTTAAGTTACCGATTTTTCCTTTGCCGCTTTTTTTACTTCCTGGTGGTATTACACGATTGCGAATCTTCGAACGCCGCTATTTAAAAATGGTTCGAGTCGCCTCTCAAGGGGCGGGGTTCATCATTTGGTCAGATATTGATGGTGTACAAGAACAAAAAGTCTTATGGGGGAGTTGGGTTGAAATCATCAACTTTGATCACGGAAAAGACGGTGTGCTAGAGATTGACGTCAAATGTAAATCGCTTGTTGAAATTAAAGGTATGGAGCCAGACAATGATAAATTGATGTTTGGGCAAGTGATAGTCATAGAACATTGGTCAGAAAATGACATAGGTACAATTTCAGCAGATCTTTCTTATTCATTGCAAAAAGTATTTGAAAATGACAAAGGGCTTAATGAGCTGTATCAAATAAAAGAAATTGATAATGAAAGCTGGGTACTTGCACGTTG
The DNA here is from genome assembly GCF_030295975.1 of Thalassotalea atypica. NCBI lineage: Bacteria > Pseudomonadati > Pseudomonadota > Gammaproteobacteria > Alteromonadales > Colwelliaceae > Thalassotalea > Thalassotalea atypica. The sequence goes on from NZ_AP027364.1 coordinate 1,999,870, forward strand.
GTTAGAATTGCTACCTTTGGCAATAAATATCAAAAATTCATTTGTCTCAAAACACACCTATACGGAAGCAAAAAATTTCATACAGGCAATTATTTTAAAATAAATTTAATTTCTAGTGATCTTTTTATTAAAAGCAGCGTATTAACAATATGAATAGCATTCAGCGAGGCACCTGAGAACAATGCAAACTAACTTGCTAAGAAAAGAGACAAATGCTAAATCTATTAATATGTCCGAAAAAATAGATCATACACAGCTTTGCCAATGGCTTAATGCCGTTGCAAACCAACGAGACAAACAGGCGTTTACCCATTTGTTTGAGTTTTTTGCTCCCAAAATATTACGAATCTCCCGTGGTAAGTTTCCGAACGAATCTCAAGCGAGTGAAGTTGTTCAAGAAACAATGAGTAACGTTTGGCGAAAAGCGCATTTATTTGATGAAAACAAAGGGGCAGCCACTACGTGGGTATACACGGTGATGAGAAATGTCACCTTTGATAGCTTAAGGAAAATTAAAGGGAATCAAGAAGATAATTTAAGTGATGATATTTGGCCACTTGCGGAAAATGCAGTCACTAACGATGAATCCTTTGATGATCATTTAGGTAAAAGGCAGCTGCTGAGTGTCATTGAAAAACTACCTGAAACTCAGCAACAAGTGGTAAAAGGTTTTTACTTCATGGAAATGTCACAAGAACAGTTGGCAGTTCATCTCAATTTACCTCTAGGAACTATAAAGTCCCGTTTGCGTTTAGCAATAGCAAAACTCAAATTGCAGTTAGGAGACAACCATGATTAAACATCACCCTAAGTTTGAGTTGATTCAATCATTTGTAAACGGCGATTTACCTGCCTCTTTATCAGCCGGAATAGCTATTCATGCCGATTTGTGTCCGGTATGCCAGCAAAAAATTGCACAACTCACTGAACAAGTCGCCGAGGTGAGCTTTGAAGAAGCATTTCTTGATAGGTTTATTGTAGAAGAGAAGCAATGTAATGAACGGGTTGCTGAGTTTGATATTGAAAAAATGATTGATGGGATTACTGCTTCGTCGGACATCGATATAGTAGAGCCTAAAATAGAAAAAATAGTTTCATTTAAAGAAAGCACCTATTCGTTACCGTCAGTACTAAGCAAAATGGATGTTGGTAAAGCAGCAAACATTGGAAAACTTTCGAGATCTCGAATTCACCTTAATGAATGTGAAATTCACACCAGTTTACTACATATTGACCCCGGTGGTGGGGTACCAGAACATACGCACAGGGGGTTTGAACTAACTGTGTTACTTGAAGGCTCTTTTAGTGATGAATATGGTGAGTATGTAAAAGGCGATTTTATTATGCTTGATGGTAGCCATCAGCATAACCCTGTATCAGAAAATGGCTGCTTGTGTTACACAGTAGCTAATGATGCGTTGCAATTTACACAGGGGATAAATAGGTTACTGAACCCAATTGGCTCGTTTATTTATTAGAGGGCGAAAATAATGATTCATTCTGTTAGAAAAGAAGAACTGAAAATAGGGATTAGTGCTTGTCTTATCGGCGAAAAAGTACGATTTGATGCAAGTAATAAACCGTCTACATTTTGTATTAATGAGCTTGGTCAGCACGTGACCTATAAGTCTTTTTGCCCTGAAGTTGCTATTGGTTTGCCTATTCCTAGACCCACCATTCGTCAAATAAAACAAGATGATATTATTCAGGTTTCAAGACCAGATGGTAGTGGTGATGTTACATCCGCTTTGAAAGCCTATGGTCAAAAAGTAGCGAAGCTAACTAACGATCTAAGTGGTTACGTTTTTTGTGCTAAAAGTCCTAGTTGTGGCATGGAGCGTGTGAAAGTGTATTCACCTGAAGGCAATGCACTCGTGTCGGACGGCATCGGTGTATTTGCAAAAGAAATCATGGATGCTAATCCACTGCTACCTTGCGAAGAGAACGGTCGTTTGAATGATCCGTTGATCCGAGAAAATTTTGTTGCCCGAATTTTTGCGTACAAGCATTGGCAGAATTTAGTTGCATCAGATTTAACTAAGCACAAGTTGATGACATTTCACAGTCAATATAAGTATACGGTGATGAGCCATGACTTAATTGCTTATAAAGAGCTAGGACAATTGTTGGCACAACCTGGAATGCCTTTAGAAAAAATGGCTGAACTGTATATTTCAGGGCTAATGGCGGCGCTTAAAATAAAAGCGACTCGCAAAAAGCATGCGAATACACTGTCTCATATTCAAGGGTATTTTTCTAAGCATCTGAAAAAAAATGAGCGAAAAGAATTATGTGAACAGATCGATGCCTATCGTGAAGGGTTAATTCCACTAATTGCTCCGTTAACATTGATAAAGCACTATTTACTTCAATATCCGAAAGATTATCTAGCAAAACAATCGTATTTATCTCCTTATCCTGATGCACTAAAACTCAGGTATGCCTATTAGTCTTTAAACTATTTGACGTTTTAAGGAACACTTTTGATTTTTTGGTTTCGTAATGACCTAAGAACCCATGATAATCCTGCCTTACGCTACTTTATCGATCAGACAGTTGATTGCACTGAGCGTAAGGCATTTTTTTTCATTACAGAAAAACAGTGGGATGAACATGACTGGGCACCAATAAAAATTGACTTTATTAAGCGCCATGCTGCAGCACTGGTTATAGAACTTAAAGCTTTGGGCGTAGATCTCCAGTTAATTACTGTCCTTGATTTTGAAAGCCAAGCTACCTTTATCGATAACTACTGCACAACAAATGGTGACTTTACCGTAGTTGCTAATGGCGAAGTTGAATATAATGAACAGCGACGCGATAAGTCGCTTGCTAAGAAAGGAATTGACCTGCGTTTGTTTGAGTCTGATGTCGTTGTTCCAAAGGGCAAAGTACTTAACCAATCAGGCCATATGTTTAAGGTATTCACGCCATTTAAACGTGCCTGGTTGAAATACGTACGAGAAAATGGGTTCGATTATGAAGGGAAAATAGTTGATGATAACCAGTTGCAGTTAAGCAATGAAAGGTCTTTGAGGAAAAGCAAATCATCGGTGGACAGTAAAAGAGCTAACTATAGTTTGTCGGAAGCTTGGCCATTGTCTACGGTATTCGAACGCGATGTTCTTCCACTATTCTATCAACAAAAACTGCATGATTATCACAAGAATCGAGACATTCCATCCATTAAGGGAACTTCAGGCCTGTCACCTTATTTAGCCGCTGGTGTTATAAGCCCACGTGCTGTATTAATGACATTATTAACACAATTTCCAGACATACTTTTAGCGACAGACAGCGCAGAATTTTCTTGGTTGAATGAACTTATCTGGCGTGAGTTTTATCGTCATTTACTGTTCCATGAACAACGTTTATGCAAGCACCAGTGTTTTAATGAAAAATATCAATCCTTTACGTGGCCTGCCCAGCAAAATGCTTTTGACGCATGGTGTGCGGGAAAAACAGGTTACCCAATTGTTGATGCAGCGATGAGGCAACTTAATCAAACGGGCTGGATGCATAATCGACTCAGAATGGTGGTGGCGAGCTTTTTAACCAAACATCTGTTGATAGATTGGCGCCAAGGCGAGAGATATTTCATGAAACACCTTATCGATGGAGATTTAGCTTCAAATAATGGTGGGTGGCAGTGGGCTGCTAGTACGGGGTGTGATGCTCAACCTTATTTTAGAATATTTAACCCAATTCGCCAAAGTGAACGTTTTGATCCAAATGGGAAATTCATACGTAAATATATACCAGAGCTAAATGATATCCCTGATAAAAAAATTCATTTTCCTCATCAGTATATTAACGAAAACAAAATCAATACCTACTGGCCGGCAATAGTTGAACACAAAGAAGCAAGGATAAAAGCGCTTGCGTTCTATAAAGTTTAATTGCTCAGCCCGTTACAACTTAATTGGTAGCTTTTAATTGAAAAATCACACTGAAAAGCAATCAAAAATACTCATACCCTTATGGTAACTATCATGGAACAACACGCAGTAAAAGATAATGACATAATTCCATCAAACGAGCCTTATTGGTTGAGGATTTTCGTCAATACTTATCAAGAGCTTTCTACAGACAACCTCGACTTGTTGGAAGAAATTTATCATAGCGATGTCACGTTTGTTGATCCCATTCATCAAATCCATGGTTTTGATAATTTATATGTCTATTTTGAAAAGCTCTATGAAAATCTTTCTTCATGTCATTTCACCATAGATAACATGATATTCGATAATGAGCAGGCATCGATTTATTGGACAATGGTTTATGAACATTCAACCCTGAATCATGGGAGAAAAGTCACCATTAATGGTTGTACACATATTAAAGGCAGCGAAGGTAAAGTGTTTTATCACCGTGACTATCTTGATTTGGGCGCAATGATCTATGAACAACTCCCGATTCTCGGCCGAGTAGTGAAGTGGATAAAAAAGAAGGCTGCACAATAATGGCATCGGTAACTGTGCTAATAACGGGAGCTACTTCAGGTATTGGGCTGTCTTTATTTGAAGAATATGTTAATGCAGGACATCAAGTTATAGCGTGTGGTAGAAACAAAGAGAAGTTATCTACATTAAGTCAACGTGGGGCACAGGTATGTGCCTTTGATGTAACTGTTCCACAATCCATTAAGCAAAATACTGAATCGATAGGTGAGTTAGATTTACTCATTCTTAACGCTGGTGATTGTATATATATAGACGATGTAATGAAATTCGACGGCCAATCTTTTGCTAATGTTATTGGCACTAATCTCACGTCTATCGGTTGGCTTTTGCAATACTTGTTGCCCAAAGTAAAACGAGGGGGACAAGTTGTTCTGGTGAGTTCAAGTGCAACTATCTTACCGTTTCCTCGCAGTGAAGCTTATGGCGCCTCGAAAGCCGGGCTGGATTATTTGGCAAACAGCTTGCGACTCGATATAGCAAAGTATGGAATCGATGTGACTTTAGTTCACCCAGGGTTTGTTAAAACGCCTCTTACCGATAAGAATGATTTTCCTATGCCATTCTTGTTAACGAGTGAACAAGCGGCTAAACGCATGTTCAAAGGCATTCAATCTCGTAAAAAATATCTACATTTTCCTAAGCGGTTAACATTGCTACTGAAGTTGTTCTCCTATTTGCCCGCAGTTGTTTGGCAGTCGATCATTTTAAGGAATCATACTACATGAAAAATATAGCAATTATCGGCTCAGGCATATCAGGCCTAACAACGGCTTACTTATTGTCTAAAAAGTATAAAGTGACTGTGTATGAAAAGAATGATCGAATTGGTGGTCACACGGCCACCGTAGATGTCAATGTTGATGGTAAAGATTATGCAATCGACACAGGTTTTATTGTATTTAATAATAAAACCTATCCTAATTACTTAGCACTACTATCCGAGCTAGGCGTAGGTAGACAAGCAACAGAGATGAGCTTTTCTGTCCATAACTGTATAACTGGTTTGGAGTATAACGGACATAACCTGAATACATTATTTGCTCAAAGACGAAATATTTTTAGACCCAAATTCTGGATGTTGGTCAAAGAAATACTGCGTTTCAATAAGTTATGTAAAACGGTGTTTGAAAGACAAGATTATTATGACGGATACACTTTAGGACAATTTTTAAAAGACAATGGCTTTGGTTCGTTTTTTGCGGATCACTATATTCTGCCAATGGGCGCTGCTATATGGTCCAGTTCTTTAGCGCAAATGGAATTATTTGAGTTACGATTTTTTGTGCAATTCTTTCACCATCATGGCCTGTTAAATATTGCCGACCGCCCGCAATGGTATGTTATCCCAGAAGGTTCTAGGAACTATTTACCACCGTTAACTAAATCATTTGCGAATCAAATTAAACTAAATTCTCGTATTTCAGGCATATCTAGAAGTGACGAAAAGGTAATCATTCATATGGAAGATGGCGATGCTGAAACGTATGATGAGGTGGTTATTGCCTGCCATTCAGATGAAGCATTAGCTCTTTTACTCGATCCAAGTGATGCTGAACGCTCTGTGCTTTCGGCCATGCCTTACAGTGAAAATTCAGTTATTTTACATACTGATGAGCGGTTATTGCCTAATAGAAAGAACGCTTGGGCGAGCTGGAACTATCAACTCAGTGATGATCGAGATAAAGCCGCCAGTGTGACCTACAACATGAATATTTTACAAGGTATAGAAAGCGAACATACTTTCTGCGTCACGTTAAACCAAAAAGCTGATATTGATCCTAATAAAATACTACGGGAGTTCACCTATCATCATCCTACATTTTCTAGTGCCTCAATTAACGCTCAGAAGCAAAGGCATTTAATATGTGGCTTAAAGCATACGCATTTCGCTGGTGCCTACTGGCATAGCGGATTTCACGAAGATGGTGTGAGAAGCGGTGTTGAAGTTGCTCAACGCTTTCATTGCTATTTAAAAGAGTTTGAACCTAAAAGCTAATGAATACACCTTTTTCAAAGAGCTACATTTATGTAGGACAAATCAATCATCGACGTTTTAGTCCTAAAAAGCATTGCTTTAGCTATTCATTGTACATGCTTGCTCTGAATGTATCTGATGTTGAGAAAAATACGACATCACAGGGCATATTTGGTTTTTCTTGGTATCACCCATTACGATTTGTTGAAAAAGATTACTTACGAGGTGAACCACAAACACTATCTCAACGTATAACCAGTAAAGTAGCCGAATTGCAGGGACATGCGGATATTTCAAGTATTGTGATGTTAGTGCAAGTCCGATGTTTCGGCGTTTATTTCAGTCCTGCTAATTTCTACTTTTGCTATGACAGTAGAGGGCAATGTACTCAAATGCTTGCAGAAGTCAGTAATACGCCGTGGAACGAACGACATTATTATTGGGTTGATTTACAAACGACAGATGACAAGGTCACTAAAAAAGCGTTTCAAGTCTCTCCATTTATGGATTTAGACATGAGCTACTTTTGGCAGGTGACGCCGCCGTCGAAAGACAGCGATAAGTTATTGGTCAAAATTGAAAATAAAAGAACAAATTCACAAGGCCAACCGTTAGAAAAATTATTTGACGCCAGCTTAGTGATGCATAAACAAGAGTTCTCAAGCCATAGCCTTTTTAAGGTTTGGTGCCAGTTACCAATAATGACAGTTAAGGTAGTAGCCACTATTTATTGGCAAGCAATGAAGCTATTAGTGAAGCGTATACCGTTTATTGGTTATCAAAAATAACGCTTGTAAAGCGAAGTCACACGAAATACATATTGGGGCGTAAGAATGGAACAAGTTGAAATGGTAAACACGTTACAGTCAGCTAGTTGGATAGACAAACGTTGTCGTAACATAGTTCACACTGTTTTCTCAAAACTCACTTATGGGCAGCTAGAAATTGTAGAAAAGGAGACTAAATATACTTTTCCGAAATGCTCTAGTGATACAAGTATTACAGGCAAAATATGTGTTCATGATATGAGTGTTTATAGAGACTTTGTTAAAGGCGGCAGTATTGGTGCTGCAGAAGCATTCATTGCGGGTAAGTGGAGTAGCCCAAATTTAACTAACGTCATACGAATATTTGCTAAAGCGCAACAACAAACCGATAGTTTAGAACAAAATAAATCATGGTTTACTAAACTGAAAAATTCATTTTCTCATTGGCAAAATAGAAACAGCCAGTCGGGTTCAAAGCGAAACATTCTTGCACATTACGACCTAGGCAACGAGCTTTACACACGATTTTTAGATCCTACCATGATGTATTCATCTGCGGTTTATCCGTCATCAGAAGCAACACTGCATGAAGCACAACTGTACAAACTAAAAACCATTTGTGACAAGCTTGAATTGACCGAGAACGACCACCTATTAGAAATTGGAACTGGGTGGGGAGGTTTGGCTATATACGCTGCTCGACATTATGGATGCCGTGTCACCACAACGACGATTTCTGACGCGCAATATGCATATGCGCAAAAACGTATTGAAGAAGTAGGGTTAAGTGAACAAATCACACTATTGAAAGACGACTACCGAGATTTAGCTGGTAGCTACGACAAAGTTGTTTCTATTGAAATGATTGAAGCCGTTGGATTTCAGTATTTACCAAGTTTTTTTAAGCAATGTAATGATCGCCTTAAATACGGTGGAAAGTTATTAATTCAATCCATTACTATTGCTGATCAGCGCTTTGACTATTACAAGAATAACGTGGATTTTATTCAGCGTTATATTTTTCCTGGAGGGTTTTTACCTTCCGTTAATGTCTTGTCAGAGCACTTAACAAAAAACAGCAGTTTAGTGTTTGAATCTCTCGATGACATCGGTTTAGATTACGCAAGAACCTTGAGCGATTGGAGAGATAACTTTTTGTCTTCGTGGGCTGAACTAAAAACATTGGGGTACGATGACACTTTCAAGCGTTTATGGTTATATTATTTTGCGTATTGCGAAGGTGCATTTTTAGAACGCTCGACTAGCACAATTCAGCTCATTGCTAGAAAGTAAAAGGAGTCAATAACTAACCGCTCTGTGGTTACGCGTAACCTAATGATTCCATCTTATCTAATTGTATTTATTGATTAATGTTGATTTGATTTTAACATTTCTTCTATGGCGGCTAACCGTTTCGCCTTATCTTTTAACTGATGCCTTACTAGTCAGCCTTAAACTCTTTACGATGTTGTTTCTAGTGCTTAAAGGCTTTGGAAGTTGCCGAACCCTAGGTTAGACAGCATAGGGTATACAAACAAAAATTATATCCTGTAAATTACTTAATGAGGCACAACAAAAAATTAACCTATTGCTGCAGCGGTTTATGAAGGAAACGTTATCAGTATGTTTGGAACGTTATATAAAAATACATTGATAACAGAAAATGAAGTGAAAAAGCTGCAAGAGCAGCTCACTTGCTCAAAGCCTGCAAAGCTGTATTTAGAATAAATATTAGTGAAAGCTGAGTCATAACTTATCCATTTTGAGTTATTTTTCATCAAACAGTAAAAAAAGTGAAATTTATCTCAATTATCCCTTTACAAATAAATCTACAGTCATTAATATTCGCCTCGTTCTGAAGCAGCAATGCTCGCTTTAGAGTTCAGGTGAGATGGCTGAGTGGTCGAAAGCACCGGTCTTGAAAACCGGCAAGGGTTTGTAGCCCTTCTAGAGTTCAAATCTCTATCTCACCGCCATATTTAGAAAAACCGCTAATCGAAAGATTAGCGGTTTTTTGCTTTTAAACGCATTAAAAATGCTGATGAGTTTAAAGCTTTATAAGTTAAATACTTACATACAAAATACTTTTTTTAGATCGCGATACAGCCGTACTAACAATTGAGTAACGCTACGCTTTAAACCTGAATACAAAGCGATCGGTTTTGCCTCTTACAGACGGTTCAAAAACCATTTTACTGTAATCGTCATTAGGGTTTCTTAAAAAGGCGGCTTCTGCATCTAATACAAAGCCAGCTTCTTTAAAGTCGTCACGAACATCTTGATGATGTATACGGTGTAAATCTTTGTTGTGTACCGTAGTGCCTGACTCCATATCTATCAAACCTAAAATGCCACCGGGTTTTAGGGTAGCTTTTAAGGTCTTTAATATTTCTATGCGTTTCTCTTTTGAAAAGTTGGAGTAAAAATCATGGTAGTTCAATACGATGGTAACAACGTCAATTTCGTTTTTAAGGTCAATGTCGTCAAATTCACTCTTGTAGTGAGTAACGTTGCTTAAACGATTGTTCGCTGTGCGCTCGGCAAACTCTTTGGCAAATCGGCCATTTAATACTTCAAGAATGAATTTATTATTTTGCGCATACACTTTGCCTGACCCGCCCACACGGTGAGAAAGTACCTCGGTGTAGTAACCGCCACTTGCCAGGACTTCTAATACCTTCATGCCGGGCTTTACACCAAAAAACTTCATCACTTTGCTAGGCTTTCTATTTTCATCTCTAGCTTTGTCAGCATCGGCACGTTCGCTCGATTGCATTGCTGCCATAAATTGCTTATCAGCTGGCGTACCTGCTTGTACGATGGCAGAGGACAAAATGCTCATTAATCCTAGTGCGATCAAAGGTGTAGATATTATCTTGTTCATATGCTTGTTACCTTTTTAATTTAAGTTAACTTCTATGTTGGTTAGTGGTTTTCGTTAAGTACATTCATTGGCGTTGTAGTATTTCGTTGATGCGCTGCTGAATTCGTTAGGGTTCTATTTTTGTATAGGAATAGCAAGACCAGCAAGCCACTAACGATATGCCCAATTAATATGCCTTGGTAAAAATTATCGTTGATACTGACAGCGGCATTGATCACATGGCCGTATTCTATACCTTGATAAAAGTCTTCTTGCAGCGCTAATTGGGAGCCAACGTAAGCAAAAAGTAGCAATAGTACAATTCTATGTAATACGCCTAACACCAGCGCTTGCATGGTTTTGCCTTTTGCGTTTAGGCACGATTGGTAAACCATGATGCAGCCCACTGATAGGTAGCCCCATGACACCCAGATGAAATATCGACTGATGTAAGTGACAACCGTATCTTGTTTACATACAAAATGGGAAAGGGAAGGGATATAAAAATACAACAGTGCGGCGATAATAAATTGGATTAAAATAATAAAAGAAAACGTGATCAAATACGCTTGTACAACGCGTTGCTTATTACCTACCCAGTAATTACTCCCAATGATCGCCGGTATCGATGTGGTAAGCACCATCGGAATTAATAGAAACAGTGACTCCATTCTTAAAATAAATGCAAAGGCAGCAACATACGCGTAGTCAATACTCGCGGCAATAATGGTTAGTAGTGAAATACTAACAGGCGTTATAAGTTGCTGTAGCAAAACAACGATAACGTCTTTTTTTGGCGTCTTTAGTTGTGACTTCATTACGTTAACGCGAGGAAAAACCAACTTCAATTTTTTAGCTAAAATGGCAACAGACAGTAACGCGAACAGTAAATCACTAGTTACATGTACATAGCTTAGTGCCTTAATTGCTACAATAGAGAACTCACTTGAGGGTAACAGCAATAACGACGCTAAGATGCTTTTTATGGTTAACCAACTCAGCATTAAGTTACTTGCCAGTACGCCGTGGCCAAGCGCTCTCAATATGGCGTTAACTTGCCATATTAGGGCTAAAAATATCCAGCCGAAATATCGCGCGGCCATATATTGATTTTGCTGACTGACTAATGCGAGCTTTTCATTGGATAAATTTGTTTGCGCCCATGATTCACTTCCCATCAATGCAAGTAGTTGTGCATTACTTGCGTAAGCAAATAATGCTAAAAATCCAACGATCAGCACGGACATAAGTAATGACGTGGTAATGACGTTATTTACGTTTGACCTTTCTAAACAGCCCGACTTAACCACTTTATTGTTGGTTCTTATACTTAGCCCTATAGCTATGGCTGTCATTGCGGTTGTTAAAGGTATGGTAAAGCCAAGCGCGGCTAGGGTGTTTACACCGCTCAAGGCAAGTAAACTGGACTCAAAAAGGTCATAACAGAGCAAGGCAAGAATTGCGCCTAACATTGGAAGGCTTGTTTTCCATATCAGATGACTGAGTTTATTTTTGTTGAAGCAAAAGTTTTCTGGGTATTCCATTTCTTTTTGTTAGCTATTACTTTTGACGATAGTAGAAAGATAACCTATCACCACTATTTATTTCAGCGTGGAATGTAACATTTCATTTAAATATGTATTAACGTAAACATAACGTGAGCTTTGGATTACGTATTTAAGACATGAGCTTAATAGCTAAGGCGATAAGGTGAGGGTGTTAGCTCTTATATAATTAACGGGGAAGATACGAATAGGCTAACTTATAGTCTACAATTTTTATGTAATACTATATTATAAATTGATTTCCTTTATACCGTGTCTTAAGTTAAGTTTAACTCGTTTGAGGTTGGTAATTATAATACTTTCTTATAAGGGCATAAAAAGTGGAAAAACATCGGCTGAGTTTTGCCAAAATAAATATTTTAAATGATCGTATTGCAGAAGTTGTTTTTGATAAGGGTGTTAATGTTTCAATCGAAATGATGGAAAATATTGAAACCTTTGTGTGCGATAAGTTTGACCAAGATTTTGGGGTTTTGGTGAACAAACTATTTCCTTTTTCTTACACGCTTGAAGCTAAGTTAAATTTAGGCTCTATGGAGAAAATGAAGGCAATAGCATCGGTTAATTACAATGAGAATTCGTCAGCAATAACGCAAAGTATCATAGACATTCGCGCTACGGATCAACTCAATATTAAATCATTTAATGGTTTAGACCTTGGCTGGCAAGAAGCACACGATTGGTTAATTCAACAATTAACCTAATGTTGGTATCGTATTTATAGGGCGTATTACTCCAACACAAACATATTTACTTGCAAATGTAGGTCGTTATTTTGAGTTAAAATTAGTAGATTCACGTTTCACAAGCCTTGGAATATACTTGCAGTTGACCTTAGGTAGTTCCTTTTCTCGCTGTTGAGTTAGTTCAATAGCAATTGTCGCTGCTTGAATTGCCATTTCTTCAACAGGGTAGTTTAATGTGCTCAATTTAGGTCGTGAATACCTTGATAGTAAAACATCATCAAAACCAATAACTGAAATATCTGAAGGCACTTTAAAACCATTATCTTCTAATGTTGAAATAGCGCCAATAGCCATAGCGTCATTGTACACAAACAACGCAGAAAATCTTTTTCCTGAGGACAGTAGTTTCTGTGTGGCAAGTTCTCCCCCCTGCAGCGTGGGCTCTCCATATTCAACTAACTCTGCATCTAGTTCAACACCAGCAGCTGTTAACTCACTTTGAAAACCTTGTAACCTCAGTAGCGGATCGTCAATTTGATGTTTGCTTGAAATACAGGCAAGGTTTTTGTGATCTAATGCGAGTAGGTGACGCGCCGCAATTTTTCCTCCCTCAAGGTTATCTAGCCAAACACATCGAGGGGCAATTTCTTCAATAAAACGGTCAATCAACACTAAGCCGGTCACTTTATTAGCCAATTCGATTAAGGCTTGATCTGATAGCTTTTTGCTATGTACCACCATGACATCACATTGCCTCTCAATGAGTAAATTGATGGCCTGCATTTCAGTTTCAGCGCTCACTAAGCCAGTACTTAATAACAATTGCATGTTTTTTTGTCGGGCGACTTGTTCAACACCGTGAGCCAACGAGGCGAAAAAAGGGTCAACCAAATCAGGTATAACAACACCGAGGGTGGTGCTTTTTTGAGTCACTAGTGCCCTAGCATTAGCATTAGGGGTATAGTTCAGCTCTTGCATTACCCTTGATACTTTATCAATTGTATCTTTACTGACTTTAGGACCGTTATTTAATACTCGTGAGACGGATGCGACGGAAACGCCAGCAACACGAGCTACGTCTTTAATTGTTGCCATAAGGGTAAATGTTTACATTTCTAATGTTCTTCTTAATCATGCTTGAAATATACACTAATACTGATATGTTCATCAAGTGAACAATAATATATAACAACTACTTGTACAAACAGGGGTAAACGATTACCCTTGCTTCATGTTTTCAATCTTTATGGTTCAAAAGTACTATGACAACTGAGTTTGATCCGACGGAACATCCCCATAGAAGATATAACCCATTAATCAATGAATGGATTTTGGTTTCCCCACATCGTGCTAAACGGCCTTGGCAGGGACAAGTAGAAAAGCTTGATGAATTAGAAAAGCCAGCCTATGACAAAGACTGCTTTTTATGTGCCGGTAACACTCGTATCAATGGTGAAATAAATGATGACTATAAGGAAACGTTTGTTTTTACCAATGACTTTGCCGCGATAAAACAAGATACCCCTCAAGTATGTATTGACGATCCACTTTTTAAGATGGCAACGGAGCAAGGTGAAAGTAGAGTGATATGTTTTTCATCAGATCACAGTAAAACGTTGCCTCAACTTTCCGTAAATGAAATCACTTGCGTGGTTGATACCTGGCAGCGTCAGTGTGAAGAGCTGGGAAAAACGTATTTATCAGTGCAAGTTTTTGAAAACAAGGGCAGTGTTATGGGATGCTCTAATCCTCACCCTCATGGTCAAATTTGGGCGCAACAGCAATTACCCTCGTTAGTGCAGAGAAAACAACAAGCACAATTAGCTTATTTCGAAGAACATGGCAGTAATTTATTACAAGACTACGTTGCAAGGGAAACTGAAAATAAAGAGCGGATTGTAGTGTCTAATGAAGATTGGCTTGTCGTTGTACCTTATTGGGCGGCGTGGCCATTTGAAACGTTACTACTTCCACGTTTTACTATTGCCCGAATGACAGAGTTAACCGAGGCACAAAAGCTGTCTCTTGCTGATGTTATCAAACAAACAACCATCAAATACGACAATTTATTTAATTGTTCTTTTCCATATTCAATGGGCTGGCATGGCGCACCTTTTGATGGTCAGCAGCATGATGAATGGACATTGCATGCGAGCTTCTTTCCACCACTGTTGAGATCGGCAACGGTACGAAAATTTATGGTGGGCTACGAAATGATGGCTGAAGCACAACGTGATTTAACTGCAGAGCAAGCAGCAAAACGTTTACGAGATTTGCCGACAGTTCACTATAAGGAGGAAAATTAATGACGTCAGTTGTTTTAGGGCAATTGGAGCTTGACGAGCAAGCCTTGGTAAAAGTTTTATTTGAACAACAGTTCCAATGTTCTGCGGTGCAAGTTTGTTATGCACCCGGTCGCGTTAACTTGATTGGTGATCATACGGATTATAACGATGGTTTTGTCCTTCCCGCCGCAATTAACTATGGCACGAGTATCGCTTCAGCAAAGCGTGAGGACAGTATTGTTAAGGTTTATGCGCACGATTGTGAGCAGCAAATCAGCGAGTTTACGCTCAATGAGATAGTGTTTGATGAGCAGATGATGTGGAGTAATTATGTTAAAGGTACAATACAAGCATTACTGAAAAAATACCCAGATATTAAAGGAGCAAATTTAGTCGTTACAGGAAATGTACCGCAAGGCGCTGGGTTAAGTTCATCAGCGAGCTTTGAAATCGCCTTGTTGAAAACTTTTGCTCTGCTTTATCAATTAGATCTAACGGGAGTTGAGGCTGCGCTGCTTGGTCAACAAGCTGAAAATGATTTTGTCGGTTGTAATTGCGGCATCATGGATCAACTTATTTCGGCAATGGGACAACAGGGTCATGCTATGTTACTTGATTGCAAAGATTTATCTTTTGAAGATGCGCCCATTCCTGATGAACTAACGCTCGTTATTATTAACTCTAATGTTAAGCGTGGTTTGGTGGGCAGTGAATACAACTTAAGACGAGAACAGTGTGAAACAGTTGCCCAGTATTTTGGTGTGACCGCGTTACGTGATGTTACTTTAGCCCAACTAAATTCAGCCAAAGCACAAATTGAACCGATATTATATAAGCGAGCTCGACATGTCATTACGGAAAATCACCGAGCCGTTAATACCTTCAAGGCATTGAAAGTTAACGATATGATGACAATCAGTGAGACAATGAAAGCCTCTCATATTTCTTTACGTGATGATTTTGAAGTAACCACTAAAGAGATGGATGGTTTGGTTGAAATGATTGACGACGTATTAGGTGATAAGGGCGGCGTTAGAATGACAGGCGGCGGTTTTGGTGGTTGTGTTATCGCTTTAGTACCTAATGACCTTGTGACAAAAGTCAATGAGGTGGTGAATGACAAGTACGAAAGTGAATTTGGCTTAAAGCCTAGCATCTATTTATGTACCGCCACTCAAGGTGCGTTTAGGTCAGCTAACTAAGCAATTATTTGATGTAAAAAATAACAATAATTCACAAACTAAAAATTAGCTCGAACATAGAATTATAACTATAACGAAAAGGTAAAATAATATGGATTTCGCAAATAAACTGGGGACGATAGACAGTACTATTTTTATTGTTTATGTCATTGGATTACTGTGCCTTGCGCTTTGGATTTCTCGTAATGAGAAAAAGGAAGGCGCTAATACTGAAGATTACTTTTTGGCTAGTAAATCATTACCTTGGTGGGCAATTGGGGCATCATTAATTGCTGCTAATATTTCTGCTGAGCAAATCATTGGTATGTCAGGCTCAGGTTATGCTATTGGCCTAGCGATAGCGTCATATGAATGGATGGCTGCTATTACCCTTATATTAGTGGGTAAGTACATGTTGCCTATTTTCTTAGAAAATAAAATTTTCACTATGCCGCAATACCTTGAACAGCGCTTTGATAACAAAGTTAAAACCACCATGGCGGTGTTTTGGTTAGCGGTTTATACCTTTGTTAACTTAACTGCGGTGTTATGGCTGGGCGGCTTAGCTATTGAGACTGTTGCTGGCGTTGATTGGATGTTTGGCATGATATTCCTTGCGGTATTTTCAGTGGCTTATTCGCTATACGGTGGTTTAAAAGCGGTTGCTTTTACTGATATTTTACAAGTGGTGCTGTTAGTTTTTGGTGGTTTATTACTGAGTTACTTAGCTCTAGATGCAGTTGCTGATGGCCAAGGTGTATTAGCGGGCTTTGGTATTCTTACCGAAAAAATGCCTGAGCACTTTGATATGATTTTAAGCCCTGAAAATGAACATTACATGAGCCTGCCAGGTATTTCAGTATTAATCGGTGGTATGTGGGTGATGAACTTTAGTTACTGGGGCTTTAACCAATATATTATTCAGCGCGCATTAGCCGCTAAAGATATTAAAGAAGCGCAAAAGGGTATCGCTTTTGCTGCTTATCTTAAATTATTAATGCCATTAATTGTGGTGTTACCAGGTATTGCCGCGGTAGTTCTTTATCCGTCTTTAACCACGCCAGACCAAGCATATCCATCAATGATGGCATTGATGCCTGTTGGTATCAAAGGTTTAGTTTTTGCCGCTTTAGTTGCAGCAATTGTCTCTTCACTGGCCTCAATGACAAATAGTATTTCCACTATTTTTACTATGGATATTTATAGCCGTTTCAAGCCGAATGAAAGTCAGCGTCATTATGTTCATATTGGCCGAATTGCTGCCTTAGTATCTCTATGTATTGCGCTCATTGTTGCTCAGCCATTACTGGGTAAGTTTGATCAAGCGTTCCAATACATCCAGGAGTTCACAGGCTTCTTTACCCCTGGCATTGTGGTGATCTTTGTTATGGGCATGTTCTGGAAGCGTACGAGTTCTATGGGGGCGCTATCAGCAGCTTTAGGCTCAGCTATCTTTTCTTTAGTTCTTAAATTTGCATGGCCAGAATTACCGTTTATGGACCGTGTTGGTTTAGTGTTTTTACTGTGTTTAGGGCTTTGTTATATCGTTTCATTGATGGGCAAAGACAGTAGAACAGACATAAATGACAGCAGTGTTAGCCTAGCGCAAGTGAGCTTTGATACGACCAAGTCATTTAATGTGGCTGCTGTGGGCGTAGTGCTTATACTTAGCGCTTTATATGCTACATGGTGGTAATAAATCTATCCGATAAATTATAAAAAGGAATATCAATAACAAAAGGCCAAGTCATTGGCCTTTTTGACGTCTTAAAGTAATAAAGTGAAAGTACTAGTTACGGGGGGGGGACTTGACGTTGCCAATCAAACAACCTAAACCGTTACTTAGTGTCATGACTACACTAAAGACATTATCAAAAGTTATTAAACGGTTGTCATGATCAATGATTACGGCCTTTCGGCGTTACACCTGATGCAGCGTTCAAACTTTTCCACATACACCATGCTAGTATTTGTCCAGCTTTAATTTGAGTTTGGCTAAGTTAAACGTGTTTTCAGTTTAATACATAGCTCTAGTCGTAACTAACCTATCCTCTAGTTTTTTTTGGCTAGCGGATACACCAACACATTCTTGCCCTCGATAAATAAATTATTAGATGAATTGATTTTAAGGCCGGTGTTTTATTCGCCAAGCTTATACAGCTCTATTCGAAATTAGAATTTTTGATTTCATATTGCCTGTGTGAAGATAAGGCTAGCTCAAAAACTTGTCATAATTTATACACCATGCTTAGAAATGATACGTTAAGCAATGTGGTCGTATATCGCTGAACGTTGTATGAGAGATGGATTGTCATTGGCGATACCTTAATTGACAAATACAATATAAAAAGAAGGCCGTAGAAATGAATCAGTTTTCAGGAAAAACCGTTGTTGTTAGTGGAGGCGGCGCAGAAGGTATTGGTTTTGGTATTGCTCGTGCTATGGGAAAACAAGGCATGAATGTGGTACTCGGAGACATTGACAATAAGCAGCTTGATATTGCCCGTACAAAGCTAGAGAACGATGGAATTGAGGTATTAACGGTTCAAATGGACGTGACTCAGCTTGCTCAGTGGCAAAGTCTAGCTGATAAAGCCATAACACGTTTTGGACAAATTCATATGTTAGTTAACAATGCTGGCGTTGGCAGTATTCCTGGTACGGTAGAGCAAACTGACGATAAGGATTGGCGTTGGGTACTCGACGTTAACCTCATGGGTGTTATTTATGGTACGCAAACCATGGTGCCTTTAATGAAACAACATGATGAACAAGGCTGGGTCATCAACGTAGCGTCTATGGCCGGTATGATCGGCGTTCCTACTGCTGGCGCCTATACCGCTACTAAAGTTGCGGTAGTAGGCATGTCTGAAAGTTGGTACGTGGAGTTAAAACCTCACAATATCCAAGTCTCTGTACTTTGTCCTGCGTTCGTTAAAACGAGAATTAACTTATCCGGCAGAAATAAACCTGATGAGATTAAGAGTCATAGAGAAAAAGGTGGCGATGCGTCACTTTTATCGGCGGCTAAGCATATGCAAAAAGTGATTGACAATGGTTTGTCGCCAGAGCTTGTTGGTGAACGTGTTGTTGAAGCTGTCGGTAATAAGGAACTTTACATTTTTACCCATCCAAATTATCGCAAAGTCGTGAATAAACGCTTTCAGGCGATTGATGATGCTTTTGCCCGTGCGGAGCAAAGTGAATTGCTAAGTAGTGTTCTCGATGAAGATGTTGCGCTTTACGCTAAATGAGTAAAAAACATATTTTGACCGGACGCGTCAAAAAAATAAATTAAGGAAATATTATGTCTACAGAAAAGCAATTTGGCATTGTCGTATACGGCGCTACAGGCTACACAGGTCGGCTAGTGTGTGAATATTTAAATAAACAGTACGGCGTTAATGGTGAGGTTAATTGGGCAATGGCAGGTAGAAGCCTTGATAAATTAGCGCAAGTTCGTGATGAAATGCAGATACCACATACTGTGCCATTAGTTGTTGCCGATGCAAATAATATTGACTCACTAAAAGACATGCTTGAAAGCACTCAAGTAGTTTTAACAACTGTTGGACCTTATCAAAAATATGGTAGTGATTTGGTGAGGCTGTGCAGTGAAATAGGCACTGATTATGTTGACTTATGTGGTGAGCCTGCGTGGATGCACGAAATGATAAGGGCTCATGCTCTAACTGCAAAAGCGAGTGGTGCACGTATTGTGTTTTCTTGTGGCTTTGATTCCGTACCGTTTGATTTAGGTGTTCATTTTCTACAAAAACACGCTATTGATAAGCTGGGTAAAGCTCTTCCGCGAGTAAAAGGTCGTGTCCGTGCAATGAAAGGCACATTTTCTGGGGGCACGTTAGAGAGTTTTCGCTTAACCATGAAAGCCGCAGCCAAAAACCCAGAATTAATTAAAGTATTAACCAATCCTTTCTCATTGTCTGATTCATTTACCGGGCCACAACAACCGTCTGGTATGAAACCTATTTTTGAAGAAGACTTAAATAGTTGGTCAGCGCCTTTTGTCATGGCAACGATTAATACTAAGAATATCCATCGCAGTAATTTCTTATTGGATCATCAATATGGTGAAGATTTTGTTTACGATGAGATGATGTTAACGGGCGCAGGTGAAAAGGGCGAAGCTATGGCAAATATGGTGGCTGAAGACAAGTCTATGGCCAATGATCCAATGAAGCCGGGCGAAGGCCCATCCAAAGAATCGAGAGAAACAGGTTTTTATGATGTGTTATTCGTTGGAAGTAACGATAACGGAGATACGTTAATAGCGAGCGTCAAAGGTGATAAAGATCCCGGTTATGGCTCTACTTGTAAAATGATCAGTGAAAGTGCTGTTTGCTTATTAAAGAATTTAGACATAGCCGGTGGTGGAATTTGGACGCCTGCTTCGGCCATGGGCACGTTACTCATTGAACGCCTGACAGAAAATGCCGGGTTAACCTTTCAACTTGAGGGCTAATCACTGAGACGTTGTTGGCTATTAATTATTGTTTTAACTGATAAAGGGCCAGTAATCAATTGCGCATTATTGGCCTTTTAACATTTCTTTAGTTAGCGTCTGTTATGTCAAATAAAATATTACCTAGAATGGGTAACAATTCGTCTAAATACTCGTTATGCTACAAACACAATAAATAGTGAAAGGTTAGCGTTGACCGTATAGCTAATATGGAAAATTCATTATCAATTCGCTCATACAGCACAAAACCAGTTAGTCACACCCATTATTATAACCAATTGGTATTGCCATTACGTGGCGTGATACAAATTGAGGTTGGCAATTTTAACGGCAAAGTAGCTCCTGGCGAATGTGTCGTTGTAAAAGCCAATGAACAACACTTTTTTACCGCCAACACTGAAGCGCGATTTGTTGTCGCAGACTTGCAAGACCTTCCAAATAATATTTGTTCGACTTCCCGTGTTGTTTTCGCAATAAATAGCTCATTAATTAGTTACTTGGCTTTTGTTGAGAAACAGTTAGAGCAGCAAATAAATGTGTTTTTGGAACAGGCAATGCTTGAAACATTTAATTTACTACTGTTAGAGCAAGCGTTGCTGCCTAAGGTTGACAGCCGAATTGGTGCCGCACTTTTATTTATTGAACAATATATTGCGGAGCCTCTCCATATTAAGTCTTTGGCTAAAATTTCTTGCTTAAGTGAAACACAGTTTAAAAAGCTGTTTAAACAACAAATCGGCTTGACGGTGATGGGATATGTCACAAAGCAGAGAATGGATAAAGCCCAAGCATTACTTACCCATACAGATTATCCGTTACAGATCATTGGCGAGAAAGTCGGCTATAAAGAACTGTCTACTTTTAGCCGACGTTTTTCGCAGTATTTTGGCCTTCCTCCTACACAATTCAAAAAATAACTTCAGTCTCATTAGTTAATAATAGCGTCGTAATTGTCAATTATTATGTTGATAAAAGTGTACGCTTGTAACTATTAAAAATTTATCAAGACTCAGTATTTTTATGATTAGATACAATAAAGAGTTAAACGGAGTGTTTGCCATTATCTTGGCAAGTTTTCTGTGGGGAACAACAGGGACTGTCGCTAGTTTTTCTCCTGATATTAGTGCGATGGCAATCGGCGCGTTTTCAACGGGAAGTGCTGGAATTTTACTAGTTGTTACTGCTCGAAAAGCATTGTTTTCTCATTTAAAAGTGATGGTAGCTCAACCTTGGGTATTGCTGACAGGTACTTTTTCTGTGGCAATTTATCCATTGGCGTTTTATAGCTCAATGCGATTGTCAGGCGTTGCCATTGGTACCGTCGTTTCTTTGGCCAGCGCACCAATGTTTTCTGCTATATTGGAGTGCCTTATCAGTAAAAAGCTAATATCGCGGCAATGGGTGTTTAGTTTTATAATTGGCGCACTTGGTATTATTTTGTTAACGATGGGAAAAGATCTTCGAAGCCTATCGTCAGATGATGCGCTTTTGCAAAGCATTGGCATAGTGCTTGGTTTAATCGCAGGTTTAACTTATGCAAATTATTCTTGGGCTGCCAAACACTTCATTGATAGCGGCGTAAATGCTCAGTCAGCAGTGGCGAGCCTATTTGGCTTCGCCGCATTGATATTGCTGCCATCGTTGTGGTTTACGGGTGAAAATCTCTTTTCTAGTATACGTAATATTTGTGTATCTTTGTACATGGCGATTATCCCGATGTTTTTGGGTTATTTGCTGTTTGGCTTTGGACTGAAACGCATCGAAGCAAGTAAAGTGACACTTATTACTTTGATTGAGCCACTGGTGGCGACTATTTTGGCTGTAATTATTATAGGTGAAAAACTTCAGATGATTGGCTGGTTGGGTATGGTGCTATTGTGTTGTTGTCTTATTATGCAATCGATTGAATTTGGAGCTCGTGCAAAACTTAACGCGTTTAAAGGTGATCGCATAACGTAATAAACTGAGAGACCTAAATAAGAAAACCAGCAATGGTTGCTGGTTTTCTTTGTGGTTTGATGATCAGTCGTTTAAAAGAAAAACTACACTTGCATCATAATGTGTTGATGAACACGAACCATAATATCATCACTGTCTTTTTTCCAATTAACCTCATCAGCAAAGGCTCTAACCGCATTGATGGCTTGGTTAACAAATTTACCGTAGTTGTGATGAGTTTCATCGCTATTATCTGCAATAAAGACAAAACGTAGTGTATCTACCAATTTGTCGGCATCCCAATGCACGCAAAAACGCGTTTCAGCATTGTTAGGGTTTATGCCAATGGAAATAAGCTCGCCGCGGATTTCTGATGTTTCGCTTTCGTCATATCGAACAAATGGTGAAACGCCATTTGCAAGCAATGCGGCTTGGTTAATTTTGTTGGCATTACATGACGAACTGAATGCCTGTTCAATTTTTTCATAAAGCTTAGTAAAAGGTGTATCTGACGTATAGTCAATATCGGCACCTTTCAATAATCGACGTGCCATTGGAATACTGGCTACAGCGTAAGTAATTGACGTATGCTCATCTTTTATATCTTGATCTTGGCTTTTATAACGATCAGCTATTTCACGGAAAGTGTGGCTAAGCGTATTACTAGCACCTTTATCACGTGCGAAAACATCAAAAGTTAAATGCTGATGATCTCGTAGTTTAATTTCATGCTCTGCTAGACCAATGCTATTGGAAATGTCTTTAACAGCTTTATACACCTGATTATGGAATTTTCCTGAGTTTAATCTTAGCTCTTCACCTGTTGCTAAGAAGAGTACTTTTACTTTACGAGCTCGTACATTTGCGTCGAAGTAGCATTTGAACGTACTGTTGTGCTGTGGGCAGTAGAAGAAAAATGATTGTTGTTCAGAATGCAGAACTTGTTGCTCGCCACTATACCTTACACGGATTAAACGGTTATTAGCGACAAAATTTACATGTGCAAGTCCATGCTTTTCGACAATTTCAAAGATCTTATGTGATAGCGTTTGGTAAAATTTTTGGTAAGGTTTAGCTGATGACTCGTCAACGTTGCCGCAAACTAACTCAATTAATTTATCGGTAAGTGGTATTTCAGCTAAAATGTATTGGTTGTCACGTGAATCACTTGGCAAATACACGTGTTCTCCGGCGCGATGTTTCTTTAATATTGATGACGAACGTCTCATAATCCCTCTCTAATCTATTCGTGATTGTACTCATAAAATCTATGGCTACTTTATACCACATTTACTCAAAATAATTAATAATAATAAGGAATTATATGACCAAAAAATCGTTTGCTATTGTTTAGGATGACAGCAACATATTTGTTTCATTTTGATGTCATTCTTTTTAAAAATTTATTAATGTTTTCAGACGAAAGGTCTGCTTACAAATTACCATTATTGTTTCTTTTGTCTGTGCTCAGATTTGTTAACCTACGCAATAATCAAATTAACATTTTATGACTTTTAATCTTTGTTAGAGATAAAATACATGATGAATCGTATTGTCTTGTTGTGCTTTGTATTGTTGCTGTCTAGCTGTAGTAATCAGGATTGGCGAACGGCAAGTAGAGAGCCTGCTGGAATAGCTTCTACGCCTAAGGAAGATACTAGGGCGGTAATTGAATTTTATGCTGCTGATGCCTTTAGCTGGCGAGGTTGGTTTGCGGTTCACCCTTGGATTGCATTAAAGGGAGCTAATGCATCGCAATATACGGTCTATGAAGTGATTGGTTGGCGCTTGAATCGTGGCCTTTCCGTAGTTAGGGATTATAAAACAGAGACGCCAGACAGATATTGGTATGGCTCAAAACCTAAGTTATTACTTTCAATAAAAGGAGAGCAAGCGGCTAAGCTTATCCCTAAAATTCAAGATGCGATTCATCGTTACCCATGGGCAAATGAATACACGGTATTCCCAGGACCAAACAGTAACACTTTTGTTGCATGGGTAGGGCAGCAAGTCCCAGAGCTTGAATTAGACTTACCATTTAGCGCAATTGGCAGTGGCTATATTACAAAATAGTCCCAAGCTTAAATCCCGTAAAAATCCCATTTACATGATCAATTGCGTGAATTGCCACACCTCCTTAAAAGACAAAACCACATAGCCATAGTTTTTTAACGTTTGGTAAACAGCACCAATCAATAACATAACTGCCAAAATAAAATTTTTATGTCAATTTTTTGAAATAGAAATTATTTCTACTATTGTTATTAGCACCCAATGCAATTTAGATGCATGGGAGGTGATTTGGTTTAAATCACTTTTACTAGGAAAGTAACAATAACAGGGAGTGTTGTCTTTGTTTAACTTGGCCGTATCGCATATTGCTAACTATTTGAACCAGTTTCTACAGCGTCAGTTTGAGCTGCATGAAGATATAGTTGTGGTTTCAAACTTGGTTGGTATCGACGGCGCTTCACCTATTGATATTCAAAATAGAATCGTTATTTCAATCATTAATATTGAAAAAGATCACGGCTTCAAAAATCAAAGACAAGCTTTACCCGGGAAAGACAGTGTCGGCGTTAAATCACCTCCGCTTTATATTAATTTTAATATTATAGTTTCTGCTAATTTTGCAAAATATTCCGAGGGACTAAAGTTACTGTCTGCTACCTGTCAGTATTTTCAAATCCAACCTGTTTTTGATCACCATAATTCTCCCGATCTCGATGCCAATATCCATAAGCTAATCTTGGAATTTGAAAATTTAAGCCTTCAAGATCTCAGTAGTTTATGGAGTATCATTGGTGGTAAATATCTTCCCTCTGTTATTTACAAACTCAGAACCGTGATATTGAATTCAGACAATATCATCGGGCGTAAAGAACTTGCTGATTCTCCTTCTGTCGATGTAGGTGCCGAGTAATCGCCATGCATAGCACTATTGTGAATGTATCAGTTAGACACGACTACTATGTAGGCGGCTTTTTGCAGGCGTTTGATTATCAATTAAGTAATCAATCCAAGATCCTATTTCATAATGCTGATGCGATTTTTCGAACACATATTAACGGCTTTGAAATATTAGCGACAGAGGAAACGCGAAACATATTTCAAGAGTTGGTTAATGAATACGAAACCGACGTTATTGAAGCTAAAAAGGTAAACGTTAACAAAACGAAAAATGACGAAAAAGTCGCATTGCCGACACCGCCTGCAATTATTGTCAGGGCTTATGATGTAGATAGACGTTTTATTCAATTAACAAGTACATCCATACGCCCTAATAACACATGTTATTTCATATCCAACATAACTGCCCAGTTGAGTAATTTACCATTTTTACATGTTAATCAATATGTTGGTGAAGAAAACGTTAAGAGTTTAAATCATGTTGAACTGATGCCTTGGTTAGTTAGAAAGGACTGGTTTAATACACCTGTCATCCTCTTTTGCTTTTATCTTTCCGATGTTTTGCTCCAATTGAATCAAAACCAAGAAAGTGACCATGGCCTTAACTACACCATAGGCTTTGAACCAAGACAAAACATTTGGAAGTATCTAATTTTTGGTGCGGAAAAATATCAAGGAATCACAATCAAAGATTTAGATAACAACGTCAACTTTCAATTTGAAGGAAGCGAAACTGTAGGTGGAAAAACATCATTAGTTTACACATCTAAAGAACCAGTAAAACTCAAGGAAAATACTAATCAACGCTTTCAGCTAAAAGCTGAAGTTAACGAAATAGAGACCATATTAATAAAGCGGCTGCCTTTAGCGTCAATAACGCAAGTAAATTCGAAGACACTCAATGGTAAACAAACAGTAGTATCTGAAATATTTGTAAATTTATAACTAATTTGAGGAAAAAAAGATGGGAACCATGAAAACACCTGGTGTTTATATTCTAGAAAAAAATGCCTTTCCTAATTCAGTGGTTGAAGTAGCGACAGCAGTACCTGCTTTTATTGGATATACAGAAAAAGCGATAAAAGACAAAAAGTCATTGACTAAAAAGCCGATTCGAATTTCATCGATGGCTGAATTTCACAATTATTTTGGTGAGGCGCCACAGCCGACGTTTTATATTAAAGAATTTAAAGGTGATGGTTCAGATACTAAATTGGAATCCGATCTTCAAATAGGTTCAATCAATTATACATTAGAACGATCTAAGTTTTCCCCTGTATATCGCCTGTATTACAGCATGAAAATGTTCTTTCAAAACGGTGGTGGGCCATGTTATATCGTTTCTGTTGGTGACTACAAAAGTGGAAATGATGCGATTGAAGCCATAAAAGAAAGCGACATGACAGATGGCATTAAAACACTACTAAAAGAGCAAGAGCCTACCATGGTCGTTATACCTGATGCGGTATCGTTAAGCACAGGGACTGTTTGCTATACCGTACAACAAGCAATGTTAAAGCACTGTGGTGAAGTCATGAAAAGCCGAGTTGCTTTACTTGACGTCTATAACGGTGCAGACGGTGGCGATTCGGTTAAGGAGTTTCGAGATGGAATTATTGGTAATAGATTAGATTTTGGCGCGGCATATTACCCGTGGTTAAAAGCCAATGTCGTTGCAGAATACGAAGTCAGTTATAAGAACTTTAGTCGCGAAACAGATGAAACAGACGACGGCGGAGCGGCGAAACTGGTTGATATCATTATAAAAGATGTTGGTGTTAGTGATGCTGAAATTGCTGCATTGCCAGAAAAGGAACAACCCCAAGCTCAAGAGAAAAACGATAAAATCCAATTAATACTTGATGATGAAGTGATCAAAGACGATGAAAAATCAAAAGAGCTTGATAACAGCTTAAAAGCAATGAGTGATGAATACAAAATGCTACTTAAGGAAATTCAAAGTGCATTGAATTTGATGCCGCCATCAGGTGCTATGGCAGGTATATACACTGCCATTGATAATTCACGAGGTGTTTGGAAGGCGCCTGCCAATGTCGGCGTCAATGGTGTTAGTGGACCTTCAATTGAAATTTCACATGAAGAACAAGAAACCTTAAATGTTGATGTAAATGGTAAGTCAATCAACGCTATTCGTTCGTTCATCGGTGAAGGAACGCTTGTTTGGGGTGCAAGAACACTTGATGGCAACAGCCTAGATTGGCGCTACATCAGTGTGCGCCGCACGATGATAATGCTTCAGCAATCGATAAAACTTGCTACCAAGGCTTATGTCTTTGAAGCCAATGACGCCCAAACTTGGGTTACCGTTAAAAGCATGATCAGTAATTTCTTAACGGGTATCTGGAAACGAGGAGGACTCGCTGGTGCATCTCCGTCTGATGCCTTTAGTGTTCATGTAGGGTTAGGGGAAACCATGACACCTGAAGATATTTTAGAAGGGATCATGAGAGTTTCTGTTTTAGTTGCCATGACCCGGCCAGCAGAATTTATTGAAATTACCTTTAAACAACAAATGCAAAAATCTTAATTTGCATATTAACTCATTTAAGTAAACGTCTAGTTTAGGAGAACATCATGGCTGATGATGGAAGTGCACAATCAACAACAGTATGGCCAATGCCCAAATTTCACTTTCAAGTGAAGTGGGACTCGGAGGTCATGTCATTTCAAGAGGTTTCAGGCTTGGATCTTGAAGCTCAAATCATTGAGTATCGCTCAGGTGATAGCAAACAATTTTCTACAGTGAAAATGCCAGGCATACAAAAATCAGGCAATGTCACCATGAAAAAAGGGGTATTTAAATCAGACAACAAGTTTTGGGATTGGTTTAGTCAAATTAAGATGAACACCATTAAAAGAGTACCAGTCACTATTAGCTTGCTAGATGAAACGGGCGCACCAACAATGGTTTGGACTCTAGCAAATGCTTGGCCAACAAAAATAACAGGGACTGATCTTAAGTCCGACGGTAATGAAGTGGCGATCGAGTCGATAGAAATTGCACATGAAGGTTTAGTGATTGCTAATGGTTAGTTAATTGCTAGTTGTGTTGTTAACAACACTTGCTTTGCTAAGGAGCTTAAGTTTGTCTTTATCTGTCCCTTCATTATTGAAAAGTGATGAATATCCACCACCAGCATTTCACTTTAAGGTGGTTTTCTCTGCCACGGCTGGACTTTCTGATACGGCGTTTCAGGAAGTCTCTGGCATTAGTTCGGAAATAGATACCGAAGAATATGCAGAGGGCGGTGAAAACAGATATCTACACAATTTACCCAAAGCTGTTAAACACCCCAAATTGGTGCTTAAACGCGGTATTGCGAAGCTAAGTTCGCCTTTGGTGATTTGGTGTAAAAGTGTTTTTGAAGGTGATTTTATGGTGCCAATTGTACCCATGCCGATTCTCGTATTTTTGGTAAACGAGAAAGGCATGCCAAGCCGTATTTGGTCTTTTGCCAATGCGTATCCGGTCAATTGGGAAGTTGAAACATTTAATTCAACTAAAAATGAAGTAGCGATTGAGAAGATTGAACTTAGGTATAACTATTCAAATCGGATGCTTTAACTTATGAGTTTAGAAATAAAACAATTGGTTATTAAGTCTGAAGTTAAAGACAAAGATAATAATGAAATCGCACAAGTAAATGGTGCTGATATTAGTTGTGAATTGGATGAATTTAAAACAGAGCTACTAAATCATTGCCGTAAAATTGTAGCTGAACAACTACGAAAATCTAAGGAAAGGTAAGTGAGCGGTATTAGTACAGGGTTGAAACAAAAGTTAACCATTAATGAATGTAAGCTCAACGATGGTCAAATTTCTATTGTTCAAAGCAATAAATTTGAAGTGATGTTAAATCCGTCAAATTATTCGCATAAGCAGTCTATTTGCTACAATAAGAAGAAGACATTGGGGCAATTAGGCAGCGAAAATAAATTTAACGCACTTAATTCAGATAACGTTAACTTTTCCATTATGATTGATGGAACTGGAGTCGTAAATCTACCTATTCCAGGAATTGGCTCACCGGACGTTAAAACCCAAATTAGACAACTCAATAGTGTTGTTTATAAATATGACGGTAATGACCATGAACCGAATCAAGTTCGCTTACTATGGGGTAGCTTTATTTTATTTGGTCGCTTAGAGTCTATGACGACTGACTTTACCTTGTTTAAGCCCAATGGCGATCCTTTACGCGCCAAAGTGAATTTGGCGTTTGTTGGCTTTTTAAGTAAAGAAGAAGAGGCATTAAAAGCAAACCGTTCGTCCCCCGATTTATCGCATTTAATTGAAGTAAAAGCAGGCGATACACTACCGTTGCTTTGTTATCAAGTTTACAAAGATTGTAGCTATTATCGAGAAGTGGCCAGAGTAAACAACTTAGTTGATTTTCGCCACTTACAGCCTGGTACCAAACTCCACTTTCCGCCCTTGAGATAATCATGGCCGACTCTCCAGCACTTAACTCTAGCGGTGTGATCAAATGCACCATTTTTAGCGAAGGAAATTCGTTAAACCAAAACTATCGGTTGATATCCATTGTTATCGAAAAGAGGATTAATAAGATTGCCAGAGCTGAATTAGTGTTTAGCGACGGTGATATGCCCAACAAAAAATTTCCGTTAAGTGATGCTGAAGAAGTTAGTCCAGGAAAAAAAATCACTATCAAAGTGGGCTATGGTAATTCTGAAGATCAGATTTTTGAAGGTATCGTGATAAGACACGGTTTGCATATAGATGAAAGCACATCAATATTGAAAATACATTGTTTCGACGAGGCGTTGGCAATGACTGTTGGCCGCAAAAACGCCAATTTTATCGATTTGAAAAACAGTGACATTATTTCTCAAATCCTCAATCAATATAACCAAATTACTAATGAAGTGACTGAAAGCACCACTAAATTTGCTGAGCTAGTTCAATACAATGCTAGTGATTGGGATTTTATGGTGGCAAGGGCAGAATCAAGCGGTTTATTGGTGGCTGTAGAAGACGGTAAAGTGTCAGTTTTTAACCCAAAAACACAAGGTGATGCTCTGTTAACGGTTACATACGGAGAAGACTTGATCGAATTTGAAGCCGATATTAACGCCCAGCAATTATATAAAGAGGTTAAATCGATTGGTTGGAATTTAGATAATTTAGCAACACAAGAAGAAGCAATCTCTTCTTTAGCTCTCAACAAACAAGGGAACCTAACTGAATCAACGCTCGCTGAGATATTAAAACTTGATTCATATAGGTTACAAACTACTGTGCCATTAGAGCAATCTGCACTTAAAGAATGGGCGACCGGACAGCAACAAAAATCCAGTCTCTCTAAAATATGTGGTCGTATGACATTTCAAGGAAGTGCAAAGGCGAAACTTGCTGGTGTTATTGAAATAAAGGGTGTCGGTAAACGATTTAGTGGCAATGTATTTATCAGTGGTGTGCGTCATGAAGTGGTCAATGGCAATTGGATTACCGAAGTCCAGTTTGGCTTAGATGCAAAATTTTATACCGATGAGAATAATGTTCATAGCTCAAAAGCTGCTGGCCTAACACCAGGCGTTGAAGGGTTAATGACAGGAATAGTAGAACAGTTAGACGAAGATCCTCAAGGGCAAAATAGGATCAAAGTGGTGGTACCCGTTTTACAAGCTGAAACACAAGGAGTGTGGGCGAGGCTAGTTCAATACTACGGTTCGTCGGGGTTTGGTAATTTCTTTATTCCCGAAATTGGCGATGAAGTGGTGCTTGGCTATTTCAATAATGACCCTTCAAATCCTGTTGTTTTGGGGAGTTTATATAGCAGCAAACACACGCCACCTTACGATCTTACTGCTGATAACTTTATTAAGGCCTTAGTAACTAGAAGTGGTCATAAGGTGGAATTTGATGATGATAAAAAAATTATCACTATTGTCACACCGAGTGAAAACTCGATCGTTTTAAGTGATGACGATAAATCAATCACCTTAGCTGACCAAAATAGTAATACGGTGACATTAAATACCAGCGGTATTGCGTTAGACAGCCCCAAAGACATCTCAATCAAAGCCAAGGGGACTATTAATATTGATGCTGTAGGGAAAATCTCGGTTTCATCAAAGGCAGATATTGCGCAGTCAGGTTTAAATATAAGTAATACTGCCAACGTTGGTTTTACTGCAAAAGGTAATGCAACTGCCGAACTATCTGCATCGGGACAAACCACCGTAAAAGGTGCGATCGTCATGATTAACTAAATTAGAACAATGTAAGGATAAATTATGCCTCCAGCAGCAAGACTTACCGACTTACATGCCTGTCCTATGGTAACACCTGGCTTACCGCCGATCCCTCATGTGGGCGGTCCAGTTATAGGACCTGGTGTTGTCACTGTATTGATAGGAAGTATTCCCGCTGCTGTAGTTGGTGATAGTGCTATTTGTGTTGGCCCTCCTGACACCATTATAAAGGGCTCGGCGACTGTAATGATAGGTGGAAAACCTGCAGCCCGAGTAGGTGATAACACTGCCCATGGTGGCTCAATTGTTATTGGTTTACCGACTGTGATCATAGGAGGTTAATAATGAGTGAGTCTACAACATTATTTTTAGGCAAGGGTTGGAGCTTTCCTCCTACGTTTAGTCAACAAAATAAACGTGTTGATATAGTTTCCTATGAAGACGACATTTATCAAAGCTTAATAATCATCCTTTCTACTAATCCTGGAGAAAGAGTAATGCATCCGACTTTTGGTTGCGGGCTAAAATTGATGGTGTTTGATGTTATAACGGAAAGTACTGTGACTGAAATCATCGATCTAGTGGAACGAGCGATTCTGTTTTTTGAAACACGTATAACGCTCAATGAAGTCGTTGTAAATATTGATGACTTTTATGAAGGGCGGATCGATATTTTATTGGACTATACGATCAGAAAAATCAATACCAGAAGTAACATGGTTTACCCATTTTACTTCTCTGAAGGCACGGACTTGCCATCATCATGAAAAACAAAATATCAGACGTTAAGCGATATAATATTCATCGTGTTTCTTTTCAGGAACAAAGGTACCCGCCTGCTTTAGAAGACAATTATGCGTTGGTTGATGATGCAACATTTGAAGAGTTGCTTGCATACAGTGCTGAGTTGTCGAGTTTATTCAGTTTTTATAATCTAAACCTTCAACGCGAGGGGGATTGGTCTTCTTTATTTGAACACAGTAAAGTATCAATTTTTGCAGATATTATTAGTTATTGTGATATTAGCATTGAGAAAAAGTCGTCAAGTTCAGCCTGTATAGGTGCCAATGAAAAAGCACAAATGAGCTATGAACATGCAGTTAGATTAGATCAGTGGTATCGTCGTTTATGCGCATATGGGCAACATGAAGGCAGTATTTTAGCCGAAGAAATAAAAAATCTGGTTGAGGATAAACTGGCTAGGGAAATTCATACGTTAGGATTCTTAATTGAGCGTTTTCCAACTTTTCTCAACGTTAATATAACGCAACCTTTTCATGAGTTTGATCGTCTATGGAAGTTTGGCCTTTCATGTGATGATTTATTTCCGTATTCAAACGTAGATGATTCGATTAATAAAGAGCAACTTCATACCGTGAATGACGGTATATATTTGTCTGTTGTAAGCCGTATTTCGTATCTTAAGTCTTTATGTGCAACTCAATTGTGCGAAACTTTATCTAAGCAAGAACATGAACCAACCATCGCACTTTTCATTACGTTTCTAACGCTTTATGAACAAGTTCAAAATAAGATAAACGCATATGCATCAAATCATCGGGATCATTATTATTTTGAACTATTAGAAATTAGGAATGAACGCGAAAACTTTGAACGCGCCATATTGAGGGTTGAGCCCCAAGTGCAAGTACCATATGCCACTATTGTTAAAGGTCAACAGTTTAGAGACCAAGCAACAACGAGGGACAGTAACCTTTTTAAAAGCCAGTCTGATTATTTAGTCAGCCAGATGAAAGTTGAGCAATTGTTTACCGTTTATCTAGAGCGTGATAGCTATATTTCACCTGAGTATTTGTTTAATTATGTGACTCGTATTAAGCGAAATAACCTGCTGCTGCAGACATTAGAACTCGATGAATCTGAATTGAAAAGTTGGCCTCTCTTTGGGAAAAACAGTCGTTCGTCATACAAAACAGAAGGAATAGATGCCGATTTAGGTTTTGCTATTGCATCCAATTCGTTTCAATTGAAAGAAGGTTGCCGGGCCGTTTCGTTAGAGTTTGAACTTGTTGAAAAAGATGAGCATAACTCAACGATAAATCACACGTTAATTCAAAATGCAGAGCGCAAGCAAACAGCCTTACCACATCAGCAAGAAGCGCTGAATCTGCAATGTTTAAGCAATTGTTTTCATGAAGTATGTAAATCAATGTCATTTGAGCCGATCATGAATTTTGATGAATTGAGCATGAGAATTAATCGTTGTTATATCAGCAATTACTTTGGACAAAGTATCAAGAGGCAACAAGATGCTCTATTGAAGTTTTTCCTTTTGAACTTGTTAGAGCATTCATTTGCTACTAAAGATTACTTCTTTGCAATTGGTAAAATCTTTAATCGTCAACTTTTATCTAAAACTCAATGGTTAACTAGCAAAGAGTTGTCACAAATTCTTGTTATTAATCAGGAGAAACTTCTACAGCAAGGCTTTGAAAAAGTCCCCTATGAAGCTATACACAATATTTTAACAAGTGTTGAGCCTTACGAACACAATCATATTATCAGCAATGCATTTACATTAAGAATTACCACGGAAAGTGGCTGGACAGAGGTTGATCATCAACGTTTGGAAATACTACCTAATGCTAACGGGAACTTTCAAATAAAAGTAGTATTGCACTTATCTGCTGGTGAAGAGTCGGTGATAGGTTATCAACCGGAAATTCATGGGGAACATTTTCATTCCAAGTTACCAATATTGAAATTTTCTCTTAACAGCGGGGCTAATTTTTACGCTTATTCGTTATTTTCAGATTTTAACCTTTCCGTTCTCACCATTGATACGCGCGTTAAAGATCTCTCTACGTTTGTTGCTTTTAATCAATATGGGCAAATTGATAGTAGTAAACCGTTTGATGTCTTTGGCCCGATCCCTCATCAACATTCGTATTTAATGATAGGTAGTTTTGAACCGGCTAAAAAAAATATCACAGAATTATCTTTGAATATTCGATGGGGAAACCTCCCGGCAATATCTGGTGGTTTTTATTCATATTTTAAAGATTATGATCTACATATCGACAATGACAGTTTTAAGCTGTCGCAATCTATTTTACAAGATGGTCAATGGAAATTCGTTGATAATATCAACATGTTCTCAATGGAGGATGAAGAATTTCTTTCAAAATATAAAACATTAAAATATCGTATGGCCGAAGTTATTTCACCAATTCGAGAGCACGTCAGTGAGGAAGATTTTAATGGCTTTACCCATGTGAAAAATGGGTTCTATAAGTTTTCTTTATCAGAGCCATTTACGGGGTTCGGACATGATGTATACCCTAAAATTATGTCTTCGATAATGACCCAGAATACCAAGTTAAAGGTACCGAAAGAACTACCTCAAAAACCTTTTACACCCAATATTGAGTCGTTATCACTTGATTATAGTTCAACAGAAAAAATAGACTTTAACCTTAAGAAGAAAAATAGAAATTTTTCAAAAAGTCAGTTTATTCACTGCCACGGTAATGGCAATACTCTGGCTCATATACAAAGTAAAAATTTCTTGCCAACCGTTTTGCCTGATTTTTGCAAAGATGGTTTCTTATACATTGGCCTTTCTGGTGAAAAATTACCCCAAACGCTTTCCTTGTTTTTCCAGTTACTTGATGACAGTACATTACAAGTAAAAGAGAAGACTCCAGGCATTGAATGGGCTGTTTATACGCTATCTGGCTGGGTTAATCTTTCAACAAACCAGATCTTACATGACGGCACTTCATCCTTAACTGTTGCGGGAGTCGTGACACTAAGTTTGCCCGCGAATATGGCCATTGATATCAATGCCGTACCTAATAATCTCTATTGGGTAAGACTCTCAGCGGATGCTAGTTTAGAGTATTTTTCCAGCGTAGCGCGAGTGGTCACCAACTGTATTGAAGTAGAACGCATTCATAACGGAGAAGAAAAACATCAAATAGGTAACAAATGGACGCCAAGCATTCCAATCGAAGGTATAAGAGGCTTAAAGGCAGTAATAACGCATAGACCTTTGCATTACCAAACCAATAAACGGCAACTAATAACATCTACAAGTGAATCGTTACGACACAAAAACCGATTGGTAACACCATGGGATTATGAACGGTTTATTTTGAATAAATTTCCGGAATTGCATTTAGTTAAATGCTTTTCAAACTTGTCTTCTCGATCTGTAGAGCCTCAGCCAGGCAATGTTTTGATAATTGTTGTTCCAAAACTAAAAACATCACAAAACATATCTGACGGTGTGCGAGCAGATACCACATTACTCAGAAGCATATACCAAGAAGTTAAACCTTATATCTCTGGTTATTCAACCATTGAAGTCAGTAACCCAAGATACGAGCGGATACAGGTAAGGTGTTCAGTACTTTTTGATAACCCAATACTTTCAGGAAAATACTGCCAAGAACTTAATGAAAAAGTGTCTGAATATTTTAGTGTATGGAAATCAATAGGAAAACCTATGTTATTTGGCTGGCAGCTTACTTGCGAAGAGATTGTTTCTTTCATACTGCAACAAACGAATGTTTCTGCGGTAACTAATTTTTCTGTTTTGCATATTTCTGAATATGCCAAAAAACGTTATGTGCTTAACGATACGGTAACCATGAAACAGCAAGGCGTGACAGTAATCGAATCTACCTATCCGTGGTGTTTACCTGTACCTGATAAGGTGCATGCCATAGAAATTCTGTCGGAAAATAAAGTACAAATGGCTAATGTTACAGGCATTAATGAAATGGAAATTGGAAATAACTTTATTGTCGGGAGTTAACCGGAATATGGCAAAGCGTGATAGAGAAACTTTAAAGCGATTCTTTCAACGGGGGGCTTTACCTTCAGCAGATCATTTTTCAGATTTTATTGATTCATCATTGAATATGCGGGAAGACGGTTTTAGCAAAACACCTGAAGAGGGTTTTCAAATATCTACTTTGGCGAACAAAAATTCGTTAATCAGCTTTTATCAACGTAATGACTTTAATGAGCCAATATGGTCGTTCAAGTTTAATGAAAGCACTCTAAATAACTTGGATCTGGTACAAAAGATTAACGAAAAGCAACCTCGTAATATAGTGTCATTTAATCCTTTAGGTTATGTCGGCATCAATAATGACTCTCCTGCGCGAGCGCTAGATGTCAATGGTAATATCAGAGCACATGGCAGGGAAGGAGCTGAGCCAAAAGTTGTTTATGCCGATTCTACATTTTATGATATTACTGAAGGCCTAGACGGCTGTCATGCCATTGATGTAGTGGCTGGAGTTGGTCTTAAATTCTCAGGCATGTATGCACTCTTACACGCAACGGCAATGAACACATTTCATCCAGATAATTTGTTCGAAAAAATATTTTCATTTAAAAAAAGGATTAAAAAACAGCACAGTTATTATTCTTCTTTTTCCCACCGAATTAAGTTGCGATGGCACAAAAAAGTTGATGGAAAATATTATCTACAATTAGGAACTCATTGCGATTATTCAAAAAAACACCAAGACACAGCCAAGTCAAATAGTGAAAAAGTCAGGGTCAGATACCACTTAACATTTCTTTGGCATGATCCGTTTATGTCGAGCTGCTTAGAAACAGCGCCGGATGAAAACACCTTGGATAACGTGAAAGCTTCTAATAGCGATACAGCGTCTAATGCAGATAAGTGCGAGTAAGGCCAGCGGATGAAAGCCGAATCAGTATTTATAGACAAACACAGCCTAGTTGACCCATGTTCATTCGACGCGCTTAAAAAACAAGGCTTATTAAAAGTACAAGAACTATCAGGGCATGTTTGGACGGATTATAACGTACATGATCCCGGCGTTACTATTCTTGAGCAACTCTGCTTTGTACTATCTGATGTCTCTTATCGTGCAGGTGCAGATGTTACTGATTACTTAGGCGAAAATACAGTAAAGCAATTATTAAACCGCTCCTCGCTACTGGCACCGGAAGATGCATTTCCGTGTCACGCTACGACGTTAATGGATCTAAAGCAAATAATACTAGACGCTGTCCCCGAATTGGACAATATACATATCGAAACAATAGGAGAGCAACCTTACCGTTTTGGTTTGTACAACGTATATATCAGCATCAGTCCATTAGCCAAGATAGAGAACTCAGACATCGAAAAGTCCGCCCTCAAACATAGGGTCTTAGCTTGTTATGGTGCCAACCGAAATTTGTGTGAAAACATAAATGAAATACATATCAGTGAAGATGTTCCATTTACCATTGAGGCTGAAATTGAAGTTGACGATAGCAATAATAGTGCTGAAGTTTTGGCAAACATATACTTGAATTGCACCCATAAAATAGCCAATCAAATTAGTTCAAGTAAAGCGTCAGAGGACACTAAAGAATTATCATTACAGCAGTCATTGATTGGCCCAAGCGTTATTCATGAACGTCAACACTACGATATTAGCCATAAAACGATAATCCCAGTATTCGAATTTTATGCGGTAATCAACGAAATTTCTGAAGTCAAAGCAATCAAATCGTTATCATTTTTCGACAAGAAAGGAAATCGAGTTGATGCCTTATCTGTAGAAAACTATAAACAGCATATTCGTCTTACACTCCCTGACAGTTCTGAAGGTATTAAAATTAATCTGGTTGCTAATGGACGGATTATACCGACTAATTTTTCAAATTATCAAATGAAATATCACGAGTTAATCACCGAACATTTCAGTAATAAATACCATAAAAGGCAATTTGATGATTTTTCCAAAAAAACCAAAAGCAAAGAACTTTACCTAACACAATATTCAGGACTTCAAGATCAATTTCCTGCGAACTATGGTATTAATTTTCGAGGTATACCGATTTCATATACGGCTCAACGCAGAGCACAAGCATTTCAGTTGAAAGGATATTTGGCGATTTTTGAGCAGATCATACTAAATCAAATCCATAAAATAGATGAAATAAGATATCTCTTTTCGCCATTATTGCACGTCCATAAAGATCCAACTTCAGTTTTCCTAAATAACAACATCATCCCGGATTTTGATCAAATCAAAAACGAGAATTATGAGCAAAAACTAATGGAGCAGGATGGCAGGTTCAGTAGTTTTTATCGGCGTGCTAATAAAGTTGTCGATTATTTGCTTGCATTATATGGTGAGGAGTTCGGTCAATATATATTTCAGCAATATGGTACGAATAATGGTAATAAGATTACCGATAGAATCGCCTATGAACATAAATTAAGGCTGTTATCACATATTGGTAAGGTAACCAAAAACAGACTTAAAGCAACGGATGTAACGCAATTTGCCTGGAATACGGATAATATTAGTGGCTGGCAACTTAAAGTCAGCATTTTACTTGGGTTTGGTTGCTTGAAGTTACAATCGTTAAGCTTTGGTGTCTTTAGAAACGACGTAAATATAGATTTTGCTCAAGACCATGAAAGTAAAGATAAACTGGACTCAGCGTTGTCAGAGTCATTTTTTGATTTTCATATTGATACAGAAGATATATATCAACACTTCCACGCCTTACCTTATCAAGCTATAAAACAAGTGACTCTGACGTCGATTAACAAGTATTTCCCGCTTAAATTTACTTGTAAAGAAAAACCTATCAGTCAACGTTTTCTTCAATCAGCGACTAATATTGAAAATTATAAAATAGGACGCTTTACTCAAGGAAATTCTGATATTTCAGCAATAGAGTCATTTGAAGATTTGTCCCATATTGCTTTTTACGACCAAGAAGAAAATAGCCACTTTTCAATTGGCAGTTTTCAAGACTTAGCTACCGCCATCACCGCAGCTAATACATTAATATCCTACTTCCAAAGTATCAGTAAACAATCTGAAGGTATGCACATTATTGAGCACAGCCTCTTGGCTCAATACAGTGATGTAGAGCAATTGAAAGAGAATTATCCAATTAGCTTTTTTGGAAGTAGAGTGACAGTTATATTGCCAAATTGGACTGCTAAAACCTCTACTCGAACTTTTCAAAAACTGGCAGAGGAAACAATTGCTATGCATTGTCCTGCGCATATATACCCTATGTTTTTGTGGTTAGATCTAAGACGAATGTATCACCTGGAAGTGCGTTACCGGAAGTGGCTTAAGGCTATAGCAACTAATGATGTTGATGTAAAACAGACAAATAAGCTCACACAGCAATTGCTTCATTTTATCTACCATCTTCACATTAGTGAAGAGAGGGGGGTAAATGAACAATAACATTGTCATAGATCAAGCAGCGCTTGAAGTAACTTTTCAAAATCATACTCAGGCAACAAGTTACGAGCATGAATTGACCGCAATTTGTCAGGATTCGTTATTGCCCATTATTGAACGTAAGCTTAGCTCGGCATTGTCTTTAAAGTCGCAAACTATTGACTACCTCGAGCTTAATTTGGGCACGCTAAATAGCGCAAATTTGCAAAATGAGATGACATTCAGATTGGCCTTTGAGTTAGAACGGATTTTAGGTGAAGTAAATAGCAATAAGTCTAAAAATGAACAAGACTTAGTCAAGTTATGCACCAAAAAAGAAAAACTACAGGATTCAGAAAAGTGTCAATTAATCAGCTGGCTACTTAATGTAGCCAGCTTTTCAGACAAAGAATTAGCGGCACACTACCAAGATATATACAATTTGTTGAAGAAAGTAATTGAACTACAGCCACGTATTATTGCAATAGTTTTACGTGAGCATGTAGATAGCATTGAAAACGTAAAGCGTCTAGTCAGTTTGATTGACCATGAACAACTAACGAAAATTTTTAAAGAATTGTGTAAAAAATTGAGTACTGAGAAAATTCATTTTCTGCAAGAGATTTTTAGTAAAACGATTGAAAATAGAGAATTGACTACGGCGCAAAAATATCATACAGAGCAGTTACTTGCGTCGCTTATTTGCTTCTCAGCCCAATCTAACTTCAGTGGTTTTGATGCTTATAACATAAAACACATAATTAGAAAATTAGGACTAAAACTAGAATTTAACACCATATCTGATGATACATTATCATCTATATTCACAGAGCCTTCGCATTGTCGAAGAGTTAACCAAGCAATTGTATATGAAAATAATGAAGGCTGTTCATTGCTGAGCGGATTTTCCAGAGCGTTAAAAACAAATGATCGCGATGCTTGTAGAAAATACCTAGAACTTTTGCTACTTAATTCTCCACTCGCACTAGTTGAATTTATTCGATGCTATCAAAATAAGCAGTTGATCATTAAAACATTGTGCCACCATTTACTAGATAAACAGCTGATAAATGTCATTACGCATTATGACAAAGAGCATACAGAATTAGTCGATTGGCTGCCATTTTTTACCCTGTCGATATCATTAGAAACATTGCCTTTGTCCTCGATGAAAATTAGCAGACAAGAAAGTAAAAGCATTGCATCAATAATCGCCAAAGAGGCATGGCGACATTTGTTTTGGTCGATAACGCTTGAATATCTCTTTGTTCAAAAAAGACACCTTAATACTCAACAAGCATTTTTGTGTTACTTACTCTACAACTTGGCCAACAACAATGGTTTAAAACCAACGTCGTTGCTTGAGTATTTTCGTTTTAGCATCCGCAGTTTATCAGGAGCTAATTCTCTTAAATGTTTGTTGGATAGTTTATTTATAACACTAGAAAGTGACTATGAGTCTGAATCGGTGAAACAAAAATATATCAACGATATTGATCAGCAAATTGTTCACCATCAAGACATAGAGCTATTGATAGAAAGTACCTATAAACTAAAAAATAATAGAGAACAGCAGTTAAATCGAATTGTGATTTCGTTACTAAACGGTTCGTCATTTACCAAGTTGATGTTATTTCAAGCGTTAAAAGCGCAAGTAATAAAGGGTATTGGGATTGACGTTCAACTGAGCAATAAAACACTATCTGAGTTACTAAAAACTAGCCTGATGACATTAAGTCACTGGAGTCAAGAAAACAGCAATCAGCTATTGAACTCAATAAATCGAATAGCGGTAAATGAGCATGAAAAGTCAAAGTATTACCTATTGTCACTCGAAAAAAACTTACTAAATGAGGCTATTGATATAAGGCTGCTAAGCCAGTATGTGCAAAAAAATGTCCTAAATTCAGGTCTTGACCAAACTAACTCTTTATCTGCTACTAGCCATTATGATGCTGAGCCAGTTGAGAGGAATGAAATTGTAAACTACTTAACTGAATTTTTAGAGCCTAACAATGCGTTGGCTATTGCGATGAAAAGCTCTGAACGAGCAAAACTATTTCACAACGACATGGTTATGGGAGCGCTTGAGCAGTGCCCTGATTTTTTGCGCAAAAAAGTCGAACACGCACTACATAATGAGACATCATTTTATAGTTTCATTCAGCACTTGAAAGAGTCATTGTTAATTCGATTAGCTATGTTACTCAATAGTAATCGATTTGTTGATATCTACCGTCGTTACAAGTGGTTATATATGGCTACGTACAACAGCGTCTATTCAGGAGGTAACTTTAATTTATTGAAATGGAATCACTTATTTCTTCAGTTGCAGGCTGATGTGCATTTCGATAATGGCGTTGATGGTGTAGATAGCTGGGTCAAACAGGTTGCTAATAAAGTAGATAAACCACGCAGACTGACTAAAAATATCATCATGAAAAAACTATCATATTACATCGATGAAAAATATCTTGATGATAAAAATGTGTTGGATTTTTTTAGAACAGATACCACAAATCAGCTCGTAAATTCCGCACGTGAAATAGACTTTGAAAAGAAATTAAGCCCAAAACTGTCAAGCAATCACAGTGAATATAATTACTTTGAGTCAATACTATTCACTCTGTTTACCAGGAAAAACGCTAACATTTCGATGTCAGCGTATATCAGAGTCTTAGAGGCAAGTGCTGATATAGTCAGGCAATACTTCACTCAATACGTGGGGAATACTCAGCATCGCAATTGTTTCATTAGCAACATATCGAACAATGCACTTCAACAGACCTGTTCGATATTGTTCAACGAAAAATACGATGGTCTATTGTGCAAACTGTTTGATGAGTTATCTTTAAATACTTATTGCGGTGGGCTACAAGGCACAAAAAGTGTAGACCGCATCATATGGTCTTGCTTACTGAGTTACTTTCATAATCAAGGGACTGAAGACTTCGTACTTGAACAGTGTATTGATTATTTATCTACCGAGTTTCAAAGGAATAATATTTATTTAACCGAGCCCGGTGTATGCCTTGACGATAATGCCAACGTTCGAAACCGATATTGTGCTATGTGGGAAAAAGTCAGAAATCGTCAAGCATCAAGTGGTGACAGTGAAGATACTACAGCATTAATGGCTAAACGTGAGAAATTGAGTCAAATAAAGAATCAGTTCTTAATATTACCCATTTCCGCAGAGTTACTTTCTAGTATTGGTCAAATGTGCAAGCAATGCGCTATGGAAGCACTAGCGTTTTACAACTGGCTAGTGAATTGCCAACTTTCAAAGAAAAACCTTAATGCATTATCGGTTAATCAGCTTAATGAACTAATTAAAAACTATTTGAATTTGATCATCCAAGACAAGCAAACATGTGCTGATTATATGATTCAATTGGCGACATATATTACAAAGCATAGCTATGAAAAGCAGGCCCTAATTTATAGTTTAATACAATTAGTCACAACGAAGTTCATAGATTTTTCGAGTATTGAAATCCAAAACCGTATTAATGATTATCAAGAGAATAAGAATATTCCAAGCGACGAGACTTATAAAAAGCTCACTTTGGAAAAACATTCACCTGAACTTGCTAAACTGCCCGCATTGAGTGCTGCCCTTAAAGCGGGAAACGCTCAGAAAATTGTATTTGAAATACAACAATACATCGAAACGCATGCCAATCATTATGAGTTAATTGACTTTTTGACTAATGATAACGTGTTTAT
This sequence comes from Thalassotalea atypica, assembly GCF_030295975.1. Lineage (NCBI taxonomy): Bacteria > Pseudomonadati > Pseudomonadota > Gammaproteobacteria > Alteromonadales > Colwelliaceae > Thalassotalea > Thalassotalea atypica. The sequence continues at coordinate 2,043,144 of NZ_AP027364.1, forward strand.
GCAGCTAACCAATTGTGTGTCGGAATCTGACTTACTTATCATTTTGTCTTATTTTAACGTTAAGAGCTTAGGTAAGACGCTAGAATTGACCACAATATTGCAGATGCTGCTATCGAGGAGGAACATTGGTGTTACTCAGGCAGAAATAAACCTGCATCAATGGAAAGTTATTTTTGATTATTTCCTAATTCAAGGACTAAGTTTTAATCTTGCCTGGTTTATTCATCAATACTTTCATTCATATATTCTTAAGTACAAAAACGTATCTACTCAATTGAGCTCTGAGCTTGAATTACTGATCAGTGAACTTTCGTTTTATCAACTTGGCTTTGCTGAAATTTCTTTCAAAAAGACTGTTGAAGGGTTAGTTAAAACCCTATCGGGAAATATTTCAAATGAAAGGGGGCAAGCACCATTAGTGGCAACGGATACTCATCAACAAGATAATGTGAGAGATGACGCATTTAAACATGATAAACCACAAATCGCGTATATCAATAATGCAGGTTTAGTGTTGTTATCTCCATATTTACCTAGATTATTCTCGATTATGGAGTTGACACAACACGGAAAATTTCGCGATCAATATCACCAAACAAAAGCAGTAAATGTCTTACAACATATTATAGCGCCTGAACGCGAATTTCATGAGCATCAACTGGCATTAAACAAATTAATGTGTGGCATGGAGTTAAGCCAAAGCGTAAAGCCAGATCCCACTCTGAGCGATAAACAAAAAGAAGTCATCAATGATTTACTCTCTGAAGTAATCAAACAATGGCCAGCACTTGGAAATACCAGTATTAATGGTTTACGCCAAACATTTTTAGCCAGGGAAGGTGCATTGTATAGGGAAGAAAACAACTGGCATCTTGACGTATTACCAGAGCCATTTGACATCTTATTAGACGGGCTTCCATGGACCTATTCAACGTTTAAGTATTCTTGGATGACGGGTTTATTATCAACTACATGGAGGGATTCATAGTGAATCCGGATAACGTACATGATTTCTTCTTGTGGTGGTTCAAAAGGAGTTATCTATGATAAACGCCCAGCAATTGTATATCGCATTAAACAAAAGTGATGATCTCAAAGCGCTCAATGCAGAAGTGATGGAATTTGAAGTGCAATGGTTTCAAACAGTTTTGACACAACGCCTAACTCATTATTTCGAATTAGATCAGGAATTTGATGTTTCAACCATTGTCCCTCCAAATATTAATGAACATAGCTCGGCGTATGCGCAATTTATATGTCAAAACAACTTAAATTACTGCCAACGATTAGCTATTTTATTGGCGTTAATGCCTCATGTTAAGCCGGGTGTTCTGGATACATTTTTTATTAAGAATACTAACCTTGAAAGAAATTATACCGAGTTTGGAGGACTTCAAGGAAAAGCGCATACAGGCTTCTTACCAACAGTTGAAACATTAATTTTTATTTTGTCAGGGAACAACATGAATGAACGCTTTACAGCATTACACTTGTTTGATGACGAAAGCACTTTAATAAAGAACAAAGTGGTGGAAATAAACCGTGAGCACAAGGATGAGCCATTTTTATCAAGTGGTCTTAGAATTGGTGTCGACTATCTCAATCTATTTACTACTGGTGTAGTACACAAACCTGATTTTAGTATGTCGTTTCCAGCCAAGAGGATCTCAACTCCGTTAGCATGGGAAGAACTTGTCTTAAATCATAATGTGCTTGACGAAATTGAACAAATCACGAGTTGGGTTAATTTTCAAAATACCATTATGGGCGAGTGGGAATTATCAAAGAATATCAAGCCGGGCTATCGCGCTGCACTATACGGTCCCCCAGGTACCGGGAAGTCACTGACTGCAACATTGATAGGCAAGAAAACAGGAATGGATGTTTATCGAATTGATCTATCTGCTATTGTTTCTAAATATATTGGCGAGACGGAAAAGAACCTAGCAAATGTCTTTGACCAGGCTGAAAATAAAAACTGGATACTGTTTTTTGATGAGGCTGATGCTTTGTTTGGAAAACGCACTGGAGAATCTTCATCGAATGACCGTCATGCTAACCAAGAAATCGCTTATTTATTGCAGCGAACTGAGAGTTTTCCAGGGGTCATCATCTTAGCGACAAACTTAAAATGTAATATGGATGACGCATTTGTCAGACGGTTTCAGTCAGTCATCTATTTTCCAATGCCAGACGAAACACTTAGAGCAAAATTATGGCGAAATATTATCGGAGACAGGTGCCGCCTTGCCGATGATGTTGATATACATGCCCTTGCGGAGCACTACGAATTATCTGGAGGCTCTATTATCAATGTTGTCAGACACGCAGCCATCAATGTGCTACGCAATAAAAAGGAACTGTTTCATCAACAGGATTTTATTCAAGGCATTAGAAAGGAAATGCTTAAAGAAGGGAAGGTGATATCGTGAGCACCGTATTATCAGTTCGAAAAATTAGCTGCTTCAATATGAGAACCTTTTATATATGTTTCATATTGAGTTGTATTTCAACTCTTACAATTGCTAATGATGTCAAAAGCAGTAGCGCTGAGTTGTCTTGTGAGCAGGCGTTGGACGAAAATCATCAGTTAACTAAATTACAAAATATGTTAATTCAAGTGGGGCTGTACCATGTCAATATGGAGTTCAAAGACGATGTGCAACAATACAAACAGGACGCAAAACTACTCTCAGACAGTGTCGTCGGAAAGGTAACTCGCCAATGGCTCAGTAGTTTTTGTTCGTCGTTAATTGAATATCAGAAAGCCAACGTGATCGCTACATTATTTATTTATTCGGCCATTAAAAAAGTTGAGCCAGATTGTAAAGCCGTCAGTAACATTTCAATGTTAAATCAGTGGTTTAACAAACAAACACAAGGGATAGAAAAAGAGTGGGTCCAAGGGTTGCTGCGCCAATGCAGCCTTGATTCAGCAGAAACATTGATAGGGCAGAAGTCATATAAACCAAACTACTACATGTTAACGGCGGAAGACATGAAAACTATCTCCAAAAAAGATGAATCGAATAAAGCGCCAAACAATTTAACTATGGAAGTTGAATTTCCACAGAAAATATTGGATACCCTGAAACTAGTACAAGATAAACCATTTCCAACTTATCGACTATTTGCCAAAACATTACATTCTATTTTAAAGGAAGATTTAACATCGCCACAATTCGCGGGTGTAGAATCTCTGGCTAACAAAGGTATAGAGATTAATAATACGGTTTTGGGCAGTGCTGATTGTGGTTGTGTAAAAAATATTGAAGATAATAAAGTAACTTACAACATATATCCTGGTTGGTTGTATTCTGCAGCTGATAAAGAACACGTAGCACCAATGTCGAAGGATAAAGAAAAAGCAAAGACAGACAAATTAAAGAAAATTGATTACAGCACTATTTCCCGGATAGGTTATCAAGGGCTAAGCCTTAGTGAAAATGGCAAATTTAATCACGAAACAGCTTTAAAGTATTGGTATAAGGCCAGTGAAAAATTTATTAAGCAAGCTAACCAGCACTACAGTAAAAAGGATATTATCGTAGAATTAGAAAACTGGAAATCGTGGGATAAATTAACTATTAAGGAAGCGCTTACCAGTTTTAAATACAATATCTTAAACCCTGAACACTATGCTGCCAGCTCCAAATCCATGCCAATAGATGGTGTTACTTTATATTTTCCTGACTATTCTTCAGAGTTTAATCTTCAATTATCAGAAATCGCTGATGAATTTATTAGCTTAAAGAAGGATCACGCTGAATTTCATGTCAACGTTTTGCTAGATATAGCAATTTGCGGGGCCAATATCGATTGCTCTACCGCGAAATTGAACACACCACTAGTTGACTTGAAAACGTGTGAAATTGCCATTGGTGGAAAAATTAAGAAGCAAGAAGAAAGTAGCCGATGCGCTGTGGTTAAATCGGAGGGCGCCACGATAGAAGAGCAAGAGGCCGCTAAACACAAAGTCGATATGGAAACATTAAATTACGTATTGATTTATTTACCAGAGAAAACAACCGAAACCAAAAAGCACTTACGAAGAGTAATAGAAAACACCTTTAAAGGAGAAGGTCGTAGTAAAATGTTAAATAAAATCATCCCTATCATAGTGCCTTACGACTTATCTCAAGAACAGAGTTTCGAACAAGTTGAAGATGATATCGTCTATGCGAAACATAATTTTGGCGGCATTGGTTTTTGGCCACTTCCACTTGAGGGAGAGCCTTCGTTCAAAAAACTACAGGGTATTATCAACACGCACCTTTTTAACAATGCCGAACAAAAATACATAGAGAAACTTGTTAGTAAAGTACTGCCTATAGAAATGTGTGATTTCATCTGCACTCAGCGGGGGTACTTCAGAACCGTATTAGGGACGCTTGTGTTTTTTCTAGTCGTTTCTGCTTTCGCCAAAAGCTCATCATGTTATGTCTGCAAAATTATTGAACAATACCAACGTACGTATTTATCTTCATGGATTGCTACTTTAGTTTTGGTACTTGCGATGCTTGGTTGTGATCGATTTTTTCAAGAACATGCAGACAAAGCAATGTCTGGGGTGGTTGTCACAATTGTGTTTTATTTTATTGGCAACTACATTATTAATATCAAAAAAAAGCAGTTGCCGTGATTGTACTAATAGCGGCAGCTATGTGGATTAAAATATAGGTAGAACAGTTGTCAGGTGTTAATCAACATGCTGTGTTAATCGAATGGATAAATGATGAAAACATACAGTGAACAATCTCGACAAGTTGCCAGTAAAGTAAAGGCCAATTCAAATAGCTATAGTCAAAATAACAAAAGCGGCAGTCACTTTTTTACGGATAAAAGGGCTACTACCGCTATTCAGAGGCAATTAAAGTCTGCAGCCAATGCTACAACTTTAGTACAAAAACATGCCTTAGAAGATGAAGAATTTGATGAAAGTAAATTGCACCAGAGGAAATTGAAATCAGTACAGCAACAGCTTAGTTATTTACAGTCAGATTGTTCAAAAACAACACCACCTATGCAAAAAACATCCAACAAAACGGGTTTACCCGACAACCTGAAATTAGGGATGGAAAACCTATCGGGCATGTCATTGGATCACGTTAAAGTTCACTACAACTCAGCTAAACCGGCAGCCGTTCAGGCTCATGCATATGCACAAGGTAGTGAAATTCACCTAGGGAGTGGTCAAGAAAAACACTTGCCCCATGAATTAGGACATGTTGTACAACAAGCTCAAGGTAGGGTACAAGCGACGACAAATGTCGATGGGGTAGCGGTAAATGACAATCCTTCGCTTGAAAATGAGGCGACAGAGCTTGGGAATAAAGCATTACAGCGAGCGACAAACAAAAAACACTTAATTGAGTAATAAAAAGAGAAATCAAATGGACTTTAGTTTGTCAAAGCGCTCCTCGTTTGTTTTGTTCATATTATTGACGGTGTTTAACGGAATAGCCGTGGATTATGCAATTGCAGAAGACAGTCATGCTATTGAGCGGCTTGCGAATCTAAGTCAACTTAATGCTGACAAATTAGCGTTAAATTATCAAAGTATTGGTGCTGTAATAGCGGACGATTATAGTGTTCTAAGGGACGAAATAAGCAACTATCAAAAATATCATTTTGATGGATCTTTCTCGGCTGTACTTGCAGATTTCAGCCAATCAATCAATTTCTCGTTAGTACAATTCCATAAGGATGCTTTATTTAAAAGTACTAAATTTCGACATGACGTTAAGTTCGAATGGGCCAAGTTCAAAGGAGAAGCTAACTTTTCTCATAGCCGTTTTTACGGTGAAGTTGGCTTCTATCAATCCGGTTTTGAAGGTCATTCCGTTTCATTTTATGGTAGCCAATTTTCTGGAGAAACAGACTTTAGTGGCTCGGTATTTGACGGTGCATTCGATTTTTCGAATATAACGGCTTATCAATCGATTACATACTACAACAGCCAATTTAATAAGGAGGCCACTTTTTATAATAGTCGGTTTAATCAGCAAGTCGATCTAAGTCATAGTACTTTCAGAGGCGATGTGAGTTTTTCTCGTGCAATATTTATACGCTATTTGAATTTAGAAGGCGTTAAATTTATGGGGAGAATTAACTTTTACGGTGCTCGACTACCTGAAAAATTAAACCTTACTGGCCTTCATGAACTTGAGCATATTTTAGATTTAACAGTAGCCAAACCTCCTGCATACGGAGAACAGACAGCAATCAATTTGCTGGGTGCAAACATCAACAAAATTAAAATTAACTACCAAGATTTCAAATTATATTTCCCAAGTAACACAACCGCAAAGAATCGTTCTGACGTATATGCCGCTTTATTGAATGACTTTGAGCAAAGGGGAATGTATGAAGATTATCGAAAACTTTCAATAGAGCAGCAACGCTATGATTTTAAAATAAATAATCAGTGGTTAAGAGACAAGATTGAGCATTATTGGTGGGATTACGGTTTTGATAGAGGACGTATTTTTGTTTGGATTGCTATTTTCATACTATTGTATACCGCAATTAATAATTTTTTTGTCATTTGGTTGATGGAAAATGCCTTTGCTGTGACCTTTTTACTACCCCTTATTAAAAGAATGCCTGCGCACAAAAACATATTAATACGCTACGTGATGAGCTTCCCTTTGTGCCTTATATACACCATCGTTATTTTCTTTGCCGGTATTCTTGGAATTAAATACGAATTTACGCATTTTAGAAGTGATCATGTACTTGTTAACGTATACATCTTTTTCACCATGGCTACAGGATTGATATGTGCCATGTTCATACTCAACTATTTAATCAAGTGATCGGATTGAATATGTCTCAACATAAAGAACTACAGCTGAACTTACCCGATATTACTTGGCTATGGATCAGTTTATTTATTTTATCTATTACATTATGTATTTCACTTTGGCTTTTTTCTAACGATATAACTTCAGAAAGGCAGGCGCTAGCACATCAGGTGGAATACACTAATTTAAGCAATGATCTTTCTAACGCGTCAGACTACCTAACCACCGAAGTGCGGGCATTTGTAATGAATGGGGCAAGTAAACATCTTCAAAATTATTGGGTTGAAATAGATAAGACTCGAACGAGAGAAAAAGTACTGGACCGACTGGAATATTTAGGTGCACCTAGTAAGGAATTAGCTTTATTGGAACAAGCCAAAAGAAACTCTGACAATTTAGTGTTAACAGAAATACGAAGTATGAAATTGATACTTTTGGTGATTGGTGTTCCAGAACAAATGATGCCAAATGCAGTTCGTGAGTTTCGTCTAACCGTTGATGACTATGCATTATCTGATGGTGAAAAGGTAAAAAAAGCCCGCGAGATTATGTTTGATGAACAATATTATCAAACGAAGTTACAGATCATGAACCCTATAAGTACCTTTATTGAGACCATGCAAAATAGAGTCAGTAGAAATGCTCAAGATGTTAGGTATAGAACCGATTGGATGCTAACACTAATCATGGTTTTATCATCATTAATACTTTTCTTATTAATTTCTGTTGTTTGGATTCAGTTATTTATGGCCAAGAATGCTGAAGAAAACATTGCAGCAAAGGTAAATTTGAATAGTGACTTAAACGAATGAACGTGAATATTTACCAAGCAAATACAACGAGTCGTTGCGCAAACGTCGTACTGTCGCGACATAGGGGCTAATTGATGTCATTGCCGATCACTTTAATAACTTACAATAGAGGTTGAGAAAACATGTTAGCGAGTAACGGAAGACTTATAACCATTGTATGGATAATCTTTTTAACAATATTTTATTTAACTTCGGGTTACATTGCGACCACCCGAATTTATGATGACAAAGTAGAATCTGAGCAAAGGCAGAAACAGCGAATTGACCCAAAAATGACTGAAAATGGGAAAACCCAAGTAAATGCACAGGCGTTGTTACAACAGGCTAACGACGATTATGATGAAGTTATTGTAGGTATTTATGCGGATCGTATTATCGATCTCTCAGCTAAACTAACCGGGTGGAGTGTTGATTTTTACATCTGGTTTAACTGGGATAATGAAGCGTTAAATCCTGGAGAAACATTCCAAATAGTTGACGGCGAAATTAAGTCAAAAGTACGCCTTAAAAACATGAGTCATGATGGCCAATATTATGCGTTGTACCGAGTAAAAGCGCGAATTACTAAATTTTTTAATGTGGTTAGTTACCCACTCGATCATCATATGTTGTCTATCCATATTGAAGATAAAAAGCATCCATGGCATATGCTTCGTTATGTTCCTGATCAACGTGCAACGACTTATAGTTCACGAATAAAAGTACCGGGTTACAAACTAACCAACGTTGATATTATCTCCAAACCTCATGCGTACAAGACAAATCGTGGTAACCCAGCCCTACCTGATAATTATCAAGCCGTTTATTCACAAATCACCTACGGAATAAATATCGAACGCCCTGATTGGGGGCTTTATTTTAAAATGTTCCAAGGGTTATTTGCCTCTGTTGCGATTGCCTTATTGGCTTTCATTCTAGGTTCTTCCGCAAAAGAGCGGTTTAGTTTAGGTGTAGGTGCATTTTTTGCCTCTGTCGGTAGCAGCTACATGAACATGAATCACTTACCTGGTGTTGGTATTGTTACCCTTATTGATATGGCTAATGGCTTGACGATGGGGACGATATTTTTAACATTGCTAGGCTCTGCCTTATCTTCAGGTATAGCGAGCAACGAGAACCAGCAAAGCATAGCAAAACTTTTTAACCGCGTTAGCTTAATTTTCTTTATCGGGGGCTTCGTCTCTGTACATCTGTTGATGGCACTTATCGCCGCGAGTTAATCGGTTTAAGGCCCTCAATTAGTAGTGATGTTATAAATAAGGCCACTTATTTGAGTAGCATTTAAACCTTAACCTAAACTATGCGGTATAATCTCACCATTAAATATTAATGAGAAATCGCATGACACAAGAAAGTAAAAATGTACTAACGCAGTTTTTAGACGCTGTGAAGGAATCACAGGAAATCTGGGCGCTGCAAGAAAAAGATGGTGAGGACTGGGTGGTATTGGACTCAATCAACTTTGAAAACGCTGAAGCTATGCCATTATGGTCAAGTAGCGACTTAGCAATGGTGCACTGTGTTGAAGAGTGGGCTGATTATGTTCCAAATAAAATTTCATTGTCCGACTGGTTTGAGTTTTGGGTCGAAGACTTAAATGAAGATGACATCATTATTGGTGTTAATTGGGCGGGTGATGAAACTTGTTTAGAAGTTGAATTGGCCGACTTTACTCAAGCGCTAGCGGAGATCGAATCGTTTAAATAAATAGCTCTATTTTGTTCGCAATTTTTGTAACAGTACCATGACGAAAGTGATAACTCTCGCCATGGTGTCTATTTTTATAACTTAACAATCAACTTGCCTTTATTTTCACCAGTAAAAAATAAGTTTAAGCCTGTCATTGCAGATTCAAGTCCATTAAGCACATGCGTGCGATGTTTTATTTTTCCTTGCATCACATAAGGTGTCAATTTGGCCAATAACGCTGGCACTTCACCAAAATGATCTGGCATCGCAAAACCTTGAACGGTTAAACGTTTTTTAATCATTGGGATCCAGTTAGGGCCGGGCGTTGGTACGGGTTTAGGATAATCTGCAATCATGCCACATACGGCGATTCGTCCATGAGTATTCATGCGCTCAAAAACGTGTTGTTGAATAGGGCCGCCCGTATTTTCAAAATAGATATCGATACCGTTTGGTGTTAGCTCAGCGAGCTTTTGTTCGAGGTTATCGGTTTTGTAATTAATGGCACCATCGAAACCAAGTTCATTTACAATCCAATTAGCTTTCTCATCGGTGCCAACAACACCAACAACCGTTAAACCGTCAGCTTTTGCTAATTGGCCCACAATTGAGCCAACAGAGCCCGCAGCGCCCGAAACGACTATTGTCTCGCCAGCTTTTGGTTTCCCAATGCTATACAAGCCCTGAGTTGCGGTCAGGCCGGGCAGGGCAAACACTGATAAAATAGCTTCATCGGGTAATGGGGCTTCAACTTTATTTAAACCTTGTCCATCGGATAGGATCAACTCTTGCCAGCCCAATAAACCCATAACGCGATCGCCAACGTTAAAGCCTTCATGATTACTCTCTATGATTTCACCGATACCTGAGCTACGCATCACCTCACCTAATGCTACAGGTGGAATATAACTTTCAGTATCAGGGCTCATCCAACCGAACATCGCTGGATCGAGCGACATATGTGTTTGCTTTACCAAAAACTGACCAGCACCTACAGTTGGTCGTTCTTTTTGTACTACTTCAAACCAATGTGGTCCAACGGGGCCGCCATCAGGACGGGCGACTAAATTAATAGCTGTAAATGTACTCATGTATTGTTCCTGTTAACTTTGCTTTTATTTGAACGTTTTAAATAACTAATCTAGGTTTGTGCCGTGTTAATCTGTTAACAATGAAATGGGCTTTATCATTTCAATTGATTGATTATCTACAAAAGTACGAAATGCCTCGCCAAGTCGTTCACTCGCCTCTAGCACTTGATACCAATAGTTAATACGTGCTTGTGACGACATTTTGGTAAAGTCTGTTCTATCGGGTATTTTATTGTGCGGTAGTGAATTAATAAATTGCTGAGTAGGGCAAATAAGTACGGTATTTTTGTAATGCTGTGCTCGTACCTTTCGTGATGAACTTTTGTCAAACCAACCGGCTTTAATTGTTGAACTAAAGTGGGGATATAACGTTAATCCGTCATTGTTGATATCGAAATCAAAATGATAATCAATAATTCCACCATCTCTGTACATACCCGAAGGGCAGCCGCTTATATCTGGAATGCCTTCCATCACCATAGGGATAGAGCCTGACGCCATCAGCGCATCTTTGATGTTGGCTTCGGTTAAATGAATAATTGTAGTTGGAATGTTATCTGGATCTTGAATGTCTAAAGTCGAGCTTTTGGGTTGAAAAATAAAGCGCTCATATTGAGCTTTAAGCAATGGACGACTAATCTTATTTCTAAGGTAACTCCCTGTAAGCCCCAATAATTGCAGTGCTTTTCGCTCAGATGCAACCAGCCCATTAGACTTTGCAACGATAAAGTGAGCCCTAAAGATGGGGTTGTTAATGATTTCAGTTGTACCATTATCACCATAAACATAGTCGAGCAGCTCTCGGCCTTTTTGAGTGATTTCAGCAGGTTTAGCATCATCTGAATAGACCGTGTCCGCGTAGCGATAAGCTAGACGCTTTATAGCGGCAACCGGATCGTTTTGTGCAAAACAGGCAGCCCTAAAAGCACCCGCACTAGATCCTATTATATTCAGTGGTTGTTGACGTCCTTTGAAAAACTCTCCAAAAACGTACTGGTCTAGCCCAAAAAGTGTAAACCATTTTGGCCCGCCGCTAGCGCCCAAAAATGAATTAAACATACTGGCAGAGAATCCATTTTCTAAGATTGTTTTGTGCGCGTTTTCACCCGCATAAATTTCTATCATGTGTTCTTTATACTTCGTTTTTTGAGTGGAAAAATCAACCTGCATTACGCAGGTTGAGGTCGTAGTTCTTTACGTAAAATCTTGCCTACATTGGTTTTCGGCATTTCATCGATAAACTCGACTTGCTTAGGCACCTTATAGTTGGTCAAGTATTTGTGGCAATGCTCGATAACCGCATTTTCATCAATTTCGGGGTCAGTTTTAACGATATAGACTTTCACGAGCTCGCCAGTCGCCTCACAAGGAATGCCTATAGCGGCTGCCTCTAGTATTCCTTCGTGCATTACGATGACTTCTTCAATTTCATTGGGGTATACATTAAAGCCTGAGACAATGATCATGTCTTTTTTACGATCAACGATAGTAAAATGTCCGTCAGTGTCTACCGTTGCAATATCGCCAGTTTTTAACCAGCCATCTTCTAACACTTCGGCAGTTGCATCAGGTCTATTGTAGTAGCCTTGCATTACTTGTGGGCCTTTAACCCACATTTCACCAGGCTCACCAAATTCAGCGTCTTTGCCTTCATCGGTGACTAAACGAATGTCTGTAGATGCAGCAGGGATACCAATCGTGCCGTTATATTCTTCTTGGTTATAGGGACTCATGCTGACCATTGGCGCACATTCTGTTAAGCCATACCCTTCGAGTAGTCTAGTTCCTGTCACTTTTTGCCACATTTCTGCAACGGGGCGTTGTACCGACATACCGCCGCCTAACGCAACTTTTAATTGGCTAAAATCGAGCTTATCGAAACCTTCAGTATGCAGTAAGCCATTAAATAACGTATTCACACCGGTAATGGCGGTAAATGGGTATTTAGCCAACTCTTTGACAAAGCCCGGCATGTCTCTAGGGTTGGTGATCAGTAAATTTTTGCCTCCGTAACAAAGGAAGGATAGGCAGTTCGCGTTGAGTGCAAAGATATGATAAAGCGGCAATGCTGTAACCATAAACTCATTGTCGTTATCAAAAACAGGTCCTGTCATCGCGTTAGATTGTTCAATGTTAGCAATCATGTTGCGATGGGTGAGCATTACGCCTTTCGATGCGCCCGTAGTACCGCCCGTATATTGTAAAAAGGCTAAGTCTTCACTATTGACAGTAACAGGTGTTAAAGAAAGGTTTTTGCCTTTTTTTAATACAGCGTTAAATTTTAATGCGTTAGGCAGGCTAAAGCTTGGCACCATTTTTTTGATGTATTTAACCGCGCTGTTCACCATGATGCCTTTTAAGCCACCCAAGCGATCCCCTAGACCTGTCAATATGACGTGTTTTACGTTTGTGCTATCAATGACTTGTTCTAACGTTGACGCAAAATTTTCAATAATTAAAATACCTTTAGCGTCAGAATCTTTAAGTTGATGTTGAAGTTCTCTGGAGGTATAGAGCGGATTAACGTTTACCACGGTTAAGCCTGCCAATAATGCGCCAAATAACGCAACAGGGTATTGCAAGGTATTAGGCAGCATAATGGCAAACTTATCACCTTTTTCGAAGCCTAACGTTTGTTGCAGGTAAGCGGCAAAATTTGTTGCTTGCTCGGCAAGCTCACTATAGGTGATTTCCGCGCCCATATTGATATAAGCAGTGTTCTCACGGTGCATCGATGTGTACTTTGTGAACATCTCTGGGATAGACTGATATTTATCGGGATTTATTTCAAAGGGAACACCGGGTGGATAACTTTTTTCAAGCCAAAACTTTTCCATTCTTCCTTCCTTCTAATCGCATTCGTGTAATAATTATTTATTCTATTTTTATAAGTTTTTATGTTTTATCAGTGATTTTATACAACTTATTGCTCATTTTAACCACAGATAAGACCAGTATTACATGCTAAAGCACTTCAAACAATCCCGCCGCTCCTTGACCACCGCCTATACACATACTGATAACCACATATTTAACGCCACGTCTTTTTCCTTCGATAAGCGCATGCATTACCATACGAGCACCGCTCATGCCGTAGGGGTGGCCAATGGAGATAGCACCGCCATTTACGTTTAGCTTATTTTCATTAATGCCGAGTGTTTTTGCGCAGTAGTCCACTTGAACCGCAAACGCTTCATTGATCTCCCAAAGACCAATGTCATCGATGGTTAAGGTATGGCGTTTTAGAAGTTTCGGGATAGCATAAATTGGACCTATGCCCATTTCGTCGGGGTCACAACCTGCAACGGCCAAACCAACATATTTGCCAAGTGGAGCCAAACCTCGCTGCTCAGCAAGGTCTTTTTCCATTAATACTACCGCAGCAGCACCATCAGATAGTTGCGATGCGTTACCACCCGTAATTGTGCCATTGTTGTTTACTGCGTTTAATGAGGATAAACCTGCTAACGTGGTATTTGAGCGATTACCTTCGTCTTGCGATAATGTGACTTCTACTTTAGATGTTTCCCCCGTGGCCTTATCAAATGCTACTTTCGTACAGGTTACCGGCACAATTTCGTCATTAAACTTACCAGCAGACTGCGCAGCCGCAGTACGTAGTTGTGACCTTAGCGCATATTCATCCTGTGTTTCGCGTGACACGTTATAGCGCTCAGCAACGATTTCAGCGGTGTCTAACATTGGCATATAAACAGCAGGTGTTAAGGCTTTAACTTGTGCATCAACGGCCTTGAACATATTCATTTTGTCTGTTTGCGCTAATGATATAGATTCACAGCCACCAGCGACGATAACTGACGAACCATCAACAATAATTTGCTGTGCACCTGCGGCAATCGCCATTAACCCTGAAGAGCATTGTCTATCGATTGTCATACCAGCCACTGATGTGGGTAATCCAGCAGCCATTGCAGCTTGGCGACCAAAGTTCATTCCTTGAGTCCCTTGTTGAATTGCAGCGCCTATTATGCAATCGTCAACTTCATCACCTGAAATGCCTGAGCGCTGAACAGCCGCTTTTATCGCATGTGCGGCTAATGAAGGTGAGGTCAAGTTGTTAAATGCACCTTTATATGCTTTGCCAATGGGTGTTCTTGCTGCTGAAACTATTACTGCTTCTCTCACGACTATAGTCCTTTTCTAGTTTTTGCTTGCTAGGTAAGCCATGGCTTTGCCTACAAATTTTTCGCCTTGCTCAACGCCTGATTGTGGTGCTTTTTGATGTTCAATATTTGAAATTTCTGACAAAGCAGCTCGAACACTTTCTGGGGTTTGTTGGCGGGCAGGAATAAAAGTGCCGTCGGTCTCAAACATCGAAGCACTGGCATAGCCGCCAGCACCAGCGGCTAAAATCATTCGATTTGGCGCGTCGTCATCACATAGGGTTAGCGCGCCTGCCGTCACTGACTCAGGGGAAAGTAATTTAACTAAATCTTCTGGCATCAAATCTTCTGTCATGCGAGTGCCTGCTGTTGGGGCAAGGGCATTGATACGAATATTATTTTTAGCACCTTCTAGTACTAAGGTGTTCATTAGTCCGAGCACGGCCATTTTTGCCGCGCCGTAATTTGATTGTCCGAAGTTTCCGTACATACCGCTTGAAGAGGTAGTCATGACAATGCGGCCATAATTTTGCTCGCGCATGATGTCCCATACTGCCTTAGTACAATTAACGCTGCCCATTAGGTGAACATCAACCACCAATTGAAACTCTTCAAGGGACATTTTGGTAAATGATTTATCGCGTAAAATACCGGCATTGTTGATCAGAATGTCTACCCGTCCCCATTTCTCCATGGCTTGCTGAACCATGTCTTGTACTTCATCAAAATTAGCTACGTTAGCACCATGGCTAATGGCGTCGCCACCGGCCTGCTTTATTAATGCTACGACTTCTTCAGAGGCGGCCGAAGATTGTCCCGTACCGTCTCTTGCACCGCCTAGATCATTAACTACAACTTTTGCTCCTCGAGCGGCTAACTCTAATGCGTGTGAACGGCCCAAACCATTCCCTGCGCCTGTAACTATAGCGACTTTTCCTTTGAAACTAATTGTCATTTTGATCGGTTCCTATCTTTTGTGTTTTTATGTAGATGCAGGGAATTGGCTATTTCACCATTTGAATTGAAATCCACTCTGCAATGAGGGCCGGGGTATCTACACCTTCTATTTCAATGCTTACTTCTGTTTTTAATCGATATTGGCCAGGTTTCTTTTCTTCAATTTCTAACGTTTTAGCATGTGAGCGAATGCGACTATTAACAGTGACGGGTTGCAAAAAACGGATTTTGTCAAAACCGGAGTTAATACCCATGTAAAAGCCATCAATAATGACAGTGTTTTGCTCAGCAAAATGTGAAAGCATTGATAACGTAAGAAAACCATGTGCAATGGTAGAGCCAAACGGTGTTTGTTTAGCTTTCTCAGGATCAATGTGAATAAATTGGTGATCTCGCGTGCAATCGGCAAATTGATCTATTTGCTCTTGCGTTACTTGGTGCCATTGTGTTGGCTCCGCTTGGAAACCGATGTAGTCGTTTATATCGCTTTTGTTGATCATGGTCGGCATGTTGACTCCTAGAATTAGTTTCGTTGTATCGCTTGCTATTATTGTTAGATGGTTAAAACCATGCGTCCTGCATGTCGTGAGTTGTGCTGTCTAACTCACTAAGTATTTTTGACCAATGCTCTACCTTAGGCAGTTCAAACTTGAAGAAATACTTCATAGCTTGCAATTTACCTTGGTAAAAATGTTGCTCATTTTCGTGTTGTGCTTTCGAAAGGGCCGTTTTGGCTATCATGGCTTGTTTTAACCAAATCCATGCGATAGTGACATGACCAAAAAACTCTAAATACTTCACAGAGTTGGCTAAAACAAGGTCGATGTTTTTTTCGCCCATTGCGGTTAATAGCGTATTGGTGGTGTGTTTTAATGTTGAAACTGCGCTCTTAAGCTGCTCAGCATACGGAGTTAGTTCATCATATTTGCTGGCGAGGGCAATGGTTTTGTTTACTTCAGTCAAAGTAGCAATGTAACCCTTTAGATTATTCATCGGTACTTTGCGAGCAAGCAGATCTAATGACTGAATACAAGTCGTCCCTTCGTGTATCGGGTTTAATCGGTTATCGCGATAAAACATTTCGACTGGATGTTCGTTAATATAACCGTGACCGCCAAGTACTTGTATCGCCAAGTCATTGGCTTTAGGCCCGTACTCTGATGGCCATGTTTTAATGATTGGTGTTAAAAAGTCCAATAACAAATGTGCCTGCTCTCGTTCTTCTTTTGTAGGCGCGGTGTGTTCGTCATCTGATAGCTGACTACCATATAAAACCAAGGCCAAAGCACCTTCTGTGTAAGACTTTTGTGCAAGTAACATACGCTTTACGTCCGCATGTTCGATGATGTTAACCATCGGAGATAGAGGATCTTTACATGATGGCAGGCGTCCTTGTGGACGGTTTCTGGCATAATCTAGTGAGTAGTTGTAACCTGCAAGACCAAAAACTGCGCCACTGGTACCCACCATGACGCGTGCTTCGTTCATCATATGGAACATGTATTTAAGGCCGTGGTTTTCTTCACCGACTAAATAGCCGACAGAGCCTTCTTGCTCGCCAAAACTAAGTGCAGTCGATGTTTGCGCACGACCACCCATTTTGTGGAATAAACCAGACAGGGCGACTTCGTTGTCTTTGCCTAAGCTACCGTCATCATTAACTAGATATTTAGGTACAACAAATAAAGAGATCCCTTTAATTCCTTTTGGTGCACCTTTCACGCGAGCAAGCACTAAATGTACGATGTTCTCATTTAAAGTATGATCGCCACCGGAAATGAATATTTTTGATCCTGAAATACGATAATTACCGTCATCAGTTTTAACTGCACTGGTTGATAAATCAGCCAAGCCTGAGCCTGCGCCTGGCTCGGTCATAGCCATAGTGCCTGCAAAACGTCCGTCTCGCATCGGACGAACCCATTTCTCGATTAGTTCATTGCTACCATGTGCTTGCAACAAATTGGCGTTTGCATTGGTTAGTGCGGTATAGCCCATGCTGTTGCCACCCGCGATGGAAAGATACGCTCCTGCAACACTTGCAACGATAGGGGGTAATTGCATGCCACTAAATTCATAGTCAGCGGTAGCAGAAGCTAAGCCTGATTCAATGACTGCGTCGATTGCCGGTTTTAATTCTGGGATCAAGCTAATCTCTTTGCCATCAAATGTTGGTTGGTGAATATCAAGTTTTTGTCTGATAGGTAGAAAGTGCTTTTCGGCGATCACTTTGGCTGTGTTTATCACCTCATTGAAGGTATGACGATCATGATCTTGATAACGTTCACGCTTATTTAGCGACTCCGTATCAAAAAATTCATACAGCATAAAATCCAAGTCGCGTTCGTTAAGCATGGGGGCAGTCATAGTATTTTCTTGTTCCGATTTTATTTTAGCGTTAAGTGATTGGCGTAAAGGGGGGCAATTACATTGCCGAAACGCCACCACATACTGCGATACATTGGCCTGTCATATAAGTATTTGCAGGTGAAAGCATAAGTAGTATCGTTGCAACAACTTCTTTTGGCTCTGCTAATCTCTTCATCGGCGCGCGACGTGCAAAGGTACTTTGCAAGTCATCGTCTGCCATATCGGTAACCATATTGGTTAAGGTAAAAAATGGGCAAATAGCGTTTATTCTGATATTGCTTGCGGCATATTCAACAGCACCAGTTTTTGTTAGCCCAACAACAGCATGTTTTGCGGCAGAATAGGATGCAACCATCGGCGCGCCACCTAAACCTGCCATTGAACTGACATTTAATATGGCGCCGCTGTCTTGTTTTAGCATTTGTTCGATTTGAAAGCGCATGCCAAATTGAACACCTTTAACATTAACGCCAAATTGCCTATCCATGGTTGCTTCATCGGTTAAATGAAGTGGCGACATAGCGGGTGCTATACCTGCATTATTCACGGCAATATCCACTCGACCAAACACTTCGACGGCCTTATCGACCATGGCCTTACAGTCCTCTGATTTTGAAACGTCACAGCCCATTGCAACGACTTCAGCACCATTGGCGTTAATATCTTCGCCCACTTTCATCACTGCATCTTCTTTAACATCACTAATCACAAGGCGTGCACCACGCTGTGCAAATTCTTGTGCTAACAATTTGCCAAAGCCTTGAGCTGCGCCAGTAATCAAAACTACTTTGGATTGAAAATCTAACAAGCTGTCCATGAATTATTCCTTTCGTCTATAAATTATTTATTTGTTATTTTGTGCTTTGTGTTCTTTAATGACACCCAAGGCCATTTGTGCCAATGGCTCTACAAATGCGCCAATTTTACTGGCATTGTCATTTGAAGCATTGCCTTGGCTCGCGCGTTTAGCTACGCCTTGAACTATGGCTGCAAGGCGGAAAAAACTGAACGCTAGATAAAAGTGCCAGTTGTCTATGCGATCAATACCCATTCGTTGACAGTATTTATCAACATACTCTTGTTCTGAAGGAATCCCTAACGCCGCGCGGTCGATACCAAGTAACCCATCAGCAGCACCTAAACCTTGAGGCATACGCAGTTGCATACACTGATAGGCCAAATCAGAGTAGGGATGTCCTAATGTTGATAGCTCCCAATCAAGCACTGCGATTATTTCTGCACTGCCTTTGGCAAACATGATGTTATCAAGGCGATAATCGCCATGGACTAAACAGAGTTTACCGTCATCTTCTGGCGTATTTACGTTTAGCCATTCGCTTAATTGGTCGACGGCTTCAATTTTATGGGTTTCAGATGCACGATACTGCGTAGTCCATCTCGCAAGCTGTCGTTCAAAGTAATTACCCGACTTGCCGTATTCTGTTAGGTTCGCTTTAGATAAATCAACACTGTGAATGGCGACTAGTGTCTTGTTCATCGCATCGTACATATCGCTGCGCTGCTCATTTGTCGTGATTTTTTCTAAAGCTGCATCCCAGAATATATTGCCATCACAAAATTCCATGACGTAAAACATTGAACCTATAACATCAATGTCTTCACAAAGGTGAAATACTTTAGCTACCGGCACGTCAGTATTAGACAGGGCGTTGATAACCTGATACTCACGATCGACAGCGTGCGCTGATTTAAGTAACTTCCCTGGCGGTTGTTTACGTAGAACGTACACGCCAGAGTTCGCGATTAGCCTAAATGTAGGGTTTGATTGCCCGCCCGCAAACTTCTCCAACGTGATTGGGCCTTCAAAGCCATCAATATTCGCCGTAAGGTATTGCGTTAGCTTTTCGATATCAATTTGTTTTGTTGTACTATCGACACTCTGTTGTGACATGCTTTTCCTCGTTAATGCGTTTTTATTGAGCGTATTTTTTTGCCAGGTTTCGACCTAGCTGCATCATATGTACTTGATCAGGCCCGTCTGCTAATCGTAATGTGCGCAGGGCGGCAAACATATGAGCCAAAAAGGTATCTTGACTAACGCCTACTGCGCCATGACACTGAATAGCACGGTCTAACACGTCTAGTGCCATATTCGGTGCAATTATTTTTATCATCGCGATTAGATCTTGAGCTGCTTTGTTACCTACAGTATCCATTTTTTCAGCGGCTTGTAAGGTTAATAATCGAGCTTGTTCAATTTGACAGGCAGACATGGCCATATCTTCACGTACGGATTGTTGTTTGATCATTGGCTGACCAAAGACAACACGCTCAGAAACGCGTTTGCCCATGGCTTCTAAAGCACGTTGAGCTGCACCAATACAACGCATACAGTGATGAATACGTCCTGGCCCTAACCGGCCCTGGGCGATTTCAAACCCTTTTCCTTCACCAACGATAATGTTACCTACAGGCACACGGACATTATCAAAGATAATTTCTGCATGACCTTCTGGTGCATCGTCATAGCCAAACACTTTCATCGGACGAACCACTTTTACGCCCGGCGTGTTCATAGGGACTAATACTTGGGATTGCTGAATATAACGGTTGGCATTGGTAGGATCCGTTTTACCCATAACGATCATGATTTCGCATTGCTTACGACAAGCACCGCTGATGTAAAACTTACGTCCGTTGATGACGTATTCATCGCCATCACGCTCAATTAAGGTTTCAATATTGGTTGCATCACTCGATGCGACTTCTGGCTCAGTCATTGCAAACGCAGAGCGTATTTCGCCGGCGAGTAATGGCTCAAGCCATTGCTTTTTCTGCTCTTCATTACCATATTTTGCTAAAACTTCCATATTGCCTGTATCTGGTGCAGCGCAGTTGAACACTTCAGAGGCCCAAATCACTTTACCCATTTGCTCAGCAAGTGGTGCGTACTCTAAGTTGGTTAGCCCCGCGCTATATTTTCCGTAACTAACGGGCAAAAATAAATTCCATAAACCTTGTTCTTTTGCAATGGCTTTAAGCTCTTGCATTAACGGAGGTGTATTCCACGGGTCGTTGGCTACTTGTTCATGCATTGCTTGTTCATTGGGATAGACATATTCGTCCATAAATGCACAAACACGTGTTAATAAGTCTTTTACTTTGTCGCTATATTCAAAGTTCATCATTGTATTCCTGTAGTTTCAACTATTGTCGATTAGCCATTCTTGTTTACTGGCTTATGTTTAGCCGATCAAATATCCGCCATCGACATTGATGCTTGTGCCTGTTGTATAAGTTGATGCATTCGAAACTAAGTACAACACAGTTCCGGCCATTTCACCTGGCTCAGCGACACGCTTCATAGGCACATGGGCCATTGCTTGTTTTAAAATTTGTGGATTGTTAACCAGTGTAGATGCAAATTTTGTATCTGTAGCGCCAGGTAGTAGGGCATTAACGCGGATATTAAACTGTGCGCATTCTTTAGCGAACGCTTTAGTCATGGAGATAACGGCGGCTTTGGTGATTGAATAAATCCCTTGGAAGTCGCCTGGTGTCACGCCGTTAATTGAAGCAACGTTAACAATGGCACCTCCGCCACTTTCTTTCATCAGTTTTGCTCCTTGCGTCGACATGAAAAAATAACCACGAATATTCACATCAACGGTTTTTTGAAAAGCGCTCAAATCAGTTTCTAAAATGTGACCAAAATAAGGATTGGCCGCTGCGTTATTAACGAGGATATCTAAACGACCGTGTTCTTTTTCTATTTGAGCAAAAATTGAGTCAATTTGATCCATTTCACCAATATGACAAGGAATCGCCTGTGCATTACCGCCTGCTTCTATAATTTGGTCAACAACCAGTTGGCAGCCTTCTAGCTTACGACTCGATACAATGACGTGTGCACCACTTTGTGCAAGTGTTTTAGCAATGTGCTCGCCAATACCTCGACTTGCGCCTGTAACAAGCGCGACTTTCCCGGTTAAATCGAATAGTTGCTGGTTGCTCATAAAAGTTCTCTCTCTATTTAAATGTAATTCGTTGTGCTAACGAAACGTTGCCCAATTATTACCTTTTTGTTCTAAGTGACTGTAATTATTGAAGTAATCAATACTTAACTTGTTCTTTGAAAACAAAATCTTGGTGACACTGGTGTTTCGTATCATTTGGTTGAGTTTAAGGCTGTAGCTGTCGTCAAGCTGCAGGATATGTTGCACGATGACCGAAATTGGGCCGCCTGAGGTAAACACCATAATATCTTTGGGTTCTTCTTTAACTTTGCTTTTCGTCGCTAGACTTTGTTCGATGACTTGATATAAACCAGACACGCAACGCTGTTTAAATTGTTGCCAGTTTTCTTGATAATCATGTTGATATTCTGGTGACATCCAGCGTTCAATTGCACTATTAAACTCGATGTTAAATGCTTGTTTTGGTGCTGCTAGGTTGGAGAAAAATGTATTCATTACTTCAAAGTTAGCCCATTCTGGATTGTAACGAGTAATGATTTCTAGGTGATCAAATTCGTTAAATTCTTCAAGCTCTTTTGAAGAGACTTGTGACTTTTCAAAACCTTGACAAAAATGTTGATGAGTTTGTCGGTGGCGCAATAAGCTGCCCGTGTAACAGGTTGTTGGTGGCGTTTGTTGTTGCCAAAAACTCCCGAGTATTTCGGCTTGCTTCATGCCTTTATCTGATAATTGATCGTAATCAGCCTGACCAAAAGAGGCTTGACCATGTCGTACTAAATAAAGAGCAGCCACGTATTCCCTATACCTTGTTGTTGAAACTAAATGCCAATCGTTAATTTATCCTAAGCTTGCTATTAAAATTAAACAAATGAATAATGTGAATAACAAACTATAAGTTTTACGAATACATAGGTGTTTAGTAGTCGCTCAATTAAAAGATAAACAGAGGTATCATGAAAGTAGATCTAAATTTATTTACGGTGTTTGAAGCGATTTATTGTGAAGGTAATATCAGTAAAGCCGCTTCGGCCTTGAATCTGTCGCAACCGGCGGTAAGCCATGCGTTGGCAAAACTGAGAGTACATTTTGATGATAAGCTTTTTGTAAGGCAGGCTAATTTAATGCGGCCCACTGCTTTGGCTAAAAACGTTATTGTCGATGTTCGGGAGTCGTTACGCCAATTGCAGCTAAGTCTAGTTCAGTCGCGCCATTTCGAGCCAGAAAGCTCAAGAAAGGTTTGTACGGTTTCTTTACTCAGTGCTTTAGATGCATCGTTATTACCAAAGTTTATGGAACGCCTTAGTCAAAACGCTCCCCAAATTAACTTGATCAGCAATAGAGTAAGACGTAGTGAGTTAGAGAATAAACTTTCAAGCGGTGAAATAGATTTTGCACTTGATATTTTACTGCCAGTCAACGACAACGTAATGCATAAACAAATCAAAAGCGATAGGTTAGTGGCGGTTGCACGGAAAGACCATCCAGCACTTACACAAGCGTTCGATCTTGATAATTATTTGTCTCAATCTCATGTATTGGTTTCGTCAAGAACCTCTGGCCCTAGTATTGAAGATTTCGAACTAGGCCGCTTAGGCTTACAGCGTAAGATAGGGCTAAGGTGCCAGCACTTATTTTCGGCTTGTCGCATTATTGCCACCAGTAATATGATGTTAACGCTGCCAGAAAATGCCGCCAAAATTTACAGTGAACTGCTAGACCTTACAATTATTGATATTCCTGTCGAACTTCCTAGTATTGATGTGCACTTATATTGGCACTTAAATGTCGATAAAGACCCTGCAAACATTTGGCTTCGAGAGCAGATGATTAAAGCAGTTCTTAGCTAAATTAGATCAAAGTATTTAAAGAGGTATTCAAAATGCATCTTTAGGTGTATAATATGCGCCAAATAGACAAAGACGATGTAAATTGGATCGTTAGACTAGACGGTAAGCTTATGAGTATTACAACTCAACAAAAATCATTAGGCATATTTCCTCGTTCTTGGAGCGAAGATAAAGCTGGTAGAATCCCTGGGAACATTCCTATTTGGGTTGGTATTTTGTCTGAGCTAACAGAGTTCGGCATATTTTTTGTTGCTTATTTTATTGCAAAATATCATTACCCGGAGGCTTTCTCAGAAGGCCCTAAATATCTCCATACCAGCATTGGTGTTACCAATACCTTAGTCTTGTTATCAAGTAGCTATTTTATGGCCAAAGCAATGGCCAACATTAGAGTTGACAATTTTAAGCGTTGTGAACGCTACTTATGGCTAGCCGTGGCATGTGGTGCTACCTATTTAATTTTAAAAACCTATGAGTTTTATTGGAATGATTTAGAAAATATTCACACCAATACCAGCACGTTTTTTACTGTTTATTACTACATGACCTTTAACCACTTTTTACATGTAGGTTGGGCAGCCTGTGCGGTTGTATACGTGATTTTTCGCTTGCGTTCAGGCGCGTATTCAAGCAAAGAACATTCAGGGCTTGAAGCACTTGCCGTTTATTGGCACATGATTGATTTAATGTGGATCCTTATTTTTCCGCTGTTATATGTACTAAGGTAGGACAGATCATGAAATTTGGAAAATTAGAAATATTTTGGCTCGGCCTTATTGGTATAACGTTGTTAAATACCTTTGTTGGTGAAAACTTTAGTTCAACAGTTTTGGTGAGCGTGTTAATTGCTTTGACGGTAATGTACAAAGGATTAGTGGTGATTGATCATTTTATGGAACTTAAAGGAGGGCACAAAAATTTGCGCTTTTTAATGCGCGCTTATCTGATTTTATTCCCATCATTGATTGTCGTTTCGGCATTTTTCTAACAATGTCTATTCGTTTTTACTAACGAAAATTTACTCACGTATTAGGTGTCGAAGGTTATTCTGGCACCAAATAAGAAAGAATCTTCCTTTCTACCATGAATGTAAGCAACATACTTACTTTTGTGCCCCTGAATTAATCAAAAATTAATTAACCATCTGATTGGTAAAGAAAAGATGAATAGGCTAGCTTGATGAACAATGAATAAATCAAGGAAGCTTATTTTGAAATTGAGCAGCTTTTTTCTCAGTTAGAACAGTCTGAGAATAACCATGATGCCTATTGTCTAAAAGTAGTAGATAAAAATTGCCTTTTTCAGGCTGTGGGAGTCGTTATCAATATTTGCGCATGGAACATACGAGGTTATTAATGGGCTTTGGGTTAATAAAAGTCTAGATCTAAAGGCGAAGGTGAAAAGGTAATTCACGAGATCGTATACTAGGATCTGAGAGAGGCTGGAAACGAATTGATGTGTCTGCACCTGCGCGTGAGAAGTGGGATCGTACGTTTAAGTTTTATGAGAAAAACGGTTTTACATTCACTGGACGAAAGCTAAAAGTTTGCTTGTAAGTAGACTTATCAAGCGACTCGGCTAAGTTACTAAGAACCGACGAGCTATTTGGCAGCTTTCTTTTGCAACACATTTTTACAAGTAATATTTAGCCACGTATGGCGTTGTTATTTGTCATCAGAGATACTCAAACAATAATTCTATAAAAATAACATCAATACGGATAATGCTAATGACATTGCAAAAATGGGGCGGGGTTGCCGCAATTACTGAGGCTTGTACTTATATATTTGGGTTCATCTTATTTTTCGGCGTACTAGATGCCAGTGGGCACAATACGCCAGAGCAGTATTTAGAGTTTTTTATTGAGAATAGAGACACCTATTTTATCGGTTACCTTGTCAGTGGCATTTTATTTAGCTTTGCGCTCATCATTCTAGTTCAATCGATTTATCAACGTTTTAAGGATGCTTCTCCAGAGTTTATGAAATTTACCACTACAGTGGGTTATCTGTGGGTATGTATAGTACTAGCAAGTAGTTTTATATTTCTGACCAGTCTTGGCGCAATTGCCAAATACCATGCATTAGATCCCGAACAAGCGTTGGCAATTAATCGTAGTATTTCCATCGTTGTGGATGCGCTGGGAGGCGGCATTGAATTAGTAGGCGCTGTATGGGTGCTTGCTATTAGTTATGTCGGTTTAAAAAATAAAATATATAGCGCTTTACTGCATTATTGGGGCGTACTGGTTGGTGTTGCGGGCATTTTAACGCTTTTTTCTGGCCTTTCATTTTTATCGCAAAATCCATTTTTCGAACTAACCACGGCTATTTTCGGTTTAGGGCAAATTCTTTGGTTTTTAGTGTTAGGTCTCGCAATGTTACGAGATTCTACTGATGAAATTGAATCTACATAGTCAATAACAGAGATCATTAAAAGTTAGATAAACTGCCGTGGCTATTTATTTTGATGTGTTTATTTGTATGAGTTGCTTATTAATTAAATTGGTTTAGATATTAAGGAGATAGTCTAAATGACATTATTTACTCGCAGAAGATTACTAAAAGGTTTTGCGGCGATTACGGGTTTAACCGTACTTTCACGCAGTGCGGTTGCTCAAGTGTTAACACCTAGCGCAACGGAGGGACCTTTTTACCCAAACTCATCAATGCGGTTTGACGACATAGACAACAACCTCGTGAAGATCAAAGGCAAAGTAGAACAAGCGGGTGGTGAAATCATCCACCTTAAAGGCAAGATCTTAGATAGAAAAGGAAACCCTTTGGCAAAGCACCGCATCGAAATCTGGCAGTGTGACGTTAATGGCAGGTACCTACATTCTGGTGATAGTAGACACGATGGCTATGACAATGGCTTTCAAGGATTTGGCCATGATATTACCGATGGAAACGGCAATTATAGATTTACCACTATAAAGCCTACCGTTTACCCTGGCCGTACACCGCATATTCACGTCAAAGTACTTGATAGCGACCACGAATTGTTAACGACACAATTTTATATTTCGGGCGATAAAAACAATGACAATGACGGCCTGTATCGAAGGATGTCAGCAGAACAAGCCAAAAGTGTTTCTATGGTTTTCGTTGAGCATGGAAACGTTGTGGAAACCAATATTGATGTGATTGTGTAGAAGTGTTGTAGTTAGGCTACCAGATATAAATTAATGATAAAATAAACAAGGAGTTAATATGTCAAATAAATGGAAATGTCCTAAATGCGATTGCCGAGAATTTGATACTGATACTATTGCTACTACGGGCAGTGGTTGGTCAAAAATATTTGATATGCAAAATCGTAAATTTACAGCGGTAATTTGCTCGAATTGCTCTTACACAGAGTTTTACCGAGGCAAGACAAGCACGCTCGGTAATGTTTTTGATTTATTTACTCATTAATTCTGACAATCTATGGAAATATATTTGCTTGCTTAATTAAAGAAATAGAAAAGAATTGGTTGCGGGAGCCACTGTTTTAGAAAAGAGTGAACTGACGACCTAAGGTCGTACATAATGAAATGAATACTTATTAAGTTTCAGAATTAGATAAAAGTTGGTTGCGGGAGCCAGATTTGAACTGACGACCTTCGGGTTATGAGCCCGACGAGCTACCAGGCTGCTCCATCCCGCGTCCGAATGGTTTAAGTGAACACTTAAACAAGCCTTAGAAGTTTTAATTCATTCTAAAAGAATTGGTTGCGGGAGCCAGATTTGAACTGACGACCTTCGGGTTATGAGCCCGACGAGCTACCAGGCTGCTCCATCCCGCGTCCGAATGACCTACAAAAAGTAGGAAAGCCAAGTTGTTTTAATTCAAACTTAAGAATTGGTTGCGGGAGCCAGATTTGAACTGACGACCTTCGGGTTATGAGCCCGACGAGCTACCAGGCTGCTCCATCCCGCGTCCGAATGACCTACATTTGTAGGAAGCCAAGTTAGTTTTAATTCAAACTTAAGAATTGGTTGCGGCAGCCAGATTTTAAAATAAACATGACGACCTTCGGCTATTCTTTTATATAACAGCCCGACGAGGTTGAACTTTTAGGCTGCTCCATCCCGCGTCCGAATGATTTAAGTTTTCACTTAAATAAGCCTTAGAAGTTTTAATTCACTCTAAAAGAATTGGTTGCGGGAGCTGGATTTGAACCAACGACCTTCGGGTTATGAGCCCGACGAGCTACCAAGCTGCTCCATCCCGCGTCCGACGCAGTATATAAAAAGATTATAGACTACTTAGATTTCAAGAAAATGTTTGTAAAAACTGCTTCCTTGAAAGCGAGGCGTATCATAGTGATCTCTATTTGAATTTGCAAGACGTTTCATGAAAAAAATAACAATTAACGCCTTATTGTTTAAAGATAATACAGATTGCTCAACCATTGTGCGAAGCAATATCTATTTGGCTAATTTCAAGCTACCTTATCGCTCGTTTTTAAGCGGTGAAATAGTAAGTCACATTCAGTTTATATTTCATTATGTTAATTAAACGTAGATAAGTTCTAATTTTTGCCGAACATTGAGACAAACACTTAAGGTTTAAGTATAATCGCCGCCATTATTTCTTGTGGAAATTCGCCATGTTTCGTTATTTAGCTTTAACCTCTCCAGGTATTGAAGTACTCCTTGCAGATGAAGTTAAAACATTAGGTGCTACTAATGTAGTGCAAAAGCCTGAGGGCGTGTATTTTGATGGTGATCTTGCGACAGGTTATCACATTTGTTTATGGACTCGATTTGCAACACGAATCCTTCTGAGAATTGGAGAAGGCGATGCCAGCTCGAAAGATAAATTGATCGAAAGTGCCAATGCGGTAAATTGGTCTGGTATTTTTGCTCCTGAGCATACGTTTGCTATTGATTTTGTAGGTAAAAGCGAAGACATACGTAACACGCAATTTGGTGCGTTAACGGTTAAAGATGCTGTGGTTGATCATTTCATGGCATTAAATGATGAAAGGCCATCAGTTGACAAAAATCAACCAGACGTTCGATTTCAAGCCCGTCTATTAAAAGATAACATCGCTATATATCTTGATTTTTCTGGTCGTAGTTTATTTCAGCGTGGATACCGAGAGCATACCGGTGCTGCACCACTTAAAGAGAACCTAGCAGCAGCGATGGTAAAACGCTCTGGTTGGCTAGAAGATACAAGTAAGCCTCTTGTGGATCCTATGTGCGGTTCAGGCACGGTTGTTATCGAAGCTGTGTCTATGGCGGCGAAACAGGCGCCAGGACTTGCTCGTACTGTGTGGGGTTTTGATAACTGGCTTGATCATGATGAAGCCTTATGGCAATCAAAAGTCATTGAAGCACAAGAAGCTTCAGAAAAAGGTTTAGACAATTATACGGGCAAAGTTTACGGTAGCGATCTAGATAGCAGAGTGCTAAATACCGCAAAACAAAATGCCAGAAATGCTGGCTTTTCTGCCAACATAGAATTTAGTGTGAAAGACGTAAACAGAGTCGATAATGTTTTTTCAACACCTGGAGTTCTGCTGTTTAACCCTCCTTACGGTGAGCGTATTGGTGAACTACCTGAGCTTGTAGAGAGCTTTGCCATGCTTGGGCAAAAACTCAAACAACAATATCAGCAATGGCAAGTTGCAATACTTACGGCGAATAAAGAATTGTTGGCGATGCTAAAGTTGGCGACGACAAAACGATATAAGTTTAAAAACGGGCCGTTGGATTGTCAGTTTGCTTTGTATCATATGAATGAAAAACAGGTTGAGCGAGACGCGGTAACTGGAAATATTGATTTAAGTGATCAAAATTCTGATTTTGCTAATCGCTTAAAGAAAAACATTAAAACGCTTAAAGGTTGGGTTAAATCGGAAGGTATCGAGTGCTACCGTTGTTACGACGCCGACATTCCAGAGTTTAATGTTGCGGTCGATTTATATGGCGATTATTTAGTGATCCATGAGTACGCTCCACCTAAAAATATCGAGCCTGAAAAAGCCGCTAAACGCCTACAAGAAGTAATATTTTGGGCTCCTAAAATCACTGGTGTTGATACCAGCAAAGTGGTATTAAAAACACGAGCAAAACAAAAGGGTGCTAGTCAGTATCAGCGTGTAGATAAGAAAAATCAAAGCCTTGTCGTCAATGAGTATGGCGCAAAGCTAAAAGTTAACCTTTGGGATTATCTCGATACGGGTTTGTTCTTAGATCATCGCAAAACACGTCAAATGGTCGCTAAAAAGTCAAAACATAAATCACTGTTGAATTTATTTGCCTACACGGGCTCCGTTTCTGTGCAAGCTGCTTTACATGGTGCTTCGCAAGTGACAACGGTTGATATGTCAAAAACCTACTTGCAATGGGCTGAAGAGAATTTTGCACTTAACAAACTGGTGGGACATAAATATCAGTTTATACAAGCAAACTGCTTACAATGGCTTAAAGAGCAAAGCGAAAAGTACGATGTTGTGTTTATTGATCCTCCAACGTTTTCAAACTCTAAACGCATGGAAGATACGTTTGACGTACAACGTGATCACGTTGCTATGTTGACAGATGCGCTCAATGTATTAGCAGATAACGGTGAGATTGTTTTTACTAATAACAAGCGCAACTTCAAAATAGATACAGATGCGCTGCAAGCAATTGGTCTTAAAGTCGAGAGTTTAACAGAAAAAACGCGTGACAAAGATTTTGCTCGAAATAAGCACATTCATAATAGTTGGTCTTTGAAAAGAATTAAGTGATCACGAGTGACACTCAGTTAATGCAGGAACTTATATAGAGATGTTAAACGCATTTATTTTATATAGCAGTGAAGGGTGCCACTTGTGCGAAGACGCGCTTGCGCTTTGCCATCAAGTACCTAGTCAAATACTGTTAACCGTAGTTGATATTGTTGAGCATAATGATCTGGTTGAACAATATGGCCAGCATATTCCTGTCCTACAGCGTGACTTTGATGGCAAAGAGCTGTTCTGGCCTTTTGATTTAGCCACGCTATGTAAATTTATTGAAGAGAAATAAAACCTAAGATGGAATTAATCAGAATTACTAATGCCGAACTCGCTTTTGGTGAAGATAAAATACTAGATGACGCCGATGTCCGTATTAACAAAGGTGAAAGAGTTTGTTTAGTGGGGCGTAACGGCGCCGGTAAGTCTTCATTACTTAAAGTGATAAGCGGCGAAAGTCAACTCGACGATGGTCAGATCATCAATTTAAATAACATTAAAATAGCAATGTTAGCGCAAGATCCACCAGAGTCTTGTGAGCTGAGTATTTTTGATTATGTATCATCAGGTTTAAAAGAAAACGCCACGCTTATCCAAAAATACCACGACTTAGTTAACCTTGTCGCCACTGAACCTTCAGAGAACAATTTAGAAAAACTATCATCAGTTCAATTACAACTTGAACAAGCCAATGCATGGCAAGATGAACAGCGAATAGAGCAAGTAATGTCTATTTTATCGCTCGACGCTAATCAAAAAGTCAGTGATTTATCCGGAGGTTGGCTTCGAAAACTAGCGCTTGCACAAGCGTTAGTTACAAACCCTGATGTATTGTTGCTTGATGAGCCCACTAACCACTTAGATATTAAAAGTGTTCTGTGGTTAGAGAACTTTTTAAAAGACTTTACCGGTACTATTGTATTTATTAGTCACGACAGGGCATTCATTCGCTCTTTAGCGACACGTATTGTTGATTTAGATCGTGGCAATCTCACTAGTTACCCTGGTAACTACGATACTTATGTAGAGCAAAAACAACATGATTTACAAGTTGAAGCACAGCAGAATGCGTTGTTTGATAAACGCTTAGCAGATGAAGAAGTGTGGATCAGACAAGGTATTAAAGCGAGGCGTACACGTAATGAAGGCCGCGTAAGAGCATTAGAGAAGCTCAGGGTTGAGCGTCAGCAACGTAGAGAGCTTCGCTCTCAAGGAGATATGCAAATCTCCAGTGGTGAGCGTTCAGGTAAATTAGTGTTTGAGTCTGAAAACTTGTCTATGTCATTTGGTGACAAGCATGTTATTAAACAGTTGGATTTGTTGATTAGCCGAGGCGATCGTTTAGCGCTTATTGGAGCTAACGGAACAGGTAAATCAACGTTGATTAAGCTGCTGATGGAACAAATTCAGCCAAGCTCTGGAAAAATGCGAGTTGGTGTTAATTTGGATATCGCCTACTTTGATCAGCATCGTGAACAACTTGACCCGATGAAAACAGTGCAAGACACCGTTGCAGACGGTAAGCAAGAAGTGATGATTAATGGTCGCTCTCGGCATGTCTTAGGTTACTTACAAGATTTTCTATTTAGTCCAAAACGTGCTAGAACGCCTGTTCGAGCGCTTTCCGGAGGAGAGAAGAACAGATTATTACTGGCACGTTTGTTTTTACGACCAAGTAATCTATTGATTCTCGATGAGCCAACTAACGACCTAGATATAGAAACACTTGAACTTTTAGAAGAAGTTGTTGCCAATTATAATGGCACGGTCATTTTAGTGAGCCATGATCGGGATTTTGTTAATAATTGTGTTAATACCTGTTTGTATTTCGACGGTAGTGGCAGTATAGAACAAATTGTTGGTGGTTATGATGATGTAGACCAACACCTAGAATATAAAGCAAAACAAGCTCAAGCGTTAGAAAAAAAATACGCGCCTACTGTTGAAGATAAGGCTGTTAAAGTAGCAACTAAACAACAGGTAAAGAAAAAATTATCTTATAAAGAGAACAGAGAGCTTGAGTCTTTGCCAAATGAAATAGATAATCTGGAATCTTTAATTGCTTCACTACAAGAACAAGTGAATGATCCAAACTTCTTTTCGCAAGAAAATGAAGCAACGACAAAAATATTGAACCAGCTAACTGAAAGTGAGTCAAAGCTCGAGGCTGCCTATGAAAGGTGGCAAGAGTTAGATGCTAAACAATAAGTGAGATTAAGAAATACATGAATAAGATGTTTAAGTCATTGGTTGCCCTGAGTGTTGCTAGTGCATGTACAATTACCATAGCAAATGCTGCCACGTATGAAGTTTTCGACAAAGGGGATGTTGACTCACTTAAGTACACCTATTCACATACTGCGAATGAATCCGGAGATGCGGCGATATCAGGTACAGATGTGTACAATTTTCCGGTTCAATTTCAATATCTAGATGATGATGATTTTGATGATATTGAATCACTTGCAGACAGGCAACATGAACTGGTTCATGAGTTAGAAGATTTAGAAGACTTCGAAGCGTTAAAAGCGGGCAACCCTACAGCGAACGATTTGTCTTGGGCAATTCGTTTTCTTGAAGCAAATGGAAGCAGCTTATATCAGAAAGTAGGTGATCAAGTTTCCATGGTAAATGACGGCAGCCAGAGTACTGAATTTGTTGTTTACGATAAGCCATTTGAAGGCACTGACACGTTAACGCGATCAACTAAGGACAGTATTGCAGGTATTACCAATGAAGGGTGGGTATACGGAACAGGCTCAGCACCTTATTTCCCTGAGCCTTTTACTGAAAGTGATGGTGATGAAGTAACTCATTGGATCCGAGACTTCCAAGAACGTGGTTATGTTTCACCTGATATGGGACAAACAATATTCGAACTCGTACCACCTGAAGCAAGTTTTGCTGGCGGGCGTTCAGCTTTTTTAGATGCAACTAATCGTACCGCTGTAGGTTATGTCAGTAACAAGCTTAATACTGATTTAGTGGAAGATTACATTTTGGATACCACTGGTGGGTGTTCTGATCCTGATGTACTTGAAGATTTACCATTTAATGCCTGTGTTCAAAACCAGGCGAACAATCTTTACCACTTAATGGCCTATCAATGGAACTTTAGTGATGATGGTCAGCTTCTCGATGAGAAAGAACTCGGTTTGTTAGTGACACCTCATGAAAATGATGATCGAATTTTCCAGAGTTATGCTCAATCGGTGAATTCACATGGCGTTGCAGTAGGCTTCTCACACGGTTGGATAGATGAAAAAGAAACGACGCCAAGTGACAATGAAGCTCGTTCATTTTATGCCGTAGTATTTAAAGATGGAGAAGTGATTAGCTTTACACCTGATCACAACGAGCATTTTGACTCACGTGCGTACGATATAAATGATAGTGGTATCGCTGTAGGCCATGTAAATACTTATATTAACGGCAATTTACGTACAAAGTTCTATTATGTTGATACTAATGCTCCAGCATCAGAAATGGCCTTTGTTTCACCAAATGATTTCTTTGAGGGCTCGTCAAGTACAGCACGTGCGATAAACGAAAATGGCTTTATTGTAGGTGAGGGGGAAGTTGAAACTCATAATGATAGTGCATCAAACCCACGCCGTACCCATGCTTTTTTATATGACATTGCCGAAGATAAGTTTACTGACTTGAATTCGTTTTTAAGCTGTAATTCAGATTACACCATTATTGAAGCACGTGATATTAACGAATTAAATGAAATTTCAGCCACAGCTATCGTGAAAGCGCCTAGAAGAGATTCGAAAGGCGAATTAATGTTAGGTGAAGACGGTGAACAGCTGGTTGAAGATGTTGTTCGTGCAGTTACCTTAAAGCCTATCCCAGGTGAAGTCGAAGACT
Source organism: Thalassotalea atypica (assembly GCF_030295975.1). Taxonomy (NCBI): domain Bacteria; kingdom Pseudomonadati; phylum Pseudomonadota; class Gammaproteobacteria; order Alteromonadales; family Colwelliaceae; genus Thalassotalea; species Thalassotalea atypica. Next base: position 2,077,369 of record NZ_AP027364.1, read on the forward strand.
GTTCTAAGGTTGAAGATAAAGTTGAACGCAAAGGTGGCGCTTTGGGTTGGGGCTTATTAGGTTTATTAATCAGCTTTGGCTTTAGACGCAAAGCTTAGTCTTTATTGTAGACGTTATATTAAAAGGCGCTTAAGGCGCCTTTTTTATTTGTTCATACCAATAAAAAAGATCAAATTAAAAGTCAATTCAATTCAGCATCTTAATAAAAATGCCCGATCATCACATTGAATTATTTTGATTCCTTAGCTATTCGTTAAAGTGGTGACTAAATACAAAGGAGATATTATTGATGATGAAAAGACAGAAAAGAGATCGTCAAGACAGAGCTTATTCAAGGGGATATCAAGCTGGCGTAGCAGGAAAATCAAAAGAAACATGTCCGTATCAAACTACAGAAATTAAATCGGAGTGGCTAGGCGGTTGGCGGGAGGCAATTTCGGATCGGCAACAAGGCCTTTACAAGTAATTTTTTCATTCATAAAAAAGCCCAGCAATACTGGGCTTTAGCATTTAAACGACTATTTTCTTTAGAATTTAGTTGTATCTTCGAATAAACCAACTTTTAGATCTTTAGCTGTGTAAATCACTTTACCGTCTACTGACACGGTACCATCAGCGATCCCCATAAATAACTTGCGTTTAATTACACGCTTTAATTGAATGTTATAGGTAACTTTTTTCGCCGTTGGTAAAATTTGACCTGTGAATTTAACTTCACCTACACCTAAGGCACGGCCACGACCTGGACCACCGGCCCATGCTAAATAAAACCCAACTAATTGCCACATAGCATCTAAGCCTAAACAGCCAGGCATTACTGGGTCACCTTTAAAGTGACAATCAAAGAACCATAAATCAGGTGTGATATCTAATTCAGCAATTATCTCGCCTTTACCGAACTCGCCGCCTTCTTCGGTGATTAGGTTAATACGGTCCATCATTAACATGTTGTCTTTAGGTAACTTACTATTTCCTTCGCCAAAGTAATCAGTTGTACCCGCCAGCACTAAGTCTTCTTTTGAGAATGCGTTTTTCTGTTCCATAAATAGTCTTTAAATTGCTTGTGTAAAATCAAAGCGCTACTTTAGCGAACACTTGTACGCTAAACAACTCCGAACAGTTAAAAAGTTGCATTTATTTTAGTTATGCGTAACCATTGTGGATGAATAATATTAAGGTTTGAAACATGACAGAGAAAAAGAAAGCATTAACTAACGCGGAAAAGCAAAAACGTTACCGTGAAAGACAAAAAGACATTGGTAAGAAAGAAATGCGTGGCTACCTGTCACCAGAGGCGTTAGAGTGCTATAAATTGATAGCGGAGCAAACGAATTGGTCTGACTCGACCATATTAAGCAATGCCGTTCGTCTAACATATGCCGCTTATAAAAACGGCCAAATCGGTTTGTTAAATAATTGGCTGACAAAAAACGACTTATAAAATCAATTCATTAGCTGAAATATAAAACACTTGGTCGAGTTTTCGTTGAGTTAAGCCACATTTCACTATATATTCAGTTGGATTATAAGAATTATTTCGTAGTTTCTAAAAAACTAAATTGAAAAAGTAGAAGGTATTTTCCATTGATTAATGTTTTGCTCGTTGATGATCATGAACTGGTCCGTACCGGAATCCGTAAGATACTGGATGATATTAAAGGGATCAAAGTTGTTGGTGAAGCGGAAACGGGTGAGGAAGCTGTTCAATTTTGTCGAAAAGAAGAGCCTGATGTCGTTTTAATGGACATGAATATGCCGGGTATTGGTGGCTTGGAAGCAACTAAGAAAATTATTCGATATGCACCTGATGTAAAAGTCATTGTGCTCACTGTTCATAGTGAAGATCCATTCCCGACAAAAGTGATGCAAATTGGCGCAGCGGGTTATTTAACTAAAGGCACTGGTCCTGATGAAATGGTTAATGCAATAAGAGCTGTTAACAGTGGTCAACGCTATATTACACCTGAAATTGCTCAACAAATGGCACTTAATCAATTTAAGTCAGCTGAAGAGAATCCGTTCAATTCACTGTCTGAACGTGAGTTGCAAATTATGCTGATGATCACTAGGGGAGAAAAAGTGCCCGACATTTCTGAGCAATTAGTATTAAGCACTAAAACAATAAACAGTTATCGCTATAGAATGTTTGATAAATTGAAAGTAAGTAACGATGTTGAGCTAACACATTTGGCTATACGCCACGGAATGTTAAAAACCGAAAAACTCTAACGTTGAATACAGATACTGAAAATACATCAAAACCTACATTTGATCACAAAGCCTTTTTAGCTGCAGTTACCGATAAACCAGGGGTTTATCGGATGTACAATGCAGAGCAAACGGTTATTTATGTAGGTAAGGCTAAAAACCTTAAGAATAGACTGTCCAGTTATTTCCAAAAAAACGTATCAAGCACTAAAACTAAGTCGTTAGTCAAACAAATCACTGCTATTGATGTAACAATAACGCACACTGAAGGTGAAGCGTTAATTCTTGAAAATAACTACATCAAAAAATATCAGCCGAAATACAACATTCTTTTAAGGGATGATAAGTCTTATCCTTATTTGTTAGTGACCGATCATAAACATCCTCGATTAGCGCTGCATCGCGGAGTCAAACGGATTAAGGGAGAGTATTTTGGCCCTTTCCCTACAGTTGGTGCTGTTTGGGAATCACTACGCTTAATGCAAAAGCTTTTTCCTGTCAGACAATGTGAAGATTCATACTATCGAGCTAGAACCCGTCCGTGTTTACAACATCAGTTAGGTCGTTGCTCAGCACCATGTGTTGATCGAATTACTGAAACGCAATATAAGGAACAGGTAAGTTTAGCTAAATTGTTTCTTAGAGGGAAAAGTTCAACTGTTGTTGATACATTGGTTGAGAAGATGGAAGTGGCGAGCAGTTCGTTAAATTTTGAAAGTGCAGCTAAATATAGAGATCAAATTGCAACATTACGGAAAGTGCAACAGCAACAGTTTGTAAGTGGTATTGCTTCAGAATTAGACGTTGTTGGTTTATATAAACATAAAGCTCAAGTTTGTGTCCATTTGCTTTTTATTCGTGATCATAAAGTACTCGGCAGCAAAAGCTTTTTTCCTTCCATTCAAGCCGACAATACTGAACAAGAGATAATTTCAGCATTCATTGGACAACATTATTTAGTCAATGAAGCATTTCACGGATTAATACCCAAAGAAATTGTGGTTGGACAAACCTTAGAACATCAAAAAGATTTAGAAGGGTTACTCACTGCTCGTGCCAGTTATGAAGTGAAAATTTCGGGTAAAGTTAGAACGGAGCGAGGTCAATACTTAAAACTAGCTATGACTAATGCTGAACATGCCTTAGCAGCTAAAAACAGCCATAAAGAGTCTATGCTTTCTCGTTTTACACAACTCAATGCAGTGTTTGAACTTGATCAAGAGATTTCAAGGTTAGAGTGTTTCGACATCAGTCATACAATGGGACAACAAACAGTTGCTTCATGTGTAGTGTTTGACCCCAATGGCCCTTTGAAAAGTGAATACCGCCGCTACAATGTGACCGGTATCACACCGGGCGATGACTATGCCGCAATGGCTTTTGCATTAAATAAACGCTATGGCAAATCAACTAACGAAAGTGTGTTACCTGATATCGTGTTTATTGATGGTGGAAAAGGGCAACTTGCTAAAGCGGAACATTTTTTTGCAGAATTGGACTTAGAAAAAATACCGCTGCTTGTTGGGGTTGCAAAAGGGGAGTCTAGAAAGCCAGGTTTGGAAACGCTAATTTTAGCAGGCAGCCATCAACTTATCTCACTTCCCGCTACATCTCCTGCGTTACATCTGGTTCAACATATTAGGGATGAATCTCACCGATTTGCCATAGCAGGACATAGAGCAAAGCGGCAAAAAGTCGCCAAAACGTCAACGCTAGAATCTATTCCTGGTATTGGTGCAAAGAAAAGACAAGCGTTATTAAAGTATTTAGGCGGGATGCAAGAAGTTAAACAGGCAGATATAGGGACACTAACAAAGGTTCCTGGTATTAGTGACTCCCTTGCACAGATTATTTACGATGCATTACATGACAACTAAAGTGCAACCCGTGTAGAATAGTTTCAACGTTAAAAAGCAGTATACTTTTTTTAGTCATATATAAAAAAAGTGTGAAATAGCTCTCTGTAATTAAGCAGAAACAACTTGTGAAGTACTATGTGGACCATTCCAAACCAGATCACCTTATTTAGAATCATTCTAATACCTATTTTTATCATTGTTTTTTATTTACCTATTTCGTGGAATAATTTTGGTGCTTTCGCTATCTTTTGGCTAGCAGCTATTAGTGATGCGCTAGATGGCTATCTTGCGCGTAAGCTAAATCAATCTTCAGCATTTGGGGCGTTCATAGATCCCGTTGCTGACAAATTAATGGTCGCAGCAGCTTTAATTATGTTAGCCGATGATTATGGAGTTTGGTATATATCCATACCAGCAATGATTATGATCGCTCGAGAAATATTTATTAGTGCCTTACGCGAATTTATGTCTTCTCGTGGCAAAAGGGACGTTATTGCAGTTTCAACAATGGGTAAATATAAAACGGCAGCACAAATGTTGGGGATTATGGGTTTAATTTGGCAGCCTGATTATGATATTCCCCTAATCATTTTTAACTTCCCTTGGGAAATTTTAATGTTTGCAGCATACGGTTTTTACTTTGTTGCTACAATTTTAACCGTTTGGTCAATGATGTCTTACTTTAAAGCAGCATGGCCGGAGCTAAAAAGCAGTTAGTTATTGGTTGTTTTTAGTCACTTATAGTTAAAAAATCATCATTTTAGACGCTTTTTAATCAGTTGAAATAAATTTGATATTTAATGGTTGACTCGTTTTAAATTCAATGTAGAATGCGTTTCCAGTTGACAGGGAGTCAACCAGTAAAGCGGCTGTAGCTCAGTTGGTAGAGCATCACGTTGCCAACGTGAATGTCACGAGTTCGAGTCTCGTTAGCCGCTCCAATTTCTTTCTTATCGTAAGGTTTGAAAGATGATCTAAGGAAATACTATCCAGTTGTAGTGAAATATGGCGGGTTGGCAGAGTGGCTATGCAGCGGATTGCAAATCCGTGGACCTCGGTTCGACTCCGGGACCCGCCTCCACAATGCCCGGGTGGTGGAATTGGTAGACACAAGGGATTTAAAATCCCTCGCTGAATAAGCGTGACGGTTCAAGTCCGTCTCCGGGTACCATTTCACATACATTGGTTGTATAGAAGAAATGTAGATTAGCGTCTACAGTGTTGAAAATTTAAGCGGCTGTAGCTCAGCTGGTAGAGCATCACGTTGCCAACGTGAATGTCACGAGTTCGAGTCTCGTTAGCCGCTCCAATTTCAACAGTAAAAGTCTTTATTTTTAAGGCAAGAAAAATTTAAGCGGCTGTAGCTCAGCTGGTAGAGCATCACGTTGCCAACGTGAATGTCACGAGTTCGAGTCTCGTTAGCCGCTCCAAAATTTTACTATTCGTTCGAGATGAAAATTAGGCAATTCGTTGCCCGGGTGGTGGAATTGGTAGACACAAGGGATTTAAAATCCCTCGCTGAATAAGCGTGACGGTTCAAGTCCGTCTCCGGGTACCATTTCATCTTTGAACATATGAAGCGGCTGTAGCTCAGCTGGTAGAGCATCACGTTGCCAACGTGAATGTCACGAGTTCGAGTCTCGTTAGCCGCTCCAATCTCCCTTTTAGTTATTAAAAGAACTAGGTGATCCAATACTTAGTATAAAAAACTTCCCTTATGCCCGGGTGGTGGAATTGGTAGACACAAGGGATTTAAAATCCCTCGCTGAATAAGCGTGACGGTTCAAGTCCGTCTCCGGGTACCATTTTATTACTGTCATATCAGTTCGATAATTTCAATAACTTCATACTCTTAAAACCTACGTTTATAAACGTAAGCAATAAATCGATTTCTAACTAATGAATACTCAATTCAACTTTAAAAAATTAGATTTCTAACAATTGATTTTGCAAAATATACTGTTTTGATTAGTAAAAAAACTAAAAACTACCCTTCTAAATTTTCGGAATATTCAGCGCTATTTGTAAATTTAATCTACTATAAAGGTTGGAAAACATAAATATATTGTTTGTTATGGACAATTAGTGGCTCAAGGATGACTTTGTAATAATCTTTAAGTTGTTATTTTTATGATGAATCTACGAAGTTTAAAAGTAAAATTTATACTGATTTTCATTGCGATAGGTTTAACTCCAGCAATAGTTACTAGTGTTATTTCTACAATAAATAGCTCAACAGATGTAACAGAGAAAGTTTATAACCAACTTACCGCGATTAACCAAATTAAAAAGCAGGCCATTGAAAACTACTTTGCTGAACGGCAAGGGGACATGGGAGTTCTTATCAATATTGCCGATACCATGCAACAACAAGCTTTTATGAAGTTATCGGCAATAAACAAACTTAAAAAATCTCAGCTTAGTGATTATTTTATTAACAATACTGTTCAATTGGAAATTCTTGCAAAAGAAGAAAGTACTCACCAAGCTATCACTGAATTAGTTAATAATTTTTCAAATAAGAATCAATGGCAAAACTCACTTAATAAATACGATAAAAATTATAAACCGTTGTTGTCGTATTTTGGCTGGTACGATTTTTTTATCATTAGTACTAAAGGTACCATTGTTTATTCTGTCGCTCGAGAAAATGATTTAGGGAAAAAAATTCCTGAAGATTTAGCGGACAGTTCACTCTATCAAGCTTTCAATTTAGCCAAGCAATCGGGGACTGTAGAAGCTAAATTTGCTGACTTTCTTCCCTATGCCCCCAGTAATAACGACCCTGCTGCATTCGTAATTAAACCAGTAGAGGTGAATGGAAAACGTATTGGTTACATTGCTTATCAGCAACCATTGGATAGAATTAATAGCATTTTAGGTGATAGGGAAGGAATGGGGATATCGGGTGAGTCATATCTTGTTGGTCAAGATAAACTCATGCGCTCAGACTCTTACTTAAACCCGACAGAATATTCTGTTATAGCCTCTTTCGCTAATGAAAATAAGGTACAAACACAGGCTGCGCAAAATGCATTGAATGGAATAAAAAACACCGATGTCATTATGGATTATAACGGTAATCCTGTAGTGAGTAGTTGGGATTATATTGATATTGGTAGTGGTGTACGTTGGGCAATAATTTCCGAAATTGATGTCTCTGAAGCATATAACCCTAAAACAGCTAATAATGAAGATTTTTATAAAAGTTATATTGAAAAGTATGGCTATTATGATTTATTTCTGATCGAACCAAACGGTCATATATTTTACACAGTAACCAAAGAGGCTGATTTTAATACAAATATTTTAACGGGTAAATATTCAACTTCCAATTTGGGCCGTTTAATTACAGACATTAAACAAAGCAAGCAATACGGTTTTGTTGATTTTGCTCCTTACGAACCTAGCAACGGTGATCCTGCCTCATTTATTGCACAGCCTTTACTAAACTCTGATGGACAAACCATGATGTATGTTGCTTTGCAGTTGCCACTTGAGGGTATACAAAAAATTATGGGCATTAGGGAAGGCATGGGAAAAACGGGGGAAAGCTATTTAGTCGGTAATGATTTGAGAATGCGTAGCAATTCATTTCTTGATCCTAAAGGTCATAACGTCAAAGCAAGCTTTGCGGGTTCGATCACAGAAAATGGCGTCGACACTGAAGCTGCTAAAAGAGCTCTTAATGGAGAAAAAGGCACCGATATTATCATTGATTATAATGGCAACCCGGTACTTTCGTCCTTTGATCATATAGAGTTTGGTCATTTTAATTGGGCGATATTATCGGAAATCGATGAGCCAGAAGCGTTTGCCTCAATTCGCACTAATACGCTATTTATGGTCATCTTAATGATGACCATAATTGCTGTGGTGGTGTTAATAGGTTTATTTGTTGCTAAACGAATTACTACCCCAATTATTGACATTTCAGTTGTCGCACAAAAAGTAGCCCGTGGCGACTTAACCATGGAAGTTGAACAATCATCTAATGATGAGGTAGGTCAACTACAGGGAGCTATTAGCAAAATGATAGCCAACTTATCTCGAATGGTTAGCAATATATCAGGGATAGCCATTCAACAAGCTTCTACTTCTGAAGAGCTTGCGGCAATAACTACGCAAACAAGCACTACGGTTAGCGAACAACAGGCGATTTCAGAGCAACTCGCTGCGGCGATGCAGGAAATGGGGGCAACCGTTAATGAAGTCGCCGCTAGTACGACGAGTACATCATCTGCGGTCAATAATATTAAAGAAAAAGTAAATGATGGTGCGAGTAAGTTAGACGGAACATATCACTCAATCGTATCAATGACTGAACACATTCAGCAGTCGGAGTTAAGTGTTCAACAAGTACGAAAAGATTTCGATCAAGTTGTTAATGTTCTCGGTGTAATAAAAGGTATTGCCGATCAAACGAATTTATTAGCACTAAATGCTGCGATTGAAGCGGCTCGTGCTGGTGAACAAGGTCGAGGTTTTGCGGTAGTCGCCGACGAAGTTCGTCAACTTGCACAAAGAACGCAAGATTCAACTAAAGAGATAGACGATATGATCAATACCATCATGGATGGTGCTAATTCATCAGTTGAAGTTATGGCAAGTAGCGTAACCCAAGCTAATTCTGTACAGGAACATGCTAAAGAAGCTAGAGATCTTAATCAAATAATAGCAGGTGATATAAATGAAATTAGTGATCTAAGTGCGCAAATAGCCACTGCTGCTGAAGAACAATCAGTGGTTGTAGAAGAAATTCTACAAAACGTTGAAACGTTAAACTCAGGAGTAACTGAAACAAGTCATGCAACTGATAATATTTCAGAATCAAGTGTAGAGCTAGCTCGTTTAGCAACCGAGTTGGAAAAAGAATCAACCGCATTTAAAACCAAATAACTAGCTAATAAATAAAGGTGTGTACCATGAATAAATTTAAGCTTCTCAATATGTCGTCAATGGTAATATTATCTTCGCTAATTGCAATACCAACATCGGTTTATGCCGTTGATGGTTTGTATGCAAATGTTGGTTTTACTAATAGTTATTTGTGGAGAGGTCTAGAACAGACTAACGGAGATTCTGCGATATCGGGTGGTATTGATTATGAAAGTCAATCAGGGTTTTATGTAGGTACATGGGTTTCTAATGCGGATTGGGATAAAGAAATGACCTATGAACTTGATTTTTATGGTGGTTACACAGGAGTGATAAAAAATTTAAGTTATGATGTAGGTTTTGTACATTATGCATACCCAGATAGTCTAAATGATGTAGATTTTACCGAAGTAAATGCAAGTGTGGCTTATGGTGCTATTACATTTGGATATGCCGTATTAGCCAATGCAGAAGGTGTCGATTTTGGTGACGATTCATACATTTCTCTGGATGCAGACTTCACAGTAGCGTCGGGTATTGGATTATCCTTGCATGTAGGAGCAGGTACAGATGATTTTTATGCAGGGGAATCGTTTGTTGAATATGGTGCCAGTTTGAGTAAAAATGGCTTTTCATTTGGAGTATCAAATACTGATTTAGATAATGATGATGTGAAGTTTATCATTTCTTATGTAATTGATATTGATTTATAAGTATTAACTCGTTTAAATTTTGGTTTAATAAGACGTTATACTGATTTGATACGTATATTTAGCAATGTTAACTTTCATAAATAATATTTATAGTGAAAATCAAATAACATTTAAACATAAACTCTTCACAGTTTCCTTAATTCAAGAATTTAAAACCCGCCATTGGTAAGGGCGTGTCGATGTAGCCTCAATCCCCTGAACTAGCGCGTATTATTCTACATCACTTAATTCCGATGAGAATTCCTAAACTAATTGATAAAAGTTCTGTAAATTTTTTGTATTTTCTTTCTAATTCATAATAATAACGACCATACTAAAGATAAGTTTGCTTTGTTATTGGGTTCATGTCGTTAAATGAATCGTGTTATTTACACATTATTATTAGTTTTAGTTACCTGTAGGACTTTGGCGAATGATACATCTTTCGTATTGAAATATGATCTTTCAGGTTCCAGTAGCTGGATCCCATACTATATTGATAACAAAGAAACCCCAGGGATTTTAGGTGAGTTAATCCCACTTATACTTGAAGAAGCGAATATAGAAGGTCGTCAAGTAACATTGCCTCCTAAGCGTACTAATTTAGCCTTACAACACGGTATATTGGACTTTGATACAGTCAGCCCTAGCTGGCTTAATAAAGAAGAGATGTCAGCTAACTATGTTTTTAGTAAACCACTTATTGCTATTCAAGAGTTTATCATTTATTTGCCTAACACCTTTGAAGAGTTACCATCTAAATCAATTATTCTTGGAGAAGAAGTAGGGACAATAAGAGGCTACTATTACCATGACGATGACAAATTTATTCGTGCTGATTTTAGCTCTGAAAGGGAACTAATATTTGCGCTTTATTCAAAAAGAATTAAGTATGCAATCATGGGGGATTTGCCCGCCATTTATTGGTCTTCTAAATTAAGAATTCCCGTTAGTTTTGGTCCAAATCATTCAGCTGGAAAACTACACATCAGATTAAGAGCAGATATGAAAGGGCTCTTACCTCGTATTAATGACGCAATTCAAAGAATAAAAGCTGACGGCAGGATTAATCTAATTTTGAATAAATACCAACTTATAAATAAGTAGATTGTAAAAATAAGAGATTCATTCATGTATACAACTCTTAAATATATCATTACGTTTCCGATATGGTTTGTTCAAGCGATATTAGTAAAACAGCGGGCTATAAAACTACCCGAAGCCGCAGGCACAAGGATGCACCAAATTGATGACGTTCCTTGCGTCGCTGTAATTGGTGATTCTGTGGCTGCAGGCGTAGGTGTCGAAGACATTAATAGCTCATTGGTTGGCGCATTAAAAAACAAACTTATGAAATTAACGACTGATAATATCTCATGGTATGTATATGCGAAATCAGGAGATAAATTAAAAGACTTAACAGCGAAACTAAATGATATAGATGTGCAAGCTGATTACATCGTCATTTCAATTGGTGTTAATGATGTTACGGCGTTTACATCTGCTGATAAGTGGCAATATACCATGCGTCAATTATTTCAAAAGTTAATTACTCAAAGCCCTAACAGCAAAATACTCTTATTGGCTATTCCTCCAATGGAGCAATTTCCTCTTTTACCAAATCCACTTGCCAAAGTGCTTGGCTCCCGAAGTAAAAAATTAAATTTGGTTAGTGAAGCGCTTTGCCAGAAATTTCATCAAGTGAGCTTTATGAGGGTGGATATTGAAGCGGATGAAAGCTTGTTTGCGATAGATGGATACCACCCTTCAGCAAAGAGCTGCAAAATGCTAGCCAATAAAATAGTTGATGAATTGTTAAGCTAAATTTTTTGCATTCTCGATTGACTAGTTATTTTGTCTATAATCATTTATATGGGTCTTTATTAATCAATAGCTGAATATTTATGCATCATAAAACTCACTATTCACCTAATAAATGTTCACTATCACGCATTGGTGATTAGTGTAAATGCTCTTTTTCGTTTAGCTTTAGACCATGAAGCAAATTAATTTGCTTATATTGCATCGCAAATCAAAAATCATTTTCTTCTCGGAGATACGCATATGTCTAATAAAGTAACGGTTCCAAGTGAAGGCTCAAAAATTACCTTAGATAACGGATGCTTAGTTGTCCCACAAAACCCGATCATTCCTTACATTGAAGGCGATGGAATTGGAATTGACGTTACTCCGCAAATGATGAAAGTAGTAAATGCAGCGGTAAATAAAGCATATCAAGGGGAACGCAGAATACATTGGATGGAGGTGTATGCAGGAGAAAAAGCAACGCAGGTGTATGACTCTGAAACATGGTTACCTGAAGAAACCCTCGAAATGTTCAAAGAGTATCGAGTTGGCATCAAAGGCCCATTAACCACCCCTGTTGGCGGTGGTATTCGCTCATTGAATGTAGCACTACGTCAGGTACTGGATTTGTACGTGTGTCAACGTCCTGTGCAGTGGTTTACTGGTGTCCCAAGCCCAGTTAAACATCCTGAAGCTGTGGATATGGTTATTTTTAGGGAAAACTCTGAAGATATTTACGCAGGAATTGAATACAAAGCCGGTACGGAAGACGCGACTAAGGTTATTAACTTCCTAACAGAAGAAATGGGTGTGTCTTCTATAAGATTTGTTGAACAATGTGGTATTGGTATTAAGCCAGTGTCAAAAGAGGGAACTGAGCGGCTAGTGCGTAAAGCAATACAATACGCTATCGATAATAATCGTGATTCTGTAACACTAGTTCACAAAGGCAACATCATGAAGTATACCGAAGGTGCTTTTAAAGACTGGGGCTATCAATTGGCACATGATGAATTCGGCGCTGATATACTGCATGGTGGACCGTGGTTATCATTAACCAACCCGAATACAGGTAAAGAAATTATCATTAAAGACGTGATTGCCGACGCAATGTTACAGCAAATATTACTTAGACCTGAAGAGTATGACGTTATTGCAACGTTAAACTTAAATGGGGATTACCTTTCAGACGCTCTCGCAGCACAAGTAGGTGGGATAGGCATTGCTCCTGGTGCAAATATCAGTGATGAAGTTGCTGTATTTGAAGCGACACATGGCACTGCGCCTAAATATGCGGGACAAAACAAAGTAAATCCTGGCTCCGTTATTTTATCGGCGGAAATGATGTTACGGCATATGGGGTGGGTAGAGGCTGCAGATTTAATGCTAAAAGGTATGTCAGGCGCAATCGGCGCCAAAACGGTGACTTATGATTTTGAACGTTTAATGGAAGGAGCGACATTGGTGTCTTGTTCAGAATTCGCTGAAGAAATTATAAATCACCTATAAAAGCTTAAAGTTACAAAATAAACTATAAAAAAACACAGCTTAAGCTGTGTTTTTTTGCTTTGAAACGCAGATTCAGCTAAATTAGCTTTCTGAATCTTTTTCTGATGGCTTTATGCTTGCAGCATGGTGACCTTTGGGACCTTCATTGAGCTCGTAGTTAACGTCCTGTCCTGCTTTAAGAGTTCTGTAACCGTCCATTTGAATAGTGGAGTAATGAGCGAAAATGTCTTCACCACCGTCTTCAGGTCGGATAAAACCGAACCCTTTAGCATTGTTAAACCATTTTACTGTACCGTGAGCCATACTTCTACTTCCTTCTTTTTCCTGCGGTATATTTTCGTTACGCTTCCATAAGTGTTGTTGCGCGACGAAAAGATGACTAAAAATTAGTCACTTCTAAATCGTAGATAAAATATGGAATTAGTCAAGAGAATTACAAAAATATTTACAAATTTTTAATGTTTGTAAATTCGAAAAAGAATGAGCAAAATTAACTAGTAGAGACTAAAATAAATTTATGAGTAACTGGAAAGAATTAACAGAATCACAGGCAATTGAAGAGGAGCTAGTAAAGGAACGATTAGAAGAGCCTCCTCGATACCATGTGATTTTGTTAAACGATGACTACACACCAATGGATTTTGTAGTTGAAGTTCTAAATCGGTTTTTTAACATGGACTCTGATAAGGCGACCGATATTATGTTGACGATTCACTACAAAGGTAAGGCCCGTTGTGGCACATTTACTGCAGAAGTTGCAGAGACAAAAGTAGATCAGGTCATTCGTTTTGCTATCGAAAATGAACACCCGTTGCAGTGTTCAATGGAGCAAGCATAAAATGCAAGGTATTGATTGGAGTAACCTATGCTAAATAAAGATTTAGAAATTTCGTTAAACCTAGCTTTCCGTCAAGCTAAGGAGTCTCGACACGAATTTATGACGGTAGAGCATTTATTACTTGCATTATTGGATAACCCTTCTGCAATTGATGCACTTAAAGCTTGCGGTGCAGATATGCCTAAACTGCGTAAAAGCCTGTTGGAATTTATTGGTGAAACGACCCCCGTTATTCCAGTTGAAGAAGAGGAAAGAGAAACTCAGCCAACTTTAGGTTTTCAGCGTGTATTACAACGCGCTGTATTTCATGTCCAATCTTCAGGCAAGAGTGAAGTAAACGGTTCAAATGTATTAGTTGCCATTTTCAGCGAGCAAGAATCTCAAGCAGCCTATATCCTGAAAAAATCAGATATTACACGCTTAGATATTGTTAATTATATCTCTCATGGTATTTCAAAAGTTGATCACGGTGAGCCAGGCCAAATTTCAGATGATATTGAACCGCAAACTGAAGAAGAACCACGTGTTGTAGAAAGTTTCGCCGTTAACCTAAATGATGAAGCCAAGAAAGGTAATATTGATCCGCTTATTGGCCGTGATGACGAAACAGAGCGAACACTTCAAGTGTTAAGCCGTCGTAGAAAAAATAATCCGTTGTTTGTTGGTGAAGCAGGTGTTGGCAAAACAGCTATCGCCGAAGGACTAGCGAACTTAATTGAGTCGGATAAGGTACCTGACTTTTTAAATGGGGCAACTATTTATTCGTTGGACATGGGGGCATTACTTGCTGGCACCAAATATCGTGGCGATTTTGAAAAACGGTTTAAGTCGTTATTAAAAGAATTAGAACAAGATAAGAAAGCTATTTTGTTTATTGATGAAATTCACACCATTATTGGCGCTGGTGCAGCATCTGGCGGTATGATGGATGCGTCTAACTTGATCAAACCTTTATTATCTGGCGGTAAATTACGATGCATCGGTTCAACAACCTATCAAGAGTATCAAAGTATTTTTGAAAAAGATCGCGCATTAGCTAGACGTTTCCAAAAAATTGATATCGCTGAGCCAAGTGTTGATGATACCACGAAAATACTGTTGGGTTTGAAAGACAAGTATGAAGCCCATCACGGTATTCGATATACCAATAAAGCATTGCGTGCGGCTGCACAATTAGCTGACAAATATATTAACGAACGTTTTTTGCCGGACAAGGCCATAGACATCATTGATGAGGCTGGAGCAAAGCAACAATTGGTAGCACCATCTAAGCGTAAAAAAGTGATCAACAATCATGAAATCGAATCTATTGTTGCAAAAATAGCCAGGATACCGGAAAAATCTGTATCTTCGACGGAAAAAGATAGCCTTAAAAACTTAGATCGTAATCTAAAATTAGTAGTGTTTGGTCAAGATCATGCCATTGAAGAACTTTCTTCAGTTATACGTTTATCTAGGGCAGGGTTAGGTAATGAGCAAAAGCCTGTAGGTTCATTTCTATTTGCTGGCCCTACTGGTGTTGGTAAAACAGAGGTTACACAGCAATTGGCTAAAACTATGGGATTGGAGTTACTTCGTTTTGATATGTCTGAATATATGGAAAAACATGCAGTTAGTCGCTTAATTGGCGCACCTCCTGGATACGTTGGATATGAGCAAGGTGGGCTGTTAACTGATGCCGTTATAAAACACCCTCATTGCGTTGTATTGTTAGATGAAATAGAAAAAGCCCATGAAGACGTTTACAACATCTTATTACAAGTTATGGATCACGGAACACTGACTGATAATAATGGTCGTAAGGCTGACTTTAGAAACGTAGTGATTGTACTAACAACCAATGCGGGTGTGCAAGAAACTACACGCCAATCAATTGGTTTTAAACAACAAGATCACAGTGTCGATGCTATGAATGAAATCAATAAAGTGTTTACGCCAGAATTTAGAAATCGATTAGATAACATTGTGTGGTTTAATCATTTATCGACCGAAGTGATTAATCAGGTGATCGATAAATTCATTGTTGAGCTTCAAGCACTTCTTGATGAAAAAGGTGTGTCGTTAGAGCTAACTAAAGATGCTAAAGCATGGCTAGCAGACAAAGGCTATGATAAGGCCATGGGTGCTCGCCCAATGGCACGCTTAATTCAAGAGCAGCTCAAGAAACCATTAGCTAACGAATTGTTGTTCGGTGACCTTACTCAAGGTGGCGTGGCTAAAGTTGGCGTGAAGAAAGGAAAGCTCGTCATCAACACGGAAAGTAAAAAGGAATTAGTCGAGCACTAGTTTTTCAAGTTCTAAATAGCGGACAAAAAAAAAGCCCTGTTATTACAGGGCTTTTTCATAAGATAATGAATTTTAATTATCTAGCACGGAAAATAATGCGACCTTTCGATAAGTCATAAGGTGTTAATTCAACCGTAACTTTATCTCCAGTTAAAATACGAATATAGTTTTTACGCATTTTGCCAGAAATATGTGCAGTAACAACGTGTCCATTTTCTAATTCAACGCGGAACATAGTATTAGGCAGTGTATCTAACACAGTACCTTGCATTTCAATATTTTCTTCTTTCGCCATTGGGCGGTAACCCTCTAAATTGTGCTTAAATAAAAAACTGCCGCGATCATGCCCAATTGCGAGGACAATGTAAAGCACAGAGTACTATTTATTTATGATTTGCCACGTTTGGTTGATTAATCTTTGGTGCGGGAAATATTTGTTTTTATAGTTCATCTTTTTACAATCATCTATTTGGTAACCAAGGTATAAAAATGGTTTTTGTAAATTGACGCTAGTTTCTATTTGTTTGAGAATGGAATAAACACCGAGACCAGATTGTCGATAGGTTGGATCATAAAAAGTATAAACCGCTGATAACCCGTCTTTAAGTTCGTCTGTCACTGCGACACTTATTAATTTGTTGCTGTCCCATATTTCAATATACCGTACCGGGCACACAGTGCAGTTTACAAAGCCGGCAAATTGTTCCTTAGTTGCCGGGTACATAGCCCCATCACTATGTATGGTATTGATGTACTGTTCGTACAACGGATAATAGTTATCTTGAACAGTATCAGAAATTTTTATATTGAACTGGGCATTTTTTTTGAGTAAACGCTTTTGACTCTTACTTGGCGTAAATAGTTCACACATTACTCTTAACGAATGACAAGCCGTACATGCTTGGCAATGAGGGCGGTATATTTGATCGCCACTACGTCTAAAGCCTTGATGCATCAGCCAATTGTAATGGGACTGGTCATGAAACCGTTCATCTACTGCAATTAGCAGTCGTTCGTTTTTGTTCGAAAGGTAGTTGCAAGGAAACTCTTGTGTTATCCCTAGTTTAAAATCTTGAGTCATTTACTACTTCAATGTTAAAGGCCGAGCGTGCCAAAACTGATTTGACAATTCAACGTTAAGTACTTCTTGTTTTAAGGATATAAATTTATTTCTTGAAATACTAACACAGCCCATATCTTGTAGAAATTCATTGGATATTTGGCAATCAATAAATGAGATATTTTGCTCTGCAAGTAGTTGACACATTGCTACAAGTGCAAACTTTGATGCATTAGCCTTTCTATAGAACATTGATTCACCAGAAAACAGTCCATTTATGGCGACACCATATAGCCCACCGACTAATTCATCTTCTAACCAAACTTCGATAGAGTGTGCGTAGCCAAGTTGGTGGAGCTGCTGATAAGCAAGTTGCATCTCGTTGACGATCCAAGTGTCTTCTTTTCTAAAGGGAGCGTCTGCGCATAATGAAATAACTTGATCAAAGGCGGTGTTTAACGTTATTTGGTACGGTTGTCGATTAATGAATTTTCTTAAGGTACGGTTTATTTTGATTTCACGAGTAAAAATAATTGCCCTTGGATCCGGAGACCACCACATAATGGGCTCCCCGTCACTATACCAAGGGAATATGCCGTGATTGTAAGCATTTAAAATACGAGGAGGAGAGAGATCGCCACCAACAGCTAATAACCCATTTGGATCTGGCAAGGCGTTATTAACAGGAGGAAAATCCAGACTCTCTTCAGATAAGAAAGTAAGAGTCTGGTTTACATTGGTCATCAGTCGTTTTATGACCTTATTTAGCGTCTAAGTATCGCTCAGCGTCAAGTGCCGCCATACAACCTGCACCAGCAGATGTAATCGCTTGTCTGTATATATGGTCTGCAACATCACCTGCTGCAAATACACCTTCTATACTCGTTTGCGTTGCATTACCGCTTGTACCGCTTTGAATCGTAAGGTAGCCATCTTTCATGTCTAACTGACCTTTGAAAATATCCGTATTTGGTTTATGGCCAATAGCTATGAAACAACCTGCTACATCAATTTCTTCGGTAGCCTCAGAATTTGTATCTTTAATACGAATACCTGTAACGCCCATATTATCACCCAGCACTTCATCCAAAGTACGATCTGTGTGCAAGGTAATATTACCGTTAGCTACTTTATTCATTAACCTATCGGTCAAGATTTTTTCAGAGCGGAATGTATCACGTCTATGGATAAGGTGTACTTCAGAAGCAATATTTGACAAATAAAGTGCTTCTTCTACGGCAGTGTTACCGCCACCTACAACCGCTACTTTTTGATTTCTGTAGAAAAATCCGTCGCACGTTGCACAAGCTGAAATACCTTTACCCATGAACGCAGTTTCAGATTCTAAACCTAAATACTGTGCTGAAGCGCCAGTACAAATAATTAATGCGTCACACGTATATTCACTGCTTCCTTTGAGCTTAAATGGACGAGACTCTAAATCAACTTCTTCAATGTGATCAAAAATAATCTCAGTGTCGAATTTTTCTGCATGCTTTTGCATACGTTCCATTAATGCTGGACCGGTTAAGTCGTCCGCATCACCCGGCCAGTTTTCAACATCTGTTGTTGTTGTTAATTGGCCACCTTGTTGCATGCCTGTGATCATAACTGGGTTTAAGTTTGCGCGGGCTGCGTAAACTGCGGCAGTGTAACCTGCTGGGCCTGAGCCTAAAATAAGTAGAGGACAATGTCTTACGTCGCTCATGAATTCTCCAAAATATATCAATACAATTAATTAATTGATTGGGATTCTAAGGAAATATATCAAGAGGGTAAAATAACTTTTAGACAAATAAAAAGAGCGCAACTTATAAAGTGCGCTCTTTTTTTTACACTATTCACCTTTTAACGGATGAGCAGTGTATTTTAAGTGCAATTATGCACATTAAACAGATGCGATTGCGTCTTGTGGCGCAGTAAATTCAAAACCTAAGTTTTCCGCAACTTCTTTTACGGTAACTTTGCCATCAATAACGTTTAAACCGTTTAGCAAGTGCTTATCATCTTGTAAAGCTTGCTTATAGCCTTTGTTGGCTAAGTTAATGATGTATGGCAATGTGGCATTATTTAATGCAAACGTTGACGTGCGAGGTACAGCGCCTGGCATGTTAGCTACACAGTAATGAACAACATCATCAATGATGAACGTTGGGTCGGCATGGGTTGTTGCCGTGGAAGTCTCAATACAGCCACCTTGATCTATAGCAACATCAACAATGGCAGAGCCAGGCTTCATGTTCTTTATGTGCTCTTTAGTGACTAATTTTGGCGCCGCAGCACCTGGAATTAATACGCCACCAATAACTAGATCTGCTTCAAGCACATGTTTTTCTAAAGCGTCAGCTGTTGAGTAAATCGCTTTCACTTTGTTACCGAACTGAGCATCTAACTTACGAAGTACGTTAATATTTCTATCAAGAATGACAACGTCAGCGCCCATGCCAACAGCCATTTGTGCAGCATTGTTACCTACCATGCCACCACCAATCACAACAACTTTTGCTGGCTCTACACCAGGTACGCCACCTAATAACATACCGCGACCTGCATTAGATTTTTCTAATGCTTGTGCACCAGCTTGAATTGACATACGACCGGCAACTTCAGACATTGGTGCTAATAATGGTAAGCCACCAGATGCGTCAGTAACTGTTTCATAAGCAATACAAATTGCTTTGCTTTTAACTAAGTCTTGAGTTTGAGGTAAGTCAGGGGCTAAGTGTAAATAAGTAAATAATACTTGTCCTTCACGCAACATTGCACGTTCAACCGCTTGTGGCTCTTTTACCTTTACGATCATTTCCGCTTGTGCGAAAACTTCTGCAGCTGTGGATAAGATCGTGGCGCCAACTTCAATGTAGTTCTGATCTGTAAAACCAATACCCATACCAGCATTAGTTTCGACAATCACACTATGGCCATGGTTAATTAACTCACGTACGCTTGCTGGTACCATACCAACACGATATTCATGGTTTTTAATTTCTTTTGGTACACCAATAATCATAATTTTAAACTCTCAGGCTTATTTGAATTGAAATTACCAACTAGTATAATGATGTTTTTATAGAATAACTTGCTGTTATTTGTTAGTTTGCGATATATAGAACTAATGAAATGCGCAAATAAAGAATAAAAAACTATTATGATGTCTACAGTCAAACAAATTGATCGCATCGATCGTAATATTTTAGATGAACTTCAAAAAAATGGTCGCTTATCGAATGTTGAACTATCAAAAAGAGTAGGCTTGAGTCCAACGCCTTGTCTAGAACGCGTAAAACGGCTTGAAAACGAAGGTTATATTTCAGGCTACAAAGCGATCTTAAACCCTGAGCTACTCGACGCGGCGTTACTGGTTATTGTTGAGATCACGTTGACTAAAACTAGTCCTGATGTGTTTGATGATTTTTCGAAGGCAGTTCATGAACTCGATGTTATACAGGAGTGTCATTTAGTTTCAGGTGACTTTGATTTCTTATTAAAAACACGAGTTAAAGACATGGCCGCTTATCGTCAATTATTAGGTGATACCCTATTAAGATTGCCTGCAGTGAGTGAAAGTCGTACATATGTGGTCATGGAAGAAGTAAAATCGTCTAATGTTTTGCCGATCAGACGATAAGTCGTTTTCTATAGCGTAATAGTTTGTTATTTTAGGTAGTTATAAAAAGAAATTACTATGGTTGCCATATTGTCTTCAGAATCTCGAAAATTATCAGGAGCTCAACGCTTACTTGAAGCAGGGTTGTTATTTTGCACCGTCATTGCAATGTACCTTATGTTAGCGCTATTTACTTTTGACCCTGCAGATCCTGGTTGGTCTCAAACAGGGTACAAAACACCGGTGAGAAATTTAGGTGGCTCTGTTGGCGCCTATTTGTCTGATTTGCTGTTAAATTTTTTCGGTGTTATCGCATATAGCTTACCCTTTGTTATTGCTTTTATTGGCTGGTTACTCTTCCAAAAATTCTATCGATTGATGCAATTAGATTACTTAACCCTTGGCCTCAAGTTTATCGGCTTCTTTATGTTTTATATTGGCGTGACATCATTAGCCAGTATGAACTTTGACGATATCTTCTATTTCTCTGCGGGAGGGATATTAGGCGATATAATAAGCGGTACCTTTATCGTGTACCTTTCCTTTGTAGGCAGTACGCTTTTATTTTTGATGTTAACGTGTACAGGCTTTGTATTTCTTACAGGTATTTCATGGCTTACTATTATTGATAACATAGGCCAATACACCATATCAGCCGCTTTATTCCTTATTGCTTTACCCAAATTATTGCAAGACAAATTTGGCACAAGTGATATTGAACCTTCTTTTAGTGACTCGGCTAAATTAGTTGGTGCACAAGAACAAAGCCTTAAAGATGAAGCTAACAAAGAGCTTGATGAAAGTCGTGAAAGAGTAAGAGATGCATTTGGACAAACAGAGGTTTTAGCTCAACAAGACAATGATGATGAAGTTATTCCGAATGAAGAACGTATTGAACCCTTTATTGAAATTGACGATTTACTTAATGAGCCTCTATCCGTTAATGTCCAGGAAAATGTCAGTAAAGAAGAAATTGCAGCAGCATTTGAACCAGTAGAGAAAATACAGGTCGAAGAGCCAGCCACTCTGCATGACAAAATTCATCAGCAGTTGGCAAACGCAAAAGAAAGTGAACCGGATTATGTTTCATTACCGTCTTTAGATTTACTTGACCGGTCTGATCGCGTTAAAAACCCAATTGATAAAGAGCAATTGGATAAAGTTTCTAGGCTAGTTGAAGCCAAATTGATTGAATTTGGTGTTAAGGCGGATGTGGTTGATGTTTTTCCAGGGCCCGTCATTACGAGGTTTGAGCTTGATTTAGCTCCTGGTGTAAAGGTTAGTAAAATCACTAACCTTTCAAAAGATATTGCACGTTCTCTATCTGCTAAAAGTGTTCGTGTTGTTGAAGTGATTGAAGGTAAGTCAGTCATTGGTATCGAACTACCGAACAAGAATCGAGACACGGTATTTTTCGCAGATGTATTAGCCTGTGAAAAGTTTGAACAGTCACCGTCGAATTTAGCAATGGCCATTGGTAGTGACATCTCAGGAAAGCCTGTTGTAGCTGACTTGGCTAAAATGCCTCATTTGTTAGTGGCAGGAACGACGGGGTCGGGTAAATCTGTAGCAGTTAATACCATGATCGTCAGTATATTGTATAAATCTTCACCTGAAGATGTGCGCATGATCATGATTGATCCTAAGCAAGTAGAATTGTCAGTGTATGACGGTATACCTCATTTACTTTCTGAAGTGGTAACAGACATGAAAGAGGCGTCAAACGCGCTTAGGTGGTGTGTTGGTGAAATGGAGAGGCGCTATCAGTTAATGTCTAAATTGGGCGTAAGAAACCTCAAAGGATATAATGAAAAAGTTACTACTGCGATTACTGCAGGCGAGCCGATTATTGACCCCTTATGGCAACCTAGTGATGCCTTTAGCCAAACACCACCAACTTTGGAGAAACTACCTTCTATTGTGATCATCGTTGATGAATTTGCCGATATGATGATGATTGTGGGTAAAAAAGTTGAAGAGCTTATCGCACGTATAGCCCAAAAAGCGCGTGCAGCTGGCATTCACTTAATTCTTGCAACTCAAAGACCTTCTGCAGATGTTATTACCGGATTAATTAAAGCAAATATCCCGACACGTATGGCATTACGAGTACAATCACGTATTGAGTCGAGAATTATTCTCGACCAACAAGGCGCGGAGCAACTCTTGGGGATGGGGGATATGTTTTATCTGCCACCAGGAGAAGCCGTTCCAATTCGAGTGCATGGTGCTTTTGTTGATGATCACGAAGTGCACGCCGTTGTCAGTGATTGGAAATCTCGAGGCGAGCCTAACTATGTAGAAGAAATATTGTCAGGTGAGAATGATCAAGACATCCTACTTCCAGGTGAGCAAGCAGAAGCGACGGAAGATGATGAGTTAGATGCGCTTTATGATGAAGCATTAAGTTTTGTCACAGAAACTCGCCGTGTATCAATATCAAGTGTCCAACGTAAATTCAGAATTGGTTACAATAGGGCCGCACGTATCGTGGAACAAATGGAAAATCACGGGGTCGTATCTACTCCAGGGCACAATGGGGCGCGTGAAGTAATAGCGCCACCTCCAGTAAAAGAATAAATAAAGAATTTATGATTATAAAATTGAAAAAATCGTTAGTATTTCCCATTACATCAATCATTATGGCTGGGAATGTATTGGCACTTCCTTTAGCGACAGCCAATATAGCTAAGCCAAACATTACCTTGCTTAATGAAAATTCAAGTAGCGTTAAAAAAGCGAGTCAAGATGAAATTGATAAAGCTAAGTTATTGGAAATATTAAGTAAAATTACTTCCTTTACGGCTGATTTTGAACAAAGTATCTATGATGAGGAAAGTAACGCGTTACAAGTATCTATAGGGAATATTATCGTTAAGAAGCCAAACCTTGTGAATTGGCACACAAAATCTCCCGATGAAAATCAAATACTTTCTGATGGTAAGTCACTATGGTTGTTTGATCCATTTATCGAACAAGTTACCGCGTATGCTTTAGATGCGTCTTTGACTAATACGCCGATTTTACTACTTTCGAGTAATGACCAATCCTTGTGGCAACAATATGATATAAAACAAACGGCCATAATGGAATTTGTGATTAAATCAATCGATGATAACTCGCAAGTCAAAGAATTAACGATAGTATTTGATGAAACTGGTACAGCGATCAAAAAATTTATCATATTGGATGCAACAGGACAGCGCAGTGAAATAGCTTTATCTGCTTTTACGTTAAACCCCGCATTAAGCAATCAGATATTTAATTTCGTTGTACCAGAAGGTGTTCAATTAGATGACCAGCGATAACGGTACCTTAGACTTATCATTTGAAGAGCAGGGAAGCTTTAAACCGCTAGCGGCAAAGCTACGACCTAAGCAATTAAGTGATTATGTAGGTCAACAGCATATCTTGGGCAAAGGCTCGCCTTTACGCGTCGCAATTGAAAACAAACAATGTCAATCGGTTATATTTTGGGGACCTCCTGGCACAGGCAAAACAACGCTTGCAGAGATAATCGCGACGCATTCTGATGCCGAAATTGAACGAGTATCAGCGGTAACATCAGGCATTAAAGAAATTCGACAAGCCATTGATAATGCCAAATCACGTCTAATTCATCATCAACAACGAACTGTTTTGTTTGTTGATGAAGTACACCGCTTTAATAAAAGCCAACAAGATGCCTTTTTACCACACATAGAAGATGGCACGGTTATTTTTATTGGTGCGACCACAGAAAACCCAGCATTTGAGCTTAATCGAGCACTATTGTCGAGAACACGCCTATACACACTTAATAAGTTAACAGCGCAAGACCTTGAATTAGTACTGAAAAAAGCAATAGAAATAGAACAGGTCGATCGAAATTGTACGGTTGAATTTCAACAACAAGCAAAAAAAAGCTTAGTTACCATCGCTAATGGCGATGCGAGGCGGTTGCTTAATCTCTTTGAGAATTGTCTTGATATTTATCCGAGTGAAACACTAATAAACATCAATGAAGCGTTAATACTGGAAATCAGCGGCAGTAATATCCCGTTGTATGATAAAGGTGGTGATGCTTTTTATGATTTGATTAGTGCATTTCATAAATCTGTACGGGGCTCCGACCCTGATGCTGCCTTGTATTGGTATTCAAGAATTATTATTGCAGGTGGCGATGCTTTGTATGTTGCTCGTCGGCTGCTCGCCATTGCTAGTGAAGATGTGGGTAATGCAGATCCTCGTGCCTTGCAAATTGCTATTAGTGCTTGGGATACATTTCAACGTGTTGGACCGGCTGAAGGAGAACGCGCTATTGCCCAAGCTGCAGTCTATATGGCACTTGCACCTAAAAGTAATGCCGTATATACAGCATTTAAACAGGCACAAACGTTAGCGAAGGAAACATCAGCTTTGGAAGTACCGTTTCACTTAAGAAATGCGACGAGTTCAATAACTGAAAAGCTTGGTCATGGAGCTGGTTATAGGTACGCTCATGATGAGCAGAACTCATTTGCGGCTGGCGAGAATTATTTCCCGCCAGAAATAGCAGATACTAGGTTGTACCAGCCAACGGACAGGGGATTGGAAAAACAGCTCAAAGAAAAACAACGATACCTTGATGAATTAAATAGGCAAAGTGATGAGCAGCGCTATAAGTAATCTAAATTTGTATTTTTTCGTTGCCATAGGAGGAGCCTGCGGTGCCAGTTTACGGTTCTTTTTTTCACAAATAATCTTAAATTGGCTCGGAAAAGGATTCCCTTTTGCAACATTGATGGTTAATATTTCCGGCTCGTTTATAATGGGCCTTTTATACGGGTTGATTGAACAAGGTACAATTGAGCTTGGTGTATATCGCACGCTCATAGGAATAGGGTTTCTAGGTGCCTTTACCACATTTTCAACGTTTTCATTAGATACTTTGTTGCTGATGCAACAAGGTGAAATTTTTAAAGCAATGGCGAATATTGTTTTTAATGTTGTGTTTTGCGTGAGCGCTGCGGCATTAGGAATGTTTATCGTCTCTAACCAATAAACAAGTGAAGAAAAATGCTTGACGCAAAACTTTTAAGATCAGATATCGAACAAACAGCAAGTTTATTAGCGAAACGTGGCTATACACTTGATACCAAAAAGCTTATAGCGCTAGAAGAGCAGCGCAAAGCCATTCAAGTAAAAACGCAGGAATTACAAAGCCAACGTAATACGCGTTCAAAATCTATCGGCCAAGCAAAAGCACGCGGTGAAGATATACAGCCTCTTTTAGCTGAAGTGTCTCAACTGGGTAATGAATTAGAATCTGCAAAAGAAGAGCAGAACGTTATTCTTAAAAAGATTAACGATATAGCTGCAGCAATACCTAATCTAATTCATGAATCAGTCCCAGCTGGTGATAGTGAAGACGATAACGTTGAAGTGCGTTCTTGGGGGACACCACGTGAATTTGATTTTGAAGTAAAAGATCATGTTGATGTTGCCACTGCGCTTGATAAAGGCTTAGATTTTGAAAGCGGTGCAAAGCTTGCCGGAACTCGTTTTGTTGTTATGCGTGGTCAAATTGCTCGTATGCATCGTGCGTTAGCACAATTTATGCTTGATGTGCATTCATTAGAACATGGCTACGAAGAAATGTATGTTCCGTATCTGGTTAACCACGATTCTTTGTATGGAACGGGTCAGTTACCTAAATTTGGTGAAGATTTATTCCACACCGATCTTGCTACTCGCACTTTTTCTCTTATTCCAACAGCTGAAGTGCCGTTAACGAACTTGGCTCGTGATGAGATTATTGACGAGAATAAGCTCCCAATTAAAATGACGGCTCACACCCCGTGCTTTAGAAGTGAAGCCGGTTCATCAGGCCGTGATATTCGCGGTTTGATCCGTCAGCATCAATTCGACAAAGTTGAAATGGTGCAATTAGTTAAGCCAGAAGATTCATTTGAAGCGTTAGAGCAGTTAACCTCTCATGCTGAAAATATCTTAAAGAAATTAGAATTGCCATTTAGAACAGTGATTCTATGTACGGGTGATATCGGTTTTAGCGCGACTAAAACATATGATTTAGAAGTATGGTTACCGGCACAAAATACTTATCGTGAAATTTCATCGTGTTCAAATATGGGCGACTTCCAAGCACGACGCATGCAAGCACGCTATAGAAACAGTGAGACGAACAAGCCTGAGCTTCTGCACACGTTAAATGGCTCTGGTTTAGCGGTAGGACGTACGTTAGTG
Source organism: Thalassotalea atypica (assembly GCF_030295975.1). NCBI lineage: Bacteria > Pseudomonadati > Pseudomonadota > Gammaproteobacteria > Alteromonadales > Colwelliaceae > Thalassotalea > Thalassotalea atypica. The sequence continues at coordinate 2,104,337 of NZ_AP027364.1, forward strand.
GCTATATTGGAAAACTATCAACAAGCTGATGGTAGCATTGAAATTCCAACAGTATTGCAACCATACATGGGTGGACAAACTCATATTGGCAAAGCCTGAAGGCTTTTTTAATATATAGACAATCATATTCATGTCGATTTGATAAATGCCAGTATGCTGTGTGCTACTGGCATTTTTGTTTTCAGTGGTTTTGAATGTGTTTTAACGAAACAATACTTTTGATCGAATTAAAAAAGGCTATCTCAGGTCATATCTGCTGTAAGCGTTATCAACCGTATAAAAGAGGGTGTTTTGTTTAAAAGTCTTGCCATACAAACAATCATATTTATCTGCATTTTTCAGTTTACTTCATTCATTCGTGAAACCAGTATGCTTTCGACGGATAGCCCTGTTAATACAAACCATACATTGCCAACGTTACATGGTGAAGAAATTACCCTGAGTTCCGACAATAAGCCTTTGGTGGTGTATTTTTTTGCGCCTTGGTGTCAAGTCTGTCACGCAAGTATTGGTAATTTACAATCTATTTATGAAAAGAACGATGCTATTGATGTGATAGCGGTTGCTATGGATTTTACATCTCAAGCAGAAGTAGAAAAATTTACCCGCCAGCATAAATTAACCTTTCCAATCGCACTGGGCGATCATCGCACCAAATCAAATTTTAAGGTACAAGGTTACCCCAGTTATTATGTTATAAATGAACAAAATTTAATCGCTAGTAAATCAATGGGCTACTCCACAGAGCTAGGGATCTACTTAAGATCACTTTAACGCTTCTGATCTAATAGTTGTTTGTGTACACTTAGGCTTTCATTACTGATGGTATAAGAATTAAGTTATGCAAATATCTGATAATTTTGATAGCGGCAACATTCGTGTAATCGATATCTCTGATCCAAAAAATATCCAACTAGAAATTAAAAAAGATAACCAATCTGAATTTTACCAATGGTTTCACTTTAAACTGCATAACAATGAGCATCAAGAGCACGTAATGCATATTAATAATGCAGGTCAATCAGCTTATATTGAAGGCTGGGAAAATTATCAAGCCGTAGCGTCTTATGATCGTGAGCATTGGTTTAGAGTACCTACAGAGTTTGATGGCGCTAAACTCACCATCAGCTTTATGCCAGAACACGACTCTATCTATTTTGCCTACTTTGCACCATATAGCTACGACCGTCATCAAGACCTCATTCACAATGCTCAGTTACATATTGATTGTCAGTTACAGGTGTTAGGGCAAACTCATGATGGCCGTGATATGTCTCTGTTAAAAATTGGAGAAGAAGGCGAGGGTAAGAAAATTATATGGTTAACGGCAAGACAGCACCCCGGTGAGTCTATGGCCGAATGGTTTATGGAAGGTTTTATTGACCGTTTACTCGATGAAGACGATGGTGTTGCGCGTTCTTTGTTAGATAATGCCGTGTTTTATTTAGTGCCCAATATGAACCCAGACGGGAGTGTTAGAGGCCATCTTAGAACCAATGCAATTGGTGTGAACTTAAACCGTGAGTGGCAAGAGCCTTCAATGGAAAAATCACCAGAAGTATTCCTCGTTAGAAATAAGATGAAAGAAACCGGCGTTGATATGCATCTTGATATTCATGGTGATGAAGCATTGCCGTTTAACTTTGTTGCGGGCTGTGAAGGGTGCCCTTCATATGACGAAAGACATCATCAACTAGAAGAGAAATTTAAGGAAATACTTCTCGCGGTTACCCCAGAGTTCCAAGATGACAAAGGATACGACAAAGATGAGCCGGGTAAGGCTAATCTGACAGTGGGTAGTAATTGGGTAGGCGAGAATTTTAAATGTTTGGCTTATACCGTAGAAATGCCTTTTAAAGATAATGATTTATTGCCTGACTATGCTGTAGGTTGGTCGGATGCACGCAGTGCAATATTTGGCCGTGATATGCTAACGGCAATATATCATGTTGTAGAAAGTATATAACCAATTAATTTTACTAATAATTATAATAATTCGGAGTTTAAATTTTGTTAGAATTCGTTCAATCACTAAATAGTGTGATTTGGAGCCCAGCGCTTATTTACTTATGTTTAGGTGCAGGTTTGTTCTTTTCCATCATTACACGCTTTGTACAAATCAGGCATTTTCGAGAAATGTGGCGTCTGCTGCTATCAGGCAAGAGTTCAGAAAAGGGGATTTCATCGTTTCAAGCACTAGCCGTATCTCTTTCTGGTCGCGTCGGTACCGGTAATATTGCAGGCGTTGCCGCTGCAATTGGTTTTGGTGGTCCGGGTGCTGTTTTTTGGATGTGGGTCGTTGCCTTTTTAGGCGCTGCAACAGCGTATGTTGAATCGACTAATGCACAAATATACAAAGAAGAAGAAGACGGTATTTATCGTGGTGGTCCAGCTTATTACATTGAAAAAGCTATGGGACAAAAGTGGTATGCATGGATATTTGCTTTTTCTACTATTCTAGCGTGTGGAGCGTTACTTCCAGTAGTGCAATCAAATGGTATTGGTGACTCACTTGTTAACGTATTTGGTAATGGTGGAACAGTTAATTCTTTCTTAGGTGAACTGGCGTTAACTAAAGTATACGCAGCGGTTTTCATCGTATTACTGTTAGGCTTTATCATTTTTGGTGGTGTTAAACGCATTGCTAGCTTTACGCAGGTTGTCGTGCCGTTTATGGCATTAGCTTATATTATCATTGCCTGTTCAATTATTGCGCTTAACCTTGATATGTTACCTGGCGTGGTTTCTTTAATCATTACTGATGCCTTTTCACCTATGGCTGGTGTAGGCGCAGCTATTGGTTGGGGCGTAAAACGTGGTGTTTATTCAAACGAGGCGGGACAAGGTACTGGCCCTCATGCAGCAGCATCGGCAGAAGTAGACCACCCTGCGCAACAAGGTTTAGTTCAAGCATTCTCAGTGTATATTGATACTTTGTTTGTATGTTCGGCTACAGCGTTTATGATCTTGATAACACAGCAGTATAATGTTGTGCCTGATGGAGCGACTGAAGCTATAGTTAGTAATATCGCTTTAGCTACGGAAATTAATGGACCTGCATTTACTCAACTAGCCGTAGATAGTGTATTACCGGGTGTAGGTAAACCATTTATCGCCTTAGCCTTATTTTTCTTTGCTTTTACCACCATCTTGGCTTATTTCTTTATCGCTGATAATAATATTTCTTATATCAACAGAACCTTTAAGAAACCATTCCTTCGGTTTGTCTTAAAAATCGGAATTATGGCAGCAGTATTCTACGGTACCGTAGCTGAACCAAGCGCTGCTTGGGTATTAGGTGATATTGGTGTTGGCTTAATGGCATGGTTAAACATCATAGGTATATTAATAATATTCTTTATGGCAAAACCGGCAATCAAAGCCTTAAGAGATTACGAAGCGCAACAAAAAGCTGGTGTTGAAAAATACACCTTTGATCCTGAAAAGCTTGGGATTAAAAACGCAGAGTTGTGGCAAAACAAAAAATAATGAATTAATTATAAATTAATCAAGATAAAACGCCCGCAAGGGCGTTTTTTTTGGTTAAAATACAGCATAAAATTTTTATAGAGAAAACTATGGCCATAATTAACTGTCCTGCTTGCAATAAGAAAATTTCAGATAAAGCTAAAACTTGTAACCATTGCAGTGTTGCGTTACAAAATATTGATCAAGACAAATTAAAAGCTATAGAACTCGAACAGCGTCTTAAGAAAAAGCAGTCATTAATGAATCAATCGTTTTTTGCCATGCTGCTTTTTTGTGGTGGTTTTTTATTCTTATTTTGGCAAAACGCCCAACCTGGTAGTTGGCAGTATATTACCTCAATTACGAGTACAGTCCTTGGCTTTATTATGTACCTTGTAACTCGTGTTAGGCTTATCCTCATAAAGCGGAAAAAATAGACATTATGGATTTAATACAAGTAGTTGATAATTTAACTGAAGAGATGTATTTACGTTTTAAAAGTGCAGTAGAAACAGGAAAGTGGCCTGAAGGAGCACCTGTTGAGCAAAGCCAACGTGAATCCGCAATGCAAATAGTAATGGCGTATCAAGCACGTCGACTCGACATGGATGAAATTTTCTCGGTTGGCTCTAACGGTGAAATCGTTGACAAGACTAAATCTCAATTAAGAAGAGAGTTCAAAGAAAAAGACTCTATTGCTAGGTTTAAAGATTTATGATTTTTTCTAAATTATTCAATTCTAAAGCGCAGTGGCAACACAAAAACAGTAATATTCGTATTGCGGCTATCAAAGACGAACTTCAATTATCAAATAGCCAGGATGTGCAAGTACTTAAGCGACTAGCATCCGAAGACGAAAATGATCTTGTTCGACGAAGTGCGTTAATCAAATTAAATGACTTTTCCGTTTGGCTAAAGGCATTTGAGCAAGAGAAAAATAGCAGCGTAAAGAATTTTGCATACGATAATTTGATCAATATCTTAGCCAGTGATTCTTCTGATGTGTATTCAAAAGAAAATAAGCTCTCTTATATTGAGCAACATATTACCACTAGCATGGCTGAAAAAGTGTTAGAGAAGGCCAATTGTAGTACGATCATAATTGCGCTGATTGATAAAATTAACAAACCTCAGACATGGCCCAGCTTGTTTGTGAAGAAAACTGATCTTACTGTGCAGCAGTATATTTTAAGTCAAACATCTGACATCAATACACTAGAAAAATTACTTAAGAAAGCGGATGGTGACGCAGTTAAGTCGTTGATCAAAGAAAAACTTGCAATTATAGCACTGGAAAAAGAAAAGCCGGTTAAGTTGTTAAAAGATACGCAAATGGTGTTGTCTAAACTGTTAGCTTTAAAAGAACAAAATGATTACGAATTAGTGTTAGAAAAAAGAACCTTGTTAAATGATGAGTGGAATTGGTTAGTACAGGATTTTGCTTGTTTATCTCAATCAGATAAAGAACAAGCATTAATTAAATACAGCACCATCAATGAACAATTAGATAAAGCCTTTGCTCACATAAAAGAGCAGTTTGAACAAGCCCAGATCGTTAGAAAGCTTGATGAGCAAAAAGAACAAACTATAAAGGAATTTAGGGAAAAACTGTCTACTTATAACCAGTTAATTGCTAATGCGGTATTTGAAAACCAAGAGATTGATGAAATTGCTTTAAAAAATGAACTTGATGAAATCCTGGTCGAAATAGAGCATTCAGCGCTCAATAACAAGGAAAAATCAAATTTTACTGAACAATTTAGTAAGCAATTACAAAAATTAGAACAAATTCCAGAGATAGCTGAGTCTGTTACAAAAGCGACACACCTTATTTCTAAAATTTCTCAACAGTTGCCTCCAGAAACGATGGAACAGTTTACTGAACGTTCAGCTTATTTTAATGAGTGGCAAAAACAATGGCGAGCAGTTGAAGCGGTCATTAGTGGTGTGATTCCTCAATCTATCGCTGATGCTAAAGCTCAGATTGACAATCAATGGCGAGAGGCATTGGCACCATTACAAAAAGAACAAAAACAATTGTTCAATCAGGCTCAAAAGAAAGTAGCAGAATTAAAACGGTTGATATCTACAGGTAAATACAATGCTAGCTTTGGCGTTTTCAAACGACTTAAAAAAATATTTGAACAATTATCTAACCACCACCAGCACCGTTTACAACGTGACTATGATCAATTAAACGAAAAGCTTACCGAGCTAAGTGATTGGGAACATTACATCGCAACACCAAGAAAGCAGCAGCTGTTGGAAGAAGTGCAAAAATTAGCGGCACAACCACTGGACAATCCTAACGAACAAGCGAATCAAGTTAAGCAATATCGAAAAATATGGAATTCGTTAGGTCATGCAGATGAAGACGTTGATCAAGCATTTAATGATTCGTTCAATGATGCATTAGAAAAAGCATTTGCGCCTTGCAGATTATGGTATGCAGAGCAAGAAAAAACTCGTGAACAACACCTAGTGATCAGAAATCAGTTAGTGGAACAAGCAAAGTCATTAGGGAATGAATATAAACACGACAACATGGCAGTTAAACACGTAGAAGTTAGCCTCAATAAACTGCTGTTGGCATGGAAAGATGCTGGTGATGTTGATCGCACTATATATCAAAAACTGAACAAACAGTTTATTGATGCTATTAAGCCTGTTAAAACGTATATTTTTGATTATCATCAAGACAATGCACAACTAAAAGACAAACTCATTGAGCAAGTAAAAGCACAACATAATAATGAAGATATTTATGATGCCGTAAACCAAGTTAAGGTGTTGCAATCTAAATGGAAATCGATTGGCTATGCTGGTGCAAAACTTGAGAACAAGCTTTGGAATGAGTTTCGAAAAGCCAACGATGTGATATTTGCTCAACGAGATGAAGAGAAATCGAAACATCAAAGTGATATAGATGCGCGAGTTGAAAAAGTATCAGCCGTGATAACAGCGTACGAGCAACGTATTCAAACAACAACGACCAAGACTGAATTACAAATGCTTGGTAACACGCTTAATGAGTTACGTGACCAGCAATTGCAAAAGAAACCCGTACTCAAGCAAATCATGGTGAAAATAGAAGCACAGCAAAAACTACTAGATGACAAGATTAAAGCACTAAACGCTAACCTAGAAAAACAAAGTTGGTTAGATACCTTTGCGATACTTGAAAAATTAAGTAGTGGTAATTTGTCAATTGAACAGCTTGAAAATGTTGAAGAATTTATTGCTTTACCTCATGTTAAACAGAAGCGCTTAATCGATGCATTAACTAAAGAAAACGGCGGAGATCGCTTAGTAAAAACCATTGAACTTGAAGTCATGGCAGGGGTAGAGTCGCCAGCTAGTGATCAAGCAACGAGAATGCAAGTACAAGTGGAACTAATGCAAGAGAAAATGACGTCTGGCCAATCAGTTGATTTAAACAAAGCGTTTGTTGACTGGATTGCCGTTGCGCATATTGGCGAAGATGATCAAGCTTATTTGGCACGCATTAAGCCGATTTTTATTAAATAACTATACGGCGATAATTAACAAATAAAGCATGTGATTAGATGTAACCGCATGCTTTAGTCAAAATACCTCAAGTTAACCATGAAACAACTTTCGTGTTGAGATCAGAAATTAAAGAGTGGAAAATCCAAAGTAGAGTATGAGTATGTTTTGATGTTGCTCTACCTTGTGCTTTTAGCCTTTATTACATTATCAAGCTCTGCGGCTGAGCACAAAAGGAGAGTAGCGCAAGCCAACATAAAGAGACACGTCTATGGCTTGTAGAAGAAAATGTCGATTTTCTCTCTCAATAAAACAAACCAATTTCAAAAGCAACAATTGCAAAGGTACACTATTGCAAATGCACCTAAATACTTAAATGCGTAATTTTCTTGCTCTAAAAGCGATCAAGGAAAACTAGTCATCAAGGCGATTAACTTAATTTTGGATGAGTTAAGCCACTCTCAAGAATTCTTGTCGCTGTATAGTGAATCTTGTCTCCATTAGACTTACTCGAGTTGAAAAGTGACTTAAATAAAAACGGCGCATATTAATCGTTAAGTCATAGATTTTGTTTTTTGTTATGTTAATACATTCAAACAAATGAGAATAATGACAGGTGTTTTGGGCGTTTATCGAGTTAGTTCACCACGAAGACTTAACTCCATTTGCACCCGAATTTGTTCAGGAGTCAACTCTTTGCTTAACAAGTAATGTAGTTTGGTGAGAGTGGCTTCTAGCGTCATGTCATGGCCACTTACGACACCACAGCGACTTAAACTTGTGCCTGTAGCATAGCCTTCCATATTGACCTGGCCTTTAATACATTGACTGCAATTAATAATTACGATGCCTTCGGCTGTTGCATTTGTTAGTGTCTCTAATAACGCTTCATCTTGTGGTGCGTTTCCAACACCGTAGCTTCTTAATATTAGTGCTTTGACAGGTTGTTTAAGTACATTCTTTATCAACTCAACGCTAATGCCGGGGTATAAGTGAACCACGCCAATAGGCTGGGGGATTATTGAAGACATTTTTATATCACTGGGCGATTGAGTGACATTTGGTGATATTTGTCCTTGAATCAACTTAATGTTGATACCGGCTTCCAACAAAGGCTCCAAATTAGGTGAGTCGAAAGCGTTAAAGCCGTCTGCATAAGCTTTGATGCAACGATTTCCGCGATATAACTTGTTATTAAAGAACAGCCCAACTTCATTGATAGGGTAATTTGCGGCTATAAATAAAGAGTTAAGTACATTAACTTGTCCGTCAGAGCGGAGCTGACTGAATGGAATTTGTGAGCCAGTTACTATGATGGGCTTTGCTAAGTTCTCAAACATAAAAGATAGCGCAGAACTTGTGTAAGCCATTGTATCTGTGCCATGAAGCACAACAAAACCATCAAAAGCATCATAATTAGCTTTGATGTCATCGGCGATACGCTGCCAGTCATTTGGGGTCATATTGGAAGAATCAATTAATGGATGATATTCATTAATGATAAAGTCAGGCATTTCTTCACGGTGAAACTCAGGCATATTATTGATCGCCTCAGTTAAATGGCCTTTTGCAGGAACATATCCTTGCTGACTTGTTTTCATTCCGATAGTACCGCCAGTGTAGGCGACATAAATGCGTTTTTTCATTGTTGAACCAGTTTGTAATTAATCAATAAGGGTTGCCCCGAATAATCGGGGCATTAAGGATTAAAACGTGCCACATGTCAAACAAAATGAATAGATTCCTTGAGGATCGTTAAATCGATCAAGTCGTTTGATTTCATTCGACAGGTTTTTCAACAGCTTTGTCGCAGGACCGGTGTTGTTTTCTATTACTGGAGTTAAATATGATGCGCTACCACCTAATAAGCTCTGTAATAATTTATCTTGCGCACTTTGCTCTTGTTCAATGATTTCTGTTTCAAAATCATCTAATTCAGCCAAGCTTGCTGCAGCTAACACTGCATCATTTAAATTCCCTAGTTCATCAACCAAGCCCAGTTCTTTGGCTTTCATACCTGACCATACTCGGCCCTGAGCAATAGCATCAACTTCTTCAAGGCTCATGTTTCTGTGCTCTGAAACTAAAGAAATAAAATCTTGATAGCCACGATTGATGCTAGTCTGGAATAATTCAGACATACCATCTGTCATTGGGCGGGTGATACCAAACCCAGCAAGTTCAGTTGTGCCTACACCGTCAGTATAGATGCCCAATTTACTAAGCGAGTTTTCAAAGGTCATCATCATGCCAAAAATACCAATTGAGCCAGTAATTGTTGTAGGTGATGCGTAAATTTTATCTGCAGATGTAGAAATCCAGTATCCGCCTGATGCTGCGACATTGCCCATTGAAGCAATAACAGGTTTTCCAGCAGCCTTTAATAAATCAACTTCTTGTCTAATGATCTCTGAGGCATAAGCGCTACCGCCAGGGCTATCTACTCTTAAAACGACTGCTTTTACATTATCGGCATATCGAGCTTCTCTTAATAGTCTTGCGGTACTATCACCACCGATTAACCCCGGTGCTTTATTACCATCTAGAATTTCGCCTTGCGCAACAATGATACCCACTTTGTCTTTTGAAGAGCTAAATGGTGATTCAGTTGTTAGTGAGGTAAGGTATTCCTTAAATCCGATTTGCTTAAAACTGTCGCCGTGGTCGTTTTTACCGACTATGTCGATAATGTCGTTTCGCATCTCTTCGCGAGTTTTGAGTGCATCTACCCAGTGATTATTTAGAGCGTATTCTGCAAAACTGCCTTTTGATGCTTTAAACTTAGTCAATAGTGCATCGGTTGTTTCATCAAAGTCGTTGAGTTTAATGTTTCGTTGTTCGGCGACGTCTTGTTTGTATTGTGCCCATAAATCATTTAACCACAGCTTATTTGCTTCTTTGGCCTCATCTGACATATCGTCTCTGATATAAGGTTCAACCGCAGACTTAAACGTGCCGACACGGAATATGTGTTGTGATATTGCGAGTTTTTCTAACGCGGATTTGAAGTAAAGTTGATAACGGCCAAAGCCATCTAGTAACAAATAGCCCTTTTTATTAAGCCAGATGTCGTCGGCATAACTTGCTAAATAATATTGCGTTTGAGAATAAAAATCCCCTAGCGCGATAATTTGCTTTCCTGAAGATTTAAAGTCAGATAGCGCGCTGCCAATCTCTTGAAGTTTACTCAGTCCAGTACGATCTAAATTTTGAAGATGAAGTACAAGTAGAGAAATGCGGTCATCGCTTTTTGCAGTCTCAATGACGTCTAATATGTTACTGAGTAATATTTCAGGGTTTTCTTCTTTCCGGCCTAACGCTTCAGCCATAAAAGCGTCCATCGGATCCACGTACTGCTTTTGTTCGACTATATCGCCATACAGGTTAAGTACTAAGGCAGTGTTTTGAGGAACAATAACCTCTTCTTTCCCTGAGCTAATTAAGACAACGAATAGGATCAAAAATGTGAAGAAAATTAAATTCAACACAATTTTTTTGAAGGTATTAAATATGTGCCATATACCGGCGAAAAGTTTTTTCATTTAGTTTGGCTCTTAGTCTTGAGTCTGTGGATGTACCACGTATTTACATGATCATACTATGCTACTGAAACTTTCACTATCGACCTAGCTTATTTTGTAAATAGTTGTAGCTGGTTGCATAGGTTTGAAATAAATTCTACATTAACAGGGTCTTATCCTTCAAATATTGAAACACGGCAACACTATGGCTTTAGTAAAACTTTATCAAAACTTAATTGACAAATTACACTATTTAGACGGCGTTCCTGCATTACTGATACGCATATATTTAGCGCCTATTTTCGTGATGGCTGGTTATAGCAAACTTCAGCTAGGAAATCCTGATGTCACTGGCATTGCTAGTCTCATGGCAGATCCTAATGTCGTCAGTTGGTTTGGAAATGCAGATTGGGGGCTTGGTTTACCATTTCCTTCGTTGCTGGCTAATCTAGCAGCATGGACAGAGTTTCTTGGTGGTTGGATGTTACTATTTGGTGTATTGACACGCCTTGTTTCGATCCCGTTAATGTTTACCATGTTTATCGCAGCGACCAGTGTTCATGCCGATAATGGTTGGTTTGCTATTACACCAACTAACCCCGACACGAGCCCAGCTAAAATGGTGTCTTGGTTAGGATTTGATAGTGCAGAGCAGAGCCTTCTGAATAGTACAGACACTGGCGAACGCCTTAACCGAATGCGCAGTATATTGGAAGACAATGGCAATACAGAGTGGCTATATGAAAAAGGCAGTATCGTTGTTCTTAACAACGGTGTTGAATTTGCAGTAACTTATTTTATCATGTTGCTGGCGCTATTCTTTATTGGTGCTGGACGTTTCACGAGTATTGATTACTACTCCGCGCAAAGGCTTTTCAAAGAGCCATCTAAGTTTTAAATTTATAAAGCCCGCATAACTTGCGGGTTTTTATTCTCTGTAAAACAGTTACACTGTCACTAATTTAATTAAGAATAATAATAAATTTATGTTTGAATTACTTTCAGCCCAAGAACTTTTGTTACACCGTTTATCTAACCCAACATTAATAGCGCCTGCGCCTAATGACGAAATAATTGCGACCATTTTCGCCAGTGCAATGGCAGTTCCAGATCATGGCGCATTATCTCCGTTTCATTTCACCTTGATCAAAGGTGAAGCAAGTTTAGCTAAATTAAGTGATGTATTTGTTAAAGCCGTTAAAGCAGAAAATGGTGATGACGTTAAGGTAATGAAGGCGGCTAAAATGCCATACAGAGCTCCTTTGATCATTGCCGTTTCAACACAATATAAAGATCACCCCAAAGTACCAAAACAAGAACAACTGATTGCGGCAGGTTGTGCAGCACATGCAATGCAAATGTCGGCTTATTCTCTTGGCTTTGGTGCGATGTGGCGCACTGGAGATATGGCGTATAGTGACATCGTTAAAGCGGGATTAGGTATCGAATGCAGTGAAGATATTGTTGGTTTTTTATATATTGGTACAGTGGAGAAGCAACTTCCCCCTAAACAAAGAAAGCCAGCAGAAGGGCATATAACAATTCTATAAAAAATGAGCTAATGTACGTACTTTGTTAAGTATTTACTTTCCAATAAAAAAGCCCTCAGAAGAGGGCTTTTTATTTATTTGTGAATGCTATCTAGAATGCCGCATTATTTGGAGTTCTAGGGAACGGGATCACGTCTCTTACGTTTGCAACGCCTGTTGCATAGGCAATTAAACGTTCAAAACCTAACCCGAAACCAGCATGAGGCACGGTACCGTAGCGACGTAAATCGCGGTACCAGCTGTAATCTTCTTGTGCCAAGCCCATTTCTTCTAGGCGTTGATCAAGTACATCTAAACGTTCTTCACGTTGAGCACCACCAATAATCTCACCGATGCCTGGTGCTAAAATATCCATAGCGGCAACAGTTTTACCGTCGTCATTCAAGCGCATATAGAATGCTTTGATATCTTTAGGGTAGTTTTGGAGGACAATAGGACCTCCCACATGTTCTTCTGCAAGGTAGCGCTCATGTTCAGAGTTTAAATCTACGCCCCAAGAGACAGGATTTTCAAACTTTTTACCACAGTTTTCTAGGATTTCAATGGCGTCAGTGTAATCCATACGAACAAATTCTGAATTAATCACAGCGTTTAAACGATCTAATACCGTTTTATCAACACGTTGTTGGAAAAACGCCATGTCATCAGCACGCTCTTCAAGTAATGCCTTTAATACATATTTAAGCATATCTTCCGCTAAATCAGCAGCATCTGATAAGTTGGCAAACGCGATTTCTGGCTCTACCATCCAAAACTCGGCCAAGTGGCGGCTGGTATTTGAGTTTTCAGCTCTAAATGTTGGACCAAAGGTATATACTTTAGACAAGGCGTTACAGTACGTCTCAACGTTTAATTGACCAGAAACTGTTAGGAACGTTTCCTTCCCAAAGAAGTCTTGGTTGTAATCTACCGCGCCTTTATCGTCACGCGGTAAATTTTCCATGTCTAACGTACTTACGCGAAACATTTCACCGGCACCTTCAGTATCACTACCCGTGATTAAAGGCGTTGCAATCCAGAAGTAACCTTTTTCATGGAAGAAGCGGTGAATAGCTTGTGCTAAAGTGTTTCTTACACGTGTTACCGCGCCACCTAAGTTGGTGCGCGCACGCAAATGAGCTTGCTCACGTAAAAACTCGATGCTGTGACGTTTTGCTGCCATAGGGTAAGTGTCAGGATCTTCTACAAAACCTAATACTTCCACTTCAGTGGCTTGAATTTCAAATGACTGACCTTTGCCTGGAGACTCTACAAGATTACCAGTAACTTTTACTGAGCTACCTGTAGTTAGCTTTAATACATCAGTTTGATAATTATTAAGATCATTAGGAACAATTGCTTGAATTGCGTCAAAGCAAGAGCCATCGTGAATGGCTAAAAATGAAATACCGGCTTTAGAATCACGACGTGTGCGGATCCAACCGTGTACGGTTATTTGTTCTTCAACCGGATACTTACCGGCTAGTACATCAGTAATCGATATGACTGACATTTATCGACCTCGTTTATTTATCAAATTTACTTAAATTAAGGGCGTAATATGTTAACGTCACAATTGCTTTTAACAAGTAAAAACTTGCTAAAAATGCGGTTTTTAACGAAAAAAATTAAAATAATGGTAAAAAGGGTCATTTAACTTGGTTTGGGACGGAATTGAACGCAGAACAGGCGATAGCTTTTGGGTAAAAATTTTTCGAGTTTTATCGCTCATTGGTTGGACGCTGTTTACCATTTCATTGGTTATTTCGTTTTATGCGACGCCCGATAAAAAATTTGGCCTACTTAGCTATCATAATATTCAAACTAGAGATGTATGGCTCAATCCGCTGACAGATTATTTATACGCTTTATTGTGGTTAACAGCGCTGTTTAGCTTCATCAGTATTATCGTCAGTCATTTTCGGGTGCGCCGCGCATCTGACGATAAATACTACAACTTTTGGTTACTCATGATCATTTGTGTCACTTGGGCGATATATATCGCTATCCAAGCTCAGACATAATACCTACAGGTTGGTTAAAACAATCGTCTTCATTAAGTACGGTTCTAATCGCATTCACTAAAGTAACGATATCTTCATCGTTAATGATCAGTGGTGGCATAATGTAAATTAGTTTGCCAAACGGGCGAATCCAAACGCCAAGCTCAACAAAGCGTTTTTGAATATTAGCCACGTTAACATTTTCAGTAACTTCTACCACGCCGATTGAGCCTAGCACTCGGCAGGCGTTAACTCTATCGTAAGAGGCAAGAGGCAATATGTTTTGTTCGAGTACTGATTCAATACGAGTAACTTTGTCTTGCCACTGTGAGGATAACAGCAAGTTTATGCTTGCATTTGCGACCGCGCATGCTAAAGGGTTACCCATGTATGTTGGTCCATGCATAAAACAACCGGCTTCGCCATTACTGATAACATTTGCAATATGTTCAGTGCACAAGGTTGCAGCAAGGGATAGATAGCCGCCCGTTAGTGTTTTACCCAAACACATAATATCAGGCGAGATGTCGGCCCATTCGCAGGCGAATAGTTTACCTGTTCTGCCCAAACCTGTTGCGATTTCATCTGCGATGAAAAGTACATTGTATTGCTCGCATAACTTTTTAGCCGCTTTTAAATAATTAGGATGATAAAAACGCATACCACCTGTACCTTGTACGATTGGCTCGATAATAAATGCGGCTAATTCATGATGATGTTGTTCAAAATAACGCTCGAGTGAAGATCTTTCGTCCTCGTTCCATTCTCCGTGAAATGCAGATTTAGGGGCAGGAGCGAAATAATTCTTTATCAGCACCGGTTCAAAAATTTGGTGCATACCTGTTACCGGGTCACAAACTGACATCGCGGCAAAAGTATCACCGTGATAGCCATTTCTTACCGTGAGCAACTTATGTTTCTCAGGTTTTTGTAAACTTTGCCAATACTGAATAGCCATTTTCATCGCTACTTCAACTGCGACAGAGCCACTGTCACTAAGAAACACGCGATTAAGCCCTGATGGAGTTATATCAATTAGTGTTTCACAAAGTGAAATCGCCGGCTGATGAGTAAGGCCGCCAAACATAACATGAGACATTTTCTGGGATTGTTTGTGCAGCGCGTCATTTAGCACTGGATGGTTATAACCATGTAAGACTGACCACCAAGACGACATACCGTCAATAAGAGATTCGCCAGTAGCTAAATTGATATTAATGCCTTGAGCAGACTCAACCATATAAGAAGGGAGAGGATTAGACATTGACGTATATGGATGCCAAATATGATTTTTATCAAAGGCCAAACTGATTGTGTGTTTTTTGCTCATTTGTAAAGTAAATGCTCTTGACTACGTTGACAACAATTTTTAGATGGCTAGACTACCCGTTAACCTATACAGATGCAATCGTGAAAATATGTCGTTATCTCCATCATCAAGTACACCAATTAGACACAACTGGACAGTAGAAGAAGTTAATAAGCTCTTTGATCTTCCATTCAACGATTTAATGTTTGAAGCGCAATTAGCGCATCGAGCAAATTTTAATCCTAATGAAGTGCAAGTGAGTACTTTATTGTCGATTAAGACAGGCGCATGTCCCGAAGACTGTAAATATTGTTCGCAAAGCGCTCGCTATAAAACAGACATCGACAAAGAGCGTCTGATGGAAGTGGAAAAAGTACTTGAAGCTGCAAAACAAGCAAAAGCGCAAGGTTCAACACGTTTTTGTATGGGCGCTGCATGGCGAAATCCTAAAGAGCGCGATATGCCATACGTGACTGATATGGTTAAAGGCGTGAAAGCACTTGGATTAGAAACGTGTATGACTTTAGGCATGCTATCTAAAGAGCAAGCCGATACCTTACAAGACGCGGGTTTGGACTATTATAACCATAACCTTGATACGTCGCCTGAGCATTATAATCAAATTATTACGACACGTAGTTATCAAGATCGCTTAGATACGCTTGGTAATGTGCGCTCTGCTGGCATGAAGGTGTGTAGTGGCGGTATTGTTGGCTTAGGTGAAAAAGCACACGATCGTGCTTCATTACTGGCTCAGCTGGCTAATTTATCACCACAGCCAGAAAGTGTTCCTATTAATATGTTAGTTAAAGTCGATGGTACGCCATTAGCTGAAGTCGCTGATTTAGACGATTTTGACTTTATTCGCTGTATTGCCGTTGCACGCATTATGATGCCTAAGAGTCATGTTCGTTTGTCTGCGGGTCGAGATGCAATGAATGAGCAAATGCAGGCAATGTGTTTCCTAGCCGGCGCAAATTCAATATTCTACGGTTGTAAATTACTTACCGCGGCAAATCCTGAGTCGAATCAGGATATAGCGTTGTTTAAACGATTAGGCATTAATACAGAAACAATCGATTCTATTGATGAAGGGTTGGAATCTGTAAAGTTACAAACAAAGATGTCCGATCAACAAAATTCAGATCTGTTTTATAACGCTGCTGACTAATTCCAGTGGCCTTTGAATTCTTAAGTGAAAAGCTTAGCGCACAACGAAGCAAACACTTGTTTCGCTCACGCGTTTGTGTAGAAAACCATGGTGGTAGTCACGTTGTAATCGATGGCCAACCTTATGTTAATTTTTCATCTAATGACTATTTAGGACTGAATGAGCATCCAGAACTAAAAAAAGCCCTGCAAGAAGGCGCTGAACGTTTTGGTACAAGTGCTAGTTCATCGAGCCTGATCACAGGGTTTCATTACGCCCATCAGTCATTAGAAGAAGACATTTGTCAGTGGCTAAACATGCCACGTTGTTTACTGTTTTCAAGTGGTTTTGCGGCTAACGTAGCTGTATTAAATGCGTTAGGTGAAAAAGAAACGTTATTGCTGCTGGATAAATTGAGCCATGCGTCTATTATTGATGGAGCGTTATCTAGCAATGCTATGTTAAAGCGCTTTAAACATAATAATTATGGTCACCTAAAGCAGCTTCTAAATCACTACCCAAGTGCAAACAAACTCATTGTTTCTGAGGGCGTTTTTAGTATGGATGGCGACAAAGCCAATGTAGAACAACTCGCAACAATAGCACAAGCACACCAAGCATGGCTGTATTTAGATGATGCTCACAGTATAGGTGTGTGTGGTGAACATGGTGAAGGTAGTGTTGCACAAGGCAACGTTGATATTGTTATGGCAACGTTTGGTAAAGCATTGGCAACAAGTGGGGCTTTTGTCGCGTGCAATGAAGCATTGCATGACTATTTAATTAATGTGGCTAGGCATTATATCTATTCAACGGCAGTACCTCCTGCTATCGCTTGGGCAACCATAAAAAGTATTGAACTTGCGCAAAAAGAGCAGTGGCGCCGTGATAAAATAGTTGAACTGAGCAAGCTGTTTTTAGCAACACTAGATGACACTATTGACGTGTTACCAACAGAGTCGTCAATACACGCTGTTGTATTAAAAGACGAATTACAAGCGATCAACGTAAGTCGTAAATTGAAAGAAGGTGGATATTGGGTTACACCAATACGCCCACCAACCGTACCTAAAGGCAGTTCAAGGTTACGTGTTACCATTTGTGCTCATCATAATGATAAGGATATCAAAGGATTAGCAAACATGTTGAATGAGGTTTTGGTGTAATGCCAAATACATTAAATAGAATAAAAATAGCGAAATCTTTTGATTCGGCCACAGACTCTTATGATGTTTCTGCTCGATTGCAGCGCTTTAGTGGCAAACATCTATTACCTTTAATGCCAAATAGAAATGATATTACAGTGCTAGATTTAGGCTGTGGTACTGGCTTTTTTACCGAGTTACTTGCAAGCACTTTTAAACGTGTGATTGGCGTGGATATCTCTTCTAAAATGTTGCAATTTACGCAAGAGAATCGCGATGAGTCAATACAGTTAGTGGCGGGTGATGCATACAAGATGCCATTCGCTGATAACAGCATTGACTGTATCTATTCGAATTTGGTGATCCAATGGTGTAATCCATTAGAAGAAGCACTTGAGGAAATTTTTCGAGTGTTAAAGCCCGGCGGACTTTTAATCTTTTCAACTCTAGTTGACGGTACCTTGTTTGAATTAAAGTCGTCTTGGCGCCAAGTGGATGACGATCAACATGTGATCGACTTTAGAACACCTGAGGAATTAGAACGTATAGTTAATACGCCGACTTCTAGTTTGCTGCAAAGCCAAGTGGATGATGTAATTTTAGAATATGAAAATCCTATGCACTTGGCTCATGAGTTAAAAGGCTTGGGGGCAAATCATTTACCTAATAAAAAGATTAAAGGGTTGGCAGGCAAAGATAAGTGGAAAAAAATGATGGAGTCTTATCAAGACTTTTTAGAACCAGGTGAAATTTATCCTGCAACGTATAAAGTATTTTCAGGGCTAGCAGTAAAACTCAATGATTAAATTCTTTATCACCGCAACTGATACCGACGCAGGAAAGACACTTATCGCAAGCGCTTTGATTAAGATGTTGGCTCAACAGTATAATGTCGCCGCATTCAAGCCTATTTCAGCTGGTTGCGAGTTAGTTGGTGATCAACTAATTAATGAAGATGCGGCACTACTAACAGCTCAGGCTAATTGTCAGCAATCTATAAGTAGTGTCAATCCAATTGCTTTTAAGGAGCCTATCGCACCACATATAGCAGCTGCAAATAACGGTGTTGATATTATATTAGAAGACGTTACTAAACACTTTCACGCTATTGAATCCTTAATGCCTGATGTCTTAATAACAGAAGGTGCAGGAGGCTGGCGGTTACCACTAGGGAATAACAAATTCTTATCTGAGTTTGCTAAGCAAACTAAACAATCGGTGATCCTTGTTGTGAATATGAAACTAGGGTGCTTAAATCATGCGGTACTTAGTTACGAGTCGATAATTAATGATGGTCTAGATTGTGTAGGCTGGGTTGCAAATTGCCCAGAAACAATGAATTATCAAAAAGAAAATATTGATGAACTTACAAAATTGCTTGACGCGCCCTTATTAGGGGTGATTCCATTTGTAAACAATATTGATGAAGTGGTGGATAAATTAGATGTTACACCACTTCTATAATAGTTAGTACCTTTGACAAATTACCTATAATAAATAAGATAAATCAGCATTCTCTAGTAGGTCTGATTTATTGCCATTCTTAAATAAATACCCTTGGCTCGGTCCAATTAATTGCAATTTATCCCCTGTGCGTTTCAAGGCAGTACCTTCGACAATAGCTACAATTGGCATTTCAGGGTTTATTACCATAAATTCATTCAATCGTTGCTCTCTGGTTTCACCATTATGGCCCGGAGGGTTATAGTCGGTGTAATGTGGATTTAATTGGAATTCAACTAAAGACAAGGCCTTAAAAGTTTTTGGTTCAATGATTGGCATATCGTTGGTGGTACGAATTGATAAGCCTGCAACATTTGAACCTGCACTCCAGCCAATATACGGCATACCTTGCTCAACATTTTCTTGAATGATTTCAATTAATCCATTTTCTTGTAATTGATGCAGTAAGTGGAAAGTATTACCGCCACCTACGGCGATGGCTTTGGCATTGTTAATTGCTTGTTTGGGATTAGAGCAAGTATGTATACCAGTCACTTTAATGCCAAGTGGTGAAAGTGCTGTTTGTACCATATCTGTGTAGGTATCATAACTAATCGATACACCAGCATAAGGAACAAAGAGCAATTCTGCTATCCCACCTAAATGTTCGGTGATCATCTCTAATGCATGCTCTAAATAACCAGATTGATTTTCACGAGAACTGCTAAGTAATAATAAATTTTTCATGGATGTTAATCTTTTAAAGTGAGCTCGTTAATACAAGCTGTTGCAATGAACCCTGAGCGGGTTTTGTAATTATCTGATTTACTGACTCTATCATCAATCTGTTTGATCAACAGCTCAGGTAACGTGACATTAATTTTATGACTTTTTCCCAAATAGGGAGTTATATCAATTTCTACTAGAGCCCATATCCCCGTAGGCTGTTGTTGCTGCCAAAAGCCAACCTCCTTTGCTTGAGGAATAGCCTCACCATATTCAGCCAAAATTGATAAATGGTTAGCAATCGTAAATTTTACCTGATGCAAACCATTGTCTATTGTCTGACAAATTTCATCACATCCTGGTAGATCAGGTACCGATATTTGATAGTGATTTTGCTCAGAATCAAAGCGCAATACAACAGGGTAGAACATGTAATTACCTCGTTTATTTTAGCGTTTATAGTACCTCCAATAACCCTCCTTTTCAACCAAAATTGATAACCCTGCTAACTCTGTATGTTTTTTTGGTAATAACCCCAACAACCCCGTCTGGGTGTTTCAAAATAACCCTGGTAACTCCCTGTGTGGTGTGGGTGGTAACTCTAGTAACTCTGCTACGTAAAGCTAGTAAATGTTCACTTTCAAATTAATGCTTTGTTTATAGGTGTATAGGTTTATTGAACGGTCTATTTAGATAAATAGGTAAATAATCGAAGTTTAGAAATTTTGAATGCTGTAGCGGAACAAATTGAAATGCCGTTTTGCGAGAGAACTCAACAAAATCATATTAGCTGTGTGAGATATGTTCAGAATACCAGTCATATTTTCTAACTAGCGACTGATGCTATATGTCGGGCTAATTAATAAAGTTGGTCTGGTACAGTTGAAGTTATTTTTCCCAGGACTATTGCTAAAGTAAGCTAATAGTAAACGAGTGATTTGCTGAGTCAGTTTGTAGGAGATGAGCTCAAAAAGCTAATAGAAAGTTGGTTTGAAAAATGGCTATATCGAGTTACCAATCGGCGATGATTTTGAACATACAAGTCCCTTTGGTACCGTTAAAGGTAAGCAATCTTATTTCGAATTAGCGAGTACAAAGACAAATTTCTAGGTTATCGCTTATTATTCACAATGTACTTTATGAGAGTGATAGGGCCAGGGTTCGCTATACAGCAGTTCAAAATGACTCCACTTTAGAGGTTAGTGAATAGTACAAATTTCAACATGGGCTTATTGACAAATTACTGCTTATTATCATATCGAAGATATTCAAGAAGAGAAAAATTTAGATAAGTATAAAAGGGATAAGTAGTGTCTGATTATATAGGGCAGTGTGATTGCGGCGATGTTGATTTTACATTAACCTTGCCTAATGCATTGTCAATGTATCATCCGCGTGAATGCGATTGCGATTACTGCAAGGCGAGGCATTTATCATATCTATCAGATCTCAAGCTAGTTTGTTCATTAATTACATCAAGAGACTTTCTGTTGAACGTCAAGGAGCAGAACAGGCCAAATTTTAAAGTTGCTCGCTATGCGACGTGACCATTGAGGGGCCAAATGGCTTGCTAGGTGCACTCAACAGTAATTTATTGTCTCATCAAATAGGTTATTGGAGCCAATATCTGTTTCGCCTAAGCTGTTAACTAAAGGAGAAAAAACGAGTCATTGGCAAAAAGTCTAGATAGATGTTCAGTTACAAACCAAATGTAATGGATGATGATTAATACGCGAAAATAAAAATAGCAATTGCACGCAACATTATTGTTGTTAGATTACTCTGTTGTATGTATATGAGCTATTTGTCGTATTAGTAGCGAACAATTATGGCATTACAATTAATTAGTAAATTTATTGATGTAGTTTGTGTATATTAATTTTAGTACAGTGATATTATCCGCTGGTAAGCATTATCAAGATAATTTAAGGCATTTAATGAAACATAAAATCGATGTTATGTTCTCTGAACAACAAGTTAAAATCAGAGTAGCTGAGCTAGGCGTAAGAATTAGCGACTATTATAAAGATAGTAGTGATCTAGTAATGGTAGGCTTGTTAAGGGGATCGTTTGTATTTATGGCGGATTTAGCGCGCGCTATTAATGTTAATCACAGTGTTGATTTCATGACCGCTTCTAGCTATGGCAATAACATGGAGAGCTCTCGAGAAGTTCATATATTAAAAGATCTCGATGACAGCATTGAAGGTAAAGATGTTCTACTTGTAGAAGATATTATAGACACGGGTAATACGCTTAAAAAGGTCCTAGAAATTCTCCAACTACGCTCACCTAAGTCAATTAAAATTTGCACTCTGTTAGATAAGCCTAGTCGTCGTGAAGTCCCCGTAGATGTTGAGTGGGTTGGTTTTGATATACCTGATGAATTTGTGGTTGGTGTCGGGATTGATTACGCACAAAAGTACAGGCATTTACCTTATGTAGGTAAGGTCATTCCCCTAGATTAATCGTTCGTTTACAATTCGTTCATCATCCAAAATATAATGATTGCCAGTAGGTTTGTAAACCTACTGGCAATCTTTAAGCTAATCATTCTCGACAAAAAACAGAATTAATCGCTTTAGCGTTGCCTGATCTCATAAATAGCTCCTCTATTAAGAAAATTAGATTTCAATTAAGTTCAAACCGCTTGTTCTGTCTAACATTTGTGGGTGAAAGTATTTATGCTAGTGTGTTGATACAAAGAGGAGTGTCTAACATACATATTATAAGGAAATACGGTGAACCTAAACCAAGTAACCCTACCAGTAAAAGACATGAATAAAGCCTGCGAGTTCTACCTAACACTCGGCTTTACGCAAATTGTGGAAACGCCACATTATGCTCGTTTCGAATGTCCTGATGATGGGGCAACATTTTCACTATCATTAAGTGAAAATGAGTTTAATAACGGTGCTATTGTTTATTTTGAACATGAAAAACTCGACGAATGGGTCTGCGCTCTAAAGAATAAAGGACTAGTGTTTGAGCAGGATCCTAAAGACCAGCGTCATCTTTGGCGTGAAGCTATATTGTACGATCCATCAGGCAATAAAATTAAGTTATATTGGGCTGGTGAAAATCGTTTGAATCCGCCGTGGCGCGTTAATAAAAAAAGCTCGTGAAGTTTCATCACTCAACTAAGTCGATATCATAAACCGTACTAAAATTGATTAATTTAATGCATATGTGCTTCACTGTATTTGTTCGGGTTGTAGGTGATTTACTGCAAGTCATATGCTGAGCCTGCATACCATATCGCCTAATGTATTCTTTAACAATTTTGTCAGTCTGCTGTTAAAATTCAGGAGCCACAGGATTATAAAAAGAGCGATATTGTCTGATTGGCGGTTATAAATTAGGTTAGTAAAAACTTCTCAAGATCAAGTAATTAACTTTGTTTTCCTTGTGTAGCATTTTAAGTTTTTATTAGCAATATCTCTGATAAACAATAGAAGCTTTAGTGTTATTTGCTTTTCTTTTGTTCTCCCCTAGACTTTTTGTATAAGAAACACCCTAAGCTACTAGGCTTAAGATGGGATATGGAGATCAAAAATGAGAAAATTAATATTTTGTTTTGACGGCACTTGTAATTCTCCTGAAGACTCAGATGACTATTTCGAAGATTCTAGTGTCAGTAATATTTTAAAACTTCACGCTTTTTTTGGTGGTGCACTCACTCCACTTAATGAACAAAATTCAAACATGCCAAATCAACGCAGTTTTTATTACAGTGGCGTTGGTACGCGTGGTAATTGGTTAAAACAAAAGTTTAACGCGATGTTTGCGCCGCCGTATGGAGATATGGACGACATATTGGATGAAGCGGATAAAGATTTACGTGACGTAAAGTGGCTAGCCGATGACGAAATTTTCGTTTTTGGCTTTAGCCGCGGAGCTGCTTTGGCAAGAATGTTTGCCGCCAATATTAAACCGCCGATGAAGGTCACATTTTTAGGTGTATTTGATACCGTAGCGGCGACAAGAGGATCGCTCGATCTCAACCCCGAAAGCTTTCCAGCTAGCGGTATAGTTTTTGAGAACGGCACAATTGCTGATCATATTGAAAATGCATTGCATCTGCTGTCTTTAGATGAAAAGCGCATTTTGTTTCAACCGACGTTATTTAATGCAGATGATCGCGTGCAAGAAGTATGGTTCTCTGGTGTTCATTCAGATATTGGTGGTGGCTACTGGTTTGATGGATTATCAGACATTACCTTGCAGTTTATGATTGATAGGGTCGTTGCTGAATTCGGTTTAACTGTATTAGATGTTGATGACATTGACTTTGAACGCCTTAAAATTAAGGGTGCACAAGATACCATATGTAAAGACGATTTAAATATATTGCCTTTAGCAAAAGGAAAAATGCATACGCAAGTTCGAACCAATACCAATGCTAAAACACTAGCGCCACGAGTGCCACGGGTAAATATTGATGATGCAAAATCAGCTGAATGTCCCATTATTCACCATTCTGTCGTAAAGCGATTTAAGGCGTTGCCAGAATATCGACCGTATGCATTACGAGACGTTGAGTATAAGGTAATGGATGAGCAGGGCAATTTGTCTAGCAAAAGAAAAGGCATCAGAGGGCTTTAAGATAATCGATGCAAAGGTCTGCAGTTAGCAAGCTCAAAAATTAGGAATAAAAAAAGCCTGTAAAAACAGGCTTTTTATTGAATATGGTCGGGATAGCAGGACTTGAACCTGCGACCTCACGTCCCCCAGACGCACGCGCTACCAGACTGCGCTATATCCCGATGAGGGTATGTATAATAATAAATTAAATGAGTATTGCAACGTATTATCGTTGTATTTTAGTTAACCGATGTTTTATTGTTCAGTTTCGGCTAAATCACTAAATTTTTTAATAAAATGTACACCATCTATCATTAACGGGAAGTCTGAACTTTCACTGATTGGCGCTTGTAATTGCCTTGAATAACTTTGGAAATTACCATTTTGATCGATCAATACTGACTTATCCTTATTAAAAACCATAATGCCGTTAGTCATGGTGTTGGCAATCACGCGATCTTTCTTAAGTTTTAGCAAACTGGTGCCGTTAGTGTATGGCTGATAGGTTTTTCCGCAATTTAGCCAATGTCGAGTTAGCGTCGACGACACATCCATCTGGCTGGTTAAATGTGAGATGGTGCGCTCTCTCTTCTCTGGCCATAACAACAACGCAGGCTTAATAGACAATCCACTGATTTGATCAGCATTACCAATTGAACTTATCCAAATGATATCTTTAGCATCTCTGTAGCGTTGTCCAAGTAACAGGGCGTCCATAAACACCTCGAATTGATAGCTGTCTTCGTCATCAAAGTAGATCACATGTAAACCTGTATCCATATCATTAAGCTTGTTAGAGAAGATAAAGTCTGCGATGTTATTGATTGTATGTTGCTGGTCAAAAAGTTGTGACAGCCAAGGTATATCGATGCTTTGAACATTTTGGCTGATGACTGCCAAGCTTGTCGATAGCCCTTGCTGCTTAATGGCTTGCATCAAAATAGGTGGAACACTTTGTTGCTCTACAATGCCTTGTTTGTAAATCGTAGGTAAACCATATAATAAGTTAAACCAGGCATCATTAAACAGTGCATTGTCGATATGATGGGTTAAGTTGATCGTTTGAGCATCTGAACGTTGTGAGAACTGATTCATTTGTCGTTCAGTTAGCCCATTTTTAGTTAGCACCATAAACACTGACTGTTTGTTAATAACACCTTTACATTGCTGCTCAATAACAGGGTATGTCGGAATATCTTTACTAAAAGACAATGGACTGGTCTTACGCTCTAAATAATCAGCTTGGTTGAATAGCCCATACTTGGTCAATAGAGTTTTAGCTGTTGTAGGATAAGATACGGGTAGCACGGTATCTTGCTTTAAGATGTCGTAGTTTAAATTTGCATCGGCAATGATGTGCATGATATGACTAGTAAAAAAACAAGCAACCAAGCCAAATACGGTATAGCGTGCAAAAACTGTTTTTTGTAAACTTTTAAGGTGCTTCCATGCATAGTTACTGACCACGAGTTCAAAGGTTAGGATCAATAGACATAATATAAGGCTAGAGAACCAAAACATTCTGCGGTCTTGCTGTATTTCCTGTGCGATTAAATCAATGATTTGGGAGTTAGACGATGCATTTATGTGATAACCCAAGCGGTTAAAAATAAACGCATCGAGTAACAATAATAACAAAACAATGGTGAATATTATCGAAGCACTCGCGCGTATAAATCGCGTTCTTGGAAAAATGAGTGTTAAGGGAAATACCGTTAATACAAAAGTAATAAAGGTTAAAAATGCCATATGACTCAACCAATTCGTTACTAAGTAGATAGTACCAGTAACAGTGGTTGGGCTTACTTCATTGATAAGATAAACCGACGACAGCAATATCGCGGCTATAATATTAAAAAAAGTAAACCAATGGCTCCAACTTATTAAATGTAATAGTTTTTTGCTATAAGCTTTTGAATCAAAAGATACCATTTGTTTTTGTTATTCTCTTTTATTTGGTTACTTTGAAGAATTAATTGATTGTTTCAGTGCGCTGGTGAAATTGTCAACAATTGCTTGACGTTGCGCCTCCGGAACTTGCTGTGTAATAACTTCGGTAATGGTATTTCCTAAACACATTAATGCTAAATCAGCTGAAACTGACTCGTCAACAAGGACATCCATTAATTTTTCGATAATTTTTTCTACACGTTCGTTAGAATACTTGGATACAATAGGCATCTTTAAATACTTTTAGTGATTGATAAGCGAAGTTTATCAAATGCAATCACATTATAATACTGGCCTTTATTTATGAGTTTAATAATTTCAAACATTGCACTGCATTTTCTAACAAAAAAAGAAGAAACAGGTGAAGTTCAGGTACGTTTTGGACCTGAGTCGCTAGAAGTAGATACAAAAATTCAAGACTTTGTTGAAGCGTTACATGGCATTTATAACCAAAAAGGCAATAAAGGGTATGGTCATTTCTCAACCATGCCCGCCGAAGGAGACCAAGCGTGTTTTGTTGATGTGATGGAAAGCTACTTAAATGATGTCCAAGGGTTTAATGAGTTCGGTGTGCAATCAACCAACTTATTGAAAAATGAGCTCACTAAATATGACCTAGCAGAAACTGGCTATTTGGTGCTTTGTCATTACGAACACATGGGCGGACGGTATATTATTGCGGCTATTATCCCGATCAGTGAGCATTACTCAGTTGATAGTGAACTAAATATTTCGGCGGCCAAACACCTAGATACTGATAAGCTACAGTTGGCTGCTCGTATTGATTTATTTGATTACCAACAAAACGCTCAGGGTAATCGTTATGTGTCGTTTATTCGTGGCCGTGCAGGCAGAAAAGTTTCTGACTTTTTCCTTGATTTTCTTGGCTGCGAGGAAGGTCTAAATACTAAAGAGCAAACACAAAACCTCGTTCAGGCCGTTGAAGATTACGTCAGTGTTAATCAACTTGATGCTCAAGAAAAACAACAAACTCGCAAGGAACTGCTAGGCTACTGCAAAGAGCAAAAAGAAGCTTCACAAGACGTTTCACTGCAAGAAATTGGTAAAGTCATCAGCAAAGACAATGGTGAACAAGATTTTTATCAGTTTGTTCAAGAACAAAACTACGAGATTGAAGAATCATTCCCTCATGAACAAGCGATAGTAAATAAGGTGACGAAATATTCTGGTTATGGAAATGGTATCAGTATTAGCTTCGAACGCAGTCACTTTGGAGAAGATGTAGTATATAATGCAGCTAACGACAGTTTGACCATTTATAAAGTACCGCCAAACTTAAAAGAACAATTACTTCAGTTGCTTAACAACCAAGACTAACTGAATATTATTTGCACTAAATTATAGGATAGAAAATGAGTAGTTTAACAATCACAAGACCAGACGATTGGCATGTTCACCTACGCGATGGTGAAGCGCTTAACAATACAGTTGCTGATATTAGTCGCTATTTTGGTCGCGCTATCGTGATGCCAAATTTAGTACCACCAGTTGTGAATGCCGATGACGCAAAAGCCTACTATGACCGTATTATGGCTGTAAATCCGACCCCTAATTTCAAGCCTTTGATGGTGCTATACCTTACAGATAACACAACTGCAGAAGATATTGTCAAAGCAAAAGAAAGTGGTTTAGTGTATGCAGCAAAACTTTACCCTGCGGGGGCAACAACAAACTCTTCTTCAGGCGTGACAGACATCGAAAATGTCTTACCTGCGCTTCAGGCATTACAAGATAATGACATGCCTTTGTTGATCCATGGTGAAGTTACTACGGATGATATAGATATTTTTGACCGAGAAGCACGTTTTATCGAAACTATTCTCACGCCATTAGCAGAACGCTTCACTGAACTGAAAATAGTACTTGAACACATTACTACAAAAGATGCTGTGGATTTTGTTAAAAGTGCTGGAACTAATGTTGCTGCAACTATTACAGCGCACCACCTAATGTTCAACCGTAATCACATGCTTGTAGGCGGAATTCGACCGCACTTTTTCTGTTTGCCTATTTTAAAACGCAATATTCATCAGCAAGCATTAGTAGAAGCGGCAACAAGTGGCAATGCAAAGTTTTTCTTAGGAACAGATTCTGCACCACATGCTAAAGAAGCAAAAGAAAGTGCTTGTGGTTGTGCAGGCTCTTATACGGCTCACGCCGCCATTGAATTATATGCAGAAGTGTTCGAGCAAGAAAATGCACTGGAGCAACTAGAAGCATTTGCTAGTTTAAATGGACCTGGATTTTATGGTTTACCAGTAAACTCAGATACCATTACTTTGGTAAAAGAAGCTTGGCAAGTGCCTGAAACAATGAATTTTGGTCCAAACCAAGTTGTGCCAATTAAGGCTGGCGAGCAAATGAACTGGAAAGTAAAAGGGTAATTTGTCGATGCAATTATTTGTTAATGATCTCACTGTAATAGATTTTTCTTATCTTTGCCGTCAACGTGGTGTGGTGGGGGAAAGTTGGATAGTGGATGTACTTCTTGATGGAGACTTAAACGATCAAAGTATGGTGTTAGATTTTGGTATTGTTAAAAAACAGATAAAAGCCATTATAGATGACGCAGTAGATCACAAATTATTGTTACCAACTCAAGATTGCGCGTTACGTGTTACCAACTCAGTCTATAATGAAGGTCACGAATTTGTAGACTTTGAAAGTGAAAGAGCTGTTTTCTACTTACAATCTCCAGCGTGTGCTTATGCCAAAATTGATACGGATGAGATTGCCGTTGAGTCCGTAACTAAACACCTCAAAGAAATCATTTTAGAGCAGCTACCTACTAACGTAAAAAACTTAGTATTAACATTAAGACCTGAACACATAACAAGTGATTATTATCATTACACTCATGGTCTTAAAAAGCATGATGGTAATTGTCAGCGCATTGCTCACGGTCACCGCTCTACCATTCAACTGTTCAAGGACGAACGACGGGATCAAGGGTTGGAAAGTTATTGGTGCGAGCGCTGGCGTGATATCTATATTGCTACTGACTCAGATGAAATAGCTAAGGAGAAAGCTCAGCTATCTGAGTATGCCATTGAAAATTTGAAACCCGATCACCGTTTCTTTTCCTATATGGCACCACAAGGCCGATTTGATATTGCGGTGCAAGAATGTGTATTAGAGGTCGTCGATTGTGATTCGACAGTTGAGCTATTAGCTGATTACATCGCAAGGCAGTTAAAAGCGCAGCATCCTGAACATCAACTAAAGGTTGTTGCGTATGAAGGCGTTGGTAAAGGAGCAATAGCAAGTGTTTAAATTATGGCCTGTTTGTTTAAGTACCTTGATGTTTACGGTGAGCTTTTATAGCACGGCTGAGATTAAGCTAACGGGTGAAATAAAGCAGGGCGGTTTGATGGTAGGAAAGACATCTCCTAGTGCAACCGTTTATTTAGATGATATTCCACTTAAAGTTTCTCGTGACGGTGATTATACCTTTGGTTTTAGCTGGATGGATGAAGAAAAACACATTTTGAAAATTGTATCTGCTTCAGGGGCTGTGGAAGAAAGAGTCCTTACCCCTACAAAACAAAATTACAAGGTACAAAAGGTCAATGGGATTTCAAAAAAAATTATGAACCCAGATCCGAAAGCCGTTGCGCGAGCTAAAAAAGACAGCAAACAAGTCAAAGCAGCACGAAAAGCTGACAGTGAATTAGTTCACTTTGCTTATGGATTTATTCCGCCCATCAAAGGGATTATTACCGGGGTTTATGGCAGTCATCGTGTATACAATGGTATACCTAAATCGCCTCACTTTGGTTTAGATTATGCAGGAAAAAAGGGTGATCCTGTTAAAGCTCCGGCTGATGGTGTTGTTACCTTGAATGTCCCAGATATGTTTTATTCAGGCGGCACTATCATTATTGATCATGGACATGGTATTAACTCTACATTTCTACATTTAAGTGACTCCTATGTAAAAGTAGGCGACGCAGTAAAGCAGGGAGATGTGGTTGCGGCTGTAGGTTCAACAGGGCGTTCAACAGGACCTCATTTGGATTGGAGAGTTAATTGGTTTGATGTTAGGCTAGATCCAGCCTTAGCGTTAAAAATTAAGCCCATTCAATAATATGAAAAAGACTGCATATATAATTTCTGTTTACATAGCACTTATATGCAGTTTCAATGCCTACGCTGAACATGCCAATATGCACGTAGGATGGGAGCTTTGGTACCCTTATCAATACCATGACAAAAAAGGTCAGCTCGTTGGCATCGATATCGAGTCGTTTAATGCCATCGGTAAACAAGTTGGCATAAAGTATTCGTATGACGAATTACCCTGGAAGCGTCATTTACAACTCCTTAAAAATGGTCAAATGGATATTGCATTTGGTGCTTCATTCACTGCAGAACGTGAAGAGTATGCATATTTCACAAAGCCTTACCGGAAAGAGCAAGTTAATCTGTTTGTAAGAAAAGGAAATGTAGAAAACATCAAGCTGACGCAATTATCCGATCTTGTTGACAGTTCATATTTGATTGGCGTTGAAGGTGGTTATTTTTACGGCGCTGAATATCAAGAACTCATTAAGAATCCAAAATTTCAAGAGCATATTAGTGAAGTGATTGACATTGAAGAAAACGTAACCATGTTAATCAAAGGTCATATTGACGGTTTTCTTGTTGATCCATTAACCCTGGCTGCATTTGCTAAAAAGTATCAAATGGAAGAAGAGTTTGAATTGCATTCTTTACCTATTTATCAAGACACTATCCACATAATGTTGAGTAAGAAGTCTTGCTCGATTGAATTATTACAGCAATTCAACCAAGCGATATCAAAACTACAAGCTAACGGTGAGTTAGGCAAAATTATAAATTCTCAGTTTCAAAAGTAGAATTAGACTAATAAAAACCCAAAAATAGTGTGTTTGCCCAATGCTTTAATTAAGAATTTGGTATGTAGATTGAAAGCGAGCCTTCAATTTTAAAATCTGAGTCAGGATGGCACACATTAAGTACTAGATTTTAAATTTCGAATTTAAATAAGATTTTTGATTATTAGGTGGGACGGATAACAAAACATACCCGATTTTAAAATCTGAGTCAGTTTGTCATACATTACACACTAGATTTTAAATTTCGCGCCTGTAGTAATGACGTTATTTATCAATTAACTAGATAACTGTACAGAAGCTAAATTTGAGGGCTCTTACTAACACCCAATAAGTCCGATATTTGTGAATATCGGACTTATTGTAAAGGTGCTTAAGATACGCTACTATGCGTCCATCATTACTATATCTTTGTTGTTTATGGCTAAATCTAAAAATAACCCTGTACCCATAATTGATAATATTGAGTTCATTGGAAATCCGTTTAAACAAATTGTTGTTTCTATTCCTGAGCAATGTCGCGGCATTGAAAATCAAAAAGAAGATTTAGAATTCTCTTTAAAATTTCTTTATAGCTATAACGGTAGTAAAGCGACTTTTAATAGCTATCGTCGTGAGATTGAACGTTTGCTGCAATGGTCTTGGAACATTGCCAGATTATCGATCAGTGAATTAAAACGACACGACATTGAAGAATATATAGAATTTTGTAAGACGCCACCTAAACACTGGATTGGCCTTAAAAATGTCGCTCGCTTTAAATCTAATGCTGGCCATCGTATTGCCAACCCCGAATGGAAACCTTTCGTTGTTAGCGTTTCTAAGACCGATCATAAAAAAGGATTGTCGGCTGAACATAGTGACTACGAATTGTCGCAAGCTGCGGTAAAAGCAATATTCACGGCGTTGTCTTCCTTTTATGAGTTTTTAATCCAAGAAGGATTAACTGAATCAAACCCCATTGCACTCATTCGTCAAAAAAGTAAGTTTATACGCAAAGAGTCTCGCCCGACTGTTCGTAGGATCAGTACCTTACAATGGGAATATGTTATTGAAACGGCTGAATTAATGGCACAAGAAAACCCTGACGAACATGAACGCACCCTGTTTATGATGAATTGCTTTTTTGGCATGTATTTACGTATTTCTGAACTGGCCGCTGATGAACGCTCTACACCTATGATGGACGATTTTAGAAAGGATCATGACGGAAGTTGGTGGTTTCACGTCTTAGGTAAAGGTAATAAGAATCGCATTATTACCGTTTGTGATGAAGTACTAAATGCACTCGGTCGTTATCGTGGTTCGCGTGGGTTATCGCGTTTTCCAGTACCAGGTGAATATGAGCCACTGATTATAAAATCAAAAGGTAAAGGCCCTATTTCTTCTACGCGTCATATTAGGCGCATTGTACAACATTGTTTTGACACGGCTTTTGAGCGCATGAAAAGCCACGGTTTACAAGATGATGCGATGGAATTAAAAGCGGCAACTGTTCACTGGTTAAGGCATACCGGTATTTCAGAAGACGTTAAAAACCGTCCTCGCGAGCATGTTCGTGATGATGCGGGTCATGCCAGTATGGCGACAACAGATAGATATATAGACTCAGATTTACGTGAGCGCCATCAATCAGGAAGGAAGAAAAAGATCAAAGAATAGCTTAGTTTATGTTCGCAAAAATCTATAGAGAGTTATGCAATTATTTGATCGTATTTTTTTTCATATCAGCATCATTTTTTAGAATTTTTGCCTCAGGCACCCTGTTTCAGTGGTTTTATCGCCAGTTTGGTCGCTCTTAAGTAAAGCTCTCGCAAACTGATTTTTTGAAATTATTGCAAGTTAGTTAAAATTTATCGTGATTATTTGGTTAAAAGTTGTTAGTTTTTAAGGTTCCGAATGGTGAATTTGCTGTTTTAGCCTTAAGCAACTGTTCGGCTCGAAAATTAAAATAAAAAAGGACTGTGACAATGATGAAGTGGTATTTTTCCAAAGATGGCGATATTAGCGGACCATTAGGATTGGAAGAATCAAATAAGTTTATTGCTAAACATGAAAACTTATACGCTTGGCACCCGAGCTATGCGCAATGGTTGCCCGTCGATTGTATTGATGAATTCGATACTGAGATATCTATTCCCAAGCCACCCCAAGCAATTCCTACGGAATTATTTGAAAATTTTATCAATGAAGAGCGAGAAATGCTTAATACCATGTCTCGAATTGAAAGTACGCTAGCTAATACGGTTACGTCATTGAGCGAATTAGATATTGATTCTTATATCTCAAAATCAAAACACTTGAACGAAGAAGTTAGAACAACGTTACGTAATATTGAGCAGCAATTTGAAGCTCTACAAAAAAATATTGCTGACGTTTAGTAAAGCGTTTAATTTCTCATATATGCTGTAATGCAGTATACAGATTGATTTTTCAACTAATGAAGTAAATATTATGACTATGAAAAAATGGTATTTTTCAAAAAACGGTAGTGTCACTGGCCCAGTGAATTTGGAAGAAGCGCAGGCATACGCTCAAGCGAATCCAGACATTTATGGGTGGCACCCATCGTTTAAACAATGGAAACCTGTTTCTCTTATCATGGAGTTAGGTAATATTGTTGCGACAACTAAACCTTCAATTCACCTGTTAACAGAGTTAGTAGAAAAATTTAAAATTAAGAAGCAAAGACTAGATAAGAAATTATCGGTGATTGAGCAACGAATTGAAGTAAATGAAAACCTCCTTTCCACCCTACATGAAGAAATCACCGTTTATAAAAAATTGACAGCTAACCTGAGTGATGGCGTTAAAGGGGCAATAAAAGGTATTGAACAACAGTATTTGGCATTACAAGAGAAACAATCTCGACTGCATGAGGCGTCTTCTATTTCAATGATGGAAATAGATACTTTAGTCAATGAATTTAATAGCCGCATTAGCGATAAAGCTAATGCAAATAACGTTGCAAGAAAAGATGTAGCGAATCAAAGTAACGCTAAGGTGATTAAGGCAAACATTAAGAAACAAGAGCAAACAGCTGAAGCTTTTTTAGAAGAGCAGATGAATGAGCCCCCTGCTCTAGTAGTTAATGCAGAGCCTGAAGAAATTGTTGATATTGACGCAACACCAACTAAGCAGGTTAACCAACGCAAAGTAAAATTGGTTGAAGTGAATGCGTTAGCACAAGACGCTGCACAGGAAGTCACTAGTGTCACTCAACCTGCAACCGAAACTGTTGATGAAACGAATTCCTTACCACAAGAGCAACAAGATAAGACTGGTTTTACCGGTATGAAAAGCCTAATTAAGTCAGTCTTTAAAGGCGATGAAGACAGCTCGGAAATTCAAGAAAACAGCTTAAGTAAATTACTTGCGATGGAAGAAGCTGAAGAAGAAAAAAAAGCGGCTAATCAGCCAAACATTGCAGAAGATGAACAAGATAAAAAACTAAAACGTCGAACGAGAAGGCGCAGGTAATTTTTTAACTTCATCGTTGAAAACTAAAGCCTATAGAGATATAGGCTTTTTTATTACTGAATTTTGTAACAGAGCAAAGGATATAGCTAGAAAACAACGATTAAGTTGAGTTCTCTCATAGGTTAAAACTACTAATCATATTCAAAAATAAGGTATTGCTTGGCGATTTGTAATGTCGCTTGTACTCCGTACTTTAATCCTTTAATTTCTTCGCTGATAATTTCCAATGTGTTTTTTGGTTGAAAATGTCCAATTTTTGTTTCTGCCGTTGGTTGGTAAATTAGCGCAGGATAGCTTTGATTTTGATATATAACGTGACAATGGGCAAACTTAAAATCTTCACAAGGCAATTCAGGGAACCAAACTAAGCGCTTAACTTCATGATCCCATGCTTTTAACTTAATGCTTTTGCATGCGAAAGCGGCATTAATTGTTCCCATGAAATATGGCGTTAGATCTAATCCTTGTTGTCTAAAAAAAGGCGATTGCAATGCAATTGTACCCTGAGGGTATGGAGAGTTTATAGCAAGCCCCGAAGCAACTTGATGGCCTTTCATTACTGTAAAAGGCATTAAGTCGACAGCAATACCCACTTTATTCTACCTTATACTCAAGTAATGGGTTGGTATTCGAGTGCTCAGTAGTGGGCAAATTAAGTAGCGCACATAAGAACGAGTGAATATATATATTGCTAAAGCCACTAACTCGGCCAGGTTTAATATTTGGCCCTTGGCTAATGAAAATACCATTGAGTTTTTTGCTCGATAATGGATCATAACCATGCGTTGCTTTATTTGTTGAGCCACTGCCACCATAGCTAAAACTATACGGTGGTAACGCATTAACAATGATATCTGGCATAGTGTCATCAAGCTGGTTAAAGTGCCAATGCTTTGGAAACTGACCATTAGCATAGGCTTGATATCTATTTTTCGATGACGAATTTAGCGCTATAACGGTTTCATTTACTAAACTTTTATTTTGTTCATAAATATAAAGCTGACTTTCTCCATTGTGAACCAAATCTAACGCTGATGATAAAGGTAAATCAGTTAATAAAATGGCATTATCTTGACCAATGTTGATCATGCCATGGTCTGAGACGATGACTAAATTTACCTCAATATCAAGTTGTGCTAATTGCTGGGTAAATTCACCAATGAGTTGATCAATTTGTGCAACGGCCTTTTTTACCTGAATCGAGTTAGGGCCAAAGCGATGGCCTGCGTTATCGACCAACGAAAAATAACTGGCAATAAAGTAAGGCTTTGTATCGGTTGGCATTTGTAACCACCGTATAATTTGGTTTAGCCGCTCTTTACTTGTAATTGCTTCATCATAAGCGTAGCGATATGTTGGTTTGAAGTTATTTATTGTTGCTTCTGATTCTGGCCAAAAGTAGCTTGCCGAGGTAATACCATTTTTTTCAGCAGTGATCCAAATGGGTTCAGCCTTAAGCCAGCTCGAGTCTTTTCGTCCATCCCCTACTTTATATTTTTTTTGTTTCACTCGATCGTAAAAACTGTTGTGAATAATACCGTGTTGACTGGGGTATTTTCCGGTAACCATGGTTAAATGGTTTGGAAAGGTTTTGGTTGGAAAAACAGGTGCTAATGCTGGGCTTGATAGCCCTTGATTTTTTATATCAAGTAAGTGTTTGGGCTGGTATCGCTCTATATATTCTGCAGAGAAACCGTCGATTGATAGTACAACGACTGGTGCACTGCTGGCTTCAACATTTACGCAAAATATGCAAGAAAATACAAAGAGAAATTTATTCATGCAATCTTCCTTTAATTGCAGCAATATAAATAAGCGTCATCATGATAGCATTTATAGATGACGCTTTTGTTATGTCAAAATTAGATAAATAATTCTTTTATATTGGCTAGGTCTGTTTTTCCGTTTGCAATCTCATCAGGGCTAAGGCCTGATAACTCATGAGGGAAAACTAACCAGTCTTCAGATTCATGTACGTAATAGTCAGGAACAATATCGACTTTAGTATTCTTAGGTTTATACCAAGGACAAGCAATTCGTATGTCTTGTGGCATATTTTTACGCATAAGATGAGACAACTGTTTGATCAGTGCGTCAATACTGCGGCCAGAATCAAAAACATCATCAACAATAAGTAAGCTATCAGAGGCGTTTGCATTTTCAATAATGTAATGCAAACCGTGTACTTTTATTTCCTTACTTTGTTGATTAATGCCGTAATAAGAAGAAGTACGTACCGCAATATGATCCGTTTCTACTTTTTTAAAGTCAAAAAACTCTTGTACAGCAATACCAATAGGCGCACCACCACGCCATATGCCTACAATAAATTCAGGGCGAAAGCCGTCTTCGTAAACTTTAGCAGCAACTTTAAATGAGTCTTCGAGTAATTCTTGCGCTGTGATGAATTTTTTTTCCATTGCACAAAGTACCTTATAAAAATGAATAGCAGAGATATCGGACCATTATACAATTAATTGACCAATTGGTTAATTATTTATTGTTAATATGCTCAGATATAAAGCGTAGTTGATCATAGATAATATTAGTTGAATGCCAAAGAAAAGGCTTATTTGCATGAAGATAATCATCGTTTTTGGTATGGTAATTTTCGTGTAGGCCGACTCCATAGTATATAAAAGGAATGTTTTTACGGTAAAAAGCGCCATGATCACTAGCCGTCTGCCAACTTCTTCTTAAATTGGCGCTAGAGCCAGAGCCTACAGCTCTCTTAAAACCTCGTTTTATTTTTATGTTTTGTTGATAGTGTCTGTCTTTAAACTCAAGGTATTCTTTTCGAGTTAATATCTGTAATAGATCATCTGAAATATAATGTAAGGCTTTTGTCGTTTTGCTACCTGAGAGCATATCTAAATTCATATTCAACAATATGTGTTGGGTCAGCGTACGGTGGTGTTTCAAAAAATAAGTTGCGCCCATTAAGTTATTCTCTTCTGCGTCACTTAATAGAACGATGACATTTTGCGCTAATGGTGATTTTGCAATTTGTTGCGCTATCATAAGCAAGGCTGATACACCGGATGCATTATCGTCAGCGCCATTGTAAATGGCTTTATTCTTTACACCTAAATGATCATAGTGTGCTGATAACACAATGAACTTATTAGATGGCAATTTACTTTCAATCACACCAACAATATTATTCGCATGATAATTCGTTAATCCATATTCAAAACTAAATGGGTGAAGGTATTCGTTCGAGAGAAAAGGTTTTATATTGAACTTAGTTAATTGAGCGATTAAATAGCGCTGTGCTGATTGACTACCAGTAGTCCCCACTTTTCGTCCAGCTAATTGATCAGAAGACAAATAAGCCAAATGTTTTTGTAATACTGTTTTGTCTATTTGATAGTTAGCTATGTGTAATGTGTGGGCGGCGTCAGGTGGAGAGCCTGCACAGCCCATAAGTAATAAGAACAATAATAATGAATAAAGGTCTTTAATCACGTCGTCTTAGTAAGTCTAATTTTGCGATATATTTGTCATCAATACTTTGAATTCTGTTGGTTTTAATTGCTTTTCTCATGGCACTTTGAGCTTTTTCGTTGTTTCCTGTAGCAGTATAAGCTTTGGCTAGACCAAAATAGAGTTCATGTAAGCGAGAGTCTAAGTTGATGGCCCGTTTAAAGTGTTTAATGGCTTGATATGGCAAACCGTCATACATGGCTTCATCAGCTAAAAGTGCATGGTAATAGGGATTATTAATGCGATGTTTAATAATGGCGCTGTCAATTTTTCTTGATTCGTCAAAATCACCACGCATTTCTAACAATATCGACAAGTTCGTTAAGGTGTTTAAGCTGTTAGGATCGATAGCTATGGCATGACGATAGCTTTGTTCGGCTAAATTAACGTGATCATTGAAGCGATATAAAATACCTAAATTAGCCCATGACGCATGGTATTTGGGTTCAACCTCGATAGCTGCTTTAAAATAGCGGTACGCTTCAATGTAATTTTTATCAACTAATGCCATTGCCCCTTTATTATTGTAAAACATAGCCGTTACGGTGTTTTTGCTGACGGGTGTTTTAGGGAAGTTTTGCTTTTGAATAAAAGGATCAAAGTCGACTTCTATGCCTTTGCTATCAAACAATAAGAGGCTTGATACTTGTTTCGGTCTTTTAATTTGTAAATTAACATGCCCTGACAACATGTTGTAATCACCATTGCGTACCCAGTATTCTGGCACACGAACGTCTTGAAATTCAGCATCTAAGCCTGCAAGTTCTGCTAACGAATAGGCTAATATGGTTAAAGAAATACAATTTGCGGTTTTTTGATTGTAAGCATCTTGTGCAATCATGGTGGCATTACTGCGATATGCTAAATTATTACTGTCAGTGCCAAAAATAAATTTAATCAGCTTTACTGAACGGGCATGAAAGTCTTTTTCTATAAGTACTTTACCCCTGACAGTTTTCTTAATGTCATCGGTAAGTGCAAAAATTTCCTGGGGAGGTTCTATATATACGGCCTCTTGGCCAATAAACAATTCATCTTTGAGCAATGATTCAGGGGTTTGGTTTAATTCAGTTTTATAAATCTTGGTCGTTTGACAGCCACTAACAAAGAGACAAAAGAAAACCCATCCCAATACTGGAAATTTAAGCATACTGCCCCTCTGTTACAAATTGCTCATATATTAAGCATATGACAAAATCATCAAAAAGGCTTGCCCTGCACTCTACTATTAATAATCCGTTACATAATGGTTTATTAAACTGTATTTAACCATATTGAAAAGTAAACAGTTTCATCACCTTGTATTAAATGTTGCACTGAATCTAGCCATAATTTTAATTTTCACGCTTCAGTCAGCTTGCAGGATCTTCCATTTAAAAATATACTGTAAATATATACAGGTGAACTTATGAATAAACTAATTCAAGAACTAAAGAAAAAACAGCTTGTTTGGCAAGGCTCCCGAAAAAACATTCAGCCAGAGCAAGTTCCTTCAGGCTACCGAGAAATTGATGAAAAGCTTCAAGGAGGCCTACCAAAAACAGGCATTATAGATATTGATACTGACATGGGAATTGGTGAATTGAGATTAATGATGCCATATGTCGCACAGCTGGCTCAACAACGGCTTGTCGTTTTTATTAATCCTCCTGCTTACATCAGTGCGGAGTACTTATATCGCGAAGGAATCGCCTTAGCTCAAGTCATCATCATTCAGGTAGAACTAGAGAAAGACGCATTATGGGCTGCTGAACAATGTCTAAAAAGTGGTGCTTGTTGTGCAGTTATACAGTGGTATCAAAATTTAGCGATACATCAAGTTAAACGGCTGAAAAATGCCACCAATGTCGGTGAAAGCCTTCATGTATTGTTTAAAAAACAGCAGCAATATGCTCTGTCTTTACCTGTCACTTTGAGTATGAAGTTAACGACACATAGCAAAGGGGTAAATGTTTCTATTCCTAAACGCAAAGGTGGCTGGCCTATCCCGAAGTTTTCAGTAGATATGTCTAAGCATTGGTCTGAGCTTATCGTACCATCTTCTGCGGAGAATGTTGTCCCGTTTCCAAAAGCACATGTGTTATAGAGATGACGGTATGGCTTTACTTAGATTTTCCAATATTACAGCTAGATACGCTTTATCATGTAGACAATCAAGCCGCGATTGTAATTGTTGACGGTCGTAACAATACCATTGTACAGCTCAATCATGTTGCTTTGCACTCTGGCATAACACTCGGCATGGGGATAGGCACCGCAACAGCGCTTTGTCAGCAACTGCAAATACACCCGTACAACGAACAGCTTGAGCAAGAAAAATTGAGTGAAATTGCTGATTGGCTTTATATGCATACGTCTGACATTAGCTTGGTAGAACCCAAAGGGCTATTGCTTCGAACTAACAATATGTTGGCATTATATGATGGGTTAGAGAACTACTGGCGGGCGTTAAAAGAGCATATTGTTCACTTGGGGATTCATTTTCACTATGCGACAGGGTTTACTCCTTATGCAGCTCAATTGCTGGCCAAAGCAGGAACCAATTTGATCACTCACAACCAAACCCTTGTCCTTGAGCGCATCGCATTACAGCCATTGGTAATGACAGAGTTACCAAGTAAAACAATTAAGCAGTTGACCCGAGTAGGCATTAAGCAGCTCAAAGCTTTACTTGATACACCATTAGTTGAATTAGCAAAACGCTTTGATGGTGATTTAGTGAATTACGTTGGTCAATTATCCGGACAATTTAAACACCCTGTGGTGTTTTATCAACCACCGGAATCATTTAAGCGCCATATTGAATGCCTGTACGATATTGAAAACCTTTTATGGCTAGAGCGCCCTTTGAGTATATTGTTAAAGCAATTAGAGCAGTTTTTGTTTATTAGAGGATTAGTTGCACATGAATTGCAGTTGATACTTCACCAACGGGACACCAAAGATATTTCACTTAGCTTATGTTCTGCTGCGGGTGAATACCAACAAAGCAAATGGTTGGTGCTTTTACAGCTTCGTTTAGGGTCTGTTGAGTTAGATGCACCTATTACTCGATTAACATTAGAAACTAAGCATCAAGTGGCTAAGCAAGCGACGGAATTTACTCTCTTTTCAGATAAACAAGGAGCAATAACCGAGACTGAGCTCATTTCAACGTTACAGGCAAAATTAGGCGAAGCTGCCATCATGGGAGTTCAATATATACCCGATGCACGGCCAGAAAACGCCAATAAATTATGCCAACCTTTATCAGCACCAAAGAATACTCCCAGCACAGCCACTAAGTTACGCCCAAGTTTATTGTTTCCCGTACCTGAGCCGTTAAAAGATAAAGTGACTGTAATGCAAGGTCCAGAGCGAATCGCTACAGGTTGGTGGGATGGTTCTCCTATTATACGAGATTACTTTATTGCACGATCTGAGCAAGG
This sequence comes from Thalassotalea atypica, assembly GCF_030295975.1. Lineage (NCBI taxonomy): Bacteria > Pseudomonadati > Pseudomonadota > Gammaproteobacteria > Alteromonadales > Colwelliaceae > Thalassotalea > Thalassotalea atypica. Next base: position 2,145,943 of record NZ_AP027364.1, read on the forward strand.
GCGCTGGCTTTGGGTGTACCGAACCCCTGAGCAAGAATGGTTCACCCACGGCACGTTTAGTTAGGTTATCAGAATATGCAATATGCTGAGCTTTTTTGCCAAAGTAACTTTTCCTTTTTACAAGGCGCCTCTCACCCTGAAGCATTGATCAAGCAAGCAAGTGCTTTGGGTTATCAAGCGCTGGCTATAACGGATGAATGTTCTGTAGCAGGAGTTGTTCGGGCTTATTCGGTCATTGAAAAAGAACAACTTAATATTCAATTAATCGTTGGTAGCTTGTTTCATATTGAAAGTGAATTAAGCGTTATTCTAATTTGCCCCAACCGCCTTGCCTACGCTGAGCTTTGTCGCATCATCACTAACGCACGCAGAAGAGCAAATAAAGGTGCTTATCAAATCTCACAATGGGACTTGATGTCGATACAATACTGCTTTTACTTGTGGCTCCCTCAAGGTAGTACGACTGATCGTCATTGGGGGAAATGGTTAAAAAAGTATCACGACAAACGATTATGGCTTGGTGTTCAGCGGCACTTAAAGTCTGAAGATAAGCACTATATGCACCACTGTGAACAATTGTCGCAGTGTTATGAGATACCAATAACCGCTTGTGGTGGTGTACTAATGCATAATCCCCACTCTTTACCTTTACAACATACTCTAACAGCGATCCGATTAGGTACTCCAATTAAAAAGGCTGGCCATGCGCTATTGTGTAACGCCGAGCGAGCCCTTCGCTCGAAAGAAAAGTTAAGCAAACTTTATCCTTCTAACTGGTTAACCGAAAGTCTTCTTATTGCCAAACGGTGCACTTTCAATTTACAAGAGTTACGTTATGAATACCCCAATGAATTAGTTCCTACAGGAAAAACGCCGATGGAACATTTACGTTTATTGGTGGATAAAGGCATTACAATTCGCTTCCCGCAAGGGGTTGATAAAACAATTAAAAGTGTTATTGATAAAGAATTGCTACTGATTGAAGAGTTAGATTATCCGTTTTTCTTCCTCACCATTCATGACATTGTGATGTTCGCTAAGCAACAAGGTATTTTGTATCAAGGTCGTGGCTCAGCAGCTAATTCCATAGTTTGTTATTGTTTGGAAATAACCGCTGTTGATCCAAGGCAAATTTCAGTACTGTTTGAACGGTTTATCAGTAAAGAGCGTAATGAGCCACCAGATATTGATGTTGATTTTGAACATGAACGCCGTGAAGAAGTGATCCAGTACATCTATAAAAAATACGGTCGAGAGCGAGCCGCCTTAGCAGCAACTGTGATCACCTATCGTTTTAAAAGTGCAGTACGTGATGTTGGTAAAGCGCTTGGTTTTAACGACACGCAATTGGATTACTTCATAAAGAATGTCAACCGACGTGACCGAGAACTCCCTTGGCAAAAGCAAATTATCGAATTAGGTATAGAACCTACGTCTTTACAAGGGCAACTCTTTATCTCGTTGGTTGAAGCAATTATCGGCTTTCCTCGTCATTTATCCCAGCATGTTGGGGGCTTTGTTATTTCATCTGGCCCCTTGTATGAGTTAGTACCGGTTGAAAATGCATCAATGGCTGAACGTACTGTAATTCAATGGGATAAAGACGATCTAGAAAGCTTAGGGCTGCTTAAAGTTGATGTATTGGCATTAGGCATGTTAACGGCAATTAGGAAGTCATTTTCATTGATTGAACGTCACTATCAACAAACACTTTCTATTGCCGACATTACTCGAAAAAAAGATGATGCGGATGTGTATAGGATGATTCAAAAAGCAGATACCGTTGGCGTTTTTCAAATAGAATCTCGAGCACAAATGAGTATGCTGCCTCGGTTAAAGCCTGCGTCTTATTATGATTTAGTCATTCAAATAGCGATTGTGCGGCCAGGTCCTATCCAAGGTGACATGGTCCACCCTTTTTTAAAACGCCGTAATGGAGAAGAAGAAGTCACCTACCCGTCTGCTGCGGTTAAAGATGTATTGTCGCGCACCTTAGGTGTTCCTATTTTTCAAGAGCAAGTGATTAAACTGGCGATGGTTGCTGCAGGTTTTACGGGTGGTGAAGCGGATCAACTCAGGCGAGCAATGGCAAAGTGGAAGAAAAATGGCGAATTACTGCAATTTAAAACAAAGCTGATTAACGGTATGCAAACAAGAGGCTACGATGTTGCTTTTGCAGAACGTATTTTTGAGCAAATTCAAGGTTTTGGTGAGTATGGTTTTCCAGAAAGTCACTCTGCGTCATTCGCTGTATTAGCTTATGCTTCAGCATGGCTAAAACATTATTACCCAGCAGTATTTTATACCTCTTTGCTGAACAGTTTGCCGATGGGCTTTTATAGTAGTTCTCAATTAATACAAGATGCCCGTCGCCATGGAATTACAGTATATGGCGTTTGCATCAATCATTCCGAATATGAACACACACTTATCGCCCAGCCATCAAATAAAGAACAGAGAACTACCAGCAACATGGCTATTCGCTTAGGTATGCGACTAATTAAAGGCTTAGGTAAGGAAACAGCAATTCAAGTAATTGAAAATCGCCCACAACTCGGTTTCACGCATATTCAACAGTTGAATAAGTTAGAGCTGAATAAGAGAGACATTGAATTATTAGCATCTGCCGATGCATTAAAGGTATTCGGCGGCGATCGTTATGCAACGCGCTGGTCGCTCATGAACACGGAAAATAGCCTGCCTTTATTTAATGAAACAGCAGTTTCAGCACCTGATCATCAACAGACTCTGAATTTGTTCGATGAACTGCACGAAGACTATGCGGCATTAGGACTTTCGCTAAACCATCATCCCATTACATTATTAACCCAAGCGGGTAAATTAGGTCGGTTTATTCGCATGCAAGACCTCCATGAAAAATCACATAAATCACTTGTCTCTGTTGTCGGTGTTGTTACCGGAAAGCAATCGCCAGGAACGGCTGCTGGCGTTACTTTTTTCACCTTGGAAGATGACACAGGTAATATTAATGTCATTGTATGGGCAGGCACCGCCAGAGCGCAAAAACAAGCTTACCTAACAGCAAAAATATTAAAGGTAACGGGCATACTTGAGCGTGAAGGTGATGTCGTTCATATCATTGCTGGCAAGTTGATTGATCTAACGGATACCTTGCCCAACTTTACAACGCGTTCAAGGGATTTTCATTAGCGTATGACTAATAAAAACTTGAGCTAATCACAACGTTAACGTTCGAAGAAAACGGAGACGTTTTCATTAACCTGTTCCGGGTATTCATGTTGTAACCAGTGACTTGCCTGAGGAAAACGCTTAATGGTGCAATCTTTAACATACTCTTCTAAACCCAACAAATTTTCTCTTACAAAAGCTTGGTCTTGTTCTCCCCATAAAATCAACGTGGGTACATCAATTCGAATATTTGGAATAACCATATCACCGGTATCTTTGACAGGTCCTGCTTTGCTATCACTTTTGTTTGAATATCTTAGAGATGGGGCTATTTGAGGCATCGCTCGGTAATATTGTAACATGCCATTAATGGATCCTGATTGTCGCCATACTTGTAAGTAGTCTTGTTTTTTTTGCTCAGTTAAGACATTGACCTGCATTGTTGACATCATTTTATTGAACAAGTAGTCACACTCATTAGCTAATAATTTTTCGATGGCATTTTCCGCTATCAATTCGTGAATGTATTCACTTTTCTTACGTTGTTCAGGGTTATTGATCATCTCACGTGTGAACGCACTTGGGTGAGCGGCATTTAAAATAACTAGTTTTTGAATGATATGTGGAAAGAACGCAGTTAACGGCCAAGCAATTGCCCCGCCCCAGTCATGAGCAACCAAATAGACTTCTTCATTAGGCGCAACGGCTTGTATAAAATTAGCAAAGAACTTAACCAGATTAGGTACCGAAAAAAACGATAACTCATTAGGTTTATCGCTGAGATTATAGCCAGGTAAATCTGGCGCTATTACACGATATTGCTTTGAAAAATGCTTGAGTTGTGCTGACCATGTTTCCCAATATTCAGGAAAACCATGTAAAAAAAATACCGTGGGCTTTTGATGAGCATTGTGTTGCCCTGCTTGCACATAATGAATATTTACCCCATCGATAAGAGTATTTTTATGTTCTATTGCCATATAATGCCCCTATTTACATTTTTATTATGGTCGGTTTATTTGTAAACTTTAGAAAGGGTTCGGCCAAATTATTCAAGGAAAACAATCTGGCCTGCGCTAAACGTTATGTATTAACTAATCGAAAAAACTAACCGCATTATCTAACTGCTCTCGCTCTGTTTTTGCTGAATTAGCAGGGGCACTATCATCAGCATAACCAAATGACATACCAAACAATATTCCGCGCTGCTCTGGTATACCCAACACTTCCCGTACGGGATCAGGAAACTGTCCAAGTGCTCCTTGCATACAACTCGCCACTCCTTTTTCGGTCATAACTAATGCCAATGATTGAGCGTAAATTCCTAAATCTACCGCTCCCATGATATCTAAGTACTTATCCATCGTGAAAAACACGGCATGTGGTGCATCAAAAAAGCACCAATTTCTTATCATTGCCATCTGCCGTGCTTGTTTATCTTCACGTGCAATGCCCATGGCAGTATATAATGTATTAGCAGAGCCAAATTGGCGGTCACGATGAACGCCCTCATATGTTGGTAGCCAATTAAAATCTGGATTTGGTTTTGCACCACTCACAACACAAGAGATCAATTTGTCTTTTAGTAAATCTTTAGTTTTCCCCGATACCACGTAGCATTGCCATGGCTGAACATTACAGTTCGATGGCGATGATTGTGCTTGCTTGAAAATTGTTGCTAATAACTCTTTTGATACTTCATTCGGGCTAAAGGCGCGGGTAGAAACTCGTTTTTCTAAGGCATTAATTACTGACATCTTAACTACTCTTGAGATTAAATCTAAAAAAGCAATAACCTTATAACAGGTTATTTACTGGGAAATTTATTAAAACGTAAAAATAAATCAATGGCTACAATTGACCACAAAATAATGACAGACTCCAAATAATAAGGACTCGTACTAATTAAAGTACGAGCCCTTATCTAAACCGTTCAACTTAAAAGCGTTTTTTAAAGGTCACGCCATATGTTGCTGGTTCAGTAACGTATGCATTTAACTTACCCGGTTGAAGTGGAGTATTGAAGTTAGTGCGGTTAATGTACTCTTCATCTAAGACATTTCGGCCCCACAATATAATATCCATGTCATATTCTTCAAAGTTAATGAAATAACGTGCATTCAACAGATTGTATGAATCTTGTACTGCGTATGGATCATTACTACCATCAAGAACCATATCACCTGTATAGCTGTATTCTAACTGAATATAAGAATAGACAGACTCACTTAAGTAATACTCTTGTTTCACCTTAAGCACTGCAGTATTTTCCGGTTCTCCACCTGGACGGTCGCCTTTACGATTACAGTATGGATTCGGGTTTGCAGGGTCGGTGCTTTCTTGGCCAGGATCAACAACACCTGTGTGCCATGTATAAGCAACCCAACAGTTACCTCGTTCGAAGCTATCGTACTCAGCATCTACGCGAGCATATGAAAAATTAACTTCCATCGTGTCTGTGGGGAACCATGTTGCTTCCACTTCAAAACCAGAAATTTTATAGTCACCTGCATTTTGCAAATTAAAGCCGTTACCAGTAAAGGTGTTCGCTTGGAAGTCCTCAACCGTTGTGTAATGTGCCGCAGCATTGATACGTACGTTTTGCTCTACAAAGTCTTTCTTTAGACCAACTTCAAGAGACTCTGAGGTTTCGGCTTCAAACACAGGTTCAAAACCCGCACGTATACGGTCGGTATTGGTACCACCTGATTTATAACCCGTACCATACGATACATACATCATGGTATTGTTATCGTATTGGTAACTCAGTTTCGCAGTACCTGTAACCTGTTCATCATCTAATGTTTCATTAATATCAGGTCGATCTGATGTGGTCGCTCCTAGTGCTTTTAATGCCCAACCTTCTGATTGGAAGGGCAAAATAGCTTGCTGGAATGCAGGATCAAACGGACTCATTTGACCCGCACCGACTGCACCTAACATCGCACCCGCAACAGTAGCACCATATAACAATGTGCCCGGTACTACAGTATCTGGATTTGAAGGATCGCCAATTGATGAGAAATAGGTTGGGAACTCAGCTCCACTTGCCATATTTTCATAAAACTTAGTGCTTAAGTCTTTCGTTTCATCGGTGTAACGTAAACCAGCGGTTAGCGTTAACTGATCCGTCAATTTGTAGTCAAACTGGCCAAAAATGGCATAACTTTCATGCTCCTGCTCTGCGACATGATCAAAGCCTGTGCCAGCAGGACCTGCTTCAGCTGACGGTGCAATCAATCCACCTGTCGCTGCGCTCAACGCGTCTATACCACCGAGTAACGGATCTAATGCCCCGCCAAAACTAGACATAACGAAGGGGTTAAATAATGAATCTGTGTACAGGCTGTAGTCTAAATCTAAATCTTGGCTAAAGTAATATGCGCCAACAATATAGTTTAGATCTTTACCGACGTAATTTAAGCGAATTTCCTGTGAAAATGAACTTTGCTCAGAGTCATTACTCGTACCAAACAGGTCTACATCAGTAAAGTCAGTATCAATATTATCGTACGACTCAAAGCTACGAAAAGCAGAAATGGCTACTATGCTGTAATTGTCATCAATATCCCAATTTAGCTCTAATGAAAGGCCCTTATCAGTCATCGTGGACTCAGGTAAAAACGACAGAGCAACTTCGCGGTCGTAGAATTCATTGCCGCCAGGAAATACGGTACCGCCTAACTGGGGTAAAACCGCATCACTACCAAACTTACCAGGTATCTCATTCGCTTGAAGATTACTTAGTTGTACTGGTGCGCCACAACAAATTTCATCAATTTCCGAGTAATCTGCAATAATACGGATTGATAAGTCGTCACTCGGTGTATATAGAGCCTGCAATCGAGTACCCCATCTGTCTCGATCGTTAATGGTCTCTTCACCTAAATTAACATCGTCTATGATGCCGTCACGTTGACTACCAAACGCAGTGACGCGAAAAGCCAATACATCATCAATTGCGGAAAATGACGCTGCGCCTGAATAGTTCACTAAACCAAAGTTACCCACAGTTGCTTCTACAAAACCATCTTCGCCATCATGACTAGGGGCAACGGTTTTAATTTGAATTGCCCCAGAAGGGGTATTTTTACCGAATAAAGTACCTTGCGGACCGCGCAGTACTTCAACCGCTTCAACATCTACCAAGTTGTTAATCATCGAGTTTTGACGTGCTCTATAAACGCCATCTACATATAAACCGACAGATGATTCCAAACCAAAGTTTTGAGATGATGTACCAACACCACGGATAGAGAAACTCGAATTAGTTGCACTTTGCGATTGGAACGCCCCTAAGCCAGGAACTGATGATTGTAAATCGTAGATGTCTTTTATCACAGCTTGTGTCATTTCATCACCTGAAATAGCAGTTACTGCAATAGGAACTTCTTGTAAGTTTTGAATACGTTTTTGTGCCGTTACTGTAATTACTTCCAACCCTGCTTCTTCACCCTTTTTGGGCTCGTCATCAGCATAAACACTTCCTGATGCAAGGCTTAACGATGTGGTAATTGCTATAGCTAACTTTGACGGCTTATAAAATATAGGTGCACGTTTACTCATATTTTCTTTCCCCATTAATAGACATTGGCAGATTTATGCCCGCTCATTATTATTTTTAAGATTCAGTCTTGTTTGACGCTCACTTTTAAATGCACTGCATTTGTGAAACTAATTATTTTTCATTCAAAGCGACTGTATTTTAATCAATTACTAATTTGTAGAGACAAACGCTATATGTCAACGATTCCGATAGAGTACCCACTCTATTTTCATTGGCTTAAAGAAGGGCTATTATTTGGACACACTGGTTAAACCAGTGTGTGAGCTAGCTTTGCGTTCAAACGCTTGTACGAATTAAGTTGTTATAACTCCTATTTATAGTGAAAATTCATGAAATCAATACCTTAAAATTAAAGTAAATACTCTTTGAAAACCATGATATTCTTTGACTATTACAAACATCACTCAAAATACGAATCATGATTGAACTAGGAAAATATCAACATTTTAAGGGAAATTTTTACCAAGTATTGAATGTCGCCAAACACAGCGAAACAGAAGAATGGATGGTAGTTTACTTACCGTTATATGGAACAAAGCCAGATGTTTGGGTTAGACCATTAGCAATGTTTGATGAAGTCATTGAAAGGGACGGTAAAACGATAAAACGATTTGCTAAAGTAGCAGATTAATCGTTGTTAGCAATTCTAGCGACAAATAATTCTTCGTTAATCCTTTAGTCGGGATAAAGAGCGATATATCGTTCTCCTTCTTCTAAGTCATTCTTGTCGCTGATATTTAGTTATCTTCTATTCTTAACACCAACTTACCAATATTCTTATTGTCCATCATCTTTTGATGCGCAATTTCAGCTTCTTGCCAAGGCATTACGCTGTCAATTACTGGGCTAATATGGCCTTGGTTTAATGCAGTTGAAAATCTACGACTAAATTGGCTAACCAAGTTACTTTTATATTCGATAGGCTGATTACGTAATGTTGAGGCAATGAGTTGTACACGTTTAAGTAGCATTTTAGCAACATCCAGTTGTTCTGCGTATCGTCCGCCTAACATGGAAAGCACAATGATTTTTCCATCCAAAGCACAAACAGACACATTCTTGTTAATATAGTTAGCAGCAACAACATCGATTATGACATCAAATTCTAATTTAAATTGTTTAAACGTTTCTTCAAAATCATTTTCTTTGTATAAAATTACTTCGTCTGCACCAATTTTTTGACACGCTTCCGCTTTAGTGATTGAGCTTACGGTTGTCGCAACAAAACAATGAGCTTGCTTGGCGAGTTGGATTGCGGCTGTCCCTACGCCACTTGCCCCTGCGTGAATTAATACTTTTTGGCATGCCTGAATATTGCCTAAAAGAAATAAACATTGATATGCAGTTAAATAAGTTTCTGCAATTGCGGCGCCTTGCTCAAAACATAAATTTTCCGGTAATAACATCATATGCGCAGCTTTAATGACAACGTATTGTGCATAGGCACCACCTGTAACAAGACCAAATATTCGTTGCCCTATTTGCCAGTTAGTAACCTGTGCCCCTAGTTGTACAACTTCGCCAGAAACCTCTAATCCAAGTACCTCTGATTCGCCCGCTGGAGCGGGATATTTCCCTTGTCGCTGTAAAATATCTGCACGGTTAACGCCAATTGCTTTGATTTTTATTAAACACTCGTCAACAGCAGGTGTTGGTTTTTCCATTTCAGCAAAGCCTAAAAGACCTTGCTTTACTTGAATATACTGCACAGCATTACTCTTACAAGTTATCGGGTAAAATAGCCTTGTCACTTTAACGAAGCAAAGCGTAAAATAATAGCACTAGCCTATCGAAAAATGATTGTGATCTTGCCAGGGTACATTTTTATGTTGCACAGAACTAACTGCAGCCTGCTCAGGCCCCTCTTCTAACCAAGCTAACATTTTATTGATATTTTCTTCTTCGCCGCACATCAATACTTGCACATCCCCGTCAGACAGGTTCTTTGCATAACCACTTAATTGAAAGTCGATAGCGACTTGTTGGCAGGATGCCCTAAAAAACACCCCTTGTACTTTTCCTGATACATTAGCTAAACAGCACATCATCATTTTGCTCTCCTGTGTTGCACCTGTGCAAAGCAACAACTACAATCTGCGACAATTATTATTACTGATAAGTATAGGCATATGTCAGCAAGAATTTACTTAAATATTGGCAGAGAAAAGTCATTATTGCGAAATCATCCTTGGATTTTTTCAAAAGCTATTAACAAAGTTAAAGGAAATCCCATGCAGGGAGAGACCGTTGACGTGTTTGATAATAAAGGAAATTGGCTCGCTAAAGGTGCATATTCTCCTGAGTCCCAAATGCGTATTCGTGTTTGGAGTTTTGATGAACACGAAGAAATTGATCGTACCTTTTTCTTAAATAAACTGATTAGTGCACAATCTCGCCGAGACTGGTTTATCGAGCAGGGACAATTGACGGGGTATCGGCTTATTGCTGGTGAGTCAGATGGGCTACCGGGCATTACTATCGACATATATGACGACTTAATTGTCTGTCAGTTACTCAGCGCTGGTGCTGAGTTTCATCGTCACACCTTAGTTGATTGCTTAAACGAGCTATACCCTCAACATGCTATTTACGAACGTTCCGATGTTGATGTCCGCAAGAAAGAAGGGCTACCAAAACAAACAGGTTGGCTATCAAAAGAGACTGACTCGACTGAGCGTGTGATCAGCGAACACGGCATTAAGATTTACGTTGATGTGGAAAAAGGTCATAAAACGGGCTTTTACCTTGACCAACGCGACTCCAGGCTTGCTGCTGGTAAATACGCGAAGGGTAAATCCGTATTAAACTGTTTCTCATACACTGGTACTTTTTCACTGCACTGTGCTGCTAACGGCGCAAAGTCGGTAACTAACGTTGATGTTTCACAAACAGCACTCGATTTAGCTGCCAGAAATTTAGAACTGAACGGCCTTTCAGATAAGCCTGTTGATTTTATTAAAGAAGACGTGTTTAAACTGTTAAGACGTTATCGTGATGAAGGCAAGAAGTTTGATATGATTATACTGGACCCTCCAAAATTTGTTGATTCAAAATCACAACTGACTAATGCTTGTCGCGGTTACAAAGACATCAATATGTTAGCTATGCAGCTACTAAACCCTAACGGACTACTGCTGACGTTTTCATGTTCAGGTCTACTCGATGTTGGTTTATTTCAAAAAGTCGTTGCTGATGCAGCGTTAGATGCGAATAAGTCATGTCATTTTGTCGAGCGATTACAACAAGCTGCGGATCATCCAATTTCATCGAATTACCCTGAAGGTTATTATTTGAAAGGGCTAGTTTGCCAAGTGAGTTAATCGATACGATCAGGCGTTTAATTGACGTATCAAACTAAAAAAGCTTGCGGTTTTTACCGACAAGCTTTTTTTAATCATAAAGTTATTTATATTTTTCTAATCAATATCGTCAATTGATAAACCAACAAGATAGCAATCAGGAGAGTCTTCGACAACGCGTATGACGCGCCCCCTTACATCCAATGCTTGAATACTACTGTTCGACGATTCGACCTTAGCACGAATATTAGTCCCTTCCTCGATAGGATGACTCATTTCAATCGCCATGCCTGTGGCACTTAAATCCCTGCACGTCGCAACGAAATTACTATTAACTTCATCGTCAATTACCGTGATGCTGACTTCGCTATTTAACAGCATTCGATAAAAACCGCGCTTATCATCGTAATTTACCATGACTACTCCAAGTGATTTATTTTTAGCTCCTAACCCATTTATACTTGAGCCCAGCATTTAATGTCAAATTACTGCTCATTTATTCTTGATGCTCTTTAATGAAGTTCTCTATACGTTTAACTGATATCGGTTGAGCCGTACCTAAATTTTGTGCAAATAAACTGACTCGCAGTTCTTCAATCATCCAGCGACAATCGGTTAAATATTGTGGTATTGGCTGATCTTTACGTTGTTTCGAGATTTCGCTATCTAGCAATTTCGTCACTTTTTCAACTTCGATCATTTTTAACCGATCTTGATTCGGGTCGATGGGTAGCTTTTCTAATCGCTTCAATACACCATTTAGATAGCGCACGATATGATCTAATTTATCAACCCCGGATGCAGTAACAAAGCCCTTAAAGACTAGCTGCTCTATTTGTGCTTTTATATCTCCTTGGCCTTGAATCATGGTTAACGAAACGGCACCTTTAAGCTTTTTACGGATTTCATGACTTAATGACAAAACCCTTTCCACTTTCACTGCTGCATCAAGCACACAGTCGGCCAACTCCGCTCGTACTCTATCTTTGCAGGCAATAAACTCTTGCTCTGAACTTGGTAACGCGGCACCGTTTTTTATTAAGTATTGGCTAGCTGCTACGATACAATCTTCTAGTAAATCAGCAATGGAGCCAAAAGGATTAAAGTACAAACCGAGTTTTGCTTTGTTTGGCAATTTTTCCTGCAAATATTTAACCGGAGATGGAATATTCAATAAAACTAAACGGCTGATCCCTTTTAAATTAGCCAGTTCTGCCTGGGCTTGATGTTCAAATAGTTCAATTGCGACATCTTTTTGATGATCAACTATCGCTGGAAAAGCTTTAATGGTGATATTCGCCATTTTCTTTTCATAGCTTTTAGGTAACTGACCAAAACTCCATGTTGTTAATTGTTTTTGCTCGATGCCTTTTTCAGCGACTTTTTGAATCGTCGCTTTTACCTTCCCTTGTAAGTTCTCTTGCAGACTACTCAAGTCACGACTTTGTCCGATAACATTGCCTTTGTTATCAAGAGCTTTAAAATTCATCACTAAATGAGCCGGCAATGATAGATCTTTCCAAACATCTTCATGTAGACGAACGCCAGTCATTCTAAGCAACTGTTTAGCTAAGGAATCTGAAAGCCGGCCATCGAATGGCTGCATGTTAGCTAAGCTCGCTTGTGCATAATTAGGTGCTGGTACAAAATTTCGCCTAGAGGCCTTTGGCAGCCCCTTAATATAAGAAATTATCAATTCTTCGCGTAAAGCAGGGATTAACCAGTCAAAGCCAATATCTTGTACTTGGTTTAAAATACCGATAGGAATATGGACACTGATCCCGTCGTCTTCGTCGCCAGGTGAAAAATGATAGCTTAGTGGCAACGTGATATTGTCTTGTTGCCAAGTTTCTGGATACAGCTGCTTAGTAACCTTATTCGTATTATCTTGCAATAAAAATGCCTTGGTAAAATTAAGCAGTTTTGGTTGTTTCTGCTTTTCTTTTTTCCACCAAGATAAAAAGCTGCGTAAGCAAATAACCTGCTCAGGTAAGCGCTCTTTATAAAATTCAAACAGTATTTCTTCGTCAGCTAAGATGCCTTTACGACGGGCTTTCTTTTCAAGTAATTCAACTTCATCAATCAATTTTAGATTATATGTATAAAATGCTTCATTAAGGTTTACATCACCGTTAACAAGTGCTTCTCTGATGAATAGTTCCTGACAGGTTTTGGGTTCAATTTTGTTAAAATTAATTTTACGCTTTGGCACAATGACCATGCCGTATAGCGATATTTGTTCATATGCCATTACCGCACCTTGTTTTTTCTCCCAGTGCGGTTCGCTATAGCTTTTCTTCATTAAATGACCAGCTAACGGTTCAATCCATAACGGATCAATTTTGGCAACCATACGAGCAAACAGTCGACTCGTTTCCACTAGCTCTGCGGCCATGATCCATTTAGGTGGCTTCTTAGCGACGCCTGAGCCAGGAAAGATAAAGAATTTGCTGCCTCGCGCGCCTTTGAATTCTCTATTTTCATCAAGTTGCCCTAAGTGACTTAATAAACCTGACAACAATGCTTGGTGAATAATATTAAGGCTATTTTCTCGCTTAGCTTTTTCTTGTTTAGAGTCGTTGTCAGTATATTGCGGAGTAAACTCAACGTCCAAGGTAGACATGCTAATGTCCATTTCACGGAGTGTTTGCTTTAATTGACTGTAAATGTCTTGCCACTCTCGAATTCTGATATAGGACAAATATTCCTTTTGACAAAGCTTTCTAAACTGGTTTTGTGATAGCGTTTTTTGCTGCTGAGTGACGTAGTGCCATAGATTAAGTAAAGAGACAAAATCTGACTGTTTGTCTTTAAAACGATTGTGCTTTTCGTCTGCTGCCTGTTGTTTTTCGTGTGGGCGCTCACGCGGATCTTGAATACTTAACGCACTCACAATAGCGCAAACTTGCTGTAAACAACCTAAATCGCTTGCGGCCAAGACCATTTTAGATAAACGTGGATCAATAGGAAATCGTGATAATTGACGACCTACAGGCGTAAGCTTTGATGATTGCCCTACTTTTTTTATTGCTGCTAGCTCTTCTAACAACCGCACGCCATCATTAATATTTCGGTTATCGGGCGCTTGTACAAATGGGAAGTCGGCAATGTCACCTAAGTCCAATGACAACATTTGTAATATCACAGTAGCAAGATTAGTACGCAATATTTCCGGATCGGTAAATTCAGGTCTAGATAAAAAATCGTCTTCTGAATAAAGACGAATACAAACACCCGCAGATACTCGACCACAACGCCCTGCTCTTTGGTTTGCGCTGGCTTGGGATATCGGCTCAATCGGTAATCGTTGTACTTTAGTACGATAACTGTACCTTGATATACGCGCCGTGCCGGGGTCAATAACGTATTTAATACCCGGTACTGTTAAACTGGTTTCCGCTACGTTTGTTGCTAATACAATATTACGGCCACTGTGGCTTTGGAATATTCTATTTTGTTCTTGAACTGTTAACCTTGCGTATAAAGGTAAAACATTGGTGTTGCGTAAGTTTTCTTTCTCTAATGCCGCCGCAGTATCACGAATTTCACGCTCACCGTTCAGGAAAATTAAAATGTCGCCTTGACTGATAGTTGACAACTCTTCAACAGCACCAATAATGCCTGAGATTATATCTTGATTTTCATCTTCTTCATTTAACGCTCGGTAACGCATTTCTACTGGATAGGTACGGCCGGAAACCTCAATAATTGGTGCGTTATTAAAATGTTTTGAAAAACGTTCAGGGTCAATTGTCGCGGACGTAATAATTACTTTTAAGTCAGAGCGTTTTACTAAAACCTGTTTTAAATATCCAAGAATAAAATCAATATTTAAACTACGCTCGTGCGCCTCATCAATAATGATTGTGTCGTACTGACGCAGAAGCCTATCTTTTTGCATTTCTGCCAATAAAATACCGTCAGTCATTAATTTAATAAAACTGACATCACTGACTTGATCGTTAAATCGCACTTTATAACCGACAGTTTCCCCAAGTGGAGAGTTAAGTTCGTCTGCAATACGATTAGCGACGGTACGGGCAGCAATTCTTCTTGGCTGTGTATGGCCAATCATGCCATCAATACCGCGACCCAACTCTAAACAAATCTTAGGAATTTGAGTGGTTTTACCTGAGCCAGTTTCACCCGCAATGATCACAACTTGGTTTTCAAGTATGGCTTGGCCAATTTGATCAACGTGTTCAGAAACAGGTAGCCCTTCGGCATATGTTACTTTAGGTAGCGACGCAATTTTTAATGCTTTATTTTCTATCGATTTATTAATAGCGTTTTCGATTGTCGCAAGGGCTTTTTGTTGTTTTTCTGGCGTTTGTATTTTCGACACGCCTTGAATGCGCTTTTTCAACCGCGCTTTGTCGGCCAATTTAACGTTTGCAAGTAATGGATAAAGGCTTTGCGCTGAGATCATATTTTCTTTTCTTGATTGGCCAGACCATAACAATTGATCAGCCTATTGGAATTATTTGGCGCGAATATTATCAAATTGAAGGGTAATAAGCAGTATTTGCTATAAATAAAAACGCCATGTTTGTACATGGCGCTTAACAAACACATCTTATGATTCTACTATCTAGTGTTTTATTATTTCCCTGCCTGAAAGCTAGAGCGCATATGCTTATCAAGCGCCATCAGCACATCATTTCGACAAATAGTGCCGACTAAGTTACCGTCATCGTCAACCACAGGATAAACTTTGGGTTTGTTTTTTAACATGTTTTGTGCCAGTTCTATGACGCTGTCGTAGGGTTTTACAGATAACACATCCTTGCGCATTAAATCTTCAACATTCGATTTGTGTTCATTGTGATAAATGGTTTCAAGCATCGTCGCTAACACATCACTTTCTGATAAAAAGCCCACTAAGCGCTTATTGCTATCAATTACAGGTCCGCCGATTTGTTTTGTTTTTAGAAACCTTAACGAAGCCTCCTCTACCACCATTTCTGGTGTGAAAGTGACCGGATAATGGTTCATATATTCTCGTACTTGTACTGATTCCATATTTTATACCTTGAATTACCGATAATTTAACAAGTCTTTACCTTAACTTTAGCTGCAAATCACTCATATTCCACTATTTTTTATTCATTTCTAAATATTGCGGCATGAGCTTGTTGGCCGGCTTTTCGATACGCGCGATACATACCTGTACTGTTAAACGGCATACTGATATTACCCTTAGCGTCAATTGCGATAATGCCACCTGAGCCCCCCGCTTTAACTAGCACCTCATTAACCACCTTGCTTGATGCTTCTTCTAATGAAATACCTTGATATTCCATACGAGCACAAATGTCAGCCGCTACATGGTAACGAATGAAATATTCTCCGTGTCCAGTTGCCGATACAGCACAGCTGTTGTTATTGGCATATGTACCAGCGCCAATGATGGGCGCATCACCAATACGTCCGTAACGTTTAGCTGTCATGCCTCCTGTTGACGTACCAGCAGAAATATTGCCATTTTTATCTAAGGCAACTGCGCCAACCGTACCATATTTATATTCATTCTCTAATGTTTCATGAGCTGCTTGAAAGTCTTTTAACTCTTTCTCTTTTACGGCAAGTTTCTTTTTAGCTCGTAACAATGATTTATAACGCGCTTCGGTGTTGAAATAGCTATTTTCAACAAGCTCAAGCCCTTGTTTTTCAGCAAAGGTCTCCGCCCCGTCGCCACTTAACATGACATGAACTGAGTTTTCCATGACTTGTTCAGCCAATGCGATTGGGCTTTTTACATTTTTAACCCCTGAAACAGCGCCTGCGTTTAACGTTCTTCCGTCCATGATAGATGCATCTAGTTCGTGAGTACCTTCAAAGGTATACACAGCACCACGGCCTGCGTTAAACAATGGTGAGTCCTCGAGTACTTGTATTGCTGCAATAATAGCGGCTTGACTTGATTTACCTTGCTCAAGTAAGCGGTAACCTGCGTTCACTGCTTCGGTTAATTTTTTCTCATAACCGGCACGTTTTTCTGGCGTCATTTTCGCTTTATTTATGGTGCCAGCGCCACCATGGATCGCGATGGCAAAATCCGCTTCAAATGCTGAGACAGTAGAAATGGGTAAGGTCAACAATGTGGCAACAAAGAGCTTTTTAAATGAATTTAATTTCATGATACTTCTTATATTTAATTAACTTAGCTTGTGCCTTCACATTAGCAAATATTCTCTATCAGTAAAGTAAGTTACCTCAAAGAAACGATGAATTGCATTTACATTGAGATGAGATTGTTTTACTTTTGTCTGGTCTAACCAGAGGTGACGCCATGACTACAAAAAGAATAACATTGTCGGTTGAAGATAATGTGGCAAGAGTGTTAATCAATCGCCCAGATAAACATAATGCAATTGATATGCAAATGTTTGAAGAAATAAAGCAGTTGATTAAAAAGCTCAAACGAGACAAATCGTTGCGGGCAGTTGTCGTAGCAGGTGAAGGCGAAAGTTTTTGCTCTGGTATAGATGTTAAATCAGCATTGGGTTCAAAGAAAAATGCCGCAAAATTATTGTTTAAATGGCTACCCGGCCAAGCCAATTTGGCGCAGTTTGTTTCCACAGGATGGCGAGAGATTCCTTGTCCGGTGATCATGGTTATTCATGGAAAATGCTGGGGCGGTGGTTTACAAATTGCTTTAGGTGGTGACTTTAGAATTGCTGATGCTGACGCAAAGTTATCTATTTTAGAAGCGCGATGGGGCTTAATTCCTGATATGGGAGGATCGCTAGCATTGCGTGAGCAAATGGTGACCGATAAGGCAAAGTATCTTGCAATGACTGGTAAAGAGCTCAGCGCAGAACAAGCGTTATCATACAATTTAGTGACGGAAGTATCTGATAAGCCTTTGTCACGTGCATTGTCAATTGTAAATGATATTAAAATGCAATCGCCAGACTCAGTTGCAGGAGTAAAAAAATTATACAATCAAAGTACTTGGCGCTCGCAAGCCTATGCGTTGGCCAAGGAGTCGTGGTATCAAATTAAAATTATTATGGGTAAAAATCAGCGGATCAAAACCTATAATCAAATTCACGACGCTGACAGGGCTAAACCCTTTAAAAATAGAAAAACTTGGTAGTTCGCCTAGTTAAATTTTTAGATAGCGTTATGATTAAACTCAAACTAGGTTTGTAAATAACAAACTAAACGTTCAGCACAAATTATAATAAGGAAATTTCATGATTGATTTTGATGACTCGTCGGTATTTAAACTTAAGCCTATATCTAACGATAAAGCGCGTGACGACATTTCGGCCTTTTTAATTGACGATGAAGAAATTTTTGCCTCGTTTAAAACCATTCGCGATCAGGTCGTATTTACGAATAAGCGCGTAATCGCGGCAAATGTACAAGGGATCACTGGTTCCAAAGTGGATTACACGTCTATCCCATTCAGTAAAATTCAGACATTTTCTATTGAAACTTCTGGCAGTTTGGATCTCGACTGTGAAATTCAGCTGTATATCAGTGCGGTTGGCAAGGTTACCTTTGAAATTAACGGGAGCTTCGATATCGTCTCGTTTAACCGTTTAATCAGTCAATACGTATTGAGCTAAAAAAGTTCATATTAGTGATTGAAAAGAAGGTTAACACTAAAAATTACTGTCAACCTTCTTCTATCAACATTTCTAAATATAAGCTTATACTGTTTTATCGTTTATTCTTCAAAATACCAGTAGCCATTATTTACCCAACGCGTTAATAGATAAAGCAATTCGTTATGCTCTATGAAATCGGACAACTGTTGTATGCTAATTTCGTACTCATTACAAAAAGCAGGAATTAACGGACGCAGTTTTTTTGGCAATGTTATTTTTTCACCATTAACATAAAAATCACCCGTTTCATTGTAGCTTTCAAAATATAAACAACGTACCCCCCCTAGTTTGACTAAAGGCTGTTGATCTAGCAGCTCAACAATTTCAGCAGAAGTAAATTCTTCATCCCCAGATAAACCGTCTTCATCAATGTCTAGTGGACATTTTGAGCGTGTTAAAAACTCCCCAGCAAACGAGGCTATTAAATTATCATCTAGCGCATCAAATAGGTGCTGCTTAATCTTTTCAAGATCTTCATCAATAATAAGGCCCGATTGAGTTGCTACTTTACGTACCGGATCACTAATTTGCTGTTGAGCAAGTCCATGATCAATCATGTGATCTGCTAACGCGCTGTGCATGTTTTGGGCAGAGTCTGTGCGAAAACCTACAGAGAAGCTCATCGAGTTTTCAAGTGAAACGCCATCGTGTGGGAATCCTGGTGGAATATATAAAATGTCACCTGTTTTTAACTCAACATCAATGATCGGATCAAACGCTTCGGTATGCAACAATGCGGGATGAGCGGCAAATTCTTTGTGTGGGCCTAAACTCCCTACTCGCCATCGACGACTGCCTGAGCCTTGGCAAATAAACACATCATACAAATCAATGTGCGGGCCTACGCCACCACCGGGAGTGCCATAACTGACCATTAAGTCATCTAAACGCCACCGTGGGATAAAATCAAAACATTTGATTAAATCATTACCTTCTGGCACCCAATTATTCAGTGCTTGAACGATAAAGGTCCACCCTTCACTGCCTAAATGATCGTAAGACTCAAACGGGCCAAACTCAGCCTGCCATTGATTATTTTCTTTGAACACGCGACGAGACTCTACTCGCTCTTCACAAGCAAGACCTGCCAGTTCTTCTGGTGAGAGTATGTCTTGGAAATCTTTAAACCCTTGTCTGATCACAAATGGTTTCTTTTGCCAATACTCATCAAGGAAAGCTTGTGGCGTTAGGCCGTTCAAATCTAAAATCATCGCGATGCTCTGTCAAAACAAAAACAAGGAGTATATAGGCTGAAAAATTTCACTTATTGATCTGAATGGATTAACCGGTAAAAACTACAATCTGTAACAGATATGTTGTGGTTATTAACTAAAGGTATAGCAGGCTTCGTAAAAATATTGGCGACATTAAAGCCACAATACATCACTTTCTGGCAAAGCGCCTCAAATAGCTCGTTATGTACGCGACTATTGTTAGCTTTGGCACAAGAGGAATGCTCCAATCATTATCTGGATTTAAATATTTGTTTACAGAAGAAATGATAGGTGGCTCTCAAGCAAAATACTTGGGCGAGCTATACAATAGCCAGGTTAAATTTTTATACGGTGGTTCTTTAATTGGTTTAATCATTGGTTTTATCGGAATACTTGGTAACATTGATACTTATGATAACTTTGTGTTTTTAAGAGCATCAGCTGTTAATTTAGTTGTCTTATTTTATCCCGCGGTACTGAGCGAGGGAATATTGAGACCTTTGAGCATTAAGCTAAAGACATGTGATATCAAAGGATAGCTTTGTAGTACATACAAGCTAATAAGCTGTTCAACAGGACTGTGGCCTCCCCCCACTTTAGTGGATACCTCCTCTACAGTGAGGAGGATTAAATGCCTAGAAAAAAGTGGTTTTACCCCGTTCATTTCAGAATGAAAATTACTCGTTTATATGGTCGTCATATGCGTAAGCAAGTAGTAAACTATTGAGCGCCAAATCTATATTATCTACAATGGCGTACTTTTATTAAATGTTAAGTTAAAACTATGAACGATACTAAATCTCTTCCTGCTTTACCTGATCGCCTTTCAGGAAACCCTCGTAGCCCTCATCATGTAGCAGAAATTTTCGAACACAATATTGGTATTCGATTGAACGGCAAAGAACGTACTGATGTTGAAGAATATTGTATTAGTGAAGGTTGGATAAAAATTCCATCTCCTAAATCATTAGATCGTCGAGGACAACCCATGCTAATTAAACTAAAAGGAACGGTTGAAGCTTTTTATAGTTAGGCATTTAGCAAGCGGGACAATAGTTGTTCCGCTTTAAATCAGACACCTCAATAACAAATCCCCTTGGTTTAAAATCCTTGAAAATACACATAAGTTTACTCAATGGCTGTTCGAGCGATTAACAGGCATAAAACTAACCGAAATTTATTAGTGTCTGATAGTTAAGTCCAATTGAAGACAAACCAGAGCGCTTTATAACCCCTAATAAGCTGACTATTACCGTCAGTAGAAAATCATAAAAAAATCATATGAACATCAGGTATTTTGACATGATTTTAATTAAATTAACTGCTCAGCCTTTCATTGCACCAGATGAGCCACACATTATTTGAGCATTTGGGCTGATAAAAAAGACACCACGCCTACTGCAGAAGCTACCTATGGTAATGCATTTATAGCGTTAAGTACTTTCACGAGAAAACCTCAAAAATAATAGTTATTAACGAATAAAGTGCAGCCTAGTTTGTAAACAAGGAAGAGATTATGACAAAAACAGATAAAATCAGTACCAATCGCAGAAGCATGCTAAAAAAAGCGACTGCGGTTGTCGCCCTTGCTGCGACTTGTGGAATGTCCCGAAATGTTAATGCGCATCGCCAAAACTCACTCAGCCATACGGGAAAAACAGAGCCCAAGTACTTACCAAGCCCTAAACAGGCTCCTGTAACCGAGGGGGTATTAGCATTATCTGGTGGTGCGGGACTTTACTATTGGGATACCGGTGGCGATGGTCCCGCTATTGTGCTTTCCCATCCGGGTAGAGGCAGTGCATTAACTTGGCCTTATCAGCAACCGATATTTTCGGCCGCTGGCTATCGAGTTATCGCGTATTCAAGACGTGGTTATTATGGTTCCCCTGCTGGCTCAAAAGACGATACCGGCAATTATGCTGACGATCTTAATGCCTTGGTTGAGCATTTAAATGTCGAGAAGTTTCATATCTTAGGTCTTGCCGCGGGTGGTTTTGCCGTATCAGATTATGCGGTTTCTTATCCAGAGAAGTTACTTAGCATGGTTATTGTTTGTAGCCTTTTTGGTTTATGGGACAAAAATATTGATGAACGCCTTGATGCTATTCTCCCTAAAAGCTTTGGTGGTTTACCTCCTGAATTTAAAGAAATTGGGCCTTCATATCGCTGGGCACATCCTGAAGGAGTTAGAGAATGGATAAAAATGGAAAAAAAATCTCGTGGTGATGGCAAACGGCATGGCCAAAGTGCCAAAAGTAATATCACGTGGGAAAAAATTCGAGCCGGTAATATCCCTACTTTCTTTATTGCCGGTGGAGCTGACTTATATCAGCCACCTTCTATGATGAGAGCGGCAGCACGAGAAATACCTGGGAGCCAAACGCTTGTCGTACAAGAAGCTGGCCATGCTGTGCAATGGGAACAACCTGAGTTATTTAATCAAGCGGTGATCGAGTTTTTTAATAAGCATAGTTAAACTCACTATAAACTAGAAAAAGCCCATTCAATTTGAACGGGCTTTGTAATAATAGCTGTATCAATTTAGAGGCTAAATGATACCACTTACCTACTCAGTTATTTGTACTGAGCGTTCTGCCAAATTTGCATTTTATCTACGATTTGGTCGATG
Organism: Thalassotalea atypica; assembly: GCF_030295975.1. NCBI lineage: Bacteria > Pseudomonadati > Pseudomonadota > Gammaproteobacteria > Alteromonadales > Colwelliaceae > Thalassotalea > Thalassotalea atypica. Next base: position 2,168,427 of record NZ_AP027364.1, read on the forward strand.
GAGAAAGAACCCGGTACTTGACGTGGTGGGAATGCTTTAAATGTTTGTAACCATTGAGCTGTAGCACCTGCCCCCATGTACATGTACGGTAAATGTTCGATAAACCATTTGTCATAGCCGCCAGCTTCGTGATCTGCAATTTCATAAGGGTCTTGACGTAAGTTGAACATTTTAGGCGCTCTTAACTCTTCAAAGCTACACATCCAAGTCTCAAGGCCATGACAGTTATTCACTGAGAACATTAATTTGTAGTCACCAACACGCACTGCTGAAATGTCGCCCGTATCTGTAGCGTAAAAGAAAGCTTTACGTGGCCAATCAATGTTATTTGCCGTGTTAGCTTTACCCGTTTTAAGGGCAGGTAGCATATTATAGCCGTCTAAATGTACTTTATAATGCTTGCCGTTTAGTGTTTTGCCTTTTTTAAGGTCCGCAACAATAGTGTCATTTCCAGCAGCTGCTAAGAATGTTGGTGCCCAATCATTGTGTGACGCCATTTTATTAGCAACACTACCCGCTGGAATTTTACCTGGGAAACGCATCATTGCTGGTACACGGAATCCACCTTCCCATGTAGAGTTTTTCTCGCCACGAAAACGTGATGTTCCGCCGTCAGGCCAAGTTAATTTTTCTGCACCGTTATCTGTTGTATACGTTACGATAGTGTTGTCTGCTATTTTTAATTCATCTAGCTTATCTAGCAGTTGACCTACATGTCCGTCATGCTCAACTAAGCCGTCTCCGTATAGACCACCACCGTTTGAAATCCCTTCTGATTCATCCTTTAAGTGGGTCCATACATGCATCCGTGTTGAGTTAAACCATACAAAGAAAGGTTTTTTCTTTTCATGAGCCTTATCAATAAAATTTAGTGTCGCACTCAAGAACTCTTCATCTACAGTTTCCATACGTTTCTTAGTTAACGGGCCTGTGTCTTCAATGCGGCCGTCGCCATAGGAGTGTATAACACCTCGTGGTCCAAAACGCTTTTTAAAGCCTGGTGCTTTAGGATAATCTGAATGTTCAGGTTCTTCTTCTGCATTTAAATGGTATAAATTACCAAAAAATTCGTCAAAACCATGGTTTGATGGTAAATGCTCATCTAAATCACCTAAATGGTTTTTACCAAATTGACCCGTCATGTAGCCTTTATCTTTTAACATCACTGCAATAGTAGGATCTTCAGCTCTTAAGCCTTGGGTAGCACCTGGCATACCTACTTTAGTTAAACCAGTACGAATAGGATGTTGACCGGTAATAAACGCTGAACGACCCGCTGTACAAGAATTTTCGCCATAGAAATCAGTGAATAGTACACCTTCGTTTGCAATACGATCGATGTTTGGTGTCCAGTGACCGGCTTGACCGCGAGTGTATGCGCTCAGGTTATCAATACCAATGTCGTCACCCCAAATAGCTAAGACATTTGGACGTGATTTGTCAGTTGTTGCGTTAGCAGTTGTCGCCGTTGTCGCAAGGACTGAAACTAAAGCAAGCGCTAATAGTGATTTACCTTTCATAAATACCTCTTAAATAATCGAAGTGAACAGTAACTTAGTAGTTTTCTGTTGGAATCAAATTTCAAGGGAATGGTAGCCTGAGCTTAGCGACAGCGGAAATGGATATTCCTTATACATATATAGACAGAAACTATAGTAGAAAAGTTTTATATTACTTATATCTAGACCTATAATAATCATGCAGCAGAAAAGAGAGATTACAGCAAATGAGCGTTAACCTAAGACAAGTTGACTTAAATCTATTAACGATTTTTGAATCTTTGATGCAAACGCATAACTTAAGCCACACGGCAGAGGCGCTTGGGCTCGCCCAACCTTCAGTTTCACAGGCACTAAAGCGATTACAACAAATGTATGATGATCCACTTTTTGTTCGTACTAACCGGGAGATGAAGCCAACACGGAAAGCTAAAAAAATTTCGCCCATTGTCGCAAATATGTTGGACAATATCCGTGATACATTACCCATAAAAGGACGATTTGATCCTAAAGAAATTGACATGGAAATTAAGATCAATATTCCTTATTTGGCTCATTACCCTTATATATTTGATTTGCTGGAACTTACTTCAAAAGAGTCACCTAACATTAATATTATTATTACCAATAATGTGCCTAAAGACATTGAAAAAGAGCTAAGAAACAAAGAGTATGACTTACATATAGATGTATTCGAAAGTAGAAGCAAAGCATGTTTCAACAAGATTTTATACAACGATAATCCCGTTATTATATGCCGTAAAGATCATCCTAGGCTAAGTAATAAAGACAAAATATCACTTGATGATTATTTAAAAGAGAAACACGCAGTGCTAACTTCAATTAGCTCAGAAGAACATCCTGCAAGCCAACTTGTTCAATCCATTGCAGAACGTCAGGTTGGATTTAGTGCTGCAAACTTAAAAGATGTTATTCAAGCGGTACTTCGGACTGATTTTTTGGCGATTACAACTAAGCAGAGTATTCTAACATTACAGAATAGACTTGCATTATTTGTCATTCCCTTTACAGATTCCCAAGTAATGCCCGTTTACATGACTTGGCACGGCAACGTTGAGCACAGTCAGCCGCAACGTTGGATAAGAAATATGTTGGTACAAGTTTGTAGTGACTTCAAACAAACTGATGTTTAGTTTGTCAGAATCATTTTGCGGTTATGTTTCCTTTCAGTCCAACAAGTGTAATGCAGGCATATAAGTACACGCGTAAAAAGCCTTTCGGCAAAATCTTACTACACTTATAGATTAAATAATTCAACGATAACCATTAAAACGTTATGACGCATTATATTGACGGGTTCACCCTACCCATTCCAAGCAAAAGCTTAAACAACTACAAGCACCTTTCGCAAAAAATCGCGCTGATTTGGAAGGAATATGGAGCGCTTGATTACCAAGAGTTTGTAGGTGACGAGCTAACGTTGGCTGGAACTAAGTCATTCACTGAAATTGTGGAAGCAAAAACAAATGAGGTGGTCATATTTGGTTGGGTAGCTTTTAAAAACAAAGACGCACGAGATTCCATTAATGCGAAAGTAGCGCTAGACCCAAGAATGGAAGAGTTAATCGCACAAGCTAGTTCAGGTTTTGATGCTAACCGCATGGTGTATGCTGGTTTTAAGCCATTGTTTTAAAGAAAAACCAGTATTTATCTGTTTTTACTTTATTGTACTGAACATTTTGATTATTGTGCTCCATTAATAGCCAATTACATACAAGAGTTAAGTTAACGATGTATTTAGGAAAATGTTTGTGTAAAAAGGTGGCAGTTAGGATCAATGGACCAATAAGCGATATCATTCACTGCCATTGCTCCTTATGCAGGAAAAACAGTGGAACAGCTTATGCGACAAATGGTTTTATTAATTCTGCAGACTTTGAAATCTTAGCTGGCCATGACAGCTTAAGTACTTTTTCATTTAAGCCGGGGCGAAATAGACATTTTTGCACTCATTGCGGCTCTCCGGTATACAGTTCAAACGAACAAGATCCAAGTCGATTCCGAATAAGATTAGGGATTTTAGACTCAGACATAGATGAAAGGCCTATATCTCACAACTTTGTCTCGTCGAAAGCTAACTGGGATAATTTTGACGAGAATTTACCTCGATATGACGAATTTGAACCCAATCGACAATAACTTGATTATTGATATTAACTTTTAGTTACTTTATTAACCTAGCTTTTCAGTCAAAAGAGAGCGCTCGCAACTACGCCCCTACTATTTTTCTGGCATGGCGAGCGAATATACGTTTTACAATAAGCGCTATCAACATACTACCAACTATTGCAGCGACAAAATTCAAGCTACCTAACAAAGCAATTAACTCTACCGTCCTTGATGCAGCTACAATGTCACGCGAAGATTGAATAACCAAGTCAATAAAAATAACGTGTAAAAAGAATATCGCAAAAGCGTAGCTACCAAGGTTTAATAGCCAATTGGGTAATTTATCTTCTCTTTGTGAAAGCCAGTATAGGGCTAACGCGCAGATAGCTGTTTTTTGTAAATACACCAAGGTTTGTCGAACGGAATAAAAACCTTCGGCTTGATAGCCATACAGATAAAGCGAAAACAAAACAAAAGAAGTCAATAACACCAAAACAAGCAACCATCGCTGGTACTTCGCAACAAAGAGTTTAAATTGTTCGTAGTGCTGCCCCACGACCATGCCTAAAACATAAGCGCCAATAAAGAAAATAAAGGTTTGAGGTTTTAAAAAGTCTGGAAAAGGACTTCGCGAAATAACCAAAGGCAAAAGCGCGATTAAATTCATTGCAATAATGGAGTGCTTTTGAATCCACGCCAGAAGTGGCGTCACTAAAAACATTACCATAAGTACGGGAATATACCAAAAGTGGATTGATGCCTTGCCTGAAATTAAGTTTGACCAGACAACGATTAAATAGTCTTTAAGTGAGATGTTTAAAACGGGATCTTGAACTAAATATTGCCAATAATGCCAAGTTAGAAACAGTGAAATAATGATGTAAGGAATTACCACATTTGTGAACTTGCTGGTAAAGAAAGCTTGCCATCCACGCGTTTCGAGTATTTTGCTAAATAGCAGGCCAGAAATAAGAGCAAAATATACTGTGGAGCCATGGAAAATGGTTTCAGTGAGCCAGAATAGCCGACTAATCCCTTCTGAGCTTAAATCACCAGTCCAAAAAATCATAAATGACCACGCGTGTGCGCCAACCACATTCAAAATTGCAAAGCCTCTAAAAGCATGCAGGTGGTGTAGGTATGAGGGTGAGTTGGTCATAAATCCGACTATATTTGAATGTTAATCTACTTTAACCACAATTGGCTATTGTAGTGAAGATCATGCATACGAATTCATTTCAGTTCTTAATATATTGATACTATGGAATATTATGCTTAAAGTATTGCTTACCATGTGCATGAGTTTATTAATCTTGGGCTAATCAATTGAATTTTTCATCGTTAGACAAACTGAACAGTCAGGTAATTCATTCACAAGAAATAAATGGCACTCGTCTTGAAGTGAGAGACGCAGAAAACTATCGCTGGTTTAATTTTGGCGGTTCTATCATTCAATCATTAATGAATAAAAACCAAACAGAGCAAGTAATAATGCCGGTTTGTCAAGCGATGTTGATGTTTTTGTTGTGGCAAGATTCGCCTAAATCAATTCTAAATCTCGGCACTGGCGGCGCCACCTTTGAGCGATTTTTTAGTAAAAACCAGAATGTAGATATCACTTCAGTAGACAACTCAGCTGAAGTGATAGACATAGCTAAGCGCTATTTTTATTTACCGAACCAAGTGACTACGCATTGTCAGCAAGCCGAAGAATATTTGACTGGATGCACACAGCGCTTCGATGTCATCCTGTGTGATATTTTCAGTGAACAAAAAAATGTTTTTTGTATTAACCAAATATCATTTTATCAACGACTAAGTCATTCAGTAAGCGAAGATGGGATCGTCAGTATTAATCTTGATCCTGAAAACGAAGCTAACCTAATAACAATATTGCACGCAGCAGGTCGTTACTTTTCGAACATTGCTCTAATAGAATTTAATGATTTTAAGAATATTGTAATGTTGTTGAGCTTTTCTCAAATTCCATATATGGAGTGCCTTTTGAAGCGAAATCATATGTTAAAAACAGCGGTAGGTATTGATTTTTCGATTTTTATCTCTTCGATGCATCTCCTACCGCCCCAACAATTAACTGACCTAAAGTAACGATTAGAATTCTTTGATTAAATCTACCTGGAATTGTTCAGCCTGTTGTTCAATCTTTTTGTCACCAAGCAGTGTCTGTATTTTTACCTGATCCTTTTTAACTGCTGACATAGTCAAGGTATTATTATCAAGATGGTAAACCTGCTCTAAGCTCAAGTAATAGAACGATAATATAACTAATGCATTAGTGTCTTTTTCTGTCGCTGCATCTTTAATTTTAACGAGTTTTCGATAAATTTGATTATGAATCTGTTTCAATTGCCACACGTAATAAACCTCAGTCATCAATGGGTGTTTTTTAAAATGATTCATGATGACAGACATCGTTAACAAGGCGATGATCACCCCAGCGATATTGAACTTGAAGTTACTCTGCACCTCAGGGTCTACAATGGGTGTTGCAAATAAGGTTATTAAAAGGCTACCAAAAATCACCGCTAATAGCGCGAAACAGCTAATAAAGGCAGCTATGACTGTGTTTAATCGTTTACGGTAGTGGGCTTTGTTTATATCTTGTAGTTTCATTAAATACTCAGCTTTACTCGGTCGTTATTCAGTTGTCGATAAGGATAAATTGGAGAATCGTTTCACTTTGGTCTCTACCCCGTTAAACCATACGGGTTCAGTGGCGGTAATGGTTAAGTGCTTTTTAGCACGAGTGATCCCTGTATACATGAGTTCACGGGAAAGAAGTTTACTCTCAAGTTGATTAGATAGCACCATATAAACATGACTAAATTCGCTGCCTTGCGTTTTATGTATGGTCATCGCGTATACCGGCTCAAAACTTGGTAAACGTGTTGGCATAATGTATCGATAACCTTGCTCTGCATCCTCAAAAGCAACCAATAATTGCCCTTGTTCATTTCGCCAAACAAGACCAATATCGCCATTATACAATCCAAGCGTGTAATCATTTTCGTTTATCATGATAGGCATGCCGTGATATAATAACTCTCTTTGATTCAATGTCTTACCTAACAATTCAGCTATTTTTTCATTAAGTTGTTCAACACCGTTTAGGCCTTTTCGAGCGGCACACAACACTCGAAAGGCGTTAAGCTGTATAAATGCTTGATTGATATCTTTGGCCGTTAAAAGCGGCATGTAATATTTTTGTACAAGCGCAGGTAATGATTGTTCAACACTTCTCGTAAAAGATAATTGAGGGTTTGGCGCTTTGCTCTCAAGCAGCGCCCAACTTGCCTCACTTTTACTGTTGATCACAGCATTAGCAATTAAGCCTATGCCTCCTTCGCCATCAAATCGTCGGCTTTTATATAAAAACGATAAATGATCTGCGTAGCCAATACGCTGTTTAGTATTATCAGTTTTAGCTAGCTTCTTGAGTACGTTGTCGATTGATTTTTCTTGCGTGCATTGTGCTAAATATTCTAAGTTTTCGCCAGAATAGCCTGGGTGAGGTTTAGGCGCGGTATCAGCTAAAACGCTGCCTAAAGCGACAGACGGTAATTGATCAGCATCGCCTAACATAATGATTTGTGTGTGTTTGGGTAACGCTCTAAACAATCGAGTCATCAACGCCAAATCGACCATCGACACTTCATCAAGAATCAACACATCACAATTCAATTTATTGTCTTGATGATGTCTAAATTGCAACTGGTTGGGGATCACTCCTAAAAATCGATGTAGAGTCTGAGCGTCTGTTGGAACTAATTCTAAAACCTCTTGATCTATTTGACCTTTAAAGCCAGTTATCGCTTGAATTATTGATTCTGATAAACGTTGCGCCGCCTTCCCAGTTGGTGCAACTAAAGAAATTGAAAGTGGTGTTGTATTGTCTGAAGATCGCTGCTGTAGTGAGATAATAGCGGCAATAAGTTTAGTCACCGTATAGGTTTTTCCTGTACCTGGGCCACCTGCAATGATGCTGATTTTTTTGTTGAGTGCATTGGCTACTGCAATCTTTTGCCAGTCGATTTCATTACTTGAATTATCTGGAAATAATTCCTCAATTACTTGTTTATATGCGTTTATTTCTTTGGTTGTAGTTAGCTGAGCACGTTGACTTAATTGCTGTTGTAGTTCTTGTTCAAACTTGAAATTACGACGCATGTACAAACAACCGTTTAAAAGGCATACAGGTTTATTGTGATCGGGTTCAAAAAATGTATCTTCGACAAATTTTTCTAACTCACCAAGTGCTGGAAAGTTAAAACCGTGATGAGTGATTACCCCACTAACATCACTTTTAAAGCCGAAACAATGCTGAGCAATTGTTACTATCGGTAAACACGTATGGCCTAAACGCGCACTTTGACTAAGGGCAAGTAACAAATGAAATGTTAAACTTTTATTGTGGCTTTTATGGAACATCAACATTTCTTTAGCAAAGAAATAATCAATCGGCGCTATTTCATTAATTTCTTGACTCACCATGGCATAACTAGGATAAACAGCTGTAGTATTCTCGACAATTGATTTCATCATGACTTACTCCCCTGTTCGCCATTAAATATTAGATCTAGTTGATTCAATTCATCCGCTGTTATTTCTCGGTGAAATACACCAGAGTATTGAACGTCTGATTTACTGCTCATACCGCGCAAATAACAGTAATAAACACCGCCAAAGTGCCGTTGAGGATCGTAGTCGTTAACAGCCAATTTTAACTGTCGGTGTAAAGCAAGAGAGTAAATCAAATATTGTAAGTCATAATGATGCTTCTCATTATTTTCAAGCATCGCTTGATGCTGATAGCCGATAAAACTGTCGCCGAGGTAAGTTGATTTGTAGTCACAAACAAAATACTTACCTTCATGTTCAAAAATTAAATCAATAAACCCATGCATCATACCTTTAAGTTGCTGGTAATGAGGAAGCTGAACTTGCCTAACGGTACTTTCATCAACCCGATGTTGCTGGCGATGGTGCCATAACAATTGGGTCAGCGCCGCTCCATTTGCTTCTGACATAGGAAAATAAAACTCCGTTTCGTGAAGCATATGGGCGCGATCCAATTGCCTAAAACTTGTATCACCAATAAATTTGGCACTTACTATTTCTTCCAGCCATATTTGTAGCTCACTGTGCTGCCAAGAATTGAGTAACTCAGGGTAGCGTTCAAAATATTGTGCAATATCCTGTTGCCATTCAGGCTTGCTAAAATCAGTATATTCAAAAATTTCGTGTAATAAGTTACCGGCATTAGCTCCTTTCGTCAGTAGAAAGCGCATAGCTGAAGCACATGGGTTTTCATTGATTTGAACTAACGGTACTGTTTCTAAATCGCGATCGGGTAATGACATTCCAACATGGCGTAGATTCTTGCTTAGGGCAGTAAAAGAACTCAACCACCAATCACGTTCAATCTTGCCGTTAAATACAGGAACTTCTGGTTTATCAATACATTGTCTGACATCAAGCTGCTTAACCTCTTCAACCGCATCGACAGTTGTTAAACCGATAGCCTCTGGATATTCATTCTCTAACCCTAATAATGACTGTTCAATATCTTCCTCTGCTTGCCATTTTAACGTTTGTCCTAACGGTGATAAATGACATTTATCAAACTGAGTAGTCAACATGTAGCACTGTCTCTCTGCCCGTGTTACCGCAACATACAATAACCTTATCGATTCCGCATATGCTTCAGCGGCCATATTTTGTAAAAAGATAGAATCAGCACCGAGCGTTACTTGCTGTTTCCCTTGTTTGTCATGGTAGTCAATAACGTTGACTTTTCGAGCGCCCACTCTTGTTGGATCTTTATATCTCGCGGAAAATGGTACAAAAACCACAGGGTACTCTAACCCTTTAGAACCATGTTGTGTGACTATCTTAATTAAATCGGCGTCGCTTTCTAAGCGCAATTCCGCTTCATTTTCAACAAGGTCTAGTGACATTTGTTGCTCTAGCCAGTAGAGCAGTTCTTGCGGCTGCTTATATCGTTGGCTAGCAGACTGTAATAGCTCAAACAAATGAAGGATATTGGTCAGCACGCGATCATTGTCATGGGCTGGCACACGCATATGATCATGCAATAATTGAATCGCCATGGCGATAAAACCTTTATAATGCCAATCATCTCTTAGCGCTAGAAAGGCGAACTTTAATGTTTGCCATTGTTTTTCATCCGCTTGTAATTCAAGTAACTTTTGGTGACTAAAAGAGAGTAAGCCACAGGCTAGTCCAGCAATAAAATAATGATCGTTTTCGACAAATAACACCGCTTTTAAAAGCCGTGTCAATTGCAATGCTTGTTCAGATTGCCACAAATTAGCTTTGTTTGATAAGAACACCCCCGCTAGCCCTGAGGCACTTAGTGCATTTTTAATTTCTTGGGCTTCACCGCCATCGCGTACAAGTATTGCGATATCTTGCGCCTGATATTCTTTAGACTGAGTGGATAGCAATTCGACAATCTTGTTCGCACACCAAGTGGCCATTTCTGTACGGTAGCTTTGCTTAACCACTCCCCCCTCTTCTACATCAGCTGGCTTAAAATGAACAAATTGTAATGCTTTGTCATTTAAACTACTGCTGGAGAATGAACTAGCCTTTGGCGAAGCTTTGACAGGTTGATAAGGAATGTTGTAGCCGAACACCTCTTTACCTGCCCGTGCAAGATTATCACCATAAAACAAACGATTATATGCTGTGATCATTTGCTGGCTTGAACGCCAATTAGTGTCCATCACCCAATGGTACTGACAGTATTCTCGTGCACTTAGGTAAGTGAAAATATCGCCACCACGAAAACCATAAATGGCTTGTTTAGGATCGCCAATCAAATAAAGTGCGTTAGGCATAGATGAAGGGTAAATAGATTGTAGTATGCTGAATTGTTTTGGGTCGGTGTCTTGAAACTCATCAACTAAGGCAGCTGGATATTGCTGGCGTACAAGCTGTGCCAGTTTGCCTGCATCATCTTGTGCCAATTGATCTGCTAACGTTGTTATCAAATCGTCAAAGGTCAGTAATTTTAACTGGGATTTTTTTGCCTCAACAAGTGAGGCGATTTTACCAAGTCCTTGTTTTACGACCAGGTATGCTTTGGCCTTAGTTATTCTATCGCCAAGTGATTTTACTTCATCTTTTAACTGGTTAGCATTAGCAAATATTTGATAAAGTTGCGGTTTTAGCGCCTTGGGAAATCTACCACCATTAAAAAACTTAACCGGATATGGATTTTCTTTTAATGATTGCTCTGTAATTTCGCTTGATCCTAGTTGGTTTGACAACCAAAGGTTGAGCGCTTCAAACTCTTGTTCGCGTACTGCTTTGTCTTTGCTTTTTTTATTATTTATTAAATTCTCGACGATAAAGCAGTGGTTTGATGCTAAATCTTGTTGCACCGCCATGACTAGCGCCCTAAATTTTTCCCTTACCGTATGTTCATCGGTGAGAAGTAACTGTTCATGTCTGCCAATAGCAGTAGCAAAATGTTGCATAAAACTGTGCGGGTGTGACCAGTAATGACTCAGTAAAATATATTGCTCTGGTGCTTCCTTGGCCAACAAACGATACCAATCTTGGCAGGCTTCAAGAGTCAAATCTTTACCAGACGATTCCATATTTAGGTTAAAAGCTAAACCAGTATTAAACGCGTACTGGCTCAGTAGTCTTTTACAAAACCCATGCAGCGTAAAAATAGCCGCTTCATCAAGATACAACAACGCTTGTCTTAGTCGACTTTTTGCTTGCTGTTCATTTAGTGTTTTAGACAGCGCTTGATAAAATTCGTCAGTTTCAACTAATGATGACCAGTTTGTTAGGCTGTCTCGAATAACTTCACCAATGCGGCCTCTAATTTCTTCTGTGGCATCTTTAGTGAACGTCATCACTAATATCTGCTCAACACACAGCTCACTTTCAAGTAGTAAACGCAAATATATACGTGTGATGTTGAATGTTTTACCTGTCCCTGCGCTCGCTTCAATTAAGTGCTTGCCGTCGAGAGGTAATTGCTGGGCAATAAGCGGTTTAAATTCCATTATTTGGCCCTCACTACATGGTCATAAACGACCTGAAACAACTCAGAGATTGGCGCTTCAATTTCGTCAAGAGGCGGGCATGTTTGCCAAAAATATTGAACATAATGGTCGCGGCCAAACCCTAAGGTATTTTGATCTCCAGACCAAAACTTCTTGAGAGCGTTATCTGTAAAGTTCTTCGAGGTTAATACTTTGTCGACCAGCGCGCCATTAAGTAGCAAGGGTTGTGATTGACCGACTTCAAAAGTGTTTACCAGTTGTTCCAGTACACATAAGGGATCTTGTATTTCACTCACTTGATAACGCACTATTTTTTGAGATTTGGTATTAAAATACGCACCTTGCACCGTGCTCACGTTAGATAGTAACCCCTCTAAATGGGCCAGTTGTAAGCTTATTTGATGTAGAAATAGGGTCAAAAAATCTTTAAATTTTGGCGTTGAACTTCGATAACACAGTACGCAGCCATCTGTAATTGGCAAAAGTGAGTGCCAAACTATTTGTTTTTCATCTGTAAACGCAAGGCTCACTGATATAGATTCGCCAATGACTGGCGGGTTGAAACAATTGGTTATTAGATTGGAAAATTCTTCGCTATCATGACGCCAACTTTCTATGGAGAGATCTGTCACTGGAGTGTCTGAATATTTTCCACTTAGAATTGCAGTTTCTATTACATCTTCAACTTGCTTTTCTGAGTCGTCATTTTGCACATAAGCGTCCAGCAATTGTTCACGTAATTGGTAGGTTGCAAGGCCATCTGCGACAAATGGCTCATCATCACTGAGCCTGGTGTCGTAGTCGTCGAAATTAAGATCAAGTATTTTCTTTGCGTATTCTTTTGCTGGATGCTGATAAAACTTGATGAGTTCGTCACTGCTATAGTCAGTGTTTATGGTCGCTGCATTCGCTGTTTGATTAGTTGCAGGTAAGATATACTCTGTTATCGGTGTATCATCAACCAATGTAAGCCACTTTGCATCGAAACTTGGATAAGGATTTGTTGCAATATTGTCATTGTGACTATCTTTTGACTCGATTATGTAATTATGCTCGCTAAAGGGCTGCATTGGTGTTTGGCGAAGCTGTGAATTTGCACCAGAGGTAAAATTCCAACCATAGCCTTGAGTGAGATAATCGAACAGTTCATTGAGTACGATAGAGGGTTGCTGAGAGGCATTGGTTTTAATACTTCGCCCTTGAAAACTCAAGTATAGCGCTTGTCTAGCTGAAATTATGGCCTCTAAAAAGAGGTACCTGTCGTCACCTCGTCTTGAACGATCACCTAATTGAGGCGCTGTATTAGCTATTAAATCAAATGCTAAAGGTTGGCGTTGACGAGGATACTGTCCATCGTTAAGCCCTAGCACCGCAATAACTTTAAACGGAATGCTTCGCATGGGTAGCATTGAACAAAATGTAACTTGCCCGACCATAAATTGGCGACTGGTATCAGGCTCAGAGAAATGGCTTGATAAAAAGTCTTTTACAATGGTCAAGGGTAATTCTTCTGCCAAGTGGGCTTGCGTTGTGTATTCACCAAGCGCTGTGATTGCTTTGACAATGATATCGATACTGTACTCATTAGTTACCGCAAAAGATTGCGTTAACATTTCAGATAATAGTAGCTGCCACTGGCTCACGGTTCTTGTTTTACTTAGTTTTGCTAAATAAGTTTGTAATTGTTCAATGAACAACATCATCTTACCCAGCAATTCCCCAGCTTGCCCTTCTACATGACCAATTAGTAATTGCTGATCTACTACTTGATCATGATCGCTGTAGGCAAATCCTCTGAGTAAACGCGAAAATCCGTGCTGCCAAGTGTATTGACTGTTTAATGATTCACTTTCTAAGTGTGTATTTTTATGTTCATCGTTTAAGCCCCAATGTATCGCGGCTTTATCTAGCCAAGTGGCAATGATATCAACTTCATTTATGCCAATATCGAGTTTTTCCTGAATCGCGGGTAACCTTAATAAGCCGAGGATATGGGTCACTTGAAAGCGACTGTCAGGCAATGACAATAATTCCATAAAACCTGCAACGATAGGATCTGAATCCTTTGAGTTTCTGTCGGCAATGGAGCAAGGCAAAGGAGGTATCCCTTCATCAATATCTTGCCAGCCACGCGCAAATACCGCGTTGACATATGGCGCATAGTCTTCAATTTGCGGGCACATTACCAAAACATCTTTCGGCGTTAAATTACTGTCATCATTAAATTGATGTAACAGCCAGTCATGGAGTGCTTGAACTTCGCGCAAAGCACTATGACAGCTTGTTATAATAATCGATTCATCTATTTTTAGTACTGGTGATTTTCGACGATCAACTAAGGTCAATATATCCTGTTGAACGTGCTTTAATACTGAATCACTTACCTTGCCTTCTTCAACAACTAATTGTTCGTAGGCTTCTACGTCAATGGTGCTAATTGACTGTAGCAAAGCGATAAATTCTCTTCCTTGTTGACCTAAATTTGCTAATAACGGATTTCCAACTTCTTCGTTATTTGAAACCACTTCAATATCAGCGTTCATGCTGACATCAATATCCTTTGTCCATTGGTTAAGGCGTTTAATGGCAGTTTTCTCCGTGATTAAATCCCCCCAATAGTCAAAACATGGATTCAAATGGTAAAAATGAATTTGCGTGTATTGCCCTATTTTTTCTAAGAAATTTAGCCACATTGGCGCCATAGCATTAATGGCAAATAGCGAAAGGCGTTTAGGTAAAAAATCCTGTTTATGCTCTAAATTTTCAATAGCATCTTGCATCATAACAACGGGGTTATAAGATATATGTTGGTGTAGCATTTGCCACAATTGACCTTGCCACTGAATATCTGTCGCGTCTAATGGTATAGAATTTGAACACTGGTTAAATAGGACTGTTTCTAGCTTATAATCGCCACTACACCATGCATCAATCCATTCAGGGCGAAAAATCAAGTATTGCTCGTATAAGTCTGCCAGTTTTTGCGCTAATTGATACCGTTTAAACAGCCCCTGCTCTAATGACGTTTCGTTTTGCCAATATTGATTTACATGGTTAAAAACTGGTTCATTTATCACCCTTTTGTCAGCCATTAACTGATAAATTCGCCACGTTAATACCTCTCTAGAGTATGGTGATTGATCTAATGCGTTGTCCTCACTAGCCAAGGATTTCAATAGCTTCCATAAATATTGAGCCGGTAACGCGTAATCAATATTCATAGAGATACCGCGAGTTTTTGCCACCGACATATTGAGCCAGTGCTGCATGCCGGCATTTTGCACGATAACGGTTTCTTGACTAAAAAACGGGAGTGGAGAGACTTGCTGAATTTTATTGAAAATGGCTAAAAGATTTTCCATCTTGTTAGCGGGATAAAGGTAAATCAATGGTAGCTCAGATATGGCAAAATTAAGTATTCAAATTTAACCATATCCGCTACTTACACACAAAAGTTTTAGGTAATAAAATCTAAATGCTCTTGAAATAATTGCCCTAATATTGGCACAGGGTAACATTCACCTTTAAAGGCATGGTAGGCAGCAATTAGCCAGAAAATGGCGAGTACAAAAGTCAAGCCCCAACCAACAAATGGTATAAAGGATAAAAACGCTGCCGTAACAATTAAACCAAGTGATTGACGAATGTGGAACCGCGCCAAGCACGATTTATGTTGTCCGTAGATATAGACCGAAATTAACCAGCCAATTAAGGTCATATAGCTAACTACTGCTATAACTTTCGCTAAATCTTCATCCGTGTGTGACTGTGCATGTAACTGTGACATATCACCCCCTATTACAACTACTTCCTTATTAAAATTTAGCCGTAAAATTTCTATTCAACAAGCCTTTTTTTTGCCATATTGGTTAAGCGTATAATAATCAATCAACTAGCGTGTATGCTCAAAAATGTTATTCAAATAAAACCACAATCAAATCATCATGGATTATTTTTAATCACACTCGCGTTGTGCATGATTTTATTTCTACTGCTGCTCTCTTCATGGCTATGGCCCAATTGGCGGCTGTCTTTGATAGGCGCTTATTTGATTTCAGGCATAATCTTTGTGACAGGGGCTTTAAAAAAACTACAGCCAAGGTATAGCATGATCATCAGTAAGGATGCCTTACAATATATCCAATTGTCAGGATGTTGGAGACTACCGTGGGGTGACATAGCTCATATTTCAGTGGTCAAGACTACCCAAGGTGTTGAGCAAGTAACACTACCGTATATTGGCATTAAATTAAAAGACACTGAACACTTAGTAAATGTTATGTCCGCAAGGCTAGCGAATAAATTGTTACACGAGCAAAAATTTTTATTAATTTGGGCTGTAAATCATCACATGATCACATACGAGCAAAGCCTGATTAATTTTACCCCTTATAAATTAACAGATAAGAAGGAAGTTACAGGGCCACTAGCAGCGTTTCTTCATCAAACAAAAATTTTGGAACAAATTTTTGGCTTCCAACTGTATATTCCAAATACTGCACTAGATCGAGAAATAACTCTGTTCGTTCAATTGTTAAGAGATTGTCAAAACTATGTCAGTACTAAGCTAGATTAATGCGACACAGTGTCAGTAGTACCTACCAGTGTTTTGATTTCTATTAGGTAGCGGGAAAATAGTATCAGTTCTTGGTTCTTATCTTCAGGCGATAAGTTTTGATAGCTTAGGCGGTAATAACTTAGCCAAAGACAGGTGATTTTTCCCTCTTTATGTTTGAGTTGCTTTTCAAGTGCTTGTAAAAATGATTTTATCGTTTGTCCTGATTGACGAACATGGCCTCTTTTATTCAGAAGATTTAATAGCTTGTCAAATTCACGTTGCCATTTTTCTTGCCCTTTCGGTTTAGTTGTGCGTTGATTCAGTAAATAGAGCACCCCGATAACTAACAATAGTGAACAAACAAATATGAGCGCTGTTTTCCATAACTTCCCGCTACCTAATAGTTCTTTAAGTAATTTAGATTGTTTATCCATTGAGTAACCAACGACTAAACGTGTCCACTGATAATCAATAGCTTCAATCTGCAATTTAAGTTTGGCAATAATTGCCAAATGTGAAAACGTAGAAAAGTTAAAATAATCATTGGCTAGCGCTGATTGTTCATCGGCCAACGCCAGTGAAAGCCCTAAAGAAACGCGCTCTGGACTGACTGCTGCTGTGGGATCAACTCTGGTCCACCCTTGATCCGCTAACCACACTTCAGACCATGCATGGGCATCATATTGATAGACACTATAATATTCACCTTCTGGATTATATTTTCCCCCCATATAGCCAGTAACAACACGGGAGGGAATGCCCGCAGCACGCATAATGAAACTAAACGTGCTGGCATAATGCTCACAAAAGCCTGATTTAGTGTCGAAAAAGAACTGATCCAAACTGTTGTTGATCAACATTGGTGGTTGCAAGGTATAAACATAAGCTTGTGTAGCAAATGTGTTTAATACAGATGCAATAATTTGCTCCGAGTTTTGATGTTGTGTTTTTAGATTATTTGCAAACGCAACCAATCTAGGGTTTGCGTCTACGGGTATCGTCAAAAAACGTTGTTTACGGTGTGCTGATAATTTCGGCTCTAGCTGTGAAGACGGATAGCTCTTAATATCATATGCAATGGTTTTGGAAATGGGTTTATTTGAACGAATACTATAGTCGCTGAGTTGAAAAATAGTTGGATTTTGAATTTGCGCTGCGTCCAACGCAAATAGCCAATGTTGATAGCTCGGCTCCGCAATAACTTGATATTGATAAAATGGCCCTGTGGTATCTACAGAAATATTTTGTGCGCGACTGTATGCTTGTAAAAGGCTCCAATTTGTTTCTGAGTTTTGATCTCGCTTAAGCTGCCACCCTTGCCCATCATAATAAGGTAACGTCATTGCACGCCAATACATTTGTGTTTGAACGGGCACTGAGGAGACAAAGTTTACCCTAAACGCCAACTCACTAGATCTCGCTAGTGAAGCAATATCTCCTGGCTTAACCTGATCTCCTAACCCTGTTTTTGCAGATTTAGCGATAGGCATTTGCCAAAAGGGCTGTAGGCGTGGAAACAAAACAAACATAGTCAATGCTAATGGTATGCTTAGCATTACTATTGCAGCATTGTTTTTGATCGCCTTAACGCAGTCTTCTTTCGGTGCAAAATATAGATACAGTACGGTTAAGTTAATGATCAAAAACACAGTAACGCCAAAGGCAAACCATATGGACTGGCGAAAGATGAATGCGCAAGCAAGTAAAAATATGCCAAGTAAAACTATTTGAAGCAGATCTTTCCTACTATTGAGTTCCATCGACTTAATGGCATAAGCAAAACAAATCAAGTGGATCATACTGAGCAGCAAACCAAGCTGGGGCCCTGATAACGCAATAACGACTGCACCAGTCAATGCAATAGTAAAAACTAACACTCTGTTTGGCTTTGCCAGCACTTTTAAAATAAAGGCGCTTTGCCAAACAAAACACAAACTAATTATTGCATTCATCCACAGTTGTAGTTCAACTGCTAATGACAACAGCACTAACACTTGACTGAGTAATAAAAGCCAGCGATGGTTTTGCTCAAATCTAATAGCGGGAATAGCTTTAGGCCGCGTCGCTGATTTCTTTGTTGATAATAGACCAAACATCACAACTCACCTTGTTTGCCGTAAGTCGCTAATGCGTATAAACAGGATTGGATATGTTCGTGACCAGTACTAGGAGCTATTATTTTCTCTTTAAGGTTCAAGCCGAAATTAGTGTTTTGACCCGCATATTGACCCACGAGATAGCATAAGTACGAGAGTTTTACCTCTATATCATATGTAGGCATATCATCTAGGTTTAGCCAAACATCATTTGATACGGGTTGATGATATTTCTTGGTATATTTACCTTGACCTCGAGCGAATTGTTTCCATGCAATTTGACTTAAGGGTTCGCCTTGTCGGTATCTATTTAGCTCTTGGAAGTCATCATTCCCGTCAATAAATTTACCACTGTCGCCATCTTCAACCTTTCCAGTTTCAAGTTTTTTACTCAAGGTTCGGGTAGAAACAGGCTTTGCTTCCGGGTACACAATCGCGGTGATACCAAAATCACACCATGTCCATGTATTAAATAACCCTAAAACATGTTGGCTTCTAATATTGAGCCGTTCAAGACTGATTTCACCACGACGAAGAGGAGTATATACGACAGTAGTAGATAATTTATTCTCAAGATAATCAACAGTGGTAGTCGGTTGACCGATAAACCGTAAATTCAATGACTGTCTCGGTTTACTCGATTCCAATGTGAACGGTATATTAAATTGCTGATTGGCAAACCCCACTACTTGAGCCGTGCCTATTATGGAGAGTCCTTTGAAATTAAAATAGCTTTGCAGCATAACGGTAATAAATATACTTGCCAGCAAATAAGCCAATAAAATAATGACATTGTTTTGATAGTTTGTACCCAATACAAACACTAATATCATTACGAACAAGTAAATAAAACCAAGCCGCGTAGGAAAAATGAAGATAGAACGATTATCTAATATTTTATGAAGAGATGGCGGGACTCTGCGTTTTAACCATTGGTCAAACCGATGATGTAAACGTTTTTTAACTGATGACATTAACTTGTTCCACACTTTCATTATCAAAGCGGATTCAATACATCAACACGTTCTAAAATGGTTTTAGACAATACATCACTCACTTGATCAATAGTGTTGATACCAGCGTCTAATCTGTGTTCGCAAACGGATGGAAATACCGCTTGTACATCATCTGGTGAAACATAATCACGGTTATCTATAAAAGCCCAAGCTTTCGCAGCTTTTAGCAGTGACTTCCCTGCTCTTGGCGATAATGGGTTACCGTTAAACACATCCCTTCGACTATATCGACAAAGGCCAATAATGTAATCAATAATTTGTTCATTAACACTGACGTTTTCAACAGCTTCTTGGAGACTTTTAAGTTGTTCGCCAGACAGGATTGGGCCAATATTTTCCACTTTTTGGTGTAACTCTTGCGCAAGTAATATTTCACGCTCTGCTTGAACACTTGGGAACCCTATCGAAATACGCATCATAAACCGATCAAGTTGAGATTCTGGCAAAGGGTTAGTTCCTGAATGAAACAATGGGTTTTGCGTAGCGATGACAAAAAACGGTAAAGGCAATGGATGCGTGATACCGTCGATGCTCACTTGGTGCTCTTCCATTGCTTCAAGCAAAGCACTTTGGGTTTTTGGGCTTGCACGATTGATTTCATCCGCTAAGACGACTTGATTAAAAATAGGTCCTTTATGGAGCACAAATTGATTGCTGGCTTGTTCAAAAATGGATATGCCAATAACATCAGACGGCATCAAGTCACTAGTGAATTGGGTTCTTTGATAACTTAATCCCAATGTTTTTGATAATACTTGTGCAAGCGTTGTTTTACCCATGCCGGGTAAATCTTCAATAAGAATATGGCCCTTAGCCAATAAACAAGACAGAGCGAGCTTTATTTGATGAGGTTTGCCCATCACCACTGCACCAATTTGCGTTAATACTTTTGCAACGAGTGTTTCCATACGACCTCTCTTTTTTGGACACTATCTCAAATAAAAAAAACCGTATCAACAATTAAGCTGATACGGTTTTGGATTCTTCAATTAAATGATTAAGAGTTTCGGGCAGCTACGGCATCGTTTAGCTGCGATAACAATGTCTCTGTAGCATCCCAACCAATACATGCATCAGTAATACTTTGCCCATACGTTGACGCACTGCCATCGATCAAATCTTGACGTCCTTCTACTAAGTGGCTTTCTACCATAACACCAAAAATATCATCATTACCTTGGCTAATTTGTTGACATACGTCGTTACAAACAAGCATCTGGTTTTCAAATTTCTTACTGCTGTTGGCGTGACTAAAGTCAATCATGATCTTAGTATTCAAGTTTGCATTCTTAAGTTGTGTGGTGACATCAGTAACGCTATCAGCATCGTAATTAGTCGTCTTACCACCACGTAAAATGATGTGACAATCTGAGTTACCGGCGGTTTCAACAATTGCAGAATGACCATATTTAGTTACTGATAAAAAATGGTGTGAAGCACTAGCAGCTCCGATGGCGTCAATTGCAACTTTAATGGTACCGTCAGTGCCATTTTTAAAGCCAACTGGACAAGATAAACCAGATGCTAACTCACGATGAACTTGAGATTCTGTTGTTCGAGCGCCAATGGCTCCCCAACACATAAAATCCGCCATGTACTGAGGCGTGATCATATCTAAAAATTCGCCTGCGGTGGGTAATCCCAAGTCGTTAAGGTCGAGTAATAATTTGCGACCCATCCGCAAGCCATCATTAAGTTTAAAGCTATTATCCAGATATGGATCGTTAATTAATCCTTTCCAACCAACCGTTGTGCGTGGTTTTTCAAAATAAACACGCATAACAATTTCGAGATTATCTTTAAACTTCTCGCGCATTTCTACCAGCTTCTGGCCATATTCGATAGCCGCATTGGTATCATGAATAGAGCAAGGACCTATTACCACCAATAAGCGCTTATCCTCACCGTTTAATATATTGTGTATTGCATTGCGTCCAGCAACGACCGAACCCGACGCTTTTTCAGTGGCAGGAAATCGTTCTATAAGAGCCACAGGAGGAAGTAATTCTTTGATTTTACTGATGCGAACGTCGTCGGTTTGATAACTCATGAAAACTCTCTTTTACTACATTTAATTAATTTATATTTACTTCTAGACACCTAGATGACTAAACCCAAAGCTAATCTAACAAGGATATTTTGCGATTACCAACATATATTGAGAAAAAACGGTATAATTTAAGGATTACAAACTTCTCTGTTGTTTTAAAACAACATTACCAAGTATATTACGTCAACCAAAGGATACAGAGTTTTTATGAATGCAATTGATCCTACTCTTCCTCTCATTGATTTACACCGTCATTTAGACGGTAATATCCGACCGTCAACTGTGTGGGAGTTGGCTCAAGAAAATGAAATAACATTACCCGAATCTTCATTCGAACAGTTTTTACCACATATTCAAATACAGCGCAGTGAACCTGATCTTATGGCTTTTTTAGCCAAGCTGGATTGGGGCGTTAACGTACTAAAATCATTAGATAATTGCCGTCGCATTGCTTATGAAAATGTCGAAGATGCGCATAGTGCAGGCCTAGATTATGCGGAATTGCGTTTTTCACCCTATTATATGTCAAAGGCCTTTAATCTTCCTGTAGCCGATGTTGTTGAAGCGGTAATCGACGGTATTAATGCTGGCCAGAAAGACTTTCCCGTTAAAATCAATTTGATTGGAATTTTGTCTAGAACATTTGGTTTAGCTCATTGCACTAATGAATTAAATGGCATACTAGCCCATAAGCAGCACATAACTGCCCTTGACTTGGCGGGCGACGAAGTTAATTTTCCTGCCGAGTTGTTTGAAGACCTATTCACTAAAGCCAGACATAACAATTTTCGTATTACGGTACATGCAGGTGAAGCCGCGGGCCCAGAGAGTGTATGGAAGGCAATAAAGTTGCTTGGAGCCGAACGAATTGGTCATGGCGTAAAAAGTTGTCAAGATCCTTATTTACTTGACCATATGGTCAGTTATAATATTGGTGTTGAATCATGTTTAACCTCAAATTACCAAACAGGTACGGTTACTGATTTGTCTAAACACCCTTTAACTACGTTCTTAGAAAAAGGCGTTCAAGTGTGTTTAAACACTGATGATCCCGCAGTATCAGGAATAGAATTAAAACATGAGTTTGATGTAGCAAAGCACAAATTAAATCTGAACGAAGCGCAATTTAAGCAATTGCAACTCAATGCACTAAACATGAGCTTCTTATCAGATAGTGAGAAAAAAGCTTTGTTAGATAAGTAACATAGTCAAATAAATGGAGGCAGTATGACTGAAGTACTTCTAGCCTTAGCAACGGGTGCTATAGTAGGTTTAATTTTTTCAATACTTAAATTACCTATTCCAGCGCCACCAGTTTTATCCGGCATCGCGGGCATTTTCGGTATTTATATCGGCGCCGTCGGTTATAATTGGATTATCGAAAGATTTTTTAGCTAAACTATAATAAACAACTCTCAGTAAAACATCCTTGATAGCAGGTTTATCTGGCTTGAAACTTACTGAAACCTAAACAAAAAAGGTTTTATTAATGACAACTCCACATATTGAAGCAGCAGCAGGTGATTTTGCAGAAACGGTATTAATGCCAGGTGATCCGCTGCGCGCTAAATTTATTGCTGAAAATTTTCTTGAAGACGCTAAATGTGTCACTCGCGTAAGAAACATGTACGGCTATACGGGTACCTATAAAGGTAAGCGCATTTCAGTGATGGGCTCAGGCATGGGTGTTCCATCCATTTCAATCTACGCTACTGAACTTTATAAAGAATATGGCGTGGAAAATATTATTCGCATCGGCTCTTGTGGCGCTGTGCGTGATGACATAAAAGTTCGTGATATTATTGTTGGTATGGCGGCTAGCACAGACTCAAATGTAAACCGTAGTCGATTCAATAACTTTGATTTTGCTGCATGTGCTGACTTTTCATTATTGAAAAGTGTTGTAGATACTGCCGAAAAAATGGAATTAAAAGTCAATGTTGGGAATATTTTCACTGCAGATTTATTCTACACCCCACAACCTGAGATGTTCAGCTTAATGGAGAGTCGTGGTATTTTGGCAGTTGAAATGGAAGCTGCTGGTCTATATGGCGTAGCTGCTGAATTGGGTAAAAAGGCACTAACAGTATTAACAGTAAGTGACCATATAAAAACTGGTGAACAAACTACCGCCGATGAGCGTGAAAATACCTTTAAAGAAATGATGGAGCTGACGTTAGAGAGTATTATCTAAACGCTTGTTTTCTAATTTCAATAAGCAAGTTCAGTAATAATACTGGGCTTGCTCCCCTTCCTTTAAGTACTTTACGCTATCTTTAGGCATGGTAATTGCTAGTATTACTGAAGATATATAATTGTAGAGAATCCTTATCATGCAAAAGTTAAAGCGCTATAGTGTATTTTTTGCTTTACCAATGCTTTTATCTGCCTGTTCTACGACATGGCTGAGTCAATTTACTTGGTGTGAATCAAGCCAACAGTATGACAATCAGTGCCCAGACGAACATAACGTTACCGACAAAAAAGTAGTAGCCTCAACCCTGTTTACGCCTGCGGTAAACTTTCAAACATTAGGTGAATACACAGAACAGATGGTGCATGAGCTAAACAAAAGACTTAGCGTTCAGCATATCTCTGGGATAATTGCAGTCCCACCATTCTTATCGTTAGCAGACGAATTACCAAATCAACAAGCAATGACTCGAGACTTGCCAGAATTTTTTATCGCTGATCTCCAAAACATTGGTTTTCCAGTTGCTGAGTATCAGTTAACGCATGATAGCATTAATTCTCATGAAGACTTTAACGAGCTTGTTGAGTCGTTAAAGTTTAGTCAAAAATTTGGCTATCTATTAAAAGGTACGATTAGAACAAGCGATATTGGCGTTATGCTTTATGTAAAAGTAATCGATTTAAATTCCGAACTTGTTGTTGCTTCAACATCAAAGTTAATACCACAGTATTTAATCGCAAAATTAGTAAAATAATCTCTTACTTTGCAGTTAAAGTTAAGAATTAAGATATACAAGGTTTAAGTATGAAATTAACGATTGCTATCTCATTATCATTATTTGCATTAGGTTGCTCTCAAACACCCTACGAGGATGTTTCATCAACAACGTTAGTTGAGGCAAACCAAGATCAAACGTTAACAATTCATGACCACGTCACTCGAATTGGAAATAAGCTCTTCAAATCTTCTAAACATATTAAATTGAAGCAAGGTGTCGCTATTGGCACATTCATTCCAATTAATAAGTTAAACGGCAACTCTTTGCCTAGCGATGACTTCCTGGGACACCAAATACAGGAAAGCTTTGTCACCGTTGGGACTCAAGCTGGGCTAAATATAATCGAATTCAAAACTACACCTGCAATTACATTCAAAGAAAACCACGATCTTATGCTGTCACGTGATGCCAAACGTGTAGATGAATCCATCAATGCACAGTACTTCTTAACCGGTACTTACACAGAGCAAGAACACAGTTATATCGTCAATGCGCGTATTATCGACTTAGAAACCAAAACAGTTGTTGCAGCGGCTACTGACTACATACCATTAAACGTATTATTCAAGAGCCAAAAAACATCAATAAAACATGAAATGCTATATAGAAAAGCGTATTAAGGAATAACCATGAAAAAAATAGCCTCCCTAGTCTTCGCTTCTCTGACCACAAGTTTGTTGGCATCATGTTCGAACATTCAAGAAGAGCAGCTTAGCCACGACGTGATGAGTGCAACAGATCTAATGCGGGATGGGATATACCAGTTCCCTAAACAAGTAAGTACAGATAAGTCCGTCCAGGAGCATTTTAATAGTGACCCCTTACCAAAAAACATAAATTTTTATGTTCGTGGATTAATGCAAGACTTAGTTGCAAACCTACAACACGTTGAAAATGAAACGCCAGTTATCGTTACTAGCTTTATATATTTGGATGGACCCGAAGATAAATCAAGCCTATTAGGTAATCAATTATCACAGAGCCTTTTACATGAGATCTACAAAGCGGGAATACCTGTATTAGATCACAAAGTGACAGATTATATTCGCGTTACAGAAGATGGCGACTTTATTTACACCAAGAATTTTTTGGAATTAAGCCCTAAGTTGAACATCAAATATGTGTTTACGGGCAATTTGGTAAAACATCAAGGTGGATATTTAGTTAACGCACGAGTGGTTGGTATGTCACAAAAGAACATCGTTTCTTCTGCCCAAGGGTTTATTCCTGCCGATGTTGCTAATGCTTTATTAAACAGTAAAACAGTAATAGAAAAATCTGAAGTACCTATTGTACAAGGCTAAATTAGCAAGCTTGTAAACTTATTACCCACTAATAAAAAACGACTCCATATGGAGTCGTTTTTAGTTTCTGTGTATTGAAAAGGGTTCTTTAGAAGAAAGACACCTTGAACTCTGCGCCAACAAAACGTTCTTCGTTAACAATGGCGGTGTTGTTACTGAAGTCAACCGCGCCAATTGCTTGTTGTTCATCAGTAATGTTACGACCGAAGATTGCTACATCATATTCGTTATCACCGCTGTACCAGCTATAACCTACACGAACACCGCCTTCTAATAATGACTTACCAGTAAATTCTTTTGACTCGTATAAGAAGAAGCTAATGTCATCGCGGTATGACCAATCAGTGTAAGCATAGAATTCACCGTCACCAATTTCTTTCATGTAACGTGCTGTAAATACGCTGATCCACTCTGGGGCATGCGGTAGGCTATTACCATCAATAATAGCACGACCGTCAACAACCGTATCAGTAACAGTACATTGAGCACATACAGGAACGGTTAAACCTTTGTCATTAAGTTCAGTGTTATTGTAGCTAACACTTGCAGTAATAAAAAAGTTATCTGTGATCATAAATTCTGAATCAACCTCGAAACCATACCCTTTAGTTTCATCAGCATTTAATAAACGAGCCGTGTTACTGTCACCACCTACAGATGTCAATTGTTGATCATCCATAGTGAAATAGAACACAGACGCGTTTACACGACCAAACCCGTCTAATACGTCAGCTTTAACACCAGTTTCAAACGATAAAATAGTCTCAGAATCTGCAACAGAAATACCGTCATCCCATGCAAATAGAGAACGACCTTGGATACTTGGTGCACGGAAACTATCAGCCACGCGACCATATACGTTAACATCGTCATTTAATTTATGCGTAACGCTGATGTCCCAACTTACGTGGCTATCGTCAGGGTTAACTTCACCGTATGCTTCATTAGGTTGTCCACAACAGCCATTTAATGGTGCTTGGAAACGTTGTGATGAGTATTGCTTATCATCTGCAGAGTAGCGTAAGCCTAAGGTCACTTGAGTTTCGTCAGTATAGTCATAATCAAATGAACCGAATAAAGCCCATGCTTTAGTTTCTTGCTTTTGTACTACATAACCCGTTTGTGGTCCGCCTGCACCAAATAATGCATCGTATGCAAAGCTTTCGATTTCTAGGTCTTCATCGAAATAGAATACACCTACTTGGTAATTGAATTGACCATCGAAGTTACTTGTCAAGCGTAGCTCTTGCGTTAATTGATCATGATCTGGAATAGCATCTGCTGTTTCAGAGCTAATAGAAATAACGCCAGGGCCTTGTATTGGTGTAAATACAGTACCGTAACCACCGTCAACGTCCGCGCGAGAGAAGATATCAGCACTTTCCCAACCGAAGATATAAGTAATGGTATAATCGTCAAGATCGAAATCTAGCGTTAAGCTCGCACCTTCAGTTTCAACTTGCTGAGTTGCGCGATCTGCAGAATCATGGGTTACTGTGTCACGGTCAAAGCCACTCACTAAATCATTAGAGCCTGGTTTGAACGCATTAGCGTAAAATGTGACTGGCTTACCGTCCAAATCACGCATGTGGTAATTAAATAAGGCGTTAAAGTCGTCACCTTCATACAAAAACTGTACTCGTAACGCTTCATCAGTGTAACCACCTAAAACATCTTTACGTTTGAAGTCTTCACCAAAAATATCTGGTGCTTCATTGTCGATGTAATCATCACGTTCTTGTCTTAAGTATGAAACACGGGCAGAAAGTTTATCTGTTAATCCGCCGCCAACTGCACCACGAAAATCTGTCGTGCTTTTGCTACCATATGATAATGAGGCGAATCCTTCAAAATCTTGTGAAGGCTTCACAGAATCGAACTTTATAAGCCCTGCCGGTGTGTTTCGTCCAAATAATGTACCTTGTGGACCACGTAATACTTCAATACGCTCTATATCAAATACAGGAAAACCTTTTAAAATTGGGTTTTCTTGAACAACATTGTCTACCACTAAAGAAACAGGTTGTGATGCGTTTAAATCAAAATCTGAGTTACCTAACCCACGCATATAAAAACGAGGGAAAGTACGGCCAAATGAAGATTCTACCGAAAGGCTTGGAACGCGAGCGTTCATAAAACGAATATCCATTGCAGCTGAACTAAACGCGTCAAGGTTATCGCCTTGAAGTGCAGAGATTGCTACAGGAACTTCTTGAGCATTCTCAACACGCTTTCGTGCTGTAACCTCAATAACTTCTAATCCGACTACTTTATCTGCTTGTTCTGCAGCTTGTACTACGCTTGTGAAACTTGCCATGCCCGCGATTAAAGACGCATGCACACACAAAGCAATGGTAGATTGCTTGAAGGCTTTCATTGTATTCTCCCAAGGGGTTAGTGTATTTTTATAGTTCGGTCATATTGTTGTTATTAAGTGATTGTGACCGGTTACATTTTCGAACAGCATTTTACATGTTAAAACCAAGTTCGTCTAAAAAACTTGTCCCATAAGTTAATTTTTCCAATTCAAATATGCTGGCAATTGTTTGACCTAAATCAGCGAACGTTGACCTTTCGCCTAAATCTACACTTGCTATATGATGATGATAAGCTAATACAGGTACGTATTCGCGAGTATGATCACTGCCCTGCCATGTCGGATCGCAGCCATGATCAGAGGTTAAAAACAATACGTCATCATCATTCATAGTAGTTTTGATTTCGTCTAGCCTCTTATCAAAGCTCTCTAAAGCCTGCGCATAACCAATGGGATCACGACGGTGACCGAAATCTTGATCAAAATTGACTAAGTTAGTAAAAATGAGACTATTATCGTCAGCAGTTTTAATATGCTCGATAGTTGCATCGACAAGCGCATTTATACCCGTCGCCTTAGTTTTAATACTTACACCTTGGTGAGCGAAAATATCAGCAATCTTCCCTACACTAATCACTGTGCCACCTGCATCGGTTAACTTGTCTAATACTGTTTTCGCTGGCGGCAGTATTGAAAAGTCGCGGCGATTGCCTGTTCTCGCAAAATTACTCGCATTATCACCTATAAATGGACGAGCAATTACACGACCAATATTCATCGGACCAACAATTTTTTGTACAGTTTGACAATATTGATACAGGTTATCCAAACCAAAATGTTCTTCATGAGCCGCTACCTGAAAAACGCTATCGGCGGAGGTATAACAAATAGGCAATCCTGTTTTGATATGCTCTTCACCTAACTTAGCTATTATGTCAGTGCCTGACGCGTGACAGTTGGCTAACATTCCTTCAAAACCCGTGGCACTATTGATTTGTTGTTGTAACTCTTTAGGAAAGCTGTTTTCTTTATCAGTAAAATAGTGCCAATCAAAAAGTACTGGTACCCCTGCCATTTCCCAGTGACCTGACGGAGTATCTTTACCCGTACTTATCTCGGCGGCATACCCATATGCGCCTTTATGTTGATCGACATCTTCGACATTAATTACTTTATTCGACGCTTGCTGGCACGCTCTAACTAATCCCATACGGGCTAAGTTAGGCAACACCATGGGTTTATTGAATTCATTTTTGTAACATTCGCCAATATTAAAAAAACTATTAGCACCAACATCGCCAAATTGTTCAGCATCTGGCGCATGACCTACGCCAAAACCATCTATTACCATTATTATGACTCTCGCCATATTATCTCCACCTTATTGTGTTGGTAGGCTATATTTACAGACTACAAACTTATTATCTAAATTCACTAAGTAATACATGACCAAATGGTCAGGATATGATAGTTTATTACACAAGAATAAATTTACAATCTTGTGATGTATAATTTAGCTAATACCTTCATATTATTGACTTCAAAATTGAATTATTAGTATAGGTAGTAAATCTAGATAATTAAATTAACTATTTTTCGCTCATAGTATCACTTTAAGATTCATACAATTACTTATGGAACATTCTGCTTTGGATTCTTCAAGCACAAACACAAAGCCAACAATCATTGCCGTTGTTGGGGCGTCAGCATCCGGTAAAACCCTTTTTGCACAAACAGTTTACGATGAACTATTACCAGAGCTCGGTGAAGATGGCATTTCCATTATAAAAGAAGATGCTTATTACCGATGCCAAGACCATTTGCCTATGGAACAAAGGGTATTAACTAACTATGACCACCCTTCTGCGTTTGAACATGAGTTATTGCAAGAGCATTTACAGGAACTTTCAAACGGCGGAGCCGCAGACAGCCCTATTTATTGCTATCAAACACATACGCGTACCAAAGAAACAAATACGCTAAATGCAACGCCTATTATATTGATTGAAGGTATTATGCTGTTAAGCAATGCTGCACTAAGAAATTGCTTCGATATTAAGGTTTATATGGATACACCGTTAGATATTTGTTTAATTAGACGGATAAAAAGAGATACTATCGAACGCGGTCGCACATTAGAGTCGATCACGAGTCAGTATATAGAAACAGTGCGCCCAATGTATTATCAACATATTGAGCCCGCAAAAACATTTGCAGATATTGTCATTACTCGCGGCGGTAAAAACAGAATGGCGATAGAATTAATAAAAGCTAAAATCCGTCAGCTATCAAAATAATAATAACGAGGAATACATGGATATTACGGCATTAAGGGGCGTTTTAGGGATCATTGCATTGTTGGTGATAGCCTATGCACTTTCGTATAAGAAAAAATCAATCAATTGGCGAACTGTTTCAATCGCCTTCTTGCTTCAAATAAGTCTTGGCGCTTTCGTTCTGTACGTCCCCTTTGGTAAAGACGTATTGGCCTCGATGTCTAACGGGGTGCAACAAGTCATTGACAGTGCCAAAGCAGGTATAGACTTTCTTTTTGGAGGTTTAGGCACTGATGCTATGTTTGATAATGGTGTAGGTTTTGTTTTTGCTATTCGCGTACTACCTGTCATTATCTTTTTCTCTTCTCTTATTGCTGTACTTTACTACTTAAATATCATGCAAAAGGTTATTGCTGTTATTGGTGGTGCCCTGCAAAAAGCGTTAAAAACATCAAAACCTGAATCGCTTTCAGCGACCGCCAATATTTTTGTTGGTCAAACAGAAGCGCCACTTGTGGTTAGACCGTTTATTTCTAAAATGACGCAATCAGAGCTTTTTGCCATTATGGTTGGTGGTTTAGCTTCAGTTGCAGGCTCCGTGCTCGCAGGCTATGCCGGTTTAGGCGTAGAACTTAAGTACTTGATAGCTGCTTCATTTATGGCAGCGCCAGGCGGTTTATTAATGGCTAAGATCATTATGCCTGAAACTGAAGAAGTTGATGAAAGTAATACCATTGATAATATCACTGATGATTCTGATAAGCCGACCAATGTCATAGATGCAGCAGCACAAGGCGCCGCATCTGGATTAAAATTGGCAGTTAATGTTGGCGCAATGTTATTGGCTTTTATCGCTTTAATTGCTTTACTCAATACCTTAGTAAATGGCATGGGTAATATGCTGGGTTTTGAAGGCATTACCATTGAGTGGTTCTTAGGTTACTTGTTTGCCCCTATTGCCTTTATCATCGGCGTTCCAGTGAACGAAATGCTTGTTGCCGGTAGTTTTATCGGGCAAAAGGTCGTCGTGAATGAGTTTTTTGCCTACGTACAGTTTGTCGAAATAAAAGAAACGCTTTCAGCGTCCACACAAGCCATTATTACTTTCGCTCTTTGTGACTTTGCTAATTTATCGTCAATTGCTATTTTACTCGGTGGTATTGGCTCAATGGCACCAAACAGACGACCGGATATCGCACGACTAGGCTTTAAAGCTATGCTTGCGGCTACCCTTGCCAACTTAATGAGCGCGGCGATTGCCGGCGTATTTATCGGATTATAGGAACACTCATGACTGCATCATTACAAGACTACGCTCAACAAGCACTTAACTTAATGGATTTAACAAGTCTTACGGATCAAGAGTCTTCACAAGACATTGTTAACTTATGTCAGCAAGCGAAATCGGCGGCCGGAAATACTGCGGCAATTTGTATCTTTCCACGCTTTATACCTGTAGCAAAAAAAGCGCTTAGTCAATTAAATGCAAGTGACATTAAAATAGCAACCGTGACCAATTTCCCTCATGGTAATGATGATTTAGATATCGCGTTAGCGGAAACAAAAGCGGCAATTGCTTATGGCGCTGATGAAGTCGACTTAGTGTTCCCATACCCAGCATTAATGCAAGGTAACACTGATATTGGTTTTGATATGGTGAAAGCTTGTAAAACGGTTTGTGCACAAAGCAATGTCGCACTTAAAGTCATCATCGAAAGTGGTGAATTAAAAACAGCAGCGCTCATCGCACAGGCAAGTGAAATTTGTATTAAAGCCGGCGCAGATTTCATTAAAACCTCAACCGGTAAAGTACCAGTAAATGCTACGCCTGATGCTGCTAAAATCATGTTGAACCAGATTAAACAACATAATCCAAAGGTAGGTTTCAAGGCCGCTGGTGGCGTAAAAAGCGCTGCTGATGCAAAAATATACCTAGATTTGGCCAGCGAACTTTTAGGCAATGACTGGTTAAACGCTCATCACTTTAGGTTTGGCGCGAGTAGCCTATTAGCAAACTTATTGGAAACGCTTGGTAAAGGCTGTTCAACCAGCCAACCTACTAGTAACTATTAACCGGCGTTAAGTTTATGGCTCAACTTTATTTTTATTATTCTGCGATGAATGCAGGTAAATCAACTCACCTGTTGCAATCTAGCTATAACTATCGAGAGCGTGGCATGTCTTGCATGCTTTTTACCGCTCAAATTGATGATAGGTTTGAAACCGGTAAAATAGCTTCACGCTTGGGTATTAATGCCGATGCTGAGCTATTTAATAATGACACGCATATTCTTGATCAAGTTCAAAGTGCCTGCAGTCAAAAACAGATAGACTGTGTACTAGTAGACGAAGCTCAATTTTTAACGGCACAACAAGTTAAGCAACTTTGTGAAATAGTTGATTTACTAAAAATACCCGTGCTCGCATACGGTATTCGAACAGATTTTTTAGGTGAAACATTTTCAGGCTCAGCCGCTTTGTTAGCATGGGCAGATAAGTTAATTGAACTGAAAACTATTTGTCATTGCGGCAAAAAGGCAAATTTTGTTGTACGTTTAGATGAGGCTGGTCATGCCATGACTCAAGGTGAACAGGTTGAAGTTGGTGGTAATGATCGTTACGAGTCAATGTGCCGAAAGCACTTTAGAGAGTTAGTTTGGCAGCAATAATTTTCACTTTAATATTTGAGGACGCTCATGGCTGTTTTTGAAAGTAACCACCCTCTGGTAAAGCATAAAATAAGCTTACTTAGAGAAGATAATATCTCCGTTAAATCGTTTCGTGAACTGGCCAATGAAATAGCAATGTTGTTGACCGTAGAAGCAACTGCTAATTTAGCCACTGTACAAAAACCAATTAATTGTTGGTCGGGTACGATATCGGCGCCATTACTAGCGGATAAAAACCCAACCTTGGTACCTATTTTACGTGCGGGTCTTGGTATGATGGATGGCACACTTAAAGTGTTACCTTGCGCTAAAGTCAGTGTAGTTGGCTTACAGCGCAATGAAGAAACATTAGAGCCTGAGTGTTACTATCAAAACATTGTGAATGACATTAGTGAACGCACCGCGATTATTATTGATCCGATGTTAGCGACTGGCGGCTCTGCAATTGCCACTGTAGATTTACTTAAACAAACTGGCTGTAAAAACATCATCGCCCTCTTTTTAGTTGCCGCACCGGAAGGAGTCGCTAAAATGCAAGAATTACACGGTGACGTTGATATGTATATTGCTTCAATTGATGATCATTTGAATGAACAAGGATACATCTTGCCGGGACTAGGTGACGCTGGCGATAAGCTATTCGGTACGCTTTGATTCAGTAAACCAATTAACCAAACGTTATACAGTAAAAAGGCAGTGCTACATTTGGCACTGCCTTTTCATTATCTTAAGGTTTAATCCTAAATAGATTATGCGATTGTCTGATAAATCACAGGTGATTCATTTGGCGTTTGATCACCTATTTCAATCGCTTTGAATAAGTGCGCGGTCGCTACATTCGCTTTATCTTCTGTACTGGCATGAAGCCTAGCAATAGTATCACCGGCCTCAACTTTAGTACCTACCGGTAAGATTTGATCGAGACCTACGCTGTGATCAATTGCTTGGCCATTTGCAAGTCTTCCACCACCTAACTCAACAATCGCCATACCAATATCTCTGGTTTGCATGGCTGAAATATAGCCACTTTTCGAAGCTTTAACGTCTTGAATAATATTCGCTTTAGACATTGAAGCCCAAGGATTTTCAAGCAAATTACTTGGTCCGCCTAACCTTGCAATCATTTTAGAAAACAGCTCTGCCGCACTACCATTAGCCAAAACCTTGTTTACCTTAGATATCGCATCATCTTTACCTGTTGCCAGTTTTGTATTAACAAGCATAGGTACTGCTAACGCTACTGTCACTTCATGCAAGCGTGACTCTCTTGATTTACCCGTGAGATAATCAACTGTTTCTATCATTTCAAGCGCATTACCAGCACTGAAGCCTAATACCTGATTCATATCAGTGATAACAGCTTCTGTTTTCACCCCCGCACCATTAGCAACATTACAAATACTTTTCGCTAATGCAACAGAGTCATCGATATTGTGCATCATCGCACCATTGCCCACTTTTACATCCATAACTAATGCATCTAAACCTGATGCTAGTTTCTTTGAAAGTATTGATGCGGTTATTAATGGAATCGATTCTACCGTCGCTGTAACATCTCTGATCCCATATAGGCGTTTATCTGCAGGAGCTAAGTCGTCAGTTTGTGAAATTATCGCCATACCCAACTCTTTAACAATGGATTTAAACTCACTGATTGATGGCTGAACATTAAAGCCTTTGATGGCTTCTAATTTATCTGAAGTACCGCCTGTATGGCCTAAACCACGCCCAGATACCATCGGTACATATGCACCGCAAGCCGAAACGATAGCTGCAAGCATAAAACTGACTTTATCACCTACTCCACCAGTGGAGTGCTTATCTACCACAGGTCTATCTAGCTCTGGCCAAGAAAGCACCTGACCCGAATGCATCATTGCTTTGGTCAACTCGACGATTTCTTGAGTTTGCATACCACGCTGGAATATAGCCATCGCCATAGAGCCCACTTGTGCATCATTAAAGTGACCTGATGACAAGCCGTCAACGAAGTACTGTATTTGATCAGGGGAAAGTACAAAACCATCTCTTTTTGCTCTAATCACTTCTTGAGGTAATAACATTGACATAAACTCTCTATAGTAAATCTTTTGGCGTAAAGGCATCGGGCAGCAACTGTGCTACTGTCCATGTTTTTTCATTATTCAGGTGGTTGACCGCTTTGACTGGAGCGTCTTGCGCCATGAATTCCGCAATCACTTGTCTACATGCACCACACGGAGGCGTTAATTTTTCCTGCTCGGTATAAACAACAAGTGCGTTAATCTTTTGTTCACCTGAAACTACCACTTGTGCAATACAGTTTCGCTCGGCACAAACCGTTAAGCCATACGAAGCATTTTCTACATTACATCCGTTTAATATTTCATTATTCACTGTCTGCGCTGCTGCACCGACATGGAATTTGCTGTATGGAGCATAAGCTCGTTGATAACCTTTTTTGGCAGCTTCTACCAAAGATTGCCATTTAATTACTGACATACATATTTTCCTTAGACCGTGCGCTCAAATAATTCTGACCATATGGTCAACTTTATACTTAATGTTACCTTTAGATCAAGCAATTACTGCGAATAATACTAATAATAGGACAAGTCAGTCTGACAAAGGCATAAAAAAACCGCGCAAGAAGCGCGGCTTTATGTACGTAAACAGTATTAGCTTATTAGAAATCGTATTTAACACCCATACGCATTTCCCATAATGAAGCATCAGCTACGCGTGTTTGACCAACCGGTTGAATGAACTCTTCAAATACATATTGACCATTAGCATTGATTGAAGCATCAACCATTTCCTGTGCACGTGGGAAGCTAGTTTCATACATCACACCCCAATCATCATTGATAAAGTTACCAACGTTTTCAATCATAAAGAATACGCTTGCTTTATGATCTGGTGTAAATCCAGGAAGCTCTTGTGTCACTTTAATATCAACTTTAGTCCACCAGTCACTATTGATACCATTACGATCCATGATTCCGCCTTTGTATTTATTTAGACCTTCTTTGTCTACATAATCAAAGAACGCGTCTTGATCGAAGTCAGGACCAAATACAACGTTTGGATCGTTTGCACCGTCAGGGATGTAAACTAAGTGACGGTCGATGAAACCAACCGAGTCACCAAATTGGAAACCACCATCAAAGGTATAGCTATAAGGACGACCTTCGTTTGCAGAAGCAAAGATGGTGAACTTAGTCGCGTAGTTATCAAAGAACTCATGTGTGTAGTTCATTTTTAACGTAAAGCGATGAGGGATCTCGTAGTTTGACGTACCTAATCCAGGGTTTTCTGGATCTGAGGTATTGTTCAAGTAGTTAGAGAACGCTACTGAACTTGTCATTGGACTTACTTCTTCCGTGTCTGTGTATGCGTAAGCTAATGTCCAATCTAAACCAAAGTCATGAGTTTTTGATAATGCCATTGAGAATGATTTTCTGCTACCAGAATCACCTTTAACGTTAGTTAGCATAAAGTCTTGGCTACGGCCGTTTACACTGTCGTAAATTGGGCGTCCATCAGGAGCATTTACGCCAGTATCAACACGAGTTACATCACTGATGATCGCTGCATCTTTAACGTCGGTATATAAGAAATCAGCCATGAATACATAGTCGTTTTCTAAGTAAACCGTTGCACCAATTGCATACTTCCACTCAGAAGGTACTTCGAAATCAGGGTCTAAAATATTGATACCACCAGCAGCACCAACGCCGTTAGTTACGTCATCAAATTGACCTTGTGGAACATTCCAAACTGGACGACCATCACCGGTGTGAGGTGTATTGAATAAATCAACGCCACGTTCTTGTGTTTGTGTTTGGACAACACCATTGTTTTGGTAGTTATTACCTAACCATACATTCGGGTTACCACCTGAGTATAGACCGATACCACCACGCACTTCGATATCTTCATACGGTTGCCAATTAATACCTAAACGCGGTTGAAGTAGACCTTCACCATCTAAGTTTTGGCGGTTTGAGAAGCCATACAGTTCTTCAATCTGTGTATTTTCTTCTGGGAAGTCATCACTTGTATACCAGTCATAACGTACACCGAAAGTAACTGTTAAGTCATGTTCGTATGAGAAGTACTCGTCTTGTAAGTAAACGGTATGAATTTCGTAGCCAAATTCTGCAGCAGCATCTGTTGGATCGTTTGAGCCTGTTGCATTGTAATAATAAACACGGGCAGCATTACCGTTTCTGAAATCATCGATTGAATCGAAACGGAATTCACCTTCAGTGTGTTGAACAAATAAGTTAAATACGTCTAACTTCTCGTACTCGTAACCACCAGTAATAATGTGATCACCCACTAAATAAGTACCGGCTATTTTTATGGTATCTGTATCATACGTCAAACGGTTAGCATGACGTGAGTCATCAGCACCTAGGTAAACAGTCGCTCGAGAGCCATCGTTTTCAGTTCTAATTTGTACTTCACCAAAGTCAGTACCACCTAATGGTGTAACTGATTGTTCAAATTCAGATGTACCAATACGAACTTCAGTAGCGAAATCATCCGTCCAATCTGAATATACAGATGCTACGTATGATTTAAACTCTGCGTATTGATCATAGTAATGGTTAGAAAATTCAAATTCATTTGAATCACCATCAGATTCACGAATAGCGTTACCATCGTTGAAGTTATAAACAAACGCGGCACGGTGGTCATCGTTGATGTTCCAATCAAGTTTTACCATGATTTTTTCATCTTCAACCGGCTTGCTTGTAATTAAGTCACCCGGCTCATAACCATAGATGTTCTGCGCGATATCTAAAATTTCATCGTACTGAGCTTGTGAAAACCCTTCGACCGGAACAGCAGCGTTTGAGTCAGCAGTGCCACGGTCAAATAGGTCAGAGCCTTCAAGTTTTTCGTAAGAGGCGAAGAAGAATAATTTATCTTCAATTAGCGCGCCACCCACATTAAAACCATAACGCTTTTCATCAAAATCGCCCGTTGCGATGTCTTCACCTTCTAATTGGTCACCGCGTAAAGAGTCGCTGGTGTAATCGTAGAAGAAGCTGCCTTCAAAATCATTCGTACCTGATTTTGTTACCGCATTGATGTTACAAGAGGTAAAACCACCATATTGAACATCGAATGGTGCTAGTTCAACACTGACTTGCGAAATTGAATCGTAAGAAAATGGAATACGAATCGTTGGGTAGCCACTGGTACCTAAACCAAAGTTATCATTTGTACGGATGCCGTCTACCGTGAAACTGTTGAAGCGAGAACTTGCACCAGCACACTGGATTCCGTCTCCTCGGCTCTCATTAATATAAATACGAGGGTCGATTCGAACCAAATCTTTAATATCACGGTTAATAGCAGGAGCGTTTTCTAAATCTGTCAAACCAAAATTAGTTGACGGCCCTTTTTCACCTGCACTTTGATGAAAACGAGCACCAGTGACTTGAATCGTTTCCATTTGCTGTTCTAGGTTCAAACTTAGGTTCAGTGTATCGCCTAATGTTAGGTACACATCGCTAATAACCCGTTGTCCCGCGCCGCTTTTAACAGAGATCGTGTAAGGACCACCTACTTGCAAACCGCGAGCACTAAAAGAGCCTGATTCGTTAGAATTAAAGGTACGTACGCTACCCGTTCTGTTGTCAAAAACTGTAATTTCCGCTCCAGTTACGAATTCACCTGCCGGTGAAACAACATTACCGCGAATACCTGCAGATGTTGTATCAGCGGCCATAGCCGAAGTAGATAGGCCGAGTGCAATAACCACAGCACCAGCGATTTGAGAGAGACGATGACTTTTCATCAGTTATTTTCCCTTGAGTGTTTTAATGTTTTTATATTTTTTTATTCTGTAATTAGTCAGTTGAAGACAATTACAATTAATTACACATGTTATTAAACCAGAAATTTATGACAAAATCATTACATCTTGTCTATTTGGTCAACATAATTAGATTATTTTTTGTTATTGCCAATATGAATAAAATAAATAACAACTGGACTACCAGCTTCTAAAGACGATTCTATATTTACGCACCCCCTTATTTTGTTAGGTTTTTGTATTTCTTTTAAATTTACCGACATCATTATTTATAGTAGTTTTTTCTATTTTCGCTAACATTTTAATTACAAAACAATTAAACTTTTGTTGCAATTTTACGTGCTTAACTGGTTAATTATCCATCATTTTAAGCTTGTTTATTGTTCTTAACCCCTCAGGTGAATCAGAAATCTGACTATTTGGTTAATAGGTTGTGTTGTTTGGTCATTCTCAGGTAAACTCGTGTAAAATAATTAAAAAATACCTAATCAAAGTCTATTGGAATACTCACAATGAATGACCCTATCAAAGCCGTTAAACAGGGAAAAATAAGAATAAAAAGTGAAGCCAAAATTATTGAAGCCGCTCAGGAAGAGTTTATTATCCAAGGATTTAAAGGTGCTACGGTTCAATCAATTGCAGACAGAGCTGGGTTACCTAAAGCAAACATTCTTTATTATTTCAAAAATAAGGAAAATCTTTATCACGCGGTGTTAGAACAAACACTGAATATGTGGGATGAAGGTATCGGCGACATTAGAATCGAAGATGGGCCTAAAGTAGCAATTGAAAAAATTGTTGCCTCAAAAATTAAAATGTCTTTTGAAAATCCACGAGCATCTAAAATCTATGCTATGGAGATTATTCAAGGGGCTCAGCACCTAAAAGAATTCACTCGAACTTACTTACGCAAATGGGTAAAAGAAAAAGTAGCGATGTTTCAAGCATGGATAGATCGTGGCGAAATGAGTAATGTTGATCCATACGGTTTGATATTTTTAATTTGGTCTACGACCCAACACTACGCTGACTTTGAAACGCAAATTTTGACAGTGATGAACCGAAATGAATTTGAAGAAGAGGATGCCGATCTAATCACTAAATTTTTAACGGACTTCGTTTTAAGAGGTTGCGGTATTCAACAATAATACGCCAACCACTCTTCTTTACATTCAACCTTCAATAAAAGCTTCATCAACCAATGAAGCTTTTTTATTAGAACCATCCTGTTTAACTAAATATAGTCTGTCCACTATCTTACAAAGAAAAGTGAATGAAAGAGCCTAAATTTCAATAACATTAATTAACGTTTCTTATCATTTATTAGTTGGGTATAATACTTAACCAATTAGTCAGGTCTGACTAGTGACTATTATTAAAACAAGAAGAGATAGAAACGTTCAAGGCAACGGTTCATAAGCGTATTAAGAGTCTATATAAATCACCCACAGCAATCACTGCTGTTAGTAGTGATTTATTATAGAAGACGCCAATATTGGAATCTTAGATGACATTTGTAAATACGTTCCTAACCTAAGCATTAATCGCTATTGAGCTGATAACTCTTTTAATACCGCGGTATTTATTCGTAGTATGAGTTTACAAGATCATATTATTACTACTGATCTAGGTATTGATGCATATGTCGATAGTGTTTATATAGGGCGCGAATATGTCGTTAACAATTATAAAACGAGTAAAAGAGTCAGCTAAAGTGAGATATTGAAGTCGTACAGCCACAGAGATTATTATTGTTCAATAAGTTAATGACTATCTTATTCACTTAGTAATTGCTGTGTAATGATATTATTTTCAGTTAATAAATGGATCTCAAATACGGTGAAAAAATAGCAATGCATATGAAATTCAGGCGAAAAATAGTATTCAATTAATTTTTAAAATTCAAAAATGGATGTAGACATGAAAAAAATATCCACCGGCCTTGCTGTCGGTAGTTTGTTACTTTCTTCATTTAACGCAATAGCCAATAGTGGCGAAAAATTACGTATTGCCACGTTTAACGTCAGTATGGAAGCGTTTAACTATTTAGGTGATCGGTCGCAAAAACCAACTGGCAAAGAGCTTGAACACGCATTAACCAGTAATCATAAGCAGATTAATAACATTGCGGAGATCATTCAAAAAACAAACCCAGATATCATTCTACTCAATGAATTTGATCGCCAAGACGATAATCTAGCGACATTAAAACTATTTTTGGATAAATATTTAGAAAAGAGTCAGCAAAATTCCACACCAATAAAATACCCGTATTTATTCCAAGGACCTGTAAATACCGGAGTTAAAAGTAGTGTAGATTTCAATAACAACGGGAAATCTGCTGAAACTCCTACAGACACCTATGGTTTTGGCCTATTCCCAGGTCATTTTGGTATGGCCATGTTATCTAAATACCCTATCAATGAAGAGCTCATTAGAACATTCCAATACTTCAAATGGAAAGATATGCCCGGTGCATTAAAACCCGTGAATCCTTCGGACAATTCAAACTACTACAACGATGAAGCATGGCAAGAGTTTAGGTTGCCATCTAAGTCAATGTGGGATATCCCAGTAAAAGTTGGTGATAAAACCTTACATATTATAGCTAGTCACCCAACACCTCCAGTGTTTGACGGGCCAGAAGATAGAAACGGTAAACGAAACCATGATGAAATTCGCTTGGTTAATGACTACATTTCAACAGGAAAAGACAGCTATATTTATGATGATAATAAGCGTTATGGGGGGTTAGGTAAAAACAAGCGTTTTGTCATCTTAGGGGATTTGAATGCATCAAGTGTAGATGGTGATGCAATCAACGACGGCATTAACGGCTTAACAACAAATAGACTCCTCATAGATCCTATGCCTGCGAGTGACGGTGCAAAAGCTCACTCTCTAGAAAATAAACACGGTAAACATCATACTGCACACTGGCGCATGCGTGCAGATTACGTATTACCCTCAAGCTATGGTATGAATTTGCTTAATTCTGGTGTATTTTGGCCAACTATCGAATCCGAAGACTATAGACTGATAAAAGATCGAGCGGCTTCTTCAGACCATCGCCTTGTATGGATAGACGTAGAACTTAAATAGCGAGATACAGAATTTATGAAGAAATTATTAACAAGCTTGCTTTTAGTAAGCCAAGTCGCAATCGCAGAAGAACCAACACAAGTTATTATGGTGATTGCTGACGGAATGGGGCCAGAATACACTACAGCCTATCGTTACTTTAAAGACGATAAGAGTACGCCTGAAGTAGAACGGACAATATTCGACAAATACTTGCTTGGAAGCGCAAGTACGTACCCTGCTCCAGTGTCCGGTTATGTCACCGATTCAGCTGCAGCCGCAACTGCCCTTTCTACTGGCGTTAAGTCATACAACGGAGCAATTGCAGTTGACGTAAACAAAAAACCGATTGAAACTGTACTTGAAAGAGCAAAAGCTATTGGCCTTAAAACTGGCGCAGTTGTGACATCACAAATAAATCACGCGACTCCTGCCTCATTTATAGCTCACAATGAATACAGAAGAAACTACAATGAAATTGCTGATAGCTATGCTGATGATAGAATCAACAACCAGTACAAATTTGATATATTACTCGGCGGTGGATGGCAGTATTTTTTGAGAGATGACAGAAACATTATTGATGAAATGAAAGCGGATGGTTTTCAATATATTGATCAATATGATGATTTATCATCGTTAGATACAAAAAATCCTGCTATAGGTCTATTCGCCGATACTGGCCTTCCTTTTGCCATAGATGATACAAATAAATACCGTCTTTCTTTAATGACAGAGCAAGCTTTGCGTATTTTAAAAAATGACAAAGGTTATTTTTTACTCGTTGAAGCAAGCCAAGTGGATTGGGCTGGGCATTCGAATGATATTGCAAGTGCAATGTCAGAAATGGATGACTTAGCGAAAACCATGGAGTATTTGGAATCTTATGTACAACAACATCCCAATACGACTGTACTCCTAACAGCCGATCATAGTACTGGTGGCATGACTTTAGGCCTCAATGGTAAATATGAGTGGAACCCTGAAATACTTAAAACTTTGCGCCATACCCCTGTTTTCTTTGCAAAACACTTCGTACAGAACGAACTAACAGAGAAAGCCGCAAACAAGTTATTAAGCTTTGAATTAACTAACAAAGAATTAACAAAACTACAACAAGCTAAAAGCGATGGGCAAACTAAGTTGAACGACTATCTAGCGCTATCTAAGGAAAAACAAAAGAAAAATCGTAAACCTAGTGTTGCCTATACCATTGAAAAAGCGATGAAAGCTATCATAGATGTCCGCACTAATACCGGATGGACAACCAGTGGGCATATCGCTATTGATGTTCCTGTAATTGCCTTAGGAAAAAATAGACAAATATTTGCTGGCTCTCAAGACAATACCGATCTAGCTAAAAAGTTATTCAAACAACTACTGACTAACTAAGAGTTTCATGAAAGTTAGCGTAAATAAAGTATCTAGCTATAATGTGATGATTGAGTACTTTGCTAAATTGACTAACTGATGTAGAAAACCTATACCAACTAATATATTTAAAAGGATTTTAAATTGAGTCCCAAAAGGTTTGCAGCTCATGGTGATTGGAGAATTTGTTGGTGCGGCAGTTTATTGATGGTTGAATTTTGTAGCGCGTTTAATCGTGAAGGAATACAAAATTATATTCAAGATATTAAAGAGGTTGTACTTTCGAGAGAAGTCTCGTCTTGGCAATTCTTAGCCGTCTTTGAAGAAAACGCACTTGGTACACCGGAAGCTTTAGAAATTGCTGATGGACTTTTTAATTGGTATCACGAGAACGGTTGTGACAGTTTTACTTTTGTTGTAAGTAATGCAGTTCAACGTATGTTGGTTAGAAAGGTTGTCGTTGGTGAATTTTTATTGTTCGGTGAAAAGAGTGAAGCGCTGCAGTGGTTGAACGAACAATACAACAATATAGAACTAGAATAGTCGCCTACACGTTTAACACAACTAATAAACAA
Organism: Thalassotalea atypica; assembly: GCF_030295975.1. Taxonomy (NCBI): domain Bacteria; kingdom Pseudomonadati; phylum Pseudomonadota; class Gammaproteobacteria; order Alteromonadales; family Colwelliaceae; genus Thalassotalea; species Thalassotalea atypica. The sequence continues at coordinate 2,212,222 of NZ_AP027364.1, forward strand.
AGCGCCAAGAAACAACATTGTTCATGAACGTGCAGAAAATATTCATAATTGGCCTACCTCGAACAGCAACAACTAGTTTATGCGTTGCCTGTTTAGAGCTAGGATTTAAAACCGCTCATACCGCCTATACCAACGCGGCATTGTCAAACGCTCAAGTCATTGCTGACACGCCTATTTTCAGTGAATATCCAAAACTCGATCATAAATTTCCTGGCGCCAAATTTATATATTTACAACGTGATTTAGAACTTTGGTTGCCGTCAATTAAGCAATTATTAAATCGGATGTCGAAAAATCTGTTGCGCACTGACGGTGGTTTTAATCCTCATTTAAAGAAAAGCTATTGTGAAGTATTCTCTCCTTTTACTTTACCAAATATAAATAACGACGAATTTTTAATTCATTGTTACCGGCAACATGAGCGAAAAATAAAGCAGTACTTTCTAGATCGCCCTCAGGACTTATTATCAATAGACGTTGCTAAGAACGACAGCTATCAAAAACTTGTTAATTTTTTAGAGAGTGAGCCTAAGAATGTTAATGAACAAAACTTTAAGAGGATCAATATTGCAGGTAAAGTCACAGCTTGGAATGACATCAAACATCCAAATAAAATAGCTTCGACCACCCTTGGCAAAATAGATAAATTGTTATTCGAATAAGCACATATATACTGTTTTAATGCATTGATTACAGGTAGAATTGCGCCATTTAACTAACTCCAGCATAGAAGTAATCATGTTTGAACTGAAATATCACACTCCTTTTGAATGGACCGAGCCCGTATTAGCTGATTTTAACACTTTCTTACAAGATCATGCCGCTGCTGAAAAAAAAGCATCAGGCATGGCGATGTCCATGTTATCCCATTACCCTGATCGCAAAAAACTCGTCAGAGCGATGACTGATCTAGCGCTAGAAGAGCTCATACATTTTAAGCAAGTTTTAAAATTAATGACTGCCAGAGATGTTACCCTTGCGGATGACAAGAAAGATAAATACATATCTGATATTCGCAAATTATTTAGAAACGGCAGAGATGTATTCTTGATGGATCGGCTATTAGTAGCAGCCGTCATAGAAGCGCGCGGTTACGAACGTTTTTCGCTTGTAGCACAAGCCCTTGAGCCTGGCAAGGACAAGGAGTTTTATGATGCGATAGCAAAATCGGAAGCTAAGCATAAAGATTTATTTGTTGAACTAGCATATGAATATTTCGACAAAGAAGAAGTAGACATACGACTTGAAGAAATACTGATCGCAGAAGCTAAAATCTGTGAACAACTACCATTTAGAGCCGCACTACATTAATATAAAAAAATTATCATGAGTAGCGTTGAGTAATAGCCGTTGCATATTAATGGATAAACCTTTCACTACTCATTTAATTATTGAAAAGGAATTCAATCTTTATGGCGTTTTACAACTCCTCTACCCTTTATTTATTAGCATTGCTCTTTTCTATGTTAACTATTACTGTCTCTGCAAGACAGCCTAATATGTATTGTGACGATAATAATAATCATTGTACTTTCGTGTTATTAAACGGCAAAACTAACAAGCTGATCATTAGTAATAAGCAACGAGCCAAAACTAGGTTACCTCCGTTTTCAACCTTCAAGATTCCAAATTCACTAATCGCCTTAGAAACAGGCATTATCGATACCGTAGATGAACCAATTGTTTACAATGCTGACGTTTATCCAGCTCAAAATTGGTGGCCACAGTCTTGGCTCAAAACAGAACATACGCTTGAGCAAGCTTTTAAAAATTCGGTACTCCCCATTTATCGCACCATAGCAACGAAAATTGGGGAGAAAGAAATGCAAATTAAACTTAATGCATTCAATTATGGAAACCGCGATATCTCATCGGGGTTAGATTCTTTTTGGCTAGACAAAAGCATTGCTATTTCGGCCATTGAACAGGTGCAGTTCCTTAAAAAACTCCATAAACGTGAATTTGAGCTAAAAGATGAAAGCTATCAAAAACTAGAACAAATTATGGAAGCCGAGAGATCTCAAACTTATCAACTGTATGCAAAAACTGGTGGAGGACAAATAGCTGCTAGTAAAGCACTTGGTTGGTATGTTGGTTACACTATTTACAACCATGTCCCCTTTTATTTCGCCTTCAATATGAACGATAAAACCTTTAATGAACTTAAAACTAAGCGCATAACTATTGCTAAGCAATCCCTTGTTCAATATGGTGCTTTACCCGAAAGTGCCCTACACTAATTTGATACATTAAATTATGGAAACAAGAATAGTTATCTTCGGTAACTCAGGCTCTGGGAAGTCCACATTAGCAAAGCAACTGTCACACCGACACCAGTTACAACATGTCGATTTAGATACCTACGCATGGCAACCTGCCAAAGGCAATAAACCTCCTACCCGTTCACCAATAGAGGAAGTAGAGACCACGCTATGCCAAGAATTGCTGCACACAAAAAACTGGGTCATTGAAGGGTGTTATTCAGACATATTAGCTTTAGTGCTACCTAATGCAACTAAGGTTTATTTTCTAAATTTGCCAATTGCATCATGCATAGAAAACGCAAAAGCAAGGCCCTGGGAGCCGCATAAATATCCAAGCAAACAAGCGCAAGATGAAAATCTAAACATGCTAATTCAATGGATCTCACAATATCAAGATCGAACTGATGAATTTTCTTACCTAGCGCACAGAAAACTGTTTGATCAATTCAACGGAGTCAAGGAGTTGATCACACAAAATAGGAGCGTGCGGCAATTATAACTCCCTAGTCGATTGCAATTTACTTCAATAGATACTGAACAAAGAATGCGTTAACAGGGCTATTCCTGATAAAATACTCACTAAACGTTACCTCCTTCATTACAATAGGATTCACCTTGCTAAGCTACAGACATGCCTTTCACGCTGGAAATTTTGCCGATGTTCTCAAACACAGTGTCTTAACACTGACCTTAGAATACATGACTCGAAAAGAGAAAGGGTTTAGCTATATTGATAGTCACTCTGGTGCAGGTATGTACCAATTAAGCGATGAATATGCTCAAAAAACAGGAGAATATAAGGACGGAATTGAGAAGTTACTCAACGACTCTAAAGCCCCTTCTGCTTTAATGCCATATATATCATTGATAAAAGAACTCAATGGCGAAAAACAGTTGAGCTTGTATCCTGGTTCGCCTGGTATAGCGAAACAAATATTACGCCGTCAAGACGCCGCTCATCTCTTTGAACTTCACAATACAGATATTGCTCATTTAACTAACTTTTGCGAACGATGGCGTAAAGCACGTGTAAACCAAAGTGACGGTTATAAAGGTGCTTTAGGGCAATTACCACCGCCAACGCGTCGAGCCGTCTTACTTATTGACCCTCCTTATGAGCTAAAAGAAGACTATAGAAAAGCGGTGGCCACGCTAGTAAAAGGGTACAGTAAATTTAGTAGCGGTACCTACATTTTGTGGTATCCAGTAGTTACGCGTGACTACATTGAGAATATGGAATTACAGCTTTTAGATAGCAATATCAAAAACTTACTTAAAATAGAGTTATGTTTAAAACCAGATTCTCCTGAATATGGCATGACAGGTACAGGGCTGTTTATTATCAACCCACCTTGGCAATTGTCAGAACAACTAGGAGAAATTCTTCCATACTTAACATCAAAACTGGGTAATGAAAATTCAACATATACTCTCCAGCAGCTTATTGAAGAGTAAACGGTTTTTAGTAAACTAATAAAACGAATCAAAGTTAAGAGCAAATGTCAGACTCAATCAACATTAATGATATAGGCCAGATCGCTATTGCCGTCAGTGACTTGAACAAATCATGTCATTTTTACAACAAGGTACTCGGTTTACCATTGCTCTTTGAAGCTCCACCACATTTAGCATTTTATCAGGTTGGGGATGTTCGATTGATGTTAACTACCTGTCAAGGCCAAGAGCGAGAGCACCAAAATTCAGTAATTTACTACAGAGTCAGTGATATTGAGACGACATTTGAACAGCTAAAGGCGCTTGGAGTAACGTCAGAGCAGAAGCCTCAGTTTGTTGCTGACATGGCTGATCACCGATTATGGATGGGGTTCATTCGCGATCCTGATGAAACACTCATAGGCATCATGGCTCAGAGACCATTAAATACTGACAAAGTGTGTTAATCGTTATATTTTACCATTTAAAACAATAACAATAGGAAATTATATTATGAAGCTCTTACACCTGATTACAGCCGTTACACTTACCATTTTAAGTACCGTTGCCTCAGCTGACGATAAAAGCGAGCTTAACCAGCTACTCGATGACTTTCTCGCCAATAAGGTGCAAGATGATTTAAAAAATCATCAGCGCTTTTGGGCTAATGATTTAGTTTACACCAGCTCATCAGGTACTCGTTTTGATAAGAGTGTGATAATTGAAGGCATTAAAGCTGAAAAAAATGGGAAAGATGAAATTACTGACGCCCCAACATATTGGGCTGAAGAAACTGATATCCGCCTGTACGGTACCACTGCAATTGTTGCTTTCAAGCTTCAAGCAAAATGGAAAGAAGACGATGCAATTAAAACACAATCATATTTTAATACAGGTACTTTACTAAAACGAGATGGAACGTGGCAAGTCGTTGCATGGCAAGCTACAAAGATACCTAAAAAATAATCGATGATTACGGCTACAATTCAATTCATTGTAGCCGTTAATGTCAACGTCGTTCACCCTTTTAAAGTGTTTAACCTTTAGGCAATACCTGCACAGCAACTTCCATTGCGTCAACTGTCCAATTTTTCGTTATTTGATTTTGAATGACTCTTGCGAGTAATTCTTTCTTAAAACCATCGTCATAAGTGACAATCATTTGGCACATATGATTGGGTACTTGTTGATAATCAGGAATTGAAACAGATACCGGCCTATTTCGTTTATTCGTTGGGACACGTCGTTTGTACCAATCTTGTTCAATAATCTTAAATTGATGAGTCATCATTTACATTTTACTCGGTAATTCCATGCTCATACTAAGCCAAACGACGGCTAAATAGCCAAGTTTTATAACACCTCATTGTTATTTTGATGACACCTCTTTTTAAATCGTCTCTTAAGTACATAAATGTCATTAAAATTCGACATAAATGTTTGTATCATCGGCATCTGTCTTAAAACGAGGCAGATTTATGTTTGTTGGCCCTTTAAGAGCGACACCGACTTGGTCAAACTTAGCACCGTGGCATGGGCAAATATAGCCGTCTTCAACCGGCGATATTTCACAGCCCAAATGCGTACAATTCATGCCTAAGGCAATATAACTATCAGCACCATGCTGTATGATGGCAATGATCTGATCTTTGAACGCAACGGTGAATCGACTCTTATTTGCTAGATGACTTTTATTAATCACCAAGCGATTATTTAAATGCAAAGGTCGGTAATGAGCGGACGTAGACTTACAACCAACTAGAGACACGGTAGTGATTGTTGCAACAGATTTTAGAAAAGACCTACGCTTCATGTTTTTTCTTTTTTTACTTTCTGCTTAAATCGTGATTTCTTGATGACCTTTTCCTTAGTTTTTTTGCGTATTGAGTGGCTAGCTGAATATATATGAAGCCACAAAAAAAGAGGTAAAACTAAGCCTACAATGGCATGACTATTCCCTAATAAAGTGTGCCAATCTTGGCTCACCAAATAATATAAACTGTAGGCCGACAAGGCGCTCACAGAAACAGCAACTAAAATACTAATCCCAGATTTTCTTGCTCGCAAGGTAGACCATGTTCGCGGCACATGCGAAGCAAAAATAGCCCCTAATGACATCAGCATTAAAAACGCACACAACCCATGAAGCTGTAGTGCTGGATATTGTAGATAATGTGACTCAGGACCAAAATCACCTTCTACCATGCCAAAGCGCCTTAAAAGCCAAAAACTACTCCCTGTTGTTATTAGCAATACAAGCAAGGTGTAAAAGAAATAACGATATGCTCGGGTGATTTTGGTGTTTATTTTTTGCATTTAGTTTAATTTTTAACGTAGCTTTCTATAGCCTAAACGGTTTAGCTTAACCGCCTTCGCCTGGTAGGAGTTTAATATAGTAGTTGAGACTTTTGGTGCGACTAGTGTAACCACTTTAGTCAATGCATCAGCTATCATCGCCGAATGAGCAAAAACAGAGACTGAGCCACAGATTGAAACAGGTGTTCCATCTAGTGGATCAACAATATGTCTGTGTAGGTTTGCTTCGTAATCGCCACTGGTGGCGACTGCGGCGTTTTGCATTTTAACTGTTTTGAGTGCTGATAATTTTTTCGCGTACTTGATCGCAACCTTTGCCTCTTTCCAATAACGTTTATATATATCACCGCCTGCATTAATGGTAACATCAAGGCCATTTGGTAAAGCTCTAATTGCACAATCAACGGCATACCCCTTGGCAATACCGCCCAAATCGATACAAGCAGGTTTTGTAGATCTAATATTGTTTCCACACAATTGAATATCAGCCGAATTACCATGAATTTTATCACTTAAATTCAAATGGTTAGGCAAATTATTGGCCTGTACCAGATAAGGAGCGATAGCAACATCGTATCGGCCATTAGTTTTTTCACTTAATGAAAAAGCTAAATCAAGTACAGTAACTAAATCATCACTGATCGTCATGAAAGTATTATTGGCTGTCAATAGAAAACGATTTAGTGCTGATAGTTCGCTATTTTCGTCATGGAACCCCAATAGACCATGAATACGACTAATTTCATTAAAAGCGCGCTGGCTATAATCGACCAGTAACTTATCTGGACAATTACAGCCAATACTTACCTCAACAAATGTTCCAAGTAGTGGTTTACAACGAGTAAGGCTATTCATTTTAAACGTGTTTTAAGACCAAATCCCATGTTTGTGTAAGGCGATTAATACCATCGGTAACATGCCTGCAAGACAGAGTCGCTCCAGAGATATTCTTGATTTGATGATCGAGCTTCAAATGCTCTGAGCTGTCTTTGCCATGAAATTGAGCTCTCCATTTTGGGTTCATTATTTGATCGCCATAAGTTTCTCGATACGTTAACACTTCAATACCAACAACCTTACCCTTATTATCTAGTCCAACTGCAATATCAATGTTTTCATGTTTACCAATGACTTGATCGACGATAAACCAATCACCCTCACTGTTCTTCCATGCATTGATATTTAAATTTCTCACTCGAATATCAGATTTTTCTTCAATTAACTCCGCTTGTGCATCCGTTAGCGTTATTGGTGAAGGAGAAAATAGCAAGTTTGGCCAAATGATCTGCTTTGCTTGTTCAATGGTTAAGTATGTTTTTGCATAAGCAAATCGGATCGGTAGTCCAAACACGGTTGCGGTGCCAAACATACTCTTAATAAACTGTCGTCTTAACATCTTTGTGTTCACTTTAGGTGAAAATTAAACGAAAATCAGCCTGAAACGAAACCTTAAGGTGAGCATTTCAGGCCATGCGTACAGATATGAAGTTAATTAAAACTCGTAGCCATACGACAAGCCAATGTGCATTTTTTCGTGCTCATCCCAGTTACGACCATTTCTCACATCGGCATGCTCTGAGCCACCGCCACTGATTTGCCATAACACACCACCGGTTACCCACCACTTTTGTTCAGCAAAATGTAAAGTCGGCCCAAAGTAGTTACCATTTTGATGTTGGCTACCAATTCGAAAATCCGATAAGTCAAAATTGGTTTTAGACAACCCAAGCGTGTACCCGTCTTTATCAAACCCACCCTCAGTGTTGCCGGCTTCGGCTTTGTCTTGCGGATTTAAGTAATCAGACTGGTGTCTAAATTCAAGCCCAGCAAACCATTGTGGCGCAAAGCGGTATGACACACCCATGGCAATGTCTACAGCAAATTCATCTTCTACTACAGTACCTGACTTACGACGTTCAAATTCTGTTTTGATATTTAGTACCGTCACGACCGTGTCGTCTAAGAAATCTTTTTGAAAGTAAAGCGTTCCAACAAAAGAGTCTTGATCAATATCAGCACCATCCAAGCGATATTTATCACGACGTTCATAACTCAACCCATATGAGAAACCAAAAGCATCTTTGTAAGGGCTTAGTACATTGTATTTCATCGATAATTCGTAACCAGCAAACTGAGTTTTATCAAACTTACCCGTACCATCACTAGCTTCACACATAGGGCATGGTGCGCCCTCTTCCTCGGTACCCACATCGTAATCATGGTCAAAAATAATGGCTTCAATAGCCACGGTTAAACTATTAGTAATACCGTATTCTACTTCCGGACGAATATCGTGAAAGGTGTAGTGATCTCCAGCATTTTTGTTTAATCGAATCGTGTCTGCGAGTTTAAATTCATAACTGCCTTGGGGTCTGGTATCGGTACCTTTAGCGTAAACCCATAAATTTTCACCCGCGACAACAGTTGATGCTGATAAAGCGATTGCGATAGTAGAAGTAACTTTAGCTATTTTTTTTCTCATGTTTTTGTAAATCCAATGATATTTCGAGATGACTTATTATTTTTTAGAGTATTCTACTGCTGCAGCCCTTTATTGCAAGTGATAATTATTCTTATTTAGATTTACATTAGAAATAGGCAAGACATAAATTGGAAAGTTGTAAGTTTTTGCTCGACTATACTTACACTTAACGAGTGATTGCTAAGAGAGTAAAAAACGAATGAGTGCTTGTTCATTAACCCATATTGCTCTGCACGTTACAGATCTTGACGCCTGTATCGCTTTTTATACCGAATATGCTGGACTGTGCATGCTCAGAGATCGTCGCCCACATGGCGCACATGGCAAACGCATCGTTTGGCTTTGTGAACAAGGAAGAGAAACGTCATTTATTCTTGTTCTTCTACCTGGTGGTCCGCCCAAGAAACAAAGTGAGGACGACTTCTCGCATTTAGGGTTTGCATTAGCATCAAAGGCTGCTGTAAATGAAATAGCTGCTCAAGCAGAACGCGAAGGAATCTTAGTTTGGCCCTGTAAGCAGGAGCCTTACCCTGTTGGCTATTATTGTGGCGTCAAGGATCCAGACGGCCATTTCGTTGAATTTAGTTATGGGCAGCCTTTAGGGCCTGGCGCTGATGATTTAATAATTAAAAACGAACCTTCTACAAGTAAGTAGAAGGCCTCAGTTTTGCACAGCTAAGCAAAAATAATCTAGAACATTGTTCTATCAAAAATTATTCTGCCACTCAAAATGTACTAATTTGTTAACTGAAGTAAGTCCCACTTGTTGCCATAAAGGTCTTGGAATACCACGACGGTTCCATATGGCTCTAGCCTTGGCTCTTCATTAAATAAAACACCATTTGCTTTCATCAACTGGTAATCTCGCCAAAAATCATTAGTTTGTAGAAACAAAAAGACCCGGCCACCGCTTTGATTACCGATTGCTGACTCTTGTTCTTTCGAGCTCGCTTTTGCTAGCAGTAAATTTGTTCCTGTAGAATTAGGAGGAGCAATCAACACCCAACGCTTTCCCTGTCCTAAAGGAGTATCTTCAATAACAGTGAACTGCAGTTTGGTGGTATAAAACGCAATAGCATCATCATAATCTTCTACCACCAATGCCGTATTTAAAATATTCTGCTGAACATGTTCAGGCATAAAAACTCTCTACTAAAAACTTAATATCCACGTAAACCGGGATTTGTTGACTATGATATGAATAGTAACATTCTCAACCTAAACAGGAACAGATAATGAATCTAGGCGCATTTTCAATCAGTTTAGCGGTTAATAACATAGAAAATTCAAAAGTATTTTACCAAAAATTAGGTTTTAGTATTATTGGTGGAGACCAAGATCAAAACTGGCTAGTACTTAGAAACGGCGATCATACCGTAGGTCTATTTCAAGGCATGTTTGAAAACAACATCATGACCTTTAATCCTGGCTGGGATAAATCATGTAATACATTATCTTCTTATGATGATGTTAGAGATCTACATCGTGAGTTTTTGGCGCAAGGGGTTAGAATCAGTCAAGCATCAATAGACAGTAATAGCGGGCCTGCAAGCTTTTCCATAGAAGATCCCGACGGTAATACGATCTTATTTGATCAGCATATATAAAAGAGCATACTTCATATTCTATGTAATGAATTAAACATTATGAATAATTTGAATCATGTAATAAAAAACTGTTAGGTTATTTAGTAATTTCCATCATTAATAACAACAAAAATGAAAAAAGTTGGCTTATCTGTTTTAGGCGTATTTTCGCTGATTGTCATTGTCGCATTAGTTAAAGGTGTGACGCACTATACTGATCAGCAATACCATCCAAAATCTTACATAACCCCCATTGTATTTAATGAACAAAAAGCGATAAATCGCCTAGCTAAAGCAATCAGGATCCCAACAGTATCGTATGATGATCCTGAAAATTTTGAGCCTGCCTCATTTAACTCAATGGCATCAATGTTAGTGGATGAATTTCCCAATATACACACAGCTGCAGAACGAACAAAAATCAACGATTACAGTCTTGTGTATAAATTTAAAGGCAGCGATCCGTCATTAAAGCCGGCGCTATTTATGGGGCACATGGACGTTGTTTCGGTCGATGAAATAACGCTCGATAAATGGACCCACCCGCCTTTTAGCGGCACAGTCGAAAATGGCATGATCTATGGTCGTGGCGCTATAGACGATAAGTCCACTGTTATGGCCTTAATGGAAGCAATGGAACACCATTTAACAGAGGGTCATACGTTAAAACGCACCATTTATTTTGCCTTTGGCCATGATGAAGAAGTTGGCGGTAAACAAGGGGCTAAACGCATTGCAGAATATTTTGAACAATCAGGTACGAAGTTTGAGTTTGTATTAGATGAAGGCGGTGTGATTTTAAAACCTGGTATGATGCCCAACATTAGTCAAGAGGTGGCTATTATAGGCGTTGCTGAAAAAGGCTTCATGAATATTAGGTTAGTTGTTGAACAAGATGGTGGGCATTCTTCTACACCTCCTGAGCACACAGGTGCAGGAATAATAGCGCAGGCAATCGTAAAATTGGAAAACGCCCCCTTCCCAGCGGATTTGTCTTTTACAAACCTTACCTTTGATAAACTTGGCAGTTATGCGGATTTCGGCGCAAGAGTGGTGATGTCAAACCAATGGTTAACAGCGCCTATTGTTAAGCACGTACTGCTTTCAAATAGCAAAACGGCAGCAAGCATTCGAACAACAACAGCCGCCACCATGTTATCGGCTAGCAGTAAGTCAAACGTATTGCCCACCCAATCTACCGCAGTAGTCAATTTTAGAATCATGCCAAACCACTCAATAGACGAAATAAAATCCTACGTTGAGCAAGTGATCGACGATCCAAAAGTGAAGTTAGAAGTATTCATGGCGAATAATGCCTCGCCAGTGTCAACTACAGAGGCGTTGGGTTACAAATTGCTTGAACAAACGATAAGAGAATTTGATAAAAATGTATTAGTCGCACCATATATGGTTCAAGGTGGAACAGACGCTAAATATTTTTATCGTGTTTCAGACTCGATATACCGCTTTATGCGTGTAAAAGTGGACAATGAGCTTCTTTCAGGTATGCACGGTATCGATGAACGAATTCCAACAGACGATTACATCAAAGGTATTCAACTGTTTCATGAGTTAATCTACAAAACAGCAGTAGTGCCAGCGTTGGGTTAGTTCACTCCAATATTTCGCTGAAACCTGTGGCCTCGCCGAAGGCCACTTAATTGCTTTTTCAATCGCGTTAATTACTGGTGCTAAACCGTTTTTCTACTTTCGAGATTAGATTAGGCACCAACATCTCTGAAAAACCTGCAACAAAACTCCAGACGATCAGTACACTAACATTTAGATATACTTCTTTAACTGTCTCATTAAAAGTATTGGTGTGTTCACTAACTATTGATGGTAGATAATTTATAGGAAGCTTCGGTAGTAAATCAGGATTAATCAATTGACCTAAAAATCCGGACTGAATTAAAAAGTACACCACCAAGGCAGCGGTTGTGCCAAGCGACAACCTTTTTATCAAATAAATATTACAATGCATGGTTTTAAGCTGTTCCATTGAAGATTGAGACAACTGACCCTTAAGCCGTGCAATCATACTAAAACCTGCTCCTAAAAACCCAGAAGCACAAGCGATAATTAACATTTCACCGGCTGTCAGAATATGATGTATGTAGGAGGTATAAACCAATGACATGACAAAGCAAAATAACCCTATAGACAAAATAAACGCCAATCTTACTCGAATAAGTAGGCCATACTCATAACTTTCTGAACGATTAATAAAGAACGAATGCAGCTCGGACAGCATTTTTTGTAATATAATACGTCGATGCTCGACAATATTATCACGATGACATTGATCGACTTCTTTTTTGTACGCATTAAATTTATTGGCGCTAAGGTGGTGTTTTACACTGACTAGAGTCAAATTCAAATCACTATTTAGCGTTTGCTCGTCACAAATTTTAGCGAGGTACTGTTCTATTTTGTAAGCGCTATGCCAAGAATGTTTTTGTTCCTTCAACAATTCGTGAATCTTGTCAAAAACAACATTGTTTTGGGCTTCTTTTGTGACTGAATGACTATAGAACTTAACCTCAAGATTAATATAGTATTGCTCTAACGTACGTTGTGGTTTTTTGGTTTCCCACAATAAGTACTTTAATGTGTGATCACGGCCCATTTCCATTGTAACACTCCACTTTCTTTATATTGAGGTTATCACAAATATTAAAAAACGCAGGAAGCCGACGTGACAGCACTTTATTTAGGTTGAGAACCTACCTTGTCTACAAGAAAAATGGTGTCAAAGACATCCGCTGTTTTATACCCTAAATTTTTGTCGCCGTTTATTGGGGTTATAGCAGTAGAGCCAACAAAGTGTTCTCGTTCAGTGCTACCATCGTTATCGCAATACGCCAACATAAAACCAATTTTTTTACCCCGTTTTAGTTCTACAGGGTGATTATCATTTGATCCTAATTCATAACTATCATCATATAGCGTCACAGCGACTTCCCAAACCATTTGATAAGGTGGTGTCTGTTGTCTTCGCCATTGGCTATTAACGTGATCATTTAGTAAAAGAAATGTTGGTGCTTTTCTTTCGTCTAGTTTTCCGATATCGACCACTTGATTGTCTAACGCAATATGGTAGGCGAAAGCGTTAAAATTAAACTGGTGATCGCCTCCTGAATTGTCTTCATCGACAAAAACCTCTAAACAGTCGTCATCCCAATACTTAATTAGAGGATCGGCGTGCTGGTCAAACAAAATATCATCGGTAATTTCTGCAGCAATATATAGATAACTCGTATCCCACAACAATTTATAACGACCAGAGAAGTCCTTTTCTGTTGGCATTTCCCCTAAAATATGATGGTTGATATCTCGCCAATCTGCGCTATTCCACGCTGATTCGGCTAGTTGCCCGTCAATTTTTATTGGCGCGCTACTGCGCTCAACATTCAACAAGCTCGCACTTTTCTTTGATGTTGCTGCCACTGTAACTTTTGACGTAGTACACATAATCAAAATCAACAAACCAAACAATATTTGTAGTGTGGTTTTCTTAAAGCATGTTGCTATCTTCATGTCGTCAGTTCCGAAGTAATTTTGTGAGCGATACAAAGCTCTGATGCGCGCGTAGTTAAATTCGTAAAACTCTCATTAGCATCGAGTATTTCGACATCTGACTCTTCTATAGTGGGATATTCCAAATCAGTCAGTTGGCTATCAAGAAAGTCTACGCTAACGAAGTGTCCTTCTCTATTTTCCATTCGTTGTTTGATCGTACGTTTGTTCGCAGTCAACATGATAAAAAGTTGATTAAAACCTATTTCTCTAAACTGCTGTCGGTGCGCCTTTTTCAAACCTGAATAAGCGAGAATAACAGAATCAATACTTTTAGTTCCATTGGCTAAGTACGAACACAACCTATTAACCCACTCCTGCCTGATGGCCGCAGTTAATGGAACACCGTTTGACATCATAGATTTTGCTTTAGTCGTGTGGAAGTCATCAGCCTCGATAAAATCAAAGGCAAATGCTTCTGACAAATGCTTTGCTAACGTAGATTTACCGGTGCCACTGACTCCCATCACAATAATCAATAAGGGTTTAGTGTTTAACAGAACTCTTGTCATTTTCTCGGTACTCTTATTTCAAGGACGTAGGTATTGCCAAGCTCTGCATCCGTAATAACGTTGTCATTTAGTAAATTACCGTCTTGTATCACCTGAACCTCTTGTTGCTCATGTCTTGAAATCGTAAATTCATACCAAGCGCCTTTAAACTGGCGTTTCCCTGATATTGTATCCAAGCAATCAGGTAATTTAGGATTTACAGTTAAATGACCTTTATAGCCTTTAAGACCGCACAATTCTTCTATAATGCAGCGATAAACCCATGCAACTGTGCCAGTATTGAATAGATGACTCGAACGCCCTGCCTGCTCAGGAAACTGATAATATGCTCCCCGATAGTAATTCGGAATATAGACCGGTAGTTGTCCCTTTTTAATCATGTCTGATTTTGTCGGAATCATCTTTTTTAGTAATTGAAAAGCCTGATTATACTCACCAACCTGATACAAACTATATACATAAAATGCGCTAGCATGGTTATAGACTGAGCCATTTTCAGCAACTCCCGGATGTTTTTGAGTTAAACGCCCTATGTCTTCTCTCATTTTGGTATAACTGGGCGCTAACATCATCACGCCAAAAGGCGTGTTTAACTGACGTTCAATTTCATTGAGCATACTAAACTTTTTAGCAGTTCCTGCTGCCCCGCTGAGCAATGCCCAGCTTTGAGGGTTTAGATAAATACGACCTTCATCGTCATCTTTGACACCAAAAACCGTATCATCATCTGTGATCCCTCGAGCATACCAACTGCCATCCCAAAGATAATGATTTACAGCGTTATTAATATCATGACTTGTGCGTTTATAATCCGATATTTTTTCGGCTGAATAGTTTTCAATATACTGTTCAGCAGTTTGACACCAACAATTGATGGCATAAGCCGTGGCTAACGACAACCAACTAGACACCCCTCTTCCTTTATGACCAACCATATTCATTGGGTCACACCAATCACCTTGTTCTATATAGCTAAGGCCCCTATGATCTCTGGCAGCAATTAATCTCGCTAGCCCTTTTTCTATATGAGTGATTACAGTTTGTGGTGTCTGGCTATCACTAAAAGGCAAGGTGTGGGTTAGTAAATTAGCGTCATTTGTTTCATCTAAATAGGCCTGCAAAAATATCGTCAACCAGACACCGTGATCCGCATGTGGAATTTGGTTGATGTATTTTAGTGTTGCTTCAGGGTGGAGCAATATACCGTCCGGCATTGAACCATCGACACTTTGCTGCGCTAATGCAGTTAAGAATGCACTTCGAGCTTTAGCTGGTTCGATAAAACATAAGCCCATATTATCTTGCAAGTAATTCCGCGTTTGCGGATCGGTGGTCAAACGATTCACACCACCGTGATAAAATACTTGTCGAGGTAACCAAGTGTTTGCAAATTGACTAAACTCCTTATCTTCACAGTCTATAGTCAGAACATTAAAAGATTGGGAAATATATTGCTCATATTCCTGTTTAATATTCGTCACGTTATTATCGTGTGAAAAATACTTATCTCTTATCTTACTTAGCTCAGTTTGATCTTTAACAGCACCGAAAACAAACTGATGTTCTATAGATTGCTTAGCAGACAACTTATGTTGAAATTGCATCACAGCAACGGGCGTTTCATATACGGCTCGCTGACATGATAAATAAGCCTTTCGAATTTGATCAGGTTTGCTTAAACCACCCTCACCTTCGAAGCTTGAACTTATCGTAGTCCATGCGCACGGTTTATTTTTTGAAAGCAAAAAAGTGATGTCTTTCAACTTTTTATTCTTTTGATATTCCTCAGTTTTTTGATAGGGAGTTATTGATTTTGCAATAATAGCATTTAAACATGCGTCATAATCCGCACTTTGGTTCATCCAAGATTTATAACCAACTGAAAAATAGGGATAAACACTGATATTTCTGACCGTTTTACTATTGTTTTTAAGTTTCATTGTCCAGATCTCTTCAGCTCCATTAATTGGTAACGAAACCGATAGGAACACTGTTAAGTCAAGCCGTTTGACCGTCCAACTAATCTCTGAAGGACCTACGGAAAAAACAAACTCATCTGGTTTTTTACGACAAGGTTCGTGAGGTGCAGAGAATACTTCACCACTGTTTTCATCTTTAACGTAAATAAATCTCCCTGGATGATGAGCAAAATAAGGATGCTCCGGCTGAACAAACGTTTTCGCTTCTAATGCCGGACTTTGGCTATATTTACTCGGCTCTGGTTGCAAAAATTGTGCAATAGCATATCCTCGACAATTCATTTGAACTAACAGTTCACTATTCCATAAATAGCCGCACGCATT
Source organism: Thalassotalea atypica (assembly GCF_030295975.1). Taxonomy (NCBI): domain Bacteria; kingdom Pseudomonadati; phylum Pseudomonadota; class Gammaproteobacteria; order Alteromonadales; family Colwelliaceae; genus Thalassotalea; species Thalassotalea atypica. The sequence continues at coordinate 2,228,698 of NZ_AP027364.1, forward strand.
TGGCATAGCGAGTGGGCAGGTTAAATTTACCATTCGATTATCATTCGGCATAACAACAAGTGGCGTTGAATTACGATCTGCCATGCTTCAACCCACTCTCATCCAGTTGCTGTGCTTCAAACTGCAAATCACTTTCTGTTTCCTCAGCTAATTCCATTTGTATCTTGCTTAGTTGCTCATCAGATAACGGGTAATAACGAATTAGCATTACAGCAACAAACGCAAATCCCGCAGGAATAATCGTCATCAATAAAACAATCCCCTGCTCAGATGCATCCGTTTGTTCTATATTAGCCACATAACCCATAGAAGCGAGTACCCAGCCGATCATCGCACCTGCAATAGCACCACCTAATTTTTGTGCAAATGCAGCAGCAGAAAACACCATGGCTGTAGCTCTACGACCATTTTTCCAGGTGGAATAGTCTGCACAGTCAGCATACATAGAAAAAACAATGGGCGACTTTGGCCCCAAAGCTAAGCCAATCATAATTTGTAAGACATACATAGTGGTTATACTTTGACTGTCGACAAAATAAAAACATGCAGATAACACTGCAACAATACTCATCAGAATCAGCAATAATGTTTTTTTATCTAGCCATCTAGTTAGCATGGGCGTTATTGCCGCGCCCGTTGCTAAAGCAAGTAAATAGGCCATAGAAAAACTGCCTATTAAATCGGGCCGTGTTACATAGTATTTAAAGTAAAAGGTGCCAGTACTGGCTCTAAGAGTTATGGTCATCATAATAATGAGTGCCATAGCAAATAAAATCAGCCAAGGTTTGTTTCTTGTAAGGTCCAAAATATCATCAAGCACAGCAGTTTTTTGATGTTTAGGAGGATGAATACGTTCTTTAGTCGTTTTAAACGTTACAAAAAATAAAACAGCTGCCACTACGCCATAACACAGCATCGTCATTTGCCACCCTAACTTTTCATCTCCTTGCCCCAGATAACTCACTAATTCTGGGGTCAAATAAGCGACCAAACTGCCACCAGAAAAAGCGCCGATAAACCTAAAGCTTGTAAGTGCTGTTCGTTCTTTAGTATCACTTGTAACAACACCTAGTAATGCACCATAAGGTACATTAATAAACGTATAACTAAGCATCATCAAAATATAAGTAAAGTAGGCCCAGATAAGTTTTCCATCGTCGCCCAAATCAGGCACGGTAAAAGTGAGCACCCCAGCCGCCATTATCGGTAATATGCCCCAAACCAGATAAGGTCTAAACTTCCCGTATCGAGAATTAGTGCGATCAGCAAAAGCGCCCATAAGTGGATCAGAAACCGCGTCAATAACGCGTGTAACCAACATCATAGTCCCAACTGCCGCGGCAGGTAGACCAAAAACATCGGTATAAAAAATAAAAAGAAATACATCAAATACCCGCCAATAAAAATTGCTAGCGACATCGCCACAGGCGTACCCCACTTTTTCGGATATTGATAGTTTATGTGTGTTTCGGATAAGCAACTCTATTCTTCCTCTATTGTTCTTATAAGAGAGTCACGTCCTTGTGACAAAAACCTTTACTTGGTATTCATGATATATCTATAAACTGCAAACCTAATGAGAACGCTTACATCCCAAAGCTAATAGTTAAACAAATTATTTCATTAATTTAAGAGTGAAAATCTATAAGTAAAAACAAACCCAATGTAAGCGCTTTCATTTAATATAGCTTTTGTATAAAAAAAACACAACCCTAATAAAATTACACAAATAAACATATCATTACTGCTTTTTAACGGTTAATATTCAATTAGTTAGCCGGCCAGTTGCGTTACAGTTAAGTTACAGCTGGAGAAAAAACAACCTGTATTGTTAACAAATAATCAAAATAACTATTGACGTCTATTTTAATTTAAACTAGCTTTATGTAAGCGCTTTCAAAGTTAAAACCCTCTTTAGAAGAGGTATTTTTTTTAAAATACAATGTAAGCGCTTACAAATAGTCATTAATTTATAATAATGATAAAAAAGGAAATCGAGGGGGAAAAATGACGTATAAAAAGTTTAATAAAACAAAGTTAGCTACCAGTCTATCTTTGATTTTAGGCGCATCAGTAGCAATACCTGCTCACGCTGCACCAGAAGATGAGAAAGACGAAATTGAAGTAATTGAAGTTAGAGGTATTCGTGGCAGCCTTGTTAAAGCGATGGATATCAAACGTAATGCAAATGGTGTCGTAGACGCAATCAATGCTGAGGATATGGGTAAATTCCCAGATACTAACCTTGCAGAATCATTGCAACGCATTACGGGTGTTTCTATTGACCGTGACAACGGCGAAGGTTCAAAAGTGACTGTTCGTGGTTTTGGCCCTGACTATAACGTAGTAACGTTAAATGGTCGCCAAATGCCAACAGCTAACATTAACGATACTAGTGCGTCAGATTCTCGCTCTTTTGATTTCGCAAACCTCGCCTCTGAAGGCGTCAGCGCTGTTGAAGTCTATAAAACAGGTCGCGCTGATATACCGACAGGTGGTATCGGTTCAACAATTAACATCATAACAATTAAACCACTGGCCATTGGTGAAGAACGTGCTTCTATTGGTGTTAAAGGTGTTCATGATACTTCGTCAGAAGATGGCAGAAGCTTAACTCCTGAAATTTCAGCCTTATATAGTAATACATTTGCGGATAACACGTTTGGTATTGCACTGACTGCAAGCGTACAAGAACGCGATAGTGGCTCTGCTCGAGCTGGTGTTGATAACGGTTGGCGTCCACAAACTGGAGGCGTTGGTGACTGGGGCTCTGTTGGTGACGGTCCAAATCAAATCAACGTACCTGCTGATGGTGTTACTTACGCTGTACCACATAACGTACTTTATGGTTTTAGCGAAACAGAGAGAACCCGTACTAATGGTCAATTAACGTTACAATACCAACCAGTTGAAAACGTAACAGCTACCTTTGACTATACCTACTCTAAGCTTGAACAAGAATTGAATCAGAATATTCACTCTGTTTGGATGAGCTTAAACTATGCTGGCCAACCTACAGGCTCTGAGTGGACTGATCCAAACGGTAGTAATGTTGCTGCACCTATCTTTATTCACGATATGGACGGTCCTTCTGACTTAGTTAGTCAAGTTGAGCAAAGTGCCCAAGTAAATGAAAACAAGTCGTTAGGTTTCAACTTGGAATACCTTGTGAATGCTAACTTATCATTCAACTTGGATTTCCACAGTTCAGAAGCTGAAGCAAAACCAGACAGCATTTACGGTAACAGTAATACCATCCAAATGGCGACATGGACACGTGCTGAAACCAAAGTTGACTTTTCTTCGGGCTTTCCTGTTGTAGAAGTAGTTTTCCCTGATGGCACTGCCGGTTTAACACCAGAAGGTGTAATGACCACAGGTACAAGCTTCAGAAACAGTTACATGAAATCAGAAATCGACCAATTGCAACTAAACGGTACATACATCTTTGATGAAGGTATTGTTGAAAGTATCGATTTTGGTGTTGGTTTCAATAAGGTAGACAACCGTAACGCATTTGGCCGTGCAGAACGTCCTAACTGGGGTGGTACAGGTTCACCAGATGACATCGACGATGCATTCTTACTTGATAGCATGGATACTATGGTTGACCGTTTTGACAACCTACCCGGTGATAAATCGAACATGATTAACCAGTTCTGGGCTACAGATTTCAATACCATTGCTGATTTAGTCGGAAGCCTATACGGTGATCCAAACGACCCTACTGCGTGGCCTTGCGGTACAACGATTTGTGCACCAAGTGAGTTTGAAACTGATCGTCGTACTGAAGAAGAATCTGTTAGCGCTTATATTAAAGCAAACATGAGTTTTGAAATTGGCGACCGACCAGCAAACTTAGTCGTTGGCTTACGTTATGAACAAACTGATGTAACGTCAAAAACGTTATTGCCTGAAATTAATGCTATAGGCTGGGTTTCAACGAATGAGTTCCAAATTGTTCGTGGTGATGCACAGTTCTTTACTGATGAAGGTGATTACGATTACATTCTACCTAGTGTTGACTTTGACATTGAAGTCACTGATGACATGGTATTCCGTGCGTCATACAGCGAAACTATTACCCGCCCTGGTTACGGTAACCTAACAGCAGGTTCTAGTTTAGACGAAGTACGTAATGTTGATAACGGACGTGGTTCACGTGGTAACGTTGGTTTAGAGCCATTAGAGTCTCAAAACATTGACTTGTCATTTGAATATTACTACGACGAAGGTAGCTATGCGTCAATTGGCTACTTCCGTAAAGATGTTGATAATGTTATTGGTACACGAGAAGTCACTGAACAACCTTATGACACAACAAGCCCCGTAGAAGGTGCTCGTTACCAAGAAGCTGTGGCAGCAACAGGTGGTGATCCATCTAATAGTGCTGCGATTCGCGCTTATCTTGCCGCTAACTACGCAGACGGAGAGTACGTAATTGTAGATCCAGGCGGTGACCCGGTTAAAAACCAAATTTGGGGTCACCCTACGGGCAACGACCCATTAAGCGTTTTGTTTAGCCAGCCGTATAACCAAGGCTCAAACAAAGTTGATGGTTTTGAGTTTGCTGTTCAACATTTGTTTAGTGATACCGGCTTCGGTGCTATCGTCAACTACACGATCGTAGATAGCGACGTTGAGTATGATGATGCTGATCATGGTGATGAAAATACACCATTACTTGGCGTAAGTGATTCATACAACATCGTCGGTTTTTATGACAAAGACGGCCTTCAAGTACGTGTTGCCTACAACTGGCGTGATGACTTCTTACAAGGTCTGAATGATGGTCAAGGTTCAAACCCGGTCTATGTTGAAGATTATGGTCAACTAGATGCAAATATCAGTTATGACTACAACGACAATTTGACCGTGTTTGTTGAAGGGATAAACCTCACTGATGAATATACTCGTTCATATGGTCGTCATAAGTTGATGGTTAAAAACATTCAGCAAATGGGCCCTCGATATAACATTGGTCTTCGCTACAAGTTCTAGCGAGCAAGAAGACAATGGCGGTAAAATTAGCGCCGCCATTGTTTTTACTACATAAAGAGCCTTTATTTTTGATTTATAGAGGCACTTTTATTACTCTGAAATTATACAAAATTTCGTTTAATCAGGTTGTCGAAGTCGTATGAACAATCCTCTGAAGAAAATCGTCATCCTAGGCGGCGGTACAGCGGGCTGGTTAACAGCGGGAATAATTGCTGCCGAACATAATGCGCACTTAGCGCAAGGCATAGAAATAACCTTAATCGAATCAAAAAATATCAAAACCATTGGTGTTGGCGAAGGTACATGGCCCACCATGCGTGAAACACTTAGTACAATTGGTATCAGTGAAAAAGAATTTATCAGCTGTTGTAATGCGTCATTTAAACAGGGATCGCAATTTGTTGGTTGGAATACCGGTGAGGTCCATGACAGTTACTACCACCCTTTTATTGCCCCACATGGGTTTGGCGCCAGCAATCAAGTAGATTATTGGCACGCAAAGCACCAAACCACCCCCTTTGCTCATGCACTAAGCTTTCAACCACATTTGTGCGATAGAGGCAAGGCTCCAAAACAAATTCAAACACCTGAATTCGCCGCCGTAGCGAACTATGGCTACCACTTAGATGCGGGAAAATTTGCAGCGCTGTTAACAAAACATTGCACGACTAAGTTAGGCGTTAAACACATATTGGATGACGTTCAATCAATCGTTGGTGATAAAAGTGAGAAAATAGAAGCGCTGATAACAAAAGAACATGGGAAAGTGGGTGCTGATTTATTTATCGATTGCTCTGGCATGAATGGCCTTCTCATCAATAAGCACTACCATATACCATTAATTAAACAAAAGAATATCCTATTTAATGATTGTGCATTAGCAGTACAAGTGCCCTACTTTGATGGTGAGCAAGAAAATCCACAGGCTAAAATTGCTAGCCATACTATCTCAACCGCCCATGACGCTGGCTGGTTTTGGGACATCGGCTTGCCAGCACGACGAGGCATTGGCTGTGTATACTCTAGCGAGCACATGAATGAAGAAGCAGCAGCGAAAGCATTGCATCAGCATCTTTCATCTTTCATGCCAACAAAGCACATTGATACATTATCAATTAAGTCGCTCAAATTTACGCCCGGTTATCGCGAAACTCTTTGGCATAAGAACTGTGTAGCCGTAGGTATGGCCGCAGGATTTATCGAGCCGCTCGAAGCATCAGCCATTGCCCTTGTTGAATTAGCTGCAAAAATGATCGCCAAAGAGCTACCAACAGATACTGCAATCATGGCCACTACAGCTAAACGATTTAATGACCGTTTTAGTTATCGTTGGCAACGTGTTATCGAGTTTCTCAAATTACATTATGTTTTAAGTCAGCGAACAAGCGATTACTGGCAAGATAACAGAGCCGCATCTTCTATCCCATCAAGACTGCAAGAGCTGCTAGAGTTATGGGCTTATCAACCTCCAAGTTACAATGACTTTACCCAAATAGAAGAAGTTTTCCCAGCAGCCAGTTACCAATACATACTTTATGGCATGGGCTTTCATACGCAAGCAAGAGTTACACAGTCGCGCTTAAACAATGAATTACTTAGCGAAAAACATTTCAAAGAAAATCAATCACTAACACAAAAATACTTGGCTGGTTTACCCACCAATCGAGAGCTGATCAACTACCTTGTTTCACAATTTAAACAACAAAAAGCAAGTTAGCATATGATCTTATCAAAACCATTTTAAGGGGGCTGTATGGCTAGACACGAATTACTAAACAACATCGAACATAAAGAATTAAAAATCAACACGGAAAAATCGGCTGTTTTAGGAAACAACACAACTTACACTTTGGTCTACCCGTTTGAGTTCAAACATGTTCAAGCGGACTACCCAATCTTTTTTCTTAAAGATAAATCATCAGATTCCTTCAATGCTATTGCCCTTTTTGGCTTTGAGCAAAGCGAGAATTTGTTTTTAACAGATGAAGGCTGGCAGGCAAGTTATATCCCAATGATGATTGAACGTGAACCGTTTCTCATCGGTTATCAAAAAAACGATGAAGCAAGTGAAGTACAACCCGTCATTCACATAGATATGGAAAGCCCACGAGTTGGAACGGAATCTGGTACATCGGTATTTTTAGAACATGGTGGCAACAGCGATTACATTAATCGAATCAGCACTATTTTAAAAACCATCCATGACAGCAAGGCGTCAACCGAGTTATTCATTAAGCGCGTTACTGAACTTGAACTTATCGAGCCGTTAAATTTAGATATTAAACTCAACGACGGCACCAATAACCGCCTTAGCGGTTTTTATACCATCAATGAAGACAAACTCACGAGTTTAAACGGACAACAGTTAGAAGAGCTTAATAAATCAGGACTGTTGCACCTTATTTATATGGTGATAGCTTCACATGCTAATTTAACGTCATTAATCCAAAAGAAAGACAAACTAGCTCAGTTGAATTGAGTTGGTAAATAGATAGATCATGTTAAAACAGCTTCCAGCAGTAAAAGAAGTTAATGATGTTTCACCCGATTCATTAGCTGAGTTCCTGAGTACTGGCATCGAGCAACCAGTTTTATTCAAAGGGCTCATTAACGATTGGCCCGCAGTAAAGGCTGGTAAAGCATCTCCTAAGTCCTCAATCCAATATTTGGCGGAGCGTAGCGAGCCAATGCAAGTTGGTGTCGGGCAAATACCAAAGCAGGCTGCAGGACGCCTATTTTATAATGAACGGTTTGACGGTTTTAATTTTGAGCGCCGTAGCGAAGAGTTCTCAACATTTTTGGAAACAATGAACACGGTAATAACTCAAAAAAATGGTGACGGACACTATATGGGTTCAACTTCGGTTGACAGACTAATGCCCAAATTTCGTCTGATTAATGATATCGGTGCATTAGCATCTAAATCCCCCTTAGTTAGTATTTGGATCAGCAATCAAACACAAGTTGCAACGCATCAGGATTTACCAGATAACCTTGCGTGTGGTATCGCGGGTAGACGGCGCTTTACTCTATTTCCTCCATCGCAAATCGACAATTTATACATAGGGCCTATAGATCTTACGCCAGCAGGACAACCGATCAGCTTAGTTAATTTGAATGCTCCAGATTTTGACGTGTTTCCAAAATTTAAAACTGCACTTGAACATGCTCAAGTGGCCGAGTTAGCCGCCGGTGACGCGTTATTTTTACCAAGCCTATGGTGGCATAATGTTGAAAGTCTTGAATCATTTAATGTATTGATTAACTACTGGTGGCAGGAAAGCAATAAGGCAACTGGAGCACCAATAGATGCACTAACGCACGCCATCATGAACATTGGTTCGCTCTCTGCTCAGCAAAAACAGGCAATGAAGCATCTTTTTGATTTTTACGTGTTCAATGAAGACGAAACCGCACTTGATCATATCCCGAAAGAGGCTTTGGGTATCTTAGATAAAAAATCTGAAATATCAGTCCGAAAAATCAGAGCCATGTTATTAAATAAACTCAATCGCTAACTAGCGTAACAGATACGAAGGTTACTATGAAAAATACACAAGTTAAAAAAGTCGTGATTGCTGGTGGCGGCACTGCTGGTTGGATGGCGGCAGCAGCGATCGCCAAGACCATCGGTAAACACTTAGATATCGTCTTAGTTGAATCGGATGAAATTGGCACTGTAGGTGTTGGTGAAGCCACGATTCCGACGCTGCAGTACTTTCATCAACTACTCAAGATAAACGAAGCAGAGTTTTTAAAAGAGACTCACGGGACTTTTAAGTTAGGGATTAATTTTGAACATTGGCGCAATATTGATGAACATTACCTGCATGCCTTTGGCGTGACTGGCAATGATTGCTGGGCCGCAGGTTTTCAGCATTTTTGGTTAAAAGGTCGAGAGAAGGGTTTTGCTGGTGATTTTGGTGACTACTGTTTAGAGCGAGAAGCTGCGATCAATAACAAATTCGCTCAACTGCCAAACAATGGATTGAATTACGCTTACCATATGGACGCGACTCGTTATGGTCAATTTCTCCGCAAAATAGCAGAACAACAGGGCACTAAACGTGTAGAAGGTAAAATAGACCAGGTCGTCAAAGACGATAAAACAGGTTTCATACAAACACTTGTTTTGACTAATGGTGAACACATCAGTGGGGATTTGTTTCTCGACTGTACCGGCCAACGCGCACTGTTAATTGAAGAAGCCTTACATACAGGTTATGAAGACTGGTCACATTGGCTACCATCTGATTCTGCGATTGCTGTACAAACCACATCAACCGAAGCCCCTAAGGCTTACACTCGTTCTATTGCACATCCATTTGGTTGGCAATGGCGCATACCGCTACAAAACAGAGTCGGCAATGGCATCGTTTACTGCAGTAAATATGTCAGTGATGAAGACGCAAAATCGGCACTGCTTGGTAACATTGAGGGTGATAAACTTACTGAGCCTCGCGTAATCAAATTTAAAACAGGCATGCGCCGAAAACATTGGAATAAAAACTGTATTGCCATTGGCCTTTCTAGTGGTTTCCTTGAGCCATTAGAGTCAACCAGCATTCATTTAATACAACAGACTGTTGTTCGCTTGTTGCGCATGTTTCCCCAAAACGGCATCAGTGAAAACGATATCGACGAGTTTAACGAACAAAACCGTTTCGAATGGGAAACCGCGCGCGACTTTATCATCCTTCATTATAAAGTACATAACAGAGATGACTCTCCGTTTTGGCATCATTGTCGTCAAATGGAAATACCCGAGAAGCTTGCTCACCGTATTCAGCTCTTCAAGGAAACGGGACGAGTATTTAGAAAGAACAACGAACTATTCGATGACTCATGGATGCAGGTGATGATTGGCCAAGGGTTAATTCCAGAAAGCTATCACCCTATTGTTGATAACATGAGCGATGAAGAGCTCAAACGCTTCTTAGCGCATATAAAATCAAACGTGAGTGGCGTGGTAAACCAATTACCACCCCACCAAGCATTTATTGAACAGTTTTGTCCAACATAATTCTAACGTAAACTTGATAAGTAAAATGTCAAAAACACACTCTTTGTTGCTCACTTTTTGCTTATCTTCCACGTGCGGATTTGCCAACTCCGGAAATGTAAACACGCCTTATTTTACGTGGCCGAATAAGGCCAAAATTGCCGTCAGCCTATCCTACGATGACGCATTAGATTCTCATCTTGATAACGCCATTCCATCATTGAATCACTTTCAATTACATGGCTCATTTTATTTAACCATGAACGCAAACAGCATTTATTCTCGGCTTAAGGAATGGCAACAGGCCGCTATTGATGGTCACGAACTTGGTAATCATACACTCTACCATTATTGCAGTAGCTCAGGTACAGATAGAGGATGGGTCAAGCCACACCAGAATTTAAATAATATTTCGATGGAAGCACTAATAGATGATATCAAGTTAACCAATAGTTTTCTTTATGCCATCGATGGGCAAACACTTCGCACCTATACTGCGCCCTGTGCTGATGAATTTGTCGATAGTAGATCTTATTACCCACTTGTTGAGCACCTGTTTGTCGGCATGAAAACCCACGTCTTAAAAACACCAATTGATAAACACACAGACGTGACATCGTTCTCGCCATTACGAGGTATTGTATGGGTACCTAACGCTATTACAGGAGAACAACTGATTGCCCATGTTCAGAAAATCAAGACTATAGCTCTTGATAACGATCAGCCTGTCGTTGCCAACATTACTTTCCACGGTATTGGTGGAGATCATCTGTCGGTATCGAAGCATGCCCATAATCAATTGTTAAGGTACTTAGCTAATCACTCGGAACATTACTGGGTTGATACTTATCGCAATATCAGCATTTATATGAATCAATACAATCAACGTATTACCCGTCAACAATCTGTCCAATCTCAGATAAACTAAGCCTTTCCATCAATGTCCTACTCGCAGATGACCTTACCTAAAAAAAACGTAGATGTATTACTACGTAATAATAACAGTTGAGTTACTTAGGTTTTCTACTAATCTAATAGAAGATTCACTTGCAATAATATCGTAAAAAGTGAACCTTGCAGTACCTTTAACCACATAATAAACCGTGTGTATTTGAGCAACAGTACAACATTAGAGTTAACTTATATTTATCAACTATGCTTCTGTTTTCATGAGATTGTTCGAAACATACAAACCAAGGAAAGGGATATTGTTATGCACGCTTATAAACAAATGTTTTTGCCAATATTGCTAGTCGCGATTATTGGGTGTAGCGAACCAAACAAAAATAGCGCAGATACAAACTCAACGCTGGCAGAAAAAGAAACACAGGTATTGCCTAAAGAACCAGTTAACATCGAAGAAACGCAAGCTATTGTCTTGCTAAGCGGCCTACCTACCCTCGATACAACAGACAGCATCGCCATCATCGAACTTGATCCAGCATCCGAAAAATTTGGTGATATTCTATACGATTACCCTTTACCTAAACTCGACGCCCCTATGCACCACTTGTACTACAGTCCAAATGGCAGATTATACGCAACAGGGCTTGGTACAGAATGCAGTTTAGCTGAAATTGGATTAGTCAGAAACGCCAGTGCAGCGCCAATCATTAGCAGTTTTGATTGCCTTGATACCAAAGGGCAAAATGTCGGTGAAGATATCATGTGGCATAGTGTAAACGGTGAGTTATATATGTTTGTCACCTTTATGGGCGGCACCGATTTGTCACATATTGATGCTGGCTCTGTTGGTGTTTTTAACGCTCAAACCAATGAAGTAGTGAAGATCATCGAAGCAAGGAAATCTCAAGTCGCTGAAGGAGCTCCGTATATAATGTATCCACACGGCATCTCTGCATACGGTGACAGAATGGTAGTCGCCTCTACTATTCACCCCACCATTGCGACAGAAGTCGGCAATACCGTGACGATTATTAATTTAAATACTTTTGAGCCGATTGAAACAATAGTTATTCAAGATGCTACGCCTGTTGGCTTTCCATCATCTCCCGTTGAAGTGTTATTTGTCAGACCTAGCATAGTAGAAAACGTCCCCCCTGCCATTTTGGTTAACACCATGTTTGGTTTTGAAACTTGGAAAATACCCTACAATGAACAAGATAAAACCTTCGGAGAGCCTATAAAACTCTATGACGGCGCAACCGAAGGCACTGCTGTACCTTTAGAGTTTTATGGTAACGAAAAAGAGCTATTTATTAGTCATGGGATTCCTGGAGTCGTAAAACGCTATGACTTAAATCAGCTACCAGATTTGGTTTCATCAGGGGAAGATATTAAGGCTGAAAGCGGCGCGCATCACATGATTTTTTATAAAAACTCCGCTGGACGTCAACTCATTGCCGTGCAAAATAACCTGTTAAATTTAGGAGATGCGGCAGATAACGATCCAACTGACACAGATTTTATCGCGAAGCTGAATCATCATTCAGTGACGGTACACGACTTAAACACTGGTGAACGTTTAGGCGAAATCAACTTTAAAGAACGATATAAAAAAGGCATTGATAATATTGAGGCATTATTTGGCTCAGGGTTTACACATCACCATTAGCTAAAATGTATAGAGCAATTATATTAGTGGTTGCCGGTCTCATTATTATTGCGGCAACCTTTAGTTTTTTAGAAAAACAAAAACCAACAACGCACTTGCTGGAATTTACCGCACCGTTTATATACGGCCGGTTTAATATCCCCGCTGATAACCCATTAACGGAGGAGTCAGTACAGCTCGGCAGGCGACTATTTTACGATCCTGTTCTTTCTAGCAATAAACAAATTTCTTGCGCTACGTGTCATCAACAATCGTTGGCTTTTACTGATGGGCTTACAACTTCGATAGGTGTATCAGCAAAACCTTTAGCGTTTAACGCCATGAGTTTGGTCAATTTACTGTGGGGGCCTAGGCAGTTATTTTGGGATGGTCGCTCACCCTCGCTAGAACACCAAGCACTACTACCAATTCAAGACAAAAATGAAATGAACAAAAACCTTGATGACTTAGTAGACGATTTAGTAAATGATCCTATTTATGTCACTTTATTCGACAAGGCCTATGGTGATATCAATGCACAATCTATCGCAAAGGCGCTGGCTAATTTTCAACGCACGCTAATTTCAGCCAATTCAAAATACGATAAATATTTACGCGGTGAAGTTAGCTTATCAGCTAATGAGGAAAAAGGTCGCAAGCTATTTATGGCTCACCCCGACGTAAAAGTATCATTACGCGGAGGCAATTGCATTGATTGTCACAGCCAATTCTTAACCAGTGGATTCAGTACTGCTTTTGATGGTTTTAGTAATAACGGTTTGGATAACGACAATAATTTGCCCTCTGGCTTGTACGCAACAACCAACAATATTGCCCATAAAGGGCTATTTAAGGCACCAACGCTACGCAATATTGCGGTAACTGCGCCCTACATGCACGATGGGCGCTTTAAAACCTTAAAAGAAGTACTCGGGCATTACAATGGCGGGATTAAGCGAAGTAAAACACTAAGCCCTTTAATTATCGAAGCCGATAACATTCCTAGCACTCAAATGAACCACATCAGCTTAAATCTAACTAGCGAAGAAGAAGATGCTATTATTGCATTTTTACATACGTTAACTGATCACGATTTTTTAACTGACGTACAGTTTTCAAGCCCTTTTAATCAAGAAGACCGAAATGACTAACATCACCAAAGTTAGAGCAATCAGCCTTTTAACAATCATGTTTATGCTCATAGGGTGCTCAAACAATACGCCTTCAACACTTACACTGCGGTTTCATCCTTACGTTGGAGATACACCTTTAGCACTAAATACAGGAAGCTACCAAAACCCCGGCGGTGAAGGCAAATTTTCTGTAAGGGATTTCCAGGTCTTTATTAGCAATGTTGTACTCCACTTTCAAACGGAAAAAGAGCGAGAGAACGAAAGCTATCATTTAGCGCGATTTGATGGTAACGAGCCACATTACCAATTCACAGTACCAATTACGAATAAAGAGTCCGTTTCATCAGTTTCATTCGGCATTGGAGTAGACCCTAAAGCTAATGGTACGATTACCATTGCAGGTGATTTAGATCCGAATAGCCGAATGGCATGGAACTGGGAAGTTGGCTATAAGTTTCTCTTGGTAGAAGGGACATTAACCACAACGAAAAAACAACTTCCATTGGTTTACCACATAGGCTTTGATAAAAGTTATACCAGAGTCAAATTCACACTGGATAGCAAATTCCAAGAAAATAAAGAAATCGTAAATTTTAAAGTAGATTTGCTCGCACTATTTGACAACCTCGAAGATAACGCTCAACAAAGCAAACCAATTGATATGGCATCGCTATCTCATGTTAAGTTCGCCCCTGATGATGTCGCTAAAATAGCTGATAATTTTAGTCGTTTTATTACCTTAATGCCGTAGTTCTAAACAATAAATTTAGTCAAAGAGCTGGTCGCGAATGGCCTCTAACAAGTTTAGGGCTATTTCCTACCGTCGCACAGCCTTCACCTGTGGTTGGAGACAAACTGCACTGGTAAACCCTAACATAATCTATTTCGAATCGCTGAGGAAAAACTGAATTATCTATTCCTTTTTCATTGACGCTCTCTGGCCAAGCCCCACCTACTGCAAAATTGATCAACAAATGAAATTTTTGATCAAAAGGCGCATGTTGTCCTCCATTGATCCAATCACCTTGTTCATTAAGGTATTGTGTATACCAGCCTTGTTTATTTTGAGTCGCATAGTGAATGCCATCGACGTACCACCTAATTTCATCCTGCTCCCATTCAATTGCATAAACATGGAAGTCATCTGCCGGATTCTGATTATCCTCGAGTAAATAATAGGTACCGGAATATATATTATCAGGGTATTTTCTACCGTAATGTAATGTGCCATGTACTCTGGTTTCAGTCCCAGTTGATAACGCATCAGGTAAATCAGACTTAGCCCCTAAATTTACCGCTTCCATTATATCTATCTCACCAGAGCCTGCCCAACCGCCAAAAAACCAATGTGATGGTAACATCCAGATGGCAGGCCAGGTGCCTTGCCCATGCGGTAACTTGGCCTTAATCTCAAAGCGGCCATACTGCCATTCGCCTTTATGCAAGGTTCTTAAACGCGCAGAAGTATAAGGCTGAGTTTTTGTGATATTTACATTGTAGTCAGGCGCATCATCATGACTCGCAGGTCCCCTGTAGTCTTCTTCGATCGCCGTAATAACTAACTTGTCATTCTCTATGAAGGCATTGTCTAATCGTGTGGTATAACATTGACGTTCATTATTGCCGCCACCAAAACAATTATTTTCAACGCTCCATTTTTCAGAATCTAACGCCGCACTATCAAATTCATCAGACCACACGAGCTGCCAATGTTCACTCACACTTGGAGCTGTATTGTCTCCACTATCTCCCTTTCTTTGCTCTAGATTCATCGACACCTGTAATGCAGACTTTTCAGAGCCTGCACAGCCCCCAATAACAAATATTATCGGCAGTAACCCAATTAGAGTTTTCATCTTCATATTCCATTAAAAAAGGCTACCTATGTAGCCCTTGCTTCTTTACTGACATGAAATATCTGCATTACTTCCCACATTTGGCTCAATAGTAACATCTGACAGTCCAAATATGTTTTTGCCCGACGAAGACAGCTCAAACGGACTTACTGTGTTAGCAAATTGCATCTTTTGATCTGCAAAACATTTAAGGTCAACATTGACTTTTTGCCAACTGCCGAGTTCAAACGTACTAAGCTTTTTAGTGAGATCGACTGTACCTATGCAATTATCCTCAAAACCTTCAGCTATATCACAGTGAGTGCTAAGCTTGATTTGACCTTGCGGTGTAGCCTTTAAATTTATCCAGAAATTCAATGATGATTGATGTTCGATAACAGAGCGTAGGTCTTCTCTAAAGTTACTCTTACTGACAAACCTAACACCTGCTTTTTCACTACCTGAAAGGGTAATTTGTATTGCATCTTCCTGCACATCTCGATCGATAGTTCTATAAGATAATGATCCTAGCTGGTGGGTATTGGCACTGGTTTGAATTTTTTCATTTTCCGAAAATAGCCACATCAACCATGGTTTATGCATTTTACCGCCAGTAAACAGTGACCGAGTACCAATTTGGCTCTCATCAATAATGACTCGTTCACTTAAATTATCTTCAAGTACATTGTTATCACCGTAACGTAATCCGAAGCCAAAAGGCAAAAGCGGTTGATAGTCTTTATCGCCTTTATTAATAACGGTTTGATGCGCTGAATTAGGCCATGAATAAGACAACTTACCGGTAAAATCATATTGGGTTTGACCATCAATGTCGGTAAATAACACCTCTGCAACACCATTACCTTCAGATCCTGGCAGCCAAATTGCAGCAAATGCATCGGACGCATTTAACTCAGCGTTAACCCACATTGGTCGACCACTAACAAACAATGAAACCACTGGAATGCCTTGTTTTTTTAGTGAATGAAGTAGCGCTAGATCGTGCTTATCCCCTTGCTGATACCATAGGTTTTCTCTATCACCGTGACCTTCAGCATAAGGATCTTCACCAAAAACAACGATTGCAACATCTGGTTTTTGCTCAAAACTACCGTCAACGCTCAATACTGCCTTGCCGCCAGCCTTTGTTACTTGATGATTTATACCATCAAACACTGAACTCCCATCGGGGAAATCATTGTTATTATTACCTGTGCCCTGCCAAGTGATAGTCCAACCGCCAGATTGCTTACCAATATTGTCTGCCCCATCGCCTGCTACCAACACGTTAAGTTTTGGAGACAGTGGCAACAAATTATTCTTGTTTTTAAGTAACACTAGAGATTCACGTACTGCTTGACGGGCAACAGCTCGATGCGCTTCACTACCAATTAACTCTGTTTTACCAGAGAACGGGCGATGTGCTGGGCTTGGTTTTTCAAACAGCCCTGCTCTAATTTTAACCCGTAGAATTCGACTGACGGCATCATTAATACGGGATAATGCAATCTCGCCACTTTGAACTTGGGCGATAGTATTTTCATATAAAGGTTTCCACGCTGCTGTTGGTACCATAAATATGTCTAACCCTGCATTTACTGCTTGTGCACAAGACTCATTGGAACATCCTTTAACTTGCCCGTGACCATTCCAGTCACCCACAACAAAGCCGTCAAAGCCCATTTTATTTTTTAACACATCATTTAACAGATACTTACTGCCGTGGTTTTTCTTACCATGCCAACTATTAAAGGATGCCATCACAGATTGAGAGCCAGCCGTTAGACCACCTACATACCCTTGAGCATGAATATCAAACAATTCTTGCTCCGAGGCAATATTATCCCCTTGATCATCTCCGTCAACCGTTCCTCCATCGCCAAGAAAATGTTTTACGGTACTAATTACTCGTTGATCACTTAAAAAATCACCATCAGCATGTCCTTGTAGTCCTTTCACTATTGACGCCGCGTAACTCTTTACAATCTCTGGATCTTCAGAGTAACCCTCATAAGTTCGACCCCACCGATCATCACGCACAACAGCGACGGTAGGTGCAAATACCCAATCAATACCTGTAACCATTACTTCTCGTGCGGTAATTTCTGCTATTTTTTCGATAAGCGCGGGGTTATTGGCTGCCCCCAAACCTATATTATGTGGAAACAATGTTGCGCCAATAACATTATTGTGACCATGAACAGCGTCAGTTCCCCACATAGTCGGGATATTACTGCCGTCTATACTGTCATCAACTGATGCTTGATAAAGGCTTTCTGCTAGGGCTATCCAATCTTGAGGCGTCGAATGCTTATTGTTGTTAGGAAACGCACCGCCACCGTTAAGGTACGAGCCAAAGCCATATTTTCTCATGTCTTCAACCGTAATATCACGGATTTCCGGTTGGATCATCTGTGCAATTTTTTGCTCTAACGTCATTTGACCCAATATCGCATTGACTCGTTTCTCTATCACGGGGTCTTGCTTAACTTCAAATTGGAGCTTTGGCCATATGCTTTTGGCACTTTGGTTGGCTTCTGTAGCTTGTAGTTTAGTGTTTTGGGTTGCTGTACTGTTTTGTTGTACTTGTTTTGTATTATCACAACTGGCTAGCACTAACGTTGAACCTGCTAACACGAGTGTGCTCAATGTTGATGTTAACCATTTTCTATTTTGAGTAAATTTATCATTCATGCTGTTAATCTTTATGTAGTTATTTTTAAAGTGTTATTTGACATCTAGACGCTAGTTCACGTGACATTGCGCTGGTTTACTGCCCTTTAATCCGTAGTAAACGATGAATAAATAACAGAATATAGGTAAGAAGAATGACAATTGTACCCCCATAGTATCGGCAAAATATGCCTGTAATAAAGGTACAATTGCACCGCCAACAATAGCCAAACATAAAATGCCTGAGCCTTGTGCGGTATGTTTGCCTAGACCAGTTAATGCCAAACTAAAAATGGTTGGAAACATGATTGAATTACACAAACCCACTAATAAAATTGACCACATCGCCACCTGTCCTGAGCTAAAAATGGTGACACTGATCAGCACCACCGCCATGATGGCATTAAACCCTAACACTTTACCTGCTGCTATACGCTGCATAACACCTGCGCCTATAAAGCGTCCAACCATAGCTCCGCCCCAGTAATACGGGATATAATGTGCAGCTTCTGATTCAGCTAGCCCCGCGATATTAGCTTCACCGATAAAATTAACAAGAAAACTGCCTATTGATACCTCAGCCCCTACGTACATAAAAATACCTACAGCGCCTAGCACTAAGTGCCGGTACTGCCATGCACTTCCTTCAATATCATTCAAACCTTTTTCAGTATTTTCGTCAGGTTCATCTGCAGCTGTATTGGGTAGTTTCAGCCAAGAAAATATCGCGGCTAAAATAAGAAGCATACTCGCTAACAGCACATAAGGTAGCTGTACTGCTTCCGCATTTGAGGCGGCTTCTGACATGGCGTTTGCAGTTGATTCTAAAATCAAAAATGCACCAAAAAAAGGCGCAACCGTAGTGCCTAAAGAATTAAATGCTTGAGTCATTGTTAAACGTGAAGATGCGGTTTCAGGGGCGCCAAGTAAGCTTACAAAAGGGTTAGCCGCTACTTGCAATAGCGTTATACCACTGGCCAATACAAACAGAGCGATTAAAAATACGCTGTAATTATTCATTGATGCCGCAGGATAAAATCCCAAGCATCCTACAGCAGCTATGACTAATCCAATAACGATACCTTTTTGAAATCCCATTTTCTTTACAATTAAACCTGAAGGGATAGACATTAAAAAGTACGCGCCAAAGAAACAAAACTGAATAAGCATTGCTTGAACATACGTTAGGTCAAACACGGCTTTTAAATGAGGGATCAAAATATCATTTAGGCAGGTAATAAAGCCCCACATAAAAAATAACGACGTTAAAGACGTTAACGCGAATCCATGGTCTTTATTACCGTTGCTCTGGTGCAGAGATTGTGTTGGATAACTTGATGTGACCGCCATTTTAATTCCTTATTGTTTATAGACTTTTAGTTTTTATGTATTGCCTTTTTTTACTATGAGCGTATTTTCAACAGTAATATTTATTAAACGGTTGACCTTAGCCCAAATAAGCACTAAATTAAAAATGTAAGCGCTTTCACCTTTTATTTAATACGAATAATGAAAAATTTTCAACCTAATTGTAAGCGCTTTCAAAATTAACATATAACGATTAATCGAATACTTGATAAGTAATATGCAGGTATTCAATATAGCTAAGTAAGGTTACCTTTGATGACAACACTATCACTGCCACTTAATTCCCCGTTATTGTCGAAAGAATTTACTTACGGCGTGGCTACAGCATCTTTTCAAATTGAAGGCGGACATGAGCATAGACTTCCTTGTATTTGGGATACATTTTGCGCAACCGATGGAAAGATAGCCGACAACTCTAATGGCTTTTTCGCATGCGAACACTACACCCGCTGGAAAGAAGATATAGAACTAATTGATTCATTAGGTGTTGATGCCTATCGTATGTCAATTTCGTGGCCACGCGTCATAACTCAAAATGGAAGGCTAAACACTGAAGGTGTTCAATTCTACATTGAGATTTTGGACGAACTTAGACGTCGTAATATTAAAGCCTACGTGACACTTTATCATTGGGACCTCCCCCAACATCTTGAAGATAACGGAGGCTGGTTAAACAGAGAAACTGCCTATCAGTTTCAACACTATGCTGACCTTATCTCTAAGGCATTTGGCGATCGTGTATTTTCTTATGCCACACTCAATGAGCCATTTTGTAGTGCTTTTTTAGGGTATGAGGTAGGTATTCATGCACCAGGAAAAGTAGGTAAAGAATATGGCCGAAAAGCCGCACATCATTTGCTACTTGCTCATGGACTTGCAATGCAAGTGTTGCGGAAAAATAGCCCAAACACATTAAACGGTATTGTTCTGAATTTTACCCCGTGCTATTCCGCCAGTGAAAGTGAAGCAGATAAAGCAGCGACAAGCTATGCAGACGACTATATTAACCAATGGTACATCAAGCCTATTTTCGACGGTCAATATCCTGAGATCATCGACACAATGCCGGAAAATATACAACCAGAGATTGAATCTGGTGATATGGAAATTATTTCAGGCGCAGTTGATTTTCTAGGAATTAATTTTTATACACGCTGTATTTATCAAGCAGACGAGCAAGAAATTTATCAAGTACTACCAGCTAAAGCACCATTAACTGATATTGGCTGGGAAATTTACCCTAAAGCATTTTCCGAGTTACTAGTATCATTGAACGAAAAATATGACTTGCCACCCATCTATATTACCGAAAACGGTGCAGCAATGGATGATAAGATCGTTGACGGAATCGTCAATGACACCGACCGAATCGATTACTATCAAGAACATTTAAACGCACTGCATGATGCCATGATTCAAGGTGTAAATGTTCAAGGATATTTCGCTTGGAGTTTAATGGACAATTTTGAATGGGCTGAGGGGTACCTCAAACGATTCGGCATAGTTTATGTTGATTATCAAAACCAACTACGTACGATAAAAGCAAGTGGTAAGGCATACAAAAATTTAATAACGTCACGCTAGTTCTAAGCGTACGATTTTAGCGCAATCTTATTCAAATAATTAAAAATATAACGAGTATTAAGAATATGGTCAGTGTAAGAGAAAAAATAGCCTATGGTTTGGGCGATACGGCAAGTAATATTATCTTTCAAACCGTGATGATGTTTTTGATGTTGTATTATACCGATGTTGTCGGATTGTCCCCAGCTGTCGTCGGTACAATGTTCCTTTTGGTTAGGGTATTTGATGCTGTAACCGACCCTTTAATGGGTAACATCGCAGACAAAACTCATACCAAATGGGGGCACTTTAGACCTTACCTCCTTTGGCTTGCTCTCCCCTTCGCCATAATCAGTATTCTCGCTTTTACTACTCCTGACTTAACTGGAAATAATAAAATAATTTACGCTTTTACCACTTATACATTATTGATGGTGGCCTACACTGCCATTAACATTCCTTATTGTGCGCTAGGCGGTGTTATTACTGCCGACGCAAAGGAACGCGTAACCGTTCAATCATACCGATTCGTCTTTGGCATGTTAGGTGGCGTTATCGTTGCAGGCTGCACTATGCCTATGGTTGAGTATTTTGGTCAAGGTGATAGCGCTAAAGGTTATCAATACACCATGACGGCGATGAGCACCTTGGGCTTAGTGATGTTCTTACTTTGTTTTTTAGGTACCAAAGAACGTATTGAACAGCCAAAGTCGCAAAGTGTAACCTTTAAAGAAAGCGCCAAGTCACTGTGGCAAAACGACCAATGGCGTATTTTATGTTTAGCGGCTGTATTTCTATTAACTGGGCAAGTGCTACGTTTTACACTTGCTGTCTACTACGTAAAGTATTTTCTAGGGCGAGAAGACTTAATTACGTCATTTATGACACTAGGCGTTATCGCCAGTATGATAGGCTGTGCGGTTGCCCAACCGTTAGCAAAAAGGGTTTGTAAAATTAAGGCGTATATTTGGCTACAAGTCATTTCAGCCATCATTTGTGCGTTAAGTTTCTTTATTCAATCAGATCAAATCATACTCGCCTTTGCCGCCTTTATTTTATGGAAGTTCTTCCTAGATATGGCCACGCCATTATTATGGGCAAAAATGGCAGACACCATTGACTATGGCCACGAGAAAACAGGTATCCGAATTACAGGACTAGTTTATTCTGGTGTGATATTTTTCATTAAAATGGGCGTGGCCCTTGGTGGCGCGATTGCCGGGTGGTTATTGGCTTTTTATGGATATCAAGCTGACGTAGAGCAAACTGCTGCCACTCAGCAAGGTATCTTGTTATCCTTTACCGTGTTACCTGCACTAGGCTCTTTCTTTGTTGCAGCGATAATGAAAAAATATACATTAACCAATGACAAGCTCGAGAAGATACAAGGAAAGCTATCTATTACAGCTAGTTAATAGGATAAGAGTGAGGTATTATTTTGCTCGGTTTTAATTCATACGTCGTAAATACATAGGGAATATATGGCAACAATATACGAAGTTTCAAAACTTGCAGGCGTTTCATTAGCAACGGTATCTCGTGTAATGAATAAAAATGCCCGTGTCAGTGAAAAAACGAAACAAAAAGTATTAGACGCCATGGATAGCTTAGGTTATCGCCCGAACTCTATTGCACAATCGTTAGCTTCAAGCCGTGCCAACAGTGTTGGGGTTCTTGTTTCTGAACTACATGGTCCATTTTTCGGTCAAATGATGGCGGGAATTGAAGCAGAATTACGAGCCGCTGGAAAACACGTCATTATTACCACTGGTCACAGTGAAGCAGACAAAGAAAAAGACGGCATTGAGTTCTTAATCAGCCGCAATTGTGACGCTATCATTGCTCATGTTGAAGCTGTATCTGACGAATATCTAATTAAACTAAGTAAAGGAAAAACACCAATATACTTAATGAGCCGATATGTAGAAGAACTAAAGGATCAATGCATTAGTTTAGATAATGAATTAGGTGGTTATTTAGCAACAAAGTCAATGATCGAGCATGGTCATAAAGATATCGCCTACATCGCAGGTCCCCAATTTAAGGCGGATGCATCTAATCGCTTGTTGGGTCATAAGCGTGCACTAGAAGAGCATAATCTTCCTTTCAATGAAAATCTATTTTACATTGGCGACTTTAAGGAAACTGGCGGAAGTGACGCACTAAAGCACTTTATCGATAAAAAGTACAAATTTACCGCACTAGTTTGTGCCAATGATGAAATGGCATCTGGCGCGATGAAGTACGCTAGAGAACACGGCTACCAACTGCCAGAAGATTTATCGGTGATCGGGTTCGATAATGTCATTTTTGCCAATTACCTCTATCCTACCTTAACTACTATTGATAACCCTGTCGCGCGAATGGGAAGAATGACGGCAAAGCTTGTGCTCAAAGAAGTTTATCAGAATAAGAACCTTGATATTGATCTCGTTTTTAAACCTAGCTTAATCATGCGAGACTCTCTTGCCAATCAAAGTTAAACCTCAAAACTACGTTTCAATTCAACGACTAAAGGTAATATCTATTTATAATCACTAATGTTATCTTTTAGAGATGAGCGCGATTCATCGTTTCAATTCGCATACCTAAATAGAATCAGGCAGTAGTTATGACCAACACTTCTTCATCGATCAACTTTCCATATGAACAAGCGCCAAATCCAGGCGAGTTAGTAGAAATCGCTGAAGGTATCTTTTGGATACGTATGCCGATGCCCTTTGCACTGGATCATATCAATTTATGGTTATTAGAGGAGGAGCATCAATGGACAGTAGTCGATAGTGGTTTAGCCACAGATGCCATAGTCGAAATTTGGGAAGATATCTTTGAGAATCATTTAAAAGGCAAACCTATTAAACGGGTAATCTGCACTCACATGCACCCTGATCATGTCGGCCTTGCCGGATGGCTTTGCAAAAGAGACAAGGGCATATTACACATGTCTTTGGCCGAATATACATACTGTAGAACACTTTTAGCAGAGAAAGGCCGAGAAGCGCCTGATGAGGCAATAGCATTTTATCGAAGCGCTGGATTTACCAAAGAAGAAATATTCCATTACAGCGCTCATTTTGGCTGGTTCGGCAAATTAGTTAAAGCACTGCCCCATCAATTCAAACGCTTAGAACAAGACGATACTATCAAAATTGGTAGCCATCAATGGCGAGTACTTGTGGGTCGAGGCCATTCTCCAGAGCATGTTTGCTTATATAACGAAAAATTGAAGCTGGTTATTTCTGGTGACCAAATTCTCCCCAATATTTCATCAAACATTAGCGTTTGGCCAATGGAGCCATTTTCTAATCCACTAAAACAGTGGTTACAATCTTGTGAATTTTTAAAGCAGGTTATAGGCAATGATGTTACAGTTTTACCCGCCCATGGGCTCCCTTTCATAGGAGCAAAGCACCGTCTACAAGCGCTAATTGATGAACATAATGAAGATCTTGATAAATTAGAGCAATTTTGTGACGTGCCACGTACTGTTGTTGAAGGATTCCCTGTTCTGTTTAAAGCCAAGATCGATAAAAATAATAGGATCATGGCAACAGGTGAGAGTTTCGCACATTTTAATTACTTACTTGAAAGTGGCAGAGTCACTGAACAAATCAATGAGCAAGGCGTAAAGCATTTCACTCGAGTTAAGTAGCCCATTACTCATTGATTACATGTCAGCTTCTCTTTTCGATGTAACCTATATAACTCATCGGATTTTCGTTTGTTTAGTTAAAGTTTATATCGGCACCTAATCTCCCACACTATAAATTCAACTAGACCTTTACAAACAAAGACGAAGCTAAGTCAATGAAATGGAACCTAGTATATTTAAAAACCATGGCATACTCAAAGTGGCCGACCTATAGATGGCACTAATAAACTTATCCAAAACAAAACACATAGCTACACAAAGTGTGGTTCAAAACACCCGCTTGCAACAACACTTCCAGGTTACAAAATCACACAGAACCAATACATTTTTGGCTTATATTTTCAAATAATGGTTGCGTAAAATGGTTCAGCTCTAAAACTGATTTAACGTAAGGATGCCTTTAATTTACAGGAGTTCTAAATCAGACTGTTTCCCGTGAAAGGTACTTTGTATGTTTAAGATGTTTGTTGCCGCATTAAAAGGCGCTGGTGCATTTCGTTTTTATTTCCAACCGATTATGGCCTTAATAAGGGGCTTTAGACACGGTCATCGTGATGCACAAGAAAATGTTTCGCCCTTGCTGACAAAAATGTTCAGCGGTAACGAGAAACTAGCTACTTTTAAACAAGCCTTTCGTGATATTTTGCCTGTAACAATAATTGCTCTTATTTTAGACTTATACGCACAATGGGAAATTTTTCATTACATTTATGTAGTAATGACTATTTTGGTGATTGTTCTTATAGTCTTAATCCCTTATTTCATAACAAGGGATGTGGTTAATCGTTTTAAACAGTTCAAATGCAAAAATAAATCACTTACGCGTTAGATTTATGATTCAATAGCGCAAAGTTACTGTCAAATCCCTTTCTCTTCATTTCGAGTATGTTCAATCATTCCTGCGGCATTTTCGACAAAGTAATGAACAATACTAGGCAAGTTATCTAAATCAATAGAGTCAATCAAATTTTTAACTTCCAAGCCGAGTTCAGTGTCTCCTTCAATCAACAAACGGCGTTGAAAAAATAGGGTATCCGGATCTTGTTTGCGCCCAGCAATAAGTAGAAGATCTTCAGAGTTAGCTTTAAAGCTGGCGTCTTGATTTTGACCATCAACAGGTAAAGACAACACCAGTTTATCATCGGAAAAACTTATCCAAAATTCAAACCCCAAATCAGGTACCAAGATAGATAGCCACTTATTCTCAAGAAATTCAAAATCTCCATCATCTAACGCTTCTCTAAATATTGAGTTAAGTGCAGGCAATAATATAGATCTGATTACATTAAACGGACAGTATTTCAATGCAGGGCGAGCAATACTTGGTATAAATTTCAAAGAATTTGAACGAATTGATAAAGGTAAACTCAGTAAAACAGACAACACTATACTTCCGACAAGTTAATAAGATGAGTAGACTACCCTATCTACAAAAGTTCATCTGTGAACCAGATCAAAAAAGAGGGTCACTGAACAACATTCCAACACTAGACGGCTAAATATGTCACCGTACTTTTAAATGATCTAATCACTTAATCTATATCAAATTTTAAAATTTATATTGCTTTATGATTGCTCTCTAAAATTTTAAGCATGTGAACTAAACATGGAATTATTATGCCCCGCAGGTAACTTTCCTGCGCTAAAAACAGCAATTAATAACGGTGCTGACGCCGTTTACATTGGCTTAAAAGACGATACCAATGCCCGTCACTTTGCTGGTTTAAACTTTAACGATAAAAAACTCTTTAAAGCTGCAGATTACGTGCATGAACATGGTAAAAAACTCCATGTTGCCATCAATACTTTCGCACACCCTGACAATGAAACAAGATGGAAACAGGCTGTAGATACTGCTGTAGAAATCGGTACTGATGCTTTAATTATTGCCGACTTGGGTGTACTTGATTATGCCGCGAACAAATACCCTGATATTGAACGACACGTTTCCGTTCAAGCCTCTACCACTAATATCGAAGCAATTAAGTTTTTTAAAAATAACTTTGACGTCGATAGAGTCGTATTACCCCGCGTACTGTCTGTTCAACAAGTTAGGCACTTGGCAAAACTAAGCCCTGTTCCTTTAGAAGTATTCGCTTTTGGTAGCTTGTGTATCATGGCTGAAGGTCGTTGTTACCTATCTTCTTATATGACCGGAGAATCTCCTAATACTGTAGGCGCTTGCTCTCCTGCTAAATATGTTCGTTGGGAAGAAACTGAACAAGGGTTGGAAAGCCGCTTAAATGATGTATTGATTGATCGCTACCAAGAAGGAGAAAACGCAGGTTATCCGACGCTTTGTAAAGGACGCTTTGAAGTCGATAACAATGTCTATCATACCCTTGAAGAACCAACGAGCTTAAATACATTAGAACTTATTCCTGAGCTGATAAAAATGGGCATTGCGTCAGTGAAAATTGAAGGTAGACAACGCAGTCCTGCATATGTTGAACAGGTGGCAAAAACATGGCGACAAGCAATAGACGCCTGTCAACAAGCACCTGAGGATTTCGCTGTTGAGTCAAAATGGATGCAAACATTGGCCAACTTATCAGAAGGTAGTCAAACCACATTGGGCGCTTATCATCGTAAATGGAAGTAGTTAACGCTAGTAACCTAACGAATTGGAAATATTATGAAAGTATCATTAGGCCCTAGCCTATTTTTCTGGCCTAAAGCCGAAGTAGAAAATTATTATCAACAAGCGGCAGAGTCAAATGCTGATATCATTTATCTAGGCGAAACCGTTTGTTCAAAACGCCGCGAGCTAAAAGCAAAGGATTGGTTAACTCTGGCTGCTGATTTAGCAAAGAACTGCAATAAACAAGTGGTTGTTTCAACCATGACCTTACTTGAAACAGCCCCTGAACTTAAAGTGATGCGTCACCTGTGTGACAACGGTGACTTTCTCATTGAAGCAAATGATTTAAGTGCCGTAAATATCATGCGTGATCTTAAATTGCCTTTTGTCGCGGGACCTGCGATTAATTGCTATAACTTATCCACCCTAAAAGTACTGATTAAACAAGGAATGACGCGGTGGGTCATGCCCGTCGAATTATCAGGTGATTGGCTAAATCAGCTATTACAACAAGCAGAAGCAGAAAACCTACGAGACAAGTTTGAATGCGAGGTGTTTTCTTGGGGGTATTTACCGCTTGCCTATTCCGCCCGTTGTTTTACTGCGCGTTCTGAAGATAGACCAAAAGATGATTGCCAGTACTGTTGTATTAATTACCCTCAAGGACGAACGATGAAAAGCCAAGAAGGTGATGAAATTTTCGTACTCAACGGTATTCAAACCATGTCAGGTTATCAATACAACCTCATAAATGAGCTACCACAATTAGAAAAAATGGGCGTCGATATCGCACGCGTGAGCGCCGATAGCATCGAAGCTTTTGAAAAAATTAATCGATATAAGCAGCAACTAGAAAGCCCCACAAAGCATACTTTGAACAATCAAAAAGAATGTAATGGCTTTTGGCACCAAATACCGGGGATGTCGACAACCTAGTACATATTTTTTATACACGATCTTTTTCATATTAAATATCATTAGAGGGTTATTTTGCATTTAAAGCCTGCTATCTTAGACGCCATAGCAGGCTTTAAGGTAAATTATCTATTATGAAAAAAATAAAGAATGAAAATCAATTGCTCAAAAAAGCATTACAAGTGGGCCAAGCCTATGCCAGTAATCGTGGTTTCAAAGCATTTGAAGGAACAACTTCTGCCGATCAGAAAATAGAATGTTTGTATCGCTTACTACTACAAGACAAATTGGTAACTCCGTTGGCCAAAGACCAAGAAAATTTGCTACACATGAAACATAAACTGGCTATCTGGATCAGCAAACAATTACCTGCTGACCACCCTCTTTTGAATTAGTGCTATGTACTCTCCGTTTCAATAAAAAAAGCGAACTGAATTCAGTTCGCTTTTTTTGTGTCAGTCAGCCTTACACATTTAAATCGCATTATAAAATAGAAATTTAGGCTTTCACGTCTATTTTATAAAGAGCGCTGTAAAGTACTGGCACTGCAATCATCGTTAGTATGGTTGCAAAAGCCAAACCTCCCATAATCGTTACTGACATATCAGCAAAAAATGGGTCGAAAATTAATGGCATAACGCCCAGTATCGTCGTGATTGCGGCCAAAGAGACAGGTCTCAACCGACTTAGGCTTGCTTCAACAATAGCTAGAGCCTCCTCTTTACCTTCATCAATTTGCAGATCAATTTCTTCAAGCAATACAATCGCATTTTTAATCAGCATACCAAATAAGCTTAAAAACCCGAGTAAAGACATAAAACCAAAAGGCAAGTCTGCTAACAAAAGTCCTGCAACAACACCAACTACCGCCATCGGAACAATTAGCCAGATAATTAGCGGCTGCCTTGCTCGGCCAAAGAGTAAGACACTAATAATAAACATCACTAAAAAGCCCATAGGTAACCCTTGTCCTAGTGCGGCTTGCGCATCACTTGATGACTCATATTCTCCACCCCATTCAAATGTATAGCCATCGGGCAATGTAATAGACTCAATCTTGTTTTGCGTTCGGGCAAATGCTTCACCAGCAGTTTCGTTATAACCTGCCTCTGCTTTTACCGTAATTGTTCGTACTCGATCTCGGCGATTGATCAATAGTTCTTCACTGGTATAGATCATTTTTCCACTGACTTGTTTAAACGGTATATAGGTACGTTGGCTACTACTCCAAACCAAACTGTTTTCTATACCGACCAATTGGTCAATCATGCCACTACTGTTTTTAGCGACAATGGGATAAAGGTAATCACCATCTTGAAGTTGCCCAATGGTTAAGCCGTCAGTATAAAACTGAATCGCTTCACTAAAGTCGTTACGAGACACCCCGGCAATTCCTGCAGCAATTTCATCATACTCAGGAGACAAAACGATACCTTTCTCTCTCCAATCATCACGAATATCACGAATTAGCCCATCTTCAAAGTAAATCGCTTTTGCTTGTTCTGCTAATTTCCTCAACGTTTCAGGGTCTTCACCTGAGAATCTAGCTTGTAATTTAGCCCCTGCACCTGGGCCAAATTGCATAATCTCTGAGTAAAATTCAGCCTGTGGTGTATTAGCCCTCAATTGCTCCGTTATTTTCTTGGCTAGTATTGGAATATCAGCTGCATTCTTTGCACGCACCAAATATAAACCGTAACTTTCATTAGGCATTTCAGGCCCAAACACTAACGTGAAGCGATCAGAGCTCTCGCCAACAAAGGTCGTCAGCGATTCTATTCCTTCTGTTTCTAAAATGAATCTTTCACCCGATTTCATGTACTTTTCAGTGGCTCGAATATCTGAGTCTTGTGCGCCCCAATAATGAACAAAGAAAACAGGTGTATTTGATTGAGGGAAAAAACCTTGTTTTAATAAACCAAAGCTAGCGTATGCGCCCAAAGTTACCATAACCAACAACGCAATAGTTACTCCTCGCCACTTCAATGCAAATTTTAATGCAACCAAATACCATTGATGAAAAAGTGAAGGCTTATCATCTTCTGATGAATTTTCTGAAACTTGATAAAAATACCGACCCAACAAGGGCGTTAACGATACAGCTAATACCCAACTGAGCATTAAGGAGATAAGCACAACAGCAAATAACGAAAACAAAAATTCACCAGTTGCATCATCAGACAAGCCAATGCCTGAAAAAGCCGCGATACCAATAACCGTAGCACCCAATAAAGGCCACTGAGTTCGCTTTACAATAAAGCTTGCCGACTCTAATGCTGACTTGCCTTTTTCCATACGCAGCATCATGCCTTCGGCAACAACTATAGCATTATCAACAAGCATCCCCATGGCTATTACCATGGCGCCAAGTGAAATACGCTCCAACTGTAAATCGTACAACCACATGATAAGGACCGTGCCTAACACGGTAACAAGTAATGTTCCGCCAACAACTACACCTGAACGCCAGCCCATAAACAAACATAATGCGATGGTGACAACCGCAACTGATACTTCTAGGTTTAAGATAAAGCCGTCTACTGACTTTTCAACAATTCTTGCTTGGTTATAGATCGGTGAAATATCAATACCCGCTGGAAGCTGCGCTAGTACATCCTTTAACTTTGTTTCAATTTCACGTCCAACTTTTACAATATTGACATCACTTTGAGCTGAAATACCTAAAGTAATCGCGCTATGACCGTTGTATCGTTTTAGCCCACTTGGAATATCAACCGGTTGTATACTCAAGCTAGCGATGTCACCAATTTTTATCGACGCGTTTTTGCCGGGGATCACGATAGACAGGTTTTCAATTTCTTCAATCCGATTTGTAGAATTGGCGACGGGAATTCGTATTTGTTTATCACCAACGAACAATCGACCGCCATTAAACGGCTTTAAGTTACTCGCCAGTACCTGTTGAATATCGGGAAAGGAAAGCCCTAGGCCCGCTATTTGATAGCTGTCGATTTCTGCAACAATTTGTTCTTCGATGATACCGTCAACAGTAACTTTGGCAACGCCATCTACCGTAAGCAACTCTCGTCGAATAGTGCGTGAAAATTCACGCATTTGGTAAGCAGAAAAATCAGGTGCTGAAAGTGCATAGTAATTACCATATACATCGCCAAAATCATCAACAACAATGGGATCACTGGCTCCTAATGGCAATGATGAACGCACATCACGTAAGCGTTTACGTAATTCATCCCAAATCTGTGGCAATAAAGGACCATCAATTTTCGGCTGAACTTCCATGGTAATTCTAGAAAAGCCAGGCTTACTAACAGACTCAAGCAAATCTAATTGCCACATTTGTTGTAAAGCAATTTCAACTTGCTCAGTAACTTCTTTTTCTACTTTTTCAGCACTTGCACCTGGATAGTAGGTATAGATTACCGCTTGTTTGATGGTAAACGCAGGATCTTCTAGCCTGCCTATTTTGTTCATGGCAACAACACCGCCAATAATAAAACAAAGCGTAAGCAACCAAATGTTAACCGGTTTAGTTAAAGAATAACGAGCAATATCCATTAATATTCAGCCTTATATTCTTTAACTTTCAGTCCTTCTCGCATTTGCCCTACCGCAGCTGAAACAACTTTGTCTCCATCAGATAACCCCTCAGAGATAACAGCGGTGTCTCCAAGCAATTTAGCTACAACTATTTCGGTTTTATGAATCGTTTGATTTTCGCCATTAAATAACCAGGCACTAAACCCTGACGCTTTATCACCGACAAGTGCATTAACAGGAATAAGTAAAACACGTTGCTGTGTTTGTTTCGACATCACAGTGACTGTCGCTCTAGAGCCCTGATAAAAGGATGTGGTAGTTTCACCTTCAAGTGCAAAAGTAACACCATAGGTTTGTGTTATTGGGTCAGGCGTGGTTTGGTGTTCTACATAGTAAAGATCAAAGTCTTTTTCTTCACGACCAATAATGCGAGCAGTAGCAACTAAGTCACGGTTTCCAGCGTTCGCGGTCATAATGCGCTCGGGTACTTCGAAGGAAAAATACAGTTTTGATCTATCTTGCAAGTTAGCTAAAGTATCACCAGCTCTAATATAACTATTGTTTTCAGTGTATCGTTCTCCCACAACCGCATCAAACGGCGCAGTGATCGTGCAATAGCTCAAATCTTGTTGTGCATTTTCTAACGCCAATTTAGTGATTGAATATTGAGATTTAGCATCATCAAGCTCTCGCTGCGATGCCACTTGTTTGGCAAATACCTCTTCAACACGTTTTAAATCACGAATAGCATCTTCAAAGCGAATTCTACTCTCATCAACTTTCCGTTGAAAAGGAGTTGGGTCAATTTTAGCCAGCACTTGCCCTTTTTTAACTTCACTTCCTTCAATTAAGTTCTCATAGACTAAACGACCGGACACTTCAAATTTCAAATCTACATCTTTTACCGCTTTAACCGTTGCGGGAAATTCATAACCATTATCAATTCCCGTTAAAGTCGCTCGAGAGAGCTGCACCACTTTCATTTCTTGTTCGATGTTTACGTTGTTTGGTTCGGTACAGGCTTGCAATAACAAGCAAATACCTATGGCTAAAATTCGAATCACGCGAGCTCCAACATATTTTGGTCTGGGGTTAGCCAGATACTAAGTTGTGACAATTATAACACAGGTTTACACATTAACAACTTATGTAAACCTGTTGTTTCTTTTGTCAAGTGAGGTTACTATGTGTAAATCCTTGTTCAATCAGAGAATGTGCTTTGCCAAATTCGACTGAAAAAATACTAAAAGCCGCCGTCGAGTGTTTTTTCCAGCATGGTTATAACACCGCTAATATATCAATGATCAGTCGGTATGCTGGAATATCTCGCGTCACTATCCACAAACAATTCAAATCTAAAGAAGATCTTTTTAGAGCCGTTGTACGCCAGCATATAGATGAAAGCATGGCCAATCTCACTGTTTATCGCAACTCCGAACAAAATTTTTGGCAAGAAACTGAAAATATTATTCAAGAGCGTTGCGTAGAAATGTTTGAAGAAGTTCGAAGTGCATTAGTAAGGGCCGATTTGATGCACGCTGGACAAGAGTTTTGCCAAGACATTATTGAAGCAGAAGAAAGCTCTTTATTTAATTGTATTAAGCTGAGGTTAAACAAAGAGATCAATGCCAATCGATTAACCTTAGAGCGAGTCAATATGTCGGTAGATGACTTTGCAAGGATTTTAAAATCTGCCCCGCTTGGTCTAGCTGTCTCGAATCTGGACATCAACAACAATCAATTTGTAAAAAACCTAATGAAAATATTTAAAGAATCAACTCACCTGTCGTAACACTCATTTCAAAAAAACAGCCAAATACTCATTCATTTAGCACAACTTATATTGCAAACGATCGAATCAACTTCGGCAAGTTAATTTGAAAATCTTCACTCTTCACTTCAGTTACTATTTCAATTGCAGTAGATGCTAGATTGCAAAACTTTGGCTTAATCATAGCATTAAGCTTAGTACTATAAACCATAGCGATATTAGGCTTTAAAGGATTATTTCTGTTTCCTTCCGTGATAATGGCTAGCCTATCATTTGACAGTGAAACTAAAGAGCCAACGGGATAAACGCCTAAAAACTTGATAAATTGATGGACCAATTCAGCATCAAACTTATCCTTATTTGACAATAAATACCTCATCGCAGCCATAGGTTGAAGACCTTTTTTATATGGTTTATCGGCGGTCATTGCGTCGTAAACATCAACAATGGCAATAATACGCGCTAATTTAGATAATTGTGCTTTATCAACCCCCCTTGGATATCCTGATCCATCAAGTCGTTCATGATGGTTAACCATCATGTCAATAATGACGTTATCGAGAAACTTGTCACGCTTACCCATTTCAATGCCCCAATGAATGTGTTTTTTAATTATCGAGGTTTCATTTTTGCTTAACGCTGAGTTCTTATCGAGTATTGCTCTCGACACTCGAGCGCAGCCTATGTCATGAAACAATGCACCAAGCGCTATTTTGGTCAGCGTATTTTTACCCATGCCTAAATACAAACCAAAGCCACAAACGAGTACAGCTGTATTGATAGAATGTTCCCACTGATAGTTTGACTGCTGTCTTATGCGGGTAAGCAAAGTTATCGCGTATTCGTTACGCATAACCGATTCGGTAATTTCACCCGCTAACACCTTAATGTTATCAGTCGTTAGTTTTTGGCCTGTTGCCGCTTGAGAAAACAGCTTTTTAACATTTTCAGTCGCTTGGTCATAAAGTTGCTGTGACTGAGCCAGCGCGTTAGTATAGCTTTCGCTACTCTGGAGCTGTGTATGAGATTTAGAGTTGTCATTCGCGGCATGAGATAGGTTTTCAGGTTCAAGCTTAACAACAATACTTACTGCTCCTTGCTTTTTAAGAAGCTCTATCGTGCGAGGTGAATTTACTTTGCCCTGATTTTTAACTTTATGTCTGCTGTTTTTTAATTTGATGTCTTGAACAAACATACCTACTTCAAGTTCATCAATCGGTATCGTCTTAAGCATTTCATACTACTGCTTTTTATTATTATGCGTCTATACTTGCTCATTTTTAAGTCAAATACAAATTTGACGATAGTTGAGCATAACTTGCCTTAAGTTATTTTCTAATTCATTGAATGCGCCCAAAAACTATGCACCAAAAAGGTCAAAACGGTAATAGCTAGCCTCTTTATAAACTATTTAATCTACCTAAAGACTATACAACGACTAATATTGTCCTATCGTTTTATCTTTCCAAGCGTTGATCAAAAACGAAGAAATCGAATCACCACTGCTCATTTTGAATCCCATCTGGTTTTCAGCATTTTTATTATCAGCAAATTCTTGTAGTTGTTGTCTGGTAAACCAATGCGCTTGCTCTAAATCATCATGACTAACATCAATATCTTGACTCGTTGCTGTAGCGACAAATCCCAACATGATTGACGCAGGAAACGGCCAGGGCTGCGAAGTTACGTAAACAGGGTTTTCCACTTTAACGTGTGTTTCTTCATCGACCTCTCTTATGACCGCTTGTTCTAAAGTTTCGCCGGGGTCAACAAAACCAGCCAAAGTTGAGTAAACACCTTGTGGCCAACTGGCTTGTCGACCAAGCAAACATCGCGGAATGCCGTCTTCGAAAAGGCGCTCTACTAACATAATTACAGCGGGATCCGTTCTAGGAAAGCTCATGTTACGACAATTAGTACATTTTCTTGCATGACCCGCTTCTGTCGAGCGATTCATATTACCGCAAAGTCCACAATACTGATGCGTGTTGTGCCAGTGCACCAGCCCTTTAGCTAAGGCCAAAATAGCAGCATCAAGTAAGTTGAGTAATGGGGTTGCTTGACGTAAAGGCAACCACTGGCCTATTTCCATCAACTCTTCCTGAGTTGAAAACCTAAGCTTATTAAAGTCAATGGCAAAAAAGGAGCCTGAATTATTGGTGTGATCACTATTCTTCCCTAGATAAATACAGCTGTCTAAGTTCAATGTTGCCAATTTCGACTTTTCAATAAAAAGTGGTTCAACTGACTCTTTAGCGAAAAAACTTTTTCCATCATTAATTAGGCAAAATACGGTATCTTTATGATTAAATTGCTTTTTAAGCCATGCGCTATTCTTTCTCTCATTAGTACAGCGCTCTAACGGCATATGGGTATACGGTAAATTCACTGCAATACTTCCTTACTTAGATGATTTGCCCATTGTTTTGACCAATCACCTAACGGCAATACAATCTCAAACAAATGTGTCCCTAATGTTGATAGTTGATATCCCTCTTTATGTAACTCAACTAGCTGCAACGCTTTTAGTTCTTTCAATCGGGTATTTAATAGTGTCGGTGATATTTTTTCACAGCGTTGTTGAAGCTCTCTGAATGTAGCGGGACCTTCGCTCAAATTCCAAATAATCCCTAAGCCCCATGTTCGGCCAAGCAAATCAAGCAACGCCATAATAGGCTTACCCGTGGCGGAGCCTCGAACTCTTGTACCTGGAATGGGTAATGGCATATACCACCTATCAGTTGTTTTGATTACCTAATGCTACAATATATGTAGCACCATTCCAAGAATGGTTTTGTCTCATGTATATTTTGAATTTACTTTGTTTATCTCATGTGTCGCAATTATGCGAAACCATCGCTATATAACTGTCCCGATATCGACACACCTATATTACTGAGCTGGCCGCTAATTCAATAATATTCATAAATATCAGCAATTAACCAAATCGGCATGCTACTTGTAACTATTTTTCAATAACTAAGCTTAGATAGGTTTATAGATAAATTATGGATGTCGTACGAAAAAGTAGTTCAGCCCCTTGGTGGCGCAAGTATTGGTATGTAGCCGCCATTAGTTTGGTTATTGTTAGCCTATACGTCGTCAAGAGCATACTTGGTGATGCATCATATATTGTACAAAGAAATGAATTGCTCACAGCCACGGTAGAGCAAGGCAATTTTCGCGTCAATGTGCGAGCAACTGGCGTATTAAAACCACAAGACATACGTTGGGTATCTTCACAAGTTTCAGGACGTGTTGAACAGGTTTTCATTAAAGCTGGCACGCATGTCGCCAAGGGGCAAATTCTGATGCAATTGTCTAACCCTGAATTACATCGTTCACTTGAACAGGCTCGGTGGGATCTAGCTGCAACCAGAGCAGAAAGCCACGCATCTTATGTTGCCCTAGAGTCACAACTTGTCGATCTTGAAAACACAGTATTGGCAGCAAATTACAGTTATCAAGGCGCCAAACTAAAACTTGATGCGGAAACCCAATTACTTAAACAAGGAAATGGCACGGTGTCAGCACTAGATTATCAACGTAGTCAACTGACAGTTAAACAACAACACCAATACTGGCAATCTCAGATAGAAAAAGTCGAGAAGATGAAAGCTAACCTTTCAGCTACAAAAACGGCTCATAATGCTCGCCTTGGCCTATTAGAAAACAATCACTCACGCATTAAAGATCAGGTAAGTGCCTTGACGATAAAAGCTACAACAGACGGCGTAGTACAAACCGTATCACTTGAGTTAGGTGAAAGAGCACAAGTCGGTGATAGTGTCATGTTAATCGCAGATCAACGTACGTTATTTGCCGAGCTTCAAGTTCAAGAAGTTAAAGTGAGAGACATTGCTATAGATCAATTAGTAATTATTGATACTCGAACAAGCCAAATATCTGGCAAAGTGATCCGAATTGATCCTGCCGTGAATGGCGGAATGGTACAAGTTGATGTAGCGCTAACGAGCGAATTACCACAAGAAGCACGCCCAGATCTAACTGTCGACGGTAACATCGAAATCAGTAACATTGAAAACGCGCTGTATCTGAAGCGCCCTGCTTTTGCACCTCGTTTTAGTCAGACTAACTTGTACAAACTGTCCAGTGACAATCAATTCGCCCAAAAGCATCTTGTTAGCTTAGGACAAAGTTCGGTCAACCAAATTCAAATAATTTCAGGATTAAGTGCTGGTGATCACGTGATCATCTCAGACACCTCTAGTTGGCAAGAACATAACGAAATAATGATTAACTGATATTAAATGTGCATATGACATTGAATAATAGACAAATATTACGGAGAGACAAAATGACGGCATTGATTGAACTAACCAATATCAGCAAAACCTTTTTAACGGAAGAAATTGAAACGCGCGCGCTAAATAATATCAACATAACCATCAATAAAGGTGAATATTTATCATTAAGCGGACAGTCAGGTTGTGGCAAGTCAACCTTACTGTCATTACTTGGTTTACTTGACGCACCTACAGAAGGTCGCTACCTAATCAACGATACCGATATGTCGGGATTAAACAGAGATCAAAGGGCAAAAATTAGAAGCGAACAAATTGGATTTGTTTTTCAGTCATTTAATTTGATTTCTGATCTCACGGTTGTTGAAAATGTCATGCTGCCGTTAACTTACCAGTCAGGACTATCAAAACAAGCGATCTTAGATAAGGTGAATGAAGTCTTGGAAAAAGTACAAATGTCCCATCGAAAAAATCACTACCCCTCTCAACTTTCTGGTGGACAACAGCAACGCGTCGCGGTGGCAAGGGCCTTAGTAAATGACCCAACCATTATCCTTGCTGATGAGCCGACAGGTAATTTAGATTCAGCTAACGCTGAAGCAGTGTTGCAGCTCTTTGATCAATTACATCAAGATGGCGCAACCATTTGTATGGTGACTCACGACCCCGCTTCGGCGAAGCGCGCTAGCCGTTGTTTGGAAATGTTCGATGGTAGACTTATTGCCGACAATGCCAACCCACAAACTAAGGAAAAACTCGATAGTCCAGCTACTTTAGCCAAAGAAATACCTGAACTAGTAGCGGGATAGGAGCACCACCATGTCAGTATTAATCGATATTAAGTACGCTATTCGCCTGCTTTACAAATCACCTAAATTTACGGCGATGACCTTAGCAGTGTTAATAGGCGGGTTATCTATTAGCTTATTCACCTTTTCATTTTTCTATTCTGTTGTATACAAAGCCCTACCCATACCTGAAGGTGAAACAGCCATGTCTGTTTCGGTCTTTAAAGATGGCCAATACGATTTAATAACCGGGAATGAATACGCTAATGTAAAAGACCAACTGACTAGTTTTTCTGAGTTTGGTATATACATTAATCGTGATATCAGATTGTCAATCGAGCAGTCAGGCAAAGGTATAGACGGAAGTTATGTAAGAGCTGGTTTTTTTGAATTTAGCCGCACCCAACCAATTATCGGACGCACCATTAATGCCGACGACACAAAAATAGGCGCGGAGCCAGTGACACTCATCAGTTACCAAGTTTGGCAAAATGAACTCAATGGTGATGAAGATGTGTTATCGAAGACCCTAATACTCAATGGGCAAGTAACTAGCGTCATTGGCGTTATGCCTAAAGGCTATCGTTTTCCAAACAAAGAGCAGCTTTGGTTGCCTCTATCAGATGACGTACTTAATGAAACACCCAAATCGACAGATAGTTATTACGCATTTGGCCGAATTAAACGCTCAGTTAATTTAGCCCAGGCCGAACTAGAGCTTAGCCAAGCAATAAACCGAGTGCATCAAAATAATATCAAGCTATACGATTTACCCGACGTGGATAAAGTAGCAAAGATCATGACCTTTCAAATGGCACAAACGGGTGGGCAAGGTACTGTTGTTTTCGCATTTTTAAATACCGTTTCATGGTTAATCATGTTACTCGCCTGTATCAACGTGGGTAACTTATTATTGGCTAGAGCGGTAGAACGTCAAAAAGAAACCGCTATACGAGCGGCACTGGGAGCTACCACCTTCCGTTTGGTTAGTCAACTCATGTGGGAAGGGATCATCATTTCAATTATTGGCGGCATCTTATCATTGTTGCTTGTGGGAGCGGCATTAGATTATACCGAGATATTACTGCACTCTTGGTTGCCTAGTGGCGGTTCCTTTTGGTGGCATTGGGGCATGGACAGCGAAACCGTGATGATGGCAGTGGTGTTTACTTTAGTCACCATTGTTCTGTCGTCATTACTCCCTGCCTGGCGCTCAGCCAGACAAGACATTAATCTAGCATTAAGAGACGGTACCCGAGGTGCAAAAAGTAAAAAAGCAGGACGCATCTCCAAAATTTTAGTAACAACACAAGTGTTTCTAGTGGCCCTATTAATGCTCATCGGTTCTATTTCAGGGTTTATTGCACATAAGTTCATTAATTTGGAGTTAGGTGATGATTATACTGACGTTATCACTGCACGTATGACTATTCCTGAGAACAAATACTCTCAGCCTGAACAGCAAACGGCGCTAATTCAAACATTAATGGAACAAGTAAAACAGCACCCTCAAGTGACTAATGTTGTTACTAATAATTGGATAGGCTCAATGAAGTTAACCATCACAGGGCTTGATTACGGCGCGGAAGAAGACAAGCCGTTGGTTGATACCATCAGTGTGATCGGTGAAACGTCTACAGTCGGTGTAAACTTAGTGGCTGGTCGCCAGTTTTCAAGGCTCGATAAGTTGGGCAGTCGCAAAACAGCAATCATCAGTCAGTCAATGGCAAATAGATATTGGCCCGGCGAGTCACCGTTAGAAAAGGACTTTACTATTACGATAGACGATAAAGATGAGCAGTTGTATATCGTTGGTGTTGTTACCGATCGAATGAATCCAAGCACCTTATTTAGCAAACTAGACAGTGCAGACGAGATATACGTGTCTGGCTTACAATTCGCCAGTACATTTCAAATTTTTTATTATCATGTTTTGCCCAACGCCAAAAACGTTGAAGAGATATTTTATCAAGCCATGTTCAAAGTCGATCGGAATATCGAATTAACGTTTCAAGTACAACCGGCGATTAATAACCGAAATAAAATGCGAGAGTCGATGAAATTACTATCCAATATTACCTTTGGTACTGGGTTTATCGCGCTGTTATTGGCAATGGTTGGTATTTATGGCTTAACTGCAAATGCAGTCGCCCAACGTACTCATGAAGTTGGCATTAGACGCGCTGTAGGTGCAAGCGATAGGGACATTATCTACATGTTCTTAAAGCAAGGCGCTAGACAGCTCATCATTGGTCTAGGACTCGCTTTGGTCATATTTGCATTGCTGGCGTATGGCTTTCATAATTTTACCCTAGGGCTTTTCCCTGTGTCTTTCTACTTTATATTGGCGATTGGCGTGGTTACCGCCTTGTCTGTGGTTGTGATGTTTGCCATTTTTATGCCTACCACGCGAGCAGTCAAGATGGAGCCTAGTTTAGCATTAAGGTACGAGTAAACTTTATTAATGTGTTGTTTGTTAGCCGCTTATATGGCGGCTAACAAAATTCTGCACGCAACATAACTTGCATTAAAGATTGATATTTTCTATCGTAATCCCACGTATACCTAGGTTAAACACTAAGTGAAAAACAAAAAAATACTGATAGCTGATGATGACTTGAATATTATCGCTAGTTTGAAATATATCTTATCAGAAGAAAATTTCGATATCGTTACCGTAACGACGCCACAAGCGGTGTTAGATAACCTAAAACAAACCGCAGTTGACTTAGTCTTACTGGACATGAATTTTCAACAAGATACCACCTCTGGTACTGAAGGTTTACAACTGGTTGAAGCAATCAGACAATTCGACAGTTCACTGCCCATTATTGTCATGACCGGCTGGGCCACTATAGACATTGCCGTAGATGCAATGCAAGCTGGTGCTAAAGATTTTGTCCAAAAGCCCTGGAACAATGAACGCATAATTACAGCAATTAGTACTCAATTGAAGTTAGCAGTTGCCAATAAAAAACTAAAACGGTTAAGCCAAGAAAACAGTTTGCTAAAATCGCAAAATCATCCAAAAACTCAAGACAGTATTATCGCGCAATCCCCGGCAATGAAACAGTTGCTAGCAACCCTGTCAGATTTGGCTCAAAGCGACATGAGTATATTGCTAACCGGTGATAATGGAACGGGTAAAAGCATGCTTGCTGCTTATGTCCATAAACTTTCTTCAAGAGCAGATAATTCATTTGTTGCCGTGAATATGGGCGCTATCCCTGAAAACCTTTTTGAAAGTGAAATGTTTGGACACGTTAAAGGTGCCTTCACAGATGCCAAGGAAAGCCGCATTGGCCGCTTTGAAATGGCAGAGCAAGGCACATTGTTCTTAGATGAGCTGGCCAATATTCCTATTGCTCAACAAGCAAAATTACTCAGGGTATTAGAAGAGCAACAATACGAAGTGGTCGGCAGCAGCAAAGTACAACATGCAGATGTACGCATAATCTCAGCGACAAACTGCGATTTACCACAAGCGATCAGTGAACAAAAATTTCGCCAAGACTTATATTATCGATTAAACACAATACAATTGCGCGTTCCTTCATTAAGTGAACGTAAAGAAGATATTGTCCCATTAGCTAACTACTTTCTGAGCAATTTTAGCGTTAAATATAATGTAACCACTCCGGCATTAAGCGAAGATGCGACTAAATCATTACAACAATATAGCTGGCCCGGCAATATCAGAGAATTAAGCCATTTGATGGAAAAGCTCCTCTTCACCTGCAAAAAACCTACAATTTCTGCACGTGATTTATTGCTCGAGGATACAAACATTTCCCAAAACAGGGCTGAGAAGTTGAATCTGACCATGGAAGAAATTGAACAGATAGCACTAATCAATCGACTAAAGCACTATCAAGGTAATGCTTCTGAAACAGCAAAATCTTTAGGGTTAAGTAGAAGCGGATTTTATCGACGCATGAGTAAATATGGCTTGGCTTAATCGCTTTATAAGCACATTGAAAAGGAAAAGCGCACAAGCGTCAGATCATAATGAACTGGCTTGGGTTATTTGTATTCCTAGCATTATTATCACCAGCTTTTCGTTGTATAAAGCGGATACCTCACCCTACCTGATCACGTTTATTGTTATTGTTCTAATACTGCTTTGCAGTTTTGTCATCATTAACAGCCGACAACGCGCTGAGCAACAAATAAGAACCTTATCCAATATACTCGAATCAATGATTGGTGGAGATTACTCGTTAAGGGGACGTTTGCAAACCAATCAAGCATTTCAAGAATTACTCTGCTTAGTTAATAGTCTGGCCGACACTCTTGCACAACATAAAATTGAAGCTAAGGAAAGTCGCCAGCTATTAGAAAAAATCATGGAGCAAATGGACGCCATGGTACTAGCCGTTGACGAGAAAAACTGCATTGTTATGGCTAATTTATCAGCTAAGAAGCTGATCTTGAGTAATATCAATGAGCATCACAACGTTAAACTTGACTCATTTGATATAGGCAAAATCATTCATCAGTCTCAAACAGGCATCGTTGATTTTTTGCATCCTCAACTTAAAGGCGAGCATTTTCTTTTTAAAGAAACGTTTTTAAGTGAAGGTAAACGTCATCAGCTCTATTTGATCACTAGCGCAGAACGTTTGTTGCTAGAAAAAGAACGTAAAGCATGGCAAAGCTTGCTCAGGGTATTAAGCCATGAAATGAATAATT
Organism: Thalassotalea atypica; assembly: GCF_030295975.1. Taxonomy (NCBI): domain Bacteria; kingdom Pseudomonadati; phylum Pseudomonadota; class Gammaproteobacteria; order Alteromonadales; family Colwelliaceae; genus Thalassotalea; species Thalassotalea atypica. The sequence goes on from NZ_AP027364.1 coordinate 2,272,010, forward strand.
CATTGACACCAATAGCCAGTGTTAGCCAGTCCATGAAACAAAAACTCAAGGATAAGACAAAACCATTAAACAGGACATCACTCCATGACGGCGTCAGCATCATTAATGAGCGAGCAGAATCTTTAAGTACTTTTATCGCCAGTTATAGCCAACTGTCCCATTTACCTCAACCTAATAAAAGTGCATTCTCGTTACTTGATGTACTCTCTAAGATTGCAGCCTTATTTGACACAAAAGTTGATTTCTCTATAGACACTGAGCCTTTATCCCTTATTTGGATTGAGGCAGATAAAAATCAATTAGAGCAAGTGCTAATTAATCTATTTAAAAACGCTCATGAAGCAATGCAACAAACTGCTGCTAACTTGTTGGAAATAACTTGCAGCCAAGAAGGCAAATATTTTCACCTCCACATACATGACTTCGGTACAGGCATCGCTAACCAAAGCAACTTATTTGTCCCCTTTTATAGTACAAAACCTCAAGGGAGCGGCATAGGTTTAACCCTTTGTCGGCAAATCATGTCTAATCATGGTGGATTATTGAATCTACAAAACCGTGTTGATGTGCAAGGCGTTACTGCAACAATTTCATTACCAGTCGCCGCAATCGTTAATTCACATTAATAACGCAAAAGTTTATGCAACCCTTTTTAACTGGCCTTATAGTCGGCATTAGTAAATACGCCTTTATCTAAGATGTCTTATTTTCCATCTCGGAAATTTGTGCATTTACAATCGCAACAGTAGCTTTTTGAGTCAGTAATGCCGCATCAAATGCCGCTTGGGCTTCCTTATTTTTGATATGTTCAAAAATATCAACATGGGCTTGATACTCTTCCATCGTTACTGGGATCATGCGATTAGTGAACCTTATGTTGACTTTAAGTGCCGTTGTGATGAAATTTATTAATTGAATAAAAAACGGATTATTACTTGCCGTTAATACACTCTGATGAAACTCTATGTCCGCTTCATGCGTATCGTCTTGACCATTAGTCGCGTCTTTCATTCTAAGTAATGCTTCTTCAATTGCTTTTAAATCAGCTTCTTGTGCATATTGCGCTGCTAAAAACGCGGCTTCCGGCTCAATCGCTAGTCGCAATTGTAAAAAATGTCGTAGTAAGTATAAATCGGGCTTACCAAGGAGTATCCAATTTAGAACATCTACATCAAACAGATTCCAATGTTTAGAATCAACAACTTTGATACCTTGTCTCGGGCGAGAACTGATCAGTCCTTTCGCTGTTAACATTTTAACCGCTTCACGCGTTGCCGTGCGACTAATATTAAACTCTGTACACAGGTCAGCTTCAGATGGCAGGCTATCACCAATTTTGTATTTACCCTGCATTATCTTTTTACCCAATTCATGTACAACTTGTTGGGTTAAATTAAGGTGTGATGGCTGCATGTTGTGGTTTTAACTCTATCTTATTGTTAATTGTATGATAAATGAGTCTCATGCTAATTGCACTATCTAATTGGCCCGATAATCTAGTCAAAAATAGAAATAACTTGCGCTCAGTTTTTATATTTGTATTATAAATAGTATTGTATATTGAGTGAACATTCAGAATGAAATTATATACCGCAATTCCTTTTGCTTTATTGGCGTTTGCCTCAAGCGCACAAGAAAATACCGATTCGCGTGCGCCGTGGGAAAACCACCAAGTTTTTGCTATTAACAAAGAAGATCCGCACGCGACACTGTTTCCATTTCAATCAACCTATGAATCACTCACAAATAACAAAGAACAAAGTAATAATTTTCTATTACTCAACGGGCTTTGGAAGTTCGATTGGCAGCGTTCGCCAAAGAACAAACCGGAAGGTTTTGAGCAAGCTTCATTTGACGACACAAGCTGGTCAAGTATCCCTGTACCGGGAAATTGGGAGACAGAAGGTTTTGGTTACCCGATATATCTGGATGAACGTTTCCCTTTCACAACAACATGGCCTGATGCCCCAAAGGACTACAATCCTATAGGCTCTTACCGCAAAGCCTTCTCCTTACCTGCATCATGGAAAAATAAGCAAATATTTCTTCATGTCGGCGCCGCAAAATCATCGTTAGATGTATGGCTAAATGGAGAGAAAGTTGGTTTTAGCCAAGGTTCAAAGACCCCAGCTGAGTTCGACCTCACCTCATACGTAACACAAGACGACAACCTGCTTGCTTTTCAAATACGCCGCTGGACAGACGCGAGTTATTTAGAAAGCCAAGACATGTTGCGCATTTCGGGTATCGAACGCGACGTATACTTATATGCTACCCCTAAACAGCATATCTTTGACTTTCACGCAAAACCAACACTAAACGATAAATTTACACAGGGTAATTTAGCCGTCGATATTACGCTGAAAAACTTTGAACAGAAAACATCAATTCAAACGGTAGAGCTACAACTGCTCGACCCACGAAATAATATGTCAGTTTTACTTTCTCAACAGCAAACGCTTAAGTTAAAAGAAAATACATCAACCGAAGTCTCGCTTGCGGATAAAGTAAATAGCCCCGCCCTTTGGTCAGCAGAAACACCAAACCTGTATACCCTATTGATCAATTTGAAGAATGAGCAGGGAGAGGTCATCGAGTCTATTCGTGATGATATTGGCTTTAGGCATTTAGAAGTCGTTAATAGCCAGCTCACCATCAATGGCAAGGCGATTACTATTCGCGGCGTAGATCGCCATGAAACTGATCCTCACCGAGGCCACGTTGTGAGCAAAGCATCGATGGAACATGACATTAAATTAATGAAACAGTTCAATATTAATGCCGTACGCTCTAGTCATTACCCAAACAACCCTTATTGGTACGAACTCACCGACAAATATGGTCTTTATGTTATTGATGAAGCCAATATTGAATCTCATCCTCTCGCCATTAGTGACAAAACTCAGCTAGGCAATGAAATGAGTTGGTTACCAGCTCATTTAGATCGAACTCAACGAATGTTCGAACGTGATAAAAACCACCCTTCGATCATTATTTGGTCATTGGGAAATGAGGCCGGAAAAGGAAAGATATTTGAGGCAACCTATCAATGGTTGAAAGACAATGATAGCAGCCGATTAGTGCAATACGAGCCAGCCGAGAAAGAACATTACACTGACGTTTTCGCACCGATGTATCCATCAATTGAACGTTTAGTTAATTACGCGAAATCAAACCCGACACGCCCAGCCATTATGATTGAATATGCTCATGCGATGGGGAATTCTGTCGGCAACCTAAAAGACTATTGGCACGCAATAGAAAAGTATGACGTACTACAAGGTGGCTTTATCTGGGATTGGGTCGATCAATCTCTCGAATATACTAATGAAGACGGTGTGAGGTTTTGGGCTTATGGAAAAGACTTTCACCCCACTCTACCGAGCGATGGTAATTTTTTAAATAATGGTTTAATGACGCCAGATAGAAAACCACACCCTCATGCCTTTGAAGTTAAAAAGGTGTACCAAGCCGTGCGTTTCCATGACAAAGCAAGCGCCAGTGGCGAATTTATTGTTGAAAACCGATATGACTTCATCGATTTGGCTCAGTTTGATTTACGTTGGAAAATAGAAGTGGATGGTCAGACTTTTGCAAAAGGTCAACAGCCCTTACCTGCAATAAAGCCAAGCAGTAAAAAAGCAATATCGCTTTCATTACCTAAACTTCCTCAGAGTGATGACAAAGAATATTTCATTACCCTTAGTGCGGTATTACGTGAGCCAGACGGATTGCTAAATAGTGGTCATGAGTTAGCGTTTGAACAGTTTAAACTGCCGGTCAGTTTAGAATTAGCACCAACCCAAGTCACGAAAACCAAAGTCAAGATGACTGAAGACAATGAACAAATGCTTCGTTTTGATAACGGTGAAACTCAAATAGGATTTAATAAGAAAACAGGCTGGCTTACCCAGTATCAACACCAAAACAAGTCATTATTGAAATCACCTATGAAAGCAAATTTTTGGCGTGCCCCCACCGATAATGATTTAGGTAATGGTATGCAAAATTGGGCTGCAATATGGCAAACGGCAGCAGAAAGCTTACAGCTTGAAAACATCAGTTATAAGTCTCTATCCGATGGATTTAATGTCAGTGTTCGATACACAAGTGATGCATTCAAAGGACATTATGCTGTTGAATACAGTATTAATCACTCGGGTCAGATTCATGTGTTAAATGACTTACAGATAACAACTGGACAAACACTACCCAATATCCCACGCTTAGGGATGCAGCTAACGTTACCTGGCAGCTTCCAAAAGCTTTCTTGGTATGGCAGAGGTCCACATGAAAGCTATGCCGACAGAAAAACATCAGCACAAGTTTCTCTATATAAAAACGCTGTGAAAGATCAAATTCACCACTATGCGCGCCCACAGGAAAATGCAAACAAAACAGATGTCCGTTGGGTTGCCCTTAAAAATGAACAAGGAACAGGTATAGTTGCCGTTGGTGATAACCCCCTAAGCACCAGTGCCTGGCCTTACAGGCAAAGTGACATTGATTTTATCGCAGGAAAAGATGGCTCAGCATCAGCATCTGGATTAGTGCCAGTGACTACAAAAAGAGGCGCCGAAGTGCCGATGCGCAACTTGGTTACACTTAATATTGACCATAAACAAATGGGCGTAGGTGGCGATACATCTTGGGGCCGATTGGTTCATAAAGAATACACAATACCGGCAAAGAGTTACCAATATGGCTTTACTCTGGTACCGTTTAACGTTACCGATTTACATAAAAATAAATTAACCGTTAGTAAATTAGCTCGTTCAATCCCGAAGAGATAAACAATGACAACTTTAACCCCTGTTGAATTTTCTGACCACGAGCTCTTAACGATACTGTCAGCGCAGTACCAGTTATCCGGCGAATTAAAAAAGTTACCCGGCTATTGTGATCAAAATTTCAGACTCAATTGCGAAAATGGTAATCAATACATAGTAAAAATTGCCAACGTTGACGAACCACGACTTGAACTAGAAATGCAAAACGCTGCAATGGCACATTTAGCATCCAAAGAATGTGCAGTGCCTCATGCGCTTGTTAACAAAAATAATGAATCATTACTACGTATAGTAAAAGACCAACAATGTTGTTTTTTGCGGGTATTAACCTATCTACCGGGAGACTTTTACGTTGATGCGCCATCGTTAACGCATACGCCACAACTGTGGTCTGATTTAGGCAAGTTCATTGGAGAAATTGACCTTGCCTTAGCTGACTTTGACCATGCAGGTGCTTATCGATATTTGGAGTGGGATTTAGCACAAGGTTATCGTATATGCATGAACAAAAAGCATATACTTGATAACCAACAACGCGAACTCGTTGAATATTATTTAAAACGTTATCAAACACAAACTTTACCGTTACTGACTCACCTTCCACAAGGGGTTATTCATAACGATGCTAACGACTACAATTTGCTAATTGATTGCAAAACTGCACCATCAAAAATTGCAGGGCTAATTGATTTTGGCGACATGGTTCACAGCCATATCATTAATGAATTGGCCATAGCATGTGCGTATGCATTAATGAACGAGAAAAACGAAACGTACGACGTGCTTACCGTACTTAAAACAATCGTTGCTAGTTATTATCAAGTTCGTCCTTTACAAGATGCTGAGCTCGAAGTCTTGCTCTCTTTAATCTCATTACGTTTATGTACGACAGTCTGTAATGGTGCGGTGGCGTTTTCTCAGCAACCAGATAACGACTATTTACTCGTTTCAATTAAGCCCGCATGGGATTTGCTTGAGCAACTAAAAGCGTTAAATCCTTTTGCCGTTTTGTGTCAACTGCGCGGCGCTTGTCATTTACCCGTTGATACGGGGCAATCAAAAGACAGCATCATAAACTACCGAAAAAAACACTTAGGCAAAACACTTAGCCTAAGTTACCAAGCTCCCTTGAAAATAGTGCAAGGCCAAGGCGCGTACTTATACGATGAGCAAGGAACGCCCTATTTGGACATGGTTAACAACGTCTGTCACGTAGGTCACTGTCATCCTAAAGTTGTTGCCGCCGGTCAAGAACAGTTAGCAAAATTAAACACTAACACACGCTATTTACACGATAACATCATTAATTATTCAAACAAGCTACTATCGACAATGCCTGATGAGTTGTCCGTTTGTATGCTTGTAAATTCAGGAAGTGAAGCCAATGAATTGGCTTTTCGTCTTGCTCGCTGTTTTACCAAGTCCAAAGAGCTCTTGGTGGTTGATGGCGCATATCATGGCAATACCAATGCCTGTATCGAAGCCAGTCCGTATAAGTTTAATGGCCCAGGCGGTGAAGGTGAACAACCTTATGTTCATACTGTTTCTTTGCCAGACCCTTATCGAGGAAAGTTTCAAGGGAATACTCAAGAAACCGCGGATAACTACGCAAGGAGTGTTAAAGAAACACTTGAAAACTTAGCTAAAGCAGGCAAAAAACCAAGTGCTTTTATCTGTGAGTCACTACAGGGAGTCGCTGGCCAAATTATTATGCCTGACGGTTATTTGTCCTCAGTTTACCAGCATGTTAGAGCTGCTGGCGGTGTTTGTATTGCCGACGAAGTGCAAGTAGGTTTTGGCCGAGTGGGTACGCATATGTGGGCATTTGAGACGCAAAACGTAACCCCTGATATCGTCACTTTAGGAAAACCGATTGGTAACGGCCACCCCATGGCTGCAGTTATTACCACACAAGCCATTGCCGACGCTTTTGTCACGGGTATGGAGTATTTCAACACCTTTGGCGGAAATCCCGTTTCTTGTGCCATAGGACACGCTGTACTTGATGTGATTGAGCAAGAAAACTTACAAAAACATGCGCTAAACACAGGGAACTATTTTCAAGAGAAACTAAAACAACTTCAGCAACGCTTTGAGTTGATTGGCGATGTTCGTGGCTTAGGCTTGTTCATTGGAGTTGAACTAGTTGAAGATAAGCTCACTAAACAACCCGCAACCGAGAAAACCTCGTGGTTGGTTGAGTTCTTCAAACAACACCAAATACTACTAAGCACTGAAGGCCCATTTTACAATATATTAAAAATAAAACCGCCGCTCGCCTTTACTCAATCTGATGCGGATAAATTTATTAACGTGCTTGAGCTAGGATTAAAAGAACTAAGCCAACAATAATTTGCCTATTTAGAGGCAATGCACAGAGCTTGATCGTGGACCTTAAACACCTATTAGAGCTAATTCATTTCCGCTAATTACACTCGCCGATCTTGATTAAGCAAGAAAAATGAGGCGCCATTAGGCGCCTATTTCAATCTAGCTATTGAGTTATTTTGCAACAGAGTAGCGCGTTACAGGTTTTACATTATCACCTGTCCAATATTCGATGGCATATTTTTAACTTCGCGCTTGAAAACGCCTGTTATCGTAGTATTGGATTATATTAACAACTGTATTTAAAAATCAGTTGAAACAGCACGCCCTTCATCGAATGCTTATACATCTATGAAATTACAGAAGTAGCGGTTCCAATCTATTGGCGGTTTGGCTCTATCTATTGGTATTTAACCTCCTCACTGTGATGAGGTGGTGCCCACTAAAGTGGACGAAGGCCACTGTCCAGCTATAACGACTTGTTAACTGGCTACTTATTGTAAAAACCTCTGCTCATCATTGATAAAACAGGCTTCTACAGTTTTAGGTTGATTAGCTCTATCTATGATCCAACACTCCTCGTAAATTGAACAATAACAAAGCTCTATACGTATTGAATTATCAAGACTTACAAGCTCTTCTACATTTTCACCTTTATATACAACTGGAGTAATAGTATTTTGATGAGGTAATGTACGGTTACCAATATGTGATTGCCTAATATTTCTAAATAGCTCTATATCCGCCCACATTTTTATATATTTTGAACCGTCATAAATTTTCGCGTACTGCACTAGTGCAGGCCCAGTACCGTTGTTACTCACGCCGTAGCTAAATGAATCTCCACTAACGCTCCTAAATATTTCTAACCTAGGCCAAACTGAAGATCTAGCATATTCACGGTCAACGTAAGCTGAATAAATTGAAGTAAAAGCTGTAACCAATCCGATCAATAATGCTGATAGAGCAACTATCATTTCCGGGTTTTTATACCACTTTTGATTTGCCATTCTTTCTTTATCCTTAACCTAAATAATGGCAAATAGTAAGCCAGTTAACAGTATATTATGTAGACGTCTCAGTAATATCCGTCTACGATTTTTCCCTTAAATTATCAGAAAAATCAAATAATTCAACCTGTTAAATTCACGATAACTATGCTAAATAACAAATACAGAGTTATTACTGAGCATTCGTAGTAATATCCCAAAGTCATAAAATCAATTTATTCATTACTATCAATACATTATAGAGAGTACATCATTGCACTGGCGAATTACTGAGAACTCTCAATATTTACCTTAGAAAATTATTTGAATCAGTTTTGTCATTTTAGAAGGCTAATACAAACCTTTAAAAGTTAACTCGATATAGGCACAGTACTTGTCTTAGCGGGAACAAGTAAGGTCTTCACTTTAAAGCCAGCAAGCGCACACGTTATACCAATTAACGGTGACAACCAATTAAAGAAACAAAACACGGCAAATTCTAACGGGCTAACGAGTAAAACTGATTGCATATACGCACCGCAAGTGTTCCACGGAACCAGTACAGAAGTCACTGTACCGCCGTCTTCTATAGCTCGAGATAAATTCTCGGGTTTCAGCCCACGCTCTTTATAGTTATTTTTATACATTCTGCCGGTCATCACGATGGAAATATATTGATCCGCAGAAATACAATTAATGCCAAAGGCGGTAACAATCGTAGTGGAAATTAACGAGCCTGCTTTTTTCGTGACGCTGAGTAAGCTCTCTACAACGCGTTGTAATAAACCCACTTTTTCCATGATCGAGCCAAATACCATGGCCGAAATGATCAACCAAATGGTATTGAGCATCGATGCCATACCACCACCACTGAGCAAATCGTCGACCATTTCATTGCCAGTATCAAGTGCAACGCCAGCAAACATCACTTGCCACACCACCATAATATTCGCTTCAATAACGGGCATGCCTTCGTTCGCGTAATCTACGATGAGATCCTGTTGAAAGAATATAGCGAAAATTGCGCCAGCCAATGCCCCGATACCTATGGCGGGAAAGGCTGGCATTTTTTTCATCGCTAAAAATAGTGTGACAACTAATGGTAATAAAAGATACCAAGCAATATGAAATTCGCTTTCTAAGCTAGTTAATAACAGCTCTACTTGTCTGGTACTTTCCTGTTCTGCGCTGCTTAAGCCTAAAAAGAAAAATATCACCAAAGTAATGATAAAGCTCGGTACTGTGCTCCAAAGCATATTTTTAATATGGGTAAAAAGTTCAGTATCAGAGACCGCTGCAGCAAGGTTGGTCGTATCAGATAGTGGTGATAATTTATCACCAAAATAGGCCCCGCTAATAATAGCACCCGCTGTTATGGGTGCCGATGCACCTAACCCAGCAGAAACCCCCATCAATGCAACGCCGATGGTTGCTGCGACAGTCCAACTGCTACCTATACACAGCGCGACAAGCGCACAAAGAATAGTACAACTTACATAAAAATATTGAGGGTCTATTATCTGTAAACCGAGGTAGATCATGGTCGGTACCGTGCCGGCCAATAACCACGTACCAATAAGAGAGCCGACCGCGAGCAAAATTAGGATAGCGCCTAAGGTCAGACTTATGCCTTTGACTATCCCCTCCTCAATTTCCTGACGAGTGTAGCCATTTTTCAAACCGATCAAACAGGCAACACCTGCGCATAAAATTAGCGCTATTTGATTAGGGCCTGACGATGAATCATTACCAAAAAAATAGACCGCTAATGCAAGTAGCACTAGCAATATGGCAATGGGGAAAAGTGCATCGAATAATGAAGCTGATTTTTTATTGTTTTTATCCATGTAAGTCTCGATGGGTAAGTTGGATTTTTAAGTCCACCAGCTCACCTTATGCGCTCCCTTAGCTGCTATTAAAATTGTCGCTTAATAAAAAGCCCCGTTCAACGTCGATGTTAAGCGGGGCTTTTATTAGTTCAAATAGTCCTTATGAACAATGGTTTCACCGAGTTCTTCCAGTGACTTTAACCAAGCATTAATTTGCTCAGGCTCATCTGGTGCGGCGGTTACGCCAAATGGCATTTCACCTTTAATGATAGATTCAATCGCAAGACTCACAGGTAGTGAAACAAGACGAGCCATAGCCTGACCTCGTTTATCACCTTCACTATCAAGATAATACCCTTGATGCCAAACGGCTTTACCGGCTTGTCTAATTTCTAATTCAACACACATCACCACCCTATCAGGCTCTCCACCTTGATAGCTGTATTTTGCTTCAAGCTCTTCGCTTAGCGCACACAGTCGCTGTTCACCTTCTTCGCCGGTTAGCGTCGCAATTTCATCAAACAGTTGCTGCCAAGCAGTTGACCACCCGTCTAAACGCAATGTCCCTCGAACAAACTGCTGCACATCCCAATCGTCACCAAAATGATACTGTTTTAAAAATGGCAGAGAGTCCCTATTAGGGTACGCTTGAAATACTTCTTTGCCATTTGATAACTGTGCTTCATAACGACTTAACGCTTCCCATGGCGCATTTGACGTGTTTAGGCGACCATTTTCTTGCCATTGCGCTTTAGAACGTAAAGCTTTTAACACCCCTAATGGAGACCAGCTGAATTTATATTTAAAATCATTAGCCACGGCAGGAAAACCGCCGCAGTATGAGCGGAAATAATGATGATTTTGTGGCGAAAACTCAGCGCTTTGGCGATACTTATCAACTAGCAAGTGAGCAAGAAGATGATCGATACCTGGGTCTAACCCTACTTCGTTAACAAAACACAGCCCCGCCAATTTTACTTGATTGTTTAGCGCATCCATTTCTGGTGAAATATAGCTGCTTGATACAAAATGTGCCTTTTTCTCCAAACAAAACTCAGCAATTTTAGTGTGTAACGTTGCTGGCAGCATTGAGACAAGAACGTCACCTTGTTTAACCACCTTGGTTAATGCTTCCCAGTCTAATTGACGTATATCGATGGTGTTATCTGCTAATGTTCGTTGAGCTTTCTCTAAACTACGATTCCAAACAATTAACGGCGTTTCTTTATTGGCTAGTTCTTTAATACCAGGGGCAGAAGAAAGTCCAGCACCTAGCCAATGGATAGTATTTTTCATAGTGTCTCTTTAATTCTATATTGCTTTGGTTTTTTCATTAAATAGTGCGAGTGCACGTGACCACACACCCTGAGTATTATCGGCTAAGGTCAGTAAATGTACCAGTAGCTGCTGACAATAGTCCTCACTACTTTCTTTAGGTAGCAATGAAGGTAAATGATCAATTGCAATTAAATCAAGCCTGTTTACTTTATCAAGTATTAAGCAAGGCACTTTAAAGGTTGTACATTGATGATAAATGGGTAATGGATTATAACTACCGTAAGGGTCGCAGCTAACGTCAGCAATTACGGATAGTTTTCTATCGTTTTTGCGTAGCAATTCATGGGTAATAAATGGCGGTAAGTCCCTATTAATAAGCACGCAATTGATGAATATATCTGCTTGGTTGATTTCAATAAAAGGTCCACCCTTTTTCGTTTCAGCCAAATCCCACTCAATAACCTCTAACGATAATGCTTTTGCTAGGTCAACCGCGCCACTGCCGCTTCGGCCTTTAGCGCCAATCACCAATACTTTAGGTTTGTTGATACATGTTGCTAAACCATTCCCTAGCTCTGAAAGTAGTTGCTGTTTGTCACGATAAGATGAAATATTAGTGAGTTCTTTGGCGGTATCTTCTTGCTGATTAATCCAAGCGAGCACCGATAATGCCGCGCCTGCAAAACCTGCCCAATAACCAAACGCTGCAATTCGTCTTTGTTGCTCATCGACTAGATATTCTAAGTCAAATAACTCTCCACCACCTGATTTAAATCGTGACAATAACGCCTGCCAACCAGCCTGTTCTTTATAAGCATGGGCAAAATAAATATGCTGATGAATCAGTGGGAAAGTATCTTCAGGTAACTCTTTTAAGCCTAAAATAATGGCATCTTGGGGGGCACTAACCCAACTGCCCGGTGGGGCTATGTCAACATTTAGCGCTTCATATAAATGCTGTTGAAAAATATTTTGAGAAGAGCGCTCAATGGTCACTTTGAAACCAGCTTCAATCAAAGTCGCTGCCCCCTCAGGTGTTAGCGCAGTTCTTTGTTCATCTGGTTTAGTTTCAGCTCGAAGCCAAATATGTAGTTTAGTCATGATTGTAATTTCAAATACGTCACTTTAAAAAAAAGGTGCTAAGGCACGTAAAATCTTAGCACCTGATAAAAAATGCAAATCCTTTTGCAAGTTACACCCTAAAATGAACCACGTATACCTACAGAGTAACGAGCGCCCGTTTCAGTAATATCGAGGTACTGATTCGAGTATTTAGCTGTAGTTGTATAAAGCTCATTAGTTACGTTAATGCCTTCAAAGAAAACAGTGAAGTTTTCATTGATGTCGTAACTACCGCTGATATCCACTTGTGAGTAATCATCAACATAATGTCCGTCACGCCATGAACGTGGCTTTGATTGCATAAAGCGGTCACGTTTGTTGTAAGCAACGCGGAACTGAATAGCGTCCTTTTCATAGAATAAGATAAAGTTCGCTGAATCACCTAAACCAATTAATGGTAATGGGTTGTCTTCATCATCAGCCGTTGATTCACTATCAACAAATGTTTTGTTTGCTATGAAGCCTAAACCATCTAACGGTGCAGGTAGGCCAGTAAACATGTGCTGAATAGCAACCTCAACGCCTTCAATTTCTGCCTCGTCTGAATTTACCGGACGAGAAATCTTGTAGTTGTATGTACCACTAGGCACCGTTACAACTTCTTCGACTTCGTCTGAAGCTAAGTAACCATCAACGTCTTTAGTAAACATCGCTACAGCCGCATAACTACCTTCATCGTAGTACCATTCCAAGGCCAAATCTAAATTGTCAGACTCAAATGGCATTAATTTAGGATTTGAACCCCAACCAGTTAAGTTATTAACATCGCCACCGCCATAACCAGACTCTGGTGACATTTCGTCTAATTCTGGTCGAGTGATGCTTCGTGAATAAGCAAAGCGCGCAATAATGTCATCAGTAATTTCTAATTTGGCATTTACACTTGGCAGCCAATTGTCATAGGTATGCTTTACCGTAACGGGTGTATAATCATCACCTTCTATAGCATTCACAAAACCTGGTTTAGACGTAGACGGTTCAAGGTCAAGTAACGGAATAGCAAAACCATCAGCCGTACTGGTTGTTTCTACGTAGCGCATACCTGTGGTGATTGTCCAAGGCATGTCGGCTACTTCACCATCAAAATAGAAATCAGCATAAATTGCTTTTAGCTCCTCCTGAATTTCATAGGTCCATGGCACTTGATGCATGGTATGACCTTCATTTTCTTCAATTAATTGACGGGTATATTCAGGATCGTCCATCATCGCGATCACTTCATCTGACGTTAAGTAGTCAAAGAAATCTTCAGAATCGAACGTTAACCAACTTTGCTCTGGTGAGCCGCTACCGCCTGATAAAAAGCCGTCTGCGTCATATTCACTAAACATGCTCTCAGGTAACCAGATTGGCGTGCTGTTATCACCCCACAACCAAGGCATTGGTCTAGTCGTTCTTTGGTATTTACTTGATAACGTACGATCAGACATCATTGCGCCAAAGCCAATTTTTGCCAGCGCGCCTGTATCTACGGTCCATATACCATCAACTTTAAGCTCAAGTACATCATCTTTACGAACTGATCCAAATCGTTCTCCCCACCCTGCTTTTAAGCCAGCTGTAGAGTCCGTTCGATCAAACGTTAATTCAGGCAATTGTCCAGAAGTACGGTCGTAAGTATAATCACCCGGCCTTGACGCAACAGTATCAGTTGAGCCCTTTTTAGGATCAGATTCTGCCTCCGAATAACTCACATCAAAGTTGAGGTTTAAGTCATCTTGCACTTGCCAGTCAGCATTAAAGCCAAAGGCCATCAACTCATTTGATGTTTCTGATTGGCGAACCATTACATCACTGTTACTACCTTTGCCCATTGAAAGTTTGACCAATGTGCCATTTTCATCAAGTTGCACGTCAGTCAACTGACTTTTAGTGAACCAATGCGCCAGTATATCCTGACGGTATTCAACATCATATTTTGAATACAAAGCATCAACAGTAAACACTAAATCATCGTTAGGTTTATATTGAAATACAGCAGTACCGCCTGTACGCGTTCGTTCTTCCGTTTGTGCTATTTGGTCATAGTTTTGAGGAAAATAAACATCATCGTAATACGTTCCGTCATCCATGGTTAAATCGGTATGCCAGTAATATGCAGTATTTGCAGAGTCGTAGCGGCTTTTACGTTCGCTATGCGCGAATGAGAACAGAACGCCGAATTTATCATCGTCAAAGGTATTACTGTATAAACCAGAAAACTGCGGCTTAGTATCTTCGGTCATATCATCGTATTGTGCTTTAACACTACCGATCAATGTTGAACCATCAATATCAAAAGGTTTAAGCGTTGTAACATTAACTGTTGCACCGATCGCCCCTTCTTGCAAATGTGCCGACTGTGTTTTGTGTACTTCAGCACCACTGATTAACTCAGACGCTAAGATGTCAAAACTGAAAGCACGGCCACCGCTGGTTGTCGCTAATGTTCTACGGTTAAGGAGTACTGACGTAAATTCTGGCCCCATACCACGAACAGTAATTAACTGACCTTCACCGCCTTTACGGTCGATTGAAACGCCGGTTATGCGTTGTAATGATTCGGCAACGTTTTGATCTGGAAACTTACCTATATCTTCCGCCGTAATAGCATCAACAACGGTATCTGCATCCATTTTAATATCTTGTGATTTAATTAAACTTCCGCGAATACCACTAATTGTGATCACTTCAGTTTCATCTTCTGCTTTCTCTTTATCGTTCAAATCTGCCGCATTTACTGAACTAGCAATCCCTAAATTCAGCATTATCAGCATTGATAGATATTTGAGCTTTGGCTTTTTAATGTGCATTGTAAACTCTCCGATGGCGGCGCTATCGGGTAATAACTCGCCAAATCATGTTTTATTGTTATGTGTATAATCTGCCGATTTTATAATCGATCACGTCAATACTATATCGACAAAAGTCATATTACAATATTTATCATACAAATAATATTAGTGGTAAAAATGCTATTTATTTTGGTATATTCGAAGAATGACAATTAATTGCGCGATGATAGAATCAAAAAGATTGAGTACATTGGCGCGAGTAAAATAGACAAAGCAGTGTGGAGAATTTTAATGAAACGAAGGTTTTACCCAGTTCGAATGGCCTATATTTTGGGGTTATGGCTAACCGTTCCATTAGGTCTACATGCTAAACAAGATCATTTAGCACCTGATACTGAGCTACCCAAACCTAGCCATATAAACCCCGATAGCTTGGTCTTACGAAATGTGATTGATCGCACAGGCAATCCTACTAAACACAAAGACTACGATAAATACGGCAACCAGCAATTTAACCCGTTTTTTGACTTAGGCGCATGGCATGGTTATTTACTACCTGATAACCAAAATACTTATGGCACATTCACAGGGCCTTTAGTAATCGCTCAAGAGTATGGTTTATTTATTTCCAACGCGTTTGAGCAGCTAAGCGTAGTTGATAATAAAACACAAAAGGCATTTGATTTTGCGACAGCAAAAGCTGAAGTATATTCACAACCTGGAGCACTTGTTCAGCAATATAGATTCCCACAGTTGTCCATTAAGCTGGTATTACGCTACGTCAGCAACCGCACAGCGCTAGTGACTACGCACTTTGAGAACAAAACTAGCAAACCTCTGTCGTTGCAGCTTAGGTGGCAAGGCAAATTGCTAGCCGCTTGGGATGATAAAAGCTCTGTCGAACGGACGATGCCAAATTGGACAAGAACACTATCACCTGCTGAGGATGGCGTTGTTATCGCTTTTAGTAAAGTGAGATCAACGTGGAATGCATTAACCAGTGACAGCGCTCAATTTCAAATAAAACGCTCGATCGCGAGTAAGAGTAAAGTTGATTCAAACAACCATAGCTACACCAGCACAGCACAAGTCGACATTTTAGCCAATAATGAATTAACCTTATTTACCACCCAAAGCTACTTCCATACTCAACAAGAAGCCAACGAAGAGCAAACACTTATCAGTAACATACTGAGTTCCCCAGCGCCGCACATCAATGCAACAAAACTCAGGTGGCAAAATTACCTACAGTCGTTAACCAATACAAAAAACACTAATCCACAACACACTAAAATAGCGGTTAAGTCGATTGAGACCTTAACGGGAAATTGGCGCAGTGCCGCCGGCAGCTTACTACATGACAGCGTTACCCCGTCAGTCACTGCAAGGTGGTTTAATGGTACTTGGGCATGGGACAGTTGGAAACACGCCTATGCCATGGCAAGTTTTAATGGTGACACAGCAAAAGACAATATAAGAGCCATGTTTGACTATCAAATAGCGTCAACCGATGCTGTAAGGCCACAAGATGAAGGCATGGTAATTGATGCCATATTTTACAACAAAGACCTTCCTCGTGGTGGTGATGGTGGTAATTGGAATGAGCGAAACACTAAACCACCACTGGCTAGCTGGTCTGTATGGCAAGTTTACTTGGCCACTAACGATATAGCTTTCATCGAGGAAATGTTCCCCAAACTTCAGCGTTATCATCAGTGGTGGTATAGGAATCGAGACCACAATAAAAACGGCCTTGTAGAATATGGCGCCACAAAGCATCGCTACCATAATGATGAGCAAGGCAATCTTAAGTTCAAAGTGCAATACACTACGCCAGATCGAGCAACAAAAGCCGCTTTAACCCCCTGTCAACTAATAGAGCAGTCATGGTATCAGTGCACTGGAATAGAGTTATATCAGGAAATAATTGCTCAAGCGAACTACAACGATATCGATATTGGTGTTCAGCATGGTGCGGCGTGGGAGTCAGGCATGGACAATGCCGCAAGATTTGGCTTTATCACCAACGAACAACTAAACGCCTACGCCAGAAATCATTACCAAGGAGATATCAAAGAAGCCCGTAAAGACTGGCAAGTCGAATTTTTTGAAAACCGAGATGAGCAAGGCCAATTACTGGGTTTTTCTATCAATCAAGAATCCGTAGAGCTGAACTCGTATTTAGCTCATGAAAAATTACTGCTGTCGAAAATGGCAACATTGCTTCAACAATTTGAGCTCGCGAAACATTACGAGATCTCAGCCAATGCTTTAGCACTGCGAGTTAACCAATGCTTTTTCGACGACGTATCGGGCTTTTACTATGATAGAAAAATAACAAAGAGCAACGGAAAAACTAGCAACAAATGCAACGGTGAGTTATTAACCAAACGTGGTCGAGGGCCTGAAGGCTGGAGTCCATTATGGGCAAACATAGCTGATAAAGACAAAGCCGAAAAAGTAAAAAATGTAATGCTAAACGAGCAAGAGTTTAATACTAAAATTCCACTTGGAACGGCATCACTATCAAACCCTGCTTATGATCCCGATATTTATTGGCGTGGACGTGTATGGCTTGATCAAGTGTATTTTGGGTTAATCGCGCTAGACAACTACGGCTATCAAACCCACGTAAAACATCTAATAAGCAAATTACTGGTCAACGCTGAAGGACTAAGCAAGAAAGGAGCTATAAGGGAAAACTACAACCCAGAAACAGGCGCGGTACAAGGGGCAAATAATTTTAGTTGGAGCGCCGCACATTTATTAATGCTTTACCTTGAAATTCTCAACGTTAAACGCTAAACGTTGATCAGGTCATGACAGACGTAACAGCGTCACGAAATGAAAAATAAAAACGCAGGCGACGAGAAACAAGCTTTCTTTTCAGTGCTACTAGATTCATGAATCTGTAGCAAACGCTGCGTATCGTATACTAATGTGGGCTAAATGCATTTTTTCACTTGTGCTGTATTGTTTAGGGACTAAACCTATCCAAGCGGCGGACAAGCGACTGGTGTCAAAGTGCTTAGCAGCATTGACCTTCACAAAAACGGCGATTGCAGCAATTTCATCACCCCCGCGGGAATACTCATCAAGTATTTAGCAATTTGTGCTAACAGATTGGTTCGCTTGACTGTTTTACGTAATTTGCACTTGCTATATTAATTACTGCCATGAATACTGAAACTAATTTGACGCCTTTTATCTAATATTAAGGATGCCAATTGCTTTAGTTAGTGACGTATGGACTTTCATCAATTGAAGCTATTAATCAATTTCACTATGGCACATTTGCTAGCGATAGATGCCGAGTTGGGGTTCATATCAATCGTTATGCATATAAGGATATTCAATGAAGTCACATTTTCTATTTATAAGTATGTTTTATTCTTTTCAGGTATTCGCTAATAACACTGTTAAAATTCACGCTCCCGTCGCAGAATCATTCAATTGTACAGAGCATTGGGATGGTCAATTTAAGTATGTGGGGGACGCCCTAGGTACTGACTGTGTAGTCCAAAATTTTTACGAGTCTGGTGAACGTTTGTTTATGAGAACATTTAAAAACAACGGACATAAAAATGAAGATTGGTATGGTTTTGGTAAAAATGTACTAGCGCCTTGTGATTGCACCGTTGAATCTATTAATAAAAATAATGTAACAAATGAACCAGGAATTATGACTCCTGGAAGAGCGGGTTCAATATCGTTTAAAAAAGCTGATGGAACTATAGTTCTTATCGCTCATATTGATAACACCAATGTATCTAAAGGTGATGTTGTCAGCGCAGGTAATGCTGTAGCGACCATTGGTAATAACGGCTATAGCCGTAATCCTCATTTACATATCGCTGCATGGAAGGAAAAGCAGCCTCTGCAAATTCGTTTTGACCAAAAAACATTAGGCTTAAAATTTCGTGAAGAAAGTGGCGAGTAATGTATAACAGGCGCATTAAGCTCATGACTGATAACAGTTTGCTCAGTTTTGCCCCGATATACAATTTCAGCAAACTTTTATTAGCCCCTAAATGGGGCGTTACACTCCAGTTCGGATAGGCAATGCATCCTTTATTAATAGTTATTTTATCAACTTTACTTGCTGGATTAGCAATGCCATTCGGTGCTGTGATTGCATGTTTTGAAAAAATTGGGGAAGAGTTTAGGCATGGTGTACTGGCTTTTGGTGGAGGAGCTTTATTGTCAGCCGTAGCTTTAGTCCTGGTGCCTGATAGTGTAGAGGCACTTAATCCACTATTTGCTTGCATATGGTTCTTACTGGGCGGTATCGCTTTTATGCTTCTCGATATATATCTTAAGAAAATAAATACTCAAGCAAGTCAATTAGCAGCCATGTTATCTGATTTTATCCCTGAATCTATAGCGCTAGGTGCGGCATTTGCAATTGGAAGTAATAGCGCCTTATTACTTGCAGGTTTAATTGCACTACAAAACATACCTGAAGGATTTAGTGCATATCGGGAGCTAAATACTACTTCAACATATAGCCCTCGTAAAATTATCATTATATTTTCTTTGATGGCACTATTTGGACCTGTAGCAGGAGTGTCTGGTTATCTATGGTTATCAGGGTACCCAGAGGTTATTGCTAGTATTATGCTTTTTGCTTCAGGTGGTATTCTTTATTCAGTATTCCAAGACATAGCTCCTCAGGTAAAATTAGAAAATCATTGGGCGCCCCCTATGGGTGCTGTTTTGGGGTTTATGCTTGGTATGTACGGTTTTATGACTGTGCAATGAGTAGTTTCGAATTGTAAATAAAAAATTATCTAGTGCAAGACAGCCTTATTTCATTATCAAGCTACGGGTGATTAGTTCTCAACAATTTGAACTTCAAATAGTTATCGACAGAAAGAGTGAGTTAAACATTCGTGCCAAAGATATCCAATTGACAACACTACCAACTAAAATTAAGCTGTAGTGATAACGCTCTATGCATGCAAATAATGAATTACACAAGACTCGTGGTTCTAATAACCATTGTTTTAACTATGTTTAGTTCAGGTAAAGCAATGGCAACTTTGCCCGAATGCGACTCACCTTTAAAATTATCATCTACAACACAATGGCACCCTTATATTTATCAAAACGATAAAGGAGAAAGTACCGGTTTAGATGTCGAATTACTTATCATTATTTTAAAGCGCATGGGTTGTGAATTAGAGGTTATCCACTTTCCAGAACGTCGCGCACTATACGAGCTAAGCCAAGGGCATTTTGATATTGGCGTCGGGGCTAGTAAAAATGCGAATCGTCTCAAGAAATTTTTATACTCATTACCTTATCGTCATGAAAGTAATAAATTTGCCTTTAGAGCTGATGATCAAGATGTTGCTATAAGTTCATCGTTAAAAGAGTTACTAGATATGAACAAGGTTATCGCCATTAATGACGCAGGTTGGTATGGCGAAGAAATCGAACAAGCTAAAAAGAACTACCCCCATTTTAGCCACAGTCCAACGTTGGTCAGGCGATTGAAAATGCTAACAGCGAATAGAGTCGACATCGTGGTCGAAGATGAGATTGTCTTATGCACCGAATTGCTGCTACCCACCTACAACAATATAAATATCCATCCAATCGCACTATTTGAAACATCTGTGCATTTTATTTTTAACAAAAACTCAGTCTCTGCTGTATTTTTGGAGCAATTTGATAAAGTATTAAACAGCATGCGCGAAGATGGCAGCCTACAGAAATATTATCAAAAGCAATTACCCTTACAATGTCAGCAATAAATAAAAAAGAAGCGCTGGATGAATCGACCAAACTAACCTAGACATTTTATTGGTTCATAAAATTGGTTCTGTCATAGTCAGCTGGTGACTAATTATTTAAATAACCATGTTTTCATTTACTGTTATAAAACATTTCGATGTAATCGAAAATATCTTCCTTAGCCTTTTCTCTATTTTTGTATTTGCATCACTTAATTCGCTCACGCTTATGGAGCCCGAAAAGCTTTCAGCAACCACATTATCATGGCAACTCCGCAACTCATGATCAATTGTGCTCCGCTGGATTAGTTGATGTTTTTATTCGATTCTTATGCTAACGAGCTAAAGGGTAAGGTCTGAAAGTATTAAGAAAATCTATTGAATTGGCATAGTTTTCAACAGGCTATCATTTTAGTTCAAAGCGGGAAAACGCTTAACAAGGCTTTTAAAAGAGCAATTGACTGTTGATGATATAAATTCATTGTTGGCGCTAACTCATGATAACGTAAAATACATTGGCGTAGATTATAAAACTAACTTTACTAAAGAGATATGGCGCAAAGCTTTTATACGTAACTTTGATCGAGAGGCTAATACGCTCATATATACCCAACTCGACAAAAGTAGTTTTATCCTGTTCATTTCAAAATATAAGCAGTAGAGCTAAGCTTAATGAGCTATGACTAATAAATAAGCGCAGACGATGTCTAATATGGTGCCAAAATACAAAGCAAGTTGAGACAGTAAATGATGAAACTCAATACCGACAGGCTGAATGCTTTCTATCAAGTAGCACTTGATAAAAGTTTTTGCAAAGCGGCGGATACGCTCTGTATTACTCAATCTGCCCTATCTCAACGTGTACTAAAAATGGAGCAAGAAGTTGGGAGTAAACTCCTGATACGTGGCAATGATGGCATTGGTTTAACTGAACAGGGTAAACAGCTATTTCAGTATGCATCTGAACAGCAAGCAAGAGAACAAGATGTTTTAAACGGTATTTCAGGTCGCAGTGCTATAGCCAATGGTATAGTGCGTATTGGGGCATTTAGCTCTGTGATGCGTTCAGTGATCATGCCGTCGCTCATCCCACTGATAAATTCCCCACATCAATTGAAAGCTGAGTTTTATTCAAAGGAATTGAGAGAATTATTGCCCTTGTTGATGTCTGGGGAGGTTGATTTTATTGTGACAGACGAAGTGCTGGATGATCCGCTTATTGAATCTATTGTCCTTGGTGCTGAAACATTAGTACATGTTCGTAATAAAACGCTTTCCCATCAAGTCATACCTCCCTGTTTTTTAGATCACGACGTGCACGACATGACTACCTTTAACTTTTTCTCGGCACAAGGTCTTTCGGATTTTGAGTTTGATCGTAGTTTTTATGATGATGTATATGGCATTTTAGACGGCGTAAGACTAGGGTTTGGTGAAGCGATTATTTCCCAGCACATGATAAAAGAAGATGATTGTATAGAAGTGGTTCCACATGAGAATCCATTTCAAAGCCCTGTTGTACTTGGCTATGTCAAAGACCGATACTTGTCTACTTTACAAAAACAAATCATTGAACATTTAGAGCAAAATGTCCCCTCCTATTTATAGTGAGCAACTAATTTCTTATTCTCCTAAATAAAAGTTATTGAAATTAACTCCCCTAACCTTTTGTTTATATAGCTTTAAAGCTTAATTAATACCCCTATTAAAATTATTAATTTTACTGCTAGTACGTGCGGCGATACGCTATTCGCCAATGGATGCATTAAATCAAATGTGAAGTACCAGCGTTGTAACGTACTAGTGTATTGAATGATTTTAAAATGGAGTCGATAAAATGAAAAAACTTGTTATTTCTCTTTACGGAATTTTCGCGTACCTCATCGGTTTGTCTGGGCTTACCGCCTTTATTCTCTTTATGGGGGGATGGCAAATTCTACCCATCCACATTAACTCTAACATTGCTTCAAGTAGTTCGATGCAGGCCGTTATAGTTAATCTGTTAATTTTAACACTATTTGGCTTGCACCATAGTATTGCTGCTCGAGCCTCATTTAAAGAAAAGTTAACACAGTATATTCCCGCAGAACTAGAACGTAGCACTTATGTGCTTGTATCAGGCATTTTTATGTACATTTTGTGTTTTTATTGGCAGCCTGTAGCGGGCACTGTTTGGAATATAGACAATGCAGTCATCACAATCTTACTGAAAATTGTTCATATTATCGGGTGGCTTGTCTTGGTTGGCGCGACATTTGAAATTGATCATTTTCACTTAATGGGGTTAAAACAAAGTATCACCACCGATGTTGCTGAAGGAAAAAAACTCAAAGAGAACTTTTTATACAGCATAGTAAGGCACCCGATTCAAACCGGCGTATTAATGGGGGTTTGGTCAACTGCTTACATGAGTATGACCCAGTTCATCATGTCAATTGGTTTAACTTTTTATATCGTTGTGGGCCTATATTTTGAAGAAAAATCGCTTATCAAACATTTTGGAGATACCTATCTTGATTATAAGAAAAGAGTGCCTGGCGTGATCCCATTTTGGCCAACGCATTAAATAATAAACTAATCAACCGATGTAGATAAGTGGAGTGACGAACGTGGTAAAAATTAGCATAAAAACAATATGTAAAGCGGTTACTTTGTGCTGTTTAATAGTGGTAAGTTCGCATACCTATGCAGCATTAATTTGTCAATTTGATAATGCTATAATTACTGACGTTGGCTTTGTCGGTATTGAGTCATCTGGAGTGCATTTATTCTTTGGACCAGACAAACTAGATATAGGTGATTCATTCGACTTATTGACTGGTGCATCGCCTGGATCGAGCGAGCTTGCTTCTGCACTAAATGTAAACTTTGATGTAGATAACATTAGTGGTTTTGGCTTCGGTGACACGCTAAATTTAACGCCTTTAACAGAGCAGTTTTTTATCACTATTATTGAAAACTCTGGTTATTTTAATATGAGTGGCGTTACAGCATATTTTAATGGTGATGGTCAAGGCGCTAGCTTTCATGGTGTTATGCAGCGACCTGAAGAATCGATAGATGTTTCTGAGCCTAAATCAATACTAGTTTTATTATTAACACTAGGACTTATGTGGTCATTGATAATAACCAATACACACCACAATGCATAACAAACACTGAACGATTGAACATTAAAAATAGTTATTCAACAATTAGATAAAGACAGAAGAATTAAGCTTTGGAAATGGTAGTCGTGTTATGGGAGTTGCACTAGCGATCCACTCCTACAGTAACTCTGCCAAAAAAACTCATGAAAATTCTGCACCTATTTAAGAATGTAGCGCCCTAGTTAACAAAACAAATGTACATGATTTAGTACAATGTTTGTTTTCTTTTTTGTTCAACTTATCAAACATATTGTGTAATATATCAAATGTATTAAGTGCCATTTAAGGAAAAGTTAATGTTCTACGAAGTAATCAAACCTAGGGTCGGTGAAACGGATGCGTTAGGCCATATAAACAATACCGTATTTCCACAATGGTTTGAGGCCGCTAGAAACCCTATTTTTAAACTTTTTAATCCTGATCAATCACTTAACTTAACGCAGTGGAATTTAACGTTGGCAAACATGAATATTGATTTTCATGCGCCACTTAAATTTGGCAATGATGTTGAAATTAAAACCTACATCAAACGTATCGGTAATACATCTTTAGACATTTATCAAGAAGCATGGCAAAACAACGTAAAGCACGTATCTGGTACAGCAGTGATGGTACATTATAATTATAAAGAGAAGAAACCACAGCCAATTACTAATGAATTTAAGCAAAAGCTGCATATTCACTTTATCCAAACCTTTTAGCTAATCCACTTCAGTCTAATCTACTTAAGCCGCTTTACTATCAATGGAGAGTGGCTGTTACTGTAAAATATTTCAATCACAAACTCTTTCCCTATACCATCAAAAGAACCCCAGCAAGCTTCTGTTATAGTTAGATAAAATCAATATCGTATTAGAGACTAACCGCTACTTTTTAGCGATATTTATAGACTATTTTACTGTTTCATTTAAAAAACATTAGACGTTCATTATTTTGATATGCTACTGTTTGTTAAATTGAACACCTTAAAGAATAATCAACAATATGAAACAAAGTGAGTTACCGCTTGTGGGATTGATTTGTGATCGAGAAATGATCGGTCCTCACCCTTTTCATGTGGCGGGCGAAAAATACTTAAATGCTATTGCTGAGCATAGCAATTGTCTGCCGGTATTAATCCCTGCTCTAGCAACCAAGTCACATATTGAGCAATTGATACAGACGCTTGATGGCATTTTGTTAACAGGTGGTTACTCAATGGTCAACCCGTTGCACTATCAGGATGAAATAGCTGAGGAAGGCACCAAACTGGACAACCATCGAGACAATACAAGTTTACTACTGATTAAGAAAGCGATTGCCAACAACGTGCCTTTATTAGGGATCTGTCGTGGCTTTCAAGAAATGAATGTCGCTCAAAAAGGCACGTTGCATCAAAAACTGCATCAACAAGATGAATTTATTGAGCATAGAGAAAACAAAGAACTGCCTCTAGCCGAGCAATATGGTTCAAGTCATGAGGTGTCTGTAAATACTAATGGCAAACTATACCAAATCGTTGGTGAGCAATCGTTAACAGTAAATTCACTGCACACTCAAGGCATCAATCAATTAGGTCAAAACCTCACGATTGAGGCAACCGCACCTGATGGATTGATTGAAGCAATATCAGTTAACGGCGAAAACAATTTTGCATTAGCCGTTCAGTGGCATCCGGAATGGCAAGTAGAAAACAACCCGATTAGTAGTAAATTATTTAGCGCCTTTGGCCAAGCCTGCATAACCAGAAAGCAAATGAGAGAAAATAATGGATAAAATAAAAACATGGTTGCATGAAAATAATATCCAAGAAGTACAATGTGTTACTGGAGATCATACGGGCATTGCTCGCGGAAAAATTTTGCCTGTTAAAACCTTTGTCGCAGACGAGGGATTCAGGATTGCAGAAGGTATTTTATTACAAGCTGCCTGCGGTGACTTGATAGAAGATGATATTTTATTTTCTTTGATTGATCCTCGCGACTTAGACATGTTCTTAAAACCTGACAATAACGCTTGTTATGTTTTACCTTGGACTAAAAAGCCAACGGCTATGATTATTCACGATTGTTTCAATCAGCAGCACAAACCAATCACACTCTCTCCTCGCAATATTTTGAAGCAGGTAATCGCTTTATATAAAGAGAAAGGCCTTAAAGCTGTTGTTGCGCCGGAAATGGAACTTTACTTAATTAAAACGTCTGATGACCCAAACCAACCATTACAGCCGCCTACAGGCCGTTCAGGACGTATAGAGTCAGGCAGACAATCATTTGGAATAGAAGCGGTTAGTGAGTTTGACCCGTTTATTAATGACGTTTATGACTGGGCAGAAAAGTTAGGGCTAGATATAGATGCCGTTGTTCACGAGGAAGGCCCTGCACAGTTTGAGTTTAACTTTAATCACGGTGATCCCATATCACTTGCGGATCAGGTGTTCATGTTCAAGCTTATGGTCAAAGAGGCCGCAACAAAACATGGTTTTACCGCTACTTTTATGGCAAAGCCAATCAGTAATGAGCCGGGTAATGCCATGCACATCCATCAAAGCATTGTCGATATTGAAACAGGCGATAATATTTTTACTAGCGAGTCAGGTAACACAAAAGCGTTTGGACATTACCTAGGTGGGCTGCAACGTTATACGCCTGAAGTTATGGCAATTTTTGCACCAAATGTTAACTCATATCGTCGATTTGTAGCAGGCATCGCAGCACCGGTAAATCTACATTGGGGTGTTGAAAACAGAACCGTGGGATTGCGTGTTCCAGAGTCTCCCCCTCACGCAAGACGTGTTGAGAATAGACTTCCAGGCGCAGATTCAAACCCTTATTTGGCAGTCGCAGCAACCTTGCTGTGCGGATACATTGGTATGGTTGAAGAAATTGAGCCATCGGCTGAAACATCCACCAAGGCCAATAAGCAACGATGTACCGAACTACCGCTTAATATCGATGCAGCCATATCCATGATGGAAAACAGCAGTGCGTTAAAAACATATCTAGGTAATGATTTTATTAGAGGCTTTACCCAAACACGTATCGCGGACTACGAAAACTACAAAAATGTGATTAGTGCGTGGGAACGCCACTTTTTATTAACAGCAGTATAAGTAAGGTTTTATTATGCAAAACAACAATCAACAAAATGCATTTCAACTAAAAAATAATGCACATCATTTTCAACCGTTTAGTGATAATAAAGAGCTTGCTGAAAAAGGAATAAAACTCATCAGTAAAGCTGAAGGGGTTTATATTTACGATGATAAAGGCAATAAACTGCTTGATGGTATGGCAGGCCTATGGTGTGTAAATATCGGCTACGGTCGACAAGAGTTAGTCGAAGCCGCGACTCAACAAATGAGCGAATTGCCCTATTATAATTTGTTTTTTAAAACTACGACTGCACCAGCTACCGAATTAGCTGCAAAAATAGCACAACTTGCACCAGCTCATATGAACAAAGTCTTCTTTACTGGCTCTGGCTCAGAAGCAAATGACACCAACTTTAGAATGGTACGTCGTTACTGGGATTTAAAAGGTCAGTCATCAAAGAAAGTATTCATTAGCCGAAAAAACGCTTATCACGGTTCAACCGTTGCTGCAGCTAGTTTAGGCGGCATGGGTTACATGCATGAACAAGGTGACCTGCCAATTGAAGGCATCACGCATATAGATCAACCATACTGGTTCGCCGAAGGTGGTGATTTATCGCCAGAAGAATTTGGTATCAAAGCCGCGCAATCATTAGAAAGTAAAATTTTAGAACTTGGTGAAGAAAACATTGCCGCTTTCATCGCCGAACCATTTCAAGGTGCAGGTGGTGTAATCACGCCTCCTGACTCGTATTGGCCGGAAATCAAAAAAATACTGGCTAAATACGACATCTTGCTGATTGTCGACGAAGTGATCTCAGGCTTTGGCCGCACGGGTGAATGGTTCGCTAGTGAGTACTTTGATTTAAAGCCAGATCTGATTACCATTGCTAAGGGTATGTCTTCTGGCTATTTACCAATAGGCGGCGTGATTGTTTCTGACAAAGTCGCTGATGTGGTCATTGGTCAAGGTGGTGACTTTAACCATGGCTATACTTATTCAGGACACCCTGTTGCAGCAGCTGTAGCATTAAAAAATATCGAATTAATGGAATCTGAAGGTGTTGTTGAACGGGTTAAAAATGAAATTTCACCTTATCTTCAAAAAAGATGGCGAGAACTTGCAGAACATCCAATCGTTGGTGAAGCGCGCGGATTAGGTATGGTAGCCGGTATCGAGTTAGTGAAAGATAAAAACACCAATGAGCGTATCGCGCCTAAAAGTGCAGCCGGAGGTGTTTGTCGAGACTTCTCGATTGCAAACGGCTTAATCATGCGACCTTGTGGCGATACCATGATTATTTCGCCGCCATTGGTTATCTCAAAACAAGAAGTGGATGAGTTGATAAACAAAGCGTTAAAAACACTAGATGACACTGCTAAGTTTTACAACTTGATATAATTTAAATAGGCCGCTAACTTATAGCGGCTTTTTTATGGCCGAATAAAAATAAGAAAAGAAAGATAATAAGGTTAATCAGATGTCGGAACTTACGATGAATCAAACCATGAAAAAACATTTTCACGCGTGGGGATTTCAAGCGTTCAAATACTTGGTCTATACCGCACTCGCCTATAACGTGTATTTATTTTTTCAGGAAGAGTGGCTAGCAAGTAGCGTGGTATTTGCTGGCGGTATTACGTTTAGCAATTTGATTGAAGCATTTTCTTCTACCATTGATACCGGTGCGTGGCTAGTATTGCTGTTGTTATTTGAACTAGAAACTTATGTTATTGACGATAGTAAACTTACCGCCGGAACGAAAAGAGTACTGCACGGTATACGCGCATTTTGCTACCTCTTCATTTTATATTCTTTGTACGGTTACATGACCAAAGTGGGATTAATAGGCCAATTTACGCCGCATCAAGTCGGTAATTTATGTGACATGGTTAAAGAGTGGAAGTTTATGGAAACGCTGAACGTTTACAATGAAATTACGCCGCAAACCTGTAAAACCATTGCCGCAGCTAGTACAGAGTTTTATATCCATGCACCTTTTAAAGTTATCGTTGACAGTAGCACCTTAACTGATGTCAAAATGTTGGCCTGGGTTGACGTCATTAATGCCAGTGCTTGGGTTGGTGTTGTGATCATGCTAGAGATTGATGTGCACACCCAGCTAGGTAATATTTCCAGTAAATTATGGGAAAAATACAATGTGTATGTCAAGGTCACCATTTACAGCATTTTGTTTATGGCTGCTGTTTTTTGGGGTGTTACCGGTAATTTCCTTGAGTTTTGGGATGCATTTTTATGGATTGTCGCGTTTGTGTTAATCGAGCGCAATATCTTTGAATGGCAGGCGGAAATCGCTGAACGAAACAGCCATGCTAGCGATGAAAATACTCACTCGTAAGTGAAGGAATAACCTAGATGCCCATAACGTATTGGTACTTAATATGCGCAATTGTCACCGAAGTGATTGCAACCAGTGCGTTAAAGTCAGCCGACGAGTTCACTAAGCTATGGCCCAGTCTCATTGTGATATTGGGCTATTTGGCCTCTTTCTATTTTATGATGTTGGTATTGCGGCAATTACCGGTCGGTATTACTTATGCGATATGGTCTGGCGCTGGCATCGTATTAGTGACCATTGCCGGCCTCTTTCTTTATCAACAAAAGCCCGATATTCCAGCCATGTTAGGCATGTTTTTTATTGTTTTAGGGGTTGTTGTTATTCACCTATTTTCGAAAACAACAGGACACTGAAAATGCAAACATATACTAACTAACTGGCTGGTTGTTTCGTTAATTTGTGATGTATATATCTGGTACCAATAAAAACACTCACAATTACCGTAGGCACCGCAATTCCTTTAACAAGGTTATGATCAACATCCAATCCTAGACCTGTCGTTGAGGTAAGTAATATATCCAGTAACTGAATGGCATAATAACTAATCGCTGCGACCGACAACCCTTCAACGGTTTGTTGGAGTCGCATTTGGATGTGTGCTCGACGATTCATTGATTTAAGCAGTTTTTGATTTTGCTCTTGTAGCACCATTTCTACACGTGCTCTGAGTAGGTCACTTGCGCGGCTTACCCTTCTCGAAATATCTTCTAAATGATTTGCAGCTGTTCGACATGTTTTTACCGCAGGGGTTATACGACGCATTAAGAACTCTTGCAGTCGCATGTAGCCAAACAGCTCATCTTCTTTTAACTCTTCCATGCGTTGCAAGGCAACATCGTAATACGCATTCGTGGCTGAAAATCGGTAATTGCTTTGGCTACGCAAGCCTTCAACTTTTACCGCGAGCGCTAACACCGTATTGAGTAGCTCTCGGTCATCATGTTCATTGCCCATCGCGATTAGACTGGTGACCTGTTTAAGCTCAATATCAATTGTATTTAACTCGCCGTTTATCTTTTGCGCTAAAGGTAAACCGAGCGTGGCCATTAAGCGATAGGTATCTAGTTGCAACAATTGTTGAATTAACCGACCAAGTTGCTCTGGCGATAAGGTGTTGGTACAAACCAGAAAGCGTGCAAAGCCATCCTCGTGCAGCTTGTAGGATGTCCATACCTTAGCAAGTCCATTATAAGGGGCGCTGGCGATCAATCGCATATTATCAAAACAATTGGTAATTTGTTTTTCATCGATTGTTTCTTCTTTGCCAACGACCAAATGCACCGCCGCTATCACCTGCCCTGGAATCTTCTCTAACCAATCCATAGGAACATAATCAATGGCATTCTTTGTAAAAGGTAATATCGATTGGGGCGTGTCATGGATTATTGTATAGGTTGAATACTCCATATGTCTTTCCCAACGCAAACGAAACAAACCAAAGCATTGATAAAAACAAGGCATGTCTTGGGTTGGTGAGTTTACTTGAAACCTTTCGCACAAGAGTGATAAGAAATCATATTCTTGTTGCTTTAGTTTTCCTTCATGTTGAATAGCAATATGGCTAATTTGGGTAGGATTAGTCAAAGATTGAAACGGACGATTGTGCAGCTCACTGTATAATTTTTCTCTAAGCGGGTGTGTTATCACTCGCTTTAAGCCCGCAAAATCAAGCGATTTTCGATCATTAAATAACTCGTCGTTAGGTAGCCCTTTAGAGTATTCCATACGAAATAACCTATATGTTACAGCATTCAGTGCTATTAGTTGTTTAATGCACCTGATGAATATACCGTGTTCCCCGCCAGTATCGTTTGCAGTACTTTCACTTTATGGATGTTGTATTTGTCTACTGCAAATAAATTTTGATCAAGTAAAACAAAGTCCGCTTTTTTACCTACTTCGATTGAGCCTATTTGATCTTCAAGGTGCAATTGGTAAGCGCCATCTAAGGTGTAACCTTTGATTAACGATGCGATGTCTAGTCGTTCTTCTATACCTGGCTGAATAGGCGCATTCTCTTGCTCAGGGGTTTGTCTTGTGTGCCCAATCTCCATATTAAACAACGGAGACATACCCAAAGTACCTGCACCCGATGCAGGAAAATCGCTACCAAATGCCATTTTGACACCGGCTTCTTTTAAGCTGTTAAATCGAAAATAACGGCTAAATTGATCATCACTGACAAAGGCTTTCCCGTACTCGTCATATGAAGCCCAAAGCGGTGTACTTTGTGCGACCACGTTTAATTTGGCAAACCTTTTAACGTCTTCATCGGTCATCACTTGGATATGACAAATTGCGTAACGACTAGTACTTTGATTATGTTTAGGATTGTTTCTAATAAGCTCAATGGCATTAAGCGTTTCAGAAATAGCACGCTCTCCTAACGCATGAATATGAACATCCATATTCGCGTCACTGGCCTGTTCAATCAGTGCATTCATTTGCTCTTGGCTAAATACACTAACGCCTTTATTGCCCTTTTCTCCTTGGTAATCCTCAAACATGGCTGCGGTTTTCCCTTCAATAGTACCGTCATTCATGATTTTTAAGGTATTGATATGATACATTTCATGCTTGCTAACAGCGCGTTTATGACTTGCTATCTTAATGGCATCCTTGGCGGCTTCACTTTTACCAATCATATGAGAGGCAACCATGCGAACCGTCATTTTTCCTTGCTTGGTCAATTTTTCTAGGACTTCAAGTTGCAAAGAATCGACATCTAACGCCCCTGCATCAAATACTGAGGTTATGCCATAGCGATTCATAAGCTCGATCACATCACTTGTACCAAGTGCAATACTCTCAGCGGTTATGACTTCGAGTTTTTCTATCGCTGCCGTTGCCGTGCCTTCAAGCAAGTAACCTGTTGGCCTACCATGCTCATCTCGCTTGTAGTAGCTAAACTCAGGAACGGGATCCGGTGTATCTTGATTAACACCAAGTATCTTCATTGCCTTGGTATTAGCCCAAGCGCCATGAAATCCTTCGTCCATGATTATCACCGGACGATCAGTAACCACCTTATCTAACATCGCACTTGTTGGGCCTTGAGGGCCAAAGGCGCTGGCCAAAAATCCATAGCCAAATAAAACGCGTTCATTAGGGTTTTGTGCTGAAAATTCAGCTAATTGTTTAACCCAATGTTCAGGTGTAGCAAAACTGTCTAAAGACAGGCTTCTCATATATGCGCCGCCCATAACAGGATGAGCATGTGAATCGATAAATCCAGGTAATAACATTTTACCTTTCAGATTCTGTTGCTTAGTGCCCTTTCCGGCTAACGATAGGATCTCTTGGTTCGTACCAACCGCTACTATTTCACCTTTACTCACCGCTACCGCTTGCGCCCATGGTTGTTTTTCATTAACCGTGTAAACAGCGCCGTTGGTTAGAATAAGATCCGCTGAAGTTGTTTTACTGTCAGCCTTTTGGCTAGTGATTAAAAAACCAGCTAAGGCTAAAACTAAATAGTGTTTCATAGTCATTTCTTCTTATTGTTAATGAAAATTTTTATTTAAAAGGCATCGATCATTTTGTGATACATCATACCCAGCGCAAGCAATGGAGAGCGTAAGTATTTTCCGCCAGGAAAGGTCATATGTTTTACTTTGGCGAAATGCTCCAATCGGTGAGTTTCGCCATGAATTGACTCTGCCAACAACTTAGCAGCTAAATGTGTCACATTAACACCATGTCCAGAATACGCCTGCGCATAGTATATATTGCGGTCAATCCTGCCAATTTGAGGTAGCCTATTAGCACCAATACCAATCATTCCTCCCCATTGGTACTCGATTTGGGTATTTACTAATTGAGGAAATATTTTCAGCATTTTAGGCAATAACGCAGCTTTTATGCTTTTTGGATCTCGGCCTGAATAGTTGCACATTCCGCCAAAAAGCATTCGTTTATCCGCTGACAGCCTGAAGTAATCAAGGTCGATTTTCATGTCGCAAACCGCATGATTTTGCGGTAGCAATGTTTGATAAACCGATTCAGGAAGCTGCTCTGTGGCAATGATATAACTGCCCGCAGGTAATACTTTCCCTGATATTTTAGGCTCTAGATCACCTAAATATGCATTACCCGCTAAAATAAGCTGTTTGGCATGCACTTGGCCCGAACTGGTACTTACTGTAACCGTTGAACCTTTATCAATTTTTACAACAGGTGAGTCTTGAAAAATTTTAACACCTAAGGATACGGCGATCTCTGCTTCCCCTAAACAAAAATTGAGTGGATGCAAATGGCCACTCGCCAAATCCTCGAGCCCCCCTATATAGCGATCAGAGCCGACGACATTTTGCTTCAATTGACTTTTGTCTAGCAATGTAACATTGCGGCCGTAATAGGTTTGACTTAAATGCTCGTAATCTTTTTCCAACGAACGCATGTCTTTGGGACGAGTAGCCAAGTCACAATAACCCAGGCGTAGATCGCAACTAATATCGTACTTTTTGATACGGTCAATCACTATTTTGTTTGCCTCAAAGCCCATGGCTGATATCGCATCAACCCCCTCTTGACCGATTTGATTTTTAAATATGGATAAGTCATGTCCTACGCCTCGTATAATTTGGCCGCCATTTCGACCAGATGCTCCCCAGGCGACTTTTCTTGCTTCCAAAACTACAACGCTATAGCCACGTTCTGCCAACTCAAGCGCCGACGCAATACCGCTAAAACCACCACCAACAATACAAACATCAGCCGTCAACGACTCTTCTAGTGAACTGTATGTAGGAACTCTATTAATGCTAGAAACATAATAAGATTCTGGATATTCGTTAGTATGAATAACGGTCATTGTGAAGCCCTGTTGTAAATTATATTACCCAAGCGTAAATTATATAAAACATACTATCGAATAATAATTTAATGTCCAGTAATTCGAACAATATATTGAACACAATTGCTTTA
The DNA here is from genome assembly GCF_030295975.1 of Thalassotalea atypica. Taxonomy (NCBI): domain Bacteria; kingdom Pseudomonadati; phylum Pseudomonadota; class Gammaproteobacteria; order Alteromonadales; family Colwelliaceae; genus Thalassotalea; species Thalassotalea atypica. Next base: position 2,306,366 of record NZ_AP027364.1, read on the forward strand.
TTAGGCTTACATCGATATCATTTAACTTCTTGTAAAAGCGTATTTTAAGGATATTCCATTGGACGTTGGTGCCCGACTGAAAACAGTTCGAATGTTAAACAATTTATCCCAGCGAGAATTAGCTAAAAAAGCTGGGGTGACTAATAGCACAATTTCAATGATCGAAAAAAATAGTGTTAGTCCTTCAATAAGTTCACTTAAAAAAGTACTTAATGGTATTCCAATCTCATTGGTTGATTTTTTTGCTGAAGAAGAAGAGTCAGACCATGCCCAACAGGTTGTCTATTCTCCTGAAGAATTGATGAACATTGGTACAGGCGATGTGTGTATGGCACTGGTAGGTAAAGCTTTTCCAAACCGACAAATGACCTTTCTTGCAGAGTCTTACCCCCCTGAAGCCGATACAGGCACAGAGATGTTAGAAAACGATGCTGAAGAAGCAGGCTATATTGTGGAAGGGAAGATTGAACTTACTGTTGGTGATGAAGTATTCATATTAAAAGCCAACGATAGCTACTATTTTGATAACAATAAACCTCACCGTTTTAGAAATCCATACAAGAAAGTTTGCAAGATTATCAGCGCAACGACCCCCGCTAACTTCTAACAGTTCGATTTTTAGCGCATCAAAGTGCTGTGCAGTAGCGAACAAACTAACTTGTAAGTTTAAATACAATATAAAAAAAGCCTTTACCAACGGTAAAGGCTTTTTCTTTATGTTATAGAAGCATTACTTAAAAAGTATACTTCACATTAACGCCGCCGTTAATACCACGACCTAATCCAAAGTAGCTCAATCCAGTATCTTCAACACCAGCATCGTAATATTCTTCATCTGTAATGTTGTCAATGTAGGCAGAGAATTTCCAATTCATTGACTCAACACTCATTTGTGCACCAAGTAATCCGTATGCGTCTTGATCAAAAACCTTGTTACCGTTCATGAACTCATCGCCAGAGGTGTCACTTTGCCAGTTATATGATACCTGTGCCATCACATCAATATCACCGTCTAGGCCCCAATAGTAACTGCCAAGGAAGCTAATAGTCACGTCGGGGGCATCAAGCTTTTTACCTACCAGAGATTCACCTCCTAGCCCCTCTCCTTCTTTAACTTCTGAGTCTTGAATTGCTGTGGCAACAAATAAACGTAAGCTATCTGTTGGCAAATAAGTCACGTCAAATTCAACCCCTTTACCTTCCGCTTGACCGATATTTTTGATCACCGCACCGCCGTTTTGTGCGAACTGCCCTTGGAAGTCTTGGTAATCGTAGAAATAAGCACCGACGTTAACTTTAAGTGAACTATTAAGGAAGTCACCTTTCATACCTATTTCGTAGCTATCAACAATTTCAGGTTCAAATCTAGCGAGTTCAGAACCTTCAGGAATAACACCGCCGTATAATTCTGATGACCAATACTCTACGTCTGTCTCATCAATGACACCATCTGGCTCTTCATCAAACCACTCTTCACCATCGTCCCAGCCGGTCCAGTCTTTATAGTCAATGTTGAAGGCAAACGTATTAAAACCACCCGCTTTATAGCCTCGAGAATAGTTAGCATAAATATTCACGTCATCATTTAACTTATGATTCAGTGCAACACGCGGTGTGAATTCTGACCAATCATTTTCAGCTTCAATCCATTCACCGTCGGTATGCCCACCGACTAACCAATAATGACCTAACCAACCATCAGGCTCAGGTAAGTTTAACGCAAACTCCTTTTTGTCATAAGAATAGCGTCCACCAACAGTAAGTTCTGTTTTTTCAGTGATTGACCAAGTAATGTCACCGTATATACCGTAGCCCGAGTTTGTGCCGCGTGCGTACACTTCTTCTCGTACGCCATTAACACCTTCACCTGGCCCTGGAATTTCTTCATCATCAACAAGCGCCGCGATTTCTTCAGCATCAGCTATCGGATCTAAGCCATACCAACCGTCAACCATGAATTCATGACAGTCTGCATAGTAGTTTTCCGGCTGGCTGGTATGTGATGTTAAGCTTTGATCCCATTCTTCCAAATTAGGTAATTGAGCACAAAATGCATCGTCATCATAGCCATTATAAAAATTAGCCTTAACTTTTTCTTCATAAGCACTGACACCGATAAACCAAAACACATCAGAATCAGTGTTTGATGTGATTCTGAACTCTTGACTGATGTATTCATTGTCATCATTCTGAGAGTAATTACCTAAGGGCATCGCCGTGCCATCATAATCTTCCAAATACTGCCATTCGTTATTCTTTATCGCCGTTTGAGAATAAAACGTCACGCCACCAAAATCATGAGTAAAGTCAACCGTCGTGGCAAATACTTCAGCTATGTCGTGACCTTCTGATCCTAAATCACTTGAAACCGCGTTGAAGTCTCCTTCGGTCCAGATAGAACGCCAAACACCGCCGTCCATATCCCTATCTTCATAGTTCATGCTGATTTTTAATTCGCTGTTTTGCCAACCAGCATAAGTAAAATTAACGCGAATGGCGTCAACTTCTTTATCACGAAGTGTACCGCCAAGATTATTATCAATATAGCTGTCTTGTGACTGATGATACCCTGCAAAACGTATGAATGCGTCATCGCCCAATGCGGTGTTATATACGGCAGTCACTTCTTTCATGTTGTCACTACCAATACCAAAGTCGATGCTACCTTCTGTCGCATCTACTGCTTCATTGGTATACATACTAATAGCACCAGATGCAGCGTTTCGGCCAAATAGAGTACCTTGAGGGCCCTTGGCCACTTCAACACGAGACATATCAAAAAAGCTTGAAAGAGCGCCGCCACTGCGGCCTTGGTAAACACCATCTAAGTAAAGACCAATAGAAGCGTCACCACCTATGCCGTAATCAGCGGTTGTAATACCACGAATACCAATCGAGTCGATGTAACTATCATTATCGCTACCACCGTTTAAACCTGGAGTATATTTGGCAAGGTCTACTGCATTTGCAATATTGAAATCATCGAGAAATTCTTCTCCAAAAGCACTTACCGATACAGGAACGTCTTGTAAGGTTTGTACCCTTTTTTGAGTGACTACAATTACCTCATAGTCATTCTTCGCCTTTTGATCGGCATTTTCTGCTGAAGCTTGTTCGGCAGCAACCGATACTGTACTGCCTAAAACCGACGAAACGGCTAGTGCAAGTAATGATTTACGATACGCCATGGATACCTTCCCCTAAATGTTATTTTTATATTCTTTTTATTCGTGTAACGCTGTTGGTTATTTTTAACTCTATTTCATGATAATACACACGCCGTAAAATAAATCAAACAGTAATGTTCGATTTGTGTAAATTTTATTACTCACAAGTAAATGTCTTATGAATCAAACATAAAAAATGCCACCGTAAACCTCTGTATATAAAAGATTTAACGCGGTGACATTTTTATATCATGTAAATAAAATTAAACAACTCTCTATTCAATATGTTGTAAGTTAAACATTGGTGTTGTTTTTTATATACAACAATTTAACCGTATTTAATCTAGTTTCATCCATGTTGCTTTGATTTCAGTGTACTTACTAAACGCATGCAGTGACTTGTCCCGGCCATTTCCCGATTGTTTAAAACCACCAAATGGTGCCGTCATATCACCACCATCCCATTGATTCACCCAAACAGAGCCAGCTCGTACCGCTTTTGCCATTTTATGTGCTTTGGCAAAGTTTGATGTCCAAATGCCGGCTGCTAACCCATAAGGCGTATCATTGGCAATTTGAATCGCCTCAGTTTCATCTTTAAATGAAATAACAGACAGCACTGAGCCAAAAATTTCATCTTGTGCAATCACCATGTCGTTCGCAACGTCACTAAAAACAGTTGGCTCTATATAAAATCCATTAGCAACGGGACTCGCCGCACTACCACCTGTTTGAAGTTTGCCTCCCTGATCACTTCCTTTCGCTATATAGCCAAGAATTCGTTGATGTTGTGTTTCATCCACTATTGCCCCTACATTAGTTTTGGGATCAAGTGGATTGCCTGGCACCCACTGTTTAACCGCTGCAATTAGATGTTCAATAAACTCATCTTTAATACTTTCTTCAACTAATAAACGGGTGCCAGCTGTACAGACTTCGCCTTGGTTAAAACAAAAGGCGCCGGCGGCAGCCTGCGCCGCGGCCAATAGGTCCGGTGCATCGGCAAAAACTATATTGGGGCTTTTTCCGCCGGCTTCACTCCACACTCGTTTCAGATTGGACTCGCCTGCATAAATCATGAGCTGTTTGGCTATCGCGGTTGAACCGGTAAATGCCAAGGTATCGACGTCGTGATGTAAAGCGAGTGCTTTCCCCACTTCATGACCAAAGCCCGGTAACACATTAAACACGCCGTCAGGAATACCTGCTTCTTTTGCTAAGCCCGCGATACGTATCGCTGTTAAAGGTGATTTTTCTGATGGTTTTAATATGACACTGTTACCTGCCGCTAAAGCCGGACCAATTTTCCAACTAGCCATTTGTAGTGGGAAGTTCCATGGCACAATGGCCGCGACGACGCCACACGGCTCGTGTGTTACCATCCCAAGTTCATTTTCCGGTGTTGGTGCCACTTCATCATATATTTTATCAATAGCCTCAGCGCTCCAGCGCAGGCACCGTAAAGTTCCAGGTAGGTCAACCGCCATAGAGTCCGATATAGGCTTACCCATGTCCAGCGTTTCCAATAACGCTAATTCTTCTTGGTGCTGAGCGATTAAGTCTGCAAATTTTAGTAAAGTTGCTTTTCTTTTAACAGGTGCTGCTTTTGACCAAACACCAGACTCAAAGGATTTTCGTGCAACCGCCACCGCTTGATCAACATCAGCTAAGTCACATCGGCTTATCTCTGTTAGCTGCCTATTATCAATGGGGCTATTGCACGAAAATACCTTTTCACTTGCACTATCTACATAACAGCCACCAATAAATGCCCTACCCTCTAAGCTAAGTTTTTCAGCTTTTTGCTGCCAATAATGAAGTGTGTAATCAGTCATAGGATTTTCCTAACAGTCGGTAAAATTATTTGCTTTGTACGTTAACTAAAACAACTGCGCGATTCAATATTTTTTACACTATTTATTAAATATGGTCATATATGACTTTAAAACTGGATTTATTTGCCATAAACTGATGCTCAACGTTCAATATATAAAACACTTTTATTTATGTCCAACTATCCTGATTCTTATTATGCAGCCACAGCAAACCGTACCCAAGATTATCCCAAGTTAACTGGTGACCTGTCCGCCGATGTTTGCGTTGTTGGTGGCGGTTACAGTGGTTTATCTACAGCCATAGCACTGCAAGAGAAAGGTTATAATGTTGTATTGCTAGAAGCCGCAAAAATTGGGTTTGGCGCATCAGGGCGTAATGGTGGTCAATTAGTTAATAGCTTTAGCCGTGATATCGACCATATAGAAGCACATTACGGCACCGACACGGCCAATGCATTAGGGAAAATGGCTTTTGAAGGCGCTGACTGTATACGAGATCTCATTGAGCGTTATCAAATTAATTGCGACTACAAACCAGGTGGCTTTTTTGCTGCTTTTACCGATAAACAAATGGATGAACTATCGAGCAAACAGCAATTATGGCAACGATTTGGCAATGACAAGCTAACACTGGTTGATTCTAGCTCGATTAAAAATGTGGTTAACACCGATGCTTATGTTGGTGGATTAGTGGACGAGCATTGTGGGCATATTCACCCACTGAAGTTAGCGTTGGGAGAGGCCAAAGCACTATGTTCGATAGGCGGTAAGGTTTTTGAACAATCGAAAGTCACCAATATAGTTGAATTATCAACCTGTCCTAACAATTCATCAAAAGTTGAAACTGAGCACGGCTCAGTCACCGCAAAGGTTATTGTCTTAGCAGGTAACGCCTATATGGGTAATTTAGAGCCAAAATTATCTAAAAAATCAATGCCCTGTGGCACACAAATAGTTACGACAGAAGTGCTACCTGAGGCACTTGCTGCATCCCTTATTCCATCGCAGTATTGTGTTGAAGATGTTAACTATAAGCTTGATTATTACAGAATTACTGCTGATAACCGTTTGTTGTTTGGCGGCGGTGTAACCTATGGTGGTGGCGACCCTGCAAGCATAGAGCGTTTTCTTAAACCGCACATGGATAAAATTTTTCCTGTAATGAAGGATTACCGCATTGATTACGCTTGGGGCGGTGATTTTTTATTGACGCTCAACCGTTTACCGCAATTAGGCAGAATGGGTTCAAACACCTATTACACACAAGGTTACAGCGGCCACGGTGTTAACACCAGTCATTTGGCTGGCAAATTATTAGCCGAGGCAATACATGGTGACAGTAGTCGTTTCGATGTCTTTGCACAACTCCCTCACTACAACTTTCCTGGCGGGCGACTCTTTAGAGTTCCTGCAGTTATTATGGGCGCTTGGTACTACGGATTACGAGATAAACTAGGTCTGTAAATTCTAAATATCAGTCATTTAACGGATTAGAGACAATGTCAAAAACAATAAAAATTAAGAATTTCTCTATTAGTAAAAGTACAGCTTTTCAGGTATTTAAATACACAATTTACTTACTTATTGCTTACGATATTTATCACTTTTTCATTGAAGATTACGCCGCCAGTAATCAAACCTATGCTGGTGGCGTTTCGCCTATTCAAATAATAGAAGCTTTTACCGCAACCATTGATACTATTGCATGGTTAATATTGTTGCTACTTTTTGAATTAGAAACATACATCTTAGAAGATGAACAAATAAAGGGAAAAGTAAAACTAGGCATCAATACCTTGCGCGCACTTTGCTATACCTTTATTGTTTATTCTCTTTACGGCTTTATTGCCAAATTTAACTTACTGCACACGACGGCACCTTTTCTAATCCAAGATACTTGCTCTCTGATAGGCTCAAACTTTACTTACATCAAAGAAATAGATAAGTATTGGCCTATCACCAAAGAAATCTGCCAAGGATTTGCAAACATCCCTTTACTACAAATTGTTGGCACCCAAATCATCACGGATCACCCTCAACTGATAGAAGCGCAGCGTTTGTCTACTGTAGAAGTAACCAATTCCATTACTTGGCTTCTCGTCGTATTCATCCTTGAGGTTGAAGTATTTTTGCAGCTACGAGGCAAGTTAACCGAGCGTAAAATCAAGTTGAGTAAATGGATAAAATCAGTACTTTATGCGGTTTTGTTTTTAGTAGCCGGTTACTGGGGCGTTAAAGGTGGTTTGCTTGACTTTAGAGATGCCTTTCTTTGGTTGGTCGCATTTTGGTTTATAGAAATGAATATCTTTAAATGGAGTGAAGAAACAACTCAAGCCAAAGCAAGCAGCAAAGTTACACCTGTGAAGGAGGCCAACAAATGAAAACCGTTACCGCCACCCCCTGTTTCCATATTAACCAGCAATTTAATATCGGACAGCATAATTGGGATAAACCAGAAAATTTGGCGCTCGGTCAATTATCTATGGATAAGCTATTTAGAACTGTGGCGTTGGAGCCCAATAGCAAAATGACTCCGCTTGTTTATGACCAAAGTAATTTTAATATTGATGAGATGGTATTTGATGATCCACTGATGCCCAATCGTTTGTTGTTTGGGGAACAACTACTCAATCGCCGAGTTTTTAATGATGCATTACTTGTCATGCATAAAGGAAACGTGGTTCACGAATCATACAGAAACGGCATGATAGCCACCGATAGGCACGTTATTCACTCTTGCACAAAATCCTTATGTGCCATGCTAATCGCAATCGCAATTGACGCAGGCTTATTAGATCCAGATGAAAGGTTAGTTCGTTATTTACCGGAATTTGAACAACACCAAGCATGGCAAGTAGTTACCTTGCAACACGTACTTGATATGCAAGCGGGTATAAAATATAGCGAAGACTACCGTGATCCTAATGCTGATTACTGGAGCTATGCCCGCGCCACAGGTTACTATCCACCAAAAGCTGGTGAAACAGCAATTGGCGCAAAAGCGTGGGCAGTTAATAATTTACATACTCAAAATCATCAACCCGGTACCTGTTTTGTATACAATTCTTGTTTAGCGAATATTTTAGGTATGGTGTTAGAGCGTGTATATCAAAAAGATTTAGCGCAGGTGTTTGAAACACATCTCTATCAACAAGTTGGCGCTGAAGCATGTGCATATTTCAATACAGATCCGCTTGGTTTTCCGATTGCCGAAGGACAACTAAATTTACGATTAAGAGACTTTGCTAGAATAGCGGCATTGATGATCAATCATGGGAAAAATAGTGAAGGAAAGCAAATTGTTCCTGCTCGCTTTATTGATAACTTAGTATTGTCTGAAACGGCCTATCAACAAGCCTATCAGGCTTCTGTACCTGACAAGGTTTTTAAAGATGGGCTTTATAAGAATCAATTTTGGGTGTTCAATCCAACCAAAAAGCAATTTACAATGCTAGGCATTCATGGTCAGTTTGCGTGGTTTGATCTACAGCGAGAACTCATGATCGTCGGCATGGGCTCATACCCTACACAGGATGGTGACCTAATGATGAATGCTTTAAACACGCTATGGCAAGGCATTGCACAACATCTTGACCCGTTTTAATTAGTGACATTCCTACTTAAACGTTCGTATTACTCGAACACTACTGGAGTAATACGAACAACTATAGGTGATTAACAAGTAAAACCTAAGTTCATAGCGTCCAGTAATTTAAGCCATAAACCACGTTTACCATCATTTTGATCCGCTTTGACCAAAGCATTTTGCGTGTACCTTACACCCCACCAACGAAATGGCTCAGGTGCCCAAGGCATTGGCTTTTTAGTGATAAATTGCATGTTTAGAATCTCAGTAGGTTGATAACCTAACAGCTCCAAACCGACTCTCGCGCCAAACCGTGTTGCTCCAACACCTAGCCCAGTATACCCGACAGCCCATGCTAATCGGCCATTGTAAGTGACCCCAGGTACCATACAAAAGCGTGTAGATGTTGCAATTATGCCACTCCATCGATGGGTAAATTTAACGTCTTTTAATTGTGGGAACGTTTCAAAGAACTCTTTTGACAATTGTTCAAACCGTTCAGGAATGTCGGCACAACGTTCAAAGTCAGTGTTTTTATTAAAGTAATAACGTACAGCGCCACCGCCCCCCCATGTGATGCGGTTATCTTGGGTGAACCTAAAGTAGTGAAACATATTGGCGTGATTGCCCAAAGCATGACGAGATTTATGCCAACCTATGGCATCAAGCTGTTGCTGATTAAGTGGCTGAGTAGCAATTTGGTAATCCCACACAGGAATAGTGGCTCTGTTCACGCTTGATATTGGGTTTTTGTATGCATTCGTCGCCATCAATACTTTGCTACTGGTAATGCTAAAACCAAGGCTTTTAGATAACATTTTATCCTGTGCTAGCGGTTGACATGCTTCAAGTGGGGAGTATTCGTAAATACGCACACCTAACTCAAGTAAAACACGTTTTAGGCCCCAACATATACGTGCAGGGTCAACCACACCATCTAGACCATTTCGGCGCTGTATACCGGCTAAGAATGCAGGAGAATTCACCTCCTTTTGCATTGCTGCTTGATCAAACCATACCACATCCTCGCCGTTGTTTTTTTCCTGTTGATAATCTGCTTTCATAGCAGCAACAGCGCCAGGGTTTGTTGCAACTTCTGTTTCACCGACCTCTTCATATCGGGCATCAATGTTGTAACGTTTTAATGAATCGAGCAACTCCGCCATATTTTGTTCGCCAAGTTGCTGTAGCTTTTCTTCTTCGCCTGGGAAATGATGTTCGGTATTGCTTTCTCCGTGAGCCAAAGTGGAGTGAAGAAATCCACCATTACGACCTGAAGAGCCATCAGCAATAAAGGTTTTTTCGATTAACACAATATCAAGTGTTGAATCTCGCTCTTTGGCCTGTAGGGCTCCCCATAAGCCCGTAAAGCCTCCGCCAACAATTAATAAGTCACAATGCTCGTCTTGAGCAATCGGCGGTACTATTTCAGGCCTAACGTCTGGCTGGTCATGCCATAACGGGCAAAATTTGGAATCTTTTAGTGCTTCAAGGTGCTGTTGCATAGTCATCTCTAATCGGTCAATTCAGTGTTACTATCGTTATAAAAAGGCGTAGTTACTTAATGTACCAGCCCCAAGCTTCTTCACTGTCATAACGGGTAATTTGTTTGGTTTCTAAGTAGTTATTTAGTCCCCACTGGCCCAACTCTCGACCAATCCCTGATTGCTTGTAACCGCCCCATGGTGCTTCAACAAAGGTTGGTTGAGAGCAGTTCACCCACACAATACCAGCACGAAACGCTTTGGCAACGCGATCACAGCGCGTAAGATCTTTTGACATAACTGCTGCGGCAAGACCAAAGCGAGAATTATTGGCCATCTCAATGGCCTGCTCTTCCGTTGAAAATGGCTTAACGCAAACAACCGGACCAAAAATCTCTTCTTGCCAAATAAAGCTGTCTTCTGTCATATCCGTCAAAATCGTGGGTTGTAGAAAGTAACCTTTATCAAAATTCTTAGGACGCTCTCCCCCCGTAACAAGCGTGGCACCGTCTGAAACTGCCTTGTCAATCGCAGCTTTGACTTTGACGAACTGAGTCGCGTTGACTAATGGGCCCAACAAAACACCATTAATATCGCCTGCACCAATAGTGATCTTTTTCGCTTCTTCGACTAATCGGCTTAGCAACGCAGGGTAAATTGACTCAGCAACAAGCACCCGAGAGGTTGCCGAACACACCTGCCCTTGGTTCCAGAAAATACCAAACATGATCCATTCAACAGCTTTATCAATATCAGTGTCTTCAAAGACCACTAAAGGCGACTTACCGCCAAGCTCTAAACTGACATTTTTTACATCATTGGCTGCCATGGACATTATTTTTGAACCTGTAGGCACTGACCCAGTAAAGGCCAGCTTATCTACATCAGGGTGTTCAGCTAACGCTTGTCCTGCAGAAGCGCCTAATCCAGTAACAATATTTATAACACCTTCCGGCAAGCCAGCTTCTTCAATGACTTCAGCAAGCAATAATGCGCTTAGCGGCGTAACTTCAGAAGGTTTTAACACCATAGTGCAGCCGGCAGCTAATGCTGGCGCCACTTTCCATGCGGCCATTAACAGAGGAAAGTTCCATGGAATAATAGCGCCCGCCACGCCAATAGGTTCTTTCACGGCTTTTGAACTGAAACCAGGCTCAGATAAAGCAATCGACTGTTCAGGCTGTTCATCTAACTCACACGCCAAATTTGCATAAAACTCAAACGTACCAGCAGTATCTTCAATATCCCATTTTGCTTCTGGGTGCGGCTTGCCGTTATCCAACACTTCGATTTCTGTGATTTCGTCAAGGCGTCGATTAATGATTTTAGCTATTTTCTTTAAATAGGCACTACGTTCAGTACCTGACATTTTTGGCCAAGGGCCGCAGTCAAACGCTTGTCTCGCGGCCATAACAGCTTTATTAATATCATCTTTATTGCCTGCAGGGACATGAGAAATAACTTGTTCGGTCGCAGGGTTTATCACCGCAAAGGTGTCATTGTTTGCTGACGCTAACCACTGTCCATTAATAAAGTGCTTGTTTTTCATTTTGCCACCTTCATTCAAATGCTGAATAATTTTTAATTGTTTTACGTAACTTGAATCTGACAATTTCATACGGATCTCACTTTGACATACTCTTGTTTAATCGGCTCTTCGGCGCGCCATTGATAACTCGTACCTTGAGGAATAAAAACCGCCTCGGTGGCGTTAATCCAATGCTCATTACCATCGTCACTAACAATGAGCATACGACCTTTACGTAGATAGATAAATGTATGATATTCACTAATTTGTTGAACAAAATCTGTCAACGGATATAAAGCCGCACCAACGATAAAATTGCCCAACGCATTACGGTAATACACCCTGTTTTCCGTTGCCTGTAGATCGTTAATTTTTATTATCGATTGATGGTTTTTATTCTCTGTTTGCATCTGCGAATCTTCGTAAATGACATAGAATTTTTTCAAGTAACCATTCTGATGCCACTGACAATTGTAACCCTGTGGAATGACGAACGACTCGCTGGCCACTACAGTTTCAGTATTTTGGCTTTGAGCATTTTTAATATCGGCGGCTCCTTCAAGAACCACCATGTATTCTTCACACGGATATGGGCCTGCTGCTTCCACCATGTCGGTCGTATCCCATAAACCGACATACAACCCAAGAGCTTCATCTTCAAAAAAGCTGTGACTGTGTTGCGTAGGCAATGCTGAAGCAAACATATCTTGCGTCAGCTCATCAGTTTGAATGCCAAACCCATCCGGCGTTGTCGTTAATTTTATTATTTTGCTTTCTAACATATTCTACTCAATGGTTATTCAACAGCTTCTAGCTACGCATTCGACGTCTCTTTACGTATGCACGTAAAGAGACGGATTAACTATTAGCTTGGGAACGCGAATGAAACGCCTTCACGTACACCACTTGATGGCCAACGCTGTGTGATAGTTTTGCGCTTAGTGTAAAAACGAACACCGTCAGGACCATAGGCATGCAAATCACCAAATAATGAACGTTTCCAGCCACCAAAACTATGGTAAGCAACCGGGACAGGTAACGGTACATTTATGCCAACCATACCAACTTCAATATGATCAGAAAAATAGCGTGCAGCTTCACCGTCTCGTGTGAATATACAAGTACCATTGCCGTATTCATGGTCATTAATCAAACTCATGGCTTCTTCCATGGTTTTAACGCGAACAACTTGCAAGACTGGTCCGAAAATCTCAGCTTGATAACTGGTCATATCAACGGTGACATGATCAATCAAAGTTGCTCCAACAAAAAAGCCGTCTTCATAACCCGCTACTTTAGGATTACGCCCATCAACAACCAATGTTGCTCCTTGCTGCTCAGCACTAGTGATAAAGCCATTGACTTTTTCCTGATGCGCTTTAGTAATTACGGGTCCAAAATCATTGTTTGCGTTTGAATGTTCGCCAACACTAAGACCTTGCATACCTTGTGTCATTTTCTCTACGAGGGCATCGCCTGCTTCATCTCCCACCGCTACAGCAACAGATAGCGCCATACACCTTTCACCGGATGATCCAAATGCTGCACCTAATAGTTGATTGACCGCATTATCCATATCTGCATCTGGCATAACAATAGCGTGATTTTTAGCACCGCCCAATGCCTGACAACGTTTGCCATTTGCACTTGCCGTAGCATAAATGTATTCCGCGATTGGTGTAGAGCCTACAAAACTTACAGCCTTTACGCGTTGGTCAGTAAGTAAAACATCTACAGCTTCTTTATCGCCATTAACAACATTCATGACGCCGTCAGGCAATCCTGCTTCTTTTAATAATTGTGCAATAAATAACGTTGAACTTGGATCACGCTCTGAAGGTTTTAGTACAAAAGTATTGCCGCATACAATCGCTAATGGAAACATCCACATTGGCACCATAGCGGGGAAATTAAACGGCGTGATACCTGCAACAACACCTAATGGTTGGAATTCACTCCAAGAATCTATATTAGGCCCAACATTTCTGCTATGTTCGCCTTTAAGTAACTCTGGAGCGCCACAAGCAAACTCAACATTTTCAATACCGCGCTGTAACTCACCAGCAGCATCATGTGAAATTTTACCGTGTTCTTGTCCGATCAATTGGCAAATTTTGTCGGCATTCTGTTCGAGCAGCTCTTTAAAGCGAAACATTACACGTGCACGCTTAATTGCTGGGGTATTGCGCCATGCTGGATAGGCCGCATGAGCCGATGCAATCGCTTGTTCTACTGTTGCTTTTGAAGCCAAAGCAACTTGCTTTTCCGCTTGCCCCGTCGCTGGGTTATAAACGTCTTGAGTACGGTGATTATCGTTACACAATTCACCGTTAATTAAATGGCCTACTGTAGTCATGTTTTTTCCTTAAACCAGGGCATTTTCCCCGGCACGTTAAATTAGGTAGTTAGTATTAAATTAATTGGTTTCGTTAATTGTTTCGCCTAGCGCATTAATCAAGCAGTCGATTTCGCTACGTTCACTAGTAAAAGGTAAACCTAACTGAATGGTGTCGCCGCCATAACGGACATAGAAACCTTTGTGCCACATTGTCATCGCGATATCGTATGGCCGCTTAGCGGGCTCACCAGGTAAGTGGGCAATAGAAATGCCGCCAGCTAAGCCGTAATTCCTAATATCAACGACATGATCACAGACTTGTAAACTATGCAGCTGCTCTTGGAAGTAAGGCGCAATGGTTTTTACGCGCTCAGCTAAATTCTCTTTTGCCAAAATATCCAAAGACGCCAAACCCGCCGCACAGGCAATTGGATGAGCTGAATAGGTATAGCCATGTGGAAGTTCCAGCATGTATTCTGGCCCAGCAGTTTCCATGAAAGTATCGTAAATTTCTTGCTTGGAAATAACTGCGCCCATTGGGATTACGCCGTTGGTTAACTGTTTAGCTACCGTCATGATATCGGGCGTGACACCAAACTCTTCTGCCCCAGTGTTTGCGCCCATTCGGCCAAAAGCCGTGATCACTTCATCAAAAATCAATAAGATATTATGCTTAGTGCATATGTCACGTAGTCGTTTTAAATACCCTTTTGGCGGAGGAATAACACCTGCTGAGCCAGCAAGTGGTTCAACAATCACTGCTGCGACGTTTGACGCATCATATAAGGCGATCATTTCTTCTAACTCATTGGCTAACTCAAGGCCTGTTTCAGGTAAGCCCTGACAAAACTTGTTTTCAGGCAGCATAGTGTGACTTAAATGACCGGCTTCAATACCTTGACCATATAACGCCCGATTGGCACCGATTCCGCCAACACTAATACCACCCCAGTTAACGCCATGATAGCCTTTAGCACGGCCAATAAAGCGTGTTTTACTCGCTTGCCCTTTTTTCTTCCAATAGCCTCGAGCGATTTTAAGTGCCGTTTCAACCGACTCTGAACCTGAGCCAGTAAAAAACACTCGATTTAAATCATCCGGCATAAGCTCCGTGATGCGATGAGCAAGCTCAAACGATTTTGTATGACCAAATTGAAAAGCCGGCGAATAGTCGAGTTGCTTTGCCTGCTGGCTAATAGCTTCAGTGATTTCTGGGCGACTGTGTCCTGCACCGCACGTCCACAATCCCGATAATCCGTCGAATATTTTTCGACCGTTAGTATCGGTATAGTAGTTGCCTTCAGCGGAGACAATAATTCTAGGATCTTTTTTAAAATCTCGATTACCAGTAAACGGCATCCAATGAGCATCAAGTTGTTGCTGTGTTAAGCCATGATTGGCTTGATTGGTTTTATTAGTATTCATTTAACACCTGTTCGGGCTAAGTTTGATTGACTCCATTATCAACAAACTGTTAGGTTATTAAATCAATACTTTTAAAACTTAAGTTAAGTAAATACTTAACTATGTAGTTGAATATAAAATTTACGCATTGTGAAACAAAACAAAAACTTATTACCACGACAATTAGGTGATTCACATATTCGCTTGTTGCGGGTGTTTAAAGTCGTTATAGAATCGGGTGGATTTGCCGCAGCGGAAGTCGAATTAAATATTAGTCGGCCCGCCATTAGTCTTGCCATATCTGAGCTAGAGTCATTATTGCAAATGAGACTATGTCATCGTGGACGTTCCGGATTTTCAATTACCGAACAAGGCCAACATGTTTATCAATCAGCGCTGCAATTACTTAACGGTCTTGAAACGTTTCGATCTCAAATAAATGCCATAAACACCGATCTTGTCGGCGATTTTAATATTGGTATTACGGATAATTTAGTAACCATTCCTCAAATGCGTATTACGCGCGCACTAAGCGCACTTAAACATAGGGCGCCAGACGTTATTATTAACATAAGAATGATGCCGCCTAATGATATCGAAACAGCAATTCTCGATGATCAATTACATTTTGGTGTGGTGCCTAACTTACGCTCGCTGCCAGGACTCGAGTATCAAGCACTATATAAAGAAAAATCCCAGCTGTACTGCAGTGAAATGCATCCTCTTTTTAATCAGGATTTAGATCAAATAAGTGATCAAGCATTGAGTCAATACGATGCGGTTGTGCCGAACTATCCACAGCCCGCAGATATTAAACAACAGCAAAAAATACTTAAAGCTACAGCGACGTCAACCGACCGTGAAGGTATCGCATTTCTGATTTTAACAGGTCGCTTCCTTGGCTTCTTACCGACACATTTTGCCGATCGTTGGCTCGCCCAAGATGCAATTAGATCTATTGAGCCTCATCGGCGTTATTTCGATACGCAGTTTATGGCTATTACAAGTAAAGGAGCACGAAGCAACTTGATTTTAGAAGCATACCTAGAAGAACTAAATAAAATCAAATAATGCTCAATGAGTCTATACTATTAACATTAATCGTTGTCACAAATTTGGCGATCGTTACTGAACAACTCATATATATTTTTTATCTCAATATCATGAAATCAAGCAAAAAAATACAACAACTGAACAAGATACGTTTTCAATCACCATAGATGTGATTGAAAACGTGTTAAATCCGAATAATTACTGATAAAGTTAGGCTCAGATGCAGCAGTACACTGGAAAGCAAACTTGGAACAGAATAAACCCACCATCCTTTGGCACGATTATGAAACATGGGGGATCAGCCCTAAGTACGATAAGCCTTCACAGTTTGCAGGTATTCGAACAGATTATGATTTGAACATCATTGGTGAACCCGAAATGTTTTATTGTCAGCCACCTGCCGACTACTTACCAAATCCAGAGGCTGCACTAGTTACGGGTATCACGCCACAAAAAGCATTGCAAGACGGGCTATCTGAAGCAGAATTTGCGGCAAAGATTCATCACATTTTTTCAGAGCCAAATACCTGTGTGGCTGGTTACAACAGTATTCGTTTTGATGATGAAGTCACAAGGTACCTCCTTTACAGAAACTTCTACGATCCCTATGCAAGAGAATGGCAACACGGCAACAGCCGTTGGGACATTATCGATATGGTTCGTGCCTGTTATGCACTCCGTCCAGACGGTATTAATTGGCCAACCGTTGAACGCAACGGAGAAGAAGTGGTGAGCTTTAGGTTAGAACTGTTAACCGCAGCTAATGGAATAAGCCATGAATTAGCACATGATGCAATGAGCGATGTGTATGCAACCATTGCAATGGCAAAATTGATCAAAGAAAAACAGCCTAAGCTTTATCAATTCATATTCAATATGCGCAACAAAAAGCAAGTTGCTGAACATATTGATGTATACAACATGACCCCTGTTGTGCACACCTCCAGTCGTGTGTCTTCCGAGCACGGTTGCACCAGTTGGTTCGCGCCAATTACGTATCACCCTACAAATAAAAATGCAGTAATCGCGATAGATTTAGCGAAAGACCCAACACCATTATTTGAATTAGATGCAGAGCAAATACATACGCGCATGTATACACGCTACGACGATCTTGGGCCTGATGAGCTGCCAATACCTATCAAACTAATCCATTTGAATAAATGTCCTATTATCGCGCCTGCTAAAACCTTATTACCGGAAAACGCTGAGCGATTATCTATACCAAGGGAGACTTGTTTAGCTAATCTGGCCAAACTGAAACAACATCGAGATATTATTGATAAACTTAACGAAGTCTACAGCGCGAAGACATTCGATGATGAAAATGTAGATCCTGAACATGCACTATACGGAGGAGAATTTTTTTCTCATGCAGATAAAGCACAAATGGATATTTTGCACGGTTTAAATCCGGAGCAATTAGCAACACACGAATTACCATTTCAGGATCCGCGTTTAGCACCAATGCTATTTAAATATCGAGCTCGAAATTACCCTTATACATTAGATGTACAAGAACAAAGCAAATGGCAAAGCTATTGTCAGAATAAATTGCAGTATGGCGGTAAAGGTCTATTAAGTTTGGAAGAGTTCATGCTAAAAATAGAAAACCTTGTTCATGAACATGAGCAAGATGCACAAAAGTTATCAATTTTGAAAGCACTTTATCAATACGTTCAACGCTAATGCCTAAATAAGAAAGTTATACTAAGAGTAAATAAAAGCGCTTTTAATAAGCGTTTTTACTGTATTAAAGCTTGTACCAATATTTATTACTGTCCACATCGATAAGCGGCGGAAGAGATGAGTTAGTCAATAGAATAACGCGCCGTTCAGCCAATGCGAGCGCTGCTATTTTATCGCCGAAATGACGTTTAAAAAGCTCATCATAAGATCCATCTTCAAACGCAAGCTCTAGTCCTTGTTCAATCATATCCGCGAGCGCTACATTGCATTTATTAACAAAAAAATAGTATGCCGATGGATATTTTAATAATAATGTTGATTCAACCGTTAAGCCTTTGTTTCTTTCATCGTCTAGTTCTCTCGCTACTTCGAGTACGGATCGTGGAAAGTAATCAGCTAAGCCATCTATAACTGCTTTTGAGTGCTTTAAAAAGCTCAAATTACCTTCAACTCGAAATTTGTTTTCTTTCAAAATATCATAATCAGTCCAATCGAAGCGCTGTACTGCAACCAAAGCTCGTAAGTCCTCAATAGACGTTATTTTGTCAAAGCGTTCTTGCGTGCCTCCTTTTATTAATAACACACGCCAGCCGATCAGCCCTCTGTATATTGGTATTCTTATTGGTTTGAGTAATTTTTCTCGCTCAATTGATGTCGTAGACCAATTCAAATCTATTTCAGAATTGACACTTAGTTCTCTCAAAGCCCTACCTTGAGTGTACTTTCGAGGGTGATAGTTAAGCGTCAACGAACGGTTTTTTTTCTTAAATACTAGGTGGAGTAGCTCTTCTACAAAAGGGTTTCTTACAGAGTTACCATCAAGCGGTCCTGGAACCGTAATAACAACTTCGCTATTTGGAGCTGGAAATGCTTCGCTTTGCTTAGAGACAAAAAACAAAGCAATAAAAATAAGAAACGAGAATTTTCTTTTAGCTTCAATCATACTTAACGCCTAACTTGATTGATTATAAAGTATAGGTGAACTCACCATATTTAGGAATTATGTGACAATAAAACATGACCACATCTCTATTAAGAAAAAGAAAACATATCTACCACGAATAATAGTATCCTTGTAAGATATGTAATCAATTAAGTCTACTCGTTCAGACTACATAAAATATCAACTCATCATTATCAAACAAATCAACAATTCAAATTGCAAGCATGCTGAGTAAAGGAAAACAGACCTAATCAAGTGTAATAATATGCACTCTATAATGTCTTATGGCTTATGGCTGAAAAATTTTGATAATCAGCCACTAGCACTAAATCCTAACCTTTAAACCGAGAGATTAAGCTCGAGGTATCCCAACGATTACCACCTGCTTGTTGTACTTCAGAGTAGAACCCGTCAACCATTTTGGTCATCGGTAATTGCACGTCGTGGTTTTCAGCCTCGGCAAATGCAATACCTAAATCTTTTCTCATCCAATCAACCGCAAAACCAAAATCATACTCGCCTGCAAACATTGTTTTGTATCTATTTTCCATCTGCCAAGAACCCGCAGCACCTTTCGCAATAGTTTCAACGAGTAAATCAGGATCCAAGCCTACTTTTTCTGCAAATGAAAAGCCCTCAGCTAGCCCTTGAACAACACCAGCAATACAAATTTGGTTTACCATCTTGGCTAATTGTCCACTACCCGCTTTCCCCATTAATTGAGTAAATTGAGCAAATGCTGCCATCACAGGTTGTGCCTTGTCGTAGCATTCTTTTTCACCACCTACCATTACAGTAAGTACACCATTTTCTGCTCCTGCTTGGCCGCCTGAAACTGGTGCATCTAAAAAGCCTTTATTTTGTTTGTGTGCAACCTCTGCTAATTCTCTCGCAAGTTCAGCAGACGCTGTTGTATGATCAACCAGTAATCCTCCTTCTGGCAACCCGGCTAATATTCCGTCGCCGCCAAGTACAACGCTTTTAACATCATCATCATTACCAACACAGCAAAACACTATAGTACTATCTTTAGAGGCTTGTGCTGGCGTAACAGCGTACTGACCGCCAAATTCTTTTACCCACTTTTCAGCCTTTTCAACACTTCGGTTATACACAGTGACTTCATGTCCAGCTTTAACTAAATGTCCTGCCATCGGGTAGCCCATGACACCTAAACCAACAAACGCAACTTTCATTCAACAGCTCCTTATAATTTTATTGATTATTCTACAAAAATTATTCTCGCCAAACTGATTTAATTGCATTTTTCAAAGAATAATTTTATATTGTGCACAATATAATTTCGTATAATTTAGTAAGGCGAAACTCCATGATAAATTCCGTTCATCAATTCAGCGCTGAAAATTACAAAGGTGAGCAAGTAAATCTAGCCGATTATAAAGGTAAGGTACTTTTGATAGTCAATACTGCAAGTGCTTGTGGTTTAACGCCACAATACGAAGGGCTGCAAGCAATTTATGATAAATACCACGATGATGGATTTGAAATATTAGCCTTTCCTTGCAATCAGTTTAAAGAACAAGAAAAAGGCACGAATGAAGAAATAAAATCGTTTTGTGATTTACAGTTTAATATCAAATTTCCACTATTTTCGAAACTCGACGTGAACGGTGACAATGCGCATCCTTTGTATAAATTTCTCAAATCCCAAGCACCCGGTATATTTGGTACAGAGAAAATAAAATGGAATTTCACAAAGTTCCTGATCAATAAAGACGGTGAAGTGGTTTCTCGTTATGCCCCCATCACCAAACCTTCTGCTATCACAAGAGACATAGAAAACGAGCTATGAGCAACTTAAAACTTGAGAAACAGCTTTGCTTTAAACTGTACAGTTTGAACAAGTCTTTAACCAAACTGTATGCACCTATTTTAAAAGAACTAGAACTGACCTACCCGCAATACCTTGTCATGTTAGTACTATGGGAAAATAACAAAGCTTGCTCAATTAAAGAGATAGGAAAAGCGTTAGACTTAGACACAGGTACTCTTTCACCGTTATTAAAACGAATGGAAAAGCATGAACTTATTAATCGCACTCGAAGTGATGCTGATGAACGAACAGTTTATATTTCGTTGACATCAAAAGGCGATAAACTGAAGCGCAAAGCGCAACCGATTCCTGAGCAGATGTTTGCGCTAACAGGTTTAAGCCATGAACAAATGCTCTCTTTGCAAGAAACATTAGCTAAATTGATAGAAACAACAAAGCATCATGTTTGAAAGCACCTTTTGAGTGAATATTCCCCTTAAAATTTAGGCATAAAAAAAGCGCGCTATTTAGCTCGCTTTTTTTATTGACTATCGAAGCTAGTTAGCCAGCTACACGCTTATTGGCTGCCTCGGCTAATTCCGAAGAAGTAATCGTTGCTAAATGAGTTTTAACAGTCTTTTTAGGTAATTTGTTAATCATCATGGCACCGGTCTTAACAGAGTTGTTGTCTGAAGCAAATGCCAGTAAATTCTTACCGTTACACTGAACGCCATCAAAAATAGCACGGATTTTAAGTTTATTGCTTTTAAGGAAAGAACGAAGGCGCTTTTTGT
Organism: Thalassotalea atypica; assembly: GCF_030295975.1. NCBI lineage: Bacteria > Pseudomonadati > Pseudomonadota > Gammaproteobacteria > Alteromonadales > Colwelliaceae > Thalassotalea > Thalassotalea atypica. Next base: position 2,327,961 of record NZ_AP027364.1, read on the forward strand.
CATCTACAGAGACATATTCACATAGGCTTTGTGCAACATTTGATGCTTGAGCAACAGGAGTAACAGATAGAGACATTAAAGCTAATGCAGGAACAAGAACTAATTTTTTCATCGGAGATATCCTTAATAACAAAACAATAAACCAAAATATTGAAACGCGCATATAAGGTATAACCCTCGCATTAGGTAGCTCCGCCATCATAGTTAACCCTTAGACCGGTAGCTTTGCGTGATATCCTTTCAAATATCGTGCCGTTTCTTGCTGGCTGCGCATTATACAGATTGTACAAAACAAGACAAGCTTTTTACTTATTGGTTACAAACGGCTTCTTAGATTCATTAGAATCTCTACTGAGTTAGTTCGAATTTACACTAGGATGTTATTCAGTTTCGGTGGTAAAATCACGGTATTGAGAACACTTACAGCACCCATTATGCAACAAATGATTATTGTAGAAGTTGATACGCAGCCCATTGAATTATGTAAATTACTTAAAATTGCTAACCTCGTTGGTGGTGGCGGTGAAGCGAAAATGGTGATCAGTGAAGGCTATGTTGGTGTCAACCACGAAGTAGAACTTCAAAAAAGAAAAAAGATTTACCACAATGATATCGTTGAATTTAATGGTGAAATTATTCAGCTACAAGTTGTTGAGTCGGCCGAGAACATTGAGCGACAAGACAAAAACAATACGGTCGAAGAAAAACGGCCTCAAAGTCAAAAACAGAAAAAGCCTAGCGCTGAAAACAAGCCTAAAGCGAAACAAAAATTAAAAACAGGCAGCAACGAATTAAGCGTAACCAAACGTAAGCCTATCAGTTTTTAGGCAAAGGGAAATTCATTATTCAAGTCTTCATAGTTCCTACTTAATAAGTGGGATGTTGGACTTGAGCACATTCAGTAAACAGAACCATGACCTTTTTCTAACAATGCAGACATTACAATAATTATTAACGCGTTGCGATTTAACTAGATAAAAAGTACAGAGAGCATTTTAACGCCTAGATTAATTTTTCTGGTTAAAAAAGTGGTTAAAATTTTGTTGTAACTGATCGATAAATTGGCCGACATGTATACCATCAACTAAGGCATGATGTACTTCTACAGATATTGGCATAGCTATTTCGTTGTTTATAGCTTTATATTTTCCCATCACTATTCTTGGTGTTGAGTCTTGTTTGCTTTGTTTTTGAGCGTGAGAAATACTTGTAAAATGAAGCCAAGGTAGAACTGAACAGAAAATTTCATTTCCTTTAGCGATATTTGGTTTTAGCGTTTTATGGCCATTCTTAATTTTAGTCATTTGCTGAACAGCATGTTGATAAAATAAACCAAAGTTACTGCTAAGGCCAAACTCACAAAAGCTAAAACTCTCATCATTATTGAGCACAGTGCAACTTAATTCCAACTCGTCATGTACATCAATTTCATTGTTATTTATCCTATACCTAAATGGCTCAATTTGATTAGCCGTATATCCAAGCAAAAACAATGAACAAATGAAAAAAGAAAGATTGTTTTCTTTGCAATGATTAAGTGTTTTGGTGACATCAATCGTCACACAGACGTTAAAAAAAGGTTGTTTGAACGTAGTATAAAAATCAAAGTGTTCCTTTCTGTACCAAGTATCGATGTTAATTTTTTTCATGTCGCGTGGCGTTGTGTTAATTTAGAAAGATCCTAGCATCTCTGCAAGTCAATTCAATGAATTCTTCTAACAATAAAGTGAACCATTATTAATAGCTAAAAGCATGCCTTTATTCAGTACACTTTAGCTAAACCTAGGTTCGCTTGATAAGAATTAACCCAATGTTTTTTGCCAAAACATTGCTTTGCCCATTGCTGGATCTAGTTCATAGCTGTCAAAACCTGCTTTTATATAGGCATTTTGTGCAACGTTGTTTCCTTCTAAAACCTCTAACGTTAGTTTGCAGGCTCCTCGTTCTTGAGCCATTTGCTCTACTTTAGCTAGCATCTTATCTGTTAACCCTAATCGGCGAAATTTCTTAGCGACTATCACATCATGTATATTGACAAGAGGCATACATGCGAATGTTGAAAACCCTTCTACGCAGTTAATTAAGCCAGCAGGCTCGCCATCAATAAAGCATAAAACACTGAACACGTTGGGTAGTTTTGACATCGTTTTCGCTAAATTTTCTTTTACATCATTAGTGAGCGGTTTGCCTCCTCCCATCGGATCAAGAGCATATTCATTAAGCAAATAAACAACTGACTGCCCATGCTGCTCATCGTCAAAATTTGCCGCCACAATTTTAATATCCATTAATTTTTCCTTTCAATTGATATCAATACGATTCTATTTTCTAGCACTATACTTGATAGATGAGCAAAAATAACGACTTATGCCAATATTCTGATCCAAGCGGTGTCCATTGTCATGAACACGCGAATAACTCCGGGTATTGTTTTTGGCACGACAAAACTACCAGCAAAGCAGAAGAGTGTTTTAAAGAAGCGCTAGAGAACTATGCTAAGTCAGGTGGCTTGTTAAGAGGTATTCAATTAAAGCATGCCGATTTGTCCAACATTGATCTAGTCAATCACCATCAAAAAGAAGGTTTCGATTTTTCTTACGCAGATTTTTATAAAGCAAACCTCAATGGTGCGCATTTATTTAATATCAACCTCAATCACGCCAGCTTAATGAAAGCCGATCTTCGTGGAGCAAACTTGAACTGTGCTAATGTGCAAAACACCAATTTATTGGGCATTCGCTGGTCTGACAGTAAGATTGAAAATTTGAAAGTTGGTCGCAAATTAAAGCAAGAAATAGAAGCAAGAGCGGCCTTTAAAAATAGAGATTTCTCGCTCGCCAGTGACCTATACGAGCAAGCCGAAGAAGTATACCGTGACCTGCGTAAACATGCTGAGCATGAAGGTATATTCACCATGTCAGGTCACTTCATCCAAAAAGAATTAACCATGCGCCGGATGCAGATGCCAAAATACAGCTTCAATCGATTAACATCTAAAATTGTCGATTTATTTTGCGGTTATGGCGAAGCACCACTGCGCATCGTAGGTATCTCCATCTTGATGATATTGTGCTGTGCGGTTTTGTACGCTTTTACCGGATTAAATTATCAAGGTGAAGTAAAAGTATTTGACGAATCCGCAGCACTTGAGCAAAACATCGATCTATTATGGTCCTGTTTGTATTACTCGGTCGTTACCTTTACAACATTAGGCTATGGTGATTTTGCTCCTATAGGAATATCCAGAGCAATCGCTGCTTTTGAGGCATTTACAGGCAGTTTTACTATTGCCCTTTTCGTGGTAGTGTTCGTGAAAAAAATGACACGATAATTTCCCGCAATGACTCAAAATTCACATCCTTTTAAAAAAATATCTAGCCGCCTTATTTTCCTTAGTGCTGGCTTGTTGGGATATAGTCTCTCAATAGCGCCAATTAATGCGGAGTCATTTGCACCATTATTAGAGCCCGTATCTAACAACGCTGTTGCCTTGGTCCAAACTAAAAATAATCATTACATAGTGTCATTTTCAGGGTTAGGCTCAAAGAAAGATTATACCGACGTTCTTAACAAGACATTCGTCTATGATGTAACACGAAATAAGTGGCACCAAGGTAGTAATATACCGATGCAGACCCCCGTTGTAGACAAACGCACTAAAAAGGACATCACAGGCAGACTTGCCAGCGTTGCAACCGGCGTAGGCGAGCTCGCGTATGTATTTGGTGGCTATACAGTCGCCAGTGATCACGCTGAAATATCTGTACCTGATGTTTATAGTTATGATGTTAAACACGACAAATTTATTGTGCTGGCGCCAATGCCCGTCCCTGTTGACGATAGCATCGCACTTTCATACAAAGGTCAATATATCTACTTAGTGAGCGGCTGGCACAACGATGGCAATGTTAACCTAGTACAGCTTTATGACATTAGAAATAATACCTGGTCGCAAGCAACTCCCTTTCCGGGCAAACCGGTATTTGGACAAGCTGGTGCAATACTCAATAGCACTATGTTAGTTTGTGACGGCGTTACAACCACAATCCACCAGTACAAACGTCGTTCATATTCCGCTGAGACTGCGTGCTACCAAGGGGACATTAATACCAACAACCCCAACAAAATTGATTGGCGCATAGTGCCTCACCCTACAGGAATTGCACGTTATCGCATGGCTTCTGGGGCTGATAAAGCAAAGAAAGAATTTATATTCGTCGGAGGTAGTGATAACCCATACAATTACAACGGTATAGGTTATAACCAAAATCCCTCGCAACCAGATAATCAAATTTGGCGCTATAGTTTAATGGACAAAAAGTGGTCAGTTACCACTAGTAATCAACAAACCATGGATCACCGCGGCCTTATTGTATTCGATGGCAAACTGCTAACCGTTGGTGGCATGGGCAAAAATCAACAAGTATTAGATAAGATCTATCAGCATGGCTCTTTAGTACAATCAAAGTAAAGGACAAGTTAAGACAAACCCCTTGGCTGAGCCTCCGATGATATTGGTAGGAACATTAGTCTCTGACAAAAAACACAAGAATATGCTAATTGAGGCTATTATTCCCTTTGTTGTCAGCTAGCGCCCTGCTAGAATGTGCAATCGAATTTTTACTATCACGCTTTTTCGGAAAATTTTCAATGCGAACTAGTCAATACCTACTTTCTACACAAAAAGAGACACCGGCACACGCCGAGGTCATTAGCCATCAATTAATGCTACGTGCGGGATTAGTCCGTAATGTCGCGTCAGGGTTATACACCTGGCTACCGACAGGATTAAAAGTCCTTAGAAAAGTAGAAACAATTGTCCGTGAAGAAATGGAACGCGCTGGCGCAATCGAAACCTTAATGCCGATGGTGCAACCAGCTGATTTATGGGAAGAGTCTGGCCGTTGGGACGACTATGGCCCTGAGCTTCTGCGCTTGAATGACCGTCATCATCGCCCATTTGTATTAGGTCCAACGCACGAAGAAGTAATCACAAAACTAATAAGCAATGAGATTGCGAGTTACAAGCAATTGCCACTGAATATGTTCCAAATTCAAACAAAATTCCGTGATGAAATTCGCCCTCGTTTTGGCGTGATGCGTGGCCGTGAATTTTTGATGAAAGACGCATACTCTTTCCACACCAGTGATGAGTGCTTAAAAACAACTTACAAAGTGATGTTTGATGCTTATTGTAGAATCTTTGAACGTTTAGGCTTAGATTTCCGTCCGGTTATTGCTGACAATGGCTCAATCGGTGGTGAAGGCTCTCATGAATTCCATGTTTTAGCTGACTCAGGTGAAGATGATATCGCCTTTAGTGATGTGAGCGACTTTGCCGCTAACGTTGAAAAAGCAGAAGCACTGGCACCACAAGGTGATCGTCCAGTCGGGACTGAATCACTTTGCAAAGTAGCGACACCTAACGTTAAAACAATTGAAGAAGTTGCAACTTTCTTAAACGTAGAAGCTTCAAAGACAGTCAAAACCTTGCTTGTCCATGGCGCCGCTGCAGAAGGCGAAGAAACATCAATCATTGCCCTCGTTCTTCGCGGAGATCATCAGTTAAATGAAGTCAAAGCCGAAAACCTAGCAGAGATCGCTTCCCCACTAACCTTTGCTTCAGATGAAGAAATCAAAGGTGCAGTTGGCTGTGATGTGGGTTCAATTGGCCCGATCGGATTAACAATTCCTGTAATTGTCGATAGAAGCGCAGCACATATTGCGGATTTTGTCTGTGGCGCTAACGAAAACGACTTCCACCATACTGGTGTAAACTGGGATAGAGATTTTGGCGAATTTGTTATTCACGATATCCGCAATGTGGTCGAAGGCGATCCAAGTCCGTGCGGCCAAGGTAGCATAGTTATTAAGCGTGGGATTGAAGTGGGACATATTTTTCAATTGGGTAAAAAATATGCAGATGCGATGAACTGCGGTGTATTAACTGAATCAGGCAAACATGAAACCTTAACCATGGGTTGCTATGGGATCGGTGTTTCACGTATCGTTGCGGCTGCTATTGAGCAAAATCATGACAAACATGGCATTAAATGGCCAAAGGCGATCGCACCATTTCAAGTCGCAATCGTACCTATGAACATGCAAAAATCGGCACGCGTTAAAGAAACAGCAGAAAATCTTTATGCCCAGTTACAACAGGCTGGCATTGAAGTCATGTTCGACGATAGAAAAGAACGCCCTGGCGTAATGTTTGCAGATCATGAATTAATTGGTACGCCGTTATTACTGATTATTGGTGAACGTAACTTAGACAATCAAGAGATTGAAGTGAAAAACCGCATCACAGGCGAAAAATCTATGGTTGCTATTAGCGATGTAATGGACCTATTCAAATAGTAAACTGTTATCACTATATCAAAATTGAAAATGCCGAGTGTTTCTAATACTCGGCATTTTTTTGTATTTGGCTCAATATTTTTTACCAGCCAAGACGATACAATGGTAAACGTTTTAACCTGTCGTCAATATCTCCTAGCATTTTCTGATAACTATCTGAATTAACGGTTTTATATTCTTGTTTAAAGCGGCTTTTTGATAACCCTTCTTTTAGACCACTAATGCTTGGCAGCAATTGTTCATCAGTAATTGAAGATAAAATTTGCTGGGCTTTTTGCGCTGACGTTTCAGACCCTGTAACTATCATTGCCAATCGAGTACCAGCTCTATCGGCTTGCAAGTCAGCAAAACTAAAACCACTCCCGCCTTGGTTTGAGTCTAAAAACTCTTTAAACTCGCCCAATGCATCACTTGCGTATTGGCTGGAAAACAACTCTAACGCCGCGGAATAAACAAAGTGTTTTTGAAGATCGACCCTCTCTCGCAACGTCACTGTTGCCCTTTTTTCGTGCTGTATCCTAGCATCTCCTGCGGACAAAGGCTTGAATTCACCTATAAGCAATTTAAACCGTTCAGAGCCAAAATACAGTGCTAACGCTAGCAAAGCAGATTGGTTCTCATCTACTGCCGTAACAGCAACTTCATCGGCGAAAGTTCCAGTTCGCTGTTTTGCCAAATCAAAAACATGATTTACGTATAACGAAAGGCTTTGTGGTTTATTACCTTTTAATGTGCTTGAAAACTCAACCAGTGAAAAGTAGTAATGCTCGATATTCGAGACTTCGCCAAATAGAGATAAATCGTCTCTTATCTGTGTAAATATTGACTGTTTATTATGAGGAGAAACAAGATTAGTATCTATTTTAGCTAGTAACAGCAAACTTTCATTTTTCAGTTGAATTGATTTAATCATACCAATCATTTTGCTCGCCACATCACCCTTTAAATATAAATCGGCAAGGCTCACTAACGCATTTACAAAGGCATCTCCTTCAAATATTACGCTTCCAACTGAAACCTTTCCCATATGTAAGCCGTCTTCAGAAGGTAAAATTGTGCCTTCAATATTTAAAAATTTTATCGGCTTTGGCAAAGGAAGTTCAATACTCGCTGTGATATTTGCCCCATTAGACGATAGAAATATATTAGCTACTACCTGTGGAATGGCTCTGTGTATTAATGCGGCTAAGCCATCAGCCTCATTTTGATTGATAGTTACATAGCTAATTTCATTTTGCTTTCTTAATGTACTTAATACGCGAGAAGCCAACGCTTTACTGTCACGCGCACTTTTGGAATCTAAGTAACTGAATTGAGCCGTCGTTGCTGAATCATTTAAGAATGACAGCATCAACACAGCAAGAAATGAAATGACTATGATGAATAATATAGCGAGTGTTTTTAATAAAGTTTTCAATTGAGCAAAGGAATTAGGTGAAATGAACTTTAGTTTAAAGACTGCCTTGAAAAAGTACAGTCTTAGATCCAGCCTGTACTCGAGCTAATGCACAGTGAATGACACGCCTGGGCTAATTTAAATCACATATATCCCAATAGATTTTTCGATCTAAGAAACTCGCTAACCGTTGATTAAGCTCCTTGAAGGTAGTCAACGGTTTATCGTTAGGTTGAAAACATTGCCAAATAAACTGATGACAATTATTTTCTAACAAATGGTAGTCACGGTATTGGTATATTTGCTTAATTGCTCGTTGTCCGGCGAGCTCCAAAGAAAGCGGTTCCCCTGTTGAGTCGCAAGCAATAAACATATTTTTCCCCGAGCGCTCATGGGTAAAACGTTCACTCGATAAAGGTTTAATTAAGCCATTGCCGTCAAGTTCAACAATGGTGTCTTCACCCACCCATATACCAGAGTGGTCCAATAGCCCACCAATTCCACAACACACCAATGAGCCAAATACAGGTTTTGTTTTTTGATAGGTTTTGAATACGTCGGTAGGGTAAATAGCGACAGAAGAGTCATGCTCCGGCAATTCAGATAGCTTCGTTGGTTTGTAGGAGAAACCACGTTGTCGTTGCTGTTCTTTTCTGTCGTCCGCTAACGTCTTAGCTGCGATCGCTGAAACCGCCGCTGCACCAAGCCATAACAAAGGTAATGCCATAATTTATTCCTTATTCGATGACCAATTGCCCATTTTTAGCCTCTATCAATAACTAGATTAATCTCGATTGAGAAAATAGCTATAAAAAACTTGCAAGTAACTGTTTCAATCACGGTAAATACTGGCACAATGCCTAATATAACTAGCTTACTTCTAAATTAACACTTTTCCAAAGGGTCTATAAAATGAATTCGGTTAAAAAATCTTCTAAATTAAAAAATGTGTGCTACGAGATTCGAGGGCAAATTGCCGCCGAAGCACGCAGGTTAGAAGATGAGGGGCATAAAATTCTAAAGCTAAATATTGGCAACCCTGCCCCTTTTGGTTTTGAAGCACCTGACGATATTTTAAAAGATGTTATTCACAACCTACCTAGCTCTCAGGGATACAGTGAATCTAAAGGCATATACTCTGCCCGTGTTGCGGTGATGCAATATTTTCAGCAACAAGGAATATTAGGTGTTTCCGTTGATGATATTTATATCGGTAATGGCGTAAGCGAGCTTATCGTGATGGCAATGCAAGGCCTATTAGAAGATGACGATGAAGTGCTTATTCCAGCGCCAGATTATCCGCTTTGGACCGCATCAGTTGCGCTTTCTGGGGGCAAGCCGGTTCACTATCGTTGTGAAGAAGAAAACCACTGGTTTCCTAATTTAGAGGATATCACTAGTAAAATCACTGATAAAACCCGCGCTATTGTACTGATCAACCCCAATAACCCTACTGGTGCTGTTTATACGGAAGAGGTATTGCTTGGTATTTTAGATCTAGCAAGAAAGCACAACCTAATCGTCTTTAGTGACGAAATTTACGACAAAATTTTATATGATGAGGCCGTTCACATCCCTACGGCACGTTTAGCGGAAGATGTGTTAATTATCACGATGGGCGGATTATCAAAGAACTACCGTATTGCCGGATTTCGAGCGGGTTGGATGGTCATTTCTGGGCCCAAACTAAGAGCAGAAGACTACATGGAAGGCTTAAATATGCTTTCTTCCATGAGGTTGTGCGCCAACGTTCCCTGCCAACACGCAATTCAAACAGCATTAGGCGGCTATCAAAGTATTAATGAACTAATTCATGGCGAAGGTCGTTTAGTCAAGCAACGAAATATGGCTCATCAAATGATTAACGATATTGACGGACTGTCATGTGAGCCAGCTATGGGCGCGTTATACCTATTTGTCAAAGTTGATCAGAAAAAGTTTAACATCAAAAATGACGAACAAATGGTGCTTGACTTGCTGAAGCAAGAAAAAATCCTGTTGGTTCATGGCCGTGCCTTCAATATCAATGAACACCATTACTTTAGGTTAGTATTTTTACCTCATGTAGATGAGCTAAAGCCTGCATTAGAAAAGCTCAAAGTATTCTTTAGTACCTACAGTCAGTAGTTAGGAAACAAAATGAAATTACCTCGTAGTACGTTTTTAGCCTGGATCTTAAGAATGCCCTTAATTAAACGTTGGGCATTAATGCATTCGATTAAAAAGGAAAATATTGCAGAACACTCACATCAGGTTGCGGTCATAGCTCACCTTCTAACAGTTATTAAGAACAATTACTTTGACGGCAACTTAAGTGCAGAGCGCGCCGCCACAATAGCCCTGTATCACGAGGTATCGGAAACTAAGCTTCAAGACATTAACCATGTCACTAAGTACCATAATGCTGATCTAACAAAAGAGTTTAAGAAATTAGAAGAGATAGCCGAACTAGAATGTTTAGACAGCTTACCCAAAGAGCTACAAGAGCAATTCAAACCATTACTGGTTCAGTCTTGTGTCGAACCTGAATACAAGAAAATAGTTAAGGCTGCTGACTTAATTTCAGCTTACTTGAAAGCGTGTGATGAACTTAATTTTGGTAATCAAGAGTTTAGCCACGTTAAAAAGCGCCTAGAGCAAATGTTAGCAGAATACGTTAATACAATGCCGGAGGTCAGCTACTTTATGGATGTCTTTAAAGAGCACTGCTTTGTTAGCGTTGATAAACTCGCCAATAGCGACCACTAATTTCAATAGCCATTATCTACTCAATTCCTATCCACCGATGCTTAGTTAGCTAAAATCGGTGGACACACCTAAACTCTAACTTCCGTATATCCTAAAGTTTTTACTGCACTAAAATCATCTACTTTGCCCTCAAGTAACCTAAAGGAAGTTGAACCAATCATTGCTGCTTTACAACACAAGGCAAGATTTATTGACAAGTCGCGGTACACCATCATTGAACTAGTCTAAACAAATATGATCCTGATCATATTATTTTGATGAGAACAATATATTTTATCCGCATCAAATATTTTGGCAGGTAACTTACGCGTGACGCATTCGTATGAGATGAACTTAGGCAGTAGCTATAATGAAGCACTCCCTACCCTTGGTGAAGTAATGGTTCAAGTGATAAAGTTTTTTGGCGAAGAAAAGCTATATGGTGTAGGTGGTGATTTTGCTGCTAACATCATAGCCGCACTTGATACTGATCTTAATATTTACCCTTCGAGTAATGAGATGCATGCCGGATTTTCTGCTTGTGCTCAAGCGGAAATGAATGGCATAGGCTTTTGCTTAACGACATACACAGTGGGTAGCTTGCCTTGTACTTCAGCAGCAGCATTGGCCATAACAGAGAGCCTGCCAGTTATTTTTATATCTGGCGCGCCAGCTGAATCTGAAATCGGCGATATTGCCATTCACCATACGGTTCATCCGAACAATTCTTGGAAGGCCAATTATGATAATGCCTTAAATGCTTTTTCTGGTTTAGGCATGAAGGTTGAGCGCTTACAAGGAGATCGGACAGAAGGCTACCCCAATATCGCAGGGAGACAATTTTATCAGCTTGTCAAAGAGGCCTATCAAACTAAACAACCTATATTTATTGAAATCCCTCGAGATCAACTATCTAGAAAAACACAGCCCATTGAGCTACCACCATCACCAGAGCAGACTTGTTGCGGACAAAGTGTTATATCTGGCTATCCAGCGATTCTTGATAATGTATTAACAAAATTAAACGAATGTGAGCATCCTGTTCTGTATATAGGAGACAGGCTAAAACACAACACAAAGCTCAAACAATTAGTTTTAGAGCTGTCACATAGATTCAATATACCGTATGCAACATCATGGTTTGCAAAGGGCTTGTTTGATGAATATGACCCACTCTGTCTAGGATCTTACAATGGTATTTTTAGTCCCGTAGATGTGCGACAGTACATCGAAACTAAGATGGATTACTTACTCGATATCGCCAATAGCCTATACTCTCAAGACTCAAACACCGCGTTTGCGACCGGGACACACAAAATTGAAAATTTTGCCAATAAAACTTCGCTAAAAGGCGCAGAGCCGCTTGAGTCTGACGTTATCGAAATAATGGAAGGCCTCATTACACATCATCAAAAATGTTTTGAATTCACGCCGATATCGACTAAAACTCATATTGCGTTATCAGAAAACATTGATTTTAACAACTTAGCTCAAACGCTCAATGAGCTTCAAAAACTGGATGATAAATCATATATTTATCTACCAGAAATTGGTAATTCCTATTTTGCTAGCTACAGCCTGAAAACGCGAAAAAGTGAGTTAAATAGAAGCTGGCTGACTAACCCTTGGTACGGAGCAATGGGGACCTCACTCCCCTATGCACGTGTTGTCGCTCAGGAAATTAAGCATTCGCAACTGAATTGTCGAGCCGTTGTCATTACTGGCGATGGTGGCTTTCATTTTCAACTAAACGAACTAATTCATTTCTTAAAAGATGGAACAGACGTCACCATCATTTACATGAGAAATAATGTTTTTCACTTAGGGAAAAGCGGGGATTCAGAAATTTACCACTGTAATGATAAACATTTCGATGCACATCATATTATTAAAGCCTATCAAGGCCATTCAGAAACGGTCACATCAGTAGATGAATTCAACGGTGCATTTAAAGCCTCGCTTAATCGGCAAGGCATTAATTTAATTGAGGTGTTAGCAATCCCAATAGAAAGCAAATGCAGCAACGAAATCAAACTGTTAAACCTATATATAAAGGCAAAAAACGGCCAAACTGAAGCAATACGAGAATGGGACACGATTGCAAAACTGTAACTCGTTTATAAGTGAAAAGACTAAGCCTATTGTAATCTTTTACAAGGCTTAGTCGTCGGGCATCAATGCACGTATATTAATAAACTCATGATAATGCTCAATAAATATATCAACCAAACGCGGTTCAAATTTCTTACCGCGCTGTGAAGCAATAAACTCTTTGATATTATCGTCTTGCCATATTTCTTGATAGCACCGTTTAGAGCCTAAGGTGTCAAAAACGTCGGCAATAGCCATAATACGAGCCTCTAGAGGTATTTCTTCCCCACAAAGACCTTCAGGGTAACCTGAGCCGTCCCAATTTTCATGATGATAATGTGCCAATCTTGCACCTAACTTTGAAATACTTGCAGTAGACTTAGAAAGTAAATGAGCTCCGGACTCTGCATGAGTTTGCATGATTTGCCACTCCTCGGCGTTTAATTCTCCTGATTTTTGCAAAATATGCTCTGGGATTGCTATTTTCCCAATATCATGTAATGGCGCGGCCAACTTTAACGCATCAATAAATGGTTGAGATAACTCAAGTTTATTACCGAATATTTCACAAATTGATGCAACTCGTTGAACGTGAGCGCTATTTTCTTTGCCTCGCGCTTCAACAGCCTCACTTACGATGTTTATTAACTCTTTTTGTGTACGCTCTATTTCGTTTTTATTAGACAAACCTTCAAGTATGAGTGCTACATTAGTTGCATAGAGCTCAGCTAGATTGGTTCTAAAATTCTCATTATCATCTTCAAATTCAATATAAAGTACAGAGCTGGCATTGGTAGCTGTTTCATAATAGCCAATAAAACACCCTTCATCAGAATAATGACTCTTTCGCTCAAATGTTTTGGAGATCAATTTTTTAACATCATTATCTATTTGAGAGCTTTCTAAACAATTGGATTCAGAAACATACTTACCCGTGCATGCAATAATCATGTTGCTAGTCTCTTGATTAAAATCGATCTGATTTCTAGCGATATACAATGCAGAGCTGTCAATATCCATCAAGGTAAGTAAATGATTTAAAGCAGCAGAGCCAAATTGTTTAAGTTGATTCACTTGCAATAAATTGTGAGTGGCATTAATCAGCCTTTTGAAAGCATCTAAACTACGTTGTATAGTCATAATATCGCGGTAGGCACGAATGCCCGCATATACCGTTGTTACCATTTTCCCAGAAGTAAAATCTGTTTTTTCTTTGTAGTCATTTATATCAAACTCTTTAATAACTTTAGCTTCAGGCGCTGTGCCTGCTTGACCTGTACGTAAAACCAATCGAATAGATTGATTTTTGAGTTCTTGTCTAATCCACTCGACCAACTCTAATCCTGCATGATCGGTTTCCATGACTACATCAACAAACGCCATGCAAAAGTCCTGGTCCTCTGAAAGTAACTCTATCGCTTCTTTTTTAGAATACACGGAAACAAGTTTAAGTTTGCGGCCTTCGATTTCAGAGTCAGCCAGTACAAGTTTAGTGACTTGATGCACAGACTCATCATCATCGATGATCAATATCCGCCAGTATTTCACTACTTTTTTGGCTGGTTGACGTCCTGAATCTGTTGGTTCATCTTTGAATATAAATTTACTCATCCGTGCTCACTATTTCTGCTCAACTTCTATGTTCAAGTCTAATATAAGCTTATGAATTATGCTAAGAAACCGTTGAAATTTATATAAATAATAGAAAATCAATAAATTTGGTTAAAAAAAAGCACGATATAATCGTGCTTTTTCTTGATCGCTAAATTACTTTAATTAAATTGGCTAACTACCTGCTCAACTACAGGTTGAATCGAGCGACCTGGATTTTCTTTATTTTTAGAGCTAATACGCTTAACTGCCCATCCATGCCACACAGGCGCTTTGGTTTTTACATCGAAAACATCAATAGCCAATTTACCTTCCGAGTAACTACGTACATGCGTTTCATGGCCAACACCAATGTTGCCATAATATCCTCTACCCCAACCAAAACCGGCGCGATAGGTAGTGGGAAATGAATCCACTTTTATCTTATCGCGATTGCCCAAAGTGTATGAAATAGTAAAATCAGCATTTTCAGCATTAGCCACTAAGCTATAACCCTTATTTATAAATGCCGTTTCAATGGCATCATCAATTCTCGCTTTCATCACCGGATTCATATCAACAGGTGCCGCTAGTATTTTAGTGTCTTTAAGCCAAGCAAAGGTTTTATACTCTGCTGTTTGAACATTTTCATTGCGATCAAAGTCTACTTTTGCTTGATGGGTTGTAGTACAACTAACCACGAATGTAAACAACGCAATTAAGGTCACTAGTTTAATTTTTTTCATATCCACGTTCCTGAGTCCAGTGATTTATATTAAGACCGTCAATAACCTATGTACATTTCACTTACCTTGGTAATCGACTTCAATACAAATATTAGTTTTATTTAGAATAACAATATCTTAAGTATGTTAATGAGTTATTAAATTAGGTTCACTATATTTTATTTCGTCGCAAGAACATAGTGCCTTTTACAAATCTTAACGGTTTTGATATCAAATCAAATTCAATTCAAAATCTGATTAATTTTCTTAAAGTCAAACATCACGAAATTTCACTATGCTTGTAAAATCCATTTATTCGTAAATATTGGTTGACATAGTAAGTCAAACCCCTTAAAAATGTGACATAAGTTATTTTTAAAATAAAGAATTCATGTTTACTAAGTCAGCTCTCAACGTAGTCCTCGTAGTCGTAGTGATTGTAAAGTCACTGCGGGGCTGTTTATGTTGACTTAGATTAAACGATTAAACACTAAACCCCCGCTCAATTAGACCGGGGGTTTTTTATTTTCTGGACTCAAATAAAGGGTATACACATGACCACGGAATTATTTACTGGGGCACAAATGGTGGTAAAAGCCTTAGCTGCGCTAGAGGTTAAATACATCTTCGGCTATCCAGGTGGATCTGTATTGGATATATACGATGCCATATTTCAACAAGACAGTGTCGAACATATTCTCGTTCGCCACGAGCAGGCTGCTACACATATGGCAGATGGTTACACAAGAGCTACAGGCGAAGTCGGTGTTGTACTCGCGACCTCTGGTCCTGGTGCCACTAACTGTGTAACGGGGATTGCCACGGCCTACATGGATTCTATTCCGATGGTGGTTTTGTCTGGGCAAGTTGCAACTAGTTTAATCGGCGACGATGCATTTCAGGAAACGGATATTGTCGGATGTTCACGCCCAATAGTTAAACACAGCTTTAATTGCCGACGAGTTGAAGATATCCCTAACGTAATAGCTAAAGCGTTTTATATCGCCAAAACCGGCCGACCTGGTCCTGTCGTTATCGAGTTACCTAAAGATATTCTAATCCCTGAAAATACTGCTAAATTTAGCATAGACACCAATGTTAAAATGCGCTCTTACAACCCTTCAGCTAAAGGGCACCCAAAACAGATCAGAAAAGCGGTCAAAACAATTAAGGAAGCAAAACAGCTCGTAGTTTATACCGGAGGCGGCATTATCTTAGCCGATGCGTCTGAATTACTAACCGAGTTAGTTGAAAAACTGAATGCACCAATCACTAACACCTTAATGGGATTAGGCGGTATTTCGGGCACACATAAAAACTTCATTGGTATGTTAGGCATGCATGGCAGCTTAGAGGCTAACAAAGCCATGGCAAATGCCGATGTTATTTTAGCACTTGGTGCACGATTTGATGATCGAGTGACAAATAACGTTAAAAAGTTCTGTCCAGATGCCACCATCATTCACGTTGACATAGACCCGACATCCATTTCAAAAACAATTAATGCTCATGTCCCTGTTGTTGGCCTAGTCGATAAGGTGATGAGACAACTTATTGACGAGCTTGATAGCAGTGAGTTCGAACCAAACCAAACCGCATTAGACCACTGGTGGGCTAAAATTAACGAGTGGCGCGCGGTTAAAAGCAACAGCTATCAAACTGACGGTGAAAAAATCAAGCCACAACAAGTAGTTGAAACCATGTACCAGATCACCAACGGTGAAGCCTATGTTTGCTCAGATGTTGGCCAACACCAAATGTTTGCTGCACAATACTACCCGTTTGCCAAACCAAGACAATGGATAAACTCAGGTGGCTTAGGCACCATGGGCTTTGGTTTGCCGGCAGCCATGGGGGTGAAATTGGCATTTCCTGATAGCCATGTTATTTGTATTACCGGTGATGGTTCAATTCAAATGAACATCCAAGAGTTATCGACATGTCTACAATACAACTTACCTGTGGTCATTGTATCGTTGAATAATCGCTCGCTAGGCATGGTACGACAGTGGCAAGACATGATCTACGGTGGCCGTCACTCTTCCTCATACATGGAGTCCTTACCTGACTTTGTTAAACTGGCTGAAAGCTATGGCCATGTAGGTATTCAGATCAATCACAAAGACGAGCTAGATGAGAAATTAAACGAAGCCTTTGCTATCAAGAATAAATTAGTGTTCGTCGACATTTTAGTTGACGAAAAAGAACACGTTTATCCGATGCAAATTCGCCATGGTGCGGTTGATGAAATGTGGATCAAAAAAGGAGTGAAAGCATAATGCGCCGTATTTTAGCGATATTATTAGAAAATGAACCGGGCAGCTTATCACGTATTGTAGGCCTGTTTTCTCAACGTGCTTTTAACATTGAGAGTTTAACAGTAGCACCTACAGAAGATGCCAGTTTATCTCGTATCACCATTGCTACAGTTGGTGACGACAAAGTGCTGGAGCAAATCGTTAAGCAGGTAAACAAACTAATTGATGTGATCAAAATATCAGACATTACAGAGCGTAAACACGTAGAACGAGAATTATTGTTGATCAAGTTATTAGCGATGAATGACAAATCACGTACGGAAGTTAAGCGCATTACTGATATTTTCAGAGGTTCAATTATTGACATAGGTAAACAAGTTTATACGGTACAATTAACAGGTGATGCCGACAAGCTCAATGCCTTTATTGAAGCGATGTCGAATGAAACCGAGATTATTGAAGCAGTGCGCTCTGGTTGTGTTGGTATTGCAAGAGGTGAAAAAGCCCTACGCGTATAATTTGCGTAAGCAGCTAAGGTAGCTTTATCAGTTACCTTAGTTGACATTGAAATGAACATGAACAATACCCTCTCTACTTTCATTTAGCCTAGTTGAGATCTATGACATGAAACTGGTATACAGTAATGAAAGTTCAATGCTCGTCGGCAACATCAGAAATTTGCTGCAACTTAGCGGCATTGATGTCATCACAAAGAATGAATTTGCCAATGGCGCAGTCGGTGATTTGTCAGCATTTGACGCTTGGATTGAACTATGGGTGGCAGAAGATATGGTGATAAAAGCTCAACAAATCATACAAGACGCTGAAGTAAAAAAGACTAATTGTGATTGGTTTTGTCCAAAATGTAAGGAGCCTAACGGTGCTAATTTTGAAACCTGTTGGTGTTGTCAACATGAGCAAACATGAACATTAAATTTACGCTAGCTCCTAAACACAACAAAGCATCAATTAAACGTTTTTATCGACAGCAGAATTACAATGCACGTTTTAAAGGACTCGACTATTGTTTTATTGCAACTATCGATGATGACATTATTGGTTGCTTAATTATCAGCCAACTCATACCTCACAATCATCAGTTATTGCTGCACGGATTGGTTACGCATAACCAACAACAAGGGTTAGGCGTTGCAAGCCAACTCCTTGAATTTTCAGTTTTTTATATGAAGAAAACAAACAGCGAATCAACCAGTGAGTTGTTTTGCTTTGCAGACGAGTCGCTATCAGACTTTTACTCAAAAAGTGGCTTTTCTATGGTGGATGCCTGTCTGCTCAATGAAGAATTAGGTCATAGATACAGCGCCTACAAGAAATACAATAAAGCGCTAGTTATCTTTAAAATTATCACTTAATTTTTTAGTTAACACAGGCAATCCTTTGACCGCCGTTTGCTTAATTATCGTCAAATTTGATAACTGTGCGACCGCGTCATTGACCGCAGGTTTTGGATCAAGGTAGTAGATAGAGCAATCTTTTGAAGCAAATCCCGCTAAACTTGCTGCCGGGTACACTTGCATGGATGTACCAATAATTATTACGATATCGGCTTGTGAAACAAGTTCAATGGCGCAGTCTAACATAGGAACCTGTTCACCAAACCAAACGATAAATGGGCGCAACTGTCCGCCCAATTCACAGCAATCACCCCACTTTATATCTTTAACCCAAGGGTAAACCAAATTCGAATCTCGCGTGCTTTGTGCTTTTAACAGTTCGCCATGCAAATGAATGACAGTAGAACTACCCGCTCGCTCATGTAAATCGTCGACGTTCTGAGTAATAATAGTAACGTCAAACTGCTGCTCAAGTTGTTTTAATACTTGGTGACCTAAGTTAGGCTTTACCTGAATAAGTTGGCGTCTACGTTGATTATAGAAGTCGAGTACTAATTGTGAATTGGCGTGCCAGCCCTCTGGAGATGCAACGTCCATAACGTCGTGCCCTTCCCACAGGCCGTCAGCGTCCCTAAATGTATTAATACCACTTTCAGCGCTCATTCCTGCACCGGACAATACAACCAATCGTTTCATTTTTGAGTCATTCCTACGCTAGCTCACTGAATCTTTATATACATCAACATATTAGCGTGGCGTTATTCATGTGCACCAGATCAGGTTAGCCTTTTTCAAAGATAAGAACAAAGCGATCTGTCTTACGTCGCATTTCTGGTTTAAATGGAGAAATAGTACGTTCATCTCTCGGATTCGCTAATATGTTTGAGTCAACCACCAGCTTAAACCCCAAACTAGCAACTTCTTTTTTAACGTATTCGACATCAATTCGATGAAGCTCTTGTGAAAATTCAATACCGCTTCCAGGTTTTGCCGAGTGATCGACAATTACTAATTTACCACCGGGTTTAATTGCAGAGGTTATTTGAGGCAAAAAACTATCTTTATCAATTTTCCAACCTTCAACTTGGTGATAAATGTCATGGTAACCAAGTATATAAAACATCGCATCAAAGCTTTGTTTTTTCAGGCCTAAATCTTCAGTCTCTTTATCGAAGCGTTGAACATTGGGTAAACGATTGTTTGCTAAGCGCGCTACCAATTCCTTTTCAATCCACGGCATATACGCTTGGTTATTATGTAAATAAACACGACCTTCAGCGCCAACTACATCACTAATAATTTCACTGTAATAGCCTCCGCCGCCCAATAGATCAAAGACTTTCATGCCAGGTTTAATGCCTGCAAGGCCAACAACCTCCGCCCCTTTACTTGAATTGTCTCGTTGAATGTCATTGGCATGCCGCTCGTTTGGTTTAAATATCAGATCGGCTGCAGAAGAAGAAAAAGCAAAAGAACAACAGAACATTAATACTAGTGCTAGGTTTTTCATGTATTTCCCTATTAATTATCATCGTAATCGTTGGTAAAACAGTATAGAGCAACGTTTCTTGCAATAGTACAATAAACCGACAAAATGCATTACTTTTAAGTCAGAGACAATCAATTTATTACAAAGTATTTCAATGACTAGCAATAACGTAGTGTTATAACCAGTCAATTGAATTTGCCATTATTCCAATAAATATATTTTATTCTTTGATAAAGCTTATAACCGAATAAACACCAGACAAGCTCTACGATAAACCATAAAAATTTATATCGATGAACGCCTGCGCTAACCATGGTTTCTGAAGTCACATTGGCGAAGTCAAAAAAAAATGAATTAGCTACTGCCATCCAAAAAAGCAGTAACATCAGATGAAATATTTTAACCATTACTTATGAAAACTAAATCAAATTGCATTGCTATTTTAATCGATTACTACACACACCTACAGTCAAAAAACACAATCTATATCAAGGTTTAATACCAAGATAAAACTCAATTATTCGATACCGTATAAACTTTGACTTCAATCAAATATCTTTAAAAAAAATCATGTCATGGTAACTACACTACTTAAATTAACTTGGTCTTATTATGGGCACAGCAGTACAACATTGGTCTTTTTCGAAAGAAAACTATCAAGCGTTCCAGGAAAAGCTGTACTTACAACTGGATCAATTAAAGGATGTTATCGAGTCACCCAGCTTTGGCGATGAACCATTGAAAATGGGGGCTGAGTTAGAAATGTACATTACAGATGATAAGGGGCTTGTCAGCTCGAATAACCTAGCATTGTTAACATCATTGAATGATAACCAGTTTCAGCCCGAGCTTAATCAATACAATATAGAATTAAATCTCTCCCCTGTTGATACAATAGGTAAGCCTTTTTCTAGACTGCATCAAGAGATCGATTCCAAAACACTAAAACTAAAAAAGGTAGCAAAAAAGCACAAAGTCAAGATTGTGCCGATTGGTATTTTACCGACACTTACGCAAGAACATCTAAATATTGCACACATGACTAATGTGCCGCGATACCACAATTTAGCAAACCATCTATATGAAAAGCGCGGTAAGGCGTTTGAGATAAACATTAACGGAAAAGAACCCTTATCCATCACCTTTAATGATATTTGTGCTGAAGGGGCAAACACCTCCTTTCAAGTGCATTTAATGACTAAACCAGAGCGTTTTAGTAGCGTCTTCAATGCGGCACAGTTAACGGCCCCTTTGGTCGCTGCTATTGCCGCAAATTCACCGGTATTTTTAGGTAATGAACTGTGGGATGAAACTCGAATTGCATTGTTCAAACAATCTTTAGACATCAGGCTTCGAGAGCAAACGAGTTGGCAGCAACCCACGCGTGTTAATTTTGGGTTTGGTTGGGTAAGAAATGGGCCACTAGAGCTCTTTGCAGAGGCCGTTTCACTATACCCAATTATTTTACCTTCGATAGATGACAGCCCAGCAGAAGGTAATTTACCAAAGTTAACCGAACTATCAACCCACATGGGCACACTTTGGCCATGGCATCGCCCTGTATATAGCAATCATGGCAAAGGACATGTGCGAATAGAGTTTAGAGCCATTCCGGCTGGTCCAACAAACATCGACATGGTGGCCAATGCCGCCTTTGCTATTGGACTGGCAAACGGCTTAGCCGACAACATTGAACAATACCTCAATGTAATTCCTTTTAGGTTTGCTGAATACAATTTTTACCGGGCCGCTCAACACGGCATTCACGCCAAAATTCTTTGGCCATTAGAAAACAAACATCATCCAACAGAAGTTGCAATCAAAACAGTGCTAAATGACTTAATACCAACTGCCAGAAAAGGCTTGCTTGACTTAGGAATCGAATACAGTGATGTCGATACCTACCTAAATATTATCGAGCAAAGATTAAATAACGAAATAACCGGTGCAATTTGGCAAAAAAGGACATTGGAAAGTTATCGTAAAACACAAACTAAAGACAAAGCTGCTCAATCTTTAGTAATAAAATATTTGGCTAACAGTCAAATGGGTCTACCAGTTTCACAATGGGAGCAACCATGGCTATAAATTTCTCTAAACTCAGTTATTTTCAAAACCTTACAGCTAACGACATCCCAAACACCTATCACAAGTGGTTAAGTGATTTGACGGCGCCTACCATCATAGACTTCAAAAAAGAAGGCTGCGATCGTTGGCGCGTGGTGACAACGTTGTTACATGGCAACGAGCCTTCTGGCTTTATCGCCTTATATCAATGGATAAAGCAAGAAGCATTCAAAGATATTGCCGTAAATATTCGCTTTATCGTTTGCTCAGTCGAGGCAGCCAAGTTTGAGCCAGCTTTTAGCACTCGCTTTTTGTCTGGTGGTAAGGACATTAACCGCTGTTTTGGTATTAAAAGTCTGGCTGACTACTATCTACGTGCAGAGCTTATTGCCAGCTGTATTAGGCAGGTTAAACCAGAAGCCGTTGTCGACTTGCATAATACCTCCGGTAAAAGTGCTTCGTTTTGTGTAAGTTGCCACGAAGATAAAGAGCATTTGGCACTCGCCACATTATTTTGCAATAACGTGATTATTACTGATTTAAATATTGGTGCATTAATGGAGCAGAATTTCTCATGTTCTATTGTTGCTATCGAATGTGGTGGAGCTTTAGAGCAAACAGCACATGACACTGCATTAAGAGGCTTAGGTCAGTTTTGTGCTAAGGAGAATATTCTAGTCGATGAAATTGATGAAGACTTCGACGTATTTCATCAACCGGTTAGGTTCAAACTGAATCAAACAACTGAGCTGAACTATACCAACACATTACCTGATAATGGCGTATCACTTAGGCCTGACATTGAAGAACTTAATCGTGGCATAACACCTAGTGGAACTTCAATTGGTTGGGTAGATGATGCTGGTTTGTCTAATTTCAACATTGAGGATGCAGAAACTCACGGTAACGTTGATGATTATTTTGACATTGTTGACAACCAAATGTTCACAAAATGTGATCTAAGATTATTCATGGCAACAACAAACCCGACGATTGCTGTTCATGACTGTCTATTCTATTTTATTAACGAAAACAAAGAATAATACTCATTGTTAAGGCCAACTTAAGACATATGTAGTTGGCCTTCTTATTGAGTATGTACTATCGGTTACTCACAGAAATGTTAGTCAAACGAAACAACAGCGCACAAACCACCCTGATACTGCTCAAAAAACACCCTTTGTACAGATAAATATCACAAAAAAACACATTTAGAGCAAATAAACTAAATTTACCCTTGATTTTTAATATGATGCTGGCAAAGTGAACTGGTCGGTATGAAAACCGTTCAACTTTTACATGAGTCCCACCATTAAAAGTATCCCTTCGTAGATAGAACCGCAGTACTACGAATGATCTGCGTTCAAATTTACATTACACGATTGTATTAAAACAACTTAAAGGAGTAGCGCTTCAATGTGTTCGATCTTTGGTATATTAGACATAAAAACTGGTGCTCAGGCATTACGCCCAAAAGCACTTGAATGCTCACGATTATTACGCCACCGCGGACCTGATTGGTCAGGTATCTATCAAAATGATAACGCCATTTTAGTTCATGAACGACTGTCTATTGTCGATACTGAACATGGTGCACAACCTCTATACAATCAAGACAAAACTCACGTGCTCGCTGTCAATGGTGAAATATATAATCACAAAGCACTTGCAGAAACACTTACTGTAGATTACGAATTTCAAACAGGCTCAGATTGCGAAGTTATCTTGCCGTTATATGAAGAACATGGCGTGCAATTTATCGACAAATTGCAAGGCATGTTTGCATTTTGCTTATACAACGAAAAAGACAACAGTTATCTTATCGCTCGAGATCATATTGGCATAATTCCACTTTATACCGGTTATGATGCCGATGGTAACTTCTATGTCGCGTCAGAAATGAAAGCACTAATGCCGCTATGTAAAACCGTTGAGGAATTTCCTCCTGGCTACGTATTAGATAGTCGAGTTGGAAAACCAGAGAAATATTATCGCCGCAATTGGCAAAAATTTGATGCCATCAAAGATAACTTTACCAGCAAAACAAAAATTCGAGAGGCACTCGAAGAATCAGTAAAAAGTCACTTAATGACAGATGTGCCTTATGGCGTGTTGTTATCGGGCGGCTTAGATTCTTCATTAATTTCAGCGATCACGCAAAAATTTGCGGCAAGGCGTATTGAAGATAATGACTTAGCTGAAGCATGGTGGCCCAAAGTCCATTCCTTTGCATGTGGTTTGGAAGGCTCTCCTGATTTAGAAGCAGCCCAAAAAGTTGCCGATAGCATAGGAACCATTCATCACAGCGTACTGTTTACTGAGCAAGAAGGCATAGACGCACTAAAAGAAGTGATTTATCACCTTGAAACCTACGATGTCACGACAATTCGTGCCTCTACCCCAATGTACTTAATGGCACGTAAAATTAAAGCTATGGGCATAAAAATGGTGTTGTCAGGTGAAGGAGCAGACGAGATATTTGGTGGTTACTTATATTTCCACAAAGCGCCTAACGCACAAGAGTTTCACGAAGAACTTAACCGTAAACTAGACAAATTGCATATGTTCGACTGTCTTCGCGCCAATAAATCAATGTCAGCTTGGGGCATTGAGGCTCGCGTACCATTTTTAGATAAAAACTTTATGGATGTTGCCATGCGCATCAATCCAAACGATAAAATGTGCGGTGACGGCAAAATAGAGAAAGGCATTTTACGTTCTTCTTTTGAAGGATATTTACCCGAAGAAATACTGTGGCGCCAAAAAGAACAGTTTTCTGATGGTGTCGGTTACTCATGGATTGATGGCTTAAAAACACATGTAGAGTCACAAGTGACCGATCAGCAATTGGCAAGTGCAGAGTACAAGTTCCCTGTTAATACACCGGACACCAAAGAAGCCTATTTCTACCGCTGTATTTTTGAAGAACATTTTCCACTAGCAAGCGCTGCTGAATGTGTACCGGGTGGTAAATCTGTTGCCTGTTCAACGCCACAGGCGTTAGCATGGGATGAAAGCTTCACTAAAATGGCAGATCCCTCTGGACGCGCAGTTCAAAACATACATAACGACAGTTACTAAAATCCTACTAAACTCTAAGGCGTCACCCCATTAGTTGGCGCCTTTTTTAATGTTCCATTTTTGTAAATTTGTTCAAAAATTGTCTCAAATTTATAAAACGTTAATTAAACCTACAAAAACCTTAAAAAAAAGCGCATTTTGCTTTATTGTATTAACCATTACATGACTAACTACGGTCAACTAAGTACCGTTTAACAAACAGGTTTCCCATTGAATAACAGATCTGAAGACAACATTCCAAATATCGTTCTAGATAACGATGATGTTGAAGCTTATAAAAGTACAAAAAAGCAAAAAGCAGCAACCCCATCAAAACAGGCAGTTCCATCTACGCCAGTTAAAGCTAAAACGCCAGGCTTTTTAGTGTTTACATCTGTCTTGATTTATATGCTTGTTGGTGGCGCTGGCTATTGGTTTTATCAACAAGACTTGCAAAACAAAGCTTTATTACAGTCCTCAGAGCGCCGAATTGTTGAATTGGAAAAGCAGCTGTCGGCAACAGGCGAGGAAATGGGCGAATCTACCGTTGCGTTAAAAGCAAAGCTTGAAGGCCTTATTCAGAAAACAGATACTTTGTGGAAGGAAATGGACAAGCTTTGGGCATCCGCTTGGCGCAAAAACCAGTCAGAAATCAAAGCGTTGGTTGCTCAGAATAAGAAACAAGCAACGTTAAACAGCCAAAATAAAGCATCATTTGTAGCTGCTTCTGGTTTTATTAAGGAAGTACAAGAAAATCAAACGCTGGCCGAATTCAATGTCTCTGCCTTATCGGAAAAGCTAGATCAGTTACAGCAGCTAAAAGGTAAGTTTGATGATCTTACGGCTCAATACAATACCTTAGAAAGCAAATCATCGCAGCGCGACAAAAGCCAATTGGAAGTGGCGACAAGCTTAAATCAATTAGAAATGAGTGTGAATGCCCTGCTCGACAAGGTAGAAAGATTACAAACTACTCCCACAAAAAGCAGCACACCTCAACCAGTTAACGCAGCCCCCCCCGTGCAATAACCTAAATTTAACAAACAAGCCGACACTTAGTCGGCTTGTTTGTTAATGGCATAAGTCAAATCCTCACCTGACAGCATTAAAACCAAAATTCAATCTAGTCTAACAATCTTGTCTATGTCAGTAGTAGATTCATGGATAGCTAAATTTAACTCCTGCTCTGTGTTATTCATAAAAAGAAAGTTGACTCACTATGCCAATCTGTCTTTCCAGCTTTCACCAAAAGCCCCACCAAATTTACTTGTTTCTTCCATCCTGCTCTGTTTCACATGCCCCACATTTGAAAGGTCAACGGGTTTTAATCCAAGCCCCCTGACTTGTTGTAGAAGAGGAAGATATCTCTGCTCGTAATCTGCGTTGAATTTCTTAAAGGCATCTATCAAATCCCCTCTTATTGCTATTATTCCTCTATTTTTGTCTTTTACTTTCAATATCCTGCTGACAATCACCTCTGCATCATCCTTAACAATGTCCAATAATTTTTGAAAATCCATTTTGATTTTCAAACGTTCAACCCAAAAATATTTTTGGTTATTCCCTTCATGAGGTAAGAGTTTCCATGCGTCCAATTCCAAATTGCCAAAATCATAGGGAATGACTACCGATACACCGTCATCAGTTTTGCCCATAGCTTGAGTTATTTCATATAACCGCGCAACACAAAGATCATGAAAGTCTTCTATGCCTTTTTCTACCTTTCTAATAATGCTCAGATCTTCTGGACGCTCTTCTTCAGGGTAACGGTTCCAATCGGTGCCCGCAAAGTTAGTACCTTCGCTATTTTTTCCAACTTTTATATTTTTTAATGTCCCGGTTACTGTCACTGCTTTCTTTGTTAGCCTGTAATAGGCTTTGGATACTTCTTCTGTAATTCCTCCCGTACTACAACCTAAGAGTATTATCGAACCTGACCAGTCTTCTGGCTTAGGAACTTTATTTGCAAACAAAGCAACTGATTTAGATGACCACCCCCCTTGGCCATGGGTAATACCTTCATCGTTGGTATTGCCGTGCCCTTCAAGTACTATGTTCTCGGCAGTTCCTATTTCAGCAAGACCATCAAAATCGCTTAATTTAGTAGGCGCTTCAACCGCTTGATCTCCTTCTTCATTCACTGGGACCTGTCTAAGCTCAGCCATCAAGTTTTTATCTTCGTCCCGAAGTTTTATTCGTACCAATTGAACGGCACGCAAATTGTCTGAGAATGAGCGACGCTGTATTTTCTGCTCTGAAGATTTATGTATATAAGCCTCGTGTTCATATGTGTGCGCATGCAATGGTGCAGACCTAGCCCTTTTGTAATGTACGTTCACATCAGCTAGCGATTCACTAGAAAGGCCGTCAACATCTAATTTTAGTTTGTCTGGTAAGGCTTTATTCTTCACTTTCTTTTGGATAGCTGACAGTTTACGAGCAGAATGACTATTAGCAATTGAGCGTAATTGAGCTACTTGTTTTGCTTGAGGAGAGTTGTTGGCTACCTCTTGTAATTTATATTGCGTAGCAGTCTCACCACGATTACCTAAAAACTCAATATTAGGCTTATTATCGCTCTGATTTTGAGAGATTTCATTCGCCACCGATTGGCTTCTACTTTCTTGTGTTTTATCAGCGTAGGTATTCATTGAATGATTTCCTTATCCTATTAATACACACTGGAAAGCGAATCTTCCCTAATAAGAGATTTAACTTTGCTTGGCAACTATCTCTTGCGATTGTTCCAAGGTAAAGTTGTTTTATTTTTTATGCCCAGCCAAGCTGTTGAAGACTTATTGAATCATTCCATATTTTTGTCATATGACTAATAAGCTCACCTTCAAATTGCATTACATAAACATAATCAGCAGCGATAACTTTGCCTGTCGGCTCACAGGGGCCACCGGAACCAGTTTGAGTCCCATGAAAAACAGCAAAGGCAGTTACACAATTCCTTTTTTCGTCTGTTGAAAAAGATTTTAACTCATAACGACCATCAGGGATCGGCGTTAAAAGTCCTTTCATCCACTCTGTGTAACCTTCGATGCTATTTATATCTGCTAATGCTGCTGCTTGTGCTGAAAAGGTAGCACTAGGGTGACAATATTCTTTACACGCTACCCAGCCCTTTCCTGTTTCACAGGCATCAAAAAACATTTCACCAATTTTTGTGATCGTACTCACATGATATCTCCATCAAATGAATTTAAGCTTTATTACTATAGTCCAAGGTACGGGTTTAAACACATAGCACCCCACTCACGGGTAAAAACTTGGTACATTGGCGTTATTCATTTTGGGTGAAAGCCTATTCAACACAGACTCTATAGAAGAGTGTAGTACCGCTCAAATTCTTGTGCTTAACGCTCAAGTGTAGTGACCAATTCAATTTTCATGACAGACTGTAAACTCAAAGGAATAAAAGTATCGAAAGGGTTCAAGTAAGCAATTTGAACGGCTAACGAATGATATGCCCCCCCACCCATCACCTTTAGCTGACGAGCGTGTCATAGTGAGGTTGAAATAAACTTCAAATATAAGGAGTCTATATCCCTAGAATAAAAACCATTGGCCGACAATTTAGGTAATAGGCGTCAAGTTAGTTTTCAGTATTCATAGAGTTGATGAATATGGTAAGCCTAAATATTGAATAAAAATAACCTATAAGAACAACCTGTTATAAAGATATTTTAGTGATTACAACGAACTCGACACATCTTTAACTACTTGAGCAACTGTTTATTTTGTCGGTAAAACCACATCAAATACCAGCCCTAAGGTCGCCATATAAACCAAATAGACTAGTAGAGACTTAAAGGCTGTGACAAGCCAAGACGCCTGATACATGGTTTTAAACGCCTTTGGAAAATACCAAAGTAAATATAATAAGAGTGGTGCCTGTAGCGCTATAAATAATATGTGTTGCCTTTCCAATACCTCCAGCGGGCCAATTAAAATCAAAACCAAATAGCCGACACTATGAATGTGCAGGGAAAAAACGATGTTGGATACCAGGTAACTGCTTGGATACATTGCCTTTACATAAAGAGCAAACAGAGGGAACAACACGAACATTGCTTTAGAATAAAGATCTATTGAAGATGCTGAATAACCCTCCTGACCGGTGAAAACCTGCTGAAAACTGGAAAACAGTAGAAAAAATATAACGCTGATCACCAAATAAAGCCGCAGAGGAGGCGTATATTTCGTCTGCATCCCAAGATCATACTCATATGATGCGAGCCCTGGTTTGGTGAATAGAGTTTTTAAAGTGAGCGACAAGCGTCCGTCAATATCCAAAAGCTCATGCATTGCTTCTTTTACAAACGGAATAAAAGGTTGGCGATTGCTTTTGGTACTCTGCCCACAAGTTGAACAATACTTAGCGTTTTCTGTGAGAATAGTTTGGCAATTTCTACAGTTGAGTTGCATATCAGTTTACAGTCTCTTCACTTTGTCTGCTTGTATGGATAATAAACCCACCAAACACCAAATAATGGAAATATAATTAATAATGACGTTTGACCAAATAATTTATAAACTTTCCAAAACTCCAATCCTGCGAACATATAAACAACATAATTAAGTAGTGATAAGGTTATAAAGAATGAAATTAAAATTTTATTAAACTTTATCCAAACACTATTATTAAGGCTCAAGCGGTACCCCAAAAAAACATAAGGTAATCCTTTGTTTTGGACTAACGCGAACAAACTCAAAACAATAGCAATGCTTGCCCACACAATTGTCGGTTTAAAGCTAGTATATGCAGTACCATCTAACAAACCGAATTGATTATCCAAAGTTGCTGATAGAATCAACAATACAACAAGCGAAACTAAGTAACGCCAATACATTCCCCACAATTTGAGAAATCTCTGATAATTTATTTTAAAAATATAACGCCGCGTTAAGAGAAAAAACAGTTGGCTTAAATTAAGCGAAGAAGGAGAAAAAAGCCAACTGTTTTTGTCCTGCATAATTTTCTTATCTTTTTATTTTGAAAGCGTCTATCAGGGACTGTTGATCTTTGTTTTTAATTTCTGCAATAGGCAATTTTTATTGAAAGCAAAGCAGAATGAAGGTAATTTGGTTATTCCAAATAAGTAAATTCTAATGTAGCTAGCGATAAAAATAGCCATTGCCTATAGGGCTGAGGTTAAAATTGATTTACTCTTCGTTAAAAATTGTTGGTTTAGATGACTAAACGGCACAGTTTCTGCCTTAATTAAAGCGATTTTATTACTCAGCAGAATTAATAAACAAAGATCAACAGCCCCTAATCTAACGGCCGTGACTCCCCCGTTGATAACTTCTAGATTTAATATAGCCAGAAAGTCAGGAGACTTTTATCCCACTTTGTTAGTCAAAAGGTTTAGGGTGGATTTACCATTTATTATGTCGCTAAAAAGCCACATTGAACTCCCTGAGGTACCATAAGAAATTAACCCTGCACAATAAACAGTACGTCCGTTTTTAGTTCCTGATGAAAACGGGTTGCCGGAAAGAATAACTATTCCTATATCTTTTGTTGGCAAACCATTTTTGATATTTGGATCTGAAACTTGCTGACTGTTGTCTGTCAGCCCATACCTAATTACGACGGTAAAATCGGTCAGTCAAATATGAGCCAATACAGATTTTATTTATTCAATAGCGGCCCCAACAGGCCTATAATTACAGCGCCTTTACAATGTCGCGAATTAAGTCTGGGCCTTCATAAATGAAGCCACTATACAGCTGAACAACCGTTGCACCTGCCGCTAATTTCTCTTTCGCGTCTTCAACACTGTGAATACCTCCAACGCCCATGATCGGTAATTTGCCATCAAGTGCTTTGGATAAAAGTTTGATCACCTCAGTGCTTTTTTGCGTTAATGGTTTACCGCTTAAACCGCCCATTTCATTGCCATGCTCTAAGTGCGCTACCTTGTCACGAGCCAAGGTTGTATTTGTCGCAATAACACCATCTATTTCATTTTTTATTAAGCATTGGGCGATATCCAAAATCTCTTCTTCCGTTAGATCCGGTGCAATCTTAACTGCGACAGGAACATAACTTCCGTGCTGTTCAGCAAGTAACTTTTGCTCAGCTTTAATGGCTGACAATAACTCATCCAACGCTTCACCATATTGTAAAGAGCGCAACCCCGGCGTGTTTGGCGACGAAATGTTTATCGTAATGTAAGTTGCATGTTTATACACTTTACGCATACACGTGATGTAATCATCTTTGGCGTTTTCTTCAGGTGTGTCTTTGTTTTTACCAATATTGATCCCAACGACACCATCAAACTTCGCTTTTCGAATTTGGTCAACGAGATAGTCAACACCTTTATTGTTAAAGCCCATGCGATTGATTATGCCGTTCGCTTCTTTTAAACGAAACAAACGAGGAGTTTCATTGCCTGGCTGAGGACGTGGCGTTACGGTACCCACTTCAACAAACCCGAAGCCCATACCTGTAAACGCATTGACACACTCTCCATTTTTGTCCAAACCGGCGGCAAGCCCAACAGGATTAGGAAAAGTAATACCCATCATTTCAACAGGTTTGCTCGGCACTCGATTTTTATACATTAATGACAAAGGTGCCCCACCCATAGTTTTTAGGGACTTTATCGTCACGTCATGGATTAGTTCGGGATCAAATTGAAATAATACTTTGCGAATAAGTGGATACAAGACTGTACTCCTCAAGTCATTAATAAAAAGGTGGTATAAAAAATCCCCGACTAAATCGAGGATTTTTAACGATTACACTATTTTAACCCTTATTTGATTGGATCACTATGCAAACTTAGTAACATTAGCTCTCGAAGTGCAACCGAAAACTTAGCAAACTCATGATTTTGTGAGGTCCTAAATTCAGCAAGGATATGTTCCCATCGTTCTAAAGGCTGACCATTTTGTTCAAACCAAGTATCAAGTAATTGGTCAATATCTTTGCTTTTCGCATCGACTTTCAATGCTACGATAGTGATTGAGCGTTGCTGCCAATCTAACTCTTCTCTAAATGAAGCTCTTGCTAATGCTTGCCAATGGTTCGATACAGGTTGTTTTGTAATCTGATCTAGGAACCAGTGCAATGACAAACGTTCGCCTAATGCAAAATACAATTCAGCAACAAATTCAATAGAACGACCGTCAGCATCAGCTATCTCAGCGATATCCATAATTGAGAATAAGGTGCTTAATTGAGAAATACGCGTTGCTATTTTCTTAGGCACGCCCGCATTAACCAAATCTGTCTCTACACGTATAAGGCCATCAACTTCTTCTTTGACCATAAACTTGTGTAAGTTTTTAGACATAGAATCAAATGTTGGACGGTAAAAATCGATGCTTTCTTGAATGCTTAACGCTTTATTACGGTGGCGCAAGAACCAACGAGTAGCGCGACGGACATTGCGGCGTAGCTGGAATAACATTTCAGTTTGAACGCTCGTTTGAATCTTATTATCTAGCGCTTCAATACCTTGCCAAATCATTTCCATTTCAAACACTTCACTGGCCATCGTATAACAATTAGCTATCTCGTGAACGGCTGCGCCTGTTTCTTCCTTCATGCGATTAACAAAGTTAAAACCCATGTCATTGCCAAGTTTATTCGCCAGTTTAGTGGCAATAATTTCCGCGCGAAGTGGATGCTCTTGCATTTGTGCCGAGTACTTTTCCTGCAATTGTTTAGGGAAAGCGCTGATCAACAAGTGATCATGGTAAGGGTTACTGGTTATTTCAGAACAAACCAAATCTTCCTTTAATACCATTTTGCTGTAGGCAAGAAGTACGGCAAGCTCTGGTCGCGTTAAGCCTTTGCCTTGTGCTAAACGCTCTGTGATTTCATCATCATTTGGAATGAACTCTAAGGCGCGATCTAATTTGCCTGCTCGTTCTAACTCATTAATAAAGCGAGTTTGCTCTTTCAATGAAGATGCACCACGCAAGGTGGTAATTGACAATGAATGCGTCTGACGATAACAATCTTCTAATACGATTTCAGAAACCTCATCGGTCATGTCGTACAATAATTGGTTACGTTGCTTAACCGTTAAATCGCCACTTTGTACTAAACCGTTAAGTAATATTTTGATGTTCACTTCATTATCTGAACAATCAACACCACCGGCGTTATCTACAGCATCGGTATTCATGCGACCACCATTAGCTGTGTATTCGATACGGCCTAATTGAGTACAACCTAAGTTACCACCTTCACCGATAACTTTCGCTTGCAGCTCATTACCGTTTATACGTAGCGAGTCATTTGCTCTGTCGCCCACTTCCAAATGACTTTCTTTGGTTGCTTTAACGTAAGTACCAATACCACCATTCCAAAGCAAATCAACCTTCATCATTAAAATAGCTTTGATCAAATCATTTGGCGCCATTGATTGCTTCTGCGTGCCAATCATTTTCTTGATTTGCGGCGTAAGCTTAATTGATTTAGCACTACGGCTAAATAAACCACCACCTTCAGAAATTAGATCTTTGTTGTAATCTTCCCAAGAGCACCCCGGTAGATTAAATAAGCGCTCACGCTCTTTATACGTTTTCGCCGCGTTTGGCTCTGGATCGATAAAGATGTGCATATGGTTAAAGGCAGCTTGCAAACGAATGTGCTTAGATAACAACATGCCATTACCAAACACATCCCCTGCCATATCACCAATACCTATTACGGTGAAATCAGTTGATTGACAGTCAATATCCATTTCGCGGAAATGTCTTTTAACAGACTCCCATGCACCTTTTGCTGTGATACCCATACCTTTATGGTCATAACCAACACTTCCACCTGAGGCAAATGCGTCGCCTAACCAGTGGTTGTATTCATCTGATATTTCATTTGCGATATCTGAAAAAGTCGCTGTACCTTTATCAGCAGCAACAACTAAGTAGGCATCATCTTCATCGTGTCGAACCACATTAATAGGCGGTACAACTTCACCTTTAATAATGTTATCAGTAATGTCTAACAAGCCTCGAATAAAGGTACGGTAACATTCCTTACCTGCTTCAAATATTTCTTGTCGGCTACCGTCTTCTGGCAATTGCTTACAAACAAAGCCACCTTTCGCACCAACCGGAACAATTACAGTATTTTTAACTTGCTGTGCTTTTACTAGACCCAACACTTCAGTACGGAAGTCTTCTCGTCGGTCAGACCAGCGTAGACCACCACGCGCTACTTTTCCGCCACGTAAATGAACACCTTCCACTTGCGGTGAATAGACAAATATCTCAAATTTAGGGATAGGTAATGGAATTTCAGAAATATTCTCAGGTAATATTTTAAATGAAATGTACGACTTTTCTTCACCAGCTGCGTTTGCTTGGAAGTAGTTTGTTCTAATGGTTGCGCTAATCATCTCAACGAAACGTCTGATGATTCTGTCATCATCTAAGTTTGCTACTCTATCTAGAGAAGCCTCAATATCTTCCAATACTTTAGTTTGTGTTTTAGCGGCAACTTTCTTACCTGGCTCAAATCGTAGGTTAAATTGTTTGATCAACAATTCAGCGATGTTTGGATAGCGAGCAAACGTATCTTCGATATAACTTTGGCTGAAAGTACCACCAATTTGTCGCTCATACTTAGCAAAAGCACGCAATATTGATACTTCACGACCACCTAAACCAGCGCCTAAGATCAAACGGTTAAAGCCATCATCTTCTAAATGCCCCGCCCAAACTTTGGCAAAGGCATCTTGGAACAACATCTGCACTTTTTCCAAATTAAATGTACGATCTCCGGTGAGCAACATCGAGAAATCAAGAATCCAACATGTTTCACCATCAGCCGTTCGCACTGCATATGGGCTTTCACCAATGATACGAAGACCAAAGTTTTCAAGCATGGGTAATACGTCTGATAAATGCAGCGGTTCGCCTTTATGGAACAGCTTAAGTTTTACAAATCGACTGTCCGCAGACTCTTCTTGTGGCTGATAAAACAACATCTCTAATTGGTTGTCATCAGCAAGCGCCTCCAGTTTTTCTATATCAACAATTGCAGTGCCCGGTAAAACTTCGTCTTTATATGACTGAGGGAAAATTGAATATTTACGGCCTAGCGCTTTTCCTAGAGATTCACCTTTGTGCGATTTTAATGCCGAGGCAAGTTTGTCGTCCCAACTTCTAGCGGCTTCATTTAAATTCTTTTCTATTTCTTTCACGTTTATATCCGCTTTGGTGTTGTCGACACGTACAATGTAATGAGTTCTTGCTTGCACTGACTCTGAGAAATAAGTGGTAAACTCTACTTCTCTGGTCGTGCCAAACGCTTCTTGTAGTAAATTCTGAGTTTCTATACGTAATTTAGTGTTGTAACGTTCACGGGGAACATAAACCATACAAGAATAGAAACGATTAAAGGCGTCACGGCGTACAAATAAACCGGAATAGTCACGCTCTTGCATTTGTAAAATGCCTTTTACATTTTGCAAAAGCTCTTCTACGCTTGATTGCAAAATTTCGTCACGTGGGTATGTTTCTAAAATGTTGATCAGCGTTTTATACGCGTGGCTACCAATGGCAAAACCAGAAGACGAACATACATCTGAAACTTTCGATTTAATTAATGGAAGATCAAGAGCACTATTGGTGTAGTATGCTGAGCCAAATAAACCCACAAAACGCTCTTCACCGGTGACATTACCTTCATCATCAAACGTTTTAACGCCAATATAATCTAAGTGAGCTGGTCGATGTACGCGAGAACGGGAGTTAGTTTTTGTTAGAATAAGGAGGTTACTTCCTAACGCAACTTCTCTTGCAGATTCACTTAATGTTGATAACAAGCGTTGTTTAGTTCCTTTAGAGTTTTTCATTAACCCTAAGCTTGACTCTACATTAGCAGACAATGCCATATCACCTTTTAAGGTATCCACAGCGTATGAGCGATAGCCCATAATCGTAAAGTTGTTGTCAGCGACCCACTGTAAGAATTCTAACGCATCGTCTTTGTCTTGCTTTGAGCAAGGTACCTTAGCTTTTTTTAAATCGGTAATTATCGAGTTTAATTTCCCAAGCATAGGTTTCCAGTCTGTCACGGTTAAAGAGATGTCGCTCACAACTGAATGTAGCTCTTTGGTCAAGGTCTCAAGCACTTGTGCATCGTCTTGACGATCAATCTCAATGAAAAATACCGTTTCAACGCTTGCGGATTTGATTGACTTATCTGTTGCGGATGACAGCTTAGATATATGCTTGTTTTTGTCTCTAACGATATTCATTGGACAGTTAAGCATTAGGTGTGGCGATAACCCTTGACGATTTAGTGCGATTCTTAACGAGTCCACCAAGAAAGGCATATCTCTAACAATCACCTCAACTACAGTATGACTTGATTTCCAGCCATGTTTAGAAACTTCAGGATTAAATACCTTAATCACCGGCGTATCATATTGATGGCCATTAAGTGAATTCCAAAGGCTTAATGTAGCCCCGTATAAATCACTATCATTTCTATGAGCTAAATCTAAATTGGAAATGTTGCCATATAATAAATTTGCAAACTGCTCAACCAAAGGGGCTGTGTCAGCTGGAACTTTTTGTTGAATAAATTTGGCTACATTTTTTAGTAGTACTGAGGGTAAACCGTCTACGAACGCCATGGAGCTTTCCTTTTGGATAACACGCTTTGAATAATTGTTGTTTATGTTGACTGCACCAAATCAATAGCGAACCACTTGATTATTCTTGTTCAACACTTTTTATTATTATTTGTTGAATTCTACTGAATAATTATTAGCTATATTTTGTTTGATTTATCAGCAAGTAATGTCTATTCCATTCAGAATAGACCATTGGCGGTAATTTTATTAAGAAAGTAAGCTTAAAGCGAGGATTATTTTTTGGTAAGACCTGTTAGAAACAAAGGGTTAGCGCATTTAATCCGCATAGATTAAATCATTATTCAGTCTCTATAAATAGAAAATGGCCTTTCGGCCATTTTCTCGATTATTTATTCAAGGAAAGTGATTACAATTTATTTTTTACCGTCTAATTTATTAGGCCATAAAAATGCAGCTATTGCTGGTAATACGATTATCGCTGCAAGCATATTCACTAAAAACATAAAGGTTAACAATATCCCCATGTCTACCTGAAATTTGAGCGCTGAAAAGAACCAAGTAGAAACGCCAATTGCTAGTGTAATACCGGTGATTAACACCGCACTTCCTCTTTCAGATAGCGCCGCTAAATAGGCATTTTCTACTGTTTCACCTTGACGAAGTTTTTCGCTCATAGTCGACAGTATATATATACCGTAGTCGACACCAATACCTACACCTAATGCGATAACAGGTAGCGTAGATACAGTTAAGCCAATATCAAGCGCAGTCATTAAACCTTGAGCCAATGTTGAGACCACATATAAAGGTAATACAACCACCACTGTTGCCCTAACACTTCTAAAGCTCAATAAACACAACACGATCACCGCACCATAGACATAAAGCATCATCGGTAGTTGAGCTTCCTCAACCGCTTCATTAGTTGCAGCCATAACTCCTACAGGACCAGACGCTAACTTAAATTGTAAGTTGTCATTGTTTAGCTGTTCAGACACGGCTTTAACTTTCGTGATAACACGATTAATTGTTTCAGCTTTGTGATCTTCTAAGAAAAGAATTACCGGCATCACACTGCAATCACGATTTAATAGACCACTACTTGTAGGTACGCGGGCAATTGATTGCACCAACGTTTGTTGATTTCGAGATAAGGTTCGCCATTTAGGGTTACCTTCGTTATAGCCCGCATTCACAAGTTTCGAAATTGACGCAAGACTGACTGCAGATTGCACACCTTTTACATTTTCGAGCTGCCATTGAAATTGATCGATAACATTCAAATTATCATGGCTTGTACAGGCATCCGCAGATGTTTCTATAATCACTGACATGTAATCAACACTGATAGCGTAACGATCCGTAATTAAAAACGTATCTTGGTTATATCGAGAACTTTCATGTAACGCGGGAGCTCCAGCATGTAATTCACCAATTTTCAGATTCTGTGAATGATACATACCAAACAAATACAACAAAACAGTAATGAATATTACGAAAGATGCAGGCCCTTTAGTTGCGAGCTTTGCCATCGCTTGCCAAATATCACTTTTGTGAATTTTATGCTTAGGTGGTTTTTCCGTTTTAATTTTCAGGTAAGAAATTACAACAGGCAATAGCACAAGGTTCGTTAGGATAATCATAGCAACACCTATCGATGCCGTAATTGCTAATTCACGAATGATACCTATATCAATCGACAATAAGGTCATAAAACCTACCGTATCTGATAACAGCGCAATACCACCTGGAATTAACAATGCTTTAAAGCTATTTTGCGCTGCAATTTTACTCGTTGCACCAAATCGAACCTGCTTAACCACGGAATTAATCATTTGAACGCCATGACTAACGCCAATAGCAAATACTAGAAACGGTACCAAAATCGACATCGGATCGATGCCAAATCCAAGGTAGGATAAAGCGCCCATCTGCCAGATTACCGCGACGAGAGAGCATACAATGGGTAGTAAAGTTAGGTTAATCGAGCGACAGAATAAGTAAACCATCAATGCCGTTATTGCGATCGCAATAGCGAAAAAGGCAACAACACCTTTAGCCCCTTCAGCAACGTCACCCACCATTTTGGCAAAACCAATAATGTGTATGCTGATTCTTGAGCTTTCAAATTGGGCGCGAATTTCGTTTTCGAGTTGTTCTGAAAGTTTGAGTGTATCGAGCTTTTCATTAGTGTTAGGGTCAACTTCCATTAATGACGTAGTCACCATGGCGCAACTATAGTCATCTGCTACTATGCGCCCTACGATACCCGCTTTTTCAATGTTACCTTTTACAATCGCTAAGCCTGCTTCATCAGCTTTGAAGTTCGCTGGAATTACAGGTCCGCCGGCAAAACCATCTTCTACCACTTCAACAAAGCGCGTGCTTGGAGAAAACAGAGATTTAACCTGAATACGGTCGACGCCAGGAATAAAGAATAACTGATCATGAACATTTTTTAGTGCATTAAAAAATGTCTCATTAAAAATATCACCCTCTGTATCACACACAGAGATTAAAATATTGTTAGCACCACCAAAATCTTTTTGGTGCTTCAAATACGTTTTCATGTAGGAATGATTTAATGGGATGTTTTTTGTAAACGCCGCGTCCAACTTTAAGTGGGTTGCTTGAAATATAAAAAAACAGGTAGCAACTACAAATAAAGCTAAAACTAAAAGGCGGTGACGAAATATACCTACTTCAATACGGTTTATTGTTGAATTCATACTCATAAAACTACTTCGCAATTGTTATTTTTTTAATGCCTACTTCAGAGGCGGCATAGAGTGCATTTTTATACCACGTACCGGCAATCATCGCTTTTCCATCATGTTCAGGGCGAAGTCTAAACGTAAGGCCGTCATCATCACTGATCAGTAACACGCCATTATTTCCGACCACTAAGACACGATCATCGTCAGTTAACACTATATCACTCAGCAATGCGGTTGTTTTCGTTTGGACGTGGGACCATGGAGTACCGTTTCTAAGGCTTCTAAATATGTTACCTCGAAGACCTGCAACAATTAAATTTCCACTTTGCGTACGTTCCATATCAAAAAATGAACCTTGATAAATGTTTTGATACGGTTCCCAAGTAACTCCAAAATCATTACTTTTAGCTATCAGCCCCATTTCACCGGCAAGGTACATAGTTCTCCCATCTTGCACTATTCGGTTAAAATGCGGCAATATAGAAGCACGTTCATCCAAATAGGACTCCTCGTCTTCCATCTTTAATTCATTTAAATACTCTATGTCTTCTAACGGTAAAAATTCTTCATGAAACTCTTCTGTCCATGTTTTACCGCCGTTATCAGTCCGATAAAACATGCCATAGGCTCCAATAGCGATACCGTTATTAACATCTTTGAACAAAACGTCTAACAATGGTTTTTCTTTTGCAGGTAAGTATTGCTGAATTTGCCATGTTTTACCGCCATTTGAACTGTGTAAGATAGTTGCATCATGGCCAACTGCCCAACCTAATTGATGAGTTGCAAAATAAACACCAGTAAGCGTTGATTGAACGGGTACAGATGACTGAGTCCATGTATCACCATCGATAGAGCGTAGTATATGGCCACGTTCCCCTACCGCAATGATGTATGACTGCTCAACATTTTGAACATCTAATAGTAAAGATTTTTCAGCTAATGGCGCAATAGCCGCAGGCTCTGGATTGACGGCTGCTAAAGAATGCCCGAAAGTGAGACTAGCTAGAAGTACAGCGACAGTTTTCTTCATTAAAAAACCACTCAAAATATCAATATTGTGTAAATAAAAACGGCTGACATCAGGTCAGCCGTTTGTTTTTCCCCGTTTGGGTTAACGACGACCTTCGCGTCTTAATGCCGCTGGTGTGAACGACTTATCTTCCAATGTAGCAGAGAAATCATACATTTCAGCTTCATTGTCTAAACCAATAGCGATATAACGACGTGCTTGTATATCATGGAATACTTCTAGCGTAGACCATTGTGTAGGCACTTCATAGTAATTTATACCATGAGCCACACCAACACGATACAATTCATCACGGTTATCGTATATATCAGTTACGGCGATTTGCCAGCTGTCTTCATCAATAAAGAAAACACGTTTCTTATAAGTATGACGAGTATCAGATTTTAAGTTTGCTTCAACCACCCATACTCGGTGTTTTTCATAACGAACTAAGTCAGGGTTAATATGGCCTGGTTGGATAATTTCATCATACTTGACGCTATCACTGTGCAAACGATAGTCATTGTAAGGAATTAATAACTCTTGCTTTCCTTTTAATGTCCATGTGTATCGATCTGGTGCACCGTTATACATATCAAAATCATCTGTTGTACGTAAACCATCTGACGCTGTACCTGGTGCATCATACGCTACGTTAGGAGCACGGCGAACACGACGTTGACCAGTGTTATAAGTCCAGGCTTGACGAGGAGTTTTAATTTGGTCCATTGTTTCATGCACCAATAAAGCTGTACCCGCTATACGTGCAGGAGAAGACACTTTCTGTTTGAATTTAAACAGAATATTTGACTCTTGTAACTTCTCTGGTGCAGCGCCTTTTACGTTATATGGCAACATTAACTGTTCGTCGAAGCCTATATAAGTGTAATCGCCACCAGCAGTTGGAGCTGCTTGTCCACCTTGACGCGTCAAGCCTTCTCCACGATAACGCAAAATGTGATTCCAAATAGCTTCCAAACCCGTTGATGGAATTGGGAATGGCACACCAACAGCTGCCTGTGTAATACCATTGCCACCTTCAACTAACTCTGCACGAGCAGCATTGTCAATCGACGCTTGGTACACATGCTCAGGAAATGATGCAGAGCGACGTGTTTGATAAACGTTCATTTTGTAGGTATCAGGATAAGTTTCAAATAATTTAACTTGCCCTGGTGTCAATAACTCTTTGTACTCGCCCACATTAGCTGAGGTAATAGTATATTCGACTTTATCACCTGAGAATGGATCTGGGTGATGATCTCCCGGAGTATAACCTGCAGGAGCTGCTTTAATACCACCATCCCACGCAGGAATTGAACCGTCAGCATTGGCACCACGTTCTGCCCCCACTGGCGTTAGTTCTTTTGATAATTTAGCTGAATCCGCAGGGGATACTTTGGCTAGCGCAATATTACTAGTTACTGCAAGCGAA
This sequence comes from Thalassotalea atypica, assembly GCF_030295975.1. Lineage (NCBI taxonomy): Bacteria > Pseudomonadati > Pseudomonadota > Gammaproteobacteria > Alteromonadales > Colwelliaceae > Thalassotalea > Thalassotalea atypica. The sequence goes on from NZ_AP027364.1 coordinate 2,369,825, forward strand.
ACCGCTAAAGATAATAAGGTTAACTTTTTCATTTGTTAATATGTCCTTAAATTGAATACTTAATGCTAAAAGACACGAAATCACGATCTTCCATCTTATTGGTAGTTCCTACGCCATCGAAGAACGTATTGTAGCCAATGTTTGCTGACCAACGGCTCTGATAATCAAAATCAAGTGCAAACGATACTGATTTTCTATCTTCGACAAATAAAAACAACGGATCTGGTGTGATACCTTCTACATCATGTGAGAATACAATTCGTGGCGACACGTTTATGCCAGCAAACACGTTAGTGTAATCGAGTTTTAATAAAGCGCGGTACCCCCAAGCAAATTCGTCTGGGAATGGATTAGTTTCAACGCCGTCTTGAAGCGCTAGTTCTAACCCTTCTTTCCCAGCAATACCGCCATTACGCGCTGTACCAGGACCGTTAAGGCGTAACTCGTCTTCATCAGGCATATCATTGATATTGATACCGCCTATTTCAAACAAACCTGTTGCCTGTGCAGCACCTAACGTAGGGCCAAATAAATGCGTTAACGTCATTTGAGCTTGAACAGTATCAGATAAAATAAATCCGTCGGCAGTTTCACCTGGACCAAATGTATCCATTTGAGATACACCATCTAAATCAGGACGAATACCTGCGTTTGCCAATTGTTGAGGCATAGCGGCAAACAACAACTCTACATCATCAATCTGCAGTGGCTCGTCTTGGCGGTAAGATATTTCACCTGCAACAGCCGTAGTACCAACCGTTGTATTAAAGCTCATCGCATAAAGTTTTATGTCTTCAGGATATGATAATAATACTTTAGAGAATGCCTGCAGATCACTGTAGTTATCTTCAGTGATTTGATTTGTAGCAATTGTCGCTAAGTCATTTGCAATAGCAGCGGAAGTAAAGTCAGCCGTTACGCCAGAAAATAGTGGTCGACGGCTATGGTAGTTCATGTGATACAAACTGATTTCAGTATCATTTAACTCAGGTAAATACCAAGACAAACGTAAACCGTATTGACCGCCATCTTCTGGCTCTAGTTCAGCTTGGCTGCCTGGTGCACGTAGCGTTAATTTAGTTGGGTAGGCAAGATACCCAGCTGCCGCAGCTGCTCCTAATGTTGGGTCACCACTGCGTAACATATCGCCAATGCCGTTTAAGCCCGCTAGTAGGAAGTCTAGATCCATGTCAGGGTTACCGGTAAATCCAAGTTGCACATTATTATAGTGACCACCATCACCGGCGAAATCATTGGTTGAGAAATAACTACCTGGTGCAGGAAGAATTGTTTTCTCCCAATCATATTGGTAGAACATTTCAATGTTAAAGTTTTCAGTAACACCTAAAGATGCCCAAACAGCACCGAATGGAATGAATGCTTCTTTGAGCTCTGAGCCTGGCGCTCTTAATCGTGCGATATCAACAGGGTTTAGCTCACTGATACCGTGTGAAATTAACGTACTTTCACCCCAGCTGATTACTTGCTGACCTACGCGAATAGAAAAAGGCATTTCGCCTATATCAAAATCACCATAGAAGAACGCATCAAGCAGACGAATATCACTACATAGTTGATCAGAGGCTTCGTCGTCTCGACAAGGATCATTAGTCACACCTGATGTCGGATTTGTCCATGCTCTGTCTTCATCAGACATTTCAAAATCATAAAAATACATACCACGGATGAAAACACCCATGTTGCCATTATTGATATCTAATTCATGTGTGCCTTTAACGATGGTAGAAAACGCGTCACCTGAATCATAGTTAAGGTTGCCATTGTCACCATTATTTGAATAACCACCTTGGCCGTCCCATAAATCGGCGTTGATGGGTGTTGCATTGAATGCTGGGTGATAGTTAGAAAAATCAAAACCGTTGTTTAGGTTATTTGATTTACCAACATTATCGTTCCAATTTCTGTCTTCTACTCGCCAACTTGACCCAAGAGAAAAGGTAGAGTCGAAGCTAATATCAAAATCACCCAACTGAAAATTGGTGGCGTTTACACTTGGAGCGGTAATAGCCATTAAAGCGGCGGTTATACTCGCTGCTAAAGGCTTTTTGTAAAAACTTACACGCGGGCTCTGTTTCATTCATTCTCTCCCCAGTCCTGAAACAATTCTTATTTTTCTGTTTTACTTTGTAATTTTTTGTTGTCCACATGGTGGATTAAACAATAATTGCATCATTTTCAATGTCTGGCAAGTTCAAATCACGAATGTTGATGTGCTTTATTTTAATGGCTTGCACACTATAAAAGCAGAACAATTAAACACCGTTTAAAACAACTGTTTTAAACGAATGTAATTTAGGCAGGTTTTAGGGAAAGAACTGGCTGAATAGCCCCTGTAATGGTTAATCTACGAAAAGCCAAGGAACAGGCTCATGGTCTGACCACTGTTTAAAGCATATACTCTAATTATGTTATTTTCTCTAATTTTTTAAATTTATTATTTTCCGTTTCTAAGCTGAAGATCCCCTCTATTCCATCGCTTGTAAGGTATTTTCTTAAATACATTGCTGGAAACTGTACTCTAATATGTTCAAATGTTGTAACAACGACCTGTTGAATTTCTCCCCGATAATAGGGGAGAAACTCTTGAGTAGACATCTTTAGCACAAATTTATACTTCACGTTAAAGCGGCATCCAATTTTTCGACAAGATCACGCGCCAATTCTGGAGTTTTCTGAATACGTTGTAATTCTGTCTTCATCAAATTTTGCCTAGCAACATCAAATTCTTTAAATTGAATCAATGGCGTAATTAACCTTGAGGCAACCTGAGGATTAATCTTATTGAGTTCAACAATACGGTCTGCTAAAAATTGGTAACCTCTCCCGCTTTCGCAATGAAAATATTTAGGGTTTTGCGTGACAAATCCTCCAACCAATGAGCGTGCTCTGTTCGGGTTATTCATACTAAAATCGTCACGTGCCATTAAGGCCGTTAACTGGCCATAAATATCATCATTGGGCACTGAAGCAGATAAGGTAAACCATTTATCCATAACTAACGTAGTGTCACGCCACTGATTTTCAAAGTCCGACATTAATACCTTAAACATTGAGGTATTTTGTTTAATCGCCGCGGTCAAAGCGCCTAGCGCCTGAGTCATATTATTTGCTTTGTAATACTGCTTTTCCGTTAATTCTTCATGTGCAGTTATAGCGCTGAGATATGACAAACTAACATTCTGCAATGAACGGTTAGCAACTTGTTCACCCTCATCTACTGATTGAAATTCTTCGCACTGCTGATACACACCTAGCAGCTGGGACTCTAATTGAGTCGCAATCAGTTGCTTCAATTGTTCAATAGCTGCACATAGGCTAGTCGCGTTAACTTGTTCAATTTGTGATACCATTTCATCAAAACTTGGTAACGTCAGTAATAAAGCTTTAAAAGCGTTATCTTTAATATCACTGATACAACGCGATAACATTTCAAAAAATGATGTTGGAATATCTGTTGTTATATCAATGGTTAGACGTTTTAGATGGTGTTGCATAATTTTTTGCGCTGCATCCCAACGACAAAAATAATCATCCGCCAAGGTCAATATTTGGCTGAGTTCCTCATTGCTTTGGTCAAAACGTACCTTCACTGGCGCTGAAAAGTCTGCAAGCACTGCGACAACAGGCTTATGAGTACAGCTAAAGCTCCATGACTGACTAGCCGATGTTAGCTCGAGCAATTTAGAAGTAACTTCTTCCGTGACAGGATCGATTAATTCTATTCTAATTGGGATATGTAAATCGTGCTTATTGGGTTGATTATCCGATGGTCGATGGAATTGAGAAATGTTCAAGTCAAAACGCTTACTCACACTATCATAATTTTGCTCTACAATTAGCTCAGGTGTACCTGATTGAGCATACCAGCGCTTAAACAGCGTTAAGTCCTTACCTGTTGCATCAGCCATAGCATTAACAAAATCATCGCAAGTCACGGCCATTCCGTCAAAGCGTTTAAAGTACAAGTCCATGCCTTGTCTAAAACCTTCTGCGCCCAGTAATGTGTGGATCATTCTTATCACTTCCGAACCCTTTTCATACACAGTTAATGTATAAAAGTTATTCATTTCCATCACTTTTTCAGGCCTAATTGGATGCGACATAGGGCCGGCATCTTCAGCAAATTGCATCGCTCGAAGTACTTTGACATTTTGAATGCGCGTTACCGATTTAGAATGCATGTCGGCGCTGAACTGCTGATCTCTAAAAACTGTCAGCCCTTCTTTCAGACTTAGCTGAAACCAGTCACGACAGGTCACACGATTACCTGTCCAATTATGAAAATACTCATGAGCAATGACGGCTTCTATATTGAAGTAATCAGTATCAGTGGCACTTGCTTTATCGGCTAAAACGTACTTGCTATTAAATACGTTGAGGCCTTTGTTTTCCATTGCGCCCATATTGAAAAAATCGACAGCAACAATCATATAAATATCTAAGTCGTACTCTAGCCCAAAGGTTTTCTCATCCCAAGCCATTGAATGCTTAAGCGATGCCATAGCATGTTCGGCTTTAGGTAAGTTTCCCTTATCAACAAATATTTCCAACGCCACGTCACGACCAGATGACGTTTGATAGCTATCGCTGAGCAGATCAAAATCACCGGCAACTAATGCAAATAAGTAAGCGGGTTTAGGGAACGGATCATGCCATGTAACATAATGCTGGCCTTCACCTAACTCCCCTTCTTCAATTTTATTACCGTTGGAGAGTAAATATGGATACGCGTCTTTGTCTGCAATCACCTTTGTGGTAAATACAGACATCACATCAGGTCTATCTAAATAGTAGGTAATTCGCCTAAAACCTTCTGCTTCACATTGAGTACAAAATGCATCGCCTGACTTAAATAACCCTTCTAATGCTGTATTAGCCTCGGGGTTGATTTCGGTTTCAATCACAAGTGTGAATTGGTTTTGAGATACCGGAATTACCAATGTAGTATCCGATAACATATATTCATTCTTGCTCAGTGTTTTACCGTCAAGTGAAATAGATTTTAATATTAAGTGTTCACCATCTAGTGTCAGCTCACTGGCTGTATCTGAGAGTTTTTCAATGGTCAGCTCACTGCTAACATGAGTCGCTGCATTAGAAAGTGTTACAGTTAAATTGACTGTCTTGATCGCAAATTCGCTAGCGGTATAGTCGGATAAATAACGTGCGGTAAATTCTGACATGTATTGAACCTTCTGAGAATGAAATGTGTATAAAAGAAAGCCCGCTATGAGCAGGCTATACGTTTGTATGGGAAGTTAATTTAAGCCATTTTTTTAATTTTAAAACCTGTATATGCATAGATAAGGGCTATTACAGGGTTTATTAAGTTGAAAAAGCAATAAAATATATAATCATAGGATGTTAATGCTAATGCCCCAAACATAAAAGCACCACATGTATTCCACGGAATTAATGGCGACGTAATGGTACCAGAGTCTTCAAGTGTTCTACTCAGTACTGTTGGATGCAGTTTTCGACGCTCGTATTCCTCTTTGTACATTCTACCTGGCATAACAATCGCCATGTACTGATCTGCGGTGATTAGATTCGTACCAATACAAGTCGCAATAGTACTTCCAATTAAGCTACCGGTAGATTTTGCGGCAGATAATATTGACTCAACAAACTTTCGAAGCATTCCTAAATGTTCTAACACAGCACCAAAGCTCAGCGCCGTCATTACTAGCCAGATGGTGTTTAACATACTCGACATCCCACCACGGCTTAACAACTCATTAATTTCTGGGTTGCCCGTTTCCACCACTACACCGTTAAAAAATGCCGTCCAAATAACCATTACAATGCCTTTGGTGCTGTCCACACCTTCCTGCGCCATGTTTAATATGAGTTCTTGTTGGAAAAGTAATGCCCAAACAGCCCCAATTATTGCGCCAATGGCCACGGCAGGAAAAGCTGGCATTTTCTTATATGCTAAGAATAGTAAGATGAATAACGGGATCAAATTATAAATCGAAATATTGTAAGTTGATTCTAGTGTATTAGTCAGCGTTTGGATGCTATCTGTACTGCCCACCTCTGTTGCCGAGTGGTTAAACCCTATGATTAGAAATAAGATCAATGCAATTGAAATGGAAGGAATTGTCGTCCACAACATATAACGAATGTGTTCAAACAGCTCGCTACCGGCTACAGCAGGTGCCAAATTAGTTGTTTCAGATAACGGTGAAAGTTTGTCACCAAAGTAAGCACCAGATATAACAGCCCCAGCGGTGACAGCAGAAGACATTTCAAAGCCACTAGCAATACCAATAAACGCAACACCAACTGTGGCCGCCGTTGTCCAAGAGCTGCCAATACTCATTGCAACTATACCACACACTAAGCACGCTGCAGCATAAAACCAACTAGGGTCAATAATCTTTAATCCGTAGTAAACCATGGTAGGAACTGTGCCCGATAATAACCATGTACCGATTAATGAACCAACAGCTAATAAAATGAGAATAGCGCCTAAGGAAATCGAGATCCCATGAACGATGGCTTTCTCCATTGAGTGCCATTTATAACCGTTTTTCAAGCCTATTAATATCGCGATGCCCATTGCTAATAATAGTGCGATTTGATTGGGACCATAAGATGAGTCGTCTTCAAAATATATTACAGCCATCGCTAACATGCCGACTAAGGCTAAAACAGGAATCAAAGCATCGATAAAACTCGGAGCCCTTCTAGTTTCTGTTGCTTCACTCATAAATTGTATACTTCCTAATAATTATTATAATTTACTATTATTTTTGTTATCTATTTTTAAACTAAAGATGTAATTTTTTTAGATAAAAATTTACTTTTTAAACCACTAAAAAAAGCCGCCAGAAGAGGCGGCTTTTTTTAGCTGTATTTACTTTATTTTTTCGCCACGCGACCCAATGCTATTAGATCAAAGGTGATTTTCGCTGTTTCATCTAAAAATGGATCGAGTTCATCAAGTTCATCGGGTAAGTCTTCCAAACTTGTGATTGCTTCTTTACCCATTAAAGCTAAACGTTCATTTGCTCTGGCTAATTGCTTAGCCTTTCTGGTTTCACGTTTTGTTTTACGGGCTTCCATGTTCAATGAAATGCTTTTATCGTCTTTTTCAGCTTTATATTGCTCAATGTCATCTAATAAATACTTAAATTCGGTATTTTCACTAATGCGCTCTTGATGTAAAGAGTTTAAATAAGAGATATCTGTTGTTAAATCATCTAAGCGACTATAGCGGGCTTTCGCGATTTGATCCCAAGGTAGCGCATTCTCTTCTTTGCTTTCTCCCCAATCTAATGGATCAATTGCAGAAGGGAATTTGATATCAGGTACCACACCACGGTGCTGAGTTGAGCCACCGTTTATACGATAAAACTTCGCAATGGTAAATTGAATACTGCCTAATGGGTTTTCATATAAGTCATAAACACGACCTAAGCCACGATGTTGCTGCACAGTACCTTTACCAAAGGTATTCTCACCAACAATAGTACCTCGCCCATAATCTTGTATAGCCGCAGAAAATATCTCACTTGCTGATGCGCTGTATCGATCAACCATGACCGTTAAAGGCCCGTTATAATAACTGTAACCGTCACGGTCACTATTGACCTGCACACGATTAGCACCATCTCGAACTTGAACAACAGGTCCTTTGTCAATAAACAAACCCGTTAACAATGTAGCTTCGGTTAATGAGCCACCGCCATTGCCACGTAAATCTACTATAATGCCGTCAACTTCGTCCGCTTTGAGTTTCTCAATTTCTTTTTTAACGTCGCGGGACAAGTTATTGTAGAAACTTGGGATAGTAATTACCCCTAGTTTTTTCCCGTTTTTATCAATTTCACTTTCAAAATAGACTTCAGAGCTGGCTGCTCTGTCTTCCAACTTAATAGTATCACGAACAATTGAGACCACTTTTATACTTGAGTCGTCATCCGCTTCACCAGAAAGCACTTGTAACCTAACTTGGCTGCCCTTAGGGCCCTTAATTAGATCAACAACATCATCTAAACGCCAGCCTATTACGTCTTCAAACTTATCTTTACCTTGAGAAACACCAACAATTCGATCTTTAGGCTTTAACTGATTAGATTTGTCAGCAGGACCACCGGTGACAATGCTTTGAATAACGGTATAATCTTCTTCCGCTCTTAAAACTGCGCCGATCCCTTCTAACGACAGATTCATTTCCATTTGAAAACGTTCTGCATTACGAGGAGAAAGGTATGATGTATGAGGTTCCACCACACGAGCAAAGCTGTTCATGACGATTTGGAAAACATCTTCACTTTCACTTTGTTTCAAACGCTTTATTGCGTAGTTATAACGTTTGGTTAAAACTTCTTTAATTTTGTCCCACTCTTTACCGGCTAGCTTCAGATTCAGAGCATCGTACTTGACCTTCTTACGCCAAAGCTCATTAATCTCAGCTTCGTCTGTTGCCCATTGAGCTTTTTCACGATCAAAACTATATGATTCATCTATGGTGAAGTCGAATGGCTTATTTAAAAGAGAGATTGCGTATTCATAACGCTGTAGGCGACGATTAAGATTTAAGTTATAAATCTCGTAAGCAATATCTAATTTACCGCGAGCAATAATTGAATCAAAATCTTGACGGTATTTTTCTAAAGATTCGATATCTGTGGCTAAAAAGACATTGCGACCATAATCGAGCTGCTTGATGTATCGGTCAAAGATTTGCTCTGACAATACATCATCAACTTTAATTTGCTTGTAGTGGGCACGTGTAAATTGAGCCGTGATACGTTTACTTGCCGTTGCATGCTGACTTTCAGGCTTCAATATAGGAAGTTCTGTATCATTCGAGGTTGACGCTAATACGGTCAAGCTGAACGACATCGATACGGCAAGTGCGATACGACTTAATTTTTGCATGCCAATTACTCCAATAATTATTCAGTATAAATATTTTGAATGCGAGTTTTAATCACCATTCCTGAATTGAGTTGTACGCTGATATCATCACCTGCTATCTCAGTAATTGTTGCACTCATAGGTGCATTACCTAGCTGTACTTTCACTTTCTGATTAACTTTAATTGTAGACGACTCTACAGGTTTCAGTGGTACAGATTTCTTAGGAGCAGCTTTTGATGGCGTTTTAACCGCTTTAAACTTTTGGCTACGCTTTTTATCTGCCGCAGGTTTAGATTCAGTGCTACTTCCCTTATAAGGTTTTTTAGCCACTTTGTCTTGTGTTTTTTTGTTAGCAAACTTTTCTTGGCTGTCTTTAAGCGTTTTGCTTGCGTATTCTGCTTGCGCTTCATCAATAGCTTCAGCGTCCTTGCCTTCCAAATCAATTCGGTGGCTGCCAGCTTTAACTGACTTAAGGTAACGCCAGCTACTTGTGTAGTGACGCAATGCGTGACGTAATCGTGTCTTGCTAACCGTTTCATCGTCCGCAAGCTTTTCTGCTAAGTCTTGAAAAATCCCTACTTTGAGAGGTTTTGCAGCGCCTTCTACGCTAAAACATGCGGGGAATTTTTCTGCCAAGTAAGCAATAATTTCTTTATTGCTAATACGTTTAGTTTCCATAAATACAACTTAATTAATCAAATGTCTCTTGAATAAACTGATCTCGGTTTTCTAACAAATGCCGACACCAATCATAAATATCTTCCATGTCTAGTTCAGGCAATGATTCCTGTCCTATCCATGCATCCCAAACTAATTCTAATAGTTGGGTTAACTCTTCCGGATCTATGTCATCTTCCGCAAGATTGTACAGCGTATGATAAATCTCATTGATACGCTCCGCTACTATTTCTTCTTCACCTTCCCAGTCGCCTACAACAGCTTCCGAGACTAAATAATCATGTATAACTACAATTTCTTTCATTATTCAGCAACCAATTGTTGCTCTAACAAACGGACCGTTGTTTCCAACCCTTTTTTGTCTTCTTGATCGAAACGTTCAAATTTCACACTGTCAATATCCAGTACTGCGATAACTTTACCGGATTGGCGCACTGGTATAACAATTTCAGAATTACTTGCAGCATCACAAGCAATATGACCAGTAAACTGATGAACGTCGCCAATTAGCTGCGTTTGGTCTTGAGACACAGCAGTGCCGCAAACGCCACGTCCTACAGGAATACGAATACACGCAACTTTACCTTGAAATGGCCCTAATACAAGTTCACCGTCAATCAAGCGATAAAAACCAGCCCAATTAACAAAATCTAATGCTTCAAACAAAAGTGCACTGATATTTGCCATATTAGCAATCACGTCAGACTCTGACGAAATAATAGCGGCAACTTGCTCATTTAATTCTTGGTAAAATTTTACCTTATCCATAATCCGTATTTTTGCAATATTTCAAAAGCGCTAAAGATACCTTGATATACGGCCAAATTAAAGCCTTATTAGCACTTTTAGGCAATTAATTACGGTGAAATAACAAAAGTGATGCGAACTTCCGCTGTTATTGCATTTACGCCTCGATAACTTTGAAAATCGCCCCCTCCTCCCATCGCTTCTGATGCCATCATCATTCTACCCGGTGCGCGATGTGATAATTCTTCCAGATTACTCACACTGACAATATTCACGCCTATCTGTTTTGCCAATAGGCTTGCTTTCTCTTTTCCGTTCTTAACGGCAATATCTAGGGCTTGCTGATAAAGCTCTTCTGCATTGGAAACACTCGCTTGCACTGGTGAAATTCTATTTACACCAAGTTTTGTCACACGATCTAGCAATTTTTCGTACTGTGAGAATTCACGCAGTTTCACTTCTACTTGTCTACTTACTTCAAACTCTACATCATATCGTTTTTTATCTGTTAAGCCCGGTTTTACTGATACTCCCCCTGAGTTATTCATCTCGGAAAGAGGTAAATATACCTTGTCTACATTATGCTGAATTTTATGGTAGATAGGATTGATATTGATTTGAGTTGAGGTAATGTCACGATCATTAACGCCTAATGATTTTATTGCTTTCAACACTTGCTGGGTTTGAGTGTCTATTCTTTGTTTGGTTTTACTGGCAATAATCCCACGTTCACTTATTGTTAAACTTAGCTTAAATTGGTCTGGCGACGTTTCAATTATTCCCTTGCCTGTTACGGTGATACCTTGTTCTGCGCTGGCGTTAACTGCGTGTGTATACGATACAATAAGCAGCAAGCACATTGTCCGCGTAAAATTAATCATACTTATTCCTTAACCATATCGACTTTTTCTAAGAATATTTTTTTATCTTCTTGAGAAGCTTCCTGCCACCAGTACATCAACATTTCTAAGGCTCTAGTGTTCTGGGAAGCATCATTAAGAGATGCATTATCTTTGATCGCTTGGAAATTTTTCTTTGGATTTTGTACAGTTTGACTGAGTTTCACCTTTTGATCGACGACTACTGGTGTACTGGGCTTTTGCTTAACTGGCGGTAACGTAATCGCTGCCTGAAACTGTTTTTGCTCAAACTCTACTAAAGACATTACTTCAGTTGATACAACTGAATCAGTGGCTTGTTCAATCAATGACATTGACGGTTCTTCAGCAAATCCCCTTGCTGCTTTCAAGTTATTAATCTCGGGAGATACAGCGACCAACTGTTGGTTATCATCGGTAATATCAAAAATGACAATAAATGGCTCAGACTTTACCGTTGTATGATCATCCTCATCAGAATCATCAAATATGTCTTTGTATCTCATTAGCACAACATGACGACCTTTGACCAAATCAATGCTTGTTTTTGATGCAAAGAAATTAGCGACATGTTCTTGTCCGTTAATTTTTAATAGTTCAAGTGGCTCATCAATGGTTAATGAACTGGCCACTACACAACCACTGAAGAAACAACCAAAAAAGTAGATGAAGATATTACGATATTGCATACACTAGCCTGAAACAGAAAATTTAAGTTAGTGTAACCTAAGATAAGCTAATTTAAAGGGATTAAAGATACATACCACAGGAAAAATGGAAATAATTTGTGAATTGTTTTAACCAAAAGTCGATACACGACAAATCAAAAATAGAAATAGTATCGACTTTTATGTTCAAGATAATAACAATTTTAACTAGAAGCTATCTCCTGGTATACGAACAACACCTTCCATTAAAATTCTTGCACTTCGACTCATGATCGCTTTTTCGACAACCCAACTACTGTCAATTTGACTAGCCTGTGCGCCTACCTTTAGCGTACCTGAAGGATGCCCAAAAGTAACACTGTTCCTTTCACCACCACCTGCCGCTAGGTTTACCGTTGTTCCAGGTATCGCTGCTGCAGTGCCGATAGCGACAGCTGCTGTGCCCATCATAGCATGGTGTAACTTACCCATAGATAATGCGCGAACATTTAGATCAATATCCGACTCAGTAATCGACTTACCACTAGAGGCAGTATAATCTTTGGCAGGTGAAACAAACGCTACCTTGGGTGTGTGTTGACGAGTTTTTGCTTCTTCTAATGAACTAATCAAGCCCATTTTTAATGCACCATGAGCACGTATAGTTTCAAAAAAGGCTAGCTGCTCTTCACTACTATTAATATCATCTTGTAGCTCAAACCCCTGATAACCAATTTCATCAGCATTTAAGAAAATGGTTGGAATGCCTGCTGTGATCATAGTCGCGGTCAACGTACCGGTTTTCGAGATACAAGACGGTACTTCTAGTTGGTCAACAACATTTCCTGTTGGAAACATGGCTTCACTTGGATCTACAGGTGCAATAAACTCAACCGGCACTTCTGCTGCAGGAAACGTTACACCATCAAGCTCAAAATCACCGGTTTCTTGCACTTCACCATTGGTAATAGGCACTTGTGCAATAATAGTTTTACTAATATTTGCTTGCCAGATACGTACTGTACATACGCCATTTTCAGGAATACGGTCTTTAGCCACAAGGCCTGCATAAATTGCAAATGAGCCTACAGCTGCAGTCAAGTTGCCACAATTTCCCGACCAATCAACAAAGGCTCTATCAATGGCCACTTGACCAAAAAGGTAATCCACATCGTGATTTTCTTGTTCAGACTTTGACAATATCACGGTTTTACTCGTGCTTGATGTCGCCCCGCCCATACCGTCGGTTTGTTTTCCGTATGGGTCAGGGCTGCCAATCACGCGCAATAGCATGTTATCACGGGCTTCACCGGCAACCTGACAACGGTCAGGCAAGTCAGTTAAATTGAAAAATACACCTTTCGACGTACCGCCACGGATGTATGTAGCTGGAATCTTTACTTGAGGGACATGATTCATGTATTTACCTTCAATAGTTTTCGCTTATCAAACGGATAATTTATGGCGTTGAATAACGTCACATAGAAGTGACGTGTTTCTTCTATTCACCTTGCTAAATCACCTTTTGCTTTGCGACCTTTCATTTGATAAAAAGCAGCAAATTAGCTATCTAAATTGCTGCTTTGATTATTTACCTATGCAAAGTTGATTTCCATAAGAAGAGTTTTAAGTTTTGCCAAGAACGAAACGCTGAATGTACACGTATACATGAGCACTTCCAACACAAGACAAACACTAAAAATCAATTATGAGTTCGACTCAAGGAAGTCGTTGGCAAACTTTTGTAGTACGCCGCCGGCTGCATGAACCGACACTTCTTCCGCCGTATCTAGTCGACACTTAACTGGAATTTCAACTTGCTCACCATTTGCACGCGTCATAACAACCGTCATTGCTGTTCCAGGTGCAGTCTCACCTTCAACATCGAAAGTTTCTGTACCATCTATGTTGTAGGTATTACGCGTTTCACCTTTGGTAAACTCAAGCGGTAACACGCCCATACCAATAAGGTTAGTACGGTGAATACGCTCAAAACCTTCAGCAACAATCACTTCAACGCCAGCTAAACGTACACCTTTTGCCGCCCAATCCCGTGACGAGCCTTGACCATAGTCTGCGCCTGCAACAATAATCAGTGGCTGTTTACGTTCCATATAAGTTTCAATAGCCTCCCACATGCGCGACTCGACGCCTTCTGGCTCAACACGAGCTAGCGAGCCTTGCTTGACGTCGCCGTTAACATCACGACACATTTCGTTAAATAATTTCGGGTTAGCAAACGTTGCACGTTGCGCCGTTAAATGATCACCGCGGTGAGTCGCATAAGAGTTAAAGTCCTCTTCTGGCAAGCCCATTTTATCAAGGTATGCACCGGCTGCACTGTTTAACTGAATGGCGTTACTTGGTGATAAATGATCGGTTGTAATATTGTCACCCAATACAGCTAACGGGCGCATACCTTTCATAGTACGCTCACCAGCAAGAGCTCCTTCCCAATATGGAGGGCGACGAATATAAGTACTGGTTTCATCCCATGCGTACAGTGGACTTTCTGCAGGTTCAAACGCACCTAGGTCAAACATTGGCGTGTAAACTTTCTTGAATTGCTCGGGTTTTACAGCTGAGCTAACAATAGCATCAATCTCTTCATCACTTGGCCAGATATCTTTAAGCGTGATGTCATTACCATTTTGGTCTTGACCTAACACATCTTGTTCAATATCAAAACGCATTGTACCCGCAATTGCATAAGCAACAACAAGTGGCGGTGACGCCAAGAATGCTTGTTTTGCATATGGGTGAATACGACCATCAAAGTTACGGTTACCTGATAATACCGCAGTAGCGTATAAATCACGGTCAATAACTTCTTGTTGAATCTTCGGGTCTAACGCACCTGACATGCCGTTGCAGGTTGTACACGCATAACCAACAATACCGAAACCTAGTTTTTCCATTTCAGGTAATAAACCAGCTTCTTCTAAGTAAAGTTTGGCGACTTTTGAACCAGGAGCAAATGAAGATTTTACCCAAGGCTTGCGCACTAAACCTAACTCGTTCGCTCTTTTTGCAACTAAACCCGCAGCAACAACATTACGTGGATTTGATGTATTCGTACATGAAGTAATTGCGGCGATAATAACCGCACCGTCTGGCATTTCTCCCTTTTCTTCTTGTGCTTTACATTTGTCTAAATCTTTAGCAATCTCTTTTGATGCTAAATCAGCTGTTGCTAAGCGGCGGTGCGGGTTTGATGGGCCAGCCATATTGCGGCCAACACTTGATAAATCAAACTCTAAAACGCGTCCATATTCCGCATCAACTAAGTCGTCAGCCCAAAGACCAGTATGTTTGGCATAAGTTTCAACTAAAGCAACTTGTTCAGGCTCACGTCCCGTTATTTTTAAATAATCAATGGTTTGATCATCAATGTAGAACATACCCGCTGACGCCCCGTATTCTGGCGTCATGTTAGAAATGGTTGCACGGTCACCAATGGATAAACTGCTAGCACCTTCACCAAAGAATTCTAAATAAGCACCAACCACTTTTTCATTACGCAAAAACTCAGTAATTGCCAAAACGATATCAGTCGCGGTTATACCAGGATTACGCTTACCCACCAATTTAACACCGACAATGTTAGGTAATCGCATCATCGATGGGCGGCCAAGCATTACAGTTTCAGCTTCTAGGCCACCAACTCCAATAGCAATAACACCTAACGCATCAACATGAGGCGTATGAGAGTCAGTACCAACACATGTATCAGGGAAAGCTACACCATCACGTGCTTGAATTACAGGCGACATTTTCTCTAGGTTGATTTGGTGCATGATGCCGTTACCCGCTGGGATAACATCAACGTTTTTAAATGCGGTTTTAGTCCATTCGATAAAGTGGAAACGATGCTCATTACGTCTGTCTTCAATCGCGCGGTTTTTCTCAAAAGCTTCACTGTCAAAACCTGGTGCTTCTACTGCAAGCGAGTGATCGACAATCAATTGTGTCGGTACTACAGGGTTCACCTTCGCAGGATCGCCGCCTTGGTCAGCAATGGCGTCTCGAAGACCAGCCAAATCAACTAATGCCGTCTGGCCAAGAATATCATGACAAACAACACGTGCAGGGTACCATGGGAAATCTAAGTCCTGCTTACCTTCAATAATTTGCGATAACGCCGCCGTTAAATCAGCAGGTTCACACTTTCGAACCAGTTGCTCAGCTAATACGCGAGAAGTATAAGGTAATGTTTTGTATGAGCCAGGTTTGATTGTTTCGATAGCAGCTCGCGTATCAAAAAAATCTATATTCGCACCTGGTAGCGGTTTGCGGTAATCGTAGTTCATAACTTAATCCACAAAATTGAGTTAACATAATGCCGAAATTGTAGGCATTATTTTTAATTATAATTTACAGCGATGGAGTTTGGCTTTAGTTCAAGGCAGATAAAGCGACGTATAGTAAACTATGTGAGCTGAGATCTAACGATGAAATAAAGCCAAAGAACAAGCTAACCTATCTTTGAGAGATAGGTTGAACCGTGCGCGGCTCAACACCTGTGTAGTCGGCAGATGGACGAATGATACGGTTATTTTCACGCTGTTCCATTACATGCGCTGCCCAACCTGTTAAACGTGAACATACAAAAATAGGTGTAAACAGTTTAGTCGGAATACCCATATAGTTGTATGTAGACGCATGGAAGAAATCTGCATTACAGAATAACTTTTTGGTGTCCCACATGAACTCTTCACAAGCAACAGAGATATCGTATAAAGACGAATCACCATTTTCAGCAGCTAATTTTTCAGACCAAGCTTTAATCACAGTGTTACGTGGATCAGATGTACGATAGATAGCGTGACCAAAGCCCATGATTTTTTCTTTGCGCTCTAACATGCCAGCCATTTGCTCTTTAGCATCTTCAGGCGACTTGAATTTTTCAATCATATCCATAGCTGCTTCATTGGCACCACCGTGAAGTGGGCCACGTAACGTACCGATTGCGCCGGTGATACACGAGTACATATCTGACAACGTTGAAGCACAAACACGAGCTGTAAAAGTTGATGCGTTGAATTCATGCTCAGCATACAAAATTAAAGAAACATCCATAACACGTTTGTGTTGTTCTGAAGGCTCTTCTTGATTTAATAAACGCAAGAAGTGACCACCTAAAGAGTCTTCATCTGTAACACAGTCTATTTCTACGTTATCATGACTGAATTTATACCAATAACACATGATTGCTGGAAATGCCGCCAATAAGCGATTTGCAGCTTGCCTTTGTTCAGAAAAGTCATTCTCCGGCTCAACATTACCTAAAAACGAACAACCGGTTCGCATTACATCCATAGGATGTGCATCGGCAGGGATACGCTGTAGCACTTCTTTTAAAGCTCGCGGCAAATCACGCATAGTTGCTAATTCAGCTTTGTACGTAGCCAATTCTTTTTCGTTTGGTAATTCACCATTAAAAAGTAGATAAGCTACTTCTTCAAACGTCGCATTTTCAGCCAAATCGGCTACATCGTAACCACAGTAAGTTAGACCAGAGCCTGACTTGCCTACTGTACAAAGCTTTGTCTCGCCTGCACTTTGACCACGAAGACCAGCGCCACTTAATTTTTTATCAACCATGTTAGTTTCCTCAAATTTTAATATTTTTAACGTAATAGCGAGGATTAACATCGACTCGCCGTACATAGCTTGTTTATTTGTTTTTGCCTTCAGCAAACAGCGAGTCTAACTTTTGTTCGTAATCGTGATAGCCAAGGTAGTCATATAAATCCATACGTGTTTGCATGTTATCAATTTCAGCTTTTTGATCGCCGTCTGCCAACAATGTTTTATATACAGACTCCGCAGCTTTATTCATCGCACGAAATGCTGATAATGGGTAAAGTACCATCGCACATCCCCACTCGCCTAACTGCTCTTTGTTCCAAAGTTCTGTTTGGCCGAATTCTGTAATATTTGCCAAAACAGGAACATCTAAAGCTGAAGTAAATGCACGGTAGTGTTCTTCGGTTTTTACTGCTTCAGCGAAAATGCCATCAGCGCCGGCCGCAACATATGCTTTTGCACGCTCTAATGCAGCTTCTAACCCTTCTTGTGCAAAGGCATCAGTGCGAGCCATAATGAAAAAATCTTTATCGGTACGAGCATCAACAGCAGCTCTTATTCGATCAACCATTTCTTCCGTAGAAACGATTTCTTTATTTGGGCGATGACCACAGCGTTTTTGCGCGACTTGATCTTCAATATGTACGGCAGCCGCACCGGCTTTTTCCATATCGCGAATAGTTTTTGCAATATTGAATGCACCACCCCACCCCGTATCGATATCAACTAATAACGGTAGATTAGAAGCTGAAGTGATGCGCGCTACATCAGCAACAACATCATTTAACGACGTCATACCAAGATCAGGTAAACCGTATGATGCATTTGCAACGCCGCCACCAGATAAATAAATGGCTTGATGACCTAACTGCTCAGCCATCATGGCGCAATAGGCGTTGATAGTACCAACAACTTGTAGTGGCTTATTGTTTTCTAGTGCTAAACGAAACTTTGCACCCGGAGATAATTGTGCTGTCATTATCCGTTCCTTATAGTTAACTTGTTGAGTTATGTGTATGTTGATTTTGCTCAGATTTTAGGGCAATTTTGTTTTCTATATTCTTACGCGATGCTGCGATATGGCGACGCATTAACATTTCAGCCAATTCACCATCTCTATCGGCAATAGCTTCAATAATTCTGGAGTGTTCGTCAAAAGCACGTGTTGCACGTGGGCTGTTCATGCCAAATTGACAACGATACATGCGGACTAAGTGATATAACTGTCCGCATAAAATATTGATGAGTTCTTTATTATGACTGCCAAGAATTACTTTATAGTGAAAGTCTAAATCACCTTCTTCTTGATAATATGCAACGCCGTCTTTTAAGTCTTTAGCTTGACTGTGTGTTTCTAACATCGTCTTCATGTTAGCGATTTCTTCATCAGTCATATTTTGGGCCGCCTGACGACAGGCCATGCCTTCAAGTGCTTCTCTAACAATATAAATTTCGAGCAAGCCTTCAATAGTGCACTCAACCACACGCGAGCCAACATTAGCCTTACGAACAATCAAATGACATTTTTCTAAACGATTTAATGCTTCTCTTAAAGTTGAACGACTAATTTGAAATTTTTTCGCTAATTCTGGCTCACTGATCTTGCTACCCGCGGCAATAACTCCTTCAACAATCGCATTTTGAATTTGTTCAAAAACTTTATCAGCAGTAGTAATTGCCACTTGTTGTGTAGGATTGAGTAATGCCATAAATTGTCGACAGTTAATAAGAATTTAAGTGAATAATAGACTCTTATTTCGATTAGTCAAGGTAAAAAACATTAGATTGTCGACAATTCAATGTTTCTATTAAGAGTTTTAAAATTTAGTTTGCTTAACTTTAGTCAAGTTTTTGAAGCATAGAAGAAATATAATTTATGGACTGGCGTACAAGAGGATTTATACTAAAGAAACTGAGAATGTTCTTTTTATACTGGCTTAGGCTTAGGCTTAGGCTTAGGTTTAAATTTAACACAATTGTCACGACTACATAATGGGCCACCACAAACTGTTGATAACTTGTGGTTAAACCGTGCATTAGCTTAGGGTAATTTATAAAGGCACTGGCCACACCGAAAACAAGAACTTTATAAACAATGAGTTACAATCGAAATTAAAATAAATTAGCATTACATTACTTTTGCACTACACTTAGATGTGTTAGCTCAAATTTTGTACAAACATGCTCGCAAAGTACTTGTAAAAAATTAGTTAATTAGCGCACGGCTCAACCTTATTGAGCCAATCCCCTGGACCTGAAACGTACCCTCGTTTCGGGTCCTTTTTTATACAATTCACAATTTTTAGGTGTGCCACCACATAAAATCAAGCAGTATTTTGTGATAAGTTAAATAGCTTGTTAAAGTTATCTGTCGACAATCTGGCAATATCTTCAACCGATTGCCCTCGAATACTTGCCAAATGCTTAGCAACGTCGACAACATAAGCAGGCTGATTCTGTTGGCCTCGGTGAGGTACTGGTGCAAGATATGGAGCATCTGTTTCAATCAAGAATTTATCATTCGGTATTTTTCTAGCTACTTCACGTAGCGCCGACGCATTTTTAAACGTAACAATACCGGAAAATGATATATAAAATCCTATATCCATTGCAGCTTCAGCCATTTCGAGTGACTCTGTAAAGCAATGCAAAATTCCCCCAATCTGATCAGCTCGCTCTTCCTGTAATATCGCAAGTGTATCTTCTTGGGCATCACGGGTATGAATAATGAGTGGTTTATTTAATTCTCTCGCAACTCTTATATGCTTTCTAAATGAGTCTTGCTGTAGTGCTTTGGTTTCCGGTGCATAAAAATAATCTAAGCCCGTTTCACCAATCGCAATAACGCGTGGATGTTGGGCAAGCACGTGAAGTTGTCCCTGATCGACTTTGTCTTCCTGATTTAGTGGATGCGTTCCACAGGATAGGTAAACATTAGGAAAAGGCTTTGTTAATTCAGCCATTTTAGGAAATTCTTGAAGTGTTACGCTAACGCATAACATTTCGTTGACACTAACAGCCGATGCTGCATTAACAACAAAGCTTAAGTCGTCGTTAAAATCTGTCAAATCTAGGCGATCTAGATGACAGTGAGAATCTATAAACACAATTATCTCCGTAAAGGAATGACTACATAGTTAAGGTAGGATCTGAAGAGCTCAGAAACCTAGCAATGGACTTTTCTATTTGGGCTTTAACATTTTCTTTATCTTCAACAAAACTAACACCAACTCCCGGAGGTGTTCCATTTTGGGCCCCTATTGGCGTCAACCAACATACATTACCCTTAACGGTAGAGTTTTCTAAGGAGTCAGGTAATTGTACATCGAGTTCAATCTCATCACCTAGCTCAAAAGATTCTGAAGTACGTACAAATAAGCCACCATTTTTTAAAAATGGCATATAGGAAAGATACAAATCTCGTTCAGAAACAAATTCTATAAATAGCGTACTCAATTTATCGCCCCAGATTTCTCAATACATGCTTGAATATCAGCAATTAATTGCTCTTTTACAAACAGTTGATTTGCTTGCACTAAAGATTTTAACTTCTTTTTCGCTTGAATTACTAGCTGATATATATGCCAAAATGTATTTAAGGTTAATTCAGGCTTTATTTCAGAGAGCATATTGGACACTTGCCAATGGTTTTGCTTTCGTACTATGTTGATCATATAGCGCTCAAGCCAATCTAAGCCAAACTGATGGTTTAATATCGATGTTTCTAACTCTACAGTGATACTTCCTGACTGCACAAAGTTTGCCATATATGTATTAAAATCCATATATTGCTCCTTTAATTCAGGATCAGTCAACTCAGTTAAAGCATTGATGTTAATGTATGGATCAATTTCTTCAATATTAGCATGCTCGCTTAGGGCTTGACCTACTAATGGTCTAATCATCACTAATTGACAGCGACTTAATATTGTTGGTAATACGCTTTCTTGATCACGACAGGTCAATACAATCAGGCTGTTATCATTTGGCTCTTCTAACGTTTTTAATAAAGCGTTTGCAGCAGATTCCGTCAACCTTTCTGACTCGGAAATAAACACTGACTTGCCCGCCGCTAATTGCGGTTTGGTTTCTAAAAACTGAGTTAGCTTTCTTACATCCTCAACACTAATACTTCGCTCTACTTGCTCAATACCTGCAGTATCTGGATTTGTACCACTGTGACTTAACAGACAAGTTTTACATTCATTACAGGCATGCAATATAGACTCTTTACTTTGGCTTGGGCGCTGGCAATTAAATATGCTAACTATCCATTTAGCCAATGACAGTTTTCCTGCGCCATGGGCACCGCAGATCAAGATAGCGTGAGGCAGTTTTCCTTCACTAAATTGACGACTCATTAATTGTTGATGTGCTTTATTCCATGATCTCATAGTTGAACTTATTTATTCGCTACGCAAAAAGCATCAATGGCCTGTTTAACATTTTGATGTACTTTTTCCATCGATTGACTCGCATCTATTGTAACTACTGTTTTGTCTTGAGCGGCAAGTTGTCGATATTTTGCATGTACTCGTTCAAAAAACTCAAATTGCTCTAGTTCTATCCGATCTAAATCACCACGAGCTTTAGCGCGTGATAAGCCGATTTGGGGTTCAATATCTAAGTAAATCGTTAGGTCAGGTTTAAAACCTTTTAGTGTCACTTGAGCTATGGACTCTATAGTTGCTTCACATATTTTACGACCACCTCCTTGGTATGCACGAGATGACATATCATGACGATCGCCTATCACCCATTGCTCACCTTCTAATGCAGGTTCAATAACATTCTGTAATAACTGACTTCTACTCGCATACATTAAAAACAACTCTGTTTCTTGGGTGACCACTTCTTGATGATCAGCTGACTTTACAATTGTTCTCAACTGTTCCGCTAAAGGCGTACCGCCAGGCTCTCGTGTTTGCTGATAAGCGATGTTATGTTCGTCGAGCGTTTTAGTAATAACCTTGATAGCGGATGATTTTCCGGCACCTTCCATGCCTTCGATAACTATAAATTTGCCTTTCGACATTAATTTTTTCCTAACTGATATTTAGCAACTGCTTTGTTGTGCTGTGATAAAGTTGATGAAAACTGATGCGTGCCGTCACCACGACTAACAAAATAAAAGTCGTCCGTGTACTCAGGGTTTAAAGCTGCTGTGATGGCAGATAATCCCGGCATTGCAATAGGTGTTGGCGGCAGGCCATTAATTCTGTACGTATTGTAAGCAGTTTTTTCTTTTAAATGTGCTCGAGTGATATTACCTTGAAAACGCTCTCCTAAGCCATAAATAACTGTCGGATCCGTTTGTAATCGCATTTTTCTATTCAGACGATTAACGAATACAGAGGCAATCTTTCCTTGCTCAAAAGTTTTTCCAGTCTCTTTCTCTATAATAGAGGCCATAATCAAGGCTTGATAGGCGTTTTCGTAGGGTAACTGCTGTGTTTTTTGTTGCCACGCAGCTGTTAAGACTAACTCCATTTTACGATGCGCTCTTTGAAGCAACTCAATATCTTTTGTACCGGCTGTATATGCATAGGTTTCAGGAAAAAACCACCCTTCTGGATTTTCTTGGTTGATGCCTAAATACTCAACAATATTAGCGATTGAGTCGGTCTCTGCTGTTTTAATGATATAGGGCTGTTTATTTAGTATTACTAACCACTCCTTAAGCGTTAAACCTTCTACAAACGTGATACTAAACTGATGCTCATCACCATCGACGAGCCTTTGCAGCAGAGTTTTCAGGGTATCATAGTTATTAATCTGATAAGTTCCCTGCTTTAACGCAGAGTACTTAGGATTAAGCCGAACAAAAGCCCTGATCCAAAAGCGTGTTTCAATCCATGCCATTGTCTTCAATTGTTTGGACAAGCTATTTAACGATTCCCCTGCGTTAATGGAAAACAACGTTGGCTGAGTTAACGGGAGCCTTTGATTCATTTTTTGATTCAACAGGTAATAAAAGCTCAAAACTAATATTGCGCCTAGTGCAAAAAGCGTAACAACTAAACGTTTGATCATTTTATTAATTCACCCAATAAAGTAACTGGAGTCGTTGTTAACGATACCCCTTTGTATTTTGCAACCGACACTATACCCATGACTGAATTACAAATAAACATAGCGTCGACATCTTCTAACACTGCTACAGAATAAGAATCGACTTTTATATGTTCTACTCTTGAAAGGATGAACTGGCGATATATACCGTCAACCCCCGATGTAGATAATTCAGGCGTATGCCATTGACCATTTTTAAACCAAAACAGGTTCGCGCAACTTGCTTCTATTACATTGCCATATTGATCACAAACCAGAACATCATCTTCATTTCGCCGCTCAAGTTCATCTCTGATCAAGACTTGTTCTATTCGGTTTAAATGTTTAATGCCGGCAAGTACAGGACTAGAAGAAAGTACAAATGGACTCAGACCAAGATCTATCCCTCGACTTCGCCACAAGTCGTAATGCTCAGGGAAGGAAGAAATTAACACAAAAATATTTAATTGTTTTAAACCATTCCTTGCATATCCTCGACCACCAGCTCCAGCCGTTATCATAACTTTGACAACGGCTTTATCAAAGTCTTTCGCTACCCTGCTAAGATAGTCAATTAAACGCTCAGTATCAATTTCAGCAACACTTGTCGCTAAACCTAAAACATCATGTGCATGGACCAACCGGGCAATATGGAGATTTAAATGCTCTATGTTTCCGTCAATTATTTTGGCCGTAGTAAAATGCCCATCACCATAGGCTAACCCACGTTCATTAACATCGATATTAAATACGGTTTGTTCATTCATTGAACTAAAAAGTAGGGTCATAAAAAGAAATAAAAAAGCCTGAATACTTATTACAAAGTATTCAGGCTTAAGCTTATGAATTCAAGTGATATTTAATTAAAGTTAAAAAGGTTTACCTTAAACTTTCTTGAATAATAGTGAACCGTTTGTACCACCAAAACCAAATGAATTACATAATGCATACTCTAAATCTACATCACGTGCGCCATCTGAAATATAGTCTAGGTCGCAGCCTTCATCAGGGTTATCTAAATTAATTGTCGGTGGCACTTTGTTGTTTACCAGTGCTTGAATTGTAAATATAGCTTCAACCGAGCCCGCCGCGCCTAATAAATGGCCTGTCATTGATTTAGTTGAACCAACTAAAAGGTTCTTTGCTTGCTCACCAAAAACAGCTTTTACGGCATTCGTTTCAGCTATATCACCAGCTGGGGTTGATGTACCATGAGCATTGATATAACCGATTTTATTTCGGTCTATTTTTGAATCATTGATAGCATTTACCATTGCTGCGGCAGCTCCTTCACCATCTGCTGGAGGAGACGTCATATGATAAGCATCGCCACTCATGCCAAAACCAACCAGTTCAGCATAAATTTTAGCGCCACGAGCTTTTGCATGCTCATACTCTTCAACCATAATAACACCTGCACCATCACCAAGGACAAAGCCATCACGGTCTTTATCCCAAGGGCGTGATGCTTTTTGCGGATCATCATTACGAGTAGAAAGTGCTCTTGCTGCGCCAAAGCCGCCCATACCCAAAGTAGTCGATGCTTTTTCAGCTCCACCAGCTAACATAGCGTCAGCATCACCATAAGCAATCATTCTAGCGGCGTGACCAATGTTATGGACGCCACTAGTACAAGCCGTAACAATCGAAATATTGGGGCCTTTTAAACCATACTTGATCGATAAATGGCCTGATATCATGTTAATGATGGTCGATGGTACGAAAAATGGTGACAGCTTTTTAGGGCTTGTCTTTAACATTTTTTCATGATTTTGTTCTATAAGACCTAGGCCACCGATACCAGAGCCGACTGCTACACCTACACGTGATGCATTCGAGTCATTGATTTCCATTCCAGAATCAATAAATGCTTGAATACCTGCCGCAACGCCGTACTGAATGAATAAATCCATTTTTTTTGCGTCTTTTTTAGGCATATAGTCTTCAACATTAAAGTCTTTAACTAGGCCTGCAAAACGAGTTGGGTATTCTGTGGTATCAAAATGTTCGATCATCCCGATGCCACTTTTGCCTTCTAATAAGGCACTCCAAGTTGCTTCAGGTGAATTGCCCAGAGGGCTTAACATACCTAGACCGGTAACTACAACGCGTCGCATGGATGTGTTGCCTCCGATAGAATTGAATTTTTTGAATAGTATTGAGAATTTTACGAGCTAAATATTTTAGCTCGTAAAAGAAATCAGGCAGTTTAAGCCACCTGATTCAAAGAATTATTGATTAGCAGTAACGTAATCAACAGCAGCTTGAACTGTAGTGATTTTCTCTGCTTCTTCATCAGGAATCTCAGTGTCAAACTCTTCTTCTAACGCCATTACTAATTCAACTGTGTCTAGCGAGTCAGCGCCTAAGTCGTCAACAAATGAAGCTTCAATTGTTACTTCTTCTTCACTAACACCTAATTGCTCAACAGTGATTTTCTTTACGCGTTCTTCGATTGTACTCATTTTTTTTCCTTTACTAAAAAGATGCAATTTTGCAAATTGCGTGTAGTGTATTCGCCAAAAGCAGACCATGCAAGCTTCGAGTTTTACTTTTTAAGCTGGTCAAACCTCTGAGCAACATAATAATTTATACTTATATACCCTTAAGACGCAAGTCCAAAGTATAAAAGTTAGACCATATACATGCCGCCATTGACATGCAATGTTTCGCCTGTGATATAAGCAGCAGCATCCGAAGCAAGAAATGCTACAGCATTTGCAATTTCTTCTGGTTTCCCAAGTCTATTAGCAGGAACCTGTGAAGAGATGCCTTCCTTTTGTTCATCTGTCAACGTTTGAGTCATATCAGTATCAATAAACCCAGGTGCAACAGTATTAACGGTAATGCCGCGTGATGCAACTTCTCTTGCTAGAGATTTTGTAAAACCTAGTAAACCGGCTTTTGCCGTTGCATAGTTAACTTGCCCAGCATTGCCCATAGAACCTACTACTGAACCGATATTAATGATCCGTCCAACACGTTTTTTCATCATCGGACGAAGTACTGCTTTACTTATCTTAAATACAGAAGATAAGTTGGTTTCTATTATATCGTTCCATTCATCGTCTTTCATGCGCATGATCAAATTGTCACGCGTAATTCCTGCATTATTGACTAGAATGTCGACGGAGCCATGTTTTTCTTTTATGGCTTCAAACAGGGCCTTAATAGACTCATCCTGTGTGACATTCAACACTAAGCCATTACCTTCGCCTAAATATTCACTGATTTTATCTGCGCCATGCGCTGATGTCGCCGTACCAATAACAACGGCACCTAATTCTTTGAGTTGTGTAGCAATTGATTTTCCAATACCTCGGCTTGCGCCTGTAACCAATGCAACCTTACCTTCTAAAGAAAACATATTTAATCCTATTTATTAATTTCTTTCGCTTTGTCCAAAGTCGCTACGTCATTTACTGAAATACACGTAAGCGATTTATTGATTCTTTTTGTTAAGCCTTGTAGTACTTTACCTGGACCCACTTCAACAAGCTGTACCACATCATGTTGTGCTAGATGCTCAACAGTTTCCGTCCAGCGTACCGGACTATATAGCTGCTTAATGAGTGCCTGTTTAATTGCTTCACCATCTGTTTCAGCTGCAACATCAACATTATTGATAACAGGAATACTAGGTGCGTTAAATGTTACTTGTTTTAATTCCTCAGCAAGCAGGTCAGCAGCACCTTTCATCAATGCGCAATGCGATGGCACGCTAACTGGCAAAGGTAATGCGCGTTTCGCGCCCGCTGCTTTGCATAACTCACCTGCGCGCTCTACGGCCGACTTGTGGCCAGCAATAACCACTTGACCTGGAGAGTTAAAGTTCACAGCAGATACAACATCACCTTGTGCAGCCTCTGCGCATGCTTCGATTATTTTGTCGTCTGCCAAGCCAATTATGGCGAACATCGCCCCGACTCCTTCCGGAACAGACGCTTGCATATACTCACCACGTTTCTCAACCAAAACAACCGCTTCTTCTAATGAAATTACCTCTGCACAAACAAGTGCAGAATATTCCCCTAAGCTATGACCGGCTAAATATGCTGGTGACAGGGATGTTTCACTTTTCAGTAACCGCCAAAGCGCAACACTGGCCGTTAAGAGTGCTGGCTGGGTATAATTGGTCGCATTTAGTTTTTCTGCTGGTCCTTGTGAGATCAGCTGCCAAACATCGTAGCCTAATGCTTTTGACGCTTGTGCGAATGTTTGTTGAACGGTGTCGTTGTCAGCAAAATCTGCCAACATTCCAATAGTTTGTGAGCCTTGTCCGGGAAACACAAATGCTAGTTCGTTTTGCATAGTAAAACCTGTTTATTAAAGCTATAAATGCTACTTTAAGGTGTAGCCTAATATTTTATAAGTGCAGAACCCCAGGTAAAACCACTACCAAAGGCTTCCATCAGAATAGTTTGTCCGCGCTTGATTCGACCATCTCTGATAGCTTCGTCAAGTGCTGTAGGGATTGTAGCTGCAGACGTATTGCCGTGCTTATCCAACGTTACAACTACTTGTTCCATTGGCATTGACAGCTTTTTAGCGGCAGCTTTGATAATCCGGAGGTTAGCTTGATGTGGCACCAACCAATCAATATCAGATTTATCCATATTATTATGAGCAAGGGTTTCTTCAACAATTTCACTTAATCGTGTCACTGCAAATTTAAATACTTCATTTCCTTTCATATAGATATAGGCGCTTTCCTCGGTCATTACTTCACCGCGCTTAGGCGCGTCAGCACCAAGTAGTGCGCCATGTTTACCGTCTGAATGAATATGCGTAGATAATATCCCTTGCTCTTCAGATGCTTCTAGAATGCATGCACCTGCACCATCACCAAATAATACGATGGTGTTTCTATCTGTCGGGTCACACATATGGGAAAGGTTATCTGCACCAATTACTAGAATGCGCTTAGATGTATTAGATTTAATGAATTGATCGGCTACGCTCAATGAATAGATAAAACCTGAGCATGCAGCCGCAATATCAAAAGCTGGAATGTAAGGTACTTCTAGATATTTTTGAACAAAACATGCAGCACTAGGTAAATCAGCATGAGAACTCGTTGTTCCCATAATAATCATATCAATATCTTTGGCTTCTAAATTAGCCATTTCTAACGCTTTTTTAGCTGCCTCTGCGCCCATATAAGCAACAGTTTCACTTTCGTTCGAGATACGACGTTCTTTGATACCTGTACGATCGGTTATCCAATCATCACTTGTATCTACCATTTTTTCTAGGTCGGCATTTGAACGAATTTGTTTAGGGAAATAGCTACCTGTACCAACGATTTTTGAATACATATTAAATTTATTGCCTTTGCTTTAAACCATGTTCCAATTTGTCTTTTATCTTCTTTGGAACTTGTCTTTCGACTTCTTTTACCGCTTCCATTATCGCAGTAAAGAAAGCTTTCGAATTTGCATTTCCATGGCTTTTAACCACAATGCCACGCAATCCTACCAAACTTGCACCGTTGTACTGGTCGGGGTTCATTGATTTAAAGAGTTTTTTTAACGTTGGCGCTAGAATTCGGCCTAATATTCGAGCAAATATGTTTTTTTCGAGTACTTCTTTAACTTTTTCGTAAACTAAACTTGCTACCCCTTCACATGTTTTAAGCGCAACATTACCAACAAACCCATCACAGACAATGACATCGGCCTTATTATTGAAAATATCATTCCCTTCGATAAATCCAATATAATTGATATCAGGGTTCTGTTGCAGCTGTGACGCAGCTAACTTGATGTGATCACTTCCCTTTATTTCTTCTTCACCCATATTTAATAGTGCGACTTTGGGACGTGCAATACCATCAACCTCTTGAGCCAAAACAGAGCCCATAATGGCAAACTGATATAAAACATTTGCGTCACAGAATACATTAGCGCCTAAATCCAACATAAACACATGAGCATTCGGAAGCCGCGTTGGTAATGCTGATAGCAAAGCTGGTCGTTCTATTCCTGGTAATGTTTTTAGAACAAAGTGGGCTGTAGCAAACAAAGCCCCAGTATTCCCTGCACTCACACAGGCTTGAGCAGTACCTTCATTAACGAGATCAATCGCTTTTCGCATGGACGAGTCTTTCTTACCACGCATCGCACTGGAAGGTTTTTCACACATGGTGACGATTTGCGTTGTATGCTCAATTGAAAGTTGGGGATGTTCTAACGCTTGATGGGTACGTAAAAGTTGCTCTATGACATTTTTATCGCCACAAAGTATAAGTTGCAAAGATGGCAATTGATTGACGGCCATTATTGCTGAAGGGATCGTTATAAGGGGGCCTTTATCGCCCCCCATAACATCTAACGCAATGGTTAGATTATTCAATTTGTAATTCGCTTATTACTTAGCGATTACTTTTACGCCTTTGTAAAAGCCATCAGCTGTCACGTGGTGACGACGATGAGTTTCACCAGATACTGGATCTACTGATAAGTTTTCTGCTGTTAAAGCATCGTGTGAACGGCGCATGCCACGTCTTGCACGAGACTTTTTACTTTTTTGAACTGCCATAGCTTGACTCCTAAAATCGGTTGCTAACTAAAATATAACTACTTGAGCTGTTTCAATACATCAAATGGATTCGGTTTATCAAGCTCTTCCGGCAACTCACCCCAAACACTGTCTGCTTGCGCATTACAATCTTCTAAGTTGTGCTTTGGAATTAATGGAATCATGAGGATTAACTCTTCTTCTACTAATTCTCGCAAGTTTACTTCACCATTTTCATCTAATTCAATTGCGTCATAATATGACGGCAATTCATCAGCGAGTTCAGGCTTTTTCACAGGACTAAAACAAAATTCAGCTTCAATTTCCTGCTCAAAATCTTCTGTACAACGCTGACAAGTTAATGACACGGACGCCGATGCTTTTCCTGTTAATACAACCAGTCCAAGTTCATCCACATCAAATTGCACACTAACTTTAACTTGCTCACCATGTGTTTCACACACAGCAAGCAATCTATTCATTTCCGTTAACTTAAATACGCCTTCGCACTCTAATCGACGCTGAGCGCTTTTAAACGGATCAATTGTTATTGGAAGTTTAAGATTTTTCATAAGGCGCGCATAATAAAGCCCATATAGGCACGTGTCAAAGAAAATTCGTCGTTTTTCTTTAAAAACTCAGTATAGACCCAATATATAGTCCAAACTGAATAATAATGAAGCTATTATATGAAAACATTGGTGCTAGGTTCAACTTCAACTTTCCGAAAATCTATTTTAGAAAAACTTAATCTTCCTTTTATATGTGCTAAACCTGATATCAACGAAGAAGCCAAAGCAGATGAAACTCCACAAGCATTGGTTGAGCGTTTAGCCATTGAAAAAGCGCAAGCCGTTTCTAGGGAGTTTAACGATGCGTTAATCATTGGCTCAGATCAGGTAGCTGTGTGTGACGGAGAAATTCTTGGTAAACCACATCATTTTGACAATGCATTAAAGCAATTACAAAAATTTAGCGGTAAATGCGTTACATTTTATACTGGGCTGGCAGTATTAGATGTGCAATCGGGTAAAACTGTATCACTGGTTGAACCTTTCCACGTTCACTTTAAGAATTTGTCAATGCAGGCTATCACGCAATACCTACATGCTGAAGAACCTTATAATTGTGCAGGTAGCTTCAAAAGTGAAGGGTTAGGTATTTGCTTGTTCGAGAAATTAGCCGGAGACGATCCAAATAGTTTAATTGGCTTACCACTTATTAGACTTACTGAATTACTCGATCAACAAGGCATTAATGTACTTTCAGAGCAGTCTAGCTAAATAGCTGCTCTAATTCAGACAACGAATGAACAATGACTTTAGGGTTATGCTTTAACAGTTCTTGTTCATTATCGACACCTATTGTAACACCTATACTATCGATTCCTGCATTTGCTGCCATTTTTAAATCATGCTTTGAATCACCAATCATAACGGCTTGACTTGGTGCTAGTGAAAACTCATTAAGTAAGTGATGTAGCATTTGAGGGTGAGGCTTAGATTTGGCTTCATCAGAGCATATTGAACCATCAAATAGATGACCAATATTGGTATCTTGCCACACACGTTTAAGCCCTTCTCGCCCTTTACCTGTAGCGACAGCTAATTTTCTATCTTGTGATTTGAGTAATTGTAATAACTCGATCGAACGAGAAAACAACGGCGACGGTGTTGTATCTAATTCTCTATATTGAATCTTGTATTGCTCAATAAGTGCTATTTCCTGTGCAGCACTACGTGCAGGGAATAATTGTTTGATTGCTTCAGGTAAACTTAAGCCAATAATACCTTTTGCGCTAATATCGCAAGGTGCAGGCAAATGGCAGCTAATCGCTGCCTGTTGCAATGATGAGACAATTCGCCCTATTGAGTCTATTAGCGTACCGTCCCAATCGAAAATGACAAGTTTATAATGTTCCATGCTTTATAAAGATTTGTTTTCCAATGTTAGAAAAATAATTTATTAACTAGCTTTTTTAAGTTGTTGTAAAGCAGAATCAAGCTCTTCACCTAAAGGCGCTTCGATCTTTAATCTTTTTTCTGTGCGCGGATGAGTAAATTCGATACTGGCTGCATGCAAAAATAGCCGTTTCAAGCCATGCTCTTTCATTTTAAAATCAAAGTCTTCAGCGCCATATTTTGCATCACAAGCAATGGGGTGACCTTTAACTTGGCAATGTACCCTAATTTGATGAGTTCTACCGGTCACTGGAAACGCGCGAACTAACGTTGCACCATTATATTTCTGCAACACTTTATATCGTGTTTCAGACTCTTTGCCGTTAATATTATCTACGATAACGACACGTTCACCTGATTTCAGGTCGTTTTTCTTTAGACCTTCTGTAACTTTAGTGACTTTCTCAGACCAACGTCCTTTCACTAACGCATGATAAAATTTCTGAACTTTCTTATTGCGAAGTTGCTCATGCAAATTTCTAAGTGCAGATCGTTTCTTTGCCACAACAAGACAACCAGAAGTATCTCTGTCTAAGCGATGCACTAGTTCGAGCATCTTTGTATTAGGTCTCAACGCTCTTAGCGCTTCAATAAGCCCAAAACTGAGCCCGCTTCCGCCGTGCACTGCCATACCTGAAGGTTTATTAATGACGATTAATACTTCATCTTCATATAATATTTGCGATTCAAGATTAGAAACAATATTTAACTGGGTAGATACCGTATTGGTTTTTTCCGATATACGAATGGGAGCTACTCGCACAATGTCTTCAGCTACCACTTTATATTCTGGTTTAGTTCTTTTCTTATTGACCCTAATTTCGCCCTTTCTTAAAAGACGATAGATCATGCTTTTAGGGACACCTTTTAGTGTTTTAACTAAATAGTTGTCGATTCGTTGGCCGTCTTCTTCACTATCAATGGTGAAAAATCGTACTTTTGGTTTGGTTTCTTCGTTCATGCGCGCAGTTTAACATAAATAAATACGCTTTTTAGCTAAAATAAACAGCTATTTGATTGCGTTATGGGGTGACTTGGTGGGATAATGCGGCGGTTACAAATTTAAAAAATTAAATGTAACTTTATTGGAGGCTTTTACGCGAATTGTAAGAGGCGAAATGCGGCTACTTTATTGCGCTTATATAACAGACGTAATAACTGAAATGCCCGTTGTTGAGTTCGGCGCGAGTAACTTGCTGAACAGAAACATAAACATTTAGTCCTGCGCAAACAAAGCAAATTATTAAAATAACTGATCGCTACTATCATCCGGTTAAAAATATTAACCTTTATAAAGACAAGCAATCAGTAAAAGCACAGCACGCTTGCTGAGCACATAAAGAATATAATCGTTAAGAATTATTCTTAACGAAATACGACAATCAGATATATTTAACAGCTTATTAAGTAACATGGCTTAATAAGATTGACACCCGAGAGGCTGACAAGCTGCTGTTACCATTGCAATAGATTGCTTTGTGTTCTAAGCAAATGGTGTGCTGTGACTAAAAAATGAGTCACAGAAACTATGAAACGTATGTTAATCAATGCTACGCAATCCGAAGAATTACGTGTAGCACTCGTTGATGGTCAACGCCTTTACGATTTAGATATCGAAAGCCCAGGTCATGAACAGAAAAAAGCCAACATTTATAAAGCCAAAATCACGCGTATTGAGCCTTCATTAGAAGCGGCGTTTGTTGATTACGGCGCTGAACGCCACGGTTTCTTACCAATGAAAGAAATCGCCCGCGAATACTTCCCTGACGGATATAAATTTCAAGGTCGCCCTAACATCAAAGATGTTTTAAAAGAAGGCCAAGAAGTTATCGTTCAAATTGATAAAGAAGAGCGCGGACAAAAAGGCGCTGCGTTAACTACCTTTATTAGTCTTGCTGGTAGTTATTTAGTACTAATGCCAAATAACCCACGAGCAGGCGGTATTTCTCGCCGTATTGAAGGTGATGAGCGCACTCAACTTAAATCATCACTGAATAAATTGAGCCTGCCTAAAGGTATGGGGTTAATTGTTCGTACTGCTGGTGTAGGGAAAGATTACGAAGAGTTGGAATACGACTTAGACAACCTACTTCGTTTATGGAATGACATTTCAGAAGGTGCGGCAAGCCGCCCTGCTCCGCTATTAATTCACCAGGAAAGTAACCTAATACTTAGAGCAATACGTGATTACTTGCGTCGTGATATAGGTGAGGTACTCATCGATCGCCCTAAAATTTACGAGAGCGTTAAAAAACACATTGAAGTAGTACGACCTGATTTTGCAAACAAAGTTAAATTGTATACAAACGATGTTCCTTTGTTCACTCATTATCAAATTGAAACGCAAATAGAATCAGCGTTTCAACGAGAAGTAAGACTTCCTTCAGGTGGCTCAATTGTTATTGATCCAACCGAAGCAATGATCTCTATCGATATCAACTCGGCAAGAGCAACTAAAGGTGGTGACATTGAAGAAACCGCATTTAACACTAACCTTGAAGCAGCAGAAGAAATAGCACGCCAATTACGACTGCGTGATGCTGGTGGTTTAGTTGTTATCGACTTTATCGATATGACGCCCGTACGCCATCAACGCGAAGTTGAAAATCGTATGCGAGATGCTGTCCATCAAGACAGAGCTCGTATTCAATTAGGTAGAATTTCTCGCTTTGGCTTATTAGAAATGTCACGCCAGCGTTTACGTCCTTCGATTGGTGAAACAAGCCAAGGTGTATGCCCTCGTTGTAATGGTACTGGTCAAATTCGCGGCATTGAATCATTAGCCTTATCAATTCTTCGCCTTATGGAAGAAGAGGCTATTAAAGATAATACTGCGCAAGTACAAGCACAAGTACCTGTGCCTGTGGCAACCTATCTGTTGAATGAAAAGAGACGCAGTGTTTTCCATGTTGAAAAGCACCATCATGTAAAAGTCTTGATCATTCCTAATCCAAACATGCATACACCGCAATATGAGGTGATACGTGTTCGAAAAGACGAAACAATTGCAGAAGCTAGTTACGATATTGATGTTAAAGCAGGTGTAATAGAAGAAGCTGTGATGCCTAAATTCAATGCTGAACAAGTAAAACGTGATGAGCCATTGATACAAGGTATGGCTGCACCAAAACGTTCGGCTGTAGTAAAACAAGATAGTAAAACTCCTAATAAGAAAGCAGAAGCAAAATCGTCTAAGGGTATTGTCGCCGGTTTCATAGAATGGTTGGGGGGATTATTCAAGGCTGAGGAAGTTGTAGAAGAGAAACCTCAACCTAAAAAACGTCCAAGACATGATAATCAGCAGCGAAATAGAAAAGGCCGTCAAGGTCAAGGTCAACGCAGAAATGCCCGTCCTGCAAGGGATAAAGAAGCTTCCGTTGAAGAAAAAGATCAAAAACAAGATGGTAAACAACGAAATCAGCGCAAACCCGCTCAAGATCGCAATCAAAAGCCAAAGGAAGAGAAAGTAGCGGAAAAAAGGCAGCGTCGTAATAACCGCAAAAAAGTTCGTGTAAATGATGCAAGAGCAGAGGTAAACACGACTACTGACAAAGTAAACGTTGCTACTCAAAATAAAACAGACAAGGCCGATAAAAAAACAACGAAAGTTGATAAGGCTGCGGAAGTTAAGTCTGAAATAATTGACGCAGATAATAACGCGATAGAGTCTAAAGGTGAGCGCACGAGGAACAGACGCTCTCCTCGACACTTAAGGTCGCATGGTCAACGTCGTCGTAAAAGTAACGACGATAAAGATAATGTTGTTAGTAATGAAGCCATTAACAATACAACTGAAATTAGCGAAGACCCTGTACAAGCAAGGTACCCTGAAAATCAGGCTGTTGAAAGTAACTCAGTAGAGGTGCAGCAAGATCTACCATTAACATCACAAAGTGTTGTTGAGCAAGCACCTGTCGAGCAACCTATTTTGACTAATGAAGCCGTTGGCGTTTCAACAGAGCAACAAACTGAGTTGCCTTTGGAAGCTACTGCTACGCCAGTTGAAGCTGCTAAGCCAGTTGAAGCGACTGAGCCAGTTGAAGCTGCTGAGCCAGTTGAAGCTGCTGAGCCAGTTGAAGCTGCTGAGCCAGTTGAAGCTGCTGAGCCAGTTGAAGCTGCTGAGCCAGTTGAAGCTGCTGAGCCAGTTGAAGCTGCTGAGCCAATTGAAGCTACTGAGCCAGTTGAAGCTGCTGAGTCAGTTGAAGCGACTGAGCCAGTTGAAGCGACTGAGCCAGTTGAAGCGACTGAGCCAGTTGAAGCTGCTGAGCCAGTTGAAGCTGCTGAGCCAGCGAAAATGAAAAGCATAGCAACTAAAATGCAACAATTTCGTGCTTCATCACCTATGGCAAAGCCTGAAACTTCGCATGAAATGAAGATGTTGCCGACAGATTTTATAGCATCAGAAGCTCGATTAGCTCATAGCAAATCCGGTCGTAATGCAATAACTGCTGACGCATTAAATAGAAGCAGTGCTGGCCCTACTAAGCCGTAATTACGATATCAGTTTACAGGAATAAAAAAAGCCACCAAGTGCATACTTGGTGGCTTTTTTATTAATAATTCAATTTATCTCTAAGCCACTTTTTAACGAATAAAAAGTTAGCTTGATTAAATAGACAGTTGGGCAAGATTATCCGCCAATACTTTGTCACCAATTCCTTTTACTTTTAGTAAATCTTCTAATGAGCTAAAGTGCCCATTTAACTTGCGATAGTTCACTATCGCGTTAGCTTTTACTTCACCAATGCCTTTAAGTTGCGATAACTCTTCGACTCCAGCTTGATTAACATTAATAGTTAACATATGTTTTTGCACATTTGCAGAATCGACTGTTTCAGCCATGCTATACGCAGAAGTTGTAGCTAATAAAGAAAGCGCTAATAACGCCATAGATATGATTTTTTTCATAAGTCATCCTTGTAAAACTTTTCCATTAAAAAAGCAGTCATAACCATTATGACTGCTTTAACAATTAGACTTAACTTTTGAGTTTGTCAAAAAAATAATTAATTATTTTTAACTAAGTGACTGATTAATTTGCTGTAAAACATAGCTAGGATCCGATGATTGCGTTATCGGACGACCAATAACTAGATAATCAACACCTACCTCAATAGCCTGCTCGGGCGTCATAATGCGCTTTTGATCATCTGAAGACACCCCTTTAGGGCGAATACCTGGTGTTATTAGTTTAAAATCATCACCAAAGGTTTCTTTTAAGCTCTCCGCTTCCCACGCTGAACAAACAACACCGTCAAGTCCAGCATTTTGTGCAAGTGTTGCTAAAGCATCCACCTGCTCTGCTGGAGATTTTTCAATACCTAAGCCAGCTAAGTCATCTTCGCCCATACTTGTTAGTACAGTTACCGCAATAAGTAGTGGTGCTTTATCGCCGTAAGCAGATAGTGCTTCTTTAGCTTTAATCATCATTTGCGTCCCGCCCGAGGCATGAACATTAACCATCCATACTCCTAGCTCTGCAGCCGCAGTAACGGCCTTTGCCACCGTATTAGGAATATCATGAAACTTTAAGTCGAGAAAAACATCGAACCCACGATTAACCAGCTCTTTGACAAATGCAGGACCAAAATAGGTAAACATTTCTTTGCCCACTTTTAATCTACAATCACTTGGCTGAATTTTATCAACAAAAGCAAGAGCGTCAGCTTGGTTATCAAAATCTAATGCCACAACAACTTTGGCTTCATTCATAGAGGATTCCTTTGAGTCTGTAGGAAAAATTTCCCGTATTATACAGCGAAAATCCAGATAAATTTAGCAATAAGAAAATTTTAATTGAATGCAAAAATAATTATCGTTTGGAAGTTGAAGCCGAGAATAAATGAATAAAGTGCATCTTAATCAAAATAACTTGTCTCATGATAACTTTAAGATGTAGCTTGATTAGTGCACCTAAATTTATTCGCCTTCTAGTCCACGAACAGGTTTTAGTTGTTCCCAATCATGACATGAAGGACAAGCCCAATAATGAGTAGAACTATTGAAACCACAAGTTCTACAGCTATATCTCGGGCGCATATTAATATAAGCCGATATGAGCTCCTTGATGACATCTAAGCTTTCATTTTGATGCTGAGAAGCAACATCATTCATTTGGAGCTTAATAAAGTGCTTAAACCCTCTTATGGTTGGCCTTCGTTTCAGGGCTGAAAGTAGAAACTCGTGTGCTTTTTGTTGTCCGTGTTTAGTAGAGATATATTCCAAATACTTGATTAAAGCTGAAGTACTGCCCGTTTCATCATACACTTTAGAAATAAACTTGAAATATTCGGGCTCTGCATCGATTTGAGCATAACAGTGATGCATTTTTTCTATTACGTCTGGGAAGAACTCTTTGTCTTGCTCATAAATATCTTGATAACATTTACATGCTTCATCATATTGCTGATGACCTTCATAAACAGACGCTAGCAACCAATTAGCACGACAAGAATTTGGGTCAAACAGTAATGCATTTTCCAACAATTCAACAACTTGAATAAACTCCCCCTGCTCATCAGCAATCGTTGCTAGTTCACAATAAAAATTTGCTAGCTCATGCAGTAATTTTTTATCTTTACTTTTGATGATCGATTTTTTAAGCGCAATGCCTTGATTCCAATCTTTCGTAGATTGGTATATTTGCATAAGTGCTTTGTGAGATTTTAATCCATATTCTTTTGTTTTAAGCAGTTTATAAAACATTTTCTCTGCCCGGTCGTAAAGGCCTGCACTCAAAAAATCTTTTGCTAATTCAAATACAGCTTGTCGCTTCGCTTTTGTCGGGAGATTGCCGTGACGCACTAGGTGTTCGTGAACCTTTAATGCTCTATCAAGCTCTCCTCTGCGCCTAAAAAGGTTAGCCATGGCAAAGTGCGCTTCTACTGTATCATCTTCAACCTTTAACGCCTCAATAAGATAATCTATCGCTTTATCTTGCTGGTTTGACAATAAGTAATTTAGCCCAGTAGAGTATTTAATTGACAGATCTTGCGTTGCTGTTTGATCTTTTTGCTTGATACTATTTCGTCCCATGAACCAGCCATAGCCCATTGCCACAGGTAACAGTAAAAATAACAGCTCTAACATATGAAAATTTAAACCTTATTTTGTGTCTGTAGAAGACTTTCGTCTAAATGGCTTTATCAGTTTCCACAATAAAATAGTCAATAAACCAAGGAAAAATCCTAATGTTGTGAAAACACTTACCGCCATAGCGACAGGTATATTCGCTTTAGCGACAATATAGTTAATCGTAATTAGTTGATCATTTTGACTACCAAAAATAAACGCTATGGTTAAGAGTACAAAAACAAAAAACAAAGTAAAATAGAGCTTCACAATAATTCCTCTAAAATCGTTTTACACAAATTCACTATAGAAATAACGTCTGCAATAGCATGCCAATGCAGTTAAGTTCAGGAGTATAAAATAGCATTAATCTTAAGTGAAAACATTGTCTTATTTTTTACATATATTTATGACGACATAAAAAAAACGGCATGCTAAAAAGCATGCCGTTTTATCAATCAATTTGCATTACGCTATCGAAAGATTAACTCTTTCACGTAACTCTTTTCCTGGCTTAAAGTGTGGTACATATTTACCAGTAAGCTCTACAGCCTCACCCGTTTTTGGGTTACGGCCTGTACGTGGTGCTCTAAAATGTAGAGAAAAACTACCAAAACCTCGAATTTCAATACGCTCACCTTTAGACAAGGATTGCGCCATCATTTCTAAAATTTCTTTTATCGCAACTTCAACTTCTTTAGCAGAAAGATGAGATAAACTTTCCGTTAATTTTTCAATGAGTTCTGACTTGGTCATTAGACCTCCAGTTTCATTAAGCTTCACGCCTATCGAGTTTACAATTGAGGAGAATTTTGACCTTCTCCTCTCCTTATGCCACTAAAGAATTAACCTTTAGCGTTTTTAAATGCTTCTGCCATAGCGTTAGCGAAACCGCCTTCATCAGTAGTTTGATTCAGGTTGTCCATTGCTTGACGTTCTTCAGCTTGATCTTTCGCTTTGATAGAAAGGCTGATAGTACGGTTCTTACGGTCAACACCAACAAACTTAGTTTCAACTGCATCACCAACAGATAACACTGTAGTTGCATCTTCAACACGCTCAACAGAGATGTCAGCTACACGTAGGTAACCTTCAACGCCTTCAGCTAATTCAATTTTAGCGCCTTTCGCATCTACTTCAACAACTTTACCATTAACAATAGCACCTTTTTTGTTGTCTGTCAGATACTGATTGAATGGGTCATCTTCAGCTTGTTTAACACCAAGAGAAATACGTTCACGCTCAGGGTCAACTTGCAATACAACAGCAGTGATTTCATCACCTTTCTTGTATTCACGAACCACTTCTTCGCCGCCATTCCAAGAAATGTCAGATAAGTGAACAAGACCGTCGATGC
Source organism: Thalassotalea atypica (assembly GCF_030295975.1). NCBI lineage: Bacteria > Pseudomonadati > Pseudomonadota > Gammaproteobacteria > Alteromonadales > Colwelliaceae > Thalassotalea > Thalassotalea atypica. The sequence continues at coordinate 2,410,217 of NZ_AP027364.1, forward strand.
CACCGTCAAGACCGATGAAGATACCGAAGTCAGTGATTGACTTGATCTTACCGCTAACTTTATCACCTTTGTTGAAGTTCTTAGCAAACTCTTCCCATGGGTTCGGGATACATTGCTTAAGACCTAAAGAAATACGACGACGTTCTTCATCAATTTCAAGTACTAATACTTCAACAGTATCACCTAAGTTAACAACTTTAGATGGGTGGATGTTCTTATTAGTCCAATCCATTTCAGAAACGTGAACTAAGCCTTCAACACCTTCTTGGATCTCAACGAAACAACCGTAGTCTGTTAGGTTAGTTACGCGACCAGAAAGTTTAGAACCTTCTGGGTAACGGTTAGCAATTGCTACCCATGGATCTTCACCTAACTGCTTCATACCTAATGAAACACGTGTACGTTCACGGTCAAACTTAAGTACTTTAACTTGGATTTCATCGCCAACATTAACTATTTCACTTGGGTGTTTAACACGCTTCCAAGCCATATCAGTAATGTGTAATAGACCGTCGATGCCGCCTAAATCAACGAATGCACCGTAGTCAGTAAGGTTCTTAACGATACCTTTAACTTCTTGGCCTTCTTGTAATGATTCAAGTAATTCATCACGTTCTACGCTGCTTTCAGATTCGATAACAGCACGACGAGAAACAACAACGTTATTACGCTTTTGGTCAAGCTTAATAACTTTGAATTCTAAATCTTTGCCTTCTAGATGCGCAGTATCGCGTACTGGACGAACATCTACTAATGAACCAGGCAAGAATGCACGGATGTTGCTCACTTCAACAGTGAAACCACCCTTAACTTTACCGTTGATAACACCGATAACAGTTTCTTTTTCTTCGTAAGCTTTTTCAAGCACTTGCCAAGCTTCGTGGCGTTTTGCTTTTTCACGAGAAAGTACAGTTTCACCGAAACCGTCATCCGTAGCGTCTAATGCTACATCAATTTGGTCACCCACATTGATTTCTACTTCACCAGCAGTGTTTTTAAACTGGTCAATAGAGATTACAGATTCAGATTTTAGGCCAGCATCTACAATAACGTTGTCTTTTTCAATTTTAACAACTGTACCTTTGATGATTGAACCAGGACGTGTTTCGATTTCTTTTAAGCTTTCTTCAAAAAGCTGTGCAAAATTTTCAGTCATAACTTTGTTTATGAACTCATTTGATTAATCCAATCAACTTACATGTTTCATGGGGTTGTTAATGTGACTTAATACATCCATATATCAAGTTTATTTTTAATTTGCGTTTAATTTTTCATTCGTAAATGAAAGCACTTTACTGACCACCTCTTCAATAGAAAGTTCAGTAGAATCAACAATTAACGCGCCCTCTGCAGGTACAAGCGGAGCCACTTCTCGGCTACTATCTCGCTCATCCCGTTGACGTATGTCATCCAAAAGGCGCCCGATTTTAACATCAAACCCTTTCGCTTTCAACTGTTCAAATCTTCGTCTTGCGCGTTCTTCTGCACTAGCGGTAAGAAATACTTTAACCGGAGCACTGGTAAAAACCACTGTTCCCATATCTCTTCCATCTGCAACTAGGCCTGGCGCTAGCTTAAACGCACGTTGGCGTCTTAATAATGCTTCACGAATCCTGGGGAATGCTGCGACTTTAGACGCCAAAGCGCCAACTTCTTCAGTACGAATCGTATCGGTTACATCTTCACCCTCAAGGATCACTTTACTTTGACCATCTGACGTAATTTCAAATTGCACATCTAAGTGGGCTGCAATTGGTATTAACGGTTCTTCTTCAGATACTTCGATATTATGGTGTAGAATTGCTACCGCTAAAACACGATAAATTGCACCACTGTCTAATAATTGCCAGCCTAAATTCTCAGCAACTAAACGTGATACAGTGCCTTTTCCTGCGCCACTGGGGCCATCAATAGTTATTACTGGAATGCATTCCTGCATACATTTTTCTCCTAATGTCGCAAATCGGCGGCATTATACGGTAATTATTTTTCAAAATCGCCTAAAAACTATTTTTGTAACAATTAGACAACATTTGAATTTTACATGAACACTTGGTATATCGGTTCAAAGTGCCTAGGACGCTATCTATTTTTAACTTTTTCGTCAAAATAGTAACTGCTTTGTTCCATTTTATAGTTACACGTCCTAGGTGTTAAAATGGCTTAATTGGACACTTGTTCCAATTTTTCAAAATAATCGGGGAATGTTTTCGCCGTGCACTTAGGATCATTAATGGTAACGGCGGTATCACTGAGTGCAACTAGTGAAAAACACATGGCCACGCGATGATCGTTATATGTATCAATCGCTGCATGCACCAATGACTTAGGCGGTGTTATAGAAATATAGTCTTCCCCTTCCTCAACAATCGCACCAACTTTCCTGAGTTCTGTCGCCATTGCCGTTAATCGATCGGTTTCTTTTACACGCCAATTATAAATATTGCGAATGCTAGTTGTCCCTTTAGCGAAAAGCGCCGTGGTAGCGATAGTCATCGCAGCATCAGGTATATGGTTCATGTCCATATCAACAGCTGTTAAAGCTCTACCGACAACAGTAATTGATTCATCATTCCAATTCACTTGTGCGCCCATTTTTTCAAGCACATCAGCAAAGTGTTTATCACCCTGTACGCTTAGTCTGCCTACACCGTGAACCGTAATTTCACCACCTTTGATAGCGCCTGCTGCCAAGAAGTAAGACGCGGAAGAAGCATCACCTTCCACCATATATCTTTCTACAGCTTGGTAAGTTTGGTTACCTTTTACAATAAATGATTGATAGTTATTGTTTATAACCTTAACGCCAAACCTAGACATGATATCGAGCGTGATATCAATGTAAGGCTTTGACACCAATTCACCTTCAATTTCAATTTCTGTATTGCTTTCCAGCAATGGCGTAACCATTAAAATAGCGGTCAAGAATTGACTGGAAATTGAACCATCAATAGTCACCTTTTCACCGCTAAGCTTGTGGCCTGTAATTTTTACAGGGGGGTAATCGGTATTTTCAAGATATTCAATATTTGCGTTCAATTGTACTAATGCATTAACCAAGTGACCGATAGGCCTTTCCTTCATTCTTGGTTCACCGGTAAGTATAAACTCTCCTGAGCTGGCAGCTAATGCAGCACACAACGGACGCATCGCTGTACCTGCATTACCTAGATACAACTCTATTTGCTTATCTGTTTTGAAGAAGCCGTTATTGCCAATAACCGTACATTCGGTGCCACAATCACTTAATGTATAATTAACACCTAAACTGGTTAAGGCTTTAAGCATGTGATTAATATCATCGCTTACCAATAGATTAGTAATTTTAGTGGTGCCATTTGCTAATGCCGCAATTAATAAAGCACGGTTAGAGAGACTTTTTGAGCCTGGTAAAAATACTTCACCGTTAATTCTATTAATCGGTTGTAAAGTTAACTGTTCCACTTTATTTAACCTCCCACATTAATTCTATCGTCATCTTCAATGGTGACATGATTATTTCCCTCTCTAATTTTTATTATGCTTTATGGCGCTCAGCGAATGCGTTCATAAAGTTAACTAAGGCAGCAACACCGTCAAGTGGCATCGCATTATAAATGCTTGCACGCATACCACCGACTGAGCGATGTCCTTTAAGTGCAACTAAACCGGTACTTTTGGCTTCTGCCAAAAATGCATCATTTAATGACTCATCATTAAGCCAAAAAGGAATATTCATTAATGATCGATTCTCATTTGAGATATCGTTTTTGTAAAAATCATTCCTATCCACTGTGCTATATAATAACTCAGCTTTTTGACGGTTAATCTCAGCTATTGCTTTAACACCACCTATTTCTAACAACCACTCAAAAACTAAACCAGCCAAGTACCAAGCATAGGTTGGCGGCGTGTTATACATTGAGTCATTTTCTGCAGCTAGTTGATAGTTCAATACTGAAGGTGTTTGCTTGCTAGCACGTCCTAATAAATCTTCTCTTATGATGACTAAGGTCAATCCCGACGGTCCAATATTTTTTTGTGCTCCCGCATAAATAACCCCGAATTTAGACACGTCAATCTCACGCGACAAAATAGTAGAAGACATATCAGCAATTAGTGGAATACCGTCAGTTTCTGGTACGTCGAAAATCTCTATGCCATCAACCGTTTCATTAGGGCAATAATGAACATAAGCTGCATCTTTAGACAACTTCCACTGACTTGTTGGCAGGACCTGTGTTGTATCACTTTCTTTTGTGACAATATTTATGGTATTGATATTTCCATAATTAGCCGCCTCTTTTGCTGCCGCTTTAGACCATGAGCCTGATACTATGTAATCAGCCTTACCGTTTTCAGGAAGCAAATTTAGTGGTACCGCTGAGAATTGTCCACGACCACCGCCATGACAAAAGAGCACTTTATAGTTTGAAGGAATCGACATCAAGGTTCGCAAGTCAGCTTCTGCTTTTTTCGCAATTTCAATATATTCTTTACTGCGATGGCTAAGCTCCATCACTGAACTACCAACATCATGCCAATTTACAAATTCACTTTGTGCTTTAAGCATTACTGGCTTAGGCAACATCGCTGGACCTGCACAAAAATTGAACACCTCAGACATCTTTACTTCCTTTACTAAACTATTAAATAACGTTTTTCTATTTCACCGATTTCTTTGCAAAAAAAATGGGCGGTTAAACCGCCCATTTTATTTTTATTAGCGGTTATTCTTCGGGATCCGAGAGGCTCTCATCATTCGAGAGTTCTTCAGTTGCTACTGCTATGTTCTCAGCAGCTTCTGATCCTTCAACTTCGCCTTGCTCATCTTCTGATGACAATACTTCAGTCTCTTCAATTTCATCAATACGTTGTAAAGCAACTACATGCTCATCTTCAGCAGTACGAATCAAACGAACACCTTGTGTATTACGACCAATAACACTGACCTCATTTACGCGAGTACGCACAAGAGTACCGTTGTCTGTGATCATCATGATTTCGTCATTTTCTTCGACTTGCACAGCACCAACAACTTTACCGTTACGTTCGCTGACTTTAATCGATACAACACCTTTAGTCGCACGACTTTTCGCTGGATACTCGTCTAAGTCAGTTCGCTTACCGTAACCATTTTCAGTAACAGTCAATACTGGTCCGTCATTTTTAGGCACTATAAGTGAAACCACTTTTTGATCGCCCTCTAAACGAATACCACGAACACCTGTTGCAGTTCGGCCCATGGCACGTAACGCATGAAGTTCTTCACCTGTTTCAGGATCAATTTTCACTTCACCTGTTTCACTGTCCCGTTGCTTCTCATTAAAGCGTACAACTTTACCTTCATCAGAGAACAACATGATGTCGTTTTCGCCGTTAGTAATATCAACACCAATTAAGGTATCGTCATCACGAAGATTCAAAGCAATAATACCGTTCGCACGTTGATTAGAGTATGCAGTCAACGGCGTTTTCTTCACTGTACCCGACGCTGTTGCCATGATGATGAACTTATCATCTTCGTATTCACGCACAGGTAAAATTGCGGTAATTCTTTCATCGCTTTCCAATGGCAATAAGTTAACGATTGGACGACCTCTGGCTGTTCTGCTCGCTAATGGCAATTGATACACTTTTAACCAATAAAGCTTACCGCGATTTGAGAAACACAATATTGTATCGTGCGTATTGGCCACTAATAAACGTTCGATGAAATCTTCTTCTTTCATCTTAGTCGCCGCTTTACCCTTACCGCCGCGGCGTTGAGCTTCGTAATCACTTAGTACTTGGTACTTAACATAACCTTCATGTGAAAGTGTTACGACAACATCTTCTTCACAAATTAGGTCTTCTAACGATAAGTCATGTGACGCATTGGTGATTTCCGTACGACGTTCATCACCAAATTCATCACGAATTAACTCTAATTCTTCACGGATGACTTCCATCAAACGTTCTGGTGAAGCCAGAATATGCATCAATTCAGCGATTAAATCTAATAACTCTTTGTACTCGTTTAGAATCTTTTCATGTTCCATACCTGACAATTTATATAATTGCAGATCGACAATCGCTTTAGCCTGTTGAGGCGTTAAATAGTATAAACCGTCTCGAATACCGTATTGTGGTTCTAGCCACTCAGGACGAGCCGCGTCATTACCAGCGGCTTCTAACATGCCACTCACATTGCCTAATGCCCAACCTTGTGAAATTAGCTTTTCTTCAGCTTCTTTACGATTTGCTGAGCTTTTTACTAATTCGATGACTGGATCAATGTTCGCCAATGCTATCGACAAACCTTCTAAGATATGAGCGCGATCTCGTGCTTTACGCAATTCGAAAATGGTACGTCGAGTAACCACTTCACGACGATGCAATATAAAGGCATCTAACATTTCTTTTAGGTTGAATAATTTCGGCTGACCTTCAGTTAAAGCCACCATATTCAAACCAAAAGACACTTGCATTTGTGTAAGTTTGTACAAATTGTTTAATACAACTTCACCTACTTCACCACGCTTAACTTCAACAACCATACGCATGCCGTCTTTATCAGACTCATCACGCAAAGCAGAAATACCTTCTAATCGTTTCTCTTTGACTAGCTCAGCCATTTTTTCAATCAGACGAGCCTTATTTACTTGATAAGGAAGCTCATGTACGACAATAGTTTCTTTACCAGTTTTGTCATCCACTTCAATTTCAGCACGAGCACGGATCTTAATTTTACCACGACCTGTATTGTAGGCGTCTTTGATACCGTTACGACCACTGATAATACCAGCTGTTGGGAAGTCAGGGCCTGGAATGTATTCCATTAAATCATCAATGCTAAGTTCGCTATTTTCTATTAATGCTAAACAGCCATTGATGACTTCGGTTAAGTTATGAGGTGGAATATTAGTCGCCATACCGACAGCGATACCTGAAGAGCCATTTACTAGCAATGCAGGAATTCGTGTAGGCATTACTGCTGGAATATGCTCAGTACCATCATAGTTGGGTACAAAATCAACAGTTTCTTTTTCAAGGTCGGCAAGAATAGAATGAGATATTTTGTTCATTCTAATTTCGGTATAACGCATAGCCGCTGCAGAGTCACCATCGACAGAGCCAAAGTTACCCTGACCATCAACAAGCATATAACGCATTGAAAAGTCTTGTGCCATACGAACAATAGTATCGTAAACAGCAGTATCACCGTGAGGGTGATATTTACCGATCACATCACCAACAACACGAGCAGATTTTTTATATGGTTTATTCCAATCGTTACCTAGCACATTCATGGCGAATAGCACGCGTCTATGTACTGGTTTCAAACCATCGCGAACATCTGGAAGTGCGCGACCAACGATTACACTCATAGCGTAATCTAAATATGAGCTTTTAAGCTCATCTTCAATATTAATTGGAACGATTTCTTTTGCCAGATCGGACATAAATCAATGGATCCCTACTAGTAGATTTTTTGAAATTATTATAATTTTTCGAACAAGGCATACTAACATAAATTTCTGGGATGCCCTAACCGAAATTTAGCTTTAATTTACCTCTATAAAGCACCTTTTTAAAGAGTTTTTTAAAGCTTAGTGCTAAACATAATAACCAATTGTTTTAATTAAATTTAACTTAACTTAGCCAAGACCTAAAATTACCGCTAGATAGATTAAAAATTATCTTTAAGGTTACTTTTCAAACAAAACCAATAATTAATTAAGAAAACCTGAATATTATTGAGTGAATTTCAACCAAAGTTATCACACCAATGAGTGTTACAAATTAGCGCGATAGTTTACATAGTTATTACAGTTTAAACGTTAAAAAAGAGTAAAATTATCCGCACATCCACAACATGACATAGGTTATTTCAATGAGCAGTTTATATAAAACAGTGACGATAATTTATTATGATGAAGAGTCTTTAGCACTAGAGCATGCTGTAGAAAGTTTTATCTGTTTAAATGGTGGCCGTGTCGAAATTCCTAGAAGTTTTAAAGAGAACAAATCCATCGTTGCTGTATGCGAAGGAAAGATTAACATTCTCAATAAACTCGGTGAGCGAGTTCAAGTTCTTGATGAACAAGTTTTTGAATCCGCCACGGCATGTTATTAGGGTCAAACTAGCAATGATGATTATTTAAGGCACTATGTCTTCAATTAATAGTGCTGACTAATTCTTGCTTTTCAAATGTTCCACATTAGCTTTTGTTGCTTTCAAATTCTTTTCGCTTGTCTATCGCTTCATTGTAGACTTTCTCTTCCATTGCTTTATTAAGGCCTAACGCAAAATAGATTTCCGCTATTAAGAATAGCGGCCCAATAAGTAGTTGGTTTAAATCATCGACAAATGCTGGCTTAGCCTTTTCATAAGCATGCCCAATAAACTGCAATATCCACCCCCCAACAAAAACTCCTATTGCAATAACAATAACATGCTCGTGCCCTACAAATAGGTGTGTGCTGTAGATAATAGGACCAAAGATTATTAAAACCAATATTGCCATCGGGATATATAGAGCAACATAATACACAAGAGCAACCAAACCTATGATTGTCCCTAAACCAACAGATACCAACTCACTATTGATGGTAAAATCAAAACTTACAATATTAAGTAATAACGCTACTGACCATATGATCAGCGGAATGCCGATAAAGTGGGTTTTGATATTGCTGGTATTTAAATGAACACTTTTGTAAGTTGAGAGCTGATCTGTAATAGATTTCATTTTTAATTATTATTTTAAGATGAACTTACCGTCAATTTAACGACAAAAACAAACAAAATCAATCAAACTTCTGCAAAAATGCTGCTAAAATTCATTTCAATGAGATGTTTCTGTTTTCTTATGTCGGCCCAAGAAGTATAAACCACTGCCTGCAATCATAAATAGCGCCGTCATAAGCCAAGAGTTTACGCTAGCTTGAATGGAAAGCCATAAGCACACGCACAATGCACTTAAGGGTATAACTAATCCCAACGGCAGTCGCCATTGCCCTTTTGATCTTAACTCTGGCTGTAGTTTTACCAGTGCAGCAATAGCTATAAAATAACCAATTAGTCGTGCCAACGAACTCACGATGGCAAGCCAAATAAAGCTGCCGGTAATAGCTAAAAAGCCAGCAACGATGACTAAAAATAAAATGGCATTACGTGGAATTTTCTCTTCCGATGTGACTTTGGCAAACCATGAAGGAAAATTCCCCTGCTCCGCTAGCGCATAAGTCATTCTAGGCGCGGTGAAAATGACTGTAGATAAGTTACCCGCAATAGAAATGATTGCCGCAACAGTAATAATCACAGCTCCTATATCACCAGTCATCGTCGATGCGGCTGCAGCTATGGGTGCCTCAGTAGAGGCCAAATTAGGCAACACTGACACCGCTATTGCTTGAATACAAAAATATAAAACAGCAGTAGTAATCAATGTCAGGACTAATGCCTTGGCAATATTCTTAGTTGGATTTTCACTTTCTCCTGCAGGTACTAACGCTCCTTCAAAACCGATAAATGCATAAACCAACAGAAGTAACGTTGCTTCCATTTGTGAAAATGGCATTGGTTCAAATAATATCAATTTTTCTGGTTCTAAGTGGAAAAACCCAACAGCAATAAAAAGTATTAAAGGCAATATTTTCAACATGGTGATGCTCTTTAATACCAACATGGTCTTTCTAACGCCAAGCAAGTTAATTGCAGTTAACATACTCAGTACACAAACAAGGGAAATGATTTTTAAAAAGCCTTCATTAAATGGCGGGTAGATAAAGCCAAGGTACAAAACCAACGCGTTGCTGTTGGCTGCTAATGCAGTAAGGCGGCCAATATATAAAAGCCACGTCGTTTGGAAAGAGACATGGCTACCAAAAGCTTTTTGAGTATAAAGTACTGGTCCTCCCGTTTTATCAAAACCAGCGGATAATTGAGCAAAACTTAAAATCACTAACGACATCAGTAATGCACATACGATAAACATCCAAGGACTTAAGTTACCGCTCAGCTCTGCTGCTCCTGCTGGCAAAGCAAAAATTCCAGCACCAATTAAGCCATTAATGGCCAAAACTGCTATGCCCAGCTTAGTTATTGTTCTTTTAAAATTAGAAGAAGACATTAATTACGACACTTCCTTGGTTTGCATTAATTGAGCAACTCAAAATATGAGAAGGATCAAACAACGCGTTATTATTGTTATTTTCAATGCTAGGTTTACAAACTACTTTAGTTTAGAATCCGGTGCATTCACTGATAAATACCTTACGCTAATGTCAAAATCTCTCAATGTAAATTTAGAAGAAATAGAAAAATTTGAAAAAGTTGCCAGTCAATGGTGGGACTTAACAGGTGACTTTAAACCGTTACATCAAATCAACCCACTGCGTAGACAGTTCATTTTGCAACATAAGCCGGACTTATTTGATGCAGAGGTGATTGATGTAGGCTGTGGCGGTGGCATACTCACGGAAAGCATTGCTAAACTGGGTGCCAAGGTGACAGGTATAGACATGGGAGAAGAGCCATTAAATGTGGCGAAGTTACATGCGTTAGAGTCTGGTGTAACAGTGAACTATGAAAAAATCACTGCTGAAGAAAAAGCGCGTGCTTGTGCTGAGCACTTTGATGTGGTGACATGCATGGAAATGCTTGAACATGTACCAGATCCCGCCTCCGTAATTAAAGCCTGCGCTGATATGGTTAAACCTGGTGGTTATGTATTCTTTTCTACGTTAAATAAGTCGACAAAGTCTTACCTTCTAGCGATTTTGGCAGCAGAAAAAATATTAAAATTAGTTCCTGACGGCACGCACGATCATAATAAATTTATCAAGCCTTCAACCCTAATTGAGTGGGCAGAATCAAATAGCCTTAAGTGTATTGACGCCACAGGCATTCACTACAACCCGTTAACTGAAAACCACAAATTAGGCCCAGGGCTGGATGTTAACTACCTGTTGTGCTGTCAAAAGGTTAGATAATGTCAACAATATTTAAAGGCGTTTTATTTGATTTAGACGGCACATTATTAGATACAGCAGATGATTTAGGCGCAGCACTTAATCATGTACTTGAATCTAATGATTTTCCAATCGTAAACCCAAGCCAATACCGACCAATAGCCTCTGACGGAGCGAAAGGCTTATTGCATTTAGGTTTTGGCAACAAAATAGATGCATTTAATGAAGATTCATTACGGCAACAGTTTCTATCTTATTACGAAGCAAATATTGCGGTGCATACTAAATTGTATGAGGGTGTTACTGAGTTGCTGGCCTTTTTAAACCAACAAGGCGTTCCTTGGGGTATCGTCACTAATAAGCCCATAGGACTAACAAACACGTTATTGCCCTATTACCCTGAGTTGTCAAAAAGTTATGTCAATATTGGCGGTGATAGTTTACCAAGTAGAAAACCCGCCCCTGAACCTTTATTACACGCATGCCAACATTTACATATCAAGCCAAATGAATGTGTATATTTAGGAGATGCGCCTAGAGACATACAAGCTGCAAATGCTGCCGATATGTATTCTGTAATAGCGCTTTGGGGTTATATTGTTGATCAAAATGCATGTGCTAACTGGTCAGCCAATTTACATTGTTCAAATCCTAAGCAATTGATAAACCTATTCCGTCAACTGATGAGCAATTAGTAATCAAGGCATGCAACTCATTGATTATTAATCATTTTATTATTTTTATACTTTTTTTGAATTAAACTTGTGCGAAACAACACAAAATAATTCTAAAGGTGTAAATTTAGTAAAAATAACCGTTGCGTTTTACTAAATTCAAATTTGAAAAGCCGCACTAGGTTAGTCAATACTAACTGGTCAAAAAGCTGCTCGATTATTAAATAATCAAGCAGTTTTTTAGGACTTGCAATGACACCAAAACCTCATTATCTTGTGATTATATTTTTAAAAATCACTATATCTTGTGCATCATATGTTCAAACACATACTAAAAAAGTTTGACAATAACCAACGAATATTGTCAGCACAAAATCTGGTTCTACTTCAAACAACAATTACTATAATAAAAACAATTCAAGGTCCTCATGAACAGTAATCTCTTCGTAACAAAGCGTAATGGCGAAAAAGAAGCTATCGACTTAGAAAAAATTCATAAAGTTATAGCATGGGCGGCAGACGGGTTAGATAACGTTTCTGTCTCACAGGTAGAGCTAAAGTCTCATATCCAATTTTACGATGGTATAAAAACCGAAGATATTCATGAAACCATCATTAAGGCTGCCGCAGATTTAATCTCTGAAGAAACACCTGATTACCAGTTTCTTTCTGCACGCTTGGCAATATTTCATTTACGGAAAAAAGCGTACGGTCAATTTGAACCGCCTAAGTTATATGATCATGTTGTTAACATGGTTGAGGCGGGTAAATATGACAAACACTTGACAGAAGACTATACGCCTGCTGAATTTGAAACGTTAGAATCATTCATTGATCATCGCCGAGATTTAGATTTCAGTTATGCTGCAGTTAAACAGCTGGAAGGCAAATATTTAGTTCAAAACCGTGTAACAGGTGAAATTTATGAGAGTGCACAGTTTTTATATGTTTTAGTGGCTGCGTGTTTGTTTGCGAAGTATCCACAAGATACTCGTTTGGAGTATGTCAAAAGGTTTTATGATGCAATTTCATCATTTAAAATTTCTTTACCGACACCGATCATGGCCGGAGTACGCACACCAACACGTCAATTCTCCTCATGTGTTCTGATTGAATGTGGTGACAGCTTAGACTCAATTAACGCAACTTCAAGCGCTATTGTTAAATACGTTTCTCAACGTGCAGGTATAGGTATTAATGCAGGTCGCATACGTGCACTAGGCAGTACGATCAGAAATGGTGAAGCATTTCACACGGGCTGTATTCCCTTTTACAAACACTTTCAAACAGCCGTTAAAAGCTGTTCTCAAGGTGGTGTTCGAGGCGGTGCCGCAACATTATTTTACCCGTTATGGCATTTAGAAGTTGAAAGTTTACTGGTGCTTAAAAACAACCGCGGAGTTGAAGAGAACCGAGTTAGACATCTAGATTACGGTGTACAATTCAATAAACTGATGTACCAACGTCTGATCAAAGGTGAATCTATTACCTTATTCAGTCCTAGTGATGTCCCTGGTTTGTATGACGCATTTTTTGAAGATCAGAATAAATTTGACGAACTTTATGTGAAATACGAACAAGACGATTCAATTCGTAAAAAACGTATTAAAGCGATCGAACTATTTAGCTTATTTGCTCAAGAGCGAGCAAGCACAGGTCGTATCTATTTACAAAATGTTGATCACTGTAATACGCACAGTCCATTTAACCCTGAACATGCGCCAATCAGACAAAGTAACCTTTGTTTAGAAATCGCCTTACCGACTAAGCCTATGGTTGATGTGAACGATGAAAACGGTGAAATTGCGTTATGTACTTTATCTGCTTTTAACTTAGGGGCAATTGAAAGCCTTGATGAATTAGAAGGATTAGCTGATCTTGCAGTACGCGCACTTGATAGCTTATTAGACTACCAAGACTACCCTGTACCGGCTGCATTTAATGCAACTATGGGGCGTCGAACTTTAGGTATAGGCGTAATAAACTATGCCTATTATCTCGCTAAAAATGGCGTGTTTTATTCAAACGGTAGTGCAAATAACTTAACACATAGAACCTTTGAAGCAATCCAGTATCACTTACTTAAAGCTTCGAATAAATTAGCTAAAGAGCAAGGGGCTTGTCCGCTATTTAACGAAACAAAGTTAAGCCAAGGCATTTTACCGATTGATACTTATAAAAAAGAGATCGATAAAGTTACTGGTGAGCCGTTGCATTTAGATTGGGAATCGTTAAGAGCTGATATTAAAAAATACGGCGTTCGTAACTCGACAGTTTCTGCCTTAATGCCATCTGAAACATCATCGCAAATTTCCAATGCCACTAATGGTATTGAGCCACCTCGCGGATTGATCAGCATCAAAGCAAGTAAAGATGGAGTATTAAAGCAGGTAGTACCTGAATACCAAAAATTAAAAGGTAATTACGAGCTATTGTGGAATATTCCGAGCAATGACGGTTATTTAGAACTCGTCGGTATTATGCAAAAATTCATCGATCAAACGATTTCAGCAAATACCAATTACGACCCTTCACGATTTGAAGGCGGAAAAGTACCTGTTAAACAGATCATTAAAGACTTATTGACGGCCTACAAACTCGGCGTGAAGACACTTTACTACCATAATACTCGTGATGGCGCTGCTGACAGCCAAACAGAAGTAGATGATGGTTGTGAAGGCGGCGCGTGTAAAATTTAGACATGCCTTTGTCAGTAAAATAAAACTCATATCAACCGTAGTGAATAAAGTTCACTACGGTTTATTCATACCCAAAACACCAAAATTAAGAAGAATAAAGGTGTTTAAAAACGACGATATTGTGAAGCACAATCACAATATAAACAGGAGTAATCGATGTCGTACACTACATTTAATCAAACGCCTAACAACGCCCTTTTAGAGCCCATGTTTTTGGGGAATAGCGTTAATGTTGCACGTTATGACCAACAACGATTTATTGCGTTTGAAAAATTAATTGAAAAGCAGTTATCTTTTTTCTGGCGCCCTGAAGAAGTAGATGTTTCAAAAGACCGTGCAGATTGGCAAGGTTTAACTGAATCAGAAAAACATATTTTCATTTCAAATCTAAAATATCAAACGTTGCTAGACAGCATGGCAGCACGCTCTGTAAATGCTGTTTTACTGCCTCTGGTATCGTTACCTGAAGTTGAAACTTGGGTAGAAACATGGGCATTTAGTGAAACAATTCATTCACGATCATACACACATATATTGAGAAACCTCTTTACCGACCCTGGTGAAGTGTTCGATGATATCGTTGTAAACCCAGCTATTTTGAAACGTGCCAGCTCAATTGCTAAATACTTTGATGATGTCATTATTACTACGCAGTTATTGCAATCACAAGGTGAAGGTGAATATGACGTTGAAGATAAAACTATTGAGGTGTCTGAGCGTAAATTAAAAGAACGTCTATTCCTAGCGATCTGTTCAGTTAACGCCCTTGAAGCAATTCGTTTTTACGTTAGTTTTGCCTGCTCTTTTGCTTTTGCAGAGCGTGAATTGCTTGAAGGTAATGCAAAAATCATTAAGCTAATTGCTCGTGATGAAGCACTACACTTAACCGGTACTCAACATATTTTGAACAATTGGGCCGCAGGTAATGACGATCCAGAAATGAAAGAAATTTCTGAACAAATGCGTGATGACGGACGTCAAATTTTTATGGACGTTGTTGAACAGGAAAAAGAATGGGCACAATACCTATTCAAAGACGGTTCAATGATAGGCTTAAATGCAGAAATATTAAACCAGTACATTGAATACATTAGTAACCAACGTATGACTGCTATTGGATTGGATGCTCCGTTTAATGTTAAAAGTAACCCACTACCTTGGATGAATGCCTATTTGGTTAGTGACAATGTACAGGTGGCTCCTCAGGAGACTGAGATCTCTAGTTACTTGGTTGGCCAAGTTGATTCTTCAGTCGCTGTAGACGATTTCGATGATTTCGATCTCTAAATTACATACCAATATATCGGTATTATTTCAAAGCTAGTAGCGTTCAATTATGGCTATGTCTAATACCGATAAACCACGCCCTCTTACAATTTCAGTCAATGATCAGGAAGTAGAGTTTTCTGCTGTTCACAATACATTGCTTGAATGTTTAGAACAAGAAGACGTTGAAGTACATTACCATTGCCGAGATGGTTTTTGTGGCGCTTGTCGAATCACTCTAGATAAAGGAGAAATCCTCTACCCACAAGGAGAGCCTTTAGCGTTTGTAGGTAAGGACGAAATTCTACCTTGTTGCTGTATTCCTATAACTGATATAGAGATCACTATTGAGTGATCTTTAAATAGCCTATAATACCGTTAATGACACGGTTTAACTCAAACGAAACATCATCAAATAATGATTGGTACTTCCCTACCTGTTCTTCATTAACAGCAGCATCTAATTTTTTTGCATTATCAAATAACTGCATTGCCCCAACAGAGCAAGCGACACCTTTCAGCGTGTGCACCAAGTGTTTCATGCTTGCTTGATCATGTTCAGCAATTGCCTGTTGAATTTTATCGCTATCATTGCTGTGATCGTCAAAGAACATTTGCAGAATATCTTTAAATAGCGCTTCATCCCCAAGCACATTATTCACACCAATCTCAAAATCGATACCATCAATAGCGCTTTCACCATTGAGAGTATCTTGATCAATATTATTTGCCAGAAACGTTTGCACCACGTCATGTTCTTGATTGTGAATTTCATCATAACTACGAGTGCAGTTTCTTGAAGTTTCTTTCGCTTGGTATAAGAATTTATCTGCTACTTTCATAAGGCTATTAAAATCATAATGACCCTCGTTATGGCATACTGACGCCAAACCTATGCTAACGGTGAATGATATTTTTTCATGTGAAATAGCTACTTCCAAAGATTCAATCACTTTTCTAAATCGCTCGCAGGCATTAAAACCTTCTTTGAGATTGGTGTTAGGCATACAGACTGCGAATTCTTCGCCGCCCACTCGACCAATAATATCGTACTGACGAAATTCCTTTTTCATCGTTGAGGCAAATAGTTTTAAAACTTCATTACCCACATCATGTCCGTAATTGTCATTCACCGATTTAAAATAATCAATATCAAGCATAGCAATCGTGACATTGTTGTTTGTTCTGCACATTTGCTTGATAGAAGCAATTGCCAAATTTTCGAAATTTCTTTTGTTGTTCACATTGGTCAAAAAATCAGTTTTCGCCAGACTTTCAAGTTTTAAGGTTTTTTCTAAAAGTCTTAATGACGTTTTGAGGCGAGCCAATAATACCTTCGGAATATAAGGTTTAGTTATGTAGTCATTAGCGCCTAATTCTAACGCAGAGACTATTTGATTTTCATCATCAGAAGCCGACAGCATTATAACAGGTGTATTCAAATGTTTAGATTGAGATTTGAGCTTTTTCAGTGTGTCTAAACCACTTAACCCTGGCATGTACAAATCAAGTAAAACAAGATCTATGTCGTGTTGTTCTAATAGTACTAACGCCGTTTCTCCGTCTTTTGCTGTAATAACATCATAGCCTTCTGCTTGAAGATCAAACTCTAACAAAAGCAATGTGTCTTGCGCATCATCTACCGCTAATATTTTATTCATTCAGTCGCTTACCTTATGGCACTTCCTTGGATATTAAGCATTATTGATCATAATAAAATTTCTGAATTTTTCAGGGCATGTGAAAATTCATTATATGCTGACTCAAATAGGCTCAGTAAAACTTTGACTTCCTCATGTTCTTGATTTTTCAATGCTTGCTCAATGCTTTCAGACAATACGCCGAGTTTCTCACCGCCAATATTACGCACTGAGCCTTTAATTTTATGAGCCACAGCAGATGCATCATCATATTGCTTTGTATTGACCGATTTAAGCAGTAATTTCAACATGTCGGGTGAGTCTTCAATAAACATTTGGACTAATTGTTTTGCCACCGCTTTATTGTTTCTTACTCTTTTCAGCAGGCCCGCTTCATTCCATACAACATCATCACTGATTTTTTCATTTTGATGTTCGTTTTCCTCTGCAGAACTAATGCTATGTACTTTAGGCCTAGATGCTTTAACTTTAGAAGAATTTGACCAGTAGATTATTTTTTTAATGAGTAAGTCACTATCAATTGGTTTGGCAATGTAGTCACTCATCCCTGCATTGAGACATTTTTCTCTGTCTCCTTTCATTGCATTTGCCGTCATGGCAATTATAGGAACTTCCTTATCAACATTAGTAAGGTGTTCAGTTCGAATCGTAGTTGCCGCTTGGTAACCATCCATTATGGGCATTTGACAATCCATCAAGATGATATTGTAAGGATTAATTTTTGCCACTTGCTGCAACATCTCAATTGCAACTCTGCCGTTGTTAGCGATATCAGCGTGACAACCAATTTGCTCTAATATTCCTATAACTACAGCCTGATTAATCCTGTTATCTTCAACTAGTAAAATATTCACGTTTTTCATCACTTTTGATAACGGGTCTTGTTTCTTCAATGTTTGCAAATGGTGATGTGTAACCAGTGGCGTTGCTGACGATAGCGCGACATTGTCGTCTAATACTACAGTCAATGCATCAAATAGATCTGATGTTGTTGCGGGTTTTGGGAAGTAAGCAGAAAACCCTAAATTAGCAAAGTACTTAGCGTCTCCTGCAGCTCCCATCGAGGTCATCATGATGAGCTTTGTGTCACTGCAGTGCTTCGATGCTTTTAGTGCTCTTCCTAAGTCAGCACCATTCATAATGGGCATTTGCATATCTAATATTGCAACTTTGAAATGATTTTCAGGATAGTGTTTTATAATTGAAAGCGTTTCTTCACCACTGTTTGCTTTTGTTACACGGGCTCCCCATTGCATCAGTTGCCCTTCAAGTACTTCTAAGTTTGTTTCATTGTCATCAACGATGAGTATTTCGTTGCCCTTAATATTTGCCGACGGCATCATTAACACTTCATTTTCACTAGACTCAACAAGAGCAGTAAATTCAAACGTACTTCCTTTGCCCAGCTCACTGGTTACCTTGATATCTCCTCCCATGAGTTGGCACAACTGTTTAACAATAGCCAAGCCAAGACCCGTACCACCATATTTTCGTGTAGTACTGGCATCTACCTGTGTAAAGGAGTCAAACAATTTATCCAGCTTGTCTTCAGCAATTCCAATACCGGAGTCAGAGACAGTGCAGGTCAATAATAAACTTTTGTCACTGTACGCATGTAACTGGGCTTTTATTACTATTTCTCCCTGTTCAGTAAATTTTATTGCATTAGATACAAGGTTAGATACGATCTGTCGTATTCGGTTTGGATCTCCTTTAATAATCGATTCATTTATATCATTAACGTTAAGTATGATTTCAATTCCTTTTTCTTGAGCCTTTAATACTAATGATTCTGCGACTTCTCCTAGTTGACAGCGCAAATCAAAATCAAGCAACTCCAAATCAAGTTTTCCAGCTTCAATTTTAGAAAAGTCTAAAATATCATTAATTAAATTGAGCAATGAATTTGCACTAGAACTAGCCAATTGTAGATAGTGTTGTTGTCGGTCATTCAGTTGACTTTTACCAAGCAGGCCTAACATACCTAACACACCATTCATTGGCGTTCTAATTTCATGAGACATACTGGCTAAAAATTCAGATTTAAGTTCCAATGAATCTTCTGCCAATTCTAGTGCTTGTTGCTTAAGCTCGTGTAGTTGATGTTGCTCAGTTACGTCTCGGTTTGTCCCCAATATACGTACGATATTGCCATCCTTATCGTAAAGTGCCTTTGCATGCCCTTCTAGGTATTTGAGCTCATTGTTTGATAAAACAATCCTAAAAGTCTGCTTATAGTCCATACCTGTATTAACTATTTTAGTTATGGCGGACTCAATTCGTTCAGCATCTTCAGGATGAAGCGCAGCCTTGTAAATCGTTTCAGGCTTCTCAGAACATGCTATATCTTTCCCATATAATCGATACATGCGCTTATCCCAAATAAGTAATTGTTTATTTACTTGGTAGTCCCATACACCTATTTGTGGCCCTGATAAAGCAAAATCGAGTCGCCATGCCATATCTTTTGCCTGTTCCAACATTTGCTTTTTTTCGCTTTCTAGCAACTTAGTTATGGTTATATCTCTAATCACACCGGTAAATAGTTTTCCTTGAGCCGTATCAATTTCTGACAGACTTAAGAACATCGGAAAAGTTTCTCCGTCTTTTCTCACTGCAGGTAACTCTCTGCCATCGCGCAATAAGTTTTTCTTACCTGTCCTAAGGTATTCCACTAAGTAATGATCATGATTTTTTGCCATAGTTTCAGGCATCAACAATTTAATATTCTGCCCCAAGATTTCTTGCTCAGAATAGCCAAACATTTTTTCTGCTGAGTGGTTAAAAGCAATAATAGCGCCCTGTTCATCAATATTTATCACTGCATCAACCATGGAATTCAATACTGATTGCATTTTTGCAGAAGCTTGAGTAGCTTCCGCATAAGCTCTTTTTTGTTCTTTACTTTTTAGTGCTATTTCTTCAACAACCGATGCAAAACTGCGGGCCAACATCCCTACTTCCCCGGAAGCTTCAACAGGTAAATCTCCTATTTTTCCTGTGGCTTGGTATTGTCTTACACTTTTTACAATTGTTCTAAATGGTTTGGCTAATCGTCTTGCAATGAATATGAATAGCACAATGGTGATAAGAAGTAGTATCAAACTTGATTTTGATTGCAAAAGAGAAAACTCAACACCGGTTTCGGGTTGCATCACAAAAATATGTAATATCTGTGGTTCATTACTCCCTAGGCTTACTAGACGATGCACCCCTGAATATAACGCTTGATTGATTTTGAGATGAAAATTATGGCTGATGGCAACTTCTTTGCGTTGTGAAAATGCAATCAGCTCAGGATAAGTATCGTTCAATAGCGATAAATTGATGCTGTTGGCTGTTTGTTTAGTGTCTACTACAATCTCGCCTGTAACTAGGCTAACCACGATATGGCTACTGTTATGAGCCAAAGCACTTAAAAAAGGGAGGAGTTCTTGATAAGGGGAATGTGAAACAGCCTGAACACTCTTTTTTGGTATACTAAGGACTTTTTCGACTATTAACACTTTTTGAGAAATTTGTATTTGACGTTGTTGTAAGTTTGATTCGTGACGTTCATAGAACAGTATCATTATTACAACTAGAGCAATACCACAGCACAGCAAAATATTGGATATAGGTTGCAATAAACCAGCAAATTTACGCTTTGTAATAATTGTATCTTCCATTCAATTCACATTGTATTCAATAACGTAGAGTATAGGCGAAAAATCATAGTTGAATTAAACTTCTGTTGACTTGTTGCGCTTATACAGGCGAATACTGAACGTCCATTTTTAATGATCGTATGGCTTTCTTAAAATTCGGTGAGTTAGGTTAATTTCAAAGTTTCACTTAACATCAGAAGGTGCCACCTATTATCATTAACCTCTAATATGTCACTAATAGCCATTATTTTATACAGGGAAAGTGATGAAGACTATCCGTCCCTTTGCACGCCCTGAATTTTTATATGTTTAAATTTTTTGCCCTATGCCCAGGCATATTTCGCTTCGACCGTAGTCCCTTTGTCGCTGTACTCTAAAGAATCACACAGTTGCAATACCAAATTAATTCCTCTTCCGCTAAGTATTGGCGCTTGCTTTGACAATGGAGGATTCACATAGTCCGCATAGCTAAACCCTTTACCACTGTCTTTGATCTTTATACTGATATGGCCATTTGTGCTATGAGAATAGTAATAGTAAAACGAAAGTTCAACAAACCCTTCAAGTAATAATTCTAACCGCTCTTCCCTTTTTCTAAAATAATCTGCAAAACCTTCGGCACAATCTTTGATGCTTGAGTCTAGGTTTAGCACACCATGGTCTAAGGCATTCACATATAACTCCGTCAAGATGGTATACAGGCTTTGCCAATGTTCTCCTGAACCCTCTATATTTTGCAGTTGGTTCATTGCCATTGGGATAGGGTTTATTTTAGCAAGCTTTTCTCCTGTCAATTTAAGGTGCCACTCCCATGCAGGGCCAGTTTGCGATAGAACATCCAGTGCAGACAAAGTATCAGACCTACTCTGATAATTATTATAAACTTGCCCCTGCCAATCACAACATGGAATGTCAATCAAAGACATGTCGTCTTCTTGTGGTATGTTTTGACTGAATTCATTGACATCCTCAATTATTACTTCAGCCAGATTTGCTTTTTTCACACCCTTAAGGGCTGCTTGCTCAAATCGCTTTTCACCATACATTTCACCCTTTTTATTACGAGCTTCAATGATGCCATCACTAACAAGTACCACATGATCTTTGGGTTGAACACTATAAATTTCCAGCTTGGATTCGGCTAAAAGGTACTCTAATACTCCCATAGGAGGATGCGTAGAACGTATTCTTTGCTTAATTTGACCATTAGCAGAAAAAATATAGCAATCTGGTAGCCCAGCATTAAATATGTAAACTGTTTTATCTTGACTTGACACATGGACAAATGTCGCAGCTAAGAATAAATCAGAAGGAAGTAAATGAAATAGTTGAGTATTTATCTGCGTTATGATTTCGAATAAACTAAATCCTTTTTTAGTCATCACTCTAAATGTTTCTGACAACGGTATTGCACCTATAGAAGAACGTAACCCGTGCCCAGTAAAATCCCCCAACAAAACGTTAACATCACCATTAGGGCTCTGCGCAGTCAATTGAATATCACCACTAAATAAAGTTGCTGCTTTTTTCACAATGCCAATGCGATCTAAACCAAAATTTCTTGCCTCAATAACACCAGACATCAGTTGTTCGGCTAACTCTGCATCTTTTTGCTGTGATTGCTGTAGCATTTTTACCTGTGCGTATAGATCACTAATGCGTTGTATTGACTTTATTTTTGCTTTAAAAACTTCAGGAGAGAAAGGCCTAACAAGAATACCATCACCGCCAGCCTCTATACTTTCAATATATGCCAGTTCTGTATCTATACTAGTGATAAAAATCAACGGTGCTAAATTACCTTTTGACAAACTCTTGATTTGTCGAGTCGCTTCGTACCCGTCCATTCGGGGCATATTAATATCCATTAATACAAGGTCAGGCTGATACTTAATATACATATCAACACCTCGAATACCATCATTTGCGGTGTATACCCGATAGCCTTCTTCTTCCAGTAATACGCTCAACACTTTGCACTGCATTACGGAGTCATCTACCACTAATGCTAGCTTATGTGAGCGTTTATCAAGTTCTTCGACCATCGTTTAATTCTCAATAGTCATTAAGCGATGAAACTGCGCTATCTCTAATATTTTATTAACTGAGTCACTGGGTTTGAGAATCACTACGTTTCCCTGTAGCTTATCGGCGTGGTCCTTAAGCAATAAAATCATACCTAAAGCAGAGCTGTCCATGTATGAGGTATTTGACAAATCTATATTGAAAACCGTATTTTGCTGTTCACAGTTAACATATGAATTTCTAAATGACTGATGCAGTGAAAAGTCAAATCGCTCCTCAATTGATAGTGTAACTTCCTTTTTATTTTCAGAAACATACTTTTTAATAGTCATTGCTCATTCCTTATTATCAAACCAACTCAACATCATTTGTTATCATCGAGGATTGATTTACGCATCTTTGACTATCAGCATTCGAAAATTATGCGGTCGTGTGCTGACAAAGTGTGAATATTTTTCTCACCATATTAATAATATTGACTTTCTTTTGCGGTTAGTAAAGTGATTTTGATACTTATTTACTTATTACGATTAGCATTAAGTATCTAAGAATCAAATGTTTGACTAGATTTACATAGAAAAATGCAATATTTCTTCAATGAATAGAACTGATTATTCATAGGTTAGTCATGGAAAAGCTTCTGTTTTAGTAACGCCAACAACAACTCCTTTTATTTAGCTACAATGCGTTAAATTATGTATTTCAATATAAAACAAAATTGGTTGTAGCTACGCCAATCTAACCGAAGAATTGAGCATTATTAATGCTGAAGCAAAAGTAGCCGCATTTTACGGAGGTATTACTCTTTTCGCGCAGTCGACATGAATAACGTTCCAACACGAGAAATAAGCAACAGAACTAATTAGTACTTATCCATGCTCACAATAGAAACTATGGTCTTACAGTTCTCACCTAGCATTACTGTATACAATATACTAATATAATGAAAATTTTTAAAAGGTAACTAACATGACTTACGGAATTGGTGGCTCAACCCCTGAAGAAGCACTTGCAACTCTTGCAGACATGACGGAAAACATTAAACCTATTGCCGCACACGAGTTTCAGCAACGCATTGAAAAAGCTCAAAATATTATGAAAAAGCATAATATAGAGGCCACATACCTTAATGCGGGAACTAATCTCTATTACTTTACTGGTACTCGATGGTATGCCAGCGAACGTATGGTTGGCGCAATTTTACCGCAACAAGGTGAATTGGTTTATATCGCTCCACACTTTGAAGTCAACACACTTAGCCAATACATGAAAGTGTCTGCCCCAGTTGTAGGTTGGCATGAGCACCAGTCCCCCTATCAACTTGTAGCGGAAACACTTGATAAAATGGGTATTACTAGAGGTACGTTGGCTATTGATGAAGCAACAGCCTTTTTTATGGCAAACGGCATAGATAAATCTCTACCCAATATAGAATTAGTCGATGCTAAACCGGTAACTGCTGGCTGTAGAATGCAAAAATCACCCGCTGAAATAGCGTTGTTGCAACGAGCAAAAGACATGACACTTGCTGTGCAACAGGCTGCTGCAAGTATCCTTTATGAAGGGATCAGTACTAGCGAAGTCACCGCATTTATCGATCAAGCACACCGAAAAGTAGGTGCAGCAGCTGGCTCTTATTTTTGCATTGTATTGTTTGGCCAGGACTCCTCTTTTCCACACGGCGTAAAATCGCCTAAAGCGCTCGAACGAAATGACGTAGTTTTAATCGATACAGGTTGTCAACTAGAAGGTTATAATTCTGACATAACTCGTACCTACGTCTACGGCGAAGCCAATGAACGTCAACGGGAAATTTGGCAAGTAGAAAAAGATGCACAACTGGCCGCGTTCAATGCCGCTAAGATTGGTGAGCCTTGTGGCGTGGTGGATATTGCAGCGCGAGATTATATCGCCAGTCAGGGCATGGGACCCGATTATCAAACACCTGGCTGCCCACACCGCACAGGACATGGCATAGGGTTAGACATCCACGAATGGCCCTATTTAGTGCGCAGTGAGCAAACATTATTGGCAACTGGGATGGCTTTTTCAAACGAACCTATGTTGGTGATGCCTGACGAATTTGGCATTCGATTAGAAGATCATTTTTACATGACAGAGACAGGTCCTAAGTGGTTTACCCAGCCACAACATTCAATAGATGACCCTTTTGGTTTAGATGCAAAAGCTTAACCCCTAGATAGTACTCTCTTACAAAGATTCCGTTGGCTAAATCAATTGCATTAGGTAAAATGAATTCAAATTGATTTAGCCGATTACTCTATGCACGCATTTTTAGAATTTATACCTCTTGTTCTTTTCTTTGCCGTTTACAAATTTGCAGATATTTACTGGGCAACAGGAGCGCTGATTGCAGCCTCAGCCATACAAATACTATATTTCATTGTTTCAAAACAAAAAGTACCTACTAAAACGTGGATCTTCTTTGGCTTAATTGCCGGCTTTGGCGGACTGACTATTTTTATGCAAGACGATACTTTCCTAAAATGGAAAGTAACCATCATTAATGAGTTTTTCGCTGCAGCCTTATTGGTTAGTCACTACGTATTTAAGAAAAACCTGATCCAGCAGCTTATGGGTGAAGCGTTAGAGTTACCTGAGAATATTTGGGCTAAACTCAACTTAGCATGGGTTTCATTCTTTGCTGGTTGCGGGTTGCTCAATGCCTATATAGCATTTAATTTTAGCCAAGAAGTTTGGGTTAACTTTAAAGTTTTTGGTTTGATGGGGCTTACATTTACATTTGCTATTGGAACAGTGATCGCGATTAATAAATACCTTCCAGAAGAAAATGACCAAGCTACAGTAAAAGAATTAGATAAAAATCAAGATTAATCGGATTAAAGATGTATTACGTAATTTATAGTGAAGATGTGAAAGACAGCCTAGCATTGCGATTAGGTGTACGAGATAAACACCTAGCAAGGCTACAAACGTTACAAGATCAAGGGCGTTTGTTAGTTGCAGGGCCCTGTCCCGCAATAGACAGTGAAAACCCAGGAGATGCGGGTTTTACCGGTTCTTTGGTTATTGCTGAGTTTGATAGTTTAGTCAGTGCTCAACAATGGGCAGATGTAGATCCGTACATTGAGGCTGGAGTATACGAAAAAGTTATCGTTAAACCATATAAAAAAGTCCTCCCTTCATAATGAGAAAAGTAATCAACTCTTCCCTTTTACCGTTAATCGTCTTAGGCTCTGCATTGGCCGTTAAACCAGTTTATGCAGCGTCAACGATTGACGATTGCCAACCTAAAGCTCAAGATAGCGCAGAGTACTCTCGATGCCTTGATGTTGTCATTGATAAAGTGGACCGTGAGATGCAGACTTGGATAAATAACCAAATATTTATCCTCGAAGAGCTAGCGATGAATACAGGAAGAAACTCCGCATTAAAGATGTTCAAGCGCTCACAAAGTAACTTTATTCGATTTCGAGAAGACAATTGCCGCTGGCAGTATCTTGCGTTATCACCCAATGAATTTGCAGCACCTGCCTACAAAAAATGTTACATCAGGGCCAGTCAGGACAGGATAAAAGAATTAGAAGTACTCAACAGCAATATTTAGACTCAACCAAAAAAGCCAACAAAACGTTGGCTTTTTTGGTTCTACAGCTCTCTAACTAAATTCTTTAACTTTTTCTTGCACTTCCTCTTCTCCTGATAGGAGTACAGCAAACCATTTTCCTTCATTAGAGCTCTCAAGCGCTATTTTAATCACCATGGTTAGTGGAACCGAAAGCAGCATACCAACAGTACCAAGTAACCAACCCCAAAAAATCAACGACAGGAATACGACTAATGTCGACAAGCCTAATCCTCGGCCTAAATAACGAGGCTCGATGACATTACCCATCACCATATTAATTGCTACATAACCAAGCCCAATTAACCCCGCCGTTGCGGGATTTAACTGCAACAGTGCTAACGACATGGCAGGCACGGCAGCAATAATAGAGCCGATATTAGGCACATAGTTAAATAGAAAGGCCAACACGCCCCACAATAAGAAGAAATCCAATCCGACCGCCCACAACATAAAAGAAACTAAAATACCGGTCCCCAAACTCACCATGGTTTTGATTGCAAGGTAGTGATTTACAGAGGACAAGAAGCGGTCTATTTGACCCAATCTCATTTCTGGATCATCCATCGCTAAATGAACTTTTTTAGGTAAAGATGACGCTTCAAACAACATAAAAATAACGGTGATGATAATCAAAAACAGGTTCGCCATCACCCCACCTAAGCCACTCAGCATATCTGCAGCTAACCCCATTGCAGCACCAGGGTCGAAATACTCAATCAGTAATTTCGGTGACATGGCAATATTATATTCGGCCAGCTTTTCTGGTAGCCATACCAGCTCTTCTTTAAGTTGTGCTCGATATTCAGGTAACAGTTGTGATAATTGATTTAGAGAGTTGCCGACTAACCCCGCTACTGATAATGCGATGGAGACAAATATTACAATAACCAAGATCACTGAGATTGGTTTTGGTACCTTATACTCGCTCGCTTTGGCGACTATAGGGTTACATGTTATTGCGATAAAGACTGACAATAGAAAGGGAACAAGTATATTTGAAGCCGATTTAATGCCTGCCAGGATAATAAACAAAGCGGCGACAACGACCAAGGCTTTTACTGCTCCGCTAGTGTGTTGAGATAAACCCATATGAAAATTCTGTGTAATTCCTTTGATATTAGTATCTTGTCTATGATCAGATAAAATTGCAATCGCAATAAATGAAAGAAAAGAAATTATTTGAATGTATTGTGATGTTTTCAGAGATAAGGCAACGTAACTTACCTCTGCTTATAGCCATGATGAAAAAGCGGCAATATGCTCAAAAACACTTGCCGCAATCTCCCAAATTTGGTTCTAGCTTAACATGACAAACTGGCTTGACACTGGTTTACATAGTACGACGTATCAAGGTTACACTTGACATAGTCAACAATCGCCAGCAACTTAGCATCCCCACAATACCAACAAAACACCCACCGGCAACAATACCTAATCCCCAATATTCGAAATGAAAACTTGGTGACATGCTAAACGCCCGTGTTTGAATAAAATAGACAGCTATTTCCATCGCGATACCTGCCATGAGCCCAGACACTACCCCTAAACAGATAAACTCTAATAGCACGCTACCTCGAAGTAAGCTCCCCTTCGCCCCTAAAGTTCTTAGAATTGCTATTTCTCGCTCACGCTCTTCCATACTTGCTTGTACTTGAGCTAGTAACACTAAGCTACCTGCAATAACCACGAGTACTAGGATAAATTCGACAGCGACCGAGACTTGATCAATAACCGTTCGCAACTGATAAATCAGTGCATCGACATCAATCATAGATATGGTCGGATAGCTCGACATAAACTGGTCAAAAGCGTCCTGCTTACTCTCATCAACATAGAGTGACGAAATATAGGTCGCAGGAAAGTGTGACAACACTTGCTCATTAAAGATCATAAAGAAATTAGGTTGAAGCGATTGCCAATCTACTTGACGGATACTGGTTACTGGTGTGGTAAAAGTTTCACTGCCCAATTGAAAGGTCAAAGTGTCGCCTACTTTAATTTCAAGCCTTTTAGCGACCCCCTCTTCAATCGACACCTGTGGAATATCTGGTTCAGCTTCAAACCAATCACCTTCAATGATTTCATTTTTATTAGGTAATTTATCTCGCCAGGTCAGGTTTAACTCCCTTCCTAGTCCACGGCGCTGGGTTTCTGCATCTTTGTTGTCTTCTTTACTGACGTCTTGTGTCACATCGTCTTCATTTATCGCAATCAATCGTCCACGAACTACAGGGTACAAACCACTGTTAGGGATCGCCTGCTCGGTCGTAAATTCATCCACTTTTTCTACTTGTTCAGCCGTTATGTTGACCAAAAATCGATTGGCGGTATTTTCCGGTAGTTGCGATTGCCACTCTGCTATTAGTGCGCTTCGAATCACGAGGATCAACAAAAGCAATTTGATCGCAATAGTAAAACTGACTAATTGCACGCTGTTTTCTTTGGCGCGACGTTTTAAATTGGCAAATGCCAAATGTAACGCCTTACCCGATTGCGAGCCAATGTTACGCCCTGCACTGACCAGCACACGCCCTAACAACAACAAAATAACAGATACCAGCGCTCCTCCACCAAGTAACGCCAAACTGAGCACCAAATCATTACTGAATAAATACAGCAAAATAAACAAGGCCCCAATAGGAGGAATAAAGTGAAACCACCTTAATTTTTGTTCGCTAAAACCACGGATCACAGCAAGTGGTTTGGTCGAGACCAGTTGTGATAACGGCGCAATAGCAAAGGCAATAGCACAAATAACGCCCGTTGCAACAGCCATTAAAAAAGGAGCCACGTTAGAGACACTTTGTTCAACACTTAAATAATCGGCCATGGCGTACAATCCTACTTGTTGTAAGATAAAACCAATCCCTAAACCAACAGCGATGCCAAATACGCTCAACAAGGTCCAATGTAGACAGTAGAGCTTGGTAATGTGCTTTTGAGAAGCTCCCATCGCTTTAAACACCGCGACCATGGGTTGATGCCTATGACCATATCGTCTACTCGCAACCGCTACCGCAACCGCCGCTAATATGATGCCAAGCATACTCGCCAGAGATAAGTACTTTTCAGCACGCGTTAATGCACTTGATAAAGCCGATTGGCGAGATTTAATGTCATACCAACTCTGTGTTTCGTTAACTTTAGGTTTCACCCATTCTTCAAAGGATTTAATGACCTCTGCATCGCCTGCAAATAATGCCTTATAACCGACCCTTGAACCGGGCTGAATTAATTCCGTCTGAGCAACATCGTTTATATTCATCATCACCGTTGGACCATTGGTAAAAACACTAAACGACTCATCCGGAACGCTTTCTAATATACCTGCAACCAAAAAAGAGGCGATACCAATTTCAATCTCATCGCCGAGAGATATACCTAAAATAGACAATAACTTTTGTTCAACCCACACGCTTCCCTGTTGCGGCCCTTGAGCACGCTGACTTATCTCATTGCCTTGTTTAACTAACAATTCACCACGTAACGGGTACAACTCACTAACCGCTTTAATTTCCGTCAATTGCATTTTGTCTTGTGCAAACACCATAGACGTCATTTCAATTTGCGGTGAATGCTTTATACCAAGCGATTGGCTTTTCTCAATGATAGTCATATTAATGGGTCGAGAAGAAGCTAATACCCTATCTGAGGCAATAAAGCTGGTACTTTTATTTAACAGTGCAGCTTTTATTTGAGTGGAAAAACCAGCCAGTGAAAAAACAGTAGCCACTGCAAGAATGATGGCTAAACAGATGATGGTTAGCTCACCTCGACGCAGTTCATGTTGCAGCAATCTCAATGACTGCTTTCCCCAAGAAGCAAAAATACTCATGAGCTACCCCACATGCGCCATGGATGTATCAGGCTCGACCAGCTCACCACTTTCCATGATCACTTTTCGCTGACAACGTGCGGCCAATTTCTCATCATGAGTCACCAAAATCAGTGTGGTACCGTTTTGTTTATTTAACTCAAATAGCAACTCAGTAATATGTTGTCCTGTTTTACTGTCTAGATTACCGGTTGGCTCGTCAGCAAAAAGAATATCGGGTTTGGTAATAAATGCACGTGCGATTGCTACGCGTTGTTGCTCCCCGCCCGATAACTGCGAAGGAAAATGATCCACACGCTCCGCTAATTCAACTTGCCCTAAAAGCTCAATTGCTTTTTCTTTCGGTGTTGTCATACCCGAGAGCTCCGCCGGTAACATGACATTCTCTAGCGCGGTTAAGCTATTGATTAACAAAAACTGCTGAAAAATAAAACCGACATGTTTAGAGCGCACAGCACTTCGTTGTTCCTCATTTAATTGATGCAAAGGATGCTCTTGCAGGTATACTTGACCGCTTGATGGTAAGTCTAGCCCAGCCAAGATTGACAGCAGTGTTGTCTTCCCTGATCCTGATGCACCAACAATCGCCAGTGTCTCACCTGCATTTACTGCTAGATTTATGTTTTTCAACAAGTCTAAAATATGACTCTCGGTTGCAACTGACTTATTAACATCAGCTACATTTAAAATTGTTTTGGATTCTAACTTCATGATTAAAAATGCTTTATTAATTGTTTTAAGCTTTACACTACTACTATTGAGTAAAAGTGCACTTGCGTCTAGCTCTATTTTATTACTAGGCGATAGCCTCAGTGCAAGCTATGGAATGAAACAAAACGAGGGCTGGGTTTACCTACTCAATCAGCAACTCAAAAACGAACAAGCCGATTATAGCATTATTAATGCAAGTATAAGCGGTGAGACCACAGCAGGCGGTTTAGCTCGTTTCCCTAGCATTTTGGCCTCTGAAGAATTTGACTACTTGGTCATTGAATTGGGCGGAAACGACGGCCTGAGAGGATTTCCTACTCATGTCATCAAGAATAATTTGTTACAAATAATCAAGCTTGCAAAGGCAAGTAAAATAAAAGTTTTCCTTATGGACGTAAGAATTCCACCCAATTACGGCCCTAGATATAACAAGATGTTCATCAATGTTTTTGCTGAGGTCGCTTCGGAAACCGAAGTCGAATTACTGCCATTTTTTATGGAGCAAATTGCCGTTGAACCTCACTTAATGCAAAACGATGGCATTCATCCCAACATAAAAGCACAGGAAAAAATAGTCAAAATAATGAACCAACAATTCAGTCGTATTGTTAGGGACTAAATATATATCATGGAATTCATTTGGATATTATTCGCCTTTCTATGTGGATTGAGCGCGAAATTAATTAATCTTCCCCCTTCTATCGGCTATTTGCTTGCCGGCTTTATCTTGCACTTCATCGGGTATGATGCTGATGACAGCCTGCAAACACTAGCTGATCTAGGCATTACCTTGATGCTTTTCACTATAGGACTAAAGCTCAACATAAAAGATCTGCTTAAAAATGAAGTGTGGGCTGGCGCCTTAGGACATACTTTAATTTGGATTGTCACTTTAGTGGCGTTAATTAAGCTAGTTGCAGTAATCGGTGTTACACAACTAACAAACCTATCTATAGAAACGACTCTACTTATTGCCTTTGCTCTTAGTTTTAGCAGTACCGTTTGTATCGTTAAGTTGCTTGAAGAACAAGGTGAGATGCGCTCGCGTCACGGCAAGCTGTCCATTGGTATATTGGTGATGCAAGATGTTATTGCTGTCATATTTCTCGTTGCAGCGACAGGTAAAATCCCCTCACCTTGGGCGTTGAGTCTATTGGTATTTATTCCGCTTAAGCCGTTGATAAAAAAAATAATTAACCAAGTAGGCCATGGTGAATTAATTCCATTAACTGGATTTTTTATCGCGATGGGAAGCTATGAACTTTTTGAGCTGTTAAAAATAAAAGGAGATCTAGGTGCATTGCTAGCTGGCATGTACTTGGCGTCTCACGCCAAAGCAAGTGAAATCAATAAGGCATTAATGAATTTTAAAGATTTATTCTTAATTGGGTTTTTCTTACTAATTGGTTTTACCGCTTTACCAACTTGGGAAATGCTGTCTATAGCTGCCATGCTTTGTTTATTGCTGCCATTTAAGTTTGCTCTATTTTATTTACTGCTTTCAGCATTAAAAATTAAGGCAAGAACGGCCTTTCTTTCTTCGTTAGCGCTAAGTAACTTTAGTGAATTTGGCCTTATCGTGGCATCACTAAGCGTTGAATACCAATGGCTTAGTAAAGAATGGTTAGTCATCTTAGCACTCTCTGTATCGCTTTCATTTATCTTAACCAATATTATTTACCGTTACTCTGAGCAGTTGTTCATCAGTAAAAAATTGATCTTTACTCGCTTTGAGCGAAAGAAACGTTTAGCAGAAGATACCTTTGTCCAGCCATGTAATGCCCCGATTGTTGTTGTAGGTATGGGCCGCGTGGGTATGGGGGCCTATTCCGCTTTAAGCAAACAAGTCGGGAGCCAAGTGTGGGGGCTTGATGCTGAGCGCAGTAAAATCGATTGGTTAAAAAGCCAAGGAGCACAAGTATTCCATGGTGACGGTGAAGACAGAGACTTCTGGGAGAATATTAATTTAGTTGAGATACAATTAATATTGATCGCGGTCCCTAAAGTACAAGATGCAATTAACATCACTCAACAACTAAAACGAGTTAATTTTACTGGTCAAATTGCCGCTATTGCTCGATTTGATGATGAACGGATAGAACTTGAAGCAATCGGTATAGATAAAGTATTTAACTTCTACACCGAAGCAGGTGTTGGTTTTGCGGAAGAAAGTATGGCAATGATCGATACACATCAATTTACCGCTGAACAAACGGCTTGATAAGCTGTATGGCACTTATTGTAAAAAATCTATAATAAGTGCCACTCACGGATTTCCAGCGCTCTATAGCTGCATTTATACTATACCTATCTGTTCACTAAATTTTAGGCACAAAAAAACCGACTAACGTCGGTTTCGTTTGTTTCGTTGGCATCCCTAAGGGGATTCGAACCCCTGTTACCGCCGTGAAAGGGCGGTGTCCTAGGCCTCTAGACGATAGGGACACAAGATACGTAACGAATTTTTGCTTAATGGAAGTGGCATCCCTAAGGGGATTCGAACCCCTGTTACCGCCGTGAAAGGGCGGTGTCCTAGGCCTCTAGACGATAGGGACACTGTTACAATAATCAACACACAACTTATAAAAGAAGTGGCCTAACGCTGATCATTATAGGTGTTTAAAAACACCAAAACCATTAAATTATCATTGAAATGAAAGTGGCATCCCTAAGGGGATTCGAACCCCTGTTACCGCCGTGAAAGGGCGGTGTCCTAGGCCTCTAGACGATAGGGACACTGTTATAATAATCAACACACAACTCATAAAAGAAGTGGCCTAACATTGATCATTACAGGTGTATAAAAACACCAAATTCATTTCAAAACATTTTTAAATAAAGTGGCATCCCTAAGGGGATTCGAACCCCTGTTACCGCCGTGAAAGGGCGGTGTCCTAGGCCTCTAGACGATAGGGACACAGACATATTTAATAAACGTTGTCTCAAATGAGACGGCCTACATTTATTAAACATTAGGTGTAAAACACCCTTTATTTAAAAATTTGGCATCCCTAAGGGGATTCGAACCCCTGTTACCGCCGTGAAAGGGCGGTGTCCTAGGCCTCTAGACGATAGGGACGCTATCTAACATTTTCATGTTATTGCCGAAACAAATAACTCAATAATGTTGGTGGAGCTATGCGGGATCGAACCGCAGACCTCTTCGCTGCCAGCGAAGCGCTCTCCCAGCTGAGCTATAGCCCCGATTTTTTTAACAGAGTGACCTAGTACTCGTTAAAAATGCCTTCAACAGAGTGACCTAGTACTCGTTGAAAGCGAGGCGCATTCTAAGCAGACACCTGTTTTGTGTCAACACTTAATTTAGATAATAGTGCATTTTTTTCAAAGTTCTCGCTTAAATGATTAGTTATTGTTCATCTTGTATATTTTTTAATTATTCAAAGGCTTAAGTTGATAAAAAAGCCTTATTTCTTGAGCGTATAAAAACGCTTCCGCTATCTACATATCAAGAAGTCACAATAACAAAAACCTACAGACCTTTATTTTTACTGCCTTTATAGTTAAGGTTATTATAGATTTAACAAACAATAACATTCATGCAGTTAAAAAAGCTCAACATAGTTGCTATCGGCGGCGGTCACGGTTTAGGAAAAGTATTATCGACCCTGTCATTTATGCAAGATCAACTTACAGGCATTGTCGCGACCACAGATAATGGTGGGTCAACAGGACGGTTACGTAAAAGAAGCAGCTCCATTGCATGGGGAGATTTGCGTAATTGTTTAACTCAATTAGTCGACGATAATACTGTCGGCAGTAAACTGTTTAACTTTCGCTTTGATGGTCAGGACGAACTCGGTGGCCATAATCTAGGTAATTTAATATTGTATGGCCTCGGTCAAATTCAATCCCGCCCGTTAGACTCGATTAAGATGGTTCGTACCATATTGAAAGTGAAAACGCCCGTATTACCGATGTCTGAATCTCCTACTGATTTAATGGCATTCTATCCAGAAGGCAGATGTCGAGTTGGAGAGCTCTCAGTAGATGAAATGCCAATCATGCCGAAAAATTTGATGCTTGCACCTTTAGTTAAGTCCATTAGCCAATGTATCGATGCTATTGATAATGCCGAGCTTATCATTTTAGGTCCTGGAAGCTTTCTCACTAGCGTTATACCTCCATTATTAGTAAGAGATATCGCTAATGCTATCAGGCGCTCTAATGCACGCTGTGTGTTTATTGAGAACATTGTACCAGAGCAAAGTCCTGCGGCTGCGCTTTCTTTGGATGAAAAGTTAACCTGGATTGAAGAAAATATCGGTTTCTTGCCAGTTGATGGTGTTATCAGTCACGACAAAAATGTGCAATCAGAGAAAGTTAAAGTGATTCACCACGATATGCGTGATGAAGAAATGCCGCACCATCACGATAAAGCAAAACTTATAGAAGCACTGTCTCGATGCATAAATGAAATTGAAAAAGACCCTCGGTTAAAAATAGCCAGTACGCGTTAACATACTGACTATTATCAAACATTCATTTTTAAACTATACCTAAGGAGCGATTATTCAGATCTGTCATCTTGACTAATTCTACTGGCCACCGCGCCCATTTGTCCTTTGTATTTTGCATCATCTCGCTTGTTGTAAGGGCGTAATGCGGCATCAGACATGGTTTCAAAATTTAACGCCGCAATTTTCATTTTCGGACGTAAAGCTAATGGCAATTTACCACTATTAAAGAACTCTAATACAATTTGCCCTGACCAACCGGGATCGATTCTATGTGCAGTCACGTGCACCATCAGCCCTAATCTAGCTAGTGATGAACGGCCGTCTAACCAACCAACAATATCAGCAGGCAACGTAACCGATTCGTAAGTCACAGCCAGTGCCAATTCCCCAGGATGTAAAAAGAATGCTTCGCCATCTGGAATAACAATTTCTTCGCTCATGACATTGTTCATTGCTTGTTGAACCTGCTCTTTGGGTCCACTTAAATCAATGTAAGGCGCTGTATGGTCTTTAAAAACACGAAACTCATTACCTAGTCGAATATCAACACTTACACCTGAAATCATGCTTTCATCAGGTGTAGGTACTATGACTATTTTTTCATCTTTAATACATTGTTCTATGTCTTTATCACATAATCTCATATGGTTTCTTCTTGTATCTTATTTAGACTCTATCACTACGTCAGGAGTCGATTGACTGCGCATATCAAGCTCATTAAAGACTTTACTGGCAATGTTGCGCGCTATTTTACGGTACTGATTTGATAAGTCACTACCTTGCGCCTTAAAAATACTACTCTCTCCTAAGTCACCATCTTCACGAATAGCAATATCAAGAGGAAGCTGGCCTAATAAATCAACGTGATTTAACTCGGCAATATCTTTCCCGCCTTCTCGGCCGAATAAATGAGATTGATGACCACAGTTTTCACATAGGTGATAGCTCATGTTTTCGACAATACCCAAAACGGGCACTTTTACTTTGTCAAACATGACAATGCCTTTTTGAGCATCAGCCAAGGCAATGTCCTGAGGAGTGGTGATAACGACAGCGCCAGCAACGGGTACTTTCTGTGCTAACGTCAATTGAATGTCACCTGTTCCTGGTGGCATATCGATTAAGAGATAATCTAATTCCGGCCATGCAGTTTCGTTCAAAAGCTGCCCGAAAGCACCACTAGCCATTGGCCCTCGCCAGACCATTGCTTCACTGTCGTCAACTAAATACCCTATAGACATTGATGCAATATCATCTTTCATAATAGGTTGCATAAGTTTGCCGTCGGCTGAGCTAGGTTTATCATCTTGTACGCCCAACATCGTAGGAATAGATGGCCCATAAATATCAGCATCCAAAATCCCCACTTTCGCGCCTTCGGACATCAAAGCGTACGCCAAGTTCACAGTTGTCGTTGACTTACCTACCCCGCCTTTACCTGACGCTATGGCGATAATATTGGCCACTGGTTTAATACGATGCGCCCTCACCGGCTTAACATCTAACGACACTTTAAAGTTAACCTGAACCGCTAACGATGTGCTCAAATTGTCGGCAATTAATTGTAATTCACCGACACAAGGAAATGGTACCGTTATCGCCACTGTAGACTGTTTTTTGTTCGAACTAACGGTCAAATTTCTACAGACAGGTAAAATACCTTCAGGGAATGATTCAGAGCGATAATTTGCCAACGTTTGTTCGATAATTTCTTGATAACGATCGTCACCGATTTCATCACTTTTTCCGGAAAAAAGCTTACTAAACAAAGTCACGTCCTTAAACATTCGTTTTTAGTAGGAAAAATTACAAAACGAATCGAAATATTAATGAAAAAAGATGGTAAATTCTGTACTATTGCGCCATCGATTTCCACCATAAAGTTTCAACGCTTAGATGTCACAAGAAATGTCACAAGATAACAGTCAGAAAAAACGTAAAATATTAGTCACCTGTGCCCTACCATATGCCAATGGTTCTATTCATTTAGGTCATATGCTTGAACACATTCAAACCGATATATGGGTACGCTTCCAGCGTATGCGCGGTCATGAAACACACTTTGTTTGTGCTGACGACGCACACGGAACGCCGATCATGCTTAAAGCTCAAGAGCTTGGTATTTCGCCAGAGCAAATGATTGATGGTGTTCGTGAAGAACATATGGCTGACTTTAATGACTTCTTAATTAGCTTTGATAATTATCATTCAACACACAGTGACGAAAATCGTGAATTCGCGAGTGAGATTTACAATCGCCTAAACGATAAAGGTCACATTAAAACCCGCACTATTTCACAACTT
Source organism: Thalassotalea atypica (assembly GCF_030295975.1). Lineage (NCBI taxonomy): Bacteria > Pseudomonadati > Pseudomonadota > Gammaproteobacteria > Alteromonadales > Colwelliaceae > Thalassotalea > Thalassotalea atypica. The sequence continues at coordinate 2,448,065 of NZ_AP027364.1, forward strand.
TATGATCCTGAAAAAGGCATGTTCTTACCAGATCGTTTCGTTAAAGGGACGTGTCCAAAATGCAAAAGCGAAGATGAAAACGGCGACAGTTGTGATAACTGTGGTGCTACATACTCACCAACAGAAGTCATTAACCCTCGTTCAGTAGTTTCTGGCGCTACGCCTGTACTACGCGACTCAGAGCACTACTTTTTCGACCTACCAGCCTTTGAACAAATGTTAAAAGATTGGACAACTGGCGGCTCTTTGCAAGAAGAAATGGCAAATAAACTCAATGAGTGGTTTGAATCTGGATTACAGCAATGGGACATCAGCCGTGATGCGCCCTACTTTGGCTTTGAAATCCCTAATGCACCCGGTAAATATTTTTACGTTTGGTTAGATGCACCAATCGGATACATGGGCAGCTTTAAAAACCTATGTGATAAAAAAGGCATTGATTTTGACAGCTACTGGAATGAAGACTCTGATGCAGAGCTATATCACTTCATTGGTAAAGACATCATCTATTTCCACAGCTTATTCTGGCCAGCGATGTTAGAAGGTGCGGGATACCGTAAGCCTACTTCTGTTTATGCTCACGGTTTCGTGACAGTTAATGGTGCTAAGATGTCTAAATCAAAAGGCACTTTTATTAAAGGGCGTACCTATTTAGATCATTTAAACCCTGAGTATCTGCGCTATTACTATGCCGCGAAGTTAACGAACCGCATTGACGACTTAGATTTAAATCTAGAAGATTTTGCACAACGCGTTAATTCAGACTTAGTAGGCAAGGTAGTCAACATCGCTTCACGTTGCGCTAGCTTTATTACCAAACGTTTTGACGGCATGTTATCAAGTAATGTAGATGATCAGGCCCTTGCAGATGAAGTAATGAATGCCGGTGATAACCTTGCTGCATTGTATGAAAATAGAGAGTTTGGTAAAGCGATGCGTGAAATCATGGCGCTAGCAGACAAAGTCAACGAGTACATTGCCGTGAAAGAACCATGGCAACTGGTAAAAGATGATACCAAGCAACAAGACGTTCATGACATTTGCTCATTAGGTATCAACCTTTTCCGCGTACTGATGACCTACCTAAAGCCTGTGTTACCTGCACTTGCAGAGAAAACCGAAGGCTTCCTGAATGATGAATTGGTTTGGGAAGGACACAAAACGCTATTAAGAGATCATAAAGTAAATAAATTTAAAGCATTATTACAACGAATCGAAATGGATAAAATTAACGAGATGACAGAAGCATCAAAAGAATCGTTGGCACCTGCAACACCTGTTATTTCGGGACCATTAGCTGACGACCCTATTTCACCAGAAATTCAGTTTGATGATTTTGCTAAAATTGACTTACGTATAGCAAGAATTGTCGTTGCAGAGCACGTGGAAAAAGCCAATAAACTGTTACGATTAGAACTAGATTTAGGTGGCGAAACCCGCCAAGTATTCGCCGGCATTAAATCAGCTTATCAACCGGAAGATCTCGTTGGTAAGATGACGGTCATGGTTGCCAACTTGGCGCCAAGAAAAATGCGTTTTGGACTATCTGAAGGCATGGTACTAGCAGCTGGCCCTGGCGGCAAAGATCTATGGATTCTTAACCCAGAGGAAGGCGCACAACCAGGCATGCGTGTTAAATAACCATAATTGATACTGAATAAGCCCGCAAAATCGCGGGCTTTTTAATGTCGAGTGCTCTATTTTTATGGCATGGTCAGCAAATACAAGGACCTAAAAACTGAAAAACTATATACTAAGCGTAACAGTTGTTTTCGCTATATTATTTCCCCTAATTAGCTTTAACAGTCAAGCAGAGGCAATAATTTGCCAACGCCCATATACGATTGGCGTTGAAGCTGTAGATTACAGCCCTCATTATAATTTTATGGAAGCGGGACAGCCTAATTTTTTTGGTAAATTCGTTAGCTGGTTATCAGAAAAAACAGGATGCGAGTTTAATATTGTAGCATTGCCGGTCAAAAGACTTAAACTGCAATATGAAAAAAGTAATACCATAGATTTTATCTATCCTGACAATCCCAATTGGCATTCATTAGAGTCTAACCAGTCAACACGTAGAACGTTCAGTTCACCTATTATTATTGCTTTAGGGGGGACTATTGTCACAAAATCCAATGAATATCTTCACATTAAAAACTTTAGTAACCTAGCTTTTCCTCGCGGATTTACCCCTGTGGCTTGGTTTCCATATCAAAAGCAATACGGCATAACGTTCACAGAAACTGTGAATGCAGCAGCAGCATTAAGAATGCTCGCTGCAGGTCGAGTGGATGGCGCAGATATTGAACTAAATGTGGCACAGCATTTAATGCAAAAACACCAGATTGAAGCATTAGTATTGGCAAAACAGTTGCCGTTCACCCCTACAGGGTTTTACTTATCAACGTTAAGAGAAAGTAAATTACTCGCAGAAATTACGACTGTGATAAATCGACATTCGGATGAACTTAAGCAGCTAAAAGCGTCTCTAAACATAGTCGAACATCTTGATTAACAAGCAATTTAAGTTAGCTACCTTCTTTAGTTAGCCGTCACGATAATAGGCGGAATTCCCTTTTGTTATGTTCTGCAATAAGTGAACAGAAAATAATACTCTTCGACAATGCAATCAATTAGAGAACCCTTGAACTAATTTGATTTATTATACTAATTTTACATTATTGATTTAGATCAATATAATGCGCCTCAAATAAAGCATCTGTTGTACTTTATTTATACGATTTATTGTTAACGCACTGGAATTACGCTCCAGTAAGCTGAAGGAAATTAAATGTCTGACTACGTTGTATGCGCAATGTATAAATTTGTCGCGCTTGAAAACTTTGAAGAAATTCGACAACCCCTACTTTCCGTTATGGAAGAAAATCAAATTTGCGGTACGTTACTGCTCGCTGTTGAAGGTATAAACGGCACAGTAGCAGGCAGTAGATCGGCAATAGACAACTTGCTCAAATGGTTTAAGCTCGATGAAAGACTCACTGACATTTCCTACAAAGAGTCATTTACTAGAGAAAAGCCATTTAAACGTTGTAAAGTAAAACTCAAAAAAGAAATCGTTACTATGGGGGTTGAAGGTATAGACCCTCGCCATGTTGTTGGTACCTACGTAAAACCACATGATTGGAATGCATTAATTTCAGATCCTGAAGTGTTTGTTGTTGATACGCGTAATGACTATGAAATTGAAATTGGTACATTTGAACATGCTGTCGATCCGAACACAAAAACCTTCAGAGAGTTTCCTGACTATGTAAAAGAAAACATGGATCCAGCAAAGCATAAAAAGGTTGCCATGTTCTGTACTGGCGGTATCCGCTGTGAAAAATCGACAGCCTACATGAAAGAACAAGGTTTTGAAGATGTGTATCATCTTGAAGGTGGGATCTTAAAGTATTTAGAGGAAGTACCGGCAGAAGAAACGCTATGGAAAGGTGAGTGTTTTGTTTTTGATGACCGCGTTACTGTTGACCATAGTTTGCAAGCCGGTCAATACGATCAATGCCACGCCTGTAGAATGCCAATTCTTGAAGAAGATAAAGCTCGCAATGAATATGCGAAAGGTATTAGCTGTCATCATTGCTTTGATAAAACCACACCAGAGCAACGTTCACGTTATGCTGAACGTGAGCGTCAAATGGAATTAGCAAAGCAGCGCGGTGAAGCACACGTTGGCACTGACGCAGCTAAAACATTGATGCAAAGAAAGGAAGCTAAAAAAGAACGTCTATTAGCACAACAAACTCAAGCCAAACAAAAATAGGCTATTGCAAAATTATTTGTCCAGAAAAAGATGCATTTACTGCATCTTTTTTATGTCATTGAATATATCAAACAATGAGTTACTCTCATCAAAGCTCAATAACGCCCAATTAAACAAACCACGTCCTATATCAATATATTGGTGGTCACCAAAGACATTGCTGAAAATATTTTAATAATTTACCTTGATATTCACTGTGCTCTCTTTCTCTAGGTAAAGTTTTTATATCAAGCATTTTTGCTAACTTTTGTACCAGTAAGTTGTGCAACGTGAAGTCTTTAATCTTGCCTAATCTATGCAGCAATTCTTGTTCTTCAGACAAGGACAGTGCCTTGTTGCTATTCACTTGATAAGCTTTTTCAATCCAAAACAAATAGTGATGCCTATCCAAATTTTGAGTTGCTAACGTCAACTTACTGATCGGCGAGTGGAGACGATGGTATAGCATTAAATCATTTTCTAGTATCGCAATAAGCAGTAGATTCAAACCACTAATAATGTGACCTGAACGCCTAGCATTTCGCTGTGAAACCTGCATAGCAAGCAATAACTGCTGTTTGGCATAACTATAATCATTCTCATAAAGTGCCATAATACCTAGCGCGTTATGAATAGCGCTAATAAAGTCATCTTCTCGTTGCTGCTCGGCTATGGCTAACGCTTGTAGGTATATGTCTTTAGCATCACCAAGTTTATAAATATGACGTAAACTGATGCCTTTACTCAGCATTAAACTTACTTGCTGTCTATGATCTGTAATAGGTTGATTAAGTGCACAATCAAATAGAGATATTGACTCACTAAAGTGACCAAATCGTCTCATGGTTATGCCTAAGCCACTATACAAAGATATTAGTTTGTCCTGCTCATTTTTTAACGCGCTGTTGGAAAACATCGCTATCGCACTCTTTTCTAATTGGGCAGTATCATTTAAAGCGACAGAAACACGAATTAAGGCTTGATGCCAGCGCAATTGCTCTTTGTTGGTTAGTGATTTAATCTGTGCTTGTTGGCCTTTAAGCAATGAAGAGGCCAATGTAGGCTTTACTCTTATGTAACCCTCAGCCTCAGCTAAAGTGCTTAATAACGCTTTTACCATTGGAGCATCTTCAGTGATTTCCGCTTTAAGCGGTACAACCAAAAACATTCCAATTAATAAAAAAATGAATTTCAATTTACGCATTGTTAGTGACAAGGACATACTCAGGTGCAGCTAATGTTTCTATAATTTTTTAGTTAATTTTTATTGTTTCCAAGAGCATGCTCGTTAATAACACGGCCATCCACTTGCGTTTCATATTCCTTGGGACAGTCAATTTTTTGCCATTTAAAAATAACCGACTTATAGGATATCTACTGAATATAGACTATCTGAACCATAAATATTTCCCAGACCAATAAGTTTCTAAAAAAATGGCTCACTAATTTGATCTGACTTAAGCTCATTAGATAATTAAAAGCCTAGAAAAACCAACGTACTTTCATTAAATGAATTATGATAACTATATAAATGCAGTAGATTAATTACATCAAAGCTATGTTTAAAATCAAAATCCCATTAACGATTCAAATTTTTGCCACCATGGTAATTGGCCTACTCTTTGGCAGTTACTTTGAACTTTATCCCATTATAGAGGCTATAGCGCAAGGTTTTGTGATGCTATTACAAATGACTGCCTTACCCTATATTGCGTTGTCATTAATGGTAGGGTTTGGCTCACTTACCCCTAACCAAGCGGGCAGTATCGTAAAAACCAGTTTGTCGATATTTGGCATATTAACCAGCATGAGCTTAGTGTTCATTTTTTTAAGCCCTATTGCGTTCCCCAGCTGGGAGAATGCCGCTTTTTACAGCGCAAATACCGTTAAAGCAACACCCGAGATAAGCATACTAAATACACTAATCCCATCAAATCCGTTTAATGCTTTTGCCAATGGCCTGATCCCAAGTATCGTGGTCTTTAGTATATTAATTGGGTTAGGCATAATGCAGGTCAAACAAAAGCGTACAACGCTATCAGTGCTGAGTAGTTTACAAGCCTCTGTCGCCAATATTACTTCGATGGTAATGACCTATGTCGCTCCAATTGGCATATTCTGTATCTGCTACAAAGCAGCCGCGACCATCGACGCAAGTCAAATTGATGGTTTGACCGTTTATGTGTTTACCGTACTGTTTAATGTCGTTCTTTTAGCCGTCATTGTATTTCCAGCAATAGTGGCCAGTGTCACGCCATTTACTTACCGGCAAGTCATTAAAGTGCTGCAAACGGCTATGTTGACGGCATTAGCTACCGGCAGTTTCTTTGCCGTTATTCCTATCGTTGTTGAAAACATAAAGCGTGAATTAGCCAATATCAACATTGCCGAAAAGAACTTGCTAAAGGCGCCAAACATATTTGTGCCAATCTGTTTTAGTTTGCCAATTGGTGGCAAGCTCATTCCTATTGTTTTTGTGCTGTTTGCCGCTTGGTTTTCTGGCGCCCATATATCTTATAAAGAATATATCGACCTATTGGTTTTTGGCTTCCCTCAGTTGTTTGCGACAACGTCGATAGCTACGCCGAATTTGTTGGAGCTATTCAATGTGTCCAACTCGATGATGGAATTATTTATTGTCGCTGAAAATCTAATCGTTGGCAGAATGGGCGCAGTATTTTCGGTCAGCTTTGCTGTGTGCTTTACGTTGCTCACCATTGCGACTATGTCAGGCAAAGTGACAATAAAACTAAAATATGTTGTCAGAAACGTAATTGTTGTGCCTGTGATTGCTATTTTTTCATTAATGATAATGCAACTTAGTTTTGAAAAACTCTCATTGCAATATGAAGGCTACACCAAATTTATAGAGCGTGACTTCATCTACCCCCGCGTCAATAGCACCGTTATTGATAAAGCAGAGCAGGACAGTCGATTTGAACAACCCTTTGTTGATGTCCTAACTCGAATTAAACGACGCGGGTTTATTCGTGTTGGCTACTTTAGAGACGATTTACCTTATGCTTTTCACAACAACGAAGCCAAGCTAGTTGGTTTTGATATTGAAATAATTAATTTACTTGCAACGGATCTAGATGTTGAAATTGAATACGTTAAAATATTTCATAATGAAGCAGAGCCATTATTGGCATCAGGTTATCTAGACATGACTTCAGGCGTCCCAATTATACCGGATAACATGAAGCGGTTTACTTTAACTATCCCGTATAGCCAACAATCGATTGCACTCATAGTTAAAGACAAAAGACGGGCAGAATTTACTCACTGGAAAGATATTATCGAGAATAAGGAAATGCTTATTGGCATTCCTGAAACGTTTTTCTATAGCAAAAGCATTAATAACTATTTTACTCAAGCAAAAGCATGGGAGCTATCAACACCAAGGTTATTCTTCAAGGAAAAATATAAAGAAATTGACGGTATGATATTCGGAGCGGCCGCGGCCTCTGCGTGGACTCTACTTTACCCAGACTACACCGTCATTATGCCAAAACCTATACGACCTCAGCTTGATATGGCATTCCCAATAAATAAGAACGATCAAGCATTCGAACTCTTTATGCGCAACTGGATTGAAATGAAAAAACGTAGCGGAGAACTCGATATTTTATTTTCTTATTGGATAGAAGGCACAAAACCTGTGCTATATTCCGCTATCTCTAATAAAAAGTGAATAAATGCATGATTTTTACCCAATCAACTAGGTTGACCTCTTCCCTATTCAGCTTGTTATTTATAACTGGCTGCGCCCAAGTCAGTGATGTCAAAACCAATTTAGACAGAGAAAATTTCAAGCAATACTTTGCTCACGGTCAAGTACAAATCTTTGAAAAAGAAAGTAAATTCATTGGGAAATATAAGATGATTGGCGGCGTTGAAGGTGAAAACTGCCAAGTAAAGCCTTACCACGCAGCCCCTGACAAAATTGAAGCAAGAACTAACGCTAGGCGAAGTGCATTTGAATTGGGCGCCAATGCCATTGTTTTTAGTGGCTGTACCACAGTTCAAACTAAACAATGTCACGCTAACATCATATGTTATGGCAAGGCGTATCAAGTAGAACAACCTAGTGACTAAATCAATCAATTTCGAGGTAATTGGTCACGTTCGATCTCCTTACAAAGAAAAATTCGCTATTCCAAGGCAACCAGGTTTGGTGAAAGCGGCAAAAGGTTTCATCGAGCTAACAAGCCCGTTTGAACATATCGACATGGTAAAATCTATCGAGCAGTTTTCTCATCTATGGGTGATATTTGTGTTTCATGAAACTATGGAACACGGCTGGAAACCGCTAGTACGGCCACCTCGCTTAGGCGGTAATCAGAAAGTTGGAGTGCTAGCAACACGTTCAACGTTCCGTCCGAATCCTATAGGTATGTCAGTGGTAAAGTTGGATGATGTATTGTGCGAAAACAATGAAATAAAATTAGCTATTTCAGGGTTAGATTTACTCGACAACACGCCTATTTTAGACATCAAGCCATACATCCCATATGCTGATGCAATAGACACAGCCATGGGCGGTTATGCTGATGAAAAACCAATGCAGTTAAAGACAGTTACGTTTTCTGATGATGCAAAGCAGGTGTGTATGCAGGCGCCAAGCGAAGAAAATTTATTCACGCTAATCACGCAAGTATTATCTCAAGATCCACGCCCTGCTTATAAACAAAACAAACCAGACAGCAAAATCTATGGCATTAGGTTGTATCATTACAATATTACTTGGTGCATTAATAGCAATAGCCATGTAGAAGTTTTACATATAGAAAAAGAAAACGAGTAGATGAATCAGAAATCCCTTATTGAAATGATTTTACTTGCGTCTTTATGGGGCAGCTCATTTTTATTCATGAGAATAGGTAGCCCAGAGCTTGGCCCAATTTTATTCATGGCATTAAGAACCTTAACCGCCAGCGTGTTTCTGTTCCCTTTAATGGTCCTGAAAAAACAAACCAGTAGCCTCACTGGCCAATGGGGAAAAATGTTTGTCCTAGGCGCATTAAATACAGCCATTCCGTTCGCTCTTTTTGGCTATGCTGTGTTGACATTGTCTGCTGGCGTTACCTCAGTACTCAATGCCACAACACCGATGTGTGGGGCTATCGTCGCCTATCTCTGGCTCAAAGATAAACTTTCACCTGGTGCCATTTTTGGATTACTACTTGGGTTCGCTGGTGTTTATTTTTTAGTTAGCGATAAACTTCATGCAAACGCTGACGCCATTGTGCTGCCCACCCTTGCGGTGATAGGCGCAACCTTATGCTATGGCATAGCGGCCAATTTCACCAAGCACTATTTCTCCCATGTAAAACCACTGGCGTTAGCAGCGGGTAGCCAAATCAGTGCCTCCATCATTTTACTGCCTTTAAGCCTATTCTTTTTGCCCAACGCTATGCCAAGTGAAGCCGCCATTTACTCAGTGGTATTTTTAGGCATATTTTGTACTGGGCTCGCTTATATCTTGTTCTTTAGACTAATTGCTGATTTAGGACCTACAAAGGCAATCTCTGTCACTTATTTAATCCCAGTATTTGGCTTATTATGGGGCTTCATTTTCTTAGATGAGCAAATCACAGAGTCAATTATCATTGGCTGTATTATGATTTTGTCAGGTGTAGGGTTGACCACAGGTGTTTTTAGTCGTTGGCGTAAATAAGAATCGACGTCACAAAAGCAAAGTGACAACATAACAAAAGGGAGCCTGCACTCCCTTTAATGTCCATATCACTTAATATCGCGTCACACGATCAAAAGCGCTTTACTGCTTGTACACTTTACCGCCTTTCATAACAAAATCGACATCCAGAAGTTCTTTAATGTCACTTAACGGACTGCCATCGGTTGCAATAATATCAGCGAATTTTCCCGTTTCAATAGTGCCTAGTTGATGACTCATACCCGCGAGGTCTGCAGCATTGACTGTAGCTGATTTTAATATATCTGCGTTTTTCATGCCGGCATTGTGCATCAAAACCGCTTCTTGTGCATTTGTGCCGTGTTTAGACACGCCACTGTCGGTGCCAAACGCTATTTTCACACCTGCGTCATACGAGCGTTTAAAGTTAGCCAGCATATCTGCACCGACACGAATTGCTTTAGCTTTAATTGGCGCAGACATAAAGTTAGATGTTTTTGCTAAATTTACGACGGTATCACCCGCTAATAGCGTTGGTACTAAATAAGCACCTGATTGTTTAAATAATTTTATACTTTCCTCGTTTGCGTAGCTGGCATGTTCAACACTATCAACCCCTGCACGCAGAGCCGCGTTAATACCCTCAGCCGCATGGGCATGGCTCGCCACTTTACGGCCCAACACATGTGCCGCATCAACAATTTCTTTTAGCTCATCATCGGCCATTTGTTGGCCTGTGCCGGTATTGGTATCTGACAATACACCACCAGTTGAAGCAACTTTTATGGCATCGGCACCATATTTAATCGCAAGACGTGTTACTTTACGACATTCATATGGTCCGTCACACAAGGTTGGAGGCGTTTTGATAGTTAATAAATCGGGTGCCATGCCGTCAACGTCTAAATGCCCGCCAGTCACCGACACGCCAGCCGCAGCGATAACACGAGGACCATCGACGTAACCTTTAGCAATACCATCTCTCAAAGCATAAATTTGTTCTGATTGGTTGAGCAAGTCACGAACCGTGGTAAAGCCAGCCATTAACGTTGTTTTAGCAAAATATGCACTGCGAATTGCAATGTCGGCATCAGACATTTTAACAAGTTCTTTATCATTATTTGGCCCAAGTTCACCTTGTAAATGGACATGCATATCCATTAGGCCCGGCATTACGAAGCTCTTTGATAAATCTATCAAAGTGGCATCATCACCGAACTTATTAGCAGGTAAGAAGCCTTTGTTTACTGATAATATTTTTCCGTCTTTGACCACAACGGTTTGCTTTTTGAGTGGCGCTTTTCCTGGTACATTCAAAAGCTCACCCGCGTGTATGACTTGAGTTTGGGCCCATAAAGAGGAGCTCATCATCATCGACATTGCCAGGGTCATGGCGTTGAGTTTTCTTGAAATTTTAGTCATCAAACAACTTCTTCTTATCATATAGAGGAGTAATAAAGTATTAGGTTATCTTCGTATCGCAACAACACTAATAGTTATGGTGAATTCAATATAACAAGCCGTGGTTCATTGTAAATAGCCATTCACTGTTTATAGACGGGCTCTACATTTTTTAAGATAAAGTGCAATTTAACGAGGTAGCTTATCTTTTTGAGTAGGATCAATAGGTATGGTTGCTTAATCAATAATGAAAGAAAGTAGTGGCAGGTAGCAACAATAGTTAACGTCAAAGTTATAGAGTACTAGCCCCAAGTTAAGGCTAATACTCTCGAAAGTTAACTTAATAAGAACTAGTGCTGATGACCACCAACACCATGTGCATGACCATGTTCTAATTCTTCTTGAGTTGCAGCGCGCACATCAACGACTTCAAGATCAAATGATAGAGTTTGACCGGCAAGTGGTGGATTTAAATCAACCGTCACCATGAACTTTCCAACTTTCAAAACTGTCACTTGACGTTGTCCTTGTTCAGTTTGAACGACCGCCACCATGCCTGGTTTCCATTTTTTAGCGCCTTGTAGGTGTTTCGTTGGCACACGTTGAATTGCATCTTCTTGGCGTTCACCGTAGCCATCTTTTGGCTCTACAACTGCTGTAAAGGTTTCGCTTTTCTCTTTACCTTCAAGTGCTTGCTCAACACCAACAATCATGTTGTTGTGACCGTGAAGGTAGGCCATGGCATCACCATCGCGAGACGTTTCTAATTGCTCACCTTGCTCGTTGTTAATGGTGTAATGAATTTGTACTACAGTATCTTTTGTAATTTTCATGTTTTGTCCTTGCACTCAACTAATATGCTTTCGTAACACATTAGCGGATGGAAATTTGTGGCGCGCAGTGTAACAAGAAACTTAAATTATGCCCACAACAACAAGACCAGCACACTGACAATAATTAGTAACATGCCGATATACTCTGCCATCGTTATTTTTTCTTTAAAAAGTCGATAAGTCAGCAGCAAAGTGATAAAAATTTCAATCTGGCCTAAAGCTTTAACATAAGCGGCTGTTTGAAAACTTGCTGCCGTGAACCAACCAATAGATCCTAAAACGCTGGTTATGCCAACAAACAAGCTCAGTCGCCAATGACGCACCATCGCCAAGATTTGGCTGCTATCAGTCATCACTAAATAAGCCAATGCCATGATTGCTTGAGCGGTTATTAGAAACACTAAGGTTACCGCCGCGCTGATCATTAAATCAGTTTGTAAGACGAGACTAGATTCCCTTATTAGTAGTGTCGTGATCGCCAGCCCTAAACCTGAAGCTAAGCCAAAACCTGCGCCAGGGTTGTTAAAGATGTCTTGCCAGCTAAATTTTACTTTCGACAGTAGTAACACACCAACTACGCCGATGATCACAGACAACCACCCCATCTGACTTAGCGGCGCAGAAAAGAAAAACGCGCCAATGATAGCGACTTGAATCGCTTCCGTTTTTGCCAAACTGGTGGCTACTGCAAAATTTCGATAGCTAAAGGCCGCGACCAAACAAGCAGTACCGATCAGCTGCATGACACTGGCTGTCAGTGCATATTGAACAAATTGACTGTTGAGCTCAGGCATTTCTTGGTCTTTAAGGTGTAGCATCCAAAGCAAATAGCCCCAAGCGAACGGTAATGCGTAGATATAACGCACACCGGTATTGGCTATGCGAGATAATTTATCCGTTAGTTGCTTTTGTCCCGCTGTACGTATCGCTTGCATAGTTGCGGCAAGTAACGTGAAGTAAATCCAAATGTCCATGTGAATTTAATTATGTCCTAGGTTAAGCGTTAATTTTACTTACATGAATTACGTGAAACCAATGATAAAAGGTTATTGCCACTATTACATGAACGAATAACCTTGTTGTTCTGTGTTAATAACCTTTAATTAAGCATCATAAATTAAGGACGATTTAACTGAAATTGTCGAGCCTAACCGTGACGCACAAACATCAATTCGTTGCGTCATTTGCTCTTTTAGTTCAGAAACATGAGAAATCACGCCAATCATTCGTCCGGTTTGCTGTAAATCAATCAAGGTTTGAATAGCCAAATCAAGTGATTCTGGATCTAAACTGCCAAAGCCCTCATCAATAAACAGAGTATCTAACCGGATACCACCACTGTATGACTGCACTACATCTGATAAACCAAGTGCGAGGGCAAGTGCCGCCATAAACGACTCACCACCGGAGAGTGTGGCTACATCACGAGTTTTGCCGGTATAGCTGTCTTCAACTACTAAGTCTAATCCCCTACCCGCTGCTCCCTTAAAACCTTCCGTTTTGCGAGCTAGCATGTAGCGACCTTTACTCATCACACTTAAACGCTGTGACGATTGAATAAGGACATCATCAAGTAAAACGCCAAGTACGAAGCGGTGTAAACTAATACGACTGCCTGTTTTTCCGCTGGCAACATCGTAAAGCGTACCAAACACTTTATACGCTTCTTCTAGCTTAGTGTTTTTCTCGTGAAGACTGGCAATTTCGCTTCGAACATTTTCTAACTGTTCAAACAATGAGCGAGTATTATCTAATATTTTCCTTGCTTCATCATACAACTGCTGCACGTTCATCAATTGCGCATTTAACACTGGAAGCTCTGGTAATTTCTGCCCTTTCAACGCCTGTGTTAGGTCGTTAAACGTTTGCTCAAGCTTAGTGTGAGTTTGTTTAAAGGTATCAATGTCTAATTGCCACGCTTGTGTCTCTTGTTCAGTTACTTTGCTTTGTAGAAAGTCTGTTTCGTCGTTAAAGGAACTTTCTTGTAACGCGCTTTGCCATTCGTTACTTGTTTGCGTGAGCTTTTCATTAGCCTCGTGGGCTAATTGATGATGTGTACTTAATTGACTATCAAGGTTTGATTTAGCCAATATTGCTTGTTGGCACTGCGCTTGAGTGGCTTCTAAACTTTTATTCAACCCCTGAATTTGGCTCTGAATTTGTGTAACGTCTTGTGTTAATATCGCGAGCGAGGTGTACTTTTCATCTATCGATACCGTTAATTTCGCCAATTGCTCTTGGCTAGCTTTAATCGTTGATTCATTGGCCGACATTTGATTGTTCAGCTCATTAATTTTGTTCTCGCCAGCCAGACATCGTTGATTCCATTCATTAACTTTTCGCTCTAATTCAGCGATATTAATACTTTGAATACGTGCGAATTGATCACTAAGTTGCCCGATAGCCGTTTGTTGATCATTAAGTGCTAAAGTGGCGTTACTACCTAGCTCATCAAATAGTTGCTGTACTTGCTGGTGATATTGACCCACCAAGGCATTATGTTGTTCTAATTGATTGCTGTGTTGGTTAAGCGAATTTTGCGCTTCTCGTTCTTGCACACGAGCATGTTGAACATGCTCTTTTTTCACCGCTTCACCAATAAATTGCGCAGGTTGAGGATGCTCATGACTACCACACACTGGACATGCTTCACCCATTTGCAATCGCTGAGCAAGCACCGCAGCTTGGGCAGTATGCCAATTCATTTCTAGCGAATTAGCCGTTTGTTGTAATTGGTGGTAATTATGTTCAGCCTGCTTATAGGTAGTTAGCAAGTTAGGTGTTATTGCCTCTAAGCGTGTTACTTCTTGCTGCAAGCCTTGCAGCTTTTGTAAATCTTGGACCAAACGCTGTTTATGTTTTATTTCGCCCTCAATGTTTGCCAACGTAGCAATATCAATACGTGCTTGTTCTAAATTTTGTTGACCTTGACGTGCTGCTATTGAAAGTTGTTCTTTTTTAGCAACATACTTGACTAACGTTTGTTCAAACTCTTGTTTTTTCGACAATCCTAAGGCAATAACTTTGTTGATTTCTTCACGTTCATTTAACTTACCTTTCATGCCTTCAAGCTTGAATTGTTGTTCGCTTAAAACGGGTATTTGTGCGGCGTTTGTTTTTGCATCATCTAATGCACTATTAGCTTTATTCACCACTATATCAGCTGCTAATTGTGCTTTTGATAACTCAGATATTTTTTGGGTGATCCCACAAACTTGAGCACTCGCTTCTTTAAATGCCATAAATGGCAACGCTAATTTGCTTGCGTTTGTTGCTGCAGCCAATTCTCGCTCGCGCACTTTTATCGCTTCACTGCCCTGTAAATGCCTATTTAGCGCTATTTCTGCTTGTTCACGTTTTTCAAATTCGTTGCTCAGCGCTTCTGATTTTTGAATATCTGTTTTTAACTTATTAAGCTGGACTAGCTGCTCCTGTTCTTTTTTTTGCGCCAGCTCAAACTGTTTTGAAAGCGTTTGACCCTGCTCCACTAATTCTGTCTCAGTCGTTACACCAACTAGATTTAGAGTACCTAGTATCTGCTGATCAAAATCATTCTTTTGTTTGCTAATCGCACTTGCTTTGTTTTTCAGTTCAAATTCAATTTTTTTGTATATCTCTGTTTGAAAGAGCTGGCCGAAAATTTCTTCTCGCTCTTTCGATGTAGCCAAGAGAAGCTCGCGAAACTTTCCTTGCGGCAACACCATCACTTGCCTAAATTGGGTATCATTTAGGCCGATAATATCGGTCACTTCTTTGCTAACCTGCGAGGTTTTACTGGTTATCAAAGACTCTTCACCAGTAGAGTCCACATTGGTAACGTCATATAGCGAAGCGGTGTGTTTGCGTACAGTCGTTCCTTCACCGCGGGCCTTTGGTACGTCTTGCTCTGGTGAACGCTTTACTCGATACATTTTGTCGCGAAGTGAAAACTCTAATGTCACTTCTGTGGCGAGTAAAGGTGAAGCCATATCACACCGCATTTGAATGCCTTGGCGTTCATTGCTGGTTGTTTCACCGTATAGGGCAAACGAGATGGCATCTAAGATAGAGGTTTTACCAGAGCCCGTTGGACCATTAATTAAAAACAGCGGATTACTGCCCAGCTTTTCAAATTCAATAGTTTCGGTTTGAGCAAAGGGACCAAACGCTTGCATCGTTAACTTAATTGGTTTCATGTCTGGCCTTAATTAGCAGCAGAGTGCTTTGGTGTGTTCAGCGATAGCTGTTTGATGATGTCAGCCATTGCCTCATCCTGCGCTTGTGACAGTTCACTACTTTGCGCTTCTACAAAAAAATCACGAAACATGTCCATCTCGCTACGAGCAAGCTTTGCTTTCGCCATTTCTTGTTCGACACCAATCAACATGCCCGGTTTTTCCAGATGCAAAACATTGGGATAAACAGTTCTTAATTTTTCCATTGGATTTAAAATGGCGTGCTTATCCATTAACCGCACTAACAGGTAATCCTCATGCTTAGGGTCAACTTTACCTTGCGTAATCACTTGCTCAATTTCGCCTTCTACAATGCGCATTTCATGAGGGGCACTGAGCTCTATGTGTTCAGCAGAAACAAAACCATTGTTGTCAATATCCACTAGGGTAAAACCCTTTTTCTGGTGTTGTTCACCAAAGCTATACTTCATCAATGAGCCAGAATAGCGAATGTAGTCTTCACCTTTTTTCTGGGGCTGATGCAAATGCCCTAATGCAACGTAGTCAAAATTTAAGAAATGCTCATGACTGACCCGATCGGAGCCGCCAATAGACAGTGGTCGCTCTGATTCAGACTCTATTGCTCCATCAACAAAACAGTGACTAATGAGCACGTTACGTTGCTCTGGGCTAAATTGCTCGGTGATTTTTTCTGCTAGCAATTGATGCGCTTGATCATGTGAAAATATCGACACTTTCGATTCTGCTCCAAAGGCAAGGCGCACCTGCTCAGGGTCGTTATAAGGCATTCCGTAAAAAGCTACGTCTCCTGCCACTTCGCTATTTATCACGACAGGCGTTAACATATCGTCAAAATTACTGATGATATGTAAGCCAGCACCTTTCATTTGTTCTGCGCCAAAACCTAGCCGCTCGGCCCCATCATGATTTCCGGAGATCAAAATCATCGGAATGTTAAGTTCATTACAAATACGCTTAACCACATTATTGAGCAACTCGATAGCGGCTGTTGGCGGTACCGAGCGATCGTAAATATCACCAGCAACAATAACAACATCAACAGGATTTTTTTCAAGATATTGAATGAGTTGCTCAAGTACCGCTTGCTGGTCTTCCAACAAAGAAACGTTGTGAAACTGACGGCCTAAATGCCAATCTGAGGTGTGTAGTATTTTCATCGGTTGGAATGCGTGTCTTATTTTCTCTTTTTATGATTCAATTCTACCTAAGCGAGCCATAATAAACAGCATTATTCATTGTAATAACGAGTAAAACTTTAGTACGGTAATCTCTACCGCATAACTGCCAACATTAGATAGGAGGAGCAATGAAAAATCAAATCGTCTGGGTAGATATCCCTGTTGCCGATTTAAACCGAGCCGTTGAGTTTTATACTAAAGTACTTGATAAAGAAGTCACCACTATGACTGTTGATGATTACACCTTTGCGATATTGCCTCATGATGACACTAACGTCGCCGGTTGTTTAGTGCCTGGCGCGCCAGAGCAGATCTCTACATTGGGGCCTTTAGTGTATTTAAACACTGATGGACGACTAGATGAAGCAGTCAAAATCGCATTAGAAAATGGCGCGAGTATTTTGGAAGATAAATTAGATATGGGGCCACATGGATTGCGTGTTGTCATTAAAGATTGTGAAGGCAACAGGCTTGCACTTCACTCAGAGCAGCCGAAATCATAATGGAAAACAAGGGGCCGTGATGAATTCAACAATCACATCGCTTTATAAGCGTATAGTTAGCCACTTGCTTGGCTTAGTATTTCTTCAACTCACCTTAAGTGGTTGTAGCGGCATGTCGGTGGCAACGAAAAGCGGTAAGGTGATTGTTCAAAAGCCCAAACCGCACTGCGTGATCATTAATGATGTCGAAAAATGTGTTGAAGAGCGCTTAATCCAAGAAGACAAGGCGCTCTAATGCAGAATGTGTAGTGCGATGAAGGCTTAGTCTTAATTAAAAATTATGACCGAAGAACATTTGTACTTCATTTCCTTCTTCAGAAGCTGCGAAGTCAGCCCGGATCACAAGTCCAGCTACAGAAATTCTTACTCCAGCACCCGCTGAAACTACCATCTTTTTGTGCAAATCAGTGACACTCCAGTTACTAGCCACCGAGCCCACTTCAGCAAATGTCACTACTTGCCAATAAGGGATGTGCAACTTGTTCACTAACGGCATGTTAGTAAACGGATTATAATTAGGGGTGTAGCGATATTCTGCAGCATAATTTATCGCCGCACGGTCATGGTAACGGTTGGTGCTATAACCGCGTTGCCTATCTATGCCACCAAGTGTTGAGCCTTCAAACAATGGCGCTCGATGATAAACTTTCTCACCATTTTCTTCATGGTAAGAGTTCCATGTTGGTACATCAGAGGTCCAAAGATTTAGTGCTAACACCCTTTGTCTGGCATTGTCCGTTTCACCTAAAGAAATGTACTTACTGTAGTCGAACTGAATAGCGCTCCATGTTGTCGACTCCTGTTCTTGCCCCCAGTCGCGTGCAAAGGATAATTTTGTTCGGCTACCTTGAGTTGGATTTTTATACCAATCTGAATTGTCATATTCGAGTGAGAATTTCACTCCAGACGTGACATTTTCATATCGATTATCAAAATCATCGCTAAAATCTTGCTGACGATAAAAAGGCTCTACTGAAAAAAAAGTACGTCCAGAAGCCAGTGGATTCCATTCGCCACCTCCCGCTTCATAGCCTTTTACTAATAAGCCATTTTGGGTTTTGAATTCATGAACAACCGATTGTTCACCATCACCTATGGCAAACAAGTAATTAAACTTCATCCTCAAGTAATTATCTCTACCGTTGGCAACAACGTAGTTATCTTCATCAGAGTCGATGTTACCTGCACGATCATTGATAAAATTACTATTGCCGTCTTGGTAACTGTTAATCTCCCCCCAATCAGACACCATCAAACTGGTATCAACAAACAAGCGCTCTAGCACGGGCACTTGCCAATCTTTAAACGCAGCAAACATTGAATAAGTCGAATTACTGCCAGCAAATATATTAACAAGACTGCTTGCTTGCGGCTGGATGTAGCCGGTATTAGCGAAGACTGCTGCCGCTGCAGTACCGGTGTTTTCATTGTAAAAACCATAGGGGATGAAAAGTGATTGCCCTTGCACTTCTCCCACTGCTTTAATGTCTCTTTCAAGATTATGTCCGTAAGATGATAGCGGCAACGTAGATAAACAGAGCAGCGTCGTAAAAACATGTCGGCGATAATGTTTTGCCATGGGTATTCCATTCAAAGTTTGTGAATAAAGGATGAAAGCACCAACACCATAATTTTCTTAAATTTTTAAGAAAATGTAGGCAATAGTGTTAAGTAAAAGTCTAACGTGATACTAGACATTGAAATAGCAAGGTGGTGTGAGAAATTGTCAATAGATGTAATTTGTGGCAACGAATAATTCCAATGCATTTGTGCTAGAATTAAGATTAACTACAAATAAACAACCACTTAACATGTGTTTAATGCAATGCCTGCAAAAAACATCATTAACCTACGTAACATAAAAATAAAGGGAACTTCATGTTAGATATAAATATTGGGGCGGCCATCCTCGCAGCAGTATCCAGCTTTATGCTTGGAGGATTGTGGTATTCGCCAGTTCTGTTTGGTAAGAAGTGGATCAAGGAAACTGAGTTTGATGAAGCCAATGCTGGCCATCCTGCTAAGGTATTTGGCTTGTCATTTATCTTTGCATTAATGGCTGCCTTTGGTTTCGCTATCGTTATTGGCCCACAACCAGATATGATGACAGCAATCTATCATGCGATATTGATTGGCATCATGTTTGTAGCGACCAGTTTCGGTATCAATTACCAGTTTTCGAATAAGAGTTTTAGCTTGTTTTTTATAGATGCTGGTTACCATGTTTGCCAATTTATTACCTATGCAGTCATCTTGGGTGCATGGCACTAATTGAATGAATCACTCAGTTAATAAATGAATACGGGTAGAAAGTAAAAAATACCAAATTGTCTTGCTTTTTTACTCTGCTCACTTGTTTTCTGATGATTAAACGTCAAAATTATTCCAATGCTTTAAACGCTGAAAAATTTTTAGCTGCCTTGGTTGGCATAAATTCAACAATGTCATATTCGGCAATATCGTGCAGGGCAAATGGATCTTCTTTCAAGATAGTATCCAGCTCTGCTCGACTAGCAGCATTAGCCATAATAACGCCCCCTGTTCTCGGCTCTTTTCGTCCTGAAACAACAAATTTACCTAATGCATAATGTTTATCTAAAAATGCGTTATGTTCCGTTAGGTGTTGCTCAACTTCCTGTAAACTTTTTTTATAGGTTAAAATTACAATAAACACTCATGAGTTCCTTTTAAGTTTACCTTAGCACTTATGTTACTACGCTTGATTTAGATAATCAGTTAGTAACTGTGTTCGGTATGTTTTATCAACACTTTCAGATAGTTTTAACAGCAAAGTTCATATATAAACTTTATATAGGCTTTAGTTACATCACAAAATATTTTCGACGTTAAGGGGCAATATGCAATATAAAATAATCTCGTCACCAGCAAAAAAAGCGATTGCCTTGGTGGCACACGACAACATGAAAGCCAACCTCATTGCATGGTGTCAGCAGTATAAAACACAGCTTCAACAACACGTACTCTATGCAACAGGCACAACTGGCAGCTTGATTGCAAAAAAAACCTCGCTATCGCTAAGAACGTTAATAAGCGGCCCTTTAGGAGGAGATCAGCAAATAGGGGCATTAATTACCGAACAAAAAATAGATATGCTGATTTTTTTCTGGGATCCGCTCGAGGCACAACCTCACGACCCTGATGTTAAAGCACTATTACGACTAGCTGCCGTTTGGAATATACCGGTTGCATGTAATCAAGCAAGTGCTGATTTACTGATTAACTCTTCGATATTTAATCAAAGTTATCAACGTTCAATTCCTGATTACGCTAACTATATTGCCGAAAGAACGTGAATTCTTGCCATTGATCACATTAACAATTCATTTGGTCACATTACTATTTCAGAATTTTGAGACCGTGCAATACTGAAAGTGTCAAAAAGCTCTTCGATTCTAAATACTCTCTGGATCAAGGTAATTTGACGTGAGGCATGTAGTGTTGTGAACTGATCTGTCAATCAAACACAACAGACTTTTCGAGGGAGTGACTTTCACTCCCTTTTCTTTTGCCTGCTTAATAAGCTAAATACTGATCCGCAGCGTAACTAATCATCACCAATTAACTCTTCAAGCTTTGCTTTGTTGCGTCGTGATAACGTTAATTTTTCGCCCGATTTTAAGATGACACAATAATCACCATTTTCATTGGGCCTAAGCTCACTGACACTGTTGCGACGAACAATGGTTGAACGATGGATACGTACAAACAAATGCGGGTCGAGCTGCTTTTCAAGCGAGGTCAATGTTTCTCTATGCAGCAGCATTTTATCGTCTAACAGATGAATTTCAGCATAATTGCCAGCGCCGCTGATAAAGTTGATATCTTCAGTTTCAATTAACCGAATTCTGCCAGGATCTTTAACCACTAAGCGGGTTTTATATTGTCGGTCTTGTTCTTCCGCAATTTCATGAATCAACTGATTTATCTTTTGATAATTAGGACCCGTCTTTCGCTCTGCTATTTGTTTTTTCGCCCTGTTAAACGCGGTATAAAACCTTTCATCATCAAACGGTTTTAATAAATAACCAATGGCATTTAGCTCAAATGCCGTTATTGCATGTTGATCATAGGCAGTCGCAAATATAATCGCTGTTGTATCAGGGAGTTTGCTAGCAACTTCTAACCCTGTCATTCCAGGCATTTGAATATCCAAAAAAACAATGTCAGGTTTGTGTTTTTCAAACACTTCTATAGCTTGACTACCATCAGACGCTTCAAATACGTCATTTATGATATCTTGATCTTTCAACAGCAATTTAATGGTTTGTCTAGCTAAGGGTTCGTCATCGGCAATCAATACATCAAGCATCTACCCCTCCTATGGGTAATCTAAGATAAGTTTCAAAATAACCATTTTCAATAGGCGTTAGTGTCAGAGCAAACGTATCTCCGTACAGTTTTTCTAGGCGTGAACGGCAATTACTTAACCCTAAACCAAACCCCTTATGTTCATCTTTTTCGGGTATTTTATTGATCAATTTTATCTCCAAATACAAAGGAGATTTTTCAATAGTTAATCTTAACTCGTTCTGATCACTTTCTAATTGGCTACCATGTTGAATGGCATTTTCCACTAAAGGTTGCAATAACATACAGGGTATATCAATGCCTAAGCAGGAAGGTTCAACATCAACAGCGATTAGGATCTTGTCTTCAAAACGAATTTTTTGAATCGACAAATAGCTTTGAATAAACTCTATTTCATGCTCTAGCGGAATAAATTGATTCTTTTGATTTTCCAGCACCGTACGCAACATTAAACTCAGCTCAGTCAGCGCAGTGATCGCTTTTGACTTTTGCTCTAACCTAATAAGGCTAGCAATAGTGTTTAAGGTGTTAAACAAAAAATGGGGGTTTAACTGTGACTTTAATGAGTGCAGCTCAACCTGAACCAGTTGCTTACTCAACGCTTCATTTTCTCTTTTTTGCTGAGCCAAGCGCTGATAGTAAGAATAAGAGTAGCCCGAGCAAAAAACAGCCAAATACACCAAGAAGTCCATATGAATTGGGCTTAACAATAATCGGTCGACAGACGACTTAATCGCGGCCATGGTGATCGTTCCATCTCGGTACAAACCCACTTCTAAAATGGTCAATAACCAATAGAGGCTCATTATGGTCAACATAATACCAAACGATTTTAACGCAAAGCTTAGCAAATGCCGTTGATCAAAATTCACTACTTGTGTGGTTGCAATAATTAACGGCGCTACAATTGCCCAATTGCCCCACCATGGCAGATATTCCATCCACACGGAAAGCCATTCAACTGGACGTTCAAAGTGCAAACTTACGCGATAACTGTTACTTGCAGCCACCGTATTTAGCATTAGCCAGAAAAATAAATTAGCAACCCAAAATGAAACTGGCGGCAAATGTTTGAGTAAAGGTTTTACCATACAAAAATAGGTAGAAATTCATGAGTACTTAATAAAGTCATTATGACGGTGCAACGAACCAAATTGCAACCTGCATCTGATTGTAACAAATAAGAAATTACTTATTTTCACGTTTTAATTGTTACTACCTTATATCGACAACAATTTTAGAAAATATATCCCACCTTTAGTCACATTGTTCTGTCATTTCATCCCTAGCTTACCGCCACAAGCATAATCATGGGTGTTACCCCGAGACGTTCCAGTTAGTTTTATCAAAGCAATCATTGGAATTGCGTTTATATAACGATTAAAAATATCAGGGAGTAAATCATGTTTACTAATTCAAAGCTTGCTAGGTCTGTACGACTAGCTCTACTCTGTGGTGCTACTTCATCTGCATTTGTTGTCTCTACACAAACTTTTGCACAAGAAAGCCAACCCGCCGCCGAGCAAGAAATTGAAAGAATATCTGTAACCGGTAGTCGCATTAGACGCCCAGGTGCCGTCTCTGCTAGCCCAATTATGTCAGTAGGGGCTGAAGCAATCGAAATGCTACAAACCCCGCAAATTGAAGAAGTCCTTCGAAACCTACCCGCGACAATCCCAGGAGATGGAGCAAGTGTAAACAATGGTACTGCTGGTGCAGCCACCGTGAACTTACGTGCGCTAGGTACGCAGCGCACATTAGTGTTAATGAATGGTCGTCGTATGATTCCATTTAACTTTAACGGTATTGTTGATACGGCTTCTGTTCCTGTGTCATTAATTGAAAGTGTTGACGTGGTTACGGGTGGTGCATCGGCTGTTTATGGTTCAGACGCGATTGCTGGTGCAGTTAACTTTGTGATGAAAAACAACTTTGAAGGTGTTGAACTAAGCGTCAACCATTCAGAAACAGAAGAAGGTGACGGTGATACAGACAACATTGCGCTAACCTTAGGCTCTTCATTAGATGAAGGCCGCGGTAACGTAGCACTCGCCATGAACTGGACAGACCGTAAACCTGTAATGTTAGGCGATCGTCCGCTAGGTGTGCTAGGTATTGCGACAGCATCCGGTGGTGGTTATGAAGAGTATCTAAATGGCCAGGGCCCAGTTCCCCCACACGACAATTGTGGTGGCCCCGATGTGACAACGTTTGAAAGTGGCGGCGGTTCAACCACTTCGATGCCAACACGTTTTGCTATAGTTGGCGCAGGGGTTTCAGGTCAATTTAGAGAAGACAGAACAATTGGTGATGATTGTAGTCGCTTTAACTTTAACCCGTATAACTTCTATCAAACCCCTCAAGAAAGGTACGGTGCAACAGCAATTGCCCATTATGATATTTTAGAAAATCACACGGTTTACACCACTGCGACATTTAACAACACGCAAGTTAAGCAACAAATTGCTCCATCAGGTACTTTTGGTTCAACCTTTATGCTGCCTTTGGCTAACCCGTTTATTGGTGACCAAGCGTTAGGTTGGATCCTCGATAATGCCAACCAAGCGCGCACAGATGGCCTACTTAATGGTGGTGTTGAAAACTGGCAAGATATCAATGGTAATGGCATTGTTGATACTGAAGATTATTTGCAAGTACAACTTCGTCGCCGGACACTTGAGTTAGGTCCGCGCTCAACGAACTATGAGTCGGCTTTGTTTCAATTAGTGGCGGGGATAGAAGGTGTTCTATACGAAGATTGGGAATATAATATTTCTTTCCAATACGGTGAATCAAACAGAACAAATATCAGTGCTGGTTACACTAACGTATCAAACATGCAAAAAGCGCTCGATACTGTTGATGGCGTGAACTGTAAAAGTGGTGAAGCAGCCTGTGTTCCAATAGATCTCTTTGGTGGTTTCGGCACAATCACCCCTGAAGCAGCTGCATTTTCATCAGCCACTGCACTTATAAAACAAGAGTACTCTCAAGAAGTATTAACGGCGAGTGTCAATGGCCCGGTAGATTTCATTGAAATCCCATGGGCAGGTGTACCATTGAGCCTTAGTTTGGGTTATGAACACCGTACAGAAGTCGGCGAAACTATCCCGGACGAATGTTTAAAAGAAGCACCAACAAGTTGTTTAGGTGGTGCTGGTGGTAATACATTACCCATTAAAGGTGGTTTTAAAGTATCTGAATTCTTTATTGAAGGTGTATTACCAGTCTTTGATGGTCAGAAAATGGCAGAGTCATTGGATGTAGAATTCGCATTCCGTGCTGCAGATTATGACTCAGTAGGTACCAATGAAACCTGGAAACTCGGTTTTAGCTGGCGCCCTGTAGACAACATTCTAGTTCGTGTGATGCAACAAGAAGCAACACGTGCACCAAACGTCGGTGAAATTGCATCGCCAGCCGTTACAGGCTTGAGTAATGCATTAATCGACCCATGTTCTGTTGCAAACGCAGCAAACATTGATGCAACATTACATGCGCTTTGTGTGTCAACAGGTATGACTGATGCACAGGTGGGTAAAGTTCAAGATGTTATCTCAGGTCAGGTTAACGCTTTCCAAGGTACCAACCCAGATCAGTTACCTGAAGCTGAAGAAGCGGAAACCTTTACTGCTGGTTTTGTTTACACCAATGAAGATCTTTTAGACCTAGAGCTTTCGGTCGATTATTACGACATTGAAGTAGACAACACCATTGGTAACTTCACTGCTCAACAAACCATGGACGCGTGTTATACAGCAGGTATTACTAGCGAGTGTGAGAAAATCCAACGCATTGGTGGCGATTTAACCATTGCTGGTTCAGGCATTGAAACCTACACCACTAACCTCAGCTACCGTCAAGCGGAAGGTGTTGAAGTCGGTGTTCATTTTGGTTTTGGTATAAGCAACTGGGGCGAACTGAAGTTTGATACCAATTTAAACCACTACATGACCAATGAACGTCAATCTTCTACTACACTGCCGATTATTGACTGTTTAGGTAAGTACGGTAACAACTGTTCACCTACACCTGAGACCACATGGAATCAGCGCGTGACATGGCACCTTGATGACTTCACTATGTCATTATTATGGCGTCATAGCAGCTCAATCGACATGGAAGAAGTACAAGCTGCGGGTTCATTTGAAGCATTCCGCTCAATTGATTCTTACGACTATTTTGACTTGTTCGCGAGCTATAACTTAGGGGAAAACACTAAGTTCACGTTTGGTATAGATAATATTTCAGACGAAGATGCACCAGTTGTTGGTGGCGAAGCCGGCTCAACAGCATTTAACTCAGGTAATACTTTCCCAAGCTCATACAGCCCATTAGGCCGTATATTTAAGGCAGGTGTGAAGTTCACTTTCTAAGTTAGTTAGATTTAACAAGAATTGTTAGAAAAGTGCATGTAAAAAGCGAGGTATAATACCTCGCTTTTTTATTTTTTCCTGTGTGTAGGCGATTTTATCTTTATAGAGCTAGAATTGCCTGTCAATACGCACCGAGCCATTGGCAAGATAAATCATGCGAATATCATCATTGGCCTTAAATGCCATAGCAGGGTCGTAATCTTGAACTACCATAAATTCCTGTCCCGATTCCACTTTGATCATCAATTCAACCAAACGCAATGTTTTCTCTTTGTATTTTGGGTTGTTTCGATGGGCCATAGAGCCACCAATTAAAGCCCCCAATACAGTTGCTACATCTTGTCCGCTGCCGCTACCAAATTGATGGCCAATGACGCCACCTAGCAAAGCACCGCCCAATGATTTCCAACCGTTGTTACGATCTTTAACGAGCTCGGTTTCGGTAATGTTCCGCACCGACATCACTTGTCCGAACAATACTTGTTCAACGGGCACCGCTTTATTACGATCATAACCATCCGCCAATACCGACGCACTAAAAATCAACGACAACGTTGTAACCTTGATAAACAAAAATAAATTTTTCATTTAATCCCCCTTGGCAAATAAAATCTTCTGACTTTATTACCAGCCAACACTCGCTTTTTCACGTGTTTTACGTATTTCAGTTTCGTCAGCCCACTCAACTAGACCGCTGTTTAAATCCATCAAGCGCATGGTGAACTTGTAATACACATCTTTCTTGTCTTTATTTGATTTAACAATGCTAGAAAGGTTTCCGTAAAGCATAAGCTCAGCACCTATGTGCTGACCAAACTGGATCGCTTTTGATGAGTCAACCATACCGCCATCTTGTTGAAATTGAATTTGCTTACGTGCCGCTTCAACACGTGACATATCAACAAACCTAAATTTTCCTGAGCGAAGAACTTTCGTCGAGATTGAATCGGTGATCGACTCCATATCAATATGCTCGCTGGTTTTGTTTTTAATCCGCTCAACAAAAACCACTGGGCGTTTATTTTGCGTTAAAGTGCCAACCACAGGAGACAACATCAATGACTCGGTCATCTCATTAGCCACTCGCTGTAAATCAGTCGAACCAAAGTTAACATCGGTGGTTTCCACTGCTGTTGCGTCACCATAGCTCACCACTTGCTTACTCGAGCAGCCCGACAATACCAGCGCTGAAAAACCAATAGAGGCAGCAATTAAATATTTTTTGTTCATGTGTTATTCCTTTTCAAATTCATAGGCTTTGCTATGTGCTCTACGCACATAGACACTAAAAGTTGTTGCCGTTGCATTAGGCGCGACAGCACGTAGTTTTTTGATTTGACCACCGTGCAGGGATAATGGTGTCCAAGGTGTCTTGTTAGGTTCGACGACAAAACCTTGTTCATCAAACCAAGTAAATTGATATTGCAATTTTTGCGTTTTACTCGCGCCGCTGACTAGCTCAACATTCACTTGTGTTACGCCATTAATCAGGCGAGATTGCACTTGGGCGATTGATAACAGATCAGCCATTTTTGGGTTATCTGTTTTCAAGTAACGAGAAAATTCATTAGTATTATGTATTGCAGAAGTACCAATACCTGACGTCACAGGAGAACGGCTACTACAGCCTGCCACGAATATAATCACCATGAGTAAGTACCATGATTGACTGAACGTATTTTTCATTTTAACTCCTCAGCAATATCCAAATTAAACATGTGCCGTCATTAGATTATAAATTAACGACATGATGTTGACTGTATTGACCCAATCGACTGATCATGACAAAAGTCGTTCTTCCAGCGGTAATGTCGACAGGTATTTCGTTGAGCCCTTCCACAGCATTAATATTGACTCTATGTTGGCCTTCGACCAAATCAATTTTTAACAACTGTACGTCGCTAGGTAGCGTCAACCAGCTGCGTGTATCAGCGCGCTCTGATGCCATGTTATAAAGCCCCGCTAGAATATTACCGACATCTCCACCTTCTTTACTCAGTTTATGTCTTACTTGCTCTTTTGCTGCCAGCCTGAGTACTTGTCTGGCAATCATGGTTGGCATCTGCTCGGTCAGCTGTTTAGCGACCAAGGCTTGTAACTGCACAATTTGCTCTGATGCCAATACATCGTCATTCACTTTGAGTACTAATGGCTTTGCTGGCGTTACGGTTGGCTGATAACTTGGCAGAGCTAAATTAAAGGTTCTAAAATCATTGTGCCGCGTAAATATAGGTAAGTTGACCCCTTTTTCTATTCGCGCATCGATAAGATCTTGCTCATAAATAATAACTAGCTGCCCACTATTTTTGAGCGTTGTAGTTTGGTAATCACCAAATCGACGTTCAAGTACTTCAATGTCATCAACCATTCCCAATTGATGTGCAAGTCGTAACACGTCTTGCTGCAAATAGTGATTGTCCGGAAAAATTTCTAACGCTTTTTTGTAGTCAATGTATGCATCGTTCAATTGACCCGCTGCTTCATATAAAATGCCAGATATATAAAAGGTATAAGCATTTTGAAAACCATTCTTAATATCTCCTACTCGACTATTCAATGATGAGAAGGCGGCATTTGCGTGTTGCCAATCTACACTACCGGTACTACCTAAGGCTTCATTTGCCTCGATAAGTTCATCTTCATTAGCCCTCAATGCTTGCTCTTGAACAAGGTTTGCACGCCTAATTTCTACTAGTGCCCCCTCTAAGTCGTTAAGGTACAAATAATTTAGTGCTTGGTATGAGTGCATCATGCTTTGTTCGTATGCAGGTACCTGATACAAAATAGCATTATCATTACTCAGCAAGGAGCCAAATTTCTCAACACCTGAACTTAATCTAACTTTTGCCCCACTACGTTCTTTCTCAATGGTTTGATATGCCTGTTCGAACCATGCTCTACTTTGTTGGAAATTGCCGGACAAGTACGCTAGGCGGCCTTTTTCGAGTAACGTTAAGACATAGTTGGTATTTCGACTCGATGGCTCACCCAGTTTTTGATTCGCATTGGGGAAATCTCCCATCAAGGTAGCCTGTCGAACTGGCCTCATTTGCTGAGCATATCCTTGAAAGAAATCTTCAATTCTCATGCTTGCACATGCTGTTAATTGGAGACTTACCAAGACTATAACGGCCTTTTTGAACACTTGATTCATTAAATTGACTAAAACCTAGTTGTTAATTACTCGTAAATAGCGTCACTATATACGATGTGACCACTCACCATTAACGCTTTGTTGTAAATAAACGTAATGATTACTCAAAATGCCTGCGAATCCCAGCACCATTGAACAAAAACCACACAGTTCCGTTCGTTTGTATATTTATGTTAAGGCTTTGACCTAAAATCTCAGCAGCTCTTCTTGTTAACTGCGGCAAATTGTCGCACTTTGAAACTTAACCTTTGCTGAATGAAATAATAGGCAGGATAATAAAATCATAAGTTGGTTACACTCATTTGCCAAACCGCTTATAAAATTTGAATGAGTTAATGTTTAATGACCACCATAAAATGTTAATTCACAAATCATGTGCTTTGCCCCGACACTAACCAGACGGGGCTTTTTTTTGCCAAACGAATCATACGCATGCGTTAAGTTTTTTTGAGTGAGTTTAAATTGAATTGGATTGAAAGCTAGGACGTTTTTTAAGTTTACGTTGCAGTGTACGACGATGCATCGACAACTGCCTTGCTGCTGCTGAAACATTACCATCATTAAATTTCAGTACCTGCTGAATATGCTCCCATTCAATTTGCTCTGAAGATAAGGTGGCTTGTTGCTCTTGGACAATAGTTGTCTTGGCACTGCCTGACATTGCACTTATCAATGTTTGTGTGTCTATGGGTTTTGCCAAATAATCGTCAGCACCTAATTTAATCGCCTCAACTGCAGTTGCGATACTCGCATAACCGGTCAATAAAATAATTTTAGCTTTAGGTAAAATATTACGCATAGGCGCAATGATTTTCAGGCCACTATCACCATCAAGGTGCATATCAAGCAAAATAATGTCAGGCAGATATTGGCGACTATGCAGCAATGCGTCACTGCAGTTATCCGTCTGCAGGCACTGATAGCCATGTTTTTTCAAACGACGCCGTAACGAAGCTGAAAATACTGCATCATCTTCAATTATTAACACTTTCATTTTTAGTCATTTATTCTCTGATTGTTATGTGTTTAAACCGCTACTTAACCATGTTTAATGGCAATGTCATTACCACTTGAGCACCGCCATGCTGGTGGTTGGTGAGTTCAAGCTTCCCATCTAATCGCTCTAAACTGGCATTACTCAATAATATAGCCATACCAAAGCCTCTATCACTTGGCTGTGGTACGCTGCCTAGTTGAGCAAATTGCTCCGTTTTGAAGCCATTACCAAAATCTCGAATGACCAACTTCCATTGTTCATTAACCTCGATACTGGCAATGTCTACTTGATTACTTTGCAACGCGTTTGAAGCAACAACAGCATTATTTATCACATTAACAACCGCAGGAACTAATGAGCCATCAGCAGTAATCTCTCCTTGGTTTACCTGCTCTGAAAAACGAAATTCAACTTGTGGGTAGTTTAGCTGACAATGACGGGTAATTTGTTTGAAGACTTGAGCACATGAATAAGTGACGCGCTTATTCATTTTAATGTCTTCTGACATTTGACGAAAAGCGTGTAATTTATCAGAACATCTTTTAAGTTGCTGCTCAAAGTCTCCTAGTAAACCCCGGTCAATAGCATTATCTTCTTTTATTTCATCAAACATTAATGCTAAAGACGCAATCGGTGTTGCAAGGTCATGGGTTACTTGCGCTGAGGCAACACCAAGCGCAATGATACGCTCTTGCTTGAGCTGCTCTTCACGGTATTTGGCAATGGTTAATTCTCTGCGGTTGATAATATTCGCCATTTGATTTACTACAATGGCAACCACTACTGTAGAAAGTAAGAAGTTCAGCCACATACCAATAAAATGTGCCTCCATATTACCGTGCATCACATGCATCGGCATCAACCAGAGTAGAAAGCTGTATGTCGCTATGGCGCTTATTGCAACAAACATTAATCCGCGAATAGGCAAGGCTACTGCCGCAATGGCAATTGGAATGAGCAATAATGATATAAAGGCATTGGTGGCACCACCGCTAAAATACAATAAACCACCTAAGAATAAGACATCTGCAATCAACTGAGTCACGAGGTGGCTTTTGCGTTCAACATTACCGCGGCGATAGTACACATACCAAAGGGAATTAAATATGAATTCTGCGACGATCACACCAAACATGGCCAATACAGGCAATTCATACTCAAGCACGAAGGTAACAAACAACACCAACGCTGTTTGCATGATGATAGACGCTGAACGCAACGCCATCACTAACTGAATAGAGGTTAACTTTGGAATTCTAAATACATTGTTAATGAGGTAATTCCCTTTTACGTTTCGGCATATCTATTACAAAAACAAACGCTCTGAGTTAAGTTGTGTACTTAGGCAAATGCTTGGCACACATCATCGATGGAGCAGCTAATCACTGTAACATTTTTATAGCCTACACGTGTTAACTGCTCCGCTGAAAAAGTGGCTCGAACGCCGGAGGCACAATGAAGAAATAAAGGCAAATTTTCATCGGGGAAGCGTTGTAGCATTTGTGGTTCCAATATCCCTCGTGGAATATTTATCACGCCTTGCACAGGCTTTTTGTCTACTTCAATCATTTCTCTAACATCTAAAACAAGCCCGTTGACTTCTTTTACTTTTATCGCAGCTTCTTTGGCGGTAATGACGTTAAGTGACACTCTTGCCTCTTTGACTAATTCTGGGATTTTTTTTAGCATTTACTTCGCCTTATTTTAAGTTTAATTTCACGTTAGTTATGGCTTAAAGCCCATTTTTTTAAAAACGATTGCTGCTGGGCAAAATCCAGAGAAAGAATACTGTAGCAAGTTAGCTCCAACAAACACAGTAAACCAAACAAAATTGCCGTGAACATAGTACGTTAGCAGGACTGACAACAACACCATAACACCTGCAAATCTAAAAACTGCGTCATGTAATTTCATAATAACCTCTTCCTATATTAATTTTAATAGTTAAACTTTACTCGTAGCCAATAATTGCTATTTTCTTGATGTTGACCAAAGAAGGTATATTCTTCCTGCCCCCAAAATAAATTTGCACCTAGGCTATAATTCCAATGGTCATTTTGACGATAGCTGAGCATCGGCTTAATATAACCGTCATGATCGCTTGGCGAGTAAAAAACAAACAATGAACTGACAAGCTTTTGATGAATTGCCCTATGTGTCAAACGCGCCGTTAGAATTTGACGATTTTGGTCGATAATTTGCTCAGCAAAGTAAGTACTTTTCTCATAGTTTGCATAATCTTGCATGTGTTCAACGTAGTATTGCACTGCACCCGTAAGGTTTTTAACTAACTCTTGTTCATAACCCACCAGTAGCTTAACCTGATTGTTTGGTATATTGGCCTTGTCTCCATCACTGTCCTCAACACTGTTGTATACAGCGCTTTCAACATTCAATAATCCTTTAGCAATAGGGAGTCTAACGCTTGCGCCATATGAGTTCATTTTAGGGAAAAATGCCTTTCCTTGATGTTCTCCATTGAGATGAATGCCCACAGGATTCGACCAATAGCCTTGATAACCATATACTGTATATTCAATACCCGATTTGGTCGTTGAAATGCGCATAGAAAATTGACTATTGTCCCTACTTTCTACAGGAAAGTGCTCTGGCTCTGTATTTCCGTTAAGCTCGTTAATCGGCGAATAAAAAGAAAAACGCTCACCATTGATATAATTATCTGCGGTAAATTTAGGGGTCAAAGCAATATCTACACTAAAATTATTAATGTAAGCCGTCGCTCTAACACTATCAGCAGGCGCTTTGAGGTATTCATCATCACGGCCGCTGAAAAAGGACTGCCAGTCTTTAGGGAATAAATCATTCAAAAATAGATAGTCACCTGTTCCCCAAGTCATCACTTGCCGGCCGACTTTTAAATCTAACGCTGATAATGGGCTGAAACTGACAAAAAGCTCTCTGGTATGCCAGGCATTATCATTTAAGACATCATCAAAAAGCACATCAGCACTGGCGACTAGTTCGAATTTTTGATGACTATAATTAACATCAATTCTTGCTCTTATTTCTGATAACGATTGCTCAGACTCGACCACATTGTCTTGTGAGAATTGCCCCAATGCACCTTCAACAAAACCGCTGACACGCCAACTTCTTTCTTCCTCATCATCCCAGTTATTGCCCCAATTATCGTCTTCAGTCCCTTCATTAAAACCGGAAGTGAATATTAGCGTTTGGGCTGTACCATTTTCTTGAATGATTTGGTTTTGGGCTTGAACAAATGAAGTTATGCTTCCAATCAACCAAAAACTTATTACCACATACACTTTAATAAACATGAGCTAGCTCTACTTTAACCAAGCTTTGGGCGGATTACGCAAGCTACGCTCAGCAAAAATACTATCGGGTAAACCGGCATCATACTTCACCTTCCTAAACTGCATCTCGGTATAACTGTTGTCAGAAAACTGAGTAATTTTTGAATGTATAACAGTGGTAAAGCCCTGTACGTCTTTTGTTTTAAGCACTTCCATTTTACGGATCTTATTGTCATTTTTATCAAAATAAGTCACTTCCATTGGCAACGAAGTTATCTTGTCGATTTTCGCTACCATGTAAGCAAATTCAACAGTTGTAGGGTCTTTCGGTTCCCCTTTAACAACATAAAAATCACCGGTGCTTTGCTCAGCTAAAAGTGTGTAATTGTCTTCTCGTGGATTACGACCAGAAACGTCTTCATAATAAAAATGTGAGCCTACAAACGAAGTACGCTTATCGCCTGCAGATATACGTTTTACTAAATCAAGCGCTGGTAAATACAACCAGCGATCATCTTCTGATTTCACCTTCTTCGTCACATGAAATACGGTGCCTTTAACGTCGGTCGGGCGAGAAAAGAACACCAGCATATTTTGATCACCAAGATCTTCGATGTCTTTCCTTAAGATAGTGAACTGGCGCATTTGCTTGTTACCACGAGCATCAACAATAATCATACGTGCTTGTGCACTACCATCATCACCCGCGTAATATGACACTAAGTTTGCCTGCATTATAATTTCATCAGCATTGGTTAACTCTTGTGCCATGGTATGCATTGGCGCGATTAAGTTAACCGCAACGAAAGCCAGCAAATATCTTTTTATTTGATTGAACATAATAAGGATCCTAAGTATAGAAAAGCACTAGTTACGAACTAACCACAGACGTTTTCTTACTAAGTAAAATAAGTAACGCCGGTAATAAAATTAATGTCACTAATGCAGATAACGCCATGATGCTCGCGAGAAAAAAACCAACGGTGATATAAGGCACTAAAGGTGAAAAAAGCAATGGCGTGAAACCAAGAGCGATAACAATGGCATTTCTCGTAATCGCGGTAGCGGGCTCCTTAAACATCAATGACATAGCGGAGTACACATCACCCATTTCGTCAATTAATGTTCGTGCTCGCTGTAAGAAATGAATGGCAAAATCGATAGATAAGCCAAGCGTCAGTGCCGAGAGTACAGCAATGGGCATGTCGTATGCTTTGCCGAGCCAACCAATCAAGCCATAAATCATGGTGATGGTGAATGTCAGGGGTAACATCGCAAGTACGCCGTATTTTATCGAGCGAAACAATATCGTCATCATGAGAAAAACAATAACAAAACTTGACACTAAGCTATCTGCCATGCCGCTTACCATCGCATCTTGCCAGACAATATTGAGATAGGACTTGCCTGCCCAATGAAAATCAAGCTCAACCGGCGCAGGATTATTTTTAACATATTGCGCAACCCAATCCACGACTTTGGAGGTGTGCTGGTTATCACCGCTGGTCATTTGCAGCCACATCAGACTTTGCTGAAAGTCTTTGCTGACAAAGTGCCATAAATCTTGTGGTCGATGAGAAGACTGGTATTGCAATAAAGCTTGCGCAACTCCAGCTTTAGTTTGAGGTATGTTGAAATCTTGTTCTGTGCCGGATTTTAGCTCTCGGTTCACGGTTTTAATGATGTCATTTAACGTATTGGCTTTACCAACCAAACCGCTTTGAATCATGGCGTTTTGAAAACTCGACATCCAGAGTAAAACGTCAGGCTGAGTAAAAATTTGGCTTGCATTAAATGCCCTATCCGCCACAGCCACCAATTTGTTGATATCCATGGCATATATATCTTCACTGTCAAAAGCTAAATCATCAAGCAATACCAGTAATTCTTGAGAGAAGAATGACGAAGAACTCGCTTTGCTTTGCTCAATGTAGGGCTCAATCGATTCAATGTTCAGCCCTTTAGCTTTAATAGCATTAAGTTCGGCAACAAAGTTATCGACAGCACGGTTATCTTGTATTGAAGCACCATCTAGTACGAACCATGCATCATAAGTGCCTGCAAAATGTGCGTTTAATGCCTCGTCGGCAATGCGAATTTCATGGTTCGCTTTAAACCAGTTTATTGGGTTGTCATTAATCTCAATCTGTTTGATTCCCAAAACGCCAGCTATAAATAAGACAACATACACCGGAAAAATAATTGTACCTTTGTTTGTTGCAAAATGACCAAGTTTGGCCAGCATCTTGGTTAGCTTTCCTGTCGCCGCAAGGCGCTCTTTCACCAAATGTAGCTTTTCAACTTCATTCGGGGACAACCGAGACAAATAGACAGGTACAAAGATAATCGTCAGAGCAAAAGCCAGTAAAATACCACTACCAATAAACGCGCCAAAAATTTGTACCGGTGGAATCGGTGTTAACATCAGAGAGAAAAAACCAACAGCTGAAGTTACTGACGTTAACAGCATAGGCTTGTATAAATGACTCATCACCTGCGCAATAGTTGTTTTCAAATCAACCGATTTATTATGTCTATCGGAAAACTCCGAAAGAATATGCACAGAATCAACCACAGCGATCGGCATTAGAAAGATAGCGATCATTGACGACATAATATGCACAGTAAAGCCCATACCTATCAATCCCCCCATGATAATAATAACTGTCGCCATGGCGACAATCATCGGGGCGATGAGTAAAGGAACACTGCGAAAGAAATACCACAACAAGGCAACGATCACGAGCCCAGCTAAAGGAGCGGCAACGCCCATTTGAACAAACATCTCAACGCCAAACTGATCTTCTGCAATCGGTAAACCCGTGATGTGAAAGGCTAACGATTGAGACGATATTTTTGTTTTATGTATGGCTTTAATATCGCTAATAAATGTTCTTATTTGTTCGCCTATATCATACGACAAATCCTTAGATACTATTGGTACATAAATAGCGATTGCTCTGTGATCGCTTGCGACTAATGTGTTATTCAACAGTGGGAGTCGTGCTACCGCGTTGCGCACATTTTCCACTTCTGTTGTTGATTCTGGCGCTTGCTTCATCAAATATTCAAACCGTATTCCGGAAGCATTGCCCTGAGCATCAATAAACTGAGTAATGTTATCAACCGTCGTTAACGACAATAAATCCTCCTTAACAACCCCGTCTATCTCTTCTATTTGAGCAGCTAAGTCTCCAATCACCGTCAAATTATCTAATGTAAAAATGTCTTTTTCGCTGACAATACCGACAACTATCATGTCTCTCATGGCGAAATTTTGCTTTGTTTGTTGATGAAACACCCTTGCATATGCGTCAGAGCTAAGCATGTTTTCAGGATCAGTATCAATTTTGATGCTTGGAATCATCAGTAAGGCGATTAATACGAGTACAGAAATAATTGAATAGATAAACTTAGGCTGCACGAATGCCCACGTTAATAGTTTCTCGTAGCGAGTTTGACCTTGTGCTGATATCAAGTTGAAGTCCCCAATTAACTTTA
Organism: Thalassotalea atypica; assembly: GCF_030295975.1. Classification (NCBI taxonomy): domain Bacteria; kingdom Pseudomonadati; phylum Pseudomonadota; class Gammaproteobacteria; order Alteromonadales; family Colwelliaceae; genus Thalassotalea; species Thalassotalea atypica. The sequence goes on from NZ_AP027364.1 coordinate 2,485,230, forward strand.
GCGCCATAACATTAACAACCACTAAATTAGATAAACGTAATATATGTTCACTAATATAGACAATTACATTAGGAATGTCTAATATATAATTCTATTTTATGTATTGGGATTAAAAAGTAGTTTTATGAGTACTAACGTCATTGATTTTGAGAACATTAAGGACAACGCTAAGCGGGCTGCTGCTTTGCTGAAAGCATTAAGTAACGAAAGTCGCCTCATGATACTTTGCCATTTAGGTGAAAATGAATTATCCGTTACTGAATTGAATAAGTTAATAGACTTAAGCCAATCGAGTCTTTCTCAGCATTTAGCTCGATTGCGTCAAGATGGATTCGTTTCAACAAGACGTGAATCTCAAACAATTTACTATCGCGTCGAAAATCCGGTAGCAATGAAAATCATCTTGGTATTACAGGATGAATTTTGCAAAAAGTAGTTACAAATAACATACCGCATGGCTAAATGGTTGCGTGTAAACCAATCACCATTGAACTTAATTACGGCTAAAAACATCAATAACAGCCTTAAAGTATCACCTTTATAACACGCGTTTCATAAATTTATAGTGAATTTTAACTCGCATTGAGTCGTTAAACTCTCTGTCCCCATTACAACTAATAACACTGATTACAACATAACACCTTAGTTACAAATCAGCACAATTTAACTAATAATTTCAACAGTAAATACTGAACTTGAGGAGTAAGATTTCATCAATTCAAAAAATATGAACAAATCGTATTGGAGTAATTTATGAAAAACTCAAGTTTAAAAGTAATATTGCCTGCTCTTGTAGCTGCTCTTGTATCACAAACAGCGTTCGCTGCTGATACAGCAGAGGAAAAAGAATTACAAGACATGTCAGATCCTCTTGCCGTGTTCTCTCAATTCGGTGTTGGTTACACTGATCGAGGGCTTAACATCAAATATGGTAAGTCATATGATCCAGGTGTAGAAAACACTATGGCAATGAACATTGTTGAGTTAAAAGGCTTCCTTGGTGAAGACATTGGTTTTTCTCAAATTGTTGAAGAAGACAATTCAATTGACTCGTTCCGTTTCCGTAACTTTAAAGTAGATATGACTAACGGCCGAGGTAATCAAATAGATATTGCTTACGACATTGAAACAGATACCGCAAACGCATCATACAGCTTTATCCAAGCGTTACCTAAATGGGGCCGAGTGCAGTTCTTCCCAATTTTAGGTGCTGGTGTCACTATTCAAAACGATGCTATCGATAGCATTGAAAACGGCGAAAAAGTCATTGACGAAGGTTATTCAATGACAGGTACATACACTGTTGCTGGTATGTACAGTAAAGTAACTATCACAGACAATATTTGGTTCAACTATAACCCAATGTTCTTAAGCTCTTTATCTGGCTCAGATTTTTACAAAGATAATGCATATGGTATGGGGAATAGCGATATTTTATTGCACGAAGTCGCACTAAGTTATCAAATTAACCCGCGCAGCAATGTTCGTTACTTTGCTAACTTCTCAGACGAAGTTAACTACAAAGACGGCGAACACAGAATTGAGTACAACTACCAATTCTAATCTGTCCTGAGTTGAATGAGTTGGTCAATTGTTAACAAACAATGGCCAATTCATTTTATTTTCCCATCTAGCTAAACTATTTCGAAAAAAACTTCCTTTTTATCTTTACTTCATTAATGCTAATGCAGAAGCAAATGATAGAAACAAACTCCCTGTTATTTTAGAAATCCAGCCTTTACTAATTAAAGGCGTTAATCGTCTTTTAAACTTACAGCCAAGCAATGCATATGCAGATGTAAACAAGAACGCATTAGTTAAACTAGTACCTGCAAGCAACGCAAATTGTGGTAACAGCGGCGCATCAGGTTGAATGAATTGTGGAAAAAGAGCGGTAAAGAAGACCAAACCTTTAGGGTTCGTAATACCCAACACAAAACTTTTACGAAATAAACTCAAGCTTGACGGCATGTCTTGATAATCCGTTGAGATCGCCCAATTGCCTTTGCTTTTCCATATCGCTACGCCAATATAAGCTAGATAGCCTACGCCGATGTACTTCACAATGGTGAAAAGTAGCTCAGAACTAACCAATAACGCACTCACCCCCACTACCGAGGCTAATGCTAGCATGAATACAGATGTCACATGCCCAACAACACCAGCAAGTGCTTTACGGCCGCCAAAGTTCAAACCATTACTGGCCGCAAGTAGTACTGATGGACCAACACTAACAGAAGCGATACAAGAAATACTGAGATAAATAAGGTAAGAATCAAAGGTCAAAATGCGGCTCGAACACACAGTTAAAAAAGACGCGGCAGTTTACCCGTATTGAACAAAGAAACAAGCAATAGTCTTACAAAACTTAATCACAGATCAATAAATTTTCAATGCTGAATTGATTCTTAGGTGTTTAAATTGGAATATTAGACTGTACAAGACGATTCGATGGCACTGTGTGTTTCACTTATCAGTAGACCCTAATTAATTTTATTTGCACCAAAAGCCCCTAACCACAATATTTTTTGATAAAATAGCGAGATTATTTTGCAGCGAATAACGCATCAGTTATATCGCCTAGATGACATTTTTACCAAGGATCCTTTGTGACCAATAACGATATTTTACGCCGCTTACGTTATAGCTTTAACTACAACGACAATAAAATGATTAACATTTTTAAACTAGCTGATGCTATGGTCACTCGTGCAGAAGTCAGTGCATGGCTAAAAAAAGAAGAGGATGAAGGTTATAAAGAAATGGCTGACATCACCCTGGCAACCTTTCTCAACGGTTTTATCACAGAAAAACGTGGCGCTAAAGAAGGGAATAAACCGCAACCTGAAACAACGTTAAACTACAATATCATCTTAACTAAACTCAAAATTGCGTTGAACTTAAAAGCCGAAGACATTATCGAGTTGCTGTCATCTGTCAATGTCACTATCAGTAAGCCTGAGTTAAGCGCTTTTTTCAGAAAATCCGATCATAAGCATTACCGTGTCTGTAAAGCACAAATTATGCGTAATTTTATGAACGCTTTGCAGAACAAATATCGCGTCGCCAAAAAAGAGCCTGCAAGTGCAAAGCAACAACATAAAAAGTCGAACTATAACGAATCCAGTAAGCCTCGTCATGACAATACAGCACGTCCTAAAGCAAGCACACCTTATGTCAATCCAAAAGCTAAAAAGATTGAAAAGCCTAAATCTGAGCGAAAAGTATTGAAACTCACGCCAGAAGAAATCTGGAAGAATCACGATTAAATTTTATAGTGTAGGCTCAAATTAGCAATGACGGTAAAACATCAACTTCATCCTCGTAACCAGCATAAAAGGGGTTACGACTTTAAAGCTCTGTGTAAAACACTACCGTCGTTAAAGCCCTACGTATACCTTAATAAATATCAATCAAAAACCATTGATTTTTCTGATCTTCAAGCGGTAAGAACGTTAAATCAGGCACTGCTTGCTCATTTTTACCAAATTGATAATTGGCATATTCCCCAAGAGAATTTATGCCCACCGATCCCTGGCCGAGTCGATTACGTTCATTATATTGCTGACTTGCTAAATTCGTTAAACGACAGCAAGAACGTAAGAGTATTGGATATCGGCACAGGAGCAAGTTGTATATACCCTCTTTTAGGGTATCGAAGTTACGGGTGGTCATTTGTTGCTACAGATATCGATCCAAAATCGATCAGTAACGCTCAATCTATTTTGACCAAAAACAAAATTGCAGAAAATCAAATTGAATGCCGACTACAATCGGCACCAAGCAAGATATTTGATGGTATTGTTAAACCAGATGAAACATTTGATTTGACCATGTGCAATCCTCCCTTTCATCAGTCGTTAGCCAAAGCAATGCAAGGAAATAGCCAGAAGTGGGCAAACTTAAACAAAGCAAAAGGCAACATCAGCACAGGAAAAGAAACCAAAGCGGCTCTTAATTTCGGCGGGCAAGAAGCAGAGCTTTGGTGTCAAGGTGGCGAGCGGACTTTTGTTCGAAACATGATCAAAGAAAGCCGTAAGTATGGACATCAAGTCACATGGTTTACTTGCCTTATTTCGCAAAAAGATAACGTTAGTCCTTTGAAGTTAGCATTGAAGAAGCAAAACGTCACACAAAGTAAAGTAGTAAAAATGGCGCAAGGACAAAAAGTTAGCCGCTTTATTGCATGGAGTTTTCAAGCGTAGGATAAGCTCTACGTCTAAAGATTGGTTATCACCAGTTGAGGCAAAATAAGCACTCTATTTCAAAAATCTAATAATATTTGCTGGTCAAGCGTGTTGTGAAAGCCAATATCAAATATTTAACAGTTCAGACTGGAACACGACTTAATCCTATCTATGTTTTTAAATAACCAATTAATTAGGCTAAGATGTAGGCCTTGTAGTTTCTGGCACCAACCATCACATGAATGATAGAACCATTACAATTCATTATATCAATGCATTACTCAGTGGCTTAAAACAACACGGCAAGAATGCAGATTTACTGCTAACAAAATTTGGTATAACGCAAGACATGTTATCGGATTCATCTACTCGGGTATCATTTGCGGTTTATGCTGCTATCAATCGTTACGTTTGGAAGGTACTTAAAGATGAAAATATGGGCTTTGGTTATAAGCCTTTGCCGAACGGCGCTTTTTATTATGCAGGTTCGCTAGCTATTGGCTCTGAAAATTTAGAAGGGGCATTAAAGCTATTAGTCGGTTTTTACAATTATGTTGAGCATGGTTTTACGCTAAATCTCACGATTGGCGACGACGAGAGTGAAATTGAAATCAAATTAATTGATCCCTCTCTAGACTCCCATCACATGCTTGCTGATTTTCTTATGGTCTCTTTTCACCGTTTTTGCTGTTGGCTGATAGGCCAACAATTAGAACTACAGCAGGTTGAATTTGACTTTCCGACTCCTGTACATAAAGTGGAGTATGCACGTCTATTTTCCTGCCCCAAAAAGTTTAGTGCAAACAAACTGGCCATACGTTTCACTAGTGATTATTTGTCACATTCTATTGTAAGAAACACTTTAGAATTTAATGATTATGTCGCGGTGACCCCCATGAACATCTTACTAAACCCTGTTGCAGAGGATAACTACACCACTAAAGTCAAACAGCTCATTGAAGGACATCTAGATTCTGATTTTCCTAATTTTGAAGATGTCGCCACACAATTAAGTATGGTGCCTAAAACCTTGCGACAGAAACTTAAGCTAGAAGGCTGTACATATCAACAGATAAAGGATGATATTCGTCGGGACTTGGCCATATACTGCTTATATCAGCCAAACTATACAATTGCTAATATCGCAGAAAAAGTAGGATTTACCGAAACAGGTGCCTTTATTAGAGCGTTTAAAGGCTGGACAAATTATACGCCAGGGAATTATCGAGCACAGTTCATTTCTACTTCATAAATACTCTGTCGGTGTAACTATTGTTTCAAAAAACATGATGTAGAACTAAAAGTACACCAATCGCACTATGTCCTGTAACTATTACACAATAATCGATAAAAGCGTCGCAATTGATAATTCAAAGAATATTCATGGCTTGTTTGTATGTGTTAGGTGACATCTTAGTCCAGTTTTTAAATGCGCGCGCAAAATTGCTATAGTTTGAAAAGCCTAGTAAATGTCCTATATCGGCTACCGATAAATCCGAACATTGAATGTAATCTAGTGCCAGTTCATGGCGACATTCTTCAACAATCGACCTGAAGGTACAATTATACATCTCTAATCGACGTTGCATGGTGCGCTCACTCATGTAAAAACGATTTGATATACTGCTCAATGAGCTATTCTCTTTGGATAAATTTTGTTTCACCAGTATCTTTATTTGAGCAATAAGATCGTCGCGCTCCAATAACCTAACCCTATCTTTTAATTCTTTGGTACTAAGATCTAAGTTTCCATATAAATTACTATCAAGCTGTACTTGTCTCTCAAGCATCTCGTGCTCAAAAGCTATTTCAAAAATAGGCTGTTCAAATTCAATGTCGCAGCGGAAAAAGCGACGGAAGTAACTGACGTCTTTTACTAATGGTCGCATGGTTTTTACGTGCTTAGGAGCAAAGTCATCACCATAATGCTGTCGGCATAACGTAATAATAGCGCCTAGAAATGCATCCATGTTTATTGCAGGAATGTATTCATCGGTACATACCGTTACTCGCACACTATAGCCATCTTTCATCTTAACTACGCACAATTTGGCTGCATCAGAAAATAGCTGAAAGTACCTAAACATGGTTTCTAAGCCTTCTAGTGGTGTTTGTGTTCGCCACATCGTTGGCCCAAGGAAGTTAAATATTTTAGGGTTGGCAAAACGCCCAGCTTTGATGCCAATAGTCTCATCTTGAGTCATATCATATAATTTTTGCCAAAGATTACATGAATTAAGATTGGTGATTCTGTAGTTAACATCCGTCAGACGTTTCAAATCAATTTGTTCTTGGTGAAAGAAAAGTTTTTGATCTATGCCTAACTCATCAAGTACAGGTAACATTAATAAGAGATAGCTGCCACTGACGTAAGCACCATCTGAAGGCTTGTCGTGGTTTAAGTCCGGGGTAGTTATGCAATTCAAATGAGGGGCCGGCATTGATCCAGTAACCGTTAACTGTTGTATATTTGCTGTTTACCATAGCACTATTGTCGGCTCAGGAATAGTCAACCAACTACTTAACCTAACTAGCTCACCAAAAGCGCAATAACGCCTCACATTTCATGTGCTATAAATAAGCTCCCCTATTATAGCCCAATCTATCGCAGGGCTAGACAGTAAAGTGTCGCCGTTCAATAAATACATTTTAAAAGCACTATTGGCATTTCTCTTTAAATGAATTACACATCAAAAATTCAAACAAGTGTTTAAATTGCTTTTATAATTGATTTTAATGCGTTAAATTTGTCGGTCATCATAAGCTTGCAGTTAAGTTTGTAGCCCAGTTAACTTCAATGCTGAGTCTAAAGAATTTGAACAATAAGGAGCCACAATGGCCTTAGTTACCACAGAAATAGAAGAACAAATTGCGACAATCACTATAACTAACGGCAAAGTAAACGCTATTTCTCACCAAGTGATTGACGAATTAAACGCAGCTCTTGATCAAGCTGAACAAGAAAAAGCCGTTGTTATCTTAACGGGGCAACCGGGTATTCTTTCTGGTGGATACGACTTAAAAACCATGAAAGCGGGCCCTGACTCGGCAATCGGTTTGGTCACCAAAGGATCTAACCTAGCTCGCAGAATGCTCGCGTTTCCCTACCCTATTATTGTTGCATGTAGCGGCCACGCTGTTGCAAAAGGTGCGTTCATATTATTAAGCTGTGATTATCGCATCGGTTGTGACGGTGACTTTAAAATTGGCTTAAATGAAGTCGCAATAGGTATGACGATGCATAATGCGGGTATTGAAATTGCGCAAAGCCGTATCCCAATCAACTACCTTAATCGTTCAGTTAACAATGCTGAAATGTTTGATCCAAAAACGGCAATTAAAGCGGGCTTTTTAGACATCATCGTCGCCCCAGAACAATTGATGGCAACAGCTAAATTTACTGCAGAACAAATGAAAAAACTTGATATGACTGCACACATTGGCACCAAATTAAAGCAACGTAAAGCGTCGTTAGCAGCCCTTGATCAGGCAATCGAAGTTGATGCTAACCTAGTGATTAACTTATAACACCTAGTTAATGAACGCCCTGACATGGTTAGGGCATTCGTTTTGTCGCTCAAATAACCATCCGTAAACCGCTGTCATCGGCTAAAGTTATAGCGCTCATGACTTATCCTATCCCCACACTGCTAATTTCTTTGTTGCTAAATAGGCATCAAACTAATACTACTATGGTCCAATCGTTGAACACGCCTTAAATATATACACTCGTCTATGCGGGTCAGAGCTTTCCTATTATTGATTAGCTAATATTTCAACAAAGTTAATGTTATGCCTTGAACTATATTCATCTGTAAACACTAATGAACATAGACACTATTTCAAGTCTTGATTAATAAGTGCACTACCTATGGACAAATAGTAGTCATTCGGTGTTATGTTATAGCTACACTTAAATAGTATTTTTGTGCTCGGTACTAGGGATAAAAGAATACCGTGTGATTCAAGAAAATATATACATTCAATGTCTATTCATTAGTGAACTGGAATCGTTATAGAAGGTAATATTGTGGATATAAAAAAGAAAGAAAATATCGAATTTTTCCACCAAGTTGTTGATTGTCAATATGCATGCCCTGCTCATACCCCCGTCCCAGAATACATCCGCTTAATTGCTCAAGGTAAATACAACGAAGCCTATATGGTCAATTGGCAGTCCAACGTATTTCCAGGCATCTTAGGTAGAACCTGTGATCGCCCTTGTGAACCCGCATGCAGGCGCGGACGATTAGGTGATGATGAAGAGCCCGTAGCAATATGTCGTTTAAAGCGAGTAGCTAGCGACAACAAAAACAACATATCCAGTTTATTACCTAACATCCCAACGAAGAAGAACGGGAAACGGATTGCACTTATTGGTGCAGGCCCTGCATCACTCACTGTTGCACGAGATTTAATGCCATTAGGCTATAACATCACTTTATACGATGAACAATACAAAGGTGGCGGTATGATCCGCAGCCAAATACCCAGCTTTCGCCTACCCGATGAAGTACTGGATGAAGAAGTTAACTATGTATTGGATATGGGCGTTCATACCCTTTTCAATCAACGGGTCGACTCACTCAAAGCGGTTTTACAGCAGAATTTCGATGCCGTTTTTATAGGCACAGGAGCGCCAAAGGGAAGAGATCTAGCACTCCCTGGGAGAGAAGAAGCTAGGGCAAATATTCATATTGGTGTTGAATGGCTTGCTAATGTTGCTTTTAAACATACCAGCGCTATTGGTAAAAAAGTGATTGTATTGGGTGGTGGTAATACGGCAATGGATTGTTGTAGAACCGCATTACGATTGGGAGGCAAAGACGTCACTGTTACCGTACGTAGCCCTTTTGAATCCATGAAAGCTTCTCCATGGGAAATAGAAGATGCGCAACATGAAGGCATTCCTATTTTGGACAATCATGTACCGAAAGAATTTATTGTCGAAGACTCTAAGCTAGTCGCTATGCGTTTTGAAAAAGTAAAAGCTGAATTTGATGAGCAAGGTAATCGTAGTTTAATTCCCCTAGATGAACCCCCCGTTATTATCGAATGTGACGACGTGCTAATTGCCGTTGGCCAATCAAATAGCTTTCCTTGGATAGAGCGAGACATCGGCATCGCTTTTAATAAGTGGGATATGCCAAAAGTTAATCGCGAAACATTTGCCACCACGCATGAAAAAGTCTTTATCGGCGGTGACGCGGCATTTGGCCCCGAAAATATTATTACGGCAGTCGCTCACGGTCACCAAGCCGCAATATCAATTGATTTATATTGCCATGGAAAGGACATAAAACAACGGCCAGACGCAGGTGTGAATTTGCTCAGCCAGAAAATGGGGGTACATGAATGGAGCTATGACAGTCCGGTCAGTAATGACGACAGAAATGCCGTGCCATTAATGGAGCTAAAAGAAGCCCTTAAGAACTTGAGCAATGAAGTAGAACTAGGTTTTGATGAACAGCGAGCCATTTCGGAGGCCGCGCGTTGTCTCAATTGTGATATGCAAACGGTATTTACTGAAGATAAGTGTATTGAGTGCGATGCTTGCGTTGATGTCTGTCCGACAAAAGTTTTAACCATGACGGGCAAGGAAGAAGATGAATCGACGCTTAGAGATAAATTGACCATTCCCGCTAAAAACCTAGAACAGCCACTTTATGTTTCCGGTGACTTAGCAACAGGTCGAGTAATGGTTAAAGATGAAGACATATGCCTGCATTGTGGCTTATGCGCTGAGCGTTGCCCAACAGGAGCCTGGGACTTACAACAATTTACCTATATTGAAGCTAAAGCCTGTGACAATTTAGCGCATAAGGCAGAATAATCATGAGTAATAAAACAAATACAAAATCAAAAGTACCTACTCTAAAGTCGGTCAATGAATTGGTCATAAAATTTGCCAACGTTAACGGTACAGGCTCTGCTAGCGCTAATAACATGTTTGCTAAAGCGATTTTTAGAATGGGGATTCCTGTTACCCCAAAAAATATTTTTCCTTCAAATATTCAAGGGTTACCCACATGGTACGAAGTACGTATCAGTGAAAAAGGCTATCAAGGACGACGTGAAGGCATCGACATGATGGTTGCTGTTAACCCGCAGAGTATGGATAAAGATGTTAAGTCGGTACGCGCGGGCGGCTACTTTGTTTACGACTCCACTCGTCCTATAGATATTCGCTACATACGCGAAGACATCCACTATATCGGTATACCACTTACTGACATATGCCGCCAAGAATATACGGATGCGCGTCAACGCCAATTATTTAAAAATGTTATTTATATCGGCGCGTTAGCAGCGTTGCTTGGCATAGAGTTTAATGTGCTGTCTGATTTAGTCGGCGATCAGTTCAAAGGCAAGCAAAAGCTAATCGCACCGAATATTCACGCGTTAGAGCTTGGTTATCAATATGCCAATAACCATTTTGACTGTCCTTTAGCTATTCGCGTTGAACGACGTGATTTAGTAAAAGATCGCATCCTAACCACAGGCAACAATGCTACAGGATTAGCAGCCGTTTATGCAGGTGCTACTGTTGCGGCTTGGTATCCTATTACGCCTTCAACGTCGGTTGTTGAAGCGTTTGAAAAATATGCATCAAGGTTAAGAATAGATGCCGGCACAGGTCTAAAGAATTATGCCATTGTCCAAGCAGAAGATGAGCTGTCTGCTATTGGCATGGTGATTGGTGCTGCTTGGAATGGGGCACGTAGCTTCACAGCAACCAGTGGGCCAGGTATTTCTTTAATGAGTGAATTCTTAGGGCTGGCCTATTTTGCCGAAGTTCCTGCGGTTTTGATTAACGTGCAACGTGCTGGACCGTCAACAGGTATGCCAACACGTACACAACAGCCTGATGTGTTGTCTTGTGCTTACGCTTCTCACGGTGACACTAAGCATGTGTTGTTATTTCCTTCAAACCCGAAAGAGTGTTTTGATTTAACCGCAGAAGCCTTTGATGCTACCGATCGCTTACAAACGCCTGTTATTGTCATGCCAGATTTGGATTTAGGTATGAACGATCACCTATGTGAGCCATTTACATGGGACGATAGCTGTCGGTATGATCGCGGTAAGGTGCTTAATGCAGCGCAACTTGACGAGCTAAGCGCACGAGGTAAACGTTTTGGCCGGTACAATGACGTTGACGGTGATGGCATTTGTTATCGCACTTACCCCGGTACCCATCCTACTAAAGGTGCTTTTTTCACTCGCGGTACATCAAGAGACCCTTACGCCGTTTACAGTGAGGACGGCGATGTTTACGTTGAAAACGTAAATCGTTTAAATAGAAAATTTATCACCGCCAAACAAATATTGCCTGCCCCCGAGCAAGTACCGGCAAAAAACACCAATAAAAAGTCTGAAGTCGGTGTAATTTATTACGGCACCAGTGACGCTTCCACTAGAGAAGCGCTTGATATTTTGGCTGCCGAAGGTGTGTTTATTGATGGCTTGCGTATTAAAGCGTTTCCGTTTCATTCACTAGTTGAGCAATTTATTCATAATCATCAGCAAATTTTTGTCATTGACCAAAACCGAGATGGCCAAATGCGCACTTTGCTTGTCAATGAACTAGATGCTCAGCCAAGTAAGTTAATCAAATTACTCAGTTACGACGGTATGCCTATTACTGCTCAAAACATTCGTCAACAAATTGAGAACCACTTATTTACTGAGAAAACGAAAAAAAAGACCGCCAATACCAAGAGAGGTAAATAAGATGACCTTTATTCGCCCAGACTTTCGTCACCCTCAATCGCCGAAAAACGATATTGGCTATACATCGAAAGATTACGAAGGTGCATTATCAACACTTTGCGCTGGCTGTGGTCATGACTCTATCAGCGCAGCACTTATTCAGGCGTGCTTTGAGATGTCAATAGAGCCGCACAAAGTTGCAAAAATATCAGGCATTGGCTGTTCCTCTAAAACACCCACTTATTTTTTGGGGAACTCGCACGGTTTTAACTCCGTACACGGCAGAATGCCCTCAGTAACAACTGGCGCTAATTTGGCCAACCGTGAATTAAAGTACGTTGGCGTTTCTGGCGATGGTGATTCCGCTTCTATTGGTCTAGGTCAATTTGCCCACGTCGTGCGTCGAAACCTCAATATGTTGTATATTGTGGAAAATAATGGCTGCTATGGCTTAACCAAAGGGCAAATGTCGGCGACCACAGATGTTGATTCCGTCAATAAATCAGGGATGCTTAACGAACACCAACCTATAGATTTAGTCAATTTGGCCTTAGAGTTAGGCGCTACGTTTGTAGCACGGAGTTTTTCTGGTGATAAAGGCCAACTCGTTCCATTAATGAAAGCGGCCATGTCACACCGTGGATTTGCCTTTATCGACGTGGTATCACCTTGTGTAACTTTTAACAATAATGTGGGCTCAACAAAAAGTTACGACTATATTCGTGAGCATAACGAAGCGACCTCCGCTCTTGATTTTGTGCCAATGAAAGATGAGATTACCACCAGTTATGAACAAGGCGCTAGCCAAGAGGTAACCTTGCATGACGGCTCAGTGATTCACCTAACCAAAGCAATTTCCGGTTTCGATCCTTGTGATCGCAGAGCTGCTATCGATGCAATTAAAGATCACAATGAGCGAGGAGAAATATTGACGGGGCTGCTTTATGTTGATACCGATCCCACTGATTTACATGATATGTCTGGCACTAGCTGTAAACCGCTTAATTCATTAAACGAAGATGTATTGTGTCCCGGCAATGCAACACTCCAATCAATCAATGAGAGTTTTAGGTAGAGAAGCCACCTAAATTAACGCGATAAAACCAAGTGCAAAATATAGCACTTGGTTACGCTATTACTCACTATATAACTTACCTTGCCAAACATCGGCGGTAGTCATTTTTTCTTCGATATATTCTATTGGCTGCATTTTCTGCGCAGTCCATTTAGGCGCAATTAGCTCATCCCAGCGGCTAGCCAATGCAGTCAAACGTTGTACCGCTACATCTGGAGACAAATGTTGTAAAAATAGAATAACTTTCTTAGCGTACGCAGATAAATCATCTGGGATAAATTCACCTCGGCGATACATTTCTTCCAATGGCGTGTTAGAGAGTACATGTAGATTGTGTAACTTCACATTACTGATTGGCAATGAATTTATCAGTTTTGCCGTCTCGATAATGCGCTCATCGCTATCACCCTGCATGCCAAAGATTAAATGAATGCCCACATCAACACCGGTTTTATCCGCCAACATATTTATCGCATCAATATTTTGCTGCGCAGTATGCCCTCTTTTTAGAAATTCTAATTGGTCGTCATAAAAACTTTGAGCACCTATTTCAACTAAGGTGTAGGCTTTTTTGCTAGTATCATCAAGCAACTCAAAAATACGCTCAGGTAAGCAATCAGGTCTAGTGCCTAATACAATGCCATGTATGTAATCTTCTGATAAAGCGATATCAAAGCGCTCTTTAAGCTCACTGACTCTATCAAGCGTATTGGTATATGACTGGAAATAGACCATATATTTTTCACATTTGTGACGACGTTGCACCCACTTCTTATTTTCCCTGATTTGATCAAGTAGCTCACGATCACGTTCTAGGTGATACGCAGCCGAGCCCCATTCATCACAAAATATACAAGCATTGTTCGTTTTACCGTGTCTTCTGTTGGGGCACGTTTCAGCAACACTGACTGAAATTTTAACGACTTTATCACCCAGTCGTTGCTTAAAATACTGGCTTATAGGAAAATAACGGCGATTGTGCCATAAGTTTGGAAATGCAGACATAATATTTTCAGAAAGGAAATTTTGAAGAACAGTATCACGCCATCCTTGTAATAATCTTGATGTTAATCGTATTTTATCGTGACAGTTCCTGTTGCCGACGACTGCCAGAAGAAACAACTAATCGGTTTAGGCCACAGTGACTAACATTCAAAATGATTAATAGATGTAAGCGCGGCTTAAATTTCTATATTCTTTAAGTTTAGCGAAGCAAAAAATAAAAGGCGCATCACGTGTTCATGTGTTACGCCATTTTTGATTAACACCCATTTTACTCGATTTAAGGTCAAGGTTAATTTAAGCTAACAGCCGTTTCACCTCTTTTTAACTAAAATCATCAAATGATATACGGTTATCCTCAATATCGTGGTGTTTTAGCAACGCTATCGTTTCATCCATCATCCCTTTAGGACCGCATAGATAAAAATCCAAATTCGACAAATCATTAAAACTTGAAAGGTTCATTTTTAGCACCTCTTGCGCATACCCTTGCGCTCCTAGCCAATCTTTATTTGGCTTAGAAAGTGTTGGTAAATAAGTGAACCTGCTGTCGGATTTAGCCAATTGATAAAACTCTTGTTGATAAATCAAGTCTTGCTCGGTTCGAGCGCCGTAAATAAACACGATCGACTTGTTCGCCCCATTTGCAAGTTGCTCTTCAATGATCGCTTTTAACGGCGCCATGCCTGAGCCAGCACCAATTAACACCAAAGTGCTGCCGTTTTCGGGTTTAACATAGAAGTCTTCAAATGGGCCTAATGCTTCAATCGTCTGGTTTAGTGCTAAATTCCCCATAAAATTAGAGCCAATGCCCGGTAAGTGCTCGCTAGATTGAGCTGGCAACATTTTAATGGTAAAGACTAACTCGCCATTTGCGCTATCAGCATTAGCAATAGAGTAACTGCGAGAACAAGCGTCATGGTGATAATGCTGCGCTTGTGTACCTTGCCAATGCACTTGATAGTTACTTGGTATATCTACAGGCAGATAATTTCCTTGACCCGCTGGAATTAAAAAGCGCATAAAGGCACCCGCTTTAAAGGCAAAAGGCTCACCTATGACTTTAAACCTTAGTTCTTTAATATCAGGACTAACAAAACGGTTGTCGAGCAGTTCAAGTGTAACTTTATTAGCATCGGTAACATCCATTAAAGTCATATGTTCAACATCATTAGAAAAATGCTGACAGGCTAACCTAAAGCCTTCATTTAATTGCTCTTGATTGAACTGCTGCGTATCTGCAGAAGTGACTTTAGCATTTGGACTAATTAACACGCGACAACGGCCGCAAGTGCCACCGCCACCACAACTCGATGGTAAAATGATGCTGTGCTGTTCAAGTTCATGGAGTAAATTATCGTGTGTTGAAAGTTTCACTTCGCCTAGGCTTTGCTGGTGTTTATCAAACAATTTGACCTGACGCTGCTTGGCTAGCCATTTAACCTTATATTGTCCTCTGGCTACGAGATCGACAGTCCAAATCAAACCGGTAGTCGATAGCCATAACGTGACAAACGCAAATAAAATAATTTGCAGGTTATTAAAGCTGCCCTCATTGCCATAGTCCATAAAATGAAGCATAAAGAAAATACTGGCAAAGCGCTTATCATCATCACTGTGCCCGACTATCCATCCAGAGCCGCCATCAACATAGACACTGGTATTGACCTCATCATTAAAGGTAACTTGCCAACTTGGGTTTTTCTGTTTTGGAAAATCCTCTATTTTTCCAGAAATAAATTGTGCAGAGACGATTTTCCCCGGACCATTGTATGACTGCAAGGCAAGTTTTCTGGCAAAGTCATCATCTATATTAGTCAACTCGCCAGTATAAGCATGATAAAGGCTATAGCGATTTTTGAAGTTCGGGTACAAGCCTTTTTCGTGATTAACCAAATAATACGGCTGGCCTAGAATTTCAGTTAACTTAACAGATGTTGCTGCCTTGGCTTTGCCCAACACGCTTTTAGGCTCAACAAGTTTACTTTTATCAACTTGGCTCTCGTGGTGAACATGGGCTCGGTATTGATGCCCCCCTGCTTTATGGTGATCCATTAAGTTAAAATAGATACCAGAAAATAGCCAAAGTAAAAATTGAACACCAACCAAAAGAGATGTCCATTTATGAATTTTTCTTATCCAATCCATTAAATACTCTCCTTTACTGCTAGAGGTTGAGATTTATCTTCCTTGTTTTTAAAAATGCGGTAGAAGGTCAGTAAAAGACCACTGATGCCGGCAAATATTCCAAATAAGGTGAACCAGAATAAAAGTTGGTTATCAATTTCACTTTCTTCATAGTCCATGACATGGAACCTGAACATCCAATCAAAAATTCGCCACCATTCATGACGTTTGGCCAATAGTGCCCCTGAACGTCCAGAAATATAAAGTGCTGGGCTACCAAAGTTGTCAAAATTAACTCGCCATGCAGGCAATGCGTCATGTACTCGGCGACTGAGCTCAAATGGCGGATTATCTTTAATATATTCAACACTTGCCACCCCACCTGAGCCGGTATATTCATGGATTGCCGCTTTTACAGCAAGCTCCTTAGACAACGGGGATAACAATTGACCACTACTCGCATCAACCATGTAATGCGTACCATTTTCAACAAAACGATAGACATCAAGATCTAAAAATTTTGTGACATTCATTCGCTCTGCATCAGGATATGCTTGATACAATTCGTGCAAAGAATACTGAATATTCTCAGGTTTTAACTTAGTTTGATGATTTTTTACAAGGCTATCACCATGAATATAGTCAATATCAAAGAACACCATATAGGCACCAGTGACAGACCAAATCATAAATTGAACGCCTAAAAATGCCATTAACCACTTGTGATATTTACGACTAGTTTTTAACAAGCTAAAAGGGGCATTATTACTATCTTTTAGTGAATGAGAGCGCCATAAAAAGTAAACCGCTGGCAATACTAACAAAGTTAAAATAACCGCACTTGCCATACCACCGACCATTGGCGCAGCAATTCGGCTCATCACTTCAGAGCCTGTACCACTGCCATATAAAATCGGCATTAAGCCAATAATAATAGTGGCCACTGTCATCATTACGGGGCGAACTCTTAAACCTGCGCCTTGCCTAATGGCTTCAACTAAAGCGGCTTTATCAAACGCTTTATTTTCTGCTAAAGCTTGCTCTTGCGCTTCCTTATATGCTTGGTTTAAATACACTAACATAATGACGCCAATTTCCACCGCGACACCGGCTAGTGCAATAAAGCCAACCCCAACAGCAACGGAGAAATTAAAACCTTCTAGGTACATCAGCCAAATACCACCAATCATCGCCAGTGGTAATGTGCCCATAATGATTGCCACTTCGGCAAAACTTCTAAAGTTTAAATAGAGCAGCACAACTATGATGGCGAGTGTTAAAGGCAGTACATAGCTAAGCTTATCTTTCGCTCTTTCCATATACTCATACTGACCTGCCCAACTAATTGAGTAGCCAGCTGGCAAATCAATTTCATTCGCTACTTTCGCTTTGGCTCCCTCAACATAGCTGCCAATATCAACACCTTCAATGTCTATAAAGCTCCAACCGTTGATACGCGCATTTTCACTTTTAATGCCCGGCGGCCCGTCTTCTACATAAACGTCGGCCACATCGGCTAATGCAATACGTTGACCTTTAGGGGTGATAATTGGCAGTTTTTGTAGCTGTTCCGGGGAGTCTCGATAATCTTGTGGGTAGCGCAAATTAACCGGATAGCGCTCTAGCCCTTCAATGGTTTGAGTAACATTCATACCGCCAATAGCTGTCGCAACCACTTGCTGGACGTCAGCAATGTTTAAACCGTAACGAGCCGCTTTGATGCGATTGATGTCTACCTTGATATAACGACCACCAGCAACACGCTCAGAGTAAACTGAAGCGGTACCGGGGTGATCTTTTAATACGGTTTCAATTTGCTGACCAATATCTTGAATAACCGCTAAATCACTGCCCGCCACTTTAATACCGACCGGTGTTTTAATACCGGTTGCTAGCATATCAATACGAGTTTTGATTGGCATCACCCAAGCATTGGTTAAGCCCGGAAACTGTACCAATTTATCAAATTCTTGCTTTAAGCTTTGAGTTGTTACCCCTTCACGCCATTGAGATCTTGGCTTTAACTGAATAAAGGTTTCAATCATCGTCAACGGCGCAGGATCAGTTGCCGTTTCTGCTCGCCCTACTTTACCAAAGACACTTTTAACTTCCGGTACGGTACGGATTAACTTGTCAGTTTGCTGCAGTAATTCACGCGCTTTACCTATAGATATACCTGGATATGTGGTCGGCATATACATTAAGTCACCTTCATCCAATGGCGGGATAAATTCACTACCAATTTTATCCAAAGGAGAGAACCCTATCCACGTGATAACAAGCGCAGCAGCAATTGTGCTTTTAGGGTAATTTAGCACTAAAGTAAGTAATGGCTTATAGCCTGCGATAAGTGCGCGGTTTACCGGGTTCTTATTTTCCGAAATCACTTTACCGCGAATGAAATAGCCCATCAGCACCGGAATTAAGGTGATAGCAAGACCGGCCGACGCTGCCATTGCATAGGTTTTCGTGTAAGCCAGTGGCGCAAACATACGCCCTTCTTGCGCTTCCAGTATAAATACCGGCAAGAAACTTACCGTAATGATCAATAAGCTAAAGAATAAAGCAGGGCCAACTTCAGAAGCTGACTTAGCGACTATTTGCCATCGGTTTTCATTGGTTAACGGCGTTTTCTCCATATGCTTATGCATATTTTCTATCATCACAATAGCGCCGTCGGTCATTGCTCCTATCGCGATTGCTATACCGCCAAGCGACATTATATTAGCGTTAATCCCTTGGAAATACATGATGATAAATGATACTAAAATGCCGAGCGGTAAACTGATTATGGCAACGATAGACGAGCGAACATGGAATAAAAACACCACACAAACAAGCGCAACTACCGCCAGCTCTTCAGCAAGTTTCGACCATAAATTATCAACCGCTCGTTCAATCAGACCTGAGCGATCGTAAACAGTAACGATTTCGACGCCATCAGGTAAACCACGCTTTAACTCTTTAAGTTTCGCTTTTACCCCTTCAATGGTTTTTTGAGCATTTTCACCAAAACGCATCACCACAACGCCACCAACAGTTTCACCTTCACCGTTAAGCTCAGCAACACCGCGACGCATTTGAGGACCTATGTTAACATCAGCCACATCGCCTAATAATAGTGGTGTGCCGTTGTTGTTTAACCCTAAAGGTATCGCTTCTAGATCAGCGCTAGATTGAATATAACCCGAGGCGGTTACCATATATTCGGCTTCAGCCATTTCAACAACCGAGGCGCCAACTTCTTGGTTACCTTGTTTTATCGCCTGTTGAATCAAGCTAAGCGGAATATCATAAGCACGTAATTTGTCTGGATTAACCACGACTTGGTATTGCTTGACCATACCGCCAATTGCAGCGACTTCTGAAACACCATCAACCGTTTGCAATTCATACTTTAAAAACCAATCTTGGATACTGCGTAATTGGCTAATGTCGTGCTGTCCGGTTTTATCTACAAGAGCGTACAAATAAACCCAACCAACACCGGTTGCATCTGGGCCTAATTGCGGTTTTGCCGATGACGGTAAACTCGGTGCTACTTGTGATAAATACTCAAGTACCCTTGAGCGCGCCCAATATAAATCGACATCGTCATCAAAAATAATGTAGACATAAGAGTCACCAAAAAATGAGTATCCTCGCACCGTTTGTGCGCCCGGCACCGACAACATAGCGGTAGTTAAAGGGTATGTTACTTGATCTTCGACCACTTGCGGCGCTTGACCTGGATAAGATGTTTTAATGATCACCTGAACATCAGATAAATCAGGCAGCGCGTCAACAGGCGTATTTTTAAAAGCAAATAAGCCTGCGCCAATTAAAATAAATGTCGCCAATAATACGAAAAAACGATTAAAGACCGACCAATGAATTATACGTTCTATCATGTCAGTCTCGCTTAATGATGGTTACTGTGATCTGCGCTAGCAGCTTCTGTTTGCTGTGCTAACGTCTTGATGATTAAATCATCATGCACTTCAAACGTAAAAGTCACCTTATCACCAGGGCTAAATGTATTTAAATCAATCCCTTCATCAGCGATAAAGTCCATTGTTGCCGCAGGACGTTGCCACTTTTCTATTGCTTCGCGACTGACATTAACTACACGCGTATCAGTGGCGATTTCATTGATGACGCCATTGACGGTTGCTGAAGGTACTTCAGGCTCAGGCATATTCATTTCAGACATAATATGGATACCAGTCATTTGATAACCATTGTCTGTTTTTGTCACTTCAAAATGTAACGTCTGCCCAGCTTGTAATTCATTAATATCAACGCTGTCTGCAACGATAAAATCCATTGTCATTTCAGGCCAATCCCACTCTTTTGCTGGCCCATGGCTAATATTGACCATGTTATGCCCGAACATGACACTGTTGATTTCACCTTCCATCCAAACTGAGGTAGGTTCATCATTATGGCTCATGCGTTTAAAGTCAGAGTTTTTGCTAGACTCAGAGTCAATCAAGAATTGTGCGGAGGTAACAATACTGTCTCCTTCACTTAGTCCTTCCAGTATCTCAACATTACCTTGTTCAACACCGCCTATTTTAACTGCAATCGACTTAAATTGACCTTCACCTAACACCAAGACAACACGGTCTTGTTTACCGGTGCGAATGACCGCTTCTTTGGGTACAAGTATCGAGTCATGACGGGTTTGGGTTTCTATTTCCACATGAGTAAACATATTCGGTTTTAATTCAAAATCTTTATTATCAAACTTCAAACGCACGCGTAATGTTCTATTTTGTGCATTTAAGCTAGGGTAAACATAATCAACTTTACCTTGCCAAGATTTACCCGGTAGATAATCTAGTGTCATGGTTACCGGCAATCCCGCTTTAACTTGCGCAGCATCACGCTCAAACACTTCAGCTTCAACCCAAACTTGCTCTAACTGACCAATGCTCATTAAGGTATTCCCCGGCTTGACATAAAAACCTTCGCGCACTTTTAAGCCGTCAAGCACACCGGATTGTGGCGCGTAAAAAGTAATGCTTTGTTTTACTTGCTGAGTTTTCACTAATTGATTGATAAACTTTGTTGACAGCTGAAGCGCCGCTAGTCGCTCTTTAGCGGCTTTAATTAGCGTGTTATTTTTGCGTTTAATTGCAATTAACAGTTCTTCTTGTGCGTTCACTAATTGCGGAGAATATAGAGTATAAAGCGCTTGACCTTGTTCAACCGGGTTGCCTTCTGCCTTAACAAATAACTGCTCAATCCAACCTTCAACTCTCGGGTGAATATGCAGGAGCTTATCTTCGTCATATTGCACATAACCAACCGTTGAAATCACTTTACTAAGTGGCGCGACTTCAACTTGAGCTGTTTTAACGCCTAAATTATTAACAACATGTGGTGAGATCGTCACCGCGCCGGGGCCAAAGTCATCAGCACCGCTGCTTTCTTCATACACAGGCACTAAGTCCATGCCCATCGGTGATTTTCCAGCTTTGTCTCGACGGTAATTTGAGTCCATCGGTGCGACCCAATAAAGTGGTTTTTTCTCACCTGAGTCGCTAGCCATTACACTATCAGACATCTTGGGTTGCAATAACGTTAAAGTGCCTGCGCCAATTGCTGCACCTATAACTAAAGCGATGATTGTTTTATGGTTATTTGACATCTGATAACTCCGAAGAAGATGCTAGGTGATTATTCGTTGATGGGATGAGAAAATAATTTAAACGAGAGACGGTTTTTAACGCGTCAACATCAATGTTAACTTTTGCTATTGTGGTATTAAGTTGCGCAATTCGCGCTCTTACCACCTCAGCAAAGTCACCATCGTCATTGGTGTATGCGGTTAAGGCCGCTTCTGCTTGCTCGTGGGTTTGCTTAATCAACTGGCTTTTATACAGTGTTTGCCTTTGTGATAAACGATTTAGATTACGGAGTTCTTTTTCTACCTCGGCAATCATGTTTCTCACCAGTAAGAGCTTTTCTGTATTTATTGCCTCAGCGTCAGCCATTGATGCACTGACAACTTTGTCTTGCTTGTTCTTTGTAAATAACGGCAAATCAAATGTTACCCCGACCGAGAAAAAGTCAGAGCGATCTGTGCCATTTGGCGCATTGTCACGATAAGCGTAACTTGCGTTTACACCAAATTGCGGTTGGTATTGCTGCTGGGCAAGTTCAACGCCCTGTTTAGCGACCTTTTGTTTAACATCAACCGCTAACACGACAGGATGATTAACAAGTAGTTGCGCCAATTCACTTTTGCTCGGTGTGTTATTTTTTAACCATTGCCCATTGCTCAATGACAGGTGTGGCAATGTATTGTCGACACTAAAGTTGCTAATGGCATCTTGAAAATAAAAGCTCGAGTTTTCTTGGTTTGATTGATAAAACCACTCCGATAAACCTGCCTTGGCCGTTTCAAGTTTTTGCTGTTCAGTAACGAGACGATCATCTAGACGCAGTAGCTCTAGTTGAGCGCGAATAACGTCTTGTTGTCTCGTCTTACCCACAGCCGTTGAATAACTGGCTTTAGCAATGTCAACCATTTGCTCAAACAGCCCTTTATCGTCATTAATCAAACGAATGGTTTTTTGAGCGAGATAAGCGTCTAACCATAGTTGCGTCACTTGTTTTTCGACTTGCGCATTACGATTAGCGTTTAGTAACGGGAATTTTTCTGCTTCGGTTGTTAACTGAGCACTTTTAATTTTTAACACATCACCGCGAGGTAGCATTTGGCTGACCCCCACTTTTAGCTGTGTCATAGCTTCTTGATCAAAATCCCAGTTATCCGTTGGCAGATTCGTCGCGCTAATCGATACTTTCGGATCGGCTAATGCTAATGAGGCGATACTTCTCGCCTCTATTGCCGATTGCTTTAAATCATTTCCTTTAGACCATGGATCGTTTTGCTGGGCAAGGGTAATGGCTTGCTCTAGCGTAACCTGCTGGGCGGCAAACACTTGAAATGTCATTATCGCTAATAAAGGCATCAATTTTGCCTTTATGCGACAACTACTCAATATAGGCATTAAAACTGCTCCTCATAGCTATTTATTTGCGCATACACTTTGCTGCTACCGTCAGGATATAAAATCAAAATTTTATATGGCATAAATTTGTCACCAACTTCCATGCCAGGAGAGCCGACCGGCATTGCTGGTACAGACAAGCCAATGGCATCTGAATGCGCCTCACTTAAGAATTTTTTGATAAATTTAGCGGGTACATGACCTTCAAAAGCAAACCCACTTTGAGTAATGGCTGTGTGGCATGAGCGGTAATTAGGCGTAATGTTGAATTTTTGCTTGATGCTAGTGATGTCTTGATAATCTTTCGCATGAGTAATGATCTGCTCTTGCTCTAAATGGCTGATCCATTTTTTACAACAACCACACGTTGGCGTTTTAAAAACCAACAGCTCTGTTGCTTGATTTACTTGGCTAGATGATGGAGTCGGCTGTTCGTTACTTGCAAATAGATACGTAGGTGCAAATAGCACAGCGATGATAATTAAAGTTTTTAAGTTCATATTACCTCCAGATAATCTGGAATAGTTTTTGGGTGTTTCTGGAGCTAGTATTGTTCAAGCCCAGTTATTGCGTATGTTGTGCATCAAATTACAGACACACTGATCCTGTATTAGGCAATAATGGGAGGACGAAATAAAGAAGAGGCAGCAACTGAGTAAAATGACGAGTGAGTCGAATACATTTTATCTGCAATAAGAAGGTGTTCAGGTTTAGCGATGGTTGACTCTATAATTGCCGCATTACTGCAGCCATTAGTAGGACAATAACACTCGGTCATACAACAAGCACCGTGTGACTCATCCATAGCATCACTGCTAACACTCATCATCATCCCTTCATGATGCATAGTTGACATATCGTGTGTCATCATCATTGAGCTATGTTGAGGAGCAGAAGAATCATGTTTTGACATATCACAAGACATAGCAGCAAAAGCAAATGCTTGCCCAAGTAGAGCAACCATAAAGCTAACAACAACTATTACTTTAGATAGTGAACGAGACATTAATCACACTTAAATCAAAACGTACCGACGAAAAATATCATAATAAAGACCGCATTAGCAAGATCAACCAACGATCTATTTGTAACTATTCAATACTCGAGACCAGTGTTTCATATGCCTTTTGATACTGTCCTTCTTTTGCATAGATACTAGCTAAGTACCTTTCCAACTCAACTTTATCTTTGTTAAGATCGCTTTTTTTTGCATGTTCAATTGCACTTTTTAAATGCTGAAAACAGGCACCATTCATTTCATTTCTACAGGTAAATTCAGCAATATTCTTATAGGTCAGTAGCTGTACTCTTGATGATTGCGCCCTTATCGCACTTTCCTTTGCAAGCTCAAGTGATTGTTTAGCGTCCTTTAACAACTGTAGTTTTTCTTGATATTCGGCCATTCTTGATAACGAAAAAGCTTGGTTTAGATAGTTTTTATCTTTCAACGCCCATCGGTAAGAAAGCTGCATTGCACTAATTGCTGCTTTGAAGTTTTCTTGTCGCTCTTCTATACGTCCTAGGTTGTAATAGCTGATAGACGTAAAGTGTGGGCTTTGCAAGTGCCGAAACATCTCGATGGTGTCTTTAATGAGCTTAATTGCTTCGGAATAACGACCTAAATCTCTCAAGATGGTCGAATAACGCTGTAATAGGATCGCTTTTTCAAAGCCACTCGGTAAATATGATAGATATTTATGGGCCAGTTTTAAGTTAGTTTCCCTTTGATTATCGCGGCCTAATGACATATTGGCAAATATCAACTCTATTAACGCTGCCGTTTCAATAGTAGGTGCGCGACTTTGCTTTGCTTTTTCATAGGCGGTTTGAGCAGTAATGAGAAAGAGCTTGTTTTCTCTTCTTTGATAATGGCCTCGCGCTTTACTCACCAGTGCTCTTGCATACCATAACTCATTCAATAAACCGGAAGCGATGGCCTCTTTTACATAATGTAGTATATGCTCGGGCTGATCTACGTAATAAGCCAATTCAGATAAGACAACGAACAATTTAACTTTTTCTTGTAACGCCACGCCAGCATCAAGCTGGCTTTGTAATTCATAAAAAGCCTGCTCAGGGTTTTGAGCAATCTGGTGGTTTAATGCTTGGAAATCAATATCCGCAGGTACTGCTACGGCAATAAAGCTGATGCAGAACAAAATGCTAATTAAAAGCTTTTTAATCATTTTATTTCTAGTTCTAAAATATTATGAATAGACTAACGTAGGATAAAGCAGAAGTAAAAAAGGCTTACTCAGGGAGAAGTAAGCCTTATATAAAGAGACATATTTAGAACTTGTAGTTTAATCTTGCAAAACCACGTCTACCTAATAGGTCATAGGTCATAACGTCAGTGTTCGCATCATTCCACGAAGTTAAATAAGGAGCATCTTCATCAAATAGATTATCTACACCTACCGTTAATTGCAGACTGTCATTAAATCTATATGATGCGGCAACATCTGAATAAGTAATAGCATCGACAGATTTACCCAATGGATCAAAATCACCACCATTTACATCATCTGCACTCCCGATATATCGTAGAGAGTATGATACATGCCAATCATCACTCGCTAAAGCAAACGTAAAATTACCACGCCACTCAGTGTAACTTCCCTGATCTTCAGTGATATAACCCACTTTATCTATCGTCGGTTGTCCTGCAAATGGTGTACTTTCATGATCTAAAAGTCGAGTAATATCAACAATAGTCTTCGCATCAAAACCGTACAAATCAAACTTATATTCAACGTTTACATCAATACCACTGACCTTTTCTACAGCCGCATTAACAGGGCGTTGATTTAATTGGTCAACTTGCTTAGTCACAGGGTGACGCGTAAATGAGTCACAAAATTGAGAGTTTCCATTAGGATCTTCATAACAAAGGCGAAGCATATCTGAGCCATTAACTGAGGTGATTGAGTCGTCTATTTCAATATCAAAGTAATCAACCGTTGCTGATAAGCCATCAACTATGCTTGCTTCCCATACAACACCAACAGTGACAGTATCTGCCGTCTCAGCACCAAGCTCTGGATTGCCACCAACACTTGTCAATATAGTTGTACCGTCTTGAACAAAGTTAGCCGGGACACCATCTGACTGACAATTTGCAGCGATAGCGCCAGTAGCATTTTCACACGGGTCGATAGTTCTTAAGTTTTCACCATTTGTACCACCAAATAACTCGGTAATGACAGGCGCTCGAAATGCCGATGATTGTACACCACGAACCATAAATTGCTCATTTACACGCCATGTTAGACCAATTTTATGGGTAGTTTCTGCATCAGTGAAACTGTAATCAGAATAACGTATTGCAGCATCTGCTGTTAGAGATTCAAAAATAGGTGCAGAAATTTCAATATAAGCTTCTGATACGTCAAAACTACCACTAATGGGATCTTCATTGCCATTGGCTAAAACAGTAGAGTCTGGGTTTCTCCAACCATCTTCCCAACGCTGCTCAATACCCGTTGCAAAGGCAAGCGTGCCAGCAGGTAATTCGAATAACTCACCAGATAAGTTGGCTGTCCAACTTCTCATCTCATTACCACCTGTACCTTCGCGGCGGTATTTTACATAATCAATTACATCTTGAGATAATTCATTAGTACCAAACCAGTCGCCACAGGGAATACCATTAGTGTTGTCATAAGTACAAGTGCTGTCATCTAATGTTTGCTGTGCTTTATCCGGGTCGATGTCAAACGTCCAGCCATCAGTACCTGTGTTACGTCCGTAGTTATAGGCAACTTCCCAGTTCCAACCATTATCTAACTCACCATTCAAACCAAGTACGATTCGTACTGTGTCAGTTTCTTGGAAAAAGTAAGGCGCACCTAGCTCAGTATTACGTCGACGTTGAAATTCTAAGTCTTGTCCTGTCGGGTTGTACATAAAGTCAGCATCAACTTGAATGCCCCCAAAACCGTTACGAGGGGTAACAATTTGTTCACCTTTACGCTTGGTGTACATCGCCTCTGTAAACAAGTTAATTGAATCGCTAACTTCATAATTAACAAAGCTTGAAATATTAATACGTTCCATAGGGCTAACGGCATTTAAGTATGGAATCCACTCAAAACCGTGCTGTGCATTACTGTATGGACCGTATGCATTTCCGTAAGTATTTGTATCTGGGTTTTGGTTGAATTGTACTTGGCTACCATCAGCTAAAAGTGCTCGACCACCTTCAGTCGTTCCACTACCAAAACACTGGAACTCACCGTCTTCTGTACCAAACTTCGCACAATCAATTCTATCTGATTGTCTAACCGCTTCAGTATTGCTGTAATTTAGACTTAATACCGCATTACCACGGTCAAAGTTACCACCAAGAGTAAGACTTAAGTCTTGACTCTCACCATCATTTTCATCTGTAATGCCAGCTTTAATATCAAACTCAGCACCTTCGAACTCCTTTTTCGTGATGATGTTAACCACACCAGCAACAGCGTCTGCACCATATACCGCAGAAGCACCATCTTTAAGCACCTCGACTCGTTCAATCATTGATGTAGGGATCATATTCAAATCAACACTACTGTTAGCCCCTGTGCCACCAGCGACAACACGTCTACCATTAAACAGCACTAAGGTTCTTTTAATACCTAGTCCACGTAAGTTGACTTGAGCTGTTCCGTAGCCACCACTTGTCCAATAAGCATTGCTTGCATTACCCGCAACACCTGCAGAAAATGACATTTCCTGTAATAAGTTTTCCACACTAGAAATACCAGACATGCTGATATCAGTTGACGTAATAACCGATACTGGACTAGCAGACTCCATATCTGCCCGTTTAATTCTTGAACCAGTAACTTCAATTTTTTCAATATCTTGCTCATTTGTGATTTCAGCTAGTGACAAAAATGGCATGGCGACAAACCCACTTAACAATAGTGATTTGGCAATGGGTGTTAAGCGCTTTCTAAGTTGCTTCATTAATCTTCTCTCCGACAGTGATTGCTATGTTTTATTTTTTTAAGCCCATTTTTTATACATGACTATACCGGTATATACAACAGGTTTTTTAGAAATAAAAAATGTTGTTTCAATGATGTTAAATATGATTAAAATAGAGAAAGTGGCAAAAGCGATTTACGTTTATTAATGTGGTATATACTAAAAGTGAGCCCAATGTTAATATCTTGTACGTACTAAGAACTAACAATAAAATTTTATGAATCAACCCAAATACAAAGTCATTGCGAACACCTTAAGCGACAAAATACGCTCTACTGAATGGGAAGAAGGGTTTAAAATTCCGTCTGAAATTGAGCTTGCGACACAATTTTCGGCGAGCCGTATGACAGCAAGAAAAGCGGTTGATGAGTTGGTTTTGGAAGGCCTATTAAAAAGAGTTCCGAGTGTTGGAACATTTGTTTCATTCATTCAAGCACAAAGCTCTATTCTTGAAATTAAAAATATTTCAGATGAAATAAAAGCCCGAGGTCATAAGCACAGAATGATGGTATTGAGTAAACTCTCCTTTGAGCCTACAGGTGAGTCTGCATTTCCATTTAATTCACACGTTACTAAAGTATTTAAAGTAATTGTTATTCATTATGAAAATAACACACCTATTCAACTTGAAGAACGATATGTGAATGCAGATAGAGTGCCATTATTTTTAGAACAGGATTTTAGTAAAATTACCGTTAATGAATATTTGTCATCAATATCACCACTAACGGAAGCTGAAATTAGTGTTGAGGCCATGATGCCAACACAAATATTAAAACATAACTTAAAGTTAAATGATTCTGTCCCCTGCTTAAAAGTGACACGCACAACAATATCAAGCGGATATCCTATTAGTTATGCAGTTTTATATCATCCAGCGGACAAATTTAAGTTAACAACAACGATTAATACAAATAATCATCTACGTGCTTAATCGCTGTTTTATTGAAGAATTTAGATTTTTTATGTTATTTTTTAAAAGTGCTCGGCAAGTACACTGTTAACCACCGTATCCATGGCGTTTGCGCATACTGGTTCAGTCGAACAATTAATAAACGCCGTGATGGTTAAATCTTTTTCTTTGACGTAAATGTTGTTGGTTCGATAACCGTAATTAAGTCCATCATGTGCATAACCGGTAGTACCTTGGAAATTTTTCAGTGAAATACCTAAGCCATAATCAGTATCTGGCGAAAGTTGCACTGCACTGCCGTCTCCCCACATCAATTCTCGAATATCATCACTAATGAAACTGTCATCCATCACTAGGCTTTTCAGAAAAAGTCCCATATCTTCAACTGTAGAAACCACTGGATCATTTGCTGTTGCAATATTTTCATGGTGATTTTTAGTCAGGTATAGCTCGCCCCCTTGAATATGGTAGCCTTGGATAAAATCACCCAGAGATTTTTCAATACCACGATAATACGTTGAGTTAAGTGCAAGTGGCATCAAAATACGCTCGCGCAATGCCACAGAGTGATGCTCACCTAGCACTTTATCTAGCACCAAACTCGCTAATAAATAGCCCGTATTGGAATAGCTATAGCCCTCTCCTGGGTAAAAAGAGGCTGGCTTATCGTATACAATTGGAAGAAAGTCCATGGCAGATTTAAACCGCTCAGGCTCAGTTAACAATAACTCTTCGTAGGCTTCATCTGTGACAAAATTGAAAACGCCTGCACTGTGATTGAGCAGTTGGCGCAAGGTCATTTCACGACTAAAGGCGATACGGTCTAAAATTTCATCGTCAAGCCATAAGTCTAATGTATCATCAAGGCCTAGTAGCCCTTCATCAACTAATATTGCGGTTAGTAATCCAATCATCGGCTTGCCAGCACTTGCTGTTGGTTGTTGATGATAGGTTTGCATAGGCTCTTGTGTTTCGGTGTCAGCGACACCTGCACTTCCTAAAAATAAAAACTCTGGTGTCTCTACCCGTAAAATAACCCCTGGCACATTTTCGCCTATAACACTGTCTATCACTAACTGATAATCAATCGGCGCTTCAACGACTGTACTGGTTTGCTCTGTGATTTTGACCTCATCATTACTTGATGAGCTGCTTCCGCAGCCAGCTAAGCCTAAACTGGCAAATGATATGGCTGTTATTAATGGCACCTGAGAGAAAAATTTCATGTTATTTAATCCTTTAATCTAATTAATTACATAAAAACTGTACTCAAAATCGGCGCAGAAAAGCGTACCAATGCTTCTCGATTTGTATCACTTTGTATCTTTATCTGATGTTCAGATAAGCTAAGTTTCAGTAATACATAACAAGTGAAAGTGCAATGGCGTTTTTTAAGATGAGGAATTAAGAGAGAGGAAATTAGGCTAGATTGTACTTATCGCATGCCATGTGGAAATGTTATAACAACTGCAAGCATAGCTGCCTTTCCGGCAGCTATGCAGTTAAAGCTACTCTTCAGTAAAATTAATAACTGATCCTATGTTGGCTTCGATTGTA
The DNA here is from genome assembly GCF_030295975.1 of Thalassotalea atypica. Lineage (NCBI taxonomy): Bacteria > Pseudomonadati > Pseudomonadota > Gammaproteobacteria > Alteromonadales > Colwelliaceae > Thalassotalea > Thalassotalea atypica. The sequence goes on from NZ_AP027364.1 coordinate 2,515,782, forward strand.
ACGTTGTGCAATTGATTGCTCGGGTTAGCTATCGCAATACTGTCATACTCTTCCGGATCATCTCCGACAGCTCCACACGAAAATGCAACCGTATAATCGCCTGCGGGGAGTTGTGACAGATGGTAGTTGTATGTACCAGAGTCTATATCTAAAGAAACTGAGTCTGATGTATATGGTTGAATTACGTTCTCTGGAATTTCATTTTGCGCAATATCAAGATCATATTCATCTCCCATAACGGCTTCCGAAGTGACTTCCCCTTCATAAAGGTAAATAATTTTGCCATGATCGACACCTTCTTCGTATACCGTGTCGCACCCCTCACCCGCTGTTAATAAATTAACGTCAACAGTTCCAGACAAAGAGCCTACGGTTGTACCATCAACAATTCTAACGCCATGAGGCTTGAGGTTGTATGAGGCACCGCCAGCAGTTACGGTCATCGAGGAGCGTAAATTAAACTCAATAGTAAATGCTTGTTCCGATGCTGTAGAAACACTAACAGCGCCCAATTTTAGTTTATTACTTGGTGTTTTTAATGTTTTGATGCCGTCATTGTCAACAACCCAACAAAATTCAGTACTACCATTTTGATTTTGAGGACAACCGGAGGTATTAAGTATCAAGTTTGTATACTTACCTGCGTTCACTTCTGCTTTATCAATAATGAGCTTTTGCTCACCATCTTGATAATCCATCAAATTAATTGTCATGGTCGTAGGATTGCCATTGTCATCTAAAATAGGGATATTTAGCCCTGATTCATCATCTTCATCATCATCATTAACTGACTTCAATGTAATAGAGCTGAACGTAACATTTACTGAAGTTACAGCATCTACTGGAGCATCTGATACAGAAAATGAAACAAGCGGAGTTGGTTGGGGATCGACTACAGGAGGAGAGTTGTCTTCACTGCTTGAGCTTCCTCCGCCACATGAAATTAATAAACCACTAAGAAAACAGATCTGAAAAGTCCGCATTACATAAATCTCGAAAAGTTTTTGATGCATTAATTATAGCAATTCGCTAAAAGTGAATGTAAGAATTCTAGTGGTTTTCCCGTATTTTTCTACCATTTAGATTGTTAAATAAGCTAAGTCAATTTATCGACAAGAATAGTTTTAGCGCCAACGTTAAAACTCATATTTCAACCTAAACCCAGGCCTAGAATTAGGAATTAAATAAAAAATGGTTCATTACAAATCGTTCTGTAGACATTTAACCTGATATATTGAGTGATGATGGAGGCGTAATTATTGAGCCAATTTATGTAGTACAAACATTGTTAGAAACAAACTGTACTACATCACGTACTATCAAACACTTAAGAGTTACTAAACTGCATAGGAAGGTATCGGACATAAAAAAACCGGAACACCTTGTTAATATAGGTTATTCCGGTCTTTAATGGTTCTTAATGAACCTGTGTTTGGTGCGATAGAGAGACTCGAACTCTCACGACCTAAGTCACTACCCCCTCAAGAAAGGTTACCAAGAGATAACTTATTCTTTAAATAACAGCAAGTTAACCATGTGAGACGTACTATTTATTCTATAATACTGGCCACAGCACCAGTTAATGCCAGTCAGTGGTTCGCCATAGAGTTAGCAACCAAGTAACGGTCTATCTATGAAAAAACAAAGCTCACTTAAAAGGCGAAATGTCACCAATGTGACAACAATAATTCTCCATCCTTATAAAGTCATATAATAATTAGATTTATGGGGAGTAATAAATGAATGCACCTATTGTAAACCGTCGAGATATTGAGTTTTTCTTATATGAAATGTTTGAGATTGAAAAGCTTACAGTACGAGAAAAATATCAAGACCATGATCGCACGACATTTAACGGCGCAATAGATACCGCACAAGCGATAGCAGAGCAGTACTTTTTACCTATTCGACAAAAGGTCGATGCCAATGAACCAACTTTTGATGGTAAGAAAGTTCATTTAATTCCTGAAATAAAAGAAGGCTTAGATGCGGTAGTAAATGCAGGTTTAAGTGCACCTACTTCTGATTATGAAATGGGCGGTATGCAATTACCTATGGTAGCAGCAAGTGGCGCGTTTGCTTATCTTTCAGCTGTTGCCAGTACCAGTTTAGGTTACCTGTCACTAACACATGCTAACTGTAATTTAATTGAAGCACACGGCACGCAAGAACAAATTGAAAAATGGGTTCAGCCGATGCGTGAAGGCCGCTTTGCTGGAACCATGGCAATGACAGAGCCTGGTGCTGGCTCTGGCTTAGCGGATTTAACTACGACAGCAACTAAAGACGAAAATGGTAATTATCGCTTAATAGGTAATAAAATTTTTATCTCCGGTGGCGATCACGACTTAAATGAAAACATTGTTCACTTAGTGCTTGCTCGTGTTAAAGGCGCACCTAAAGGTGTTAAAGGTATTTCATTATTTGTTGTGCCTAAATTTTTAATGAACGATGATGGCAGTATTGGCGAAAAGAATGAAGTCGCATTGGCTGGCCTTTTCCACAAAATGGGTGGACGTGGCCACACTTCAACAGCATTAAGTTTTGGTGAAAAAGACGGTGCTGTTGCCTATTTAATTGGTGAAGAAAACAAGGGTCTAATGTACATGTTCCATATGATGAATGAAGCACGTATTTTAGTCGGTACAGGCGCAGCACTAACCGCGCTTACTGGTTTTCAATATTCATTGCACTATGCAAAAGAACGCCCTCAAGGTCGTTTATTATCATGTAAAGATCCTAAATCTCCTCCGGTTAATATCATCGAACACCCTGATGTAAAACGTATGTTGCTTACACAAAAGGCCTATTCAGAAGGTGCGTATGCCTTATGTTTATATGGTCACCAATTAGCCGATGACGAAAAAACCGCATTAACAGAAGAAGAAAGAAAACACGCCACGTTAGTATTAGATTTCTTAACACCCATTATAAAAAGCTGGCCTTCTGAGTTTGGTCCTAAATCAAATGATCTCGCGATTCAGGTATTAGGTGGTCATGGTTATACCAACGAACACCCAGTGGAAATGTTCTACCGCGATAACCGCTTAAATCCTATCCATGAAGGAACAACTGGCATTCAATCGCTTGATCTATTATGCCGTAAAGTGCCAATGAATAAATTTAAGGGCTATGAAGCTTTCCTTAGTGTACTTGGCGACACTATAGCTGAGTGCAAAAATAATGATGAATTATCTCCTTTTGCTCACTCATTGGAAAAAGCGGTTAGCAATTTAAGGGAAGTAACCACTACAGTATTAACTGAAGCCCAATCAAAAAATCCTGACTTAGTATTCTCTAACTCTGTAAGTTACTTAAACATGTTTGGCCATATCACTATCGCTTGGTTGTGGCTACAACAAGGGGCTATAGCCTCAAATGCTTTAACACTTGAGCCACACATTGACGAGCAAAAGTTTTACAAAGGTAAAATTCAAGCAATGAAGTATTTCTTCAACAGCGAATTACCTTTGACTTATCACTGGGGTGACCTGGTTAAGACTATCGACAGCACTTCATTTGATACACAAGCTGATTGGTTCTAACTACTTAAATTACGACGTTAAAAGAGAATAATATGTTTGAATATAAAGCGCCTTTGCGTGATTTTAAATTTGCCACTCAAGAGCTATTTAACAGCGAGGATCATTACCAAAAGCTTGGCTTTGAAGATGCATCGCCAGAAATGATTGAAGCGATCTTATCAGAAGCGGCTAAATTTACTGAGCAAGTTATCGCCCCTATTAATCAAATTGGCGATCAACAAGGTTGTCACTGGGACAATGGTAAGGTAACGACACCAGACGGTTTTAAAGATGCTTACCGACATTATATTGATGGTGGCTGGCCAACACTTTCACAATCGATAGAGTTTGGTGGTCAAGGGCTACCGCATTCATTAAATACTATGGTCAGTGAAATGCTTTCTTCTGCTAATCATAGCTTTGCCATGTATCCCGGCTTGAGTCACGGCTGTATGTCAACATTAGAGCATCACGGAACTGAACAACAAAAAAACATGTTTATGCCACACCTTGTCGATGGCACATGGACAGGCACGATGTGCTTAACCGAATCTCATTGCGGAACTGATTTAGGGTTACTCAGTACCAAGGCCGAGTTAAACGAAGATGGCACCTACTCGCTTAATGGCAGTAAAATCTTTATCTCTGCCGGCGAACATGACCTATCAGAGAATATCGTTCATTTAGTGATCGCAAGAGCGATAGATTCACCAAAAGGTACTAAAGGCATATCGTTATTTATCGTGCCTAAATTTAATGTTAATGACGATGGCACAGTTAGCGATGAAAATGGCGTTAGCTGTGGTTCTATTGAACATAAAATGGGCATTAATGGCAATGCGACTTGTGTCATTAATTTTGACAATGCCAAGGGCTATTTAATTGGTGAAAAGAACCGTGGATTAAACTGCATGTTTACCTTTATGAATGGTGCTCGATTAGGGGTAGCAAATGAAGGTGTTGCAGCATCTGAAGCTGCTTTTCAAGGCTCTCTGGCTTATGCTAAAGATCGACTACAAATGCGCTCTATGTCTGGGGTTAAAAATCCTAACGGCCCTGCCGACCCTATTATTGTTCATCCCGATGTTAGGCGCATGTTGTTAACGCAAAAATCTATCGCCGAAGGTGGCAGAGCATTGGTTGCCTATTTAGGTCAATTAGTCGATACCACTCACGCAGGAAAAACGCAGCAAGACATTATTGAAGCCAATAATCGTTTAGCGCTACTCACCCCTATTGCCAAAGCATTTTTAACTGAAACCGCTGTCGATAATACCAGTTACGGCATTCAAGTGTTTGGTGGCCATGGTTTTATTAAAGAATGGGGTATGGAGCAATTGCTTAGAGATACTAAGATTTGCTGTTTATACGAAGGCACTACAGGTATTCAAGCACTAGATTTAATTGGTCGTAAAGTGCTTGCCAATAAAGGCGAACTACTCAATAGTTTTACGGCTGAAATCATCGCTTTTTGTCAAAAAAATCAAAATGGCAACCTTGGTGAATATTGCGCGACATTGCAAGAATATGTCGAGTTATGGCAAGACGTCACCAAAGATATTGCCATGAAGTCAGCCATTAATGCTGATGAAATTGGCGCAGCATCTGTTGATTATTTAATGCTTTCTGGCTATATCGTCTTAGCGTTCATGTGGATCCAGTCAGCTAAAACAGCACAACAAGCGTTAAATGAGCAAGCAACAGAAAATGATTTCTATCAAGCGAAACAAAATACTGCTGAATTTTATTTTGATCGTATTTTGCCTAAAGCGCATGGACACTTAGCCTGTTTACGCAACGGTGCTAAAAGCCTAATGGCAATGTCAGAAGAGCAATTTAGTTTGTCTATTTAAGACTAAGAAGATTTAAGCCATGTAAATTCAAAAAGCGATTGTGGACAAACTATCATCACAGCATGACGAGCTTGCTGTGATGATAAGTGAAGAACAAGGTATACCGCTTAGCTTTATTCATAGCGTGGTGGCTTATCACTATGGAAAGAAATTGCCAAGCACAGCTTAACAAATGCCCCGTGACGTTGACGTTATTCAATATTAATCAGCTTTTCGTTTCGCTATAACACCTTTTTCAAAACCTAATATTTTTTCATAAGTTTCTGGGAACCATCGAACAATTCGATCAAGTAACTTAGCATCACTACCGACCAAAATGCGGCGCTTTTTCTTTTCTATACCTTGTAAAATAATACTCGCGGCTTGCTCTGCGGTTGTTTTAGCTTGCTTATTAAAGTCATCTAATATCTTGCTACGCTCAACATGTGGTGATGATATTTTTGCGCTATTGGTAATATTGGTTTTAATGCCTCCAGGATGAACACAATGTACAGAGACATTAGTACCTGCCATTTCCATTTTTAGTGCTTCGGTAAAACCACGTACGGCAAATTTTGACGAGTTATAGGCACTTTGTAACGGTAACGATAATAAACCAAATAAGCTTGAAACATTTACGATATGCGCTGCGTCTGATTTTTTAAGGTGTGGTAAAAACGCATTGGTGCCGTGTACTACACCCCAGAAGTTAATATTCATTAACCAATGAAAATCCTCTAAAGATTGATTTTCTACAGAGTCAATTAAGCTAACGCCTGCGTTATTAAATAAGAAATCAACTTGCCCAAACTTATCAATTACTTCATCTGCAAAGGCGATAAACGCATTGTTATCAGAAACATCGACATCTTTAATAAAACATTGCACACCTAACGATTCTATTTGTTCTTTTACTTTTTCTAAGCCGCCTATATTTCTATCAATAAGCGCTAAGTTACAGCCTTTTTGTGCAAGCTGCATTGCCAACTCGTAACCAATCCCTGAAGCTGCGCCACTAACTACGGCTATTTTGTTTTTATATTGAGTCATTTGTAGGTTCTAATGCGTTATTTGAATTAGCCGAATTGGCAGGGTTACTTAAATGAGGTTGAATAAATTGAACGATATCTTGCACAATTTCTGACAGTATCGGGCTTGGAAAATTGTGCCCCATATTCGGATAAATTTTTAATTTACTATTAGGTATTGCTTTTGCTGTCGCTTTACCACATTCAACTTTAACTAACGTATCAGCGTCACCATGTAATACTAGGCTTGGGATAGTTAATTTACTTAATAGAGGCGTTCTATTTTTAGCGCAAAGAATCGCCAATATTTGTCGAGCAGTGCCTTTTGCGGTTATGCCTCTTTTAACCATGCTTTCAACATACTCATTAAGATCATCGATGTTTTCTTGATATGTTTCTCCACCTAGCAATTGCCACTTATTAATGTGATATTGCACCCTGTCTTCATACGAGTTTGATTTAGGTTTTTTGGCAAGTTCTTCGCCAACTGACTTTTCCATTTTAGGTAAGGATTTATCACCCGTTGTCGACATGATTGATGTTAATGTCGCGACTAATTCAGGATGATGAATCGCTAACAGTTGCGCAATCATTCCCCCCATAGACGCACCTACCACGTGAACTTTATCTATTTCTAAGTGGTTTAGTAACGCGACGATGTCATTTTTCATATCGTCTAAGTGATATGGTGGATTAGCCGAAAACCCTAATTTTTTCTTCAATAAAAACCAAACAAAATTAGGGATTTTTAAATGATCTTGTAATTGCGACTGTCCGATATCCCGATTATCAACCAACAACACTCTAAAGCCTTGCTCTACAAAGCGAGTGACCATATTGCTTGGCCAACCCGTTAAAGGTGTGCTTAAACCATGTATTAACAAGAGCACAGGATCTTGCTCATTGCCATGGAGCTGATAAGCTAATTTAATACCATTAACTTGTGCTGTTGTGTCGATAAAACTCATTAGCTTCCCTTATGCTCTACTTGTAGATAAATAAGTCGTCGTCTAAGTTGACCTTAGGCAGTAACTCTTTTTCAGACCAATAGTCTTGAGTATGTTGCCATTCAGCTTTGTTACCGCGTTTGGGTAATAAATGCATCGAACGCATCATATAGCCCGGATTAAACTCATCTGTATCTATCCAAGGTAATAATTCCATGTCTTTGTCTTCATCACGTAACGTCATGGTGACTTGTTTCACTTGTTTGTCATCCATATGCTTTAATAAACGACAAATAAAATCGCCAATTAAATCGACTCGTAATGTCCAACTCGCTCTGAAATAGCCCATCACCCACGCCATATTTGGCACCCCTGTAAACATTAAACCGCGATAGCCCACCGTTTGTGAAAAGTCGACAATTTCGTTATCTACTGAAAATTCGATACCCCCTAAAACTGATAAATTAAAACCCGTAGCGGAAATAATAATATCGGCATCTAATTGTTCGCCTGACTTTAAGCGAATGCCTGTTTCGTTAAAGCACTCTATTTCGTCAGTTACTATGCTGGCTTTACCTGAACGAATACCAGCAAATATATCGCCATCTGGCACTACCGCAATACGTTGGCGCCATGGGTTATAGTTAGGCGTAAAGTGTTTATCGACATCAAAATCATCATCAAGATGTTCTTTAACGCCATCTATTAATGCTTTTTTCACTTCTGCTGGGTATTTCTGCGCCATTTCAATAAAGCCTGCTTGTTCTTGCAATATTTGTTGGCGGGTTATTTCATGAATCCAAGCGTCATCTATGTTCAATGCACGAAGCTGATCCGTTAATGGATTCTCATTCTTTTTCGGGAAGAAGTAAGTTGGTGAGCGCTGCAATACCGTGACATGTTCACTTTCAGCGGCAATTTTAGGTGCTAATGTCGCTGCCGTTGCACCTGAGCCAATAATGACTACTTTTTTATCTCTATAATCTAAATCTTCTGGCCAGTTTTGTGGATGAACCAATTTACCTTGGTACTTTTCTGTCCCTTGCCATTTAGGAATATAACCTTGTTTATGATCGTAATATCCTTGGCACATCCATAAAAATTCAGCGGTAAAAGTTTTAGTTTCTTGTGTAAGTTTATTTAAAACGTGTACTGTCCAAAGCTGTGTTTCATTACACCAATTAGCATGATTAACATGGTGGCTATAACGAATATGCGATGACAGGTCATTCTCATCGATAACTTCATTCATGTAGTTAAGAATTTCTTCACCACTGGCGATTGGCGCACCTGTCCATGGTTTAAATCGATAACCAAAAGTAAATAAATCACTGTCAGAACGAATACCAGGATATTTATGCGTTAGCCAAGTACCACCAAAGCTATCCATACCATCTAAAATACATAAACTTTTATTAGGGTGTTGTTCTTTTAAATGTACCGCTGAGCCAATACCAGAAATACCCGCGCCAATTATTAAGACGTCAAAGTGCTCGGTGCTTCCATTAGATGTATTCATAATTTACTACTCTAGTTTACACAAAGTGACTCTTCACTTAGTGGTTATGTATTTATCTAAAATTTAGTGACAAACGGCTTTTCATTCTGTCACCTAGGTGACATGAATTAATAAATTTTATTCTGCTTCTTTTAAGTTGGTTTGTTGTTTTAAACGATTAAGATCTTTCACTAAGTATTTCTGACCAACAATCGACAAAATACCAAGTTGCTCAAACGCTTTAAGCGTCTTATTAACCCTTTGCCTTGAGCCCAATGTTAAGTCGGCTAGCTCTTGTTGACTCATTTTCTTATTAATCAAAATACCGTTATCAACTTCACTACCAAAATTTTGTGCAAACCATACTAGTCGTCCTGCTAATCTTGCGCTTAGCGGATAAAACAACATGCCGTTTAACAATTCACACATATTCAAGGTGCGTTCAGATTGTTCTTTAAATAAATTTCTATAGACAACCGGATATTGCGCTGCAATTGACTTAACTACAGTTTTGGGAATTTCTAATATGCTTGAGTTTTCAAGAACCTGCGCTTCAAACATCTTTACAGGTTTATCGGTTAATGAATATTCTCCAAACCAGGCATTACTTGAAAACTCAGTAATAGCAAACTCTTGCCCTTGAATGCTACTAATCTTAATTCGCACAAAACCAGAGATAACGGCATAAATAGATTCGGTATTTTCTTCTAAACGATATAAATATTTACTGCTTTCAAAATGCTTAACGCGAGCAGCTTTTTCTAGAATAGTTAATGCTTCGTCTGGTAAGCCTTGAAACCACTGACATGTTTGAATAATTTGTTTTAAGTGTTGCATCAATTAAAATAAAAAAAGAAGCCTTCGTTTTTTCTTATAATAAGAATCTAAAGGCTTCTTTCTTTTATCACTTAGAAAAAGTTATAACGTAATTGAACACCGTATGAAATAGGATCTGAAAGCTCAGCCGCTTGCATACGTGTTTCAGGTGCTGGCGTGTTGTATCTTAGTACGTTTCTATCATCTCCTGCATTTTTAACGAAAGCAGCAATAACAAATTGCTCTTCTGGAGATGTCCAAGCAATACGAGCATCTATGCTGTCATAGCTATCCACTTTGTCAAAGTCATCACGATTAAATGCGCGCGAATATTGCTCACCTACATATGAATAGCTTGCAGTAATAGCAATCATCCCCATATCTTCAAGCTCAAAATATTGAGTACCAGCAATACTGAATTTATTTTCTGGCGCCATATTTAACTGATTACCAGAAAGGTCTTGCACACCACATTCACCTAATATGGTACAAGCAATAGAGTCTGTTGCCATGTATTCATCATATTCAGAGTTGTTGTATGAGTAAGTTGCCGTCATTACTAAATCATCAGTAATTAACGCTTGTAGTTCAGCTTCTAAGCCCATAACGGTGGCTTCTGCCGCATTACCTAAAACAGAAGTAGTAATACCGTTTACAATTTCAGCAGAGCGTACTTGTAGGTCTTGGTAATCATAATAATAAGCTGCTAAAGATAAGTTAGCGCGGCTATCAAACATAGACTTTTTATAACCAACTTCAAACGCAGTTAACTCTTCTGGTTTAACCGTAGTTGGGTTTTCAACCGTGGCACCACCTAAGTTAAAGCCGCCTGAGCGGTAACCAGTAGCAACATAACCGTAAAGTAATGTATCTTTGTCCATTTGCCAGTCAGCTTGTAAGCGCCAAGTTACCTTGCTCCAATCATCTTTAACCTCATGTTTGGTCTTAGGCAATGCTAAATATACAAATACGTCGTCTGTACCTTCTTTTTCATCTTCTGAATAACGTATACCAGCGGTTAATTTTAATTCGTCGTTGTATTGGTATTGAACTTGACCATATACCGCTGTAGCCGTTGTTTCTAAATCATTTTGACCGTAATAAAGGTAACCACCGTCATCACCTGTCGTTTCAAATGGAATATACTCAACTGGAATACCCGCAACATAACTTGAGCCTAATGCATACAGTTGGTACAAACTTATTGGCCCTTGACCAAAATAAGTACCCGAAGTTAGCATGCCACCGTAGTTTGCAGAAACAGCATCCCCTTGCATTAAACCAAAGCCACGTTCAACGAAATCTGTGTATTGGCTTTCTTCACTGTTGTAATAGTAAAGACCAGCAATAAAGTTAAAGTCACCGTCATAATTTGAGATAAACTGAAGTTCATGTGACGTTGATTCAGCCGTTTGAACCGTGCTTGCTGTCATATCTGAAGCTAAAGTAATTGGTGCGCCAGTAGCTGGATTAGGGAAGTAATGTGGCGTACCTAAGAATACCGCAGTAAATTCTGCGTACATCATAGATAAGTCCATACCGCCATACGCTTTATTAGAAACGTCACCATCGGTTAATTTGTCATAATCTAAATCAAAACTACCGAATGTGTATTTAACATCAATATCACCAAAGGCCATGGTGTTAGTGAAAATAAAACGTTCTGTTTTTGAGCTTAAATGGCCTACTGTATCGATATTAGTTTGACTAACATCATTTACAGCTGGGTTTTCTAATGTGTAACCAGATAAATGATTTACTGCCGCTGCCCCAGGGTACATCCCAGGGTAGTTTGCCAAACCAAAACCTATGTATTCTGTTGGATAAGGATCTAATAAATAACCCGGTGATGGATTTTCATCACGATCTGTGTCGATATAACGAAGAGAACTTGTCCAAGTATCGCTCCACTCAGCTTTTAGTGTACCTGAAATGTAAGTACGTTCTTCATCATCTAAATCATCAACACCTTCTGCTAAGTTTTCTTGCAGTGCATCACGCTCTTTTTTAGAAACAGTCAAAATACCTGAGAAGGTATCGCCTAAAGGGCCAGTAATTTGACCTTGAGTAACCAATAAACCATCGTTACCAGCTTCAAGATTAATATAACCACCAAGATCTTTTTGCGGCTCTTTACTTACAAAGTTAATCGCACCGCCAACAGCGTTACGACCATAAAGTGTGCCTTGTGGACCACGCAGAACCTCAATTCGCTCTACGTCACAAAAATTACAATAACTAAAAACACCATTTTCAGTGTTATAAACACCATCAGTATAAATACCAACGCCTGGATCTGAACCCAATGCGTTATTAGGGCGACCGATACCACGAATCGATACTTTACTTTCTGAGATAACTAGTGAAGGTGAGTATTTAACTAAATCTTGTGAGCCCTTTAATGCTAACTCTTCAATAGAGCCTTCATTAAATGCACTAACCGCCTGCCCTGTTTCCATCAGTGTCGTTGAGCGTTTAGTTGATGTAACCTCGATAACTTCAATACCTGTAGTATTTGCATCGACGATAGAGCCTTCTTGTGCCATCGAAATTCCAGGTTGACTCATCAATAATAGAGCTGTGGCGACTGGCGACAATTTAAAGCCAGTATGAACCTTCTTTGTTAAACTCATTTTCGTTCCCCCAATGCCTTAAGACATCTTTTTACAAGTTAATTTATATTAGTAATTTTTATAATTAAGTTTTTATTAGTTATTTTATAGCTACTCTCTTTCAGCATGTGCTTAATTGTTTGTTTAGTTTTATGTCCCTTCTTGTGCTGAAAGCTGGGCACTAATTTCTTCATGTTTCTTTTTATTTAAGTCATATTTGCTTGCTAGGAATGCTGCCAATAAGTAAATAGCCATTGGCATTGGACCGGCTAACATGCCTAAGTTAAAAATTGTTTCTGAACTTACCATTGAAACATCTACTTGTTTCGGGAAGGCAATAACATCTAAACCTATACCGGCTAGCAAAGTACCTATACCAAATGTCGCTTTTTGTGCGAATGAATTGGCAGCAAAGAATAAGCCTTCTTGGCGTTTTTTAGTGTTGGTAGCGTGTAAATCCGCAATATCGGCTAGCATTGAGCCAATCACGATACCGGCAGCAATAAAGAAGCTATACCCAACAACATAAGTGGCGAATAAAATAGGCATAATCGATGAAGAGCCGTTTGCAGGTAATACATCGATTAAACGTAAGATAATGGGACTAAAACTAGTGAATGTAGCGATAAGTAAACAGCTCACTAAACTTGGCATTTTATCGATACGTTTGGATAATACTGGCGCGATGATTGTTGCTGGAATTAAGCCAACAACAATAGTTAAAGTTAATAACGATATTTCACCCGGCGATAATTCAAAGAAGTAACTACCAAGATAAAGCATAAACGTAGCACCCGCCCCGCCAGCAACCATAGTCAATACTTGAACAAGAAAGATTAGGCGGAATGGTTTAAGTTTAAGTGCACTACCAAAGGCTTTAAAACTGCGTTTCAGATCTACTTTTTTCTGATCTTTTTTCGCTTTAGGTAAAAATGGCACTGTATGTAAAGTACCAAGAATACAAATGATCATCGCCACAAACGCAATACCTGCTGCTAAGATACCTAAATTACCGTATCCAGCGGCATTTAACATACCATTTGGGTATTCTTCTGTTGCTTTAAAGAAAGAGTTTAAAGCGATTACAGAAAGTGCAATACCACCAACATAACCTAAGAATGTGCGATAGCTGACAATTTTTGTACGCTCTTGATAGTCTTTGCTTAACTCTGCTCCTAGTGCATTATGAGGTACATTAAACAAAGTAAGCATAACCCGAACGATTACAGACCAACCAACTAACCACAAAAATAACCCTTGTTGATCAAGTCCTGCTGGTGGAGTAAAAAGCATATATAAAGAAAGTGGGAAAGGAATAACGGCAGCTATCATAAATGGGTGTCTACGACCTAGTTTAGAGTGCCAGTTATCAGAAACATCTCCCATTAGAGGGTCGGTAATCGCATCAACTAATAAAGCAATTAAAGCTGCAAAACCAGCCATGATGGCTGGCATACCTAAGACCTGACTAAAGTAAAACACAACAAAAGACTGAAACGCGGTGTCTTTTACCCCTTGAGACATCTGGCCAGTACCATAAGCTATTTTCGTCAAAAACGTTAATTTAAGCATCAATTCTCACTCTTTAATCATCAGCATAGTGACGATTTTATTTGTTCTAGATCAAAGTTCGTAATTTGAACTTACAGTATGAAAAAGTTTCATGCAAGAATTTTTTAACCATATCTTCAAATAATCGAACTTTCAGTATCTTTTTGGTCTCAGTAGTTTTATCTTGTTCATGATGATAATTATGACATGTCTACAACCAGTACAGAGAACGACATAAGTGACTGAATATAAAAACCATAATGAATTTTACAACATCAATTACGCACTTGACGTTTCCGGCAAAAATCGCTGGAATCAATCGAGGCTTAATAGTCAATACAATGAGTATGATTCATCTATAGGCTTCACTGCACCGCAAGTTATACAGGCAAGCTTGCTACCAGACGTTTCGGAAATAAACGGCCACAAGATCATTGAAAATGAACAATGCTTAAACTTAAACATATTTACGCCACATAAAAATACTAATAAAAGCAAAACAAATAAACTTCCCGTTATGCTATGGATTCACGGAGGTGGTTTTCAAGTTGGGAGTAATGCTCTAACCGCTTATCACGGTGAAAAATTAGCATCATCAGCCAATGTAGTTGTCGTAATAATAAATTATCGCCTAGGCGCATTAGGCTTTTTACGCTTATGCGATATAACTCATGGCGAAATCCCTTCTACAGGTAATGAAGGCCTAAGCGATCAAATTACTGCACTTAAATGGGTACAAAAAAATATAGTACAATTTGGCGGTGATAATATGAATGTGACTTTGTTTGGAGAATCAGCTGGCGCCATGAGTATTGCTTGTTTATTAGCATCTCCAAAGGCTAAAGGGTTATTTCATAAAGCAATATTACAAAGTGGTGGTGGCCATACGTATTCATCGATAGAAAAAGCAAATAAGGTAGCAAAGGAATTTATAAAAAGTGCTGAAGCACTAGGTTATTCAATTCAAGATTTAAAAGCTATCAGCGCTGAAAAGCTAATGAAGATACAGGCACACTTTCTAAAACGACCAGAAGTCTATCAACAATTTGGTATGCTCCCCTTTTCACCAGTAATAGAAAGTTCACTTTTACCAATAGCACCGCATACGGCAATTAAACAAGGTTGTGCCAAAGATATCCCTTTATTGGCAGGTTCAAATACCGACGAATGGACACTATTTGCTTCAATGATTGGTCAGAGCATAGATTCGTCACAAGCATTAGATTATTCGTTAGCACCATTAATGTCACCAGAGATTAGCCAATGTGTAATTGAGCAAACTAAGCAAGTATTACAAAAGAGGAACAAGCCAATCTCTTATCAAAATATATTAAGTGAAATATTAGGTAATTATTGGTTTACTGAGCCTTGTCATCGACTTTTATCTAATCATTCACATGCTGGCGGGATAAGTTATCGCTACTTACTAGGAATAAACACTGTAATAGAAACATTAGGATGCACCCACGGTGCAGATATTGGTTATGTTTTTGGCACAACAGTAAAAGAACTTCACGGTTCAAGTGAAAGAGTAGCGGAGTTAACCAATATTCTTCAATCTGCTTGGTCTGCGTTTGCTTATTCTGGCTCGCCGAATACCGAAGTCCTAGCTTGGCCTAAATATCTATCACCAGAGCATATCAGCAATTCTTCCAATGGTGCTTCACCTTTTACCTATGTATTTTTAGATCATGAACAAGAGTTCATTACACAAGATAAATCTAGCTACAACCAATGTTGGTCACAAATTAGCGATCAGCAACTAGCGGCGTTTTAGGATGAATAAAACAATAGACTCTACCCCTCCAAGTATTTGGCGACTTGCGTGGCCAACCACGATCGCGAACCTATTATTAGCTTCTATTGGTTTTATTCAAATTGTGATGTCGAGTGAGTATGGCAGTGACGCAACGGCTGCAATGACCGTCAGCCAGCGAATATTCTTCTTATTACAATCGGCATTGTTTGGCCTGTCTGCAGGTGTTTCTGCCATTATAGCCAGACATATCGGCGCCAATGATAAACATAAAGCAGGCCAAGCGTTTCAAAGCGCTATGCTATTAAGTTTCGCCTTATCGATATTGCTAGCCATTCTATGTTTTATTTATGCCCATCCATTAACACAGTGGTTTGGCTTAAGTAATGAAACGCAAGCACTAGCCGTAACGCTAATTCGCTGGATTTGTGTTTTTAGCCCTATTTACTCTATTAATATTATTATTGCCGGCTCTTTAAGAGCTGGTGGCGATGCGCTTCATCCTTTAATACTTGCAATAGTAAGCAGTGTCGGTAACGGTTTAGGTTGTTATGCTTTTAGTACTGGAAGTTTTGGCGCGCCAAGTTTAGGTGTTGAAGGCTTAGTTATTGGTGGTGTCTTTGGTTCGGTAATATCGCTATTTTTTTATGTCTTGATGTGGCGTAAAAATAGGCTCCTGTTGCCATTTCCTAAACAAACTCAGTACCGTAAAAAAACCTTAACTTTGATTCGAATTGGCATGCCAAGTGCGATTGAGCAAAGCTTTATTCAAGTAGGCTTTCTTATTTTTACTATTGCGGTTGCAAGTTACGGCGTAGATGTATTAGCTGCCTATGGTCTAGGTTTAAATGTTTTAACCTTGTTACTGATCACATCACTGGCTTTTTCAATGTCTGGCGCTGTTGCTGTTGGTCAGTATTTAGGACGAAACGAGCCAGAAAAAGCCTACCAACAAGGTTGGGCAGCATGGCGTATTTGCGTTATTTTTATGACTGTATTTGGTATTTTGTTTTTCTTATTTAATCATCAAATAGCCGCATGGTTAACTGATGATATCGTTGTTCAACAATACACCGCTAAATTTTTAATTATTGTGGCATTTTCGATGCCGCTAATTGCGACTGACTTTACCATCGGCGGTGCAATTAGAGGCGCTGGCGATACTACCTATCCACTTAAAGTGTCATTAGCGACGATGGTACTGGTTAGAATTGTCTTACCTTTTGTATTTATCTCGCTAGATTTTTCATACCTGAGCTTGTTTTTATTAACCGCCTGCGACTTTTTAGTTAAAGCGCTTTTTATGACCTATTACTTTCGGTCAAAACGTTGGATGCATACAAAAATATAAATCCCCTTTATTTATTATTAGCCGTAGTCATATATAGCGAATATTAACGAGCGGCTCTTTTAAGGCGTTAATGTTAGAAATCAAGTCAAACCCCAAATTTGACCTTGTAGTATTTTTATTTACTTTAAGATATTATATAGTAATTTCATAACAACTAAAAAAGAATAACGCTATGGCCTACCCTAAACTTTTAAGTCCGTTAAACCTTGGTTTCACTACATTAAAGAATCGAACATTAATGGGGTCAATGCACACTAACCTCGAAGAAACACCAGGAGGTTTTGAACGTTTGGCTGCTTTTTATAGCGAGCGAGTTGATGGCGGTGTTGGTTTAATTGTTACCGGCGGTATTGGCCCTAATCCTGAAGGCGCTGTCGCTAAAGGCGCAGCCCTTATGGTTAGTGAGCAAGATGTTGCCCATCATAAAATCATTACCAAAGCCGTACATCAAAAAGGCGGCAAAATCTGTATGCAGATATTACATGCAGGTCGTTATGCTTATAACCCTGACTTAGTCGCGCCAAGTGCCATTCAAGCGCCAATCAACCCTTTTCCTCCTCGCGAATTAAGTGAAAGCGAGATTAACCAACAAATTCAAGACTTTGTTCAATGTGCCAAGCTTGCTCAACAAGCAGGTTATGATGGTGTTGAGATCATGGGCTCTGAAGGTTACTTACTGAATCAATTTATAGTTAAACACACTAATCAAAGAACCGATGCGTGGGGTGGCAGCTACGAAAACCGTATTCGTTTTCCACTGGAGATTATTAAACAAATAAGAGCTGCTGTTGGCCAAGCATTTATTCTTATTTACCGTTTGTCGATGTTAGATTTAGTTGAAAATGGCAGCTCACAATCCGAAGTTATTCAACTTGCTAAGGCTGTTGAAGATACTGGCGCCACCATAATTAATACCGGCATTGGTTGGCATGAAGCCAGAATTCCTACCATAGCAACGTCAGTACCTAGAGCGTTATTTTCAAATTTATCTAAGCAAATTAAACAACAGGTAGCTATTCCTGTGATCACCAGCAATCGTATTAATACGCCTGAGGTTGCCGAGCAACTACTAGCCGATGAATGTGCCGATATGGTGTCAATGGCGCGCCCTTTTCTTGCCGACTCTGAATTTGTTAATAAAGCACAAGCGAATAACAGCCAAGCAATTAATACCTGTATTGCATGTAACCAAGCATGTTTAGATCATACCTTTGATGGAAAAATATCTTCTTGTTTGGTAAACCCAAGAGCTGCCAATGAAACCTTACTAAATTTTTTACCGGTAAAAACGCCTAAAAAAATAGCCGTTGTTGGTGCGGGCCCAGCTGGTATGGCATTTGCCACTTACGCTGCAGAAAAAGGTCACCAAGTCACGTTATTTGATAAACAAACAAAGATTGGTGGTCAGTTCAATTTAGCCAGACAAATACCAGGCAAAGAAGAATTTAATGAAACACTTCGCTACTTTGCCAAGCAACTAAGCCGCCTAAACGTAAATTTACAGCTAGGTGTTGAAGCAACAATTGATCATTTAGCGTCATATGAGGAGGTTATCTTGGCGACTGGCATTATCCCTCGTACCCCCGAAATAGAAGGCATTAATCATCCTAAAGTGCTCAGTTATATTGATGTGCTAAATAAGTCGGTCACCGTTGGTAAATCAGTTGCGCTCATTGGTGCAGGAGGTATTGGCTTTGATGTAGCTGAATATTTAAGTCACCAAGGTGAATCGCTTACCCTGAATAAAACCTTATACGCTAAAGAATGGGGCATAGATTTAGCGAATGATAAACGTGGCGGGTTAACAGAAAAACAAATAGTGCCAAGTCCTAGAGAAATTTATTTATTACAAAGAAAGGCGTCAAAAGTTGGTAAAAATTTAGGTAAAACTACTGGCTGGATACATCGTGCAAGCTTGAAACACAAAAACGTAAAAATGCTTGCGAATGTGCAATATCAACGTATTGATGATCAAGGTTTACATATTGCTATCGACGGAAAAGAGCAAGTTTTAACGATAGACCATGTCGTATTGTGCGCAGGTCAATTACCCAATAAAGCTTTATTTAATCAACTACAACAAGCTAACTTAACAGCGAATCTTCATATTATTGGTGGTGCCGATGTTGCAGCAGAGCTTGATGCCAAGCGCGCCATTAATCAAGCGGCATGGTTAGCTGCTGATATTTAGTATTTCAAGTAAAAAGCGAAGTTAAAGGTTTATTCCTATGTATGACATTGTAATGATTGGCAGTAGTATTTTTGAGTTTTGGCAGCAGCCAAAATTTGACAAACTCATTGCCAAAAACTGTGCAATAAGAAGTACACAAACCAAAGATTGGTTAGATAAAAGCTATGATAATTGGCCGGCATCGAGCCATATGCTAATTTATTGCGGTAGTAACGACCTTATATTTGGCAATACGCCAAAGCAAATAACCCGTAACGTTTGTGCCCTACTCGATAAGCTATCAGCTAAGTTTCCGAATACTCGTTTAGGGTATTTCTCCATTATGCAATGCCCGCAAAAAACTGAAGCAAGGCAGTTCGACGTCATTAAACAAATCAACAATGAAATTAATGCCTATTGCGCTCATCAATACGACTTTTTTAATTTTAATGATTTTATTGAAAATGATCCCAAATGGTTTGTCGATGACGGCCTACATTTAACCGCGCAAGCGTATCAAATGTTAACGAGAAAATTATCGCCCGTACTTTCCAAATGGGTAAACACGACGAGGTAAACCAATGAAAATAGAAAGCTTATTCTCCGTTAAAGGCAAAATAGCGATAGTAACAGGAGGCTCTCGTGGTATTGGCGAGATGATCACTAAAGGTTTAGTCGAAAATGGTGTAAAAACGTATATCACCGCCAGAAACAGCGAAGAGCTAATAAAAACTGCTAAGCAGCTGTCAACATTACCTGATGCCGCAAAATGTATTCCTGTGGTTGCTGACTTATCAAGTTATGAAGGGGTTTGCCAGTTCGCAAATTATATTAAAAAGCAGGAAACACATATTGATATTTTAGTGAATAATGCAGGTGTTGCTTGGGGAGAGGCATTTCCTTCCTTTCCTGAACAAGGCTGGGATAAAGTAATGGACGTGAATGCCAAAGCACCGTTTTTTCTGATCCAACAATTGCTTGAGCTATTAACCAAAGCCGGCAAAGAAAACGCACCAGCTCGCGTGATAAATATTGCCTCTATTAATGCCTTGAGTCACCCTAGAATGACCAATTACTCTTACGCGGCAAGTAAAGCGGCAGTCGTGCAAATGACCCGTCATTTAGCGGGTGATTTAGTAAAAAAACACATTAATATTAATGCGATTGCGCCAGGTTTTTTCTTAAGCAAAATGACTAAGTTCTCAGTTGAAAATAAAGACGAAACGACGTTTGCTCAACAAATGGTGCCCATGGAGCGTTTAGGCAATGAAGATGATATTGCAGGCAGCGTGATTTATTTATGCTCTAAAGCCGCTGCTTGGATGACAGGACATACCTTAGTGCTTGATGGTGGCGTTATCGCTAGTAGTGGTTATGGTGATTACAAAGCATTTGTTTAACAGACATGCTTTATTTATAACTTTAACGAGATTAACACAATAGCAAGGAATTCCACTTCCTTGCTAGATGCTCGAGACAGCATGCGTTGTGTTACTTAAAAATAGTTTTCCATTCGTTTTTCATATCAACTAAATGCCAGCCATTTGTTTTTGCTTGTTTTAAACCTTTGCTTAAATGGCCAATATGAGATTTTTTATCATATGCCCATTCACGCTTTTCGTCAGTATGGTGAATGATCATGCTTAGGCTTTCACCTTTCCCGTCACTGGTATATTGCAACATAGGTAAATCACCATCAGAGTTACCAAATGCGGCAATAGGTCGTTTACCGATATGGCTGTTAATGGCAATCACCTTATTGGCGTTGTTATTATAAAAGTCCATTTCAGCTAGTCTTAAAATAACATTTTTACCGTCAACGTTTTCAAAACTTCTTTTCATGGTACTGCCTATGACGCGCTCACTTGGAATACCATAAACGTCTTGAGAAAAAGCGCGAATAAATTCAATGCCACCGCCAGAAACAATAAACACTTTAAAATCGTTATCGTGAAGGTAGTTTATCAATTCAAGCATAGGTTGGTATGCCATTTGTGCATAATGCTTTTGATGAGTTGAATGTTTTGCCTTAGCTAACCATTGCTGAACAATACTGGCATATTCTTCGTTAGTCATGCCGGCATTGGCTGCCATCACTATGGCAGTGATAGCACTTTCTCCTCCACTTAAAGCGCCTTTAATATCGCCTTTTAATAACTGAGAAAATGGTTGTTGGGTTTGCCATTCAGGGTGTTGTGGTGCGAGTGCAAAGATACGTTCAATCGCAAAAACTAGTTGCGTATAAAGTGGCTGCTCTGCCCACAATGTACCGTCATTATCAAAAACAGCAATACGATCTTCAGCCTTTACAAAACTACTTGCGTTTTTATCGGTAACCTTAGTAACAAAATTAACAATCACTTTTTTACTGCTGCCATCATGCCATGAAGATAAGATAGATGTATCAGATGTTGAAGCAACACTTAATGAGCTTATAGATAACGTCAACAATGCTCCACTAATGATCATTATATTGGTTAGTACACGCTTGAATTTATTTTTCATTGCCTATCCTTTTATGCTTTATTTTTATTTCTTATGTTTTTCCGTATAAACAAAAAAAGGTATAAACCTGCAATTAAGCCGTTTATACCTTTTTTCTAAAGTGCGACCCGACTAAAGTACTTCAAATAAACCTGCAGCACCCATACCGCCACCAACACACATAGTAACGACGACATATTTAGCACCACGGCGCTTACCTTCAATAAGTGCATGCCCAACCATTCTTGCACCACTCATACCATAAGGGTGACCAATTGAAATAGCACCACCGCTAACGTTTAGCTTTTCCATTGGGATTTTTAACGTATCAGCACAATAAAGCACTTGTACCGCAAACGCTTCATTAAGCTCAAATAAGCCAATATCATCAACCGTTAAGCCATGTTGTTTAAGTAGTTTAGGTACAGCGTATATTGGACCAATACCCATTTCATCTGGTTCACACCCTGCAACAGCTATCCCCATATAACGACCTAATGGAGATAAACCTCGTTGTTCAGCAAGCTTTGCTTCCATTAATACCGACGCTGAAGCGCCATCAGATAATTGACTCGCATTGCCTGCGGTAATACAACCACCTTCAATTACTGTTCTTAAGTTAGTAAGGCTATCTATGGTTGTCGCACGAATACCTTCGTCACCCGATAAAGTGACTTCATGGTAAGAAACTTCTTTGGTTTCTTTGTCCATCACAGCTTTTGTTGTGGTCATTGGCACAATTTCTTTATCGTAATAACCCGCTTCTGCTGCAGCTGCCGTACGTTGCTGACTTAATAAACCATATTCGTCTTGACGTTCGCGACTAACATTGTAACGCTGTGCGACAATCTCAGCCGTTTGTAACATCGGCATATAGATATCTTTATGAACAGCTACTAAGTTTTTATCAACCGCTAAATGGGTGTTCATATGTTCATTTTGAACTAATGAGATTGATTCAATCCCTGCACCAATAGCGACATCCATACCGTCATGAACAATTTGCTTTGCAGCTGTAGCAATCGCCATTAAGCCTGATGAGCATTGTCTATCTAACGTCATACCGCTTACACTAACTGGCAAGCCGCCTGCTAAAGCAGCTTGACGACCAATATTCATGCTCGTTGTGCCTTGTTGCATTGCACAGCCCATGATGACATCTTCTACTTCTGCGCCATCTATACCTGCTCGTTCTACAGCATGTTTAATAGCGTGGCCACCTAAAGTAGGTGCGGTAGTTATATTAAAAGCACCGCGATAAGCCTTACCAATTGGCGTTCTTGCGGTTGATACTATGACTGCGTCTCTCATTTCAAAAACTCCTATTTAGCTGCTAAATCAATACCAAGAAATGCTGCCGCTTTAGCAACGTATTTATTAGTTTGCATCCAACCAGCTTTTAACTCTTGGCTGTTAGATTCGTCTTCTATTTGATCCCATTTAGCTAAAATATTTTCTGGTGTTTGTTGCTCTGGTGATAAATAAATACCGTCGGTTTCTTTAATTACTGCGCGAGCATAGCCGCCTGCACCACAACCTAAAATAGCGCGATTAGGCGATTCTTTGGCGACTAACGCTAATAAACCAGCGGTAACTGAATCTACTGTCATCATGTCGAGTACGCGTTGATCGCCAATTAAATTTTCAGTCATGGCAGTATTAGCTGTTGGAGATAAACAGTTCACTTTAATGTCGTACTTTTCGCCTTCAATACACAACGTATTCATTAAACCGGCGACGCCCATTTTAGCTGCACCATAGTTTGCTTGACCAAAGTTACCGTACAAACCTGAAGACGATGTTGTCATTACAATACGACCATAGCCTTGCTCTTTCATAATTGCCCAAACAGCTTTCGTACAATTTACTGAGCCCATTAAGTGAACATTAACAACAAGTTGAAAATCTTCAATTGGCATATTGCCAAATGATTTATCACGTAAAATGCCAGCGTTATTCACTAGAATATCAACACGCCCCCATTGCTCGATCGTTTGAGCAACAAGAGTTTCTACTTGCGCCATATCCGCAACGTTAGCGCCATTGGCAATCGCTTCGCCGCCAGCAGCTTCTATTTCAGCGACTACAGCAAGTGAACCCGCAGACAAAGCACCATCTTTAGCGCCTAAGTCATTAACAACAACCTTTGCTCCTCTTGCCGCTAAAGCAAGTGCATGAGAACGACCTAGACCTGCGCCGGCACCTGTTACGATAGCCACTTGACCTTGATAATTTACTGACATAAAAACCTCTTTTCTTTATTAATTCTGTAATGCGTTAACGTTACGATGATTCTTAACGCCAAACAGTCACCTTGGTGACATATATTCTATTGATTAGCTATCTAATATTTTTAAGTGCTATTGACTGATAATCGTCATAGTAAGCCATTGCGCAGTTAGCGCTGGCTTAGCTTCACCTTCAATTTCAACTTCTACCTGCCAGTTAAATAGAAACTGACCCGGTCTTTTTTCAGTGAATTCATTCAGTGACATTCTGCCTCTAACCTTAGTGTCAACTTTTACTGGTTGTAAAAAGCGAATCTTTTCAAAGCCATAGTTTAAGCCCATAGTCATATTTTCAAGTGCTAAGCCTGCTTCATAAGAAATAGCAGAGAGCAACGAAAGCGACATAAAGCCATGTGCTATCGTTCCACCAAATGGCGTTTCAGCCGCTTTTACTGGGTCAACATGAAGAAATTGGTGATCATGTGTTGCATCAGCAAATTTATCTATTTGCTCTTGAGTGATAGTAAACCAAGAAGATACTCCTACTTCTTTACCGACGTAATCACTAATATTCTTAGCGCTAATAGTTGTTACCATTTACTTGCCTTAATAATTATTTTGATAATAAACATATGTGTAGCGACTAAAGTCTAGATGTTAGTCGCTACACAGTCTTAGTTTTAAGCTGATTGTTTAAACGCTGCTTGATAGTGTTCTTTAATTGAACGCTTATCGATTTTACCTGAGCCTAATCGTGGCAGACTTTGATCGATAATCCATACTTTGCTTGGTATTTTAAATTTTGCTAAATGCGCAGCAACAAATGTTTGAAGTGCTTGCTCATTAAGCGTAGGACTATTGTTGTCAACATAAACCACTGCCCCAACAACTTCTCCCAATCGCTCGTCTGGTAAAGAAAATACACAGCTTTCACTTACCTGTTCATGCTTATACAGAGCCGATTCTACTTCTAAGCAGGAAATATTTTCACCACCACGAATGATGATGTCTTTAGCGCGATCAACAATGTAAATAAAGCCATCACCATCTAAAAAACCCAAATCTCCTGTTTTAAAATAACCTTCAATAAAGGCTGCTTCGGTCGCCTCAGGGTTGCGCCAGTAACCTAAAATATTAGCGATGGTTTTAATCGCAATTTCACCTAATTCTCCTGTAGCTAAACTATTACCTTCTTCATCGATAATTTTCACTTCAACAATGGGTGGCGTAGGTAAGCCAGCACTCATTGGCTTTTGCACATAATCAACCGCACCATTTACCGCACCTAATGCATTGGTTTCTGTTAAGCCATAACCACAGCTTGGTGTACCCGTTTCAAAGGCATCGTAAATCTTTCTCACATGCTCTGGCGGCCTAGCTGCGCCACCAGCACAAACATCGGCTAATGACGACAAATCATAGCTGGCTCTATTAGGGTGATTCATTAACTCCATTGACATGGTTGGCACACCATTAAAATATGTCACTTTTTCTTGTTCAATTAAGTTCAATGCTGTTTCAGCATCCCAGTACTCCATCATCACTGTTTTTCGCCCTGCAACCATAGATAATAAAAATAATGTATGGCATCCGGTAACGTGAAAAAGCGGCACTGTCATCAAAGCAGCAGGGGGTGTAGTTGGTAAATCAATGCCAAGTGCAGTATTCGCTGCTGTCGCTGACGCGCCAAGCATAGCCCATGTGTTGATGGCGGTTAGAATGCTCTCATGACTTGAAACTGCTCCCTTTGGCATGCCAGTAGAACCAGAGGTATAAAATATTGTAGCAATACTATCATTAGCTAAATCAATGACTGGCATTGATTGCCCTTTAAATTGTTCTATAAGCGACTCAATACTAATCACTTTCTGAGCTGTTGATGACCTAGCAACAATAACCGGTAGCTGATTATTACTTAAACTTGTTTCAAGCAAATCAAAACGCTTGTCATCGACAATTGCTAACTTAGCATCGCAATCAGCTATAACTTTCTTAAACTCTTCTTCTTTCCACCAAGCATTTAACGGAACAGCTATCGCACCTAGGCTAGTGATTGCCATAAACGATATAATCCACTCAGGGTAATTTCTCATCGAAATTGTAATGCGATCCCCTGCCGAAATTTGATATTTTTCCTGTAATGCACAAGCAAGCTCAGCTGCGTTTTGATACAAAGAGTTAAAACTGTGGCGCTCATCTTTATAAATAATAAAGTCTGCATCACCAAAATTGGTTGCCGCGGTTTTATACATTTCATGCAAGTTTTTCGGTAGCTTAGCGAAAGCTTTATAAACAACGCCTTCTCGCTCTTTTTTAATAACTTCAAAAGGTTGAGATTCTTTAACCAATGAGTGAAGTACATCTATCACTAGATTTGTCGGTGCATGATTTATCTGAATGTCTTGGTTGTGTAGTTCCTGTTGATACATCACTTATTCTCATTCTTATATTAAATCTACCAGCATCTATACTTAGTAAACTATATTCATCTTGATTTGAACTTACAGTATGATTTTAAACCATTCAAGTATTAAATGATTTTATTAAAGAATTAATCTCACAATTTTAGTTAGTAAAAACGAGGTAGGCTGACTTTCATTGATGTTTTTAAATGAAAGGTTTACAATCAACTTTGAACTCTTAGTATAATTATAGACCAAAGAAATTATCGGTTCTTACTGAGTATATCCAGCGAATAGATAATGCTCTTTGGTTAAAACTGCCATCTGATAAGCATCTAAAGAAATGACTCAAACTTTTGTTAAGAATAAAATCAGCTCTCCTTTTAGTAAGACCCATCAACACGATCAAAAATACAAAACAATTTTGTCTGCGGCTTCTGAACTTTTTAATATTCACGGCACTCGTGGCACAACGCTGTCTCAAATTGCGGAAAAATTAAAATTAACTAAAACGAGCCTGTATTATTACGTAAAAACAAAAGAAGAATTAACCTATCAGTGTTATTTAAATACCTGTGTTGAAATGCAAAACATGGTTGAGAAAGCAATGGCTACTGAGGGGTCAGCACTCGATAAATTGGTAGCGCTGTTTAGACTTAACTTTGATTGTTGGAATAGCATTATTAAAGGTGAAAGAGGACATTTAGCGGGCTTAACTGAAATAGCTTCACTTTCTTTAAAGCATAGAGAAGATATTTCACAGTATTATCACCACTTCGTTATCACTATACGAGATTTAATAAAAGAGGGAATCACAGACGGCAGCATGCAAGCTAAGTCGCCGGGTAAAACGGCTAATGCTATTTGGGGTAATATCTTTTGGCTCCCTGTATGGCTTTTTGCCGTTGAAGAAGATAAAAGAGAATCCTCTTACAAACAGCTATTAAGTATTATCAAATACGGCATTAAAAATACCAAGACACTCTTTGAATTTAAACCCATTTCATTTAATGAATACAATATTGCACCCGCTGGTTTTGATCGCAATGAGCAACGTAAGAAAAAGCAAGAAGCCTTTTTAAAAGTCGGCTCTAGCTTTTTTAATCATAAAGGATTTAAAGGCACATCACTTGATGAATTAGCACAATCTCTTGGCGTCACCAAAGGTGCTTTCTATTACCATATTAAAAATAAAGAAGATTTGCTCATCAAGTGTCTCAACAGAACGTTTACGATAGAGAGTAACGAACTCGCACTTGCTAAATCACTTGATATACCAGGAATAGATAAACTCGCTTTTTCTGCAAGAAAAATGTTTGCTATTCAACTCTCAGACGAAGGCCCTTTAGTTCGATACGGTACAATATGGTCATTACCTATTGAAAAACGTCAAGAAATGGAAGTGACTGCGAGTAAATTGCGAGACTCATTTGGTGAATTAATACAGTTTGGTATCGAAGACGGTAGCATTAGAGCCACCGACTTATTAGTAGCCGAAAACGTTATTGCCGGTGCGGTTGAGTCAATTCCAGATATGGCAATATCGGCGGAAAACACCGATATTCCTTCTGCCTCTGTCGAGTTCTTTGATATCTTTTTTAACGGTATCGCTAAATAGTTTTTTACTTATTGTCTTATTAATGCTTGCTGCAATACAGTGAGCATTTGACCTACTATCTTAACAGGCTTTTTAGTCTTCCTATCAACAAATACATGGGTCATAGTGCCATAAGCACATGCATCTCCTTGTCCTTCTTTAAAGATTGCCACACCATATTCAACTGAACTATTGCCGATCCTATTAACACGAAAAGCGCCTTCTATTTTTTCAGGAAATGCAACACTAGAAAAATAACTACAGTCTGATTTAACGATATACCCGATGTGTGGACTCGTTTGAATATTCAAGCCCCCCTGTTCAATTAAATAGTTATTTACGATGGTGTCAAAATATGAATAGTAAGTGACGTTGTTAACATGGCCATAAACATCATTATCCATCCAACGTGTCGACAATGGCTTTATCGTGTGAAAACACGCTCTAGTTAAAGGTTGTGTAGACACTATAATTCTCCATACGCTGAATAATAAATATTCAGAGCGTCTTGATAAGTAAGTTCACGTGGGTTATTAACAAGAAGCCTCTGTTGTAACATTGCATCTTTTGCCAACATAGGCAGCTGCTCAGGCTTTATGTTCATTTCTTTCAACGTTGTAGGCAGCAACAAGTCTTTAATCAATTGCTCAATTGCACTAATAAAATCTTTGGCAATATTTTCATCTGCTTGGTTTGTATCAGCTTCCGGATTAATAAGAGGCGCTAACTCACTATAAAGCATCGCACAACTGTGGAGATTAAATCGCATAACATGCGGTAATACTAAGGAATTACTTAAACCATGAGAGATATGAAAGTGACCGCCTAAAGGGTATGCCAATGCATGCACCGCAGCAACAGGAGCGTTGGCAAATGCCTGTCCTGCTATGCAAGCACCTAACAACATATTTTGCCTAGCGACAAGGTTGTTACCATCTATACAAGCAGTTTCAATATTGTTTGAAAGTAACCTTAACGCCTCTTTGGCGAGCATATCTGAATAAGGGTTTTTCTGTATTTTAGACGTGTAAGCTTCGATGGCGTGTACCATAGCGTCAATGCCTGTAGCTGCCGTAATATGGGACGGTAAACCTGTAGTTAGCTGTGCATCTAACAAAGCAATATCTGGAAGTAATATTGGCGAGACGATACCTGCTTTGGTTGTTTCGCCCGTGGTCACGATAGCAATCGGCGTAACTTCTGAGCCAGTTCCTGCTGTAGTCGGTATTAAAATCAAAGGTAATCTATCACTGTTGACTTGCCCTACGCCATACATGTCACTCAGCTTTTGCTTTCCTTTTGCTAAAACAGCGACGAGTTTAGCGGTATCCATCGAGCTACCGCCACCAAAACCGATAACACCATCTATTTGCGCCAACTCTGCTTTACTCGAAGCAGATAAAATAACGCTTTCAAGGGGGTCAGCAACCACATCATCAAATACTGTAAATGCAATTTTATTATCAATTAAGCTTTCTAATTGAGCTAATAGACCACAGTTAACAATTCCTTGATCAGTTACGATTAACGGGTTGGCTATATTGAGTGATTCACAGAATGTACAAATATTAGCTAAGCAACCGACTTCGCTAATGATGCTTTTTGTAGTATTAAATTCGAAGCCACTCATGATCACATGCCTCCCATGCATAAATATTTAATATCTAAATAATCATCCAGACCATATTTAGAGCCTTCACGACCATTGCCAGATTGCTTCATACCACCAAAAGGCGCTGCAGCATTAGATATTATGCCTTCGTTTATACCTACCATACCAAAATCTAATCCTTCAGATACTCGCCATACACGTCCAATATCGCGACTATAAAAGTAAGCAGCAAGCCCATACTCTGTATCATTTGCAAGCGCGATAGCTTCTTCTTCTGTTTTAAAGGACAAAATAGGTGCAACAGGTCCAAATATCTCATTTACTGCAATCGGCATATCATTGGTAACACCAGCCAATACTGTTGCAGGGTAAAACGTACTCCCTTGAGTTAATTTAGCACCAGATAAGGCGGTAGCGCCTTGTTTAATCGATTGTTGAACGAGTTCGTTTACAAAATTAACCGCACTATTTGAAATCATAGGGCCTATATCTGTAGATTCGTTCATGCCGTCCCCGATTTTTAAAACATTAACAGCTTCAACAAACTTGGTAGTAAATTCTTCAAGTACCGATTCTTGAACTAAAATTCTATTCGTACACACACAAGTTTGCCCTGCATTTCTAAATTTAGAGGTAATAGCCCCTTGAACGGCAGCATCGATATCTGCATCTTCAAAAATAATAAATGGAGCATTACCGCCAAGCTCCATTGATACTTTTTTAACGCCTGATGCACACTGTTTAATAAGCGACTTACCTACTTCGGTAGAACCAGTAAATGTAAATTTATCAACATCAGCATGAGTAGTTAATACCTCTCCAACTCCTCGAGAGTTACTACTTACAACGACATTAAAAACACCAGCGGGTATCCCCGCCTGTTCAGCAAGTTCAGCTAAAGCAAGCGCAGATAGAGGTGTTAAGCTCGCAGGACGCACTACAAAAGTGCACCCAGCAGCCAAAGCAGCTGCAGCTTTACGTGCTATCATGGCATTAGGGAAGTTCCACGGCGTTATAGCAGTGACAACACCTACTGGCTGTTTAATAACAATTATGCGCTTATCTAGGCTAGGTGGTGCAATAACATCACCATAAATACGTTTACCTTCCTCAGCAAACCATTCAATATAAGATGCGCCATAATTTATTTCTCCTCGCGCTTCTTGTATTGGTTTTCCCTGCTCTAATGTTAATATTTGAGCGAGTTTTTCATTGTTTTGGCAAATTAATTCAAACCACCTTTTTAGTATCTTTGCTCGTTGATTAACCGAAAAGTTAGACCAACCTTTCAAAGCAGATTTAGCACCTTCAATAGCTTGAATTGCATCGGCTATGTTTGCATCTGAAATAGAAGCAATAATTTCATCATTTAAAGGGTTAACAACAGAGAAAGTTTTGCTACTTTTTTTCCATTCACCATTAATGTATGAACTCGTTTTTATCTGCGAAAGGTTCAGCATCACAATTCTCAATCAACCGATTTGAACGTATAGTATGTTAAAGTACCAAAAAGAATCTCTCATGTGAATAGCAAGCTAACATCTGATTTGAGAAATATATTTAATACACTCAGTGCATTTATTAACTATGCCACTTCACATATATCTTTATTATCCTGATACATGCATATTTCAAAAGTTGTTCTTGTGTTATCTCTGTCGGCGCACACAGTTATACAATCTGCCTGATAATCATCATAGTTATTTATACAGTTTTTCTGATAGTCACTGTCATTATCACGGATCACCGCCGTCCTAATATTCAACAACTTAGAAACTTCCATATATCGTTTAAAGCTAGTACCACCAACTGAGATTATATGCACTCCATCCTCGCTTGGTGGATGACCTTTAGTTCTCTCGTATAAGCACTCCATCAGAATACATATCACTCAAAAAGGTGAAGTGGGTAAACGAGGAGAGTCTATTCGAATTGATCTATTTAGAGGCTCTGATGATGGACATAAATAAGCTCATTCAGTCAATAAATAGAGCAAAGAAAATTCGCAGAGCCCTTCCCTATCATCAACAAGAAATAAGCGGAATTAATGTTAATGACAAAGAGCTTCCTCAGGTTTTGAAAACAATTAAATTACTCTTCAAGCAGTTTAAATTAAATAAATTCGATATCAAAATTAGCCATTGGGGAGAAGTGATATTGATTGAGCCCTATAGGCAAATAAAAGTTGTTTTATCTGTCGGTTATTTTGAGCAAGACCATAGAGTGCATTCAGCAAGAAAACGCTAGAAAACTGTGATTATTTCAATGCTAATGAGCTCAATTTTAATAGCAGGAAATTACAGATAAGAATTAAGGCAGCTAGAGCTTATACCAAATGGCGGGAATATGATTTTTATGAAGTTGAAAAAGGAAAAATTTTAGCCGAAAGCATTTCAGAAAAAATCATTGAAATAACTTCATCACTTGTTTCTACAACAAGGTTTGATCCTTACAAAAGTTTTGGTCAAATAACCATTGAAGATGTATTAGCTATTGCAAGGTATGATTCAACTTCTGATGAAATTAAGAAAACGCACTAAAAGTAGTCCTCAAGTTTATATGACCATTACAATCACAAAAATTAGTCATAAAATGTAGTCACTCACATTTGATATTACAGCTTATATGAGTAAATTTTGACTTTATGTGACAGATCAAGTTAAGACTTATTCACATAAACTGATACGTCTACTGATGCTAATCTAAAGAGCATATTATAGTGCCCCAAATAGCTTCCATGTATAAATAGTCCATTGAGTTCAACTTCTGCTATTCGCTAAAGTGGCATATCAAATACATTATATTGAGGGTTGGTGGAGTCATAATTACCAACCAATTACCAACCAATTACCAACCAAACAAAAAAGGCTCGTTTCATTATGAAACGAGCCTTTAGTATCTATTTATATAAGTTTAGTGGTGCGGATGGGGGGACTTGAACCCCCACGACCTAAGTCACCAGCCCCTCAAGCTGACGCGTCTACCAATTCCGCCACATCCGCGCAATACTAAACTCATACTGATTGTTTTTGTAAGTTATCTTGCTCATTTTGAGGAAAATAAGCAAACTTAATTTTTAGGGACGCAACCCCATCAAGGTAGCGCGTCTACCAATTCCGCCATATCTGCAGGTAAACTTTTATAAAAATGCCCTAGTTTGGAATATCACTTTCCGTGTTGTCATCCGACGCGGGAACATCTTCATTGTTTTCTTTAGGCTCTGCACTTGCTGGCACGTCACCTGGAATTTGTTGCTCAACGGGAGCAGATAAATCATTCCATTCATCTGATGCTTTAGTACGCTGTGCCGTCATATTACCTAACACTAGGCTTAATGCGAAAAATGCAACGGCTAACCATGTCGTTGCTCTTGTAAGGAAATTACCTGAGCCACCAGAGCCAAAAATCGTTGCTGAAGATCCAGCGCCAAAAGATGCACCCATATCAGCACCTTTACCTTGTTGAATTAACACAAGGCCGATCAAGCTCAACGCTACGATCAAGTATATAACAATCAAAATTTCGTACATCATAATTAATTCAATCCTTTAGCTGTCGAACAAATAGTTATAAATTCATCGACTTTTAAACTTGCGCCGCCGATTAGACCACCATCTATATCAGCTTGAGCAAACAATTCGTTGCTGTTGCTAGCATTAACGCTACCACCATAAAGTAATGGCACTTTGGCAGCAACACTTTCATTTACTTGAGCTAAAAATGCTCGAATAAAATGATGAGTTGCTTGTGCCATTTCAGGGGAAGCTGTCTTCCCCGTACCTATAGCCCATACAGGCTCATAGGCAACAATAATCTTTTCAAACGCTTCAATACCCAATTCATCAAGAACAGGTTGTAATTGAGACGCTAGTACGGTTTCAGTTTGCTCTGAAACGCGTTCTATTTCACTTTCACCAATGCACAATATCGGTGTTAAACCAGCTTCAAGTACTGTTTTCACTTTGTGTGCCACTAATGTACTTGTTTCTTTATAAAGCGCTCGACGTTCCGAGTGCCCTAACACGACGTATTTTACAGATAATTCTTTGAGCATATCTGTAGATACTTCGCCTGTATAAGCCCCTTTGTCGTGTTCATTGGCATTTTGAGCGCCTAAATAAAGCTGACCGTGGGTGATTGAATCCGATAATGAACTCAAATAAGGAAAGCTTGGACAAACGATTACTTCAACATTATCAGAAATTTGTAGTGCATTTAACTGTTGGCTCATTTCTTTAACCAACGCTAAGTTACCGTTCATTTTCCAGTTAGCTGCAATAATGGTTTTTCTTTTCATCTTTTGTTCCTAACCCAAAGCGGCGAGATATTACCTAACCTAGTGACAAGATACAAGACTTTAGCAAAATATCTTGTTCGTTTGGTTGATTTTTAAACCGTTAGCTAGCCAGCTTTACTGCGTCAGCTATTTCATTGGCCAATAAGGTTACTTCTTCAAGCTCTGGCCCTTCAACCATAACACGAATAAGTGGCTCAGTTCCTGATTTACGTAGCAAGACTCGACCACGTCCCGTAAGCTTTTTGTTCACATTATGTACTGCAGACAATACGTTATCCGCATTTAATGGATCGTGTTCACCAGAAAACCTTACATTAACCAAGACTTGTGGTAATTTTTTCATGCCTTGACGTAATTCAAACAAGGTTTGCTCGCTGTTTGAAATCGCTGTTAATACATTTAATGCGGCAATAATCCCATCACCTGTTGAGGTGTGATTAAGGTTAATGACATGACCTGAATTTTCAGCACCAAGTTGCCAGCCGTTTTGCGCTAACATTTCCATGACATAGCGATCTCCAACTTTACTGCGGGCAAAAGGAATCCCCATGTCAGCAAGGGCAATTTCAAGCCCCATGTTACTCATTAATGTACCCACTACACCGCCATGCAATGTGCCTGTTTTGCGATCACTGCTAGCAATAACATAGACAATTTCATCACCATCAACGACATAACCTGTATGATCAACCATCATCAGGCGATCCCCATCACCGTCTAAGGCAATACCTAAGTCCGCTTTATGTTCTACAACGGCACTTTTAATTTGTTCCATCGACGTTGCACCGCAATTATCATTAATATTGGTACCGTTGGGGCTGGCGCCTATAGTAATGACTTCAGCGCCAAGTTCTTTAAAGACATTAGGTGCAATGTGATAAGTGGCGCCATGAGCACAATCCACCACAATCCTTAACCCTTTTAGTGAAAAATGACTTGGAAAGTTGCTCTTACAGAATTCGATATAACGCCCTGCTGCATCATCAATTCGTGTTGCTTTGCCAAGCTCAGATGAGTCGACACATGACATTTCTTTATCAAGCTCAGCTTCAATGGCTAGTTCAACATCATCAGGAAGTTTCTGGCCATCCTGTGAGAAAAATTTTATGCCATTGTCATAATACGGGTTATGAGACGCACTTATTACAACGCCCGCTTCGGCGCGGAATGTTTTGGTTAAATACGCTATGCCTGGTGTAGGCATTGGTCCCAGTAAGCCAATATCAATACCAGCAGCAGAAAAACCCGCTTCTAATGCTGACTCAAGCATATAACCCGATATACGAGTATCTTTACCTACGAGTACTTTTTTAGTACCTTTACCTGCAAGCACTTTCCCAGCAGCATAACCTAATTTCATCACAAATTCCGGTGATATAGGGCTTTTACCCACTAAACCACGAACACCATCTGTACCAAAGTATTTTCTAGCTGACATTATATTCCCCAAGTCAGAGTTGCTGATTTACAGCATTTAAAACGTTTAATGCATCCACGGTTTCTTTTACATCATGAACACGAATAATTTTTGCACCCTGTTGCGCAGCAATGATAGCTGACGATAAACTGCCCGCCAATCTTTCATCTACCGGACGATTTAATAAGTTTCCAATCATGGACTTTCGAGAGGTACCGACTAAAATCGGCAACCCTAGTGACTCGAAACACTTGAGGTGCGCTAGTAATTGATAATTTTGAGTTAGCGTTTTACCAAAACCAAAGCCAGGATCGATTAATAACCGTTGTTTATTTATACCAGCACGCTCACACAATGAAACTCGTTGCTTAAAAAAGTCGATTATATCGTTAACAACATCCTCGTATACTGGATTTTCTTGCATCGTACGAGGTAAGCCTTGCATGTGCATTAAGCAAATCGGTACATCAGCTTTGGCAAGCTCAGCAATGCACTGTTCATTTTGCAATGCCCTGACATCGTTGATAATACCAGCGCCTGATTGTATAGCGGCTTTCATCACCGATGCTTTACTGGTATCAACTGAAATGATAACGTCAAAACGATTTTTGACCGACTCTAGGATAGGAATAACGCGTTCAAGTTCTTCGTCAGCGCTAACCGCTTTAGCACCTGGTCGTGTTGACTCACCACCGATATCAATAATATTGGCGCCATCGTTAATCATCTGTTCTACTTGAGCTAAGGCATGATCATGCCCAACGAATTGACCGCCGTCTGAAAATGAGTCGGGAGTAACATTTAAGATCCCCATGACTTGTGGGGTATCTAGTGACAATAACTTATCACTACAAAGAAGAGAGTTTTTCATTCGTTATTATTATTTGCCAACTTACTTGTTAACCATTCTAGTGAATGATTCATCATTAAAAAAGCCCCGAGAGTATCGAGGCTAGTGTTTTTTCTAATTTAATATTGTTTATTTAGCAGGAGCATCTGTTGGGTTATCAAGGTCTTGTTTTACCTCTGTCGTATCATCAGATTTAGATTCCTTTGATGCGCTATTTCCTCCAGAACTAGGCGTTGAACCTGAACTAGAGTCATTCATATCAGCTGGCGCACGTACTTCTCGACGTGCCATTAAGTCATCAATTTGATTCGCATCAATCGTTTCATACTGCATTAACGCATCTTTCATGGCGTGAAGAATATCCATATTATCATTCAAGATTTGTTCAGCACGCTGATAGTTACGGTTTACAAACTCTTTAATTTCTAGGTCAATTGCTTGTGCAGTTTCATCAGACATGTGTAATGATTTTGCAGAAGTACGACCTAAAAACACTTCACCTTCTTCTTCGGCAAACAACATTGGTCCCATTTTCTCAGACAAGCCCCATTGCGTTACCATCTTACGTGCTAAATTCGTTGCACGCTCAATATCATTTGAAGCGCCCGTTGATACTTTATCCGCACCATAAATAATCTCTTCAGCAATACGACCGCCGTATAAAGACGAAATGTTGCTTTCTAAATGCTGTTTACTGTGGCTGAAACGGTCTTTCTCAGGCAAGTACATGGTCACACCTAAGGCACGGCCGCGAGGAATAATACTTACTTTATAAACCGGATCATGCTCTGGCACCATACGGCCAACAATAGCATGTCCCGCTTCATGATAAGCAGTCATCTCTTTTTCTTCTTCGCTCATGACCATTGAACGACGCTCAGTACCCATTAAAATTTTATCTTTCGCTTTTTCAAATTCTTCCATTGAAACGACACGACGAGCACCACGTGCTGCAAATAATGCGGCTTCGTTTACTAAGTTTGCTAAATCAGCACCAGAAAACCCTGGTGTACCGCGTGCAATGACAGAAGCTTTAACATCATCACCCAAAGGTACTTTACGCATATGCACTTTTAATATTTGCTCACGACCACGAATATCAGGTAAGCCAACAGTTACTTGACGGTCAAAACGACCAGGACGAAGTAATGCAGGGTCTAATACATCAGGACGGTTAGTTGCGGCAATAACGATTACCCCTTCGTTACCTTCAAAGCCATCCATTTCAACAAGCATTTGGTTTAACGTTTGCTCACGTTCATCGTGTCCACCACCTAAACCGGCACCACGTTGGCGACCAACGGCATCAATTTCATCGATAAAAATGATACATGGCGCTGATTTTTTTGCTTGTTCGAACATGTCGCGAACACGCGAGGCACCTACACCAACAAACATTTCTACAAAGTCAGAGCCTGAAATTGAGAAAAACGGTACTTTTGCTTCACCCGCAATGGCTTTAGCTAATAGCGTTTTACCTGTACCTGGCTGACCAACCATCAATACACCTGATGGAATACGACCACCAAGTTTTTGGAAGCGTGTTGGATCTTTTAAGTAATCAACTAATTCGGCAACTTCTTCTTTTGCTTCGTCACAACCAGCTACGTCAGCAAAAGTTGTTTTAATTTGATCTTCACTTAACAGGCGAGCTTTAGACTTACCAAAAGACATAGCGCCTTTACCGCCACCGCCTTGCATTTGACGCATGAAGAATATCCACACACCAATTAAAAGAAGCATTGGGAACCAAGAAATGAAAATAGACGTTAGAACACTTGGCTCTTCGGGTAATTCTCCGTTAGCACGAACCCCTTGTTTAACTAAATCGTTAATCAAGTCGCTATCGTATCCACCAGGGATAACGGTAACAAAACTTTCGCCACTACGTTTAACACCTTGAATTACGCCGTTACGATCGACAGTCGCTTCACGAACTTGCCCTTGACGTACGTCCTGAACAAAACGTGTGTAATCTACTTGCAGCTCATTTCCCGTCCCCGGAGTAAATGACTGAAATACTGACATCAGTACAACTGCAATAACTAACCATAAAATAAGATTTTTTGCCATATCGCTCAACTTAACAACCTCTGTTTGTCTTTAACACGGTGCGATGAATCATTGTGTCTAATTTACTACAATTTAAAGCCAGTAGCTACTAGATATACTTCCCTTGATCGCGCACGAGACGATTCAGGTTTACGAGTTTTAGCTACTTTGAATAGCTTCTTCACTTCTTTAAAAAACTCATCAAAGCCTTCGCCTTGAAAAACTTTTACCACGAATGCACCATCTTTTTTCAATACTTGATGGCACATGTCTAACGCCAATTCGACCAAATACATGCTTCGCGCTGAATCAGCGCTGTCATTACCAGTAAAATTCGCCGCCATATCAGACATAACAACATCAATATCTTTTCCGCCGATACGATCTAATAACGCGTTTAACACGGCTTCTTCTCGAAAGTCGCCTTGTAAAAAATCAACGCCCGCTATTGGGTCCATTGATAAAATATCACACGCAACAACCTGACCTTTTTCGCCAACAGCTTTTACTGCGTATTCAGACCATCCGCCGGGAGCAGCGCCTAAATCGACCACTTTCATGCCCGACTTGATCAATTTATCTTTATTATTTATTTCTTCAATTTTGAATACTGCCCGAGAGCGCAAACCTAATTTTTGAGCTTTCTTTACGTATTCATCATCAAAATGTTCATCAAGCCAGCGTTTACTGCTGGCACTGTGCTTTTTTTTACTCATTCAATCCACAATCAATAATTACGATGATAACGGTACAACTAGATCACAAATTTTAATCACTACTTGCAGGTTATTTAACGGTTTGTATTAGTATTACAGAGTAGATAGGGTTAAAATAGATGGAATTCAAGCTAACTTGTAACGAAAATTGTTAATGAACCTTAATAAAAAGCAAATTCAGCACTTAAAAGGGCTGGCACACACTCTCAAACCTGTTGTTTTACTTGGAAGCAACGGTTTAACCGAAGCAGTAGTAGCAGAAATTGACTACGCATTAAATCATCATGAATTAATCAAGGTAAAAATTCCTACTGATGACCGTGAAACAAAAGGTTTAATTGTTGAAGCAATTTGTCGTGAAACCAATGCGATTAAAGTGCAGGTTATCGGTAAAACGCTAATTATTTATAGACAATCTGAAGAAAAGAAGATTCATATCCCGAAACTTTAGATTATCAAATACAAAAAAAGCACCTCTAGGGTGCTTTTTTTGTATTTGATAAAGGTAGTCGCTTATTTGTGCTCTACTGAAACAATTTCAAATTCAACTAAACCGGCAGGGGTTTTAATTTCCACTTCAGAGTCTACTTCTTTACCAATTAAGCCGCGTGCGATGGGAGAGTTAACTGAAATGCGGTTGTTCTTAATGTCAGCTTCGTCATCGCCTACAATTTGATAGGTCACTTCTTCATCAGTATCAATATTAAGTAGCGTTACCGTTACACCGAAAATAACCTTGCCATTATTCGGAATTTTAGCAATATCGATAATTTGCGCATTACCTAATTTACCTTCAATTTCTTGAATTCGTCCTTCGCAAAATCCTTGCTGCTCACGAGCGGCGTGATACTCAGCATTTTCTTTTAAATCACCATGCTCACGTGCATCTGCAATTGCGTTGACAATTTCAGGACGTTTGACGGTTTTCAACTCATGTAACTCTTCGCGTAACGCTTCAGCGCCATGCACTGTCATCGGGAAATTATTCATTTTTTCTTCTTAAATTTCTTTAAAATATCTATTCTGTAAACTAAAAAGTGGCTTTTAAAAGCCACTTCGAAAAATTCATCGTAAAGCAAATTGCTTTAATCAAGAAACTCACACTAGTATGTGAGGATACTTATTAATATAAATGAGTATCCTCAATAATGCCATAGTGTTAATTGTAATGCTAAGTTACTTACAACGCTTATGCAGCTCTTGAATTGACGTTACGATATTACGATCATCGGCAGCATGTGACTGGCAGGCCGCAAATGCCGCATTTAATGTCGTTGTATAAGCAACTTTATAACGTAAAGCGCCACCACGTAATACTTTCGAGTCTTCAATT
Organism: Thalassotalea atypica; assembly: GCF_030295975.1. Lineage (NCBI taxonomy): Bacteria > Pseudomonadati > Pseudomonadota > Gammaproteobacteria > Alteromonadales > Colwelliaceae > Thalassotalea > Thalassotalea atypica. The sequence continues at coordinate 2,555,855 of NZ_AP027364.1, forward strand.
GCTTTTCGACCTTCGGTGGTATTGATGATGTAGTTGTACTCACCATTTTTGATTCTATCAAGAATATGAGGACGACCTTCATGTACTTTGTTGACCAATCGACAAGGAATATTCGCTTCACCTAAGATAACAGCTGTACCGTGTGTAGCATCTATTTCATAACCTAACGCAACCATTTGTTTAGCTAAATCGACGACACGTTCTTTATCACTGTTTCGAACAGAAATAAGTGCTCGGCCATCTTTAGGTACTGAAACGCCAGCGCCTAAGTTTGCTTTCGCATATGCTTCTTCAAAGGTTTTTCCTACGCCCATTACTTCACCCGTTGAGCGCATTTCTGGGCCAACAAGCGGGTCACTGCCATGGAATTTGTTAAACGGAATAACCACTTCTTTAACTGAGAAATAAGACGGAATAACTTCTTCAGTGATGCCCTGCTCTTTAAGTGATTTACCCGCCATCACTCGTGCACCCACTTTCGCTAGTGGAATGCTGGTCGCTTTTGAAACGAACGGTACAGTTCGAGCGGCACGAGGGTTTACTTCGATTAAATATACTTTTCCATCTTTAACCGCCATTTGGGTATTCATTAAACCATTTACGCCCAGTTCAAATGCTAAATCGGTGACTTGCTTACGCATCACGTCTTGGACTTCTTGACTTAGGCTGTATGCGGGTAATGAACATGCTGAGTCACCTGAGTGAACACCTGCTTGTTCGATATGCTGCATGATGCCGCCAACAACAACATCAGTTCCATCACAGATTACATCAATATCTACTTCAATCGCATCATCAAGGAAGTGATCAAGCAATACAGGCGAATCATTGGAAACACTCACGGCTTCAGTCATATAACGACGTAAATCGTCTAAGTCATAAACAATTTCCATTGCACGACCACCAAGAACATAAGACGGACGAACAACAAGCGGGAAGCCAATTGCTTCAGCTTTCGCTAAGGCTTCATCAAGTGACGTTACAGTTGCATTTTCCGGTTGCAATAAACCTAAACGGTCAACGGCTTGCTGGAAACGCTCGCGATCTTCTGCGCGGTCAATCGCATCTGGTGACGTACCAATTATCGGCACACCCGCAGCTTCTAAAGCGCGTGCTAATTTAAGTGGTGTTTGACCACCATACTGAACAATAACCCCTTTAGGCTTTTCAATACGGACAATTTCAAGGACATCTTCAAAAGTGATTGATTCAAAGTACAAACGATCAGATGTGTCGTAATCCGTTGAAACCGTTTCAGGGTTACAGTTAACCATAATGGTTTCATAACCATCTTCTCGAAGTGCTAAAGCCGCGTGAACACAACAATAATCAAACTCGATACCTTGACCGATACGGTTCGGACCACCACCCAAAATCATGATTTTGTCATTGTCAGTCGGAGCTGCTTCACACTCTTCGTCGTACGTAGAATACATATAAGCTGTATCTGAACTAAATTCAGCTGCACAGGTATCAACACGCTTGTAGACTGGGAAGATATCAGCATTATGGCGCTTTTTACGAATTTCCGCTTCTGCAACACCAATCAACGCGGCTAAACGAGAGTCAGCAAAACCCTTACGTTTTAATTGACGTAAGTATTCAGGTGTTAATACTTTCAAACCACCTTCAGCAACTTTTGCTTCATGTAGAACAATATCTTCAATTTGTACTAAGAACCAACGGTCAATTTTGGTTAGGCGGAAAATATCATCAACACTTAAACCTAGACGGAAAGCGTCGGCGACATACCAAATACGATCAGCACCAGCTTCTTGAAGCTCATGCATAATTTTTGTTTTAGCGCCTGGCTGAGTTACATCAACCATAGAGTCAAAACCACTGACTCCCACTTCTAAACCACGTAAGGCTTTTTGTAATGATTCTTGTTGGTTGCGGCCAATTGACATTACCTCACCCACTGACTTCATTTGCGTGGTTAATCTATCTTCTGAGCCAGCAAATTTTTCAAAGTTAAAGCGTGGTATTTTTGTTACTACGTAATCAATAGTTGGTTCAAATGATGCTGGTGTAGCGCCACCGGTGATGTCATTTGATAACTCATCTAATGTGTAGCCTACAGCAAGTTTTGCTGCAATTTTAGCAATTGGGAAGCCCGTTGCTTTTGATGCTAACGCAGATGAACGAGAAACACGTGGGTTCATCTCAATAATCACCATACGGCCAGTGTCAGGACAAACACCAAATTGAACGTTAGAACCACCCGTTTCAACACCAATTTCACGCAGTACCGCGACTGAGGCATTACGCATGATTTGATATTCTTTATCTGTTAACGTTTGCGCTGGAGCAACGGTAATAGAGTCACCCGTATGAATGCCCATCGGATCGAAGTTTTCAATCGAACAAATAATGATACAGTTATCATTTTTGTCACGAACCACTTCCATTTCATACTCTTTCCAACCAATTAATGACTCATCAATCAGTAATTCATTGGTTGGTGATAAATCTAAACCACGCGTACAAATTTCAACGAATTCTTCGCGGTTATAGGCTATTCCTCCACCAGTACCACCCATGGTAAAGCTTGGGCGAATAATACAAGGGAACCCAATGCGAGAGCTTGTATCAAGGGCTTCATCCATCGAGTGAACAATTTCAGCCCTTGGACATTCCAAACCGATGTTCTTCATGGCTTGGTCGAAACGTTCACGGTTTTCAGCTTTGTCGATTGCATCAGCCGTTGCGCCGATCATCTCAACGTTAAATTCTTCTAGAACACCTTTCGCTTCCAATTCTAAAGCACAGTTAAGCGCCGTTTGGCCACCCATAGTTGGCAATACTGCATCAGGGCGTTCTTTCTCAATAATTTTTCTAACCACTTCCCAATGAATTGGCTCAATATATGTCGCATCAGCCATTTCAGGGTCGGTCATTATGGTGGCAGGGTTAGAGTTAACTAAAATAACTCGATAACCTTCTTCACGTAAGGCTTTACACGCTTGTGCACCTGAATAATCAAATTCACACGCTTGACCGATAACAATCGGACCGGCGCCTAAGATTAAGATGCTTTTTATGTCATTACGTTTTGGCATAGTTTATATACTCCTAATCTTATTATTTACTTGCTTTGATTAAATCAATGAAATGGTCGAACAGTGGCGCAGCATCATGCGGCCCTGGACTTGCTTCTGGATGACCTTGGAAACTAAATGCAGGCTTATCTGTACGATGAATACCTTGGATGCTGCCATCAAATAATGATTTATGGGTTACTTTTAAGTTTTCAGGCATGTTGTTTTCATCGACAGCAAAACCGTGATTTTGCGCCGTGATCATCACTACATTACGGTCGAAATCTTTAACCGGATGGTTGCCGCCATGGTGACCAAATTTCATCTTGATGGTCTTAGCACCGCTGGCCAAACCGAGTAATTGATGACCTAGACAAATACCAAATACAGGAATATCGGTTTCTAAAAATGATTTAATCGCTGTGATTGCATAGTCACACGGCTCTGGGTCACCTGGTCCATTTGATAAGAAAATACCGTCAGGATTCATTGCAAGTACTTCTTCTGCCGAAGTTTGCGCAGGAACTATCGTTAGTTTACAGCCTCGATCAACTAACATGCGCAAAATATTACGTTTAGCACCAAAATCATATGCAACGACATGAAAGTCAGACTTTTCTGGTGTTATATGGCCTTGACCAAGCTCCCAACTTCCTTCTGTCCATTGGTATTGATCTTTAGTAGACACCACTTTGGCCAGATCCATGCCTTTAAGGCCTGGAAATCCTTTAGCTTCTGCTAGTGCTTTCGCTTCATCTAAATTGTCACTCGCAATAATGCAGCCATTTTGAGCACCTTTTTCACGCAGAATTCGCGTTAACTTACGGGTATCAATATCAGCAATACCTAAAATATTATTGCGAGATAAATAGGCACTCAATGATTCTTCGTTTCTGAAATTACTGGCTAATAAAGGTAAGTCGCGAATAACCAGGCCTTTCGCCCAGATAGTATCAGACTCTTCGTCTTCTTTATTGGTACCTGTATTGCCAATGTGGGGATAAGTGAGGGTAATAATTTGTTCTGCGTAGGAAGGATCTGTAAGAATTTCTTGATAACCGGTCATTGAAGTGTTGAACACTACTTCACCAACAGCTAGCCCCTCTGCACCAATGGCAGTGCCTTTAAATACAGTGCCGTCTTCGAGCACCAAAATGGCAGATTTAGTCAATTTAACCTCCGAAAGAAGAAAGTATGCTTAACAATTTACAGCAAAAAAAATGCTGAATTTTTAAGCGCGAAAACTGTTCAGTAATCCGTCTTTTGGCTTGCAAATTGCAAATTAATGACAAATTCCGCGCATTTTACGTATATCGTGGGTGTTCGTCTAGTAAAAATTACAAAAACCAGTGTTTTTATTAAAAATCGTAACAAAATCGCTAAAAACACTAGTTAACTAAAAAATTACCCCGCTGAATAAGGTAATTAACTGCTAGAAATTTATTTTAGCCCTAACACGTCTTGCATGTCGTAATAGCCTTTATTTACTGACGATAACCATAAAGCAGCACGCATTGCACCTTGAGCAAAAGTCATTCTAGAACTGGCTTTATGGGTTATCTCTAGTCTTTCCCCTAGATCAGCAAAAAAAGCGGTATGTTCACCGACAATATCACCTGCTCTTACCGTTGCAAACCCGATAGTGTTTGGGTCGCGCTCATCAGTAATTCCCTCTCGACCATAAACAGCACATTCTTTTAGATCACGACCTAATGTATCGGCAATAACTTGCCCCATTTTCATGGCTGTTCCTGATGGCGCATCTTTTTTGAAGCGATGATGTGCTTCAAAAATTTCTATATCAGTATAGTCGCCAATTGCCTTTGCGGTAATTTCGAGCAACTTAAACAGTAAATTAACGCCAACACTGGTGTTAGGCGCTAATAAAACAGGCATGTCGTTACCTGCATCTTTAATTTGTTGGGTTTGCTCATCATCAAACCCTGTCGTTCCAATAACTAGCGCCTTATTGTGTTTCTTACACCACTGGATATTTTCGAAGGTAGACTCTATGGATGTAAAGTCGATAAGCACATCTGCCGAGGCGAGATCAGACAGTGACGTTGTCGTTGGAATGCCTATTTTGCCAATGCCAGCCAACTCTCCTAAATCAAAGTCTACAAAGGATGAACTTGCCCGAACAGTGCCTCCAACTATGGAAATGTCCGGATTTTCAACCGCAGCTTGAATTAGATTTCTTCCCATGCGGCCACTACAACCTAAAATGGCAACTTTAACTGTCATGTTTACTCACTCTCCATATCTATTATTAACGGGTGGCTTAAGTTAATTGATTGACTTATGTCTTGCGAAACCACATTAATAATTTTAAAGCCATCGATTGTTTTTGTTAAATGATAAATAGCAGTAAATTCAGTAAAAAGGTTATTAGCGTCGTTGATAAACTGCCAGTCAATCGCAACCACAACGACATGTTCTGAAATAATATCAAAGCTGGCGTTAGAGGTTTTGAAACCAGAAATGTTTTCTGAATTAAGTAGAGAAAAAATATCGTTAAACTCTTTATCAAACACTTCATCATTGTTAAGCAATACCACTCTGTCAGGCGTATTTAATGTGCATGGCATTAAATAGCATTGCTTAACAGCCTGAATATCCTGTTTAGCAAACGCTTGAATGTATAATTGATATAGTTGTTTAAGTTGCTTTTCTTTCATCGTTTATTACTAAGGTTTCCATATTGAGCCGCTATTCGTCATAACTAACTGTTCGGTATATTGCTTATCTTATAATGAACAAAAAAAAGCCGGGAAAACCCGGCTAATTTTTTAAAGGATGTCTAATAATTCAACATCAAATACTAGCGTTGAATAAGGTGGGATAGCACCTTGTGAGCCGCGCTCACCGTACGCCAAGTTGTATGGTACGTATAAGCGGTACTTTGCGCCAACTGGCATTAATTGTAATGCTTCAGTCCAACCAGCAATCACGCCACCAACAGGGAACTCTGCAGGTTGACCGCGATCGTAAGAGCTGTCAAATACATCACCGTTAATGAATGTACCGTGGTAGTGTGTACGAACCGTGCTAGCTGGAGTAGGTTTTTCACCTTCACCTGCTTCTAGAATTTCGTACTGTAAACCAGATTCAGTTACTACGACTTCTTCACGCTTAGCATTCTCTGCTAAGAACTTCTCGCCTTCAGCAGACAATTCTTTTGCTGCTTCTTGCTCTTGTTCTTGTAATTTTTTAGATACAACACCAAAAGCTTCATTTAAGTCTTCATCACTTACTTGGCTAGCAGCACCTGCTAACGCATCGGCAATACCAGCTTGAACGGCTGCTACATCAAATTCTTTGAATGGATTGCTTTTTAACTGATCACCTAATTGACGACCAACACCGTAGCTTACACGTTGTTCAATTGTTTCTAATTTAGTTTCAGACATCTGCTTTTACTTGGTTATAAAATTTCGGCGGCAAGAATAGCATAGACAAGCAAAAGTGAGTAGTTCTATTCAACGCAAATCTACAATCTTTAGATATTCATAACATTTCAACGCACAATCAATATAGCCATCTAAACATCTAGATTGACAAGAATAACTAACTGGTTATAATCCCTGCCTCTTACATTGGATTTTTTCTTTTGCCGTTGTTATATAGAAGAAAATAATAACAACTAACCTAATGAGTACGTTATGTCGAAAACAATTCCTGTTTCACCAAGCCTTAAAAGTCTGCTTCCTTTTGGTGTGTTTTTAGGGCTATTTTTAGGTACTGGCGTCGTATTAACGTTACAAGGCACCGAGTTTGCCTTTTATCAGCTACCCGCAAGTATCGCCATTATTCCAGCGATTATATTTGCCATGGTGCTAGGAAAAGAGCCTGTCGAGCAGCAAATTTCGCAATTTATCAAAGGAGCGGGCCATCAAAATATCATCACCATGTGCGTTATCTATTTACTCGCCGGTGCGTTTGGCGCGGTAGCCAAAGCTACGGGCAGTGTCGATGCAAGTGTCCAGCTTGGCTTAATGATTTTACCCGACTATTTAATATTACCTGGTTTATTTCTTATTGCTGCGTTCTTATCAACAGCAATGGGTACATCAATGGGAACAATTGCAGCCATTGCTCCTATTGCGGCAGGCTTTATCGATACAGCGGGACTTAATGCCTCATTAGTTGCTGGCAGCATTATATCTGGTGCCATGTTCGGTGATAACTTATCGATCATTTCTGATACGACCATCGCATCTACGCGAAGCCAAGGCGCACGAATGAAAGATAAGTTTGCCGTTAACTTTAAATTTGCCTTACCTGCCGCAATCCTTGCATTGCTAATTTTTGCTTTTATGGGGGAATCGGCCAATTACCAAACTGCTAATGAAATTAATTCATGGGGATTGCTTCCCTATGTTGTGATATTAATTATGGCGCTAACTGGCATTAACGTCTTTATCGTACTTATCACTGGTATCATACTAGCAGCGGCACTATCTATGTTTGGCACAGACTACACCATTGCCACTTGGGTGAAAGACATCAACAGTGGCTTTTCTAATATGCAAGATATTATGATCTTAGCGCTGTTTATTGGTGGCTTAAGCGAGTTGATCAGGCACCAAGGTGGGCTTGCGGCACTGACACTTGCATTGAAACAACTAGCTCATAAGGTGAGTCCTAATAATACCAAGCGAGCAGCCGGCTTAGGCATTGCAAGTTTGGCATTCATCAGCAACTTTTTCACTGCTAATAACACGGTGTCGATCATTATCTCAGGAGAAACGGCAAAGGAATTAGCGCAAGACGGTAGCATAACGGCGGCGGAATCAGCCAGTTTGCTCGATATATTTGCCTGTATCAACCAAGGACTCATTCCTTATGGCGCACAAGCCTTGTTACTTGGGGCAACGTTGGGTATGTCTCCTGTAAACATCATCATGTTTTCATTCTATCCAATGATTTTACTGTTTGCTGCCAGTATCGCGTTTTGGCGTTTAACAAAATGATGATGACAAAAGGTTCAGCCAGTGAAATGCACTACAGTTCGCGTGTTTTTAACGTTGAAGGTGTTGGCTCTTAGTTGCACTTTATTTGGCAGTTCACTCTTTCATCGCAATCCATCATTATTGTTTCGGTTTTGGTTTTGTTGCAAACCTCTGTTTGGCTCTGTCGGCGTTAATTAAAAAAAGCCGCTGCGCGGCTTTTTTTTTATGTTTATTACTTCGTCGGTCTTTGGCAACTCGTTTTATTGCTATCGCTATAATATTGTTGCGCTGAAGATAAATTAGCTGATAACTGATTAATACGTGTTTGATTTGAAGGATGAGTAGACAAGAACTCCGGCGGCGCCCCTTTGCTCGCTTTTGCCATGTTACGCCATAAATCAATGCTGGCACTGGGATCAAAGCCCGCTTTCGCCATTAATTTTTGGCCAACAATATCCGCTTCGCTTTCATGAGCTCTACCGTAAGGCATTAATACGCCGTATTGAAGACCAAGCCCTAAGCCAGCCATCCACAACGCTTTGTTGTCAACATCTTGTGTCGCTAAAACCGCTCCTGCTGCGGCCATTCCGAGTTGGCCTAGTTGGCCTGATGATAGCCTTTCATTTGAATGCCCCTCTATCACATGAGCAACTTCATGTCCCATTATAGCGGCTAGCTGATCATCTGTGGTAGCAACCTCTAGTATTCCGGTATAGACACCAATTTTCCCACCTGGAAGCGCAAAGGCATTAATTTGCTCCGACTCAAAAACCACAATTTCCCAATTACCTTGATGTGTCGATTTAGGCACGTGCGGTATAATCGCGTCTGCAACACATCGTACATAGGCATTGATTGTTGCGTTTTGGTTTACCTTTTCCTTTTCTTTCATTTGCTCGAATGATTGCGCACCCATTTTGCCCAATTCATTACTTGAATACAGCATGACTTGCTGACGCCCAGTAGACGAAGTTGAGCAAGCACTGATCAATAAAAGACTTGTAAGCGTTAATGCGAATTTTTTCATTGAGGTTCCTTGTGTTTCTTGATTCATTTTCTAGGCTTAAAGTTAAACAGCCTTTAGGTCGTTTATATGATCACACCAATTAACTTAGACCATATTGTCTTAAATACTTATGACAAATTTGACGCAATGCTTGACTTTTACTGCCAAACATTAGGGTGTCAAGTTGAGCGTGAAGTGCAGGAGTTTAACTTAACTCAACTGCGTGCAGGTAATGCAATTATCGACTTATTTAATACCAAAATGGCTAAACCAACGATAGAGCAAAGCAATTCACCTCAAAACAATTTGCTACATTTTTGCATTACGATAGCACAAACCATCAACAATCAACTTATCGAGCAGCTTCAGCAACATAATATTGAAACATCATCAATAAACTACAATTATGGCGCACAAGGCTTTGGTGATTCAATTTATATTACCGATCCCGTTGGCAATGTTGTCGAGCTTAAACACAATATTTAGCATTGCTATTCAAAATAACATCATAAAACCTATTTGATTATAGTTTGTTCGTTTTTACGCACACCATAAATGTCTTGCGGATAAAAGCCCAAAGTAACATGAAAATCTTTATTTTTTAGACTAAGCTGGTGGCGAAACTCTTGTGCTTGCTTTGATTGAGCAACGACAAAATAAGTTGCACCATGTCCGTTTTTAACTGCGCCTAGTCCCTGTAATTTGAACGTAAGATGTTGCTTTGACGCCAAAACAGTTACTTCATTCTTATTTAATTTTTCATATTCAAACGGGTTAACAATAGTGATATGAAATTGGCCATGATCTCGCTTTTTTTGTGCCGCGCGGTAAGCTTCATATTCAGTTGATAAAAGAGTTTTTAATTGCTTTAGATAGATTTCAATATCAGCGGGTTTAACGACGCCTGCTAGGTATATTAGCCCTGTGTTATCCCTCAATTCTTCAATTGACAGACTGATAAACTGCATCTGTTGCGCATTAGCCTGAGCAATATGCTCTCCGTGCCCTTCTTTTGTTAATTGTTTATCGGAAAGCTTAATGAGTTGATGAGCTAATGACTTTGCTTGCACAGGCACGCTATACACCGAAAGACTAACAGCTACAGCGACTATGGTAGAAAACATAACGTTACGCATGCATATTGTTCCTTTTATTTTCATTATCACCCTAAACGCATATCTTACCAAATAAGCGAATACATTCGCTTATGCACACTAGAGCAACGTTCACCTTTTCAACTAAGAACGCCAATAATAGGTGCCTATATATGTCGTTGCTTTTGCGCGTACATGCCGAGCATAAAAAATACGATAAGTACGCTAGGGAATACATAGATGTTAGGTATCTTAGCTAACATTTCAGCTAGTTTTGCCGTTAACCAAACCGTTGCTAAACCGTAACCAAAAGCGCAAACAACAATAAATACACCTGTTCGAACTAAAAAGTGCTGCCGCTTAACCAGTCCTTTGATTGCATCGTTAATTTCATTACCAAAAATCACCAAGATAGTTGCAATGATAGCTAATGCACATTGATACTGATAAGGACGGAACCATAGCCCTATGTCATTAAGAATTTCATTCATCACTTAAACATCATGTTTTGTAAATAACGCGACCAAATCATCTTCGGTCAATACTTCAACGCCTAAGTCTTGTGCTTTGGTGAGCTTAGAGCCTGCTTTTTCACCTGCAACCAGGTAATGGGTTTTTGCCGAAACACTTCCTGAGACTTTAGCCCCTAAACTTTGCAGCTTAGCTTTTGCATCACTTCGCCCCATTTGGCTTAACGTGCCAGTCAAAACAAAGATTTGATCAAGTAAAGGTTGTTCGTCCTCACTTTTTACCGCTATATCTGGCCAATGAATGCCACTGGCAACTAATCCTTGAATGACCTCGACGTTATGCTGAACACTAAAAAACTGAACAATGTTTTTGGCTACAATTTCACCGACATCAGGTACTTTTTGCAATGACTCTATGTTTGCAGACAAAATTGTTTCAAGCGTGAGGTAGTAATTCGCTAAATTGCTTGCTGTTGCTTCACCGACTTCGCGAATCCCTAATGAATATATAAACCGAGCTAGTGTCGTTTGCTTCGCTTTCATTAGTGACTCAAGTAAGTTAAGCGCAGACTTTTTCCCCATTCTATCCAATGTGCTAATTTGAATTTCAGTCAGTGAAAATAAGTCTGTCGGCGTTTGGATCAAGTTTTCGTCAACCATTTGCTCAACAAGCTTATCCCCTAATCCATCAATGTCGAACGCTTTACGAGAAGCAAAATGCTTAATTGCCTCTTTACGTTGAGCGCCACAAAATAGACCGCCTGTACAACGAAGGACTGCTTCACCTTCGTTACGTACAACTTCAGATTGACATACAGGGCATTCCTTTGGAAATTCAATCATCTTAGCCGACTCGGGACGTCTATCTAGTACCACACTGACAATTTGAGGAATAACATCACCGGCACGGCGAATAATAACAGTATCCCCTACTTGAATGCCCAAGCGCTCTATTTCATCTTGATTATGTAAGGTTGCATTGCTCACAGTAACACCACCAACAAATACCGGTTTTAGTCGAGCTACCGGCGTAATGGCTCCCGTTCTACCAACTTGAAATTCAACCTCTTCAAGTACAGTAATTTCTTCTTGCGCAGGAAATTTATACGCTGTTGCCCAGCGCGGTGCGCGCGCTACAAAGCCAAGTTTTTCTTGATAAGCGATATCGTTGACTTTAATCACTGTACCATCTATTTCATAGCTCAGCTCATCTCTTCTATTGAGGATATCTTCATAGAAAGCTTGGCATTGCGAATGATTATCTAGTTGTTTGATTTCCGGACAAATCGGCAAGCCTATTGTTTTTAACTGCTGTAACCGTGCAAAGTGCGAGTCTTCAAGCCAACGCTCAATGCCATCTGTACTAACAAAACCTAAACCGTAGGCATAAAACGCTAAGTTTCGTTGCGCGGTAATTTTTGAGTCCAGCTGGCGCAAACTACCTGCGGCGGCATTGCGTGGATTGGCAAACGTCTTTTCCCCTTTTTTAATCGCGCGTTCATTCAGTGCATCAAAACTTGCTTTAGGCATAAACACTTCTCCGCGAACCTCGATCACTTCAGGGTAATTTTCGCCTATAAGTCTTAGTGGTATAGATTTAATCGTTCTAATATTTTCAGTAATATTTTCACCACTGGTACCATCGCCCCGAGTCGCTGCTTGTACAAGTAACCCATCTTCATACCTTAGGCTGACCGCGAGGCCATCAAGTTTAGGTTCGGCACAATAACTAACTGCTGCACTCGCTGCTAATTTGTCCTCAACACGTTTAACGAACGCTTGCCATTCTTGCTCTGAGAACACGTTATCCAGTGACAACATTGGAAGTTGGTGCGTTACCTGACTAAAAGCCTTTAACGCTTTCCCCCCCACTTTTTGGCTGGGAGAATCAACACTCTTTAAGGATGGGTGTTGTTCTTCAATGCTGATCAGCTCACGCATCAGTCGATCATATTCAGCGTCAGGCACCGTTGGCTGATCAAGCACATAATATTGGTGATTATAAAGCGCGATTTGTTGTTTAAGTTGGGCTAACTGTGTCGTTATAGTATCGGTTGGCATAGGTAATAATTACTTGATAAAAAGCCACCTAATGGTGGCTCGTATAATGAAGGTTAAGCGTTTGCAATACGGTATTTACGATCAAACTCTCGTATTCTGCTGACATAATGCTGCTCTGTTTGTTTAGTCATGACGCTGCGTTTGTCATCTAGCACTTGACCATGAAATTCTTGAGCAAGTTGTTTGGCAGATGCCAACATCTGTTCAAAAACTTCAAATGGGTCGCCAGCGTTTGGCATCGTCATAAATAAACTCACCCCCTGGGAAGCGAAATTTTCCATGTTGTCTAAGTCGAAAGTGCCTGGATTCATCATATTGGCGAGGCTAAAGGTGATTTTTCCGTTACCGGCATTATCTTGATGACGGTGAAATATATTCATGTCACCAAATTTCATCCCTAGGGTTAACAAACTAGGCAATAAGGCTGCACCTGACATTAAGTTTCCTTCCGTCATCACTACCGATAACACTAGCACCTCGGTTTCTATCGACTCTGTTTTAGGCGTATCTCTACTAGCCTCTGCTGACTCTTCAAAGTCTAATTCAAACTGGTTACGCTTAATTGCCTCTTTTTTGGCTCTTGCTTTACTCTTTGACGCGTTGACTTGTGATTTAGGCTTGGCATTAATAACTGGCTCGTCATAAACTGGATTATGTACAGCTTCTGCCTCTTCCTTTTTTTGCTCCGCAGGCTCATCAATATTTATAGGCTCTAATCCCTGCAACTCGCCCATAACAGGCTCTATTGCTTCAATTGGTGATGCTTTTTCATCGACATCTACAGGCAATGGGTCTTCATCAAACACTGGCGCAGGTGCAGGTTGATGAGGTATTTCGTCATCTTGTGGCGGATTTTCTATTTCACCGGTTAAAGCTGTATTAACTACTTTAACTTCCCCAACGCCGTCTTGATCAAAACCTGAGTGATCGAATTCCCGATTTATTGGCTCTTTTTTTACAGGCGTAGTTTTCAATTTGTACGGGTTTTTATTCTTTCTTATTGTCCACAACCCATGAATAAAGATTGCAGCAATAACAATGGCGCTGATAATTATTAATGCGTTTCTGAAATTTTCTTCCATCACCAAGCCTATTTTTTATGATACTTCTGCCATGGCAATCGCTTCATCTATATCAACTGACACCATTCTTGAAACTCCGGGTTCAAACATGGTAACGCCTGTTAAGTGAGAAGCCATTTCCATAGCGATTTTATTGTGACTTATATAAATAAATTGTACGGTTTGGGACATCTCCCTCACCAAATTACAAAAACGACCTACATTGGTGTCATCCAATGGAGCGTCAACTTCATCCAACATACAAAATGGTGCTGGATTAAGTTTAAAAATAGCAAAAACTAATGATAATGCCGTTAATGCCTTTTCTCCACCTGACAATAAATGAATTGTACTGTTCTTTTTACCAGGAGGCCTTGCCATAATGGTTACCCCAGTTTCTAGCAAGTCATGGCTTGTTAGGTCAAGATAAGCACTTCCCCCGCCAAACACCTTAGGAAACAAGATTTGTAAGTCTTGATTCACTTGCTCGAAAGTCGTTTTGAATTTCTGCCGGCTTTCTTGGTCAATTTTCGTTATTGCCGATTCTAACGTGCTAATCGCTTGAGTTAAATCCTCATATTGCAAATCGAGGTGATTTTTTCGAGAAATATGCTCTTGGTATTCATCAATTGCTGCTAAATTAATCGCCCCGAGGTTTGAAAGAGATTTGATTACTTTGTTCAATTCTCGCTGACTGCTTTTTTCACTCGCATAAGGTGGCAGCTTTTCAATCACAATTGATGGATTCAAACCTTGTTCTTGGAGTTGTTCTGTTAGTGTTTCACTACGTACTTGATAACTTTGTACGTTAATCTTCGCCTGATTAATCTGATTTTTTTTCGACTCAATGAGCGTTTTACTTTCTTGAATTTGACTTTCGAGCTCGCTTATTCTTTCCGATTTATCTGTAATCTTCAGTTGGAGTGCAGATAAATCGTTGGATAATTCCTTGAGTTCATTGCCTAATTTCTTAATATTACTTTGCATTTGCGAAAAATTATCAGGTTTAATTTGATCATCAAGTAGATTATTTTTTTGCTCTAACAATAAGTCAATATTGGCTTTGGTATGCTGACTAGATTGCATTAACTGAATTTGTTGCATTTTTAGCTGTTCAATCGAAAGCGCTAGGTGATGATGTTTACTTTGATCGGCCTCTATTTGATGTTGTATGTTACCGATATCGTCACCAAGTTCAGTATGACGCTGCCCCATCTCGTCAAACGCTTGGGCTTGTAATCGAGTGTTTTCAAGTTTTACCAATTGTTCGTTAACGTTTATCAGCTCTGCTTTGATTTCCAATGCTCGCTGACTGCTTTCTGACTTAGCTATTTCAGTTTGCACTAGTTGCTCTTCTTGCCATTGTATTTTATGACGTTGGGCTGATTGCTGATGTTCAATTTCTGCCATCCGTTTTTTAAGTAAGGCAAGGTGTTCAACAGTGTCCTGTTGCTTAGTGGACTCTTCATCGATCGCCAACTGTAGCGCGTGTATATGAGCAGTTAAAGACAGAAGTTGTTCCTGCAGTTGTCTATTTTTTTGGACCAATTCAGCATGGCGTTGTTGCTTTTGAAGTAACAACTGTTGCTGCGTTGCCTCACCTTTACGTAAAAAACCATGACCTAGCCAGGTACCATCGGGGCAAATTACTGATTGATGTGGCTCAAGGCTGGCTAATAACGATTGGGCACTGGGTAAACTATCAGCAATATATACATTGTTTAACCAGGGTAGTACTCCGATTGAGGATGAAATTTTCTCAGCAATCGTGCCGCGCTTGGCTTTCTTCTGTAAGGCAGAGGCATCGATAAACGATGATTGCTCTAACCTTAGTTCGCTAAACAACGTTGTAGAAAAGTGTTCAAGCACCGCCCCTTGTAATAACTGCTGCATCAACATAGTAACGGCATTTTGCCAGTCACTATCTACGCTAACGCTTTCGAAATAACGCATGTTCTCAATGCGGTTGTCATGTAGCCATTTTTCTTGGCTATGTTGCCAATTTTGTTTTTGGTTAAGATCTTGCTGCAGTTGTTGGCACGTTTTGTCGATGAGTGCTATCTCATTTTGCGTTTGCGTCAATTTCTGCTGTTCTTGATCGAGCTCAATTTTTGACTGAGTTAAATCCTCAAGAGAGACCTGTTGAATATCACTGTGGGTGGCTATTTCCTCTTCCAAAGAGGCCTTTTCATGGAGAAATTGTTTGCTCTGTTCTTCCGTATGCAAAGAAACTTGCTGATGTTCTATGCGAGCCAGCTGTTTTTCAACTCGAGCTTGTTCTTGTGTGAGGGAAAGTTGTTTATCAGTCAGGTACTTTTGCTCCTGATTGTATTTATCGCGTTGCTGGTTGGCCTTTATCCAATGACCATTCAGTTCATTGAAATGCCGCTGCTTTTCAGAAAGAAGCGCTCTGTTTTCTACCCGTGTGCGCTCCAACTCGGCCAACACAGTTGATTGATTTGATATTGTAGTCGAAAGTGCTTGACCATCACCTGATAAGCGCTCCAACTCTCTATTTAGCAGTAATATTTGATTGTCTAATTTAGCTTTTGCCGTGCTTGCTTTTTCAGTTTGCTCTTTGTTGTATTTTAGTTTTTGTTCAGCAATTACATATCGCTGGTTTAGATCAAGTTGCTCGCCTTGTCGTTTAGTCGCCACAAGCTGCAGCTGCTCTTTCTCTTGCTCGTGATCTTGTTTATTTTTCAGTTTTTGGGCAATCTTTTCGTTTGACGCATCAACTTGTTTTTGCTCATCAGCGATCGCAACAGTAAATTCATTTAAGTGTTGCTGATATTGCTGCCATTGCAATGCAAGTATTTGTGCTTTTAGCTTACGCTCTAGAGTTTTAAGCTCCTTATAACGACTGGCAGCTTCAGCTTGAATATGCAATTTCTCTAGCTGCTGCTCAACTTCAAAGCGAATATCATTTAATCGACTCAAGTTCTCATTGGTATGGTTTATTTTTAGCTCTGTTTCTCGTCTACGCTCTTTATATTGAGAAATACCCGCGGCTTCTTCAATAAATACACGAAGCTCTTGAGGCTTCGATTCAATTAAGCGAGAAATAGTGCCTTGTTCAATGATCGCATAACTTCTTGGTCCTAACCCCGTGCCCAAAAAGATATCGGTAATATCGCGACGTCGACATTTGGAGCCATTAAGAGAATATTGATTTAGTCCATCACGGTTAACTTGTCGTCGTACCGCTATTTCGTTTCGCTCAGCAAGCTTTGCTGCACTACTGGTATGAATAATGGGAAGCGCTATGTTGTTGTGTTCGGCAGATGGTTTAGCTTGTTCAAAAATAAGCTCTACGCTTGCCTGCCCAACGGCGTTTCTTTGACTAGCACCATTGAAAATAACGTCGGTCATTGCATCACCGCGCAAATTCTTTGCCGATGATTCACCTAACACCCAACGCACAGCATCAATAATATTTGACTTACCACAGCCGTTAGGTCCGACTATTGCTGTCATTTGATGTGGGAATGGCACTTTGGTTAAATCTACAAAAGACTTAAACCCTGAAAGCTTAATTTGCTTTAAACGCATCGCTGGGTCTTAAAGGACGAATCTTTATAATTATAATGGAGTTACTTTACCAAATTACACTATAGTTTGTAACACCTCAAATGTACCTGCCTCTAGTAAATATGTGTCAATTATCTATAATTCGACCGTTATTTGTTTTTATCAGTAGAGTTTAATTATGTACGCACAGTCGGGTGCTGGTTATTTTATAAAAGGTTTTGAGTTAATTAGGACAAAAGGGATCAGACGATTTGTGTTTATTCCTTTAACCATAAACTTACTCATATTTGCTGTCGCGTTTTATTTTCTGATTAAAGAAACCGACGTTTATCTCACTCAACTGAGCGAAATGTTTCCTGAATGGCTCAGCTTTATTAACTTTTTGCTATGGCCTTTGGCGGTTTTATCATCCTTGATATTATTTTCATTTGTTTTTAGTGCTGTTGCTAATTGGATTGCTGCACCTTTTAACGGCCTACTTTCTGAGAAAATGGAATCCTTGCTAACGAAGCAATCTGCTCCTTCTGGGGGAGCGGTGGACATTGTCAAGGATATCCCACGTACGCTGTCACGAGAATGGTGTAAATTTAAGTACTACTTACCGCGCGCCATTGGATTTTTCTTGCTTATGTGGGTCTTGCCGTTTATAGGCCAAGTAATTTGGTTTCTATTTGTGGCATGGATGATGGCCATTCAATATAAAGATTATCCATTTGACAACCACAAAATACCTTTTGATCAAATGCGCCAAGAGTTGAGTCATCATCGTTCTTTGAGTTATAGCTTTGGGATAACAGTGGCACTATTTTCGATGATTCCGCTCATTAACTTAGTCGTGATGCCTGTGGCCATTTGTGGTGCGACTGCTCTTTGGGTTGATAGATATAAAAGCAATCTCAGTTAAATAGGGTCAAGGATATTGAATTTGTGTCACTTTTTCGCTCAAAACAGTAAAAAGTATTGACCACACAAGGTAGAGCTTTTACATTTAGTAAAAAGTTATGGAGTATCTTTTTAATGAAAGCGACAACAAGCGCTAGGTTATTGTTAATTGCAAGTGTTGCAATTCAATCAACAGCCCTCAACGCATCAGCCACTGAAAATAGCAATAATAGTGATATTGATGTTAGTGCAGAAGCAACATCTCAAACGCAGGAAAAACTATTCGAGCAAAACTCGGTTTTGGATGCGTCGCTTTCAGAACAAGGTACTTTGGAGCAGTTAGAACAAGAAAATGCAGCATTAGATGCGATGCTAAAAGAGGTTACAGAACTTAAAGGTGAGAGCGAAGAAGAAGCAGGGGAAATTACTGAATCTGTTCCTGGCGCGATGATTGACGAGCAAAAAGAAGTACCTACTACGACAGTGGTAGAACAAGAGCTTCTCGCTGCACCAGATAAAACAGCTCAGCAAGATGCTTCATCGACTACATCGGAAGAAGTTCTTGAATCTACAGAAGCAAGAATTGTTGCTGATAAATCCATAAACAATGAAAGTTCTAACGATTATGTTGAGCCGGCCGAAAAGTCTTCAGCCACCGCTTATAACTTTGAACGCACACCGTTGGGCGAAGGTGATATATTCATCCCGATCATGGCTGATGCAAAAGTATTTGCCGAGTTTGTTGACAAATTACCTGCTGTAGTCAATTACTACACTATGGCAAGTGAACAAGATGTCATTAATTTTTATACGGAATCATTTGGCGAGCCAATTGAGCAGGAACGCAAAAGGCAAAGACTGACCCTTATTTATGTTCTTGATGGGGCAAGCAGTCGTGTAGTTATCTCCCAACAGGACGAAAAAAGACAGGTAGATGTCATTCAAGAAGAATCATTTTAATACGCTTTTCTTCTAATGAACCTATTAAAAAACACCAAGAAAATGGTGTTTTTTTAATAGGTGATAAGTACATCACGCTATATCAATTTTTGCTTGCGTCTTATGATCAGTAAAATACTACATAGGCTGAACATAATATAACTTGAAGGCTCTGACACTGAAGCTGTTTTAGCCGTATTTGATTGTCCTGATATGGTTAAACCTTTAAAAGCAGCTATTTCCAAACCACCATTAAATTTTGCCGCTAAACTCAATGTTATTTTGTCACCAACACCGTCAATACCTGCATTAATGGTTTGAAATTGATTACTCAATATTTGAGCATTTACCCTCATGGGATCCGCAAGCGATACATTATTGTTTGCCATCTCATAGACTTGCTCGATGGACTCGTCAACAGTTGATTTGAATAGTTCAAATATCGGTCCATCATCAATTTGATATGACCAACTAAAATAATCACTCGTTTCAAAGTCTCCCATTGCTGCGATATCCACGCCAAATGATAACTGCTGAAATCCAACAATTGAAAAAGCCCAAGAGCTTGTGACTTCACCTGTATTGTCGTTATTAACCGTATCGACAATGCCGAAAAATCTATCTGTATTACTTTCTTCAATTACACCTAACTCATCCATTGATGAATTTGATCGATCTATCAATTGCTCTGGGATAATTGAAGAAAGGCCAATTTGGTATATTTGAAAGCCATCAGACAAAGCTGTGAAACTATTTTCATACGGGTTGACGTAAGATATTAAGTTTTGACTATTATTACCAATAAGATCAAAAGCAATGACACCCGCTAACGATTGAGTAGACGTAAACAATAACGCAGAAAAGCTCAGCGCTTTTACAAGCTCAGTTTTCATATTAAATCCTTTTAATGTGGTCCATAAAAAGTTTAAACATCATGTTTAAACTTATAAAAAGATAGAAGATACTGATATAAATGCAAATTTTTATTAATAGAAAATAAAAAAAGCCAGCTAAATAGCTGGCTTTTTTATTCAAATATCTTAAATGGTAGCGACTAAAGTACACCTCGTTCCATTTGGTTCAACTCTATTGATTTAAATAGCGCGGTAAAATTACCTTCACCAAAGCCGTTATCATCTACACGTTGAATCATCTCGATAAAAATGGGGCCGAAAATATTCTTAGTGAATATTTGAAGCAAGTATGAATCTTCGCTTTGGCTATCCACTAAGATTTGATGCGCTTTAATACGCTCTTTATCTTCTTTCACCCATGGGACACGGTCAAAAATATCATCGTAATACTCTGGCACAATATTAAGTGTGTCAATAATATCACTGTCTAGTTGATCTAATGAATTAACTAAATCATCAGTAATAAACGCTAAATGTTGCACACCCGGCCCATTATACTCTTCTAAGTATTCATCAATTTGATTATTGTTGGTGCCTTTACCTTCATTAATCGGAATACAGAAATTCCCACACGGCGACTTAAGTGCATACGATACAAGCGCAGTTTTTTCACCTTTGATGTCAAAATAACGAACTTCTGTAAAACCAAACACGTCTTTATAGAAGTTGGCCCACTTCTCCATCGTACCTTGATATACATTATTTGTAAGGTGGTCTACAGCTTTAAAGCCCTTATCTTTTACAATAATAGGTTCATCTAAAGCTTCGAAGTCGTCGCTATAAATTGTACCTTTCGCGCCAAATTTTTCGATAAAATAAATTAAGCTATCACCGATACCGTATATCGCAGGATATGGCAGTTTGTTTTCTGCATTTTGTGCTGATTTTGCACCACGCTTTATAGCTTCTTCGAATGCAAAGTTCGCATCTTCAACTCTCCAGCCCATTGAGCAGATTGCTGGACCATGGCTTTTTGCAAATTCTTTAGAGAAACCTGCTTGCTCTTTATTCAATAAGAAATGAATATCGTTTTGGTTGAAATATTCGATATCACGGCCTTTGAATTTCTTTATCTTAGAAAAACCAAAACCCAAAAAGGCTTTTTCCATGAAGTCACTGTCTGGCGTTGCATACTCTGTAAATTCAATACCACACAGTTTTAGTGGGTTAGTAACTTCGGTCATAATTGTCTCTCTCACATAGTTATGCCTTTATTATTACGTTCATCAAAGAGAAGAAAAAGACATGGCTAATCGATAACAGTCAATTCTGTGTAAAACAAATGTTACGTGTGAAGAGACAAAATATAACCTAACCTCAGTTCAAGCTTTTAAAGGCGTAGCGAGCAGCTGTAAACAAATGTAAACACCTAATATTATTCTCCATAGTAAAGAGAATTATTCTTCTCAGAAGTACCCAAGTAGGAACGAAAAAAAAGGTGCCTAAGCACCTTTAATCTATTTTTAAAGCTAAGAAAGAGCTATCTGTTCGCTCGTTCCTTTTTATGAGAAGTATCGGCATTGGCAACTTGACCATCTGCAACCGTTATTTCTAGCGCTTGTCTTCTCACTCTTACACGTTTAAGTTGTTTAAACGCATTAGCAGGCATGCCTTTAGGTAGCTGTACAAAGGTATGTTGCTCGTGAAGCTTGATAGAACCGATATAACTACTATCAAGTGATATCTCGTTAGCAATAGCACCTACGATATCACCAGGCTTGGCACCGTGTTCTTTACCTACTTCTAGACGATATGTTTGCCAATCAACGTCAGTGCGGTTTGCTCTAGGTTTACGTGCAGGACGCTCGCCTCTTTCACCACGTTCTGAACGATTGTCACGACTATCTCTGCCACCACGAGCATCTCGTCGATTGTCACGGCGACCATCTCTAGCGCCACGCTCATTTCTATCACGTGCTTCACGACGAGGTTTAGGATCTTCTTTAGGTTGCAATGGCTGCTTTACTTGTTTTTGGAACAATAACGCAGCAGCCAAATCTACCATAGAGATTTCAGACTCTTGTGCCATATTTTCAATAATGTCGCGCATCGCAGCAAGATCATTATTAGATATTAACGAAGCTAATTCGTCACGAGTACGCTCTATACGTGCCTTTCCTATTTCTTGAATAGTAGGCAAATTGAATTCGTTAATTTTTCCAGACGTCAAACGTTCATAGTGACGCAATGAATACATTTCACGAGGACGTACGAATGAAATGGCAGTGCCACTTCTACCCGCTCGACCAGTACGACCAATTCTATGTACGTACGATTCATTATCACCTGGTAAGTCATAATTAATAACAACATCAATACGAGGGATATCTAAACCTCGCGCAACAACATCTGTAGCAATTAATATTGATGACTGACCTGATTTGATTTGATCGACCGTGCGCTCGCGTTGCGCTTGATTCATGTCACCATTTAAAGCTAATGCTGGGTAACCCTGACGCTCCAGTTTCTCTGCTACTTCTACTGTGTCATTACGTGTGCGAACAAAAATTATCATCGCATCATAATCAAAAGTTTCAGCGATGCGCTCTAATGCAGTCATTTTGTTTATGCCGGAGACTTTCCATGCAAATTGACTGATATTGGCTTTTTCTTTTTTAGCTGCTGCGACTTTGATGTGCTCAGGCTCTTTTAAGAAACGATTTGCAACTTTACGGATACCTGCCGGCATGGTTGCAGAGAACAATGCCATTTGTGTTTCTTTCGAAATGTGCTCTAAAATCCATTCAATGTCTTCTAGGAAACCCATGTTAAGCATTTCATCAGCTTCATCTAGTACACAAAGTTTCAGAGCATCAAGTTTAAGGCTTTTACGGCGAAGATGATCCATTAAACGCCCTGGAGTACCTACAACAACTTGCGCACCACGCTCGAGCTGCTGAAATTGCGGTCCATAAGATTGACCACCGTATAAAGTAGCAACCTTTAACCCTTTCATGTTCTTGGCAAATGATTCAATTGCTTCTGCAACTTGAATCGCAAGTTCACGTGTTGGGGCCAATACCATCAATTGTGGCTTTCTAAGATTAGTGTCTATGTTTGCTAGTGCTGGTAAGCTAAATGCTGCCGTTTTACCTGTACCTGTTTGTGCTTCACCTAAAACATCTTTTCCCGCTAACAATGGCGGAATAGTTTGTGCTTGGATAGGTGTAGAATTTTCGAATCCTAATGCTTTAACAGCAGATAATAAATTTTCAGGCAAGCCTAAAGCATCAAAGCCTACAGGGGCAATGTTTTGTTCACTCATAATTAATTGTCTTCTCTTGGCAGGAAATCCTGCAAAATACCACTGAGGAAACCACCAAGGAGACTTTTCGCACATTCATATGCTAGGAAGGAGCCTAGCAAGGCAAGTCTATCAGGCGGATATAACCCCGACACGTGCTAACCTTTTGACCGAGGGTCGATTAGCGAGGTGCGCATTATACAGAGATAAGATATTTATGCAAGGCATTAAAATACAGCCACTTTATTGAGGGTATAAAAAAGCCCCTAATATTAGGGGCTTTAAAATGACTAATATTAATTTGCTGAGTTACAGCTAGCTGTCAATCCAAATGGACTTTGTAAACCAATAGATTGAACTGGTGGGATAACATCTTCTTTAGTTACGTCGTCAGAATTAACTGGTAGAGTAAATATTGTTTTTTCAATATTTTCAGTGCCTGTTACTTTTGCTGACACGATAATGTCAATATCAGACCATTGCGCATAACTTTGAGGATATAATAAATCAATGACTGCACGACCTTGACTATCGGTAATAATTTCAAAATTCGCAGCTTCTACGCCTGTCACTGAAACTATATTACCTGGGGTCAAAATACCATCACCATTTGTATCTTCACCAAAGTCTAATATACCATCTTGATTCACATCTTCATTTGGACAGGTAATGCTGACATCAGCAGCCCAACTTTGGAACTCTCCTTCATCAAACACTTTAACCCATTGACCTTTTTTAAAGTTATGAGGAATAGCTGAAACTTGCAAAGTAATATTTTGTCTTGGTCTAGAATCGACATCAGTTACGAATACAGAGTAAGTTTTACTGTATGTTGTTTCATCGAGCTCGACAATGGTATTGCCTGTGCCCAATGAAATGAACAGTTCTCGCTCAGCCACAGTTAATTCAACTGTATCAAATACACCGGGTTCGTCCCTTACCGTGGCGGTAATGACCACACCATTTTTGGCTGAAACTGTATTTGATTTATAAACGGTTGATGCTGCACCATTACTGTCTGTTGTATCGGCAGGTACGGTAATTTCACCACCGCTGGTATCTTCTAACTTAAAGTCAATGATTTTGTTCTTAACAAGGTTACCGTTAACATCTTTAACAACAACAGAAATTACAGAACTTTGCTCATTTGGGCCTATTGAGCTAGGCGAAGCTTGGGCGACCAATGTTGCAGCTGTTTCAGCAACAAATTCAAAACTCAGCTGATTATTCAACTCGACATCACCATCACTACCCGTAAAAGTAACTAACGCTTTACCTGCATTACTAGATGACACATCAACTGATACAATACCGTTAACAGTAGATGCTTCTACTACCGATACATCCCCTCGGGTTGTTGTAAACGTTACTTTCGTTCCATCAGGAACTGGTTGCCCCGAGCGAAGCCATTCTAACGTTATGGTAGCTGAATCAGACAAGAAAACATCAGGTATATTGGCACCGTCCGAAATAGGTGTAATTAGACCATCACTTGTGAACGTTGAAAACAGAAACGAATCTGCTTGAATTGATACTGCCTGTGTTCCAGTAGCTCCTAATGCTGTTGCGTTAATAGTATTATTACCAGAAGATGTGCCCGTTGCAGCAAATGTAGCTTGACCCGTGAAGTCTGTAGTCACCGAGCTAGGTATCGTGATGTTATTACCTGAGGCACTATCTAAACTTAGGTTTACTAACGTTTCAGGGATACCTTCGCCGTCGGAGTCTAACACCTTAACGATATAGTTATTCTCATCATTAATAGCTAAAGATGTTGAGCCACTTAATTGTACCGAAGTACCAATGACTTCAATATTGACGACATCAGTTTTTTGATCACTGGTCGTTGTAACGGTTATAACACGGTTAGAAGGCTCATTATCTGTTCTTAACACCGCTGTTGCTTGTCCGTCCGCTTCAGTCAATGACTTAGTAACTTGGATTTGTCCTGAAGTGGCATCAAATGCCACCGATGCACCTTCCACAAGATTGTTATTATTATCTTTAATAATTGCTGTTAAAGAAATTTCTTGCGCACCACTTGATGCCATTTGTTGCGTACTCGCAAAGAGGCTTATTGTTGCCACTTTAGGTGCATCATCAGTTGCGCCGTCACCTGCACTATTAAAGCCTGCAGCACCTGATGTCACAGTTCCACCGTCAACACTAGCTACGATTTCACCGCCGCCAGATTTTCCGCCTGCTAATAATGTGATGGTAGCTATCCCTTCGCTATTAGTACTCGCAGCGCCATTTTCGGGGTTAAAGAACGCTAATTTATTATCACTTGTTGTGTCAGGATCATTAATAGCGAAACTCACGAGTTTACCCGCAACCACAGCACCATCTTGCATAACAAGAGCGGTAATTGTCACCGGTGTTTGTTCCGATACAGAGTCACTTGATAAGGTTAGTTCTATTGTGATTGGTTCATCAACAGGATCAGGGGTTACAGGCGTGTTTCCGTCACTTAAACTTCCGTCACCGCCACCACAGCCGGCTAGAATGAGTAGCAGCATCGTAATACTAAGTCGTCGAAGCAACTGCATAAAGACATCTCCATGTACATTTTTATTATAGATCTGAATCATCTTAACTGATATTACGACAAAAGGTCACTATCTATTTTTAAACAATATCAAAAAATAATTGGTCGCTATCTTTTTGGTTTCCATCTTAAATTAGTTTTTTATTCTCGCGTAAATTGCTACCCTAAAGTCATCGATAAATCTAAAAAAATATTAAAACGATTATGGCAACAGAAAAGCAGTCAAGTTTAACAGGCAGAATAGTCACCGGTATGGTTGCAGGCATTATGGTAGGTGTACTTCTGCAAAAGTTAATGCCGAACGGTTCAGACTTTGTAATCCCTTTATACCTATTTGATATTTCACTTCGAAATTTACTCGTTGACGGGATATTTGAAGTCATTGGGCAAATATTCATTTCAAGCTTACAAATGTTAGTAGTCCCTTTAGTCTTCGTATCTCTCATTTGTGGTACATGCTCTTTAAAAGACACAACAAAACTGGGAAAAATTGGCGGAAAGGCCATTGGTCTATATCTTATTACCACCGCAATAGCGATCAGCTTTGCGATATCTTTGGCTCTTTTAGTCAGCCCCGGTGAGGGCGTCAATATGGTGGCAGAAACTAGCTTTGCTAGTCGAGAAGCACCTTCACTTGCCACTGTTATTATTCAAATGTTCCCAAGCAACCCATTTACGGCTTTTGCACAAGGCAACATGCTACAAGTAATTGTTTTTGCGCTGCTCTTTGGCATTGCCATGGCACTTTCTGGCTCAGCCGGTCAAAGAGTTGCTAAATTATTTGAAGACATGAACGAAGTGATTATGCGCTTAGTAACCATTCTAATGAACTTGGCACCTTATGGTGTGTTTTGTTTATTGGCTGGACTATTTACTGATATTTCACTTTCTACTTTCCAAAACCTATTGGCATACTTCCTTGTCGTTTTTGTTGCATTACTCATTCACGGGTTAGTGACTTACCCTATGTTGTTAAAGTTGTTCACTGGCTTAAATCCAATGCTTTTCTTGAGAAAAATGCGCGATACCGCCATTTTTGCTTTTTCAACGTCAAGCAGTAACGCCACTTTACCTATTACTCTTGAAACCGCGACCAAGAAAATGGGAGTTAAAAACTCCATTGCCTCGTTTACAGTGCCTCTAGGTGCAACAATCAACATGGACGGTACTGCTATCATGCAAGGTGTCGCTACGGTCTTTATTGCGCAAGTATTTAACCAAGACTTGACCATTACTGACTATTTAATGGTGATATTAACCGCTACCCTTGCGTCAATAGGTACTGCAGGTGTCCCAGGTGTAGGTTTGATCATGTTAGCCATGGTACTTGAACAAGTTGGGTTACCTGTTGAGGGTATCGCATTGATTATAGGCGTAGATAGACTACTAGACATGACACGTACTGCTGTCAATGTCACAGGTGACAGTATGGTAACCATTATTGTTGGTAAAAGTGAGAATCAGTTTGATGAAGATGTTTTTCACGATAAATCGGCTGGTAGAAAATTAGAAGATATTGATTTTCATCACTTAGACAGCAAACAATAATACAAGCTGAATAATGTAAAAAGGGGAGCTAATTAGCTCCCCTTTTCTTTGTAGCATCTGCCCAAAATGGCGTTGCTAATTAGCTATCCAATCTTTCAATTATATATAGCCTTTCTTTTAAATAACTCACATCAAATACGCGCTGTGCAAACTGCCTATCAGGTAGTTCCTTTGACGCGATACAATCAACCTTGAACTCTGAGAAGAGTTCATTCACTTGTTTTTCTGTTACAGGAAACGGCGGTCCGGTAAGCTCGTGCTCAGGGAACTCAAGTGATATTAGTGCCAATTTAGTGCCTTTCCCGACAAATGAACTCAAGTGTGCGACGTATTTCTCTTGCAACTCCTGAGGCAAAGCAATAATAGCAGCCCTGTCATATATCCAATCAAATGCTGGGAACTGTTCAGCAGGCAATTTAAAAAAATCGCCTTGCCACAACGAGATATTGTCAAAGCTATATTTAACTAAATCACCACTTTTAGTTGTTTCATAAGCAATGTTTTGCTCGGTAAAGAAATCATGACAGGCGATTTTACTCAGCTCACTACCAACAACATCCATACGCTCTGCAAGCCAAAACATATCTAACGATTTACCACACAAAGGGACAAAAACCCGTTGAGACTTTTCATCAAACAATGGATCCAATGTTTCAGTCAAAAACGGGTGCACACTGCCTTGATGAAAGCCTAGACTATTTCTCTCCCAGCAACGGTGCCAAAAAGAAGCATCCATACACAGCCTCTCTTAGCTAGGAAAAATTCGATTCTTTTGCAACAGACGGCCCATCACACTATCAACTGATATTGATGCCGCTTTAGCAAACTTGTCTGCTAAGCCTTTTTTAACCTCATACTTGATGCTAACAATTTTGTGAGTTTTGCTTGCATTGAACAGGTAATCATCACTGGTAAGAATATCGTCGACTAAACCTAATTCTTTTGCCTTAGTACCAAACCAATGCTCACCCGTTGCAACCTTAGCAACATCTAAACTTGGGCGATGCTCACCAACAAACTCTTTAAATAATTGATGTGTTTCTTCCAACTCTTCAACAAACTTTTCTCGGCCTTTCTCAGTATTCTCACCAAACATAGTGACGGTACGTTTAAATTCGCCTGCTGTAAACTGCTCATAGTCAACATCATGTTTCTTAAGAAATTTATTGAAATTAGGGACTTGCGCTATCACGCCAATAGAGCCAAGGATAGCAAAAGGTGCAGAAATGATATTATTAGCAACACAGGCCATCATGTAGCCGCCACTCGCCGCTACTTTATCAACGGAAACCGTTAAAGGGATTTCACGTTGGCGTATTCTATCAAGTTGAGATGATGCTAAACCATAGCCATGCACCATACCTCCACCGCTTTCAAGACGAACAAATACTTCATCTTCTTTCTTAGCTACAGATAACACCGCCGACACTTCCTCTCGCAGCGAAGACACCTCTTTTGCGTCAATACTGCCCTTAAAATCAAGCACAAACATTCTAGGTAACGCTTCCTCTTTCTCACCTTTTTTATGTGCTTTTACTTTCGCTTTTTCTGCTTTCTTGTCTTCTTTTTCTTTATCTTTTAACTCTTCTTTCGTTAACAATGCATGAATAACATCATCTTCAACATCAGCAAAATGTTCAGAAAGATCTTCTATCTCAAGTTCACCTTTACGTGCCTTCTGCTTAACAGCAGCACCTGCGATCACAGCAACGATAGCAACAATTGCAATGACAAAAGTTAAAGTTTTGGCTAAAAACAAGCCATATTCGTATAAAAATTCCACTTAAGCTCCAAGTCGATTTATAAAATAATCAATTTACCTAACTAATATATGGTTAAGTTATAATAAAAAAAGCCCTCTATAAAGAGGGCTTTGAATTAAGTTATTAAATTCAGTAAATTTTATTGCACAACAACGCTGTTAGTTACTGAAATCAATTGTCCCAACGATGCAAAGAAAGTCGTCACTTGCGTTTGCATCTCTTGAGTTGCCGCAGCACTTAATAACGGATCAGGCGAACTTGGCTGAGCAGAAGGTGACAAAATAGAACTATGATGGCCATTAATAAACCTTACAGCTCCAGATCCTTCAGACGTTGTGCTCACACTTGGTAAGTCAAGTAATGTGATTGCCGCTTCAGTACCTGATAGACTCGTAGTAGAAACTACATTAGGAATTACTTGATCAGATAAGTTATCACTACCATTACCAATAACCTCAATTAAGTGAGTTGGTGTTTGTGTTGCAGCCATTATGCCGGCGTAGTTCACTGGGTCACCTGAATCGGTTACTGTTTGAGCAGCAAATGTAAAGCTAGCAAATGTAGCATTTAAGTCAGCTTGTTGCTCAGCCGATAATGCTGAGTAAAATTGTAGATATGCACCCACTAATTCTGCTTCACTTGCACCGTCTGGGTATAATTGCCCTACGAATGCTTGGAACTCAGGCAATGCTTGGTATGTTAAACCTGATTTAATCACATCACCAAAAGCAGCTGATTCCATAAGGAAGTTAGCAACAGTAACACCCGGCATTGCCAGTGAGTTACTTGTGATGCTGAATAATGGATCAACTGTTGGCGCTAAGGGTGAATTTGCCATTGCAATAAAGTTGATACCAGTAATAGCACCTAATGAATGACCTAAGAAGTGTACTTTTGATGAGTCAATCTTTACCGGAGACGCATCAACGTGAGTACCGCTAAGGAAGTTAACCCCTAAACGAAGCCCTAACATATCCGACGTACTTTGACGAAGGTTATCACGTGTTGTTAATAAGCTTGCCAAGTTCATATAATGAGTTGCAGAAACGGTCGATGCATTAATTTCATCAATGCCATCCCCTGTTAAATCAAATCCACGGCTACCATGTAATGGGTGGTCAATAGCAACAGTTGCAAACCCATTCATCGACAACGAACCCGTTATGGCAAGCATGTCTTCTTTCTTCGACGTAATACCGTGTTGGAGTATAACAACAGGCCAGCCGGCAGCTGGCTCAGCAATAGCAGACATACCAAGAGAAGCACGAACAACATTTGCCACATTGACGTCTGGAGTTGTCATTTGAACATCTAGTGTCATCATTGCGCGTTGCGCGGGGACTGGGTTGAATTTAGTTAAATTACGCTCTGGATCTAATTCCATTACTGAGCTTAAATCACGCAAGCCTGGAGGAGCAAGGCCAGCAGCCTGCGAAACCGCTATACAAGTTGCATCAGTCACACTAACTGGGTCTGTAGGAATTGCAGCCGGGTTTTGCGCCGCAAGACCTGCTAAAATAGCGCCTGAGTCACATAAAGCTTTCCACCAGTCATTTACTGGTGCCATAGGGTTTTCTGCCGTTGGCACGCCTAAATAGTAAGGTAGTGTAATACTTCCTGCTAAGTAGTTTGCCGTACCATAAACACCTGCTAACTCTGGTGTTAATTGAACGCCTTGTGAAGCAAAAACATCAGCAACAGAAATCCCACTGTCTTGCACACCAATGGCTGGAATACTGCCCATCTGTAGGCCTTGCGCCATTAGCGACTTTACACTGCCTAACGCATCTACAGTAGATTGAGTGGTCATCGCCATTGTGTAAATTATGCTTGATTTATCAACACCAGCACTACCTACCGCCGCTTCAAAGCTATTAATAGCACCTTGTAAGCTTCGCTGCGACTCACTACCTAAAGGCAGTGTTGCTAAATCTTGTTGTACTAACTCATACGTGGTTGAGCCAGCTACTGATTTACCATTATTGTCAGTTAAACCATTTGTTAATACGACGATATACGTCGTTTTTGCTTTCAATGGTTTTGTTGGTACTACAGCAACATCATTGCCTGACGCTTGTGCAAAGAAGTCCGCACCAAAAGCTAATTCACCGATTACACGACATGCTGCACCTTGAGGCACAACAGAACAGGCTTCACTCGCCGTTGGCCCCCCCATTTCCACTTCAAATATACGTACCCCAGAAGATACACTATTTGGCTCTAAAGAAGTCCCTGCTGGGAAGCTCAGTGCAATTTTAAAAGGGTTTACTGTAGACCAACCATCTAGTGCACTTACAGCAACATTAGGATCAGAAAAGTCTGTTGCGTCGGCAACAGGTGGGTTCAAAGTACCATCAGTAGTATCAACAAACAGTAAATCATTTGGAACAGATAAAACGCCATTTGAAGGGTCGAACACGACACGTGCGGTTAGCGTTGTTGCAGGACCGTTTTGGTCAACATCTTTTTGTACATCTTTAATAGATTCGCTATCACAGCCACTTAAACCAAGTGCACCAGCAATAGCCAAACTAAGAATTAGCTTATTCATTATTTCTCCCCAGAAGTAGTCTACTAATTTCTTATATATTTTGAACTTGTTAAATTAGTAAGTGCTTGATCACACTTACCCTCACTAACTAGTTAGACCAGTTAAAGTTACCGCAAGACAACGCAATGCGCTAGCTGTTTTTACGTTTTCTGTTCTAATTGTTCATTAATTGTATTAATTACGACAAAAAAACTCGTCAGTTTAGCTTTCAAAGAGTAAACTTGGCGCCACAAATTATCATTTAGTTTTTCCTATGTTTAATCATCAAATTAAAGAAAACAGCCTTGAAAATAAGGTTATTTTAGTTACCGGCGCTGGTAGTGGTATTGGCCGTCAAGCAGCTTTAACTTACGCGCAACTTGGTGCCACTGTTATTTTATTGGGCCGCACGGTAGAAAAACTTGAAAGTGTTTACGATGAAATTTTAGCTAAGGGTTATCCCGAAGCCGCCATTGTTCCGTTAGACATGAAAGGGGCAAGTAAACAAAATTACATTGATATGGCAAACACCATTATTGATCAATTCGGCAAGTTAGATGGCGCACTATTGAATGCTTCGGTATTAGGAGAGCTAACCCCATTTTCCACCATACATGAACAAATCTTTGATGACGTTATGCAAATTAATGTAAAAGCACAGTTTTTGCTCTCGCAAGCCTTGATTCCGGTCATGCTTAAATCATCGACACCTTCTTTAGTTTTCACATCTTCTGGTGTAGGTAATAAAGGGCGTGCCTACTGGGGTGCTTATTCTATGTCAAAATTTGCCACAGAAGGCATGATGGAATTGATCGCGGATGAATACGACAATACAAATTTACGCACAAACGCAATCAACCCTGGCGCGACTAAAACGCCCATGCGCACTAAAGCGTATCCAGCGGAGGATCAAGATACGCTGGCAAAACCATTAGATATCATGCCGCTGTATGTTTATTTAATGAGTGACGATAGCAGCTCAATCAATGGTAAAGTAATAAAGGCACAATAAATTGACTTAATCAGAGAACAAAAAAGCCGCTTATAGCGGCTTTTTTAGTTTTGAAAACTACTTAACAAGTTACCTTAAATCTTTTCTCAAAATTTTGCCGACATTAGTTTTCGGCAACTCGTCTTTGAACTCAATAATTTTGGGCACTTTGTAATTCGTTAATCGTTCTCGGCAATGCTCAATTATTTCAAGCTCACCTACTGTTTCGTCATTTCGCACAACAAACAATTTAACAATTTCACCACTGACTTCATGAGCGATTCCAATCGCTGCGGCTTCAATGATATTGTCATGCATTACCGCAACTTCTTCAATTTCATTTGGGAAGACATTGAAACCTGAAACGATGATCATGTCTTTTTTCCGATCGACAATTTTAAAGAAACCACGCTCGTCCATTGTCGCGATATCGCCTGTCGCCAACCAACCATCATTGAGAATTTCATTCGTTGCTTCAGGACGATTGTAATAGCCCTTCATCACTTGTGGTCCTTTAACCAACATTTCTCCTGGTTCACCAATTTCAGCCAAGGTGCCATCATCTTTAAGGATACGAATATCTGTAGACGACGCAGGAATACCAATAGTGCCATCATAACCTTCTAAGTTATAAGGGCTCATTGATACCATTGGTGAGCATTCGGTAAGGCCATACCCTTCGAGCAATCTTGTTTTAGTGATATGTTGCCATTTTTCTGCAACGGGCTGTTGAACTGCCATGCCACCACCAAGCGATAATTTAAGATTTGAAAAATCTAAATTGTTAAATTCTGGGGTATTCAGTAGACCATTAAACAAGGTATTCACGCCTGTAATGGCTGTGAATGGATACTTTGCCAACTCTTTGACAAAATTTGGCATATCACGCGGATTCGTGATCAATAGGTTTGTACCGCCTATTGTGATAAATGTTAAGCAGTTAGCGGTCAAGGCGAAGATATGATAAAGCGGTAGTGCTGTAACAACGAGTTCTTTTCCTTCGTCCAATAGGTTTTTAATCGCCGCTTTAGACTGTTCTAAATTCGCGACCATATTTCGGTGCGTTAACATGGCACCTTTTGAAACACCCGTAGTACCACCGGTATATTGCAAAAAGGCTAGATCATCACCGCAGATTTCAACAGGTGTAAACGTTAACTCGCCACCTCGCGCTAATACTTTATTAAAGCTAATTGTGTCGTTAAGCGAATAAGCAGGCACCATTTTTTTGACGTGTTTAACCACGAAATTTACGACCGCGCCTTTTAACGTGCCTAGTCTGTCACCCAGTGACGTCATGATGACTTTTTCAACGGGTGTATTATCGATAACTTGTTCTAAGGTTCGAGCAAAGTTTTCGACAATCAACATAGCTTTAGCGCCAGAATCTTTTAATTGATGCTCTAATTCACGCGCCGTATATAAGGGGTTAACATTAACAACAGTTAAACCCGCCAGCAATGCTCCAAACAAAGCAATTGGGTATTGCAGTGTATTGGGTACCATAATGGCAAATTTATCACCTTTTTTAAGCCCTAAGTCTTGTTGAAGATAGGCAGCAAATGCTGTTGCTTGTACTTCTAGTTCTCTGTAAGTAATTTCTGCGCCCATATTGATAAAGGCTGCTCGATCGGCATAAACACGCACATACTTGTTGAACATATCAACGATAGATGCATATTTATCTGGGTCAATTTCATGGGGGACACCTGGAGGGTAACTTTTCTCAAGCCAGATTTTTTCCACTATCCTCTCCTCTTTTAACTAAACTCGACACATATGATTATTTTATTATTCGTTGTTCATTCTAATAGGCGCATAAAACACCTCAAAACAATCATTATTTATTCAATTAGCTCAAACATTAGTCATCAGACCTCTGATGAGACAATCAAGGGTTCCGAATAATTCCACACTTTCAAAAAAAATCCTAGTCTTTTATGCTCTGGCGCTCAGTTCTTTGCGAGAAACTGAGCAATTATTTCGGCAACTTTCTCTGGGTTTTCCATATGCAAATGATGGCCACCTGCAATTTTATGTAATTCAAAATGCTTAAATAAAGGCGAAAAAGATTTAATTCCACTATGTACTAAATCTAATCCTTTATCGCCGTAAATCAAATTCACCGGGCAGTTAACATCCTTAATCAACTGTTTAGCTTGTTCAAGGGTTAGTCGGTACGGTGAAGTTAACCGTAAACGGCTGTCAGAGCGCCAACTGTATTTCGCTCCCACCTTAACTAAGCCTCTTTTAACAATATGCTCAGCATGTTCATAACTTAGATCTGAAACATTCACTCGCGCATTAACGGCGGACTCAAATGAAGAGTGTAAGTGTTTCTTCTTAGTTTGCCCTTTTAAGCGACTTTCAAGCCCT
The DNA here is from genome assembly GCF_030295975.1 of Thalassotalea atypica. Lineage (NCBI taxonomy): Bacteria > Pseudomonadati > Pseudomonadota > Gammaproteobacteria > Alteromonadales > Colwelliaceae > Thalassotalea > Thalassotalea atypica. Next base: position 2,590,806 of record NZ_AP027364.1, read on the forward strand.
TTACGCAGTTGTTCAGTGGTATCTTCTGCATCTGTCGAAACAAAGCCAATCGAGTCGATCAAGGTCAAAGATCTCACTCGCTCAGGATAGGCAGCAGCAAATGCGGTGGCTATCATCCCGCCCATCGAGTGGCCAATGATTTCAACATTGTGCCATTCATTAGCATCGAATAACTGTAATAAATCGTAAACCCAGTCAATAAAATGATAGTGAGCATCAATGCTGCGGTGAGAAGAAAAACCATGACCAGGCCAATCGATGGCAATTATTTGTTTGTTTTCCAAATAGGGACTCATTGGTACAAAGCTAGCTGCGTTGTCGAGCCAACCATGCAAGCAAAGCACGATATCTTTATGCTCAGCGCCTTTCATCAGGCCATGAATAGTTAAGTCTGACAGTTCAAAACATACTTCTTCCATGCCTTTATTGCTCAAGATTTTTTCCTCATTTTGCTAGTGCTCTTTGCAAGCCAAACCAGCAGCGCACTGCCTATAGCAAACCAGATGACAACCCAAATAATCTCGGGTACTAAAGTTAGCTCTGACAGCGTCGCACCGTCACCCAGTGCGCGGCCATCAATCAAATAAAAGGGGCTCATTAATGCATTCAGCAGCACGGTCAACCCCACTAGTTGGATGACTTTTTGTAAAGCGTCATTATCAGCTAATTTAAGTTTCAAGGAAAATACCAGAATCAAAATAGTCAGAATAAATAACGTTAATAGATCCTGCGTCCAAAAAATACAAGAGGCGATAAGTAACAACAATATGGTGATACAAACACCGCGCGCAAAGAGTAAATGTTGCCGTGCTAACTGATAGATTATGGCGCCCCAAACAGCAGCTCCAGCATAACCCATAAAGCTAGTAAATAGCCGACTGCCACCTTGTGATGTACACAAGCCAGCACCATCTAGAAATAGTTGAATGCGGATGATTTTTCCACCACTTAATAACGCAGCGAGCCCGTGACTTATTTCATGGAAATAACTTTCAAGCCAGTTAAAAGGTACAGAAACTATTGGAAAGCTACGTAAGGTGCCTGCAAGTACCAACAGTATCCAAAATTGGTATCGGCTAAAAAAGGAAGAATTGTTTGACGTTGACTCAGTCATGATTAGGCGAAGATATCAACGCCCAAAAGTTGTTGAACGCTTTCACGTTGCTCAAGGTTACCAACCGATTGATAAGCAGTAACCGCTGTAGTATTACGCTTCGAGGGTTGATCATAGCTTGTATTGTTATTGCTTGACTGCTTTTCTTGCTCAAGTAGACTAATAGCTCGCTGATCTACATCGATACGTTCGTTACGTTGTAGTTGGTCAACTTGCTGTGAGGTTTCTCGCCCACCACCAGACCGATTCAGCGGATTGGACGACTGACCAAGCGGCTGAATTGGTGGATTAAGTGATGAGTTATTTATTTGCATGAGCTTAATTTAACAGATTATTTTTGTGATACCAAGTTTAGGAAAGCTAACTAAGGTCTCGCTTTTTAATAAATTAGCGCCTTTTCAGCATTCACGCGATTTGAAGCTATCTATTAATCATTCACGTCCCGGTAACTTTTTCCATGAAACCGTATCACGAACATAAACTGGTTGCGCTTCTTCTGCAGGTTTCGCCAGTCCTTGTTCAAAATAGTGTTGTCCAAGCGCCAGCATATGCTTTGCGTCTGGGTATTGTATATCGATTGTGCTATTCAACTGAAATGCCTTAAGTGCTTCATAGTAGGCCTGCCATCCGGTTCCCGCTACATAATATTCACTGTCTTCTACAGATTTCGTTAATGATAAAGCCGACGCAATATACTCAGGAGCAATAACCATTTCCTTGCCGGCTATTTCAGCAAAGCCCTGTTCATTTTTAATAAAACGTGCCGTATATATTTCAGACATTCTTGCATCTATTGCAACAAGTACCTGCTCGTTCTCTGTTTCAACAATGGCTTGTTGCGCCATTGTTTGCAATGTTGAGATACCTATTGTTGGTAATTTTGCAGCGAATGCTAATCCCTGAGCAACACCTATACCAATGCGCACTCCAGTGAAGCTTCCTGGTCCTTGACCATAGATTAAGGCATCAAAGTCGCTCAAAAGACATCCCGCTTGCTTTAACAAACGATCGACCATTGGTAATAACACTAAACTATGAGATTGCGGGCATAGTTCAAATTCACTGTACACTTTATCTTGGTATTTAATGGCAACAGAGCAAGCTTCGGTTGAAGCATCAATAGCTAAAAAATTCACGGAATAACTCTCTTCTTAATTCTAATTACGTAATGAAGTTAAAAACGATGTCGCTTGTTTAAGATCTCGTGACCGTTTCATCGGCGGTAAACTATTCAAAAACACTGCGCCATAGGGGCGATTCACTAACCGATTATCGCAAATGACCATCACACCTTTGTCAGTAATATCTCTTATTAACCGCCCAACACCTTGTTTCAAAGCGATAACAGCCTGTGGTAGCTGTATGTCGGCAAAAGGATCTCCCCCTTGTCGGCGAACATCTTCACTTCTTGCCTGCAATAACGGGTCATCAGGTGAGGCAAAAGGCAATTTATCAATGATAACACAAGTTAAGTTATCGCCCCTAACATCAACACCTTCCCAAAAGCTAGCGGTAGCCAACAATACAGCATCAGGGCTGGCAATAAATTCAGTCAACAAAGTACTCTTCGTCATTTGACCTTGCACCAGCAACGGGTTATCAATCTCACCATTTAATATTTCTGCCACCATGTTCATGATGCGGTAACTGGTAAACAACATAAAACACGAACCTTGGCTTGCTTCAATCAACGGAATAGCAAGCTCGGCAAGTGCTGAAGGTCGGGAAACTTCATGTGCTTCTGGTAAATATCTGGGGACAATTAGTTGCGATTGTTGCTCATAGTCAAATGGGCTATCGAGCATTAAGGTATGTTCTAAAGTTAGTCCTAACGGATCAGCAAAGTGGGAAAAACCGCCATTAACCGCCAAAGTAGCGGACGTAAATACCCACCCTGCTTCCGACTTCTTAACCACACTACTGAACTTTTCTGCGATCGATAATGGTGTCTGGTGTAGTACAACATGACGACGTGTTGTTTCGTACCATAGGCTTACACCGAATGCTTCAATATCTGCAACAATATCGTATTTTGACAACAAATTAACTGCACGTTCAAAACAGTTGTCGACTACTTCATTGCGAGAGACATTCAGTTTCAACACTTGATATAAAAAATCTAAATCTTCCTTAATCGACACAAACGCATTGAATATGTTGGTTACTCTCGCCTTGTCTCGCCAGTTTCCTCGTTCAGTGTCATGGGAAAAATGTAATCTAAAGTCTTGGCAAGTGCGCTGCAGTTTTTCTGCGGCTTTACCCAACTGTTTAACATCAGTCAATGAGGTGCGATAACACTGCAAGACATCATTGCACAGGTCGATGAGCTGTTTAGTGGAAAACGACTCACCAAAATACTCACTGGCTATGTCCGCAATTTGATGGGCTTCATCAAAGATCATCACATCTGCTTTTGGGATCAACTCACCAAAACCAGTATCTTTTAACGCCATATCAGCAAAAAACAAATGATGATTAACCACCACCACATCCGCATCGATGGCTTTTTGCCGCGCTTTAATGAGGTAGCACTCTTCAAATTTAGGGCAGTCTCTTGCTAAACAATTATCCACAGTACTTGTGACATACGGGAAAACACTTGAATCTTCAGCGATGTTATCTAGCTCACCAATATCGCCAGTCTGTGTGCTATTAGCCCACGTCCTGACCTTGACAAAATCATGTAGTGTTTGTGCATCCAATTGCCCTCTCGAGTGTTGATATTCGTCAATTCTCTGCAGACATAGATAATTAGAACGCCCTTTTAACAGCGCCATTTGCGCACTGGTCGCTAAGGCTTTCTTGATCAGAGGAATATCTTTATGATACAGCTGCTCTTGTAGGTTTTTAGTACCGGTAGAAATGATAACTTTTTTTTCAGACACTAATGCAGGAATCAAATAGGCAAACGTTTTACCCGTTCCAGTCCCCGCTTCAACAATCAACGTTGATCGCTGTTCAATGGCTTTTTCGACTTCAAGGGCCATGTCCAATTGTGCTTGGCGTGGCGAGAAGCCCGTTATCGCATTTGCTAACAACCCAGTCGACGAAAACGCTTTATCGATAACACTCATAAATGAAGAAAAACAGATGTAAAATTAGCAGGCTATTATAACGACTCGTTGCTGACATTAAACAAAAATATCTAAGTGATGTGGTGGCTCATCAGAATCGTCTTTTGGAGTTGAATTGTTCTTATCGACAGCGTCTGTTTGTGCTTTCTTTTCTGCGGATTGCTGATAGAAATCTTGGGCGTACTGCTGGGCAAGCGCATCTTGCTCATGACCATCGTTTTGATCTATTTCTTGATCTAACTTTCTGGTCTTCGCATCTTTAGCTAAGCCTTTAACTTTAAGTTTCTCAGGCTTAATTTTCACCGGTACAACCCGCGTCAATTGAGTTGTAAATATGTCCATATCATTTACCTATCGCTTGTTCAACAATAATGGGCTACATTGAATTTTTCAGACCCTATAACTAATTATCGACCAAAACCGTAAAAACTTTAAGTTTATCGGTCAACATTGCATGGGATGCATAACTTAGAGCGTTAAGTCATAAAAGATTAATAAAATAGGCTTGCGCTATACAAATTTTGGCCGTATGGTAATTAGCAACTAAGCGAAGTTTAGTAATTTGAAGCCCGATTATATAAAAACAAAAAACAATCATATCGTGGTTTTACTAAACAACTTGCTAGAAAATAAAACAAATTATTAGGATCAACAAGACATGTTTTTAAACCTCAGCGCTATTCATCACCATCATCATATCGATTAGCTGCTCAGGTTTATTCGCTGAGGGGCTATGGACCTTTCAGCGGTGAACGAATTTCTAAATCTAATTCAAGAACCCCGAAAGAGTCCAACTCCTTCGGGGTTTTTGCTTTTTTAACGTTTATTAATTGGATTTAAGATAGGAAGTTGGCCATGAAAAATAGATTAACCATCGCAATGCAAAAGTCAGGTCGTTTAAGTGAGGAAACGCAAAACCTTCTCAAACGATGTGGTCTAAAACTTAACGTCACAGATCGTCGTTTACTCGCACACGTAGCCAATATGCCTGTAGATATTATGCGTGTCCGCTCTAGTGATATCCCCGGCTTGGTTATGGACGGCGTTTGTGATTTGGGCATCGTGGGTGACAACACCTTAGAAGAAGCAGCACTTGAACGAGAGCTTTTGGGTGGCAATGCAAGCTACGCTAAAACTACCACGCTTAACTTTGGGGGATGTCGATTATCTATCGCCATGCCAGAAGAGTTCCAATATAAGGGTATTGAGTCACTACATGGCTTACGATTTGCGACAACCTACCCACAACTACTCAACCGCTTTGCTGCAGAAAACAACATAAAAGTGGATTTTTGTATGCTCAAGGGCTCGGTTGAAGTAGCGCCTCGCGTTGGCTTAGCAGACGGTATTTGTGACTTAGTCTCTACCGGCGCGACACTTGAAGCTAATGGATTAAAAGAAGTGGAAGTGATTTTCCGCTCTAAAGCATCGCTCATTCAATCAACCAACACCATCAATGAAGAAAAACAAAAAATACTCGATACCCTGCTTCCTCGCATACAAGGTGTAATGAAAGCAAAAGAAAGTAAATATATCATGCTACACGCGCCTAAAAATAAACTAAACGAAGTCAGTAGATTAATGCCTGGTAAAGAAACACCAACTGTACTTCCGTTAGCGGGCAGAGAAGATTTGGTTGCAGTTCACGTGGTTGCTACTGAAACCTTTTTTTGGGAAACCATGGAAAACCTAAAAGCGCTAGGGTGTAACTCGATCTTAGTGATGCCAATCGAAAAAATGATGGGTTAATGTGAGCAAGTAGCATGAATAATACAAATGAGACAAAACTTGAGTTTAAAGCTCTCCAAATTACCGATTGGGCAAAGCTCGATAATAAGCAACGACAAAATACATTATGTCGCCCGGCAATGGATGAAAGTGCGTTATTGGAGACTCAAGTACGCAACATCATCAATCAAGTAAAAGGCAAAGGCGACCAGGCACTATTAGAACTAACTAAACGCTTTGATGGTGCAAATTTGGCTAATCTTAAAATTGGACAAGATCAGATAACGCAAGCTATTGATGGCCTATCTCCGAAGAGGCTCACTGCACTTAAACAAGCCTATGATCAAATTCAGCGTTTCCATGCAGCCCAGCGACAGGAAGACATCACGGTGGAAACCTGCCCAGGTGTTATCTGCACTTTAAAAACAGAAGCGATTGAATCGGTCGGTTTATATATTCCTGCTGGTACTGCCCCTCTTCCGTCAACGGTGCTAATGCTGGGGGTTCCTGCTCAGCTTGCGAACTGCTCACGAAAGGTGCTGGTTTCTCCTCCGGATGCAAACGGTAACATTGCACCAGAAGTACTGGCCGCAGCTTCCCTTTGTGAAATAGAGGAAATATACGCTGTTGGTGGAGCACAAGCGGTAGCCGCTTTAGCCCTTGGCACCGAATCTATTGAATCGGTAAATAAAGTATTTGGTCCAGGCAATAAGTTTGTCACCGAAGCCAAAAAACAACTTTCACAACAAATTCCAGGCTTTGCGATTGATATGCCAGCAGGTCCTTCAGAAGTACTTGTTATCGCCGACGAACAAGCAAACGCTGCTTACGTTGCAGCAGATTTATTGTCACAAGCTGAACACGGGACAGATAGCCAAGTCATTTTGCTTTCAAACAGTTCGCAACTATTGAGCGCCGTAAACAAAGAACTGTCGGAACAGCTGAATACACTTAGTCGAAGCGATACCGCAATTCAAGCGTTAAGTAAAAGCCGTTTTATATTGGTCCGTTCACTAGACCAAGCTGTAGAAGTTTCAAACCTATATGGCCCTGAACATTTAATTATTCAAACTAAAAATCCACAACAATGGATTGGTAAATTACGAAATGCCGGTTCTATCTTTATTGGTCAATATACGCCAGAGTCTGCCGGGGATTATGCCAGTGGTACTAATCATGTATTACCAACCTATGGCTACTCAAAAGTAGTCAGCAGTCTGTCTTTAGCTGATTTTTCTCGCCGTTACACCGTCCAAGAAATCAGTAAAAAAGGATTAGCAAACTTAGCGGACTGTATTATTGAGCTAACAAATGCCGAGGGATTAGACGCCCACCAGCGCGCTGTCACAATAAGGCTAGAAAAGTAGGATTTGATAATGACAACGACTACCAACATAAAACAATCGCTGATCAACAAACTTGCTCGTGAAGAGTTAATTGACATGATCCCATATCAATCTGCACGTAGGCTACAAAAGACGGATAATACAGTTACAGGTCAAACTAACAACTTCAACAGAAAAATTTGGCTTAATGCCAACGAAGCACCCGGCGACGGTAATTATCAATTATCTGCAGAGTGTATTAACCGTTACCCAGACTTTCAACCTGAGAACTTGTTGAAAGCCTACAGCGACTATTGCAAGTTGCCTGTTGAGTATATTCTGGCCACTCGAGGCGCAGATGAAGGGATTGAGTTGATCATTCGTACCTTTTGTAAGGCCTATCAAGACAGTATTCTGATTTGTCCGCCAACTTATGGCATGTACGCGATCAGCGCAGAAAATCACGGCGCGGGGATTGTTAAAGTTCCACTTGTCGACAAGATATTAGATATTGAAGAGATTATTGCCCAAAAAGGCACAGCCAAAGTGATCTTTTTATGCTCACCGGGCAACCCAACAGGTAATTTACTGCCGCAGACCCAAATTAAAGCCGTACTGGACGAGTTTGTCGATGACGCCATTGTAGTCGTCGATGAAGCATATATTGAGTTTTGCTCAGAAAATACAGTTACCTCATGGTTAGCAAGATATCCTAACCTCATAGTCTTACGTACACTATCTAAAGCATTTGCTTTAGCTGGCCTTCGTTGCGGCTTTGCTTTAGCCTCGCCTGAAATCATCACCATGTTATCTAAAGTTATTGCACCTTACCCAATTTCAGCACCTGTTGCACAAATTGCGAGCCAAGCGTTAGCGAGTAATAATTTAAGTCAGATGACAGCCAGAGTGTCAGAGACCAATGCTTTAAAACAACTTTTTGTCGAGTGGCTTGAGCAACAAGCGTGGTGTAACGAGGTCTATCCAAGCGACGCCAATTTCGTTCTGTTTAACACGCCTTATAAAGCGCTGTTATTTAATGGCTTAAAGCAACAAAACATACTCATTCGCGATCAGTCAAAACAATTAAGCTTAGTAAACTGCTTACGTGTCAGTATTGGCAGTAAACAAGAGCTCGATAGCGCAATGAAAGCAATAAACGACATTATCAATGATAACCAAGCAAGTGAGTCGTTAAATAATAACGCTTCAGCAAACCAAGGATCTTAATTTCATGTCAACACAAAATATTTTATTCATCGACAGAGACGGAACATTAATCGAGGAGCCAGTGTCTGATAAGCAAGTCGACAGTTTGGAGAAGCTGGTGTTTGAGCCAAACGTCATCCCGGTTTTATTAAAACTACAAAATGCAGGGTATCGCTTAGTTATGGTCTCAAATCAAGACGGTTTAGGCACCAGTAGCTATCCCCAAGCTGACTTCGATCTTCCACACGATAAAATGATGGAAATGTTCTCCTCTCAAGGAATAAAATTTGATGATGTCTTACTTTGCCCCCACTTTGATGAAGATAACTGCAGTTGCCGTAAACCCAAACTCGGCTTGGTCAGCGACTACCTACAACAAGGCAAAGTGAACTTTGCTAATTCTTTTGTCATTGGCGATCGTGAAACCGATATCCAATTGGCTAAAAATATGGCGATAAAGGGAATTAAGTATGATCGTCAAACATTAAATTGGCTAACGATAGCCGAGCAATTACTGACAAAACCCAGAACAGCCTCTGTCACCCGCACCACTAAAGAAACTGATATCACTATTGCAGTAAATCTTGACGCAAGTAGCGCCAGTCAAGGGGCCACAATCAACACTGGCCTTGGTTTTTTTGATCACATGCTAGAGCAAATTTCTACACACGGCGGGTTTTCACTTAATTGTGAAGTTTCGGGCGATTACCATATTGATGAACACCACAGTGTGGAGGATACAGCATTAGCACTAGGACAAGCACTTAAAACCGCTTTAGGTGATAAAAGAGGCATAGGACGATTTGGTTTTGTTCTTCCCATGGATGAATGTCGCGCTGAATGTGCCATCGATTTATCTGGTAGACCTTGGCTAGAGTTTGATGCCAATTTTACTGATGATAGAGTCGGCACGATGTCAACGCAAATGGTATCGCATTTCTTCCGCTCGTTAGCTGATAGCATGGCAATTACATTGCACTTATCAACATCAACAGGTAATTGCCATCACCAAGTTGAAAGTCTGTTTAAAGTATTCGGCCGTGCGCTACGCCAAGCGATTGAAGTCAAAGGTGACGCTATGCCCAGTTCAAAAGGCACGTTGTAAAGGAGCTATGGAATAATGTCGACTGAAAAACAGACAACGTTAAGTACACAAGAATGCAACAATGAAATTGTCATCATAGATACTGGCTGTGCCAATTTATCATCAGTACGCTTTGCCATTAAACGTTTGGGTTTTGATGCAATCATTACAGATGATGTCAAAATCATTAACAATGCAGATAAAGTAATTTTACCCGGCGTAGGTAATGCTAAACACGCCATGAAAAATATCAAAGAAAAACAATTGGTTGATTGCATAAAAAACTTAACTCAGCCGGTTTTAGGCTTTTGTCTTGGTATGCAACTGATGACTCAAGCTTCTTATGAAAGCACTGTGGGCGAACATCGCGAAAAAATCGACTGCCTTAACGTAATTCCTACTGAAATTAAGCCACTTGACGCAAAATCAAATAGGTTGCCTCATATGGGTTGGAACACCTTAACCTCAGTGATTGACCACCCTATTTTTGCAGGTATTAACGCCGGTGATTATTTCTATTTCGTCCATAGTTTTGCCGCGCCACTTAGCCAGTATACGGGAGCTACGTGCGAGTATGGTAGCGAATTTTCCGCCGCAATTGTTAAAGACAACTTTATTGGCTGTCAATTTCACCCAGAGCGCTCTGGAGAAAATGGTAGCAAGATTATTAAAAATTTTTTGGAGATGTAAACCATGATGATCCCAGCAATAGACTTAATTGACGGTCAAGTGGTTAGGCTATACCAAGGTGACTACCAGCAAAAAACCAATTATGAGTATACGGCTAAAGAGCGACAAGATTTATACGCCTCTACAGGTGCGACTGTTATGCATTTTGTCGACCTTGATGGCGCGAAAGACAGCAATAGACGCCAACTTAGTTTGCTAAAAACTTTGGTCAATCACCCAAGCATGATCATCCAAGTTGGCGGCGGCGTGCGATGTAAAGAGGACGTTCAGCAGCTACTTGATTTAGGCGCAAATCGCATTGTCATCGGCTCATTAGCGATTAAACAACCCGAGTTAATCAGAGAATGGATAGTCGAATTTGGTGGAGAGAAAATTGTCCTCGCGCTAGATGTAAAAATTGATACGAACGGGAATAAAACCCTGCCAACACATGGCTGGATAAAAGACAGTGGCGTAAATTTAGAAAATTTACTGGATGATTACATCGCTGCTGGCCTAATTCATGTGTTATGTACTGACATCAGTAAAGACGGCACGTTGCAAGGCAGCAATGTCCAACTTTATCGTGAGCTTTGTCAGCAATATCCGACAATAAAATGGCAAGCATCCGGCGGTATCGGCTCGTTAGATGATATCAAAGCTTTACTGCCAACCGGTGTTGACGGCGTGATATTAGGACGTTCATTACTCGAAGGAAAATTCACTTTAGAACAAGCAATCGCGTGCTGGCCTAAAACTGAAAATAACCGAGCAACAGCTGGAGAGAGTTCATGTTAGCCAAGCGCATCATTCCTTGTTTAGACGTTAAAGATGGCAAAGTCGTTAAAGGGGTAAAGTTTAGAAATCATGAACTCATTGGTGACATCGTTCCTTTGGCGCAAAAATATGCCCAAGCAGGCGCTGATGAACTCGTCTTTTACGATATTACCGCCAGCGCTGATGGGCGGGTTGTAGACAAAAGCTGGGTCAGCCGAATTGCCGAAGTCATTGATATCCCATTTTGTGTCGCGGGCGGGATTAAGTCAGAGCAAGACGCTAAAGATATATTAATGATGGGGGCGGATAAAATCAGCATTAATTCACCCGCTCTGCAAGATCCTTCACTTATCGAGCGCCTTGCCGATCATTTTGGCGTTCAATGTGTTGTGGTTGGTATAGACAGCTATTTTGATCAAGACACCCAACAATATCAGGTCTATCAATTTACTGGTGATGAAAGCCGTACGCAAAAAACGTCATGGCAAACCTTCGATTGGATTCAAGAAGTCCAAAAACGTGGTGCTGGAGAAATTGTCCTAAATTGTATGAACCAAGACGGTGTGCGCAGTGGCTATGATCTAGTGCAGTTAGAACAAGCACGTTCGATTTGCCATATTCCACTTATCGCCTCAGGCGGTGCAGGAGAAATTTGCCACTTTGAAGATGTTTTTAAAAAAGCTGATGTCGACGGTGCCCTAGCGGCTAGTGTTTTTCACAAAGGTGTTATCGATATCATCGACTTAAAAAATCAACTAAAAAACAATCATATCGCTATGCGTCTGAAATAAGCATTAACGCGAATAGGCATTAAACTTCGTGCTTATACGCCCAATAAACAGGTTTAAGAATGATAGTTACATTGGAAAATCTAAATGACCTTGCATGGTCAAAAATGGATAATTTAATCCCCGCGATTGTACAAGATGAAGCCACAGGCGCCGTATTGATGCAAGGCTACATGAACCAAGCAGCACTTAAGGCTACTTTATCATGTACAAAAGCGACATTTTTTAGTCGCTCAAAACAGCGATTATGGCAAAAAGGCGAGACATCAGGAAATACTTTAAACGTTAAACAAGTATTAACCGATTGCGACCAAGACAGTCTGCTCATTTCAGCCATACCACAAGGCCCAGCATGTCATTTAGGCACAGAGTCATGCTTTCCCGAGCAATTGCTTAGTCAACAAAATTTTCTCTCGTATTTAGAACGTTACATTGAGCAGCGTAAAAACGATCCGATCGATGAAAGCTATACCGCAAGACTGCTTGCTAGAGGCACGACAAAAGTCGCACAAAAAGTCGGTGAAGAAGGCGTTGAGGTTGCGCTGGCTGCTGTTGCTGAAACCAAAGATGATTTGCTCGGCGAATGTGCTGACTTGTTTTACCACACCCTAGTCCTGTTACAGGATAAAAACGTGAGGCTTAACGAAGTCATGGAAGTACTTGTTAAACGTCACAAAAAATAAGAAACAAGAAATAAGGATCAGTTATAAAGTTGAGTTTTTCTAATAGCAGATCCTATACTCAAATTATTGTGGTCTAATTGGCCTAGATAAATGCGAACTTATGTTTTTGTATTTTTATATTGTCTTAGTATTTCATCAAGCAAAGCCGATGATATTCTGATTTATATCCGTGATGATGTTTACGTGGATTACCAAGAGTTTATTGACGGTAGAAATGTTATCAATATTGATAATTTTTCAGGCCACACTATACGACGCGACGTTGTCGACATGATCATTGCTCAACAAGCATTAGCATTAGGAGGTTTTACCCATTCTTTTAAATACATTCCCGGTAAAGTCAATTTTAGAAATACCAAATTATTAGAACGCGGTAAGTTACTGATTAGCTTCGACTCATACTGGCTTTCAGATGCCAATGCTCTATCTAAGCATTTGTATATTTCTTCTCCGGTGATTAAAAAGGGAGAGTATATTGCTGGCATCTACACAAGTACAAACAACACAGCTGTATTGGCCATCAGTGAACTAAATGATCTGAAACAGTTTACAGCGGTTTCTACACCTAAGTGGCGCACTGATTGGCAAACCCTATCGGAATTGCCTTTTAAAAAACTCATTAGAGAAGACGAATGGTTAAGTATGGCAAGGATGGTTGATATGCAGTGGATTGATTTAATGCTAATGCCGTTTCATTCAAGTGAAGATCAAACTTTTACATTGGATAACATTCACCTTGTGCCGGTCGAAGGTGTTGCGATTGAACTTAAAGACAGTCGCCATTTCGTGATAAGTAAACATCATCCACATGGACTTCAAGCGTTTAAAGCAATAAATGCTGGTTTAGCCCTCATGCGCCAACGTGGTGCTATTAAGAAAGCCTATACCCAAGCAGGATTTTTTATTGACCATAAGCAAATGAATATACTCAATCATTAAGGCTAATTCAAAGGCGCAGCAACGAAAAATCATTGCACCAGTTAAGATAAGGTGTATAATTTTTCGCCTGCATTTGGATAAAATGCAATTATGACTAGCTAAGGATGAGGCGATGTTTAAATATTGGTCACTGAAAAAGTACGGCACTAAACTGTTACCCTTACTAGAAAAACGTTACGGTAAACAGCATTTTTACTCCCGTCATCAAATTAGAGCAACTATTTATCAAGGCGACTTTGAGCCGCAATTTTTGCCGCTCGGCTATTTGTTATTTCTAAAGTCATCAGAGTTAAATAATGTCCTTGTCAGCGAATTTCCTGGGCTCGACATACAACAATTTAGAACAGAAATTCTTGAGTATTTAGACAATAAACAATACCAAGGATACCTAGAAAAACTATATCAACACGCCAGCTAATTTTACGTTCCAATATTATTGAGTTATCCATGGCTTCATGATTGAATAGGCGCTATTAAACCAGCAGTCAAAAAGAGTATTTATGAAGTGGATAACCAAGTCATTTAAAGAGCTAACCACAGATGAATTGTACGATTTCCTTAAACTTCGTATCGATGTATTTGTTGTTGAGCAAACCTGCTATTACCCTGATTTAGATGATCTAGATCGCCACCCTGAGACATTGCATCTCTTCGGTTACAACGAAGGTGATGGAAAGATGCATGCTTACCTGAGAGTTTTACCCAAAGGAACTACTTACAAAAATCATATCAGTATTGGAAGAGTGCTGATAGCGAATGCGGCACGTGGTAGCGGCTTAGGACATGAATTAATTAAACTAGGTATTAATGCTTGTAATGAACATTTTAACACGTCTAGCATTAAAATTTCGGCACAAGAGCATTTAGCAAAGCTTTATCAACAACACGGTTTTAAGCAAGTGACAGAAATGTATTTAGAAGATGGCATCCCACATATTGGCATGTTAAAAGCTTAATAAAAGTAGAGCGTGGTTGGTATTTACACGCTCCTTATTTTTCGAAAGTTAACTGATAAAATTAATAATTAGTGTCACACTAACTCCAACCATAACTGCTTGCGTTGCCAATGTACCTGCTGCACGTTGAACAGAGGTTCCTTTGCTTTGAGACAAGCCTATCGCATGCAATACACGGCCAACGAATAATAAAGCGCCAACAACATGCAACCACATTTCACTACCACCATTAACTTCAAAGGCTGCCATTAAAACCAGCGCTAAAGGTAGGTACTCTGCAAAGTTTGCATGTACTCTGATTGCTTTTGAAAGCTCACTGTCACCACCATCGCCAATACCAATTTTTTTACTAAACCTCAGTCGGATCACTTTCATAGATAAAACCATAAAAAGTAAGGCGATTAAGCCCGCATAAAAGCCAGTGATAGTTAAACTAACCATATATTTTCCTTATTATTTTTAATTTGTATTGAAGTTACTAGAATTCTATAAAAATAGAAAAGGTTAAAAGTGATAGATTTTGTTAGGATATGACATCGCCTACTCATTCATTCTTTTTAACCATGCTTTAGGTGACAATTGGCATTTTTTCTGGAACGCTCTGCTTAGCGTAGACGGACTGTCATAACCGACAGATTGAGCAACAAGGCTGACAGGCTTTCCGTCGAGCAACAATTTTTGTGCCACACTCACTCGCCAATCAGTTAAGTAGTCATTTGGGGTTTTATCTATAACGTTCTTAAACAAAGCGGCAAATTTTGCCCTCGACATAAGTGCAATATCTGCCATTTCATCTAGTGTCCAAGAATGTCCTGGCTCTTCCTGAATCGCTTGAAGAACTTTACTCAGTTGGCCATGCGCCATTCCTGCCAGCAAGCCCTTTTGCATTTTGTTCTGTTCAATCAGGTGACGAAGCATAGAAACGATGAAAACCTCCATCAAGCGATCCATGATCGCTTGATGTCCCTGTTTAGCTGACGTTGACTCTGACAATACCCAATTTAGGTTTTGCAATAACTGCGGAGCTCTTGCTAATGGTAAAACAAGCACATCAGGCAAAGCTTGTGTAACAGGGTTAATATTGCCAATACCATATTGTAATGTAGCGCAAACCAGCTCTGCATCGTCGTCAGCACCAGCCATTAGGCGGTGCGACTGAGGCCGAGGAATGAAAATAATACTAGGCTCTGTTAACACTCTATCCCCTATCGATAGTCCGGTGACCTTCAAGCGTCCAGATTTAAGCACATGAATATGCCCTTCAATTGCATTTTGTTCAAACGAAGACAGACCGCACAACTTTCCGGTATAAAACACACCAGCTTGTATCGAAAATTTGGAAATTATTTGTGAAAGTTGATCCATATTGCACTTTTTAGACGAATTGCACGAAATCTAAGACGATATTAGCCCGAAGCCAATCAACGAGTCATTAAAATTCTCATCGTACTTACATTCACAAAGAAAGAGAACTGACGATGACGACAAGAAACTCAATATTCAAAACGCTATTAGCTACATCTTTACTTGTACTATCAAGCATTTCTTTTGCTGCAAATATCGATATGAACGCTGATGAAAACGATCTAGCAATAAAAGGCTATGATCCAGTGGCGTATTTCACTGTCGGCAAGCCCATTCAAGGCATGGCTAAATATACTGCAACATATAAAGGCGCAATTTATCGCTTTAATACAGCCCAAAACAGAGACACATTTAAAAGCTCACCGCAAAAATACGCACCACAATACGGTGGCTACTGTGCCTTTGGTGTTGCCATGGACAAGAAATTCGATACAGACCCAACAGCTTGGAAAATTATTGCAGACAAACTTTATTTGAATCTAAACAAGGACGTGCAAAATAAATGGAAACAAGATACGCAAAAATACCTAGCGATGTCTGAGCAAAATTGGCTAACAATTAAAGACAAAACACCACAACAACTGTTAGATGTAGAGTAACCCAATATACCTAGCAATCAATTATTTAGTAAAATAAAAGAGCGATTATGCATAATTCAAATATTTTTCTAACTTTAGTTTAGTGAAATTAATCTAAGAAGATCAGGTCTTTTATTGAGCAAACATTTATCGAGTATTGAGCAATTGTTGCTTGATTTAATAAATAGTAGTTTAGGAGTTTTACCTATGAAACATAATTTAGCTTTATCTGCCGCATTATTCGCTGCCGTTTCAATCGGCGCTATTGATACTGCGCAGGCAGGAGAAAACAACAGAAAAAGAGCAGCAAAAGAGCGTTGCTACGGCATCACGCCAGCAGGACAAAATGATTGTGGCAACTTAGCAGGTACCCATTCATGTGCAGGCCAATCAACCGTTGATAATGATATCGGCGAGTGGCGTTTAGTGAACAAGGGGAGCTGTGAAAGCCTTGGCGGTATGCTGCGTAAAGAAGCAAAAGCTAAATTCAAAGCGACAACAAAAGTCTAAGCATTATCAGTAATTCAGGAAAATATAGTGATGTCATTGCAAACTGTAACAAGTTGTCTTGATCAAGACGACAGCTCCAATACCAAGCTTCCTCTCATTGGTGTTGGGCTAAGGCATCAGCATTACAATGACGCACTGTCTTTTCCTGCTGATATTGATTTTGTTGAAATACATGCCGAGAATTTTTTTGCAGAAGGCGGGATTAGTCAAGCCCTACTATGTGACATTCAGCAGCAATATGACATCAGCCTGCATGCTACAAGTTTAGGCTTAGGGTCAGTGCAAGCTATTCCCAGTGAGCACATCAGTAAGTTTAGTCAACTAGTCAAACAATTGAACCCGCTACTCATTTCTGATCATGCGAGTTTTTCTTGGGGACAACTGGGCGACATTCAAGTACACGCAGGGGATTTACTACCGGTTCCTTTCAATGAAGAAAGTTTAGCTGTGATGTCAAAGAATATAGACACGATTCAGCGCACTCTGGGGCGTACAATTTTAGTCGAAAATTTGTCTGCATACATCATGCCCGCAGGCTCTACTATGTCTGAAACTGAGTTTCTAGTTCGTTTATGTGAGAATACAGACTGTCAATTGCTGGTCGATTTAAATAACCTCATGGTTAACGCTGTAAATCAGCAAGATCACGAACCACTAATGCAAGCCACCACGTGGTTAAATTCAATTCCGAAGCATATTGTTGGTGAAATACATTTAGCTGGCTGTAGCTCAGTAAATCAAGGAGAATTGGTCATTGATGATCATAGCCAACCTGTATCAGATGATGTTTGGACTTTGTTTCATTCAGCAATCATTAGGTTTGGGCCAATCCCCACAT
This sequence comes from Thalassotalea atypica, assembly GCF_030295975.1. NCBI lineage: Bacteria > Pseudomonadati > Pseudomonadota > Gammaproteobacteria > Alteromonadales > Colwelliaceae > Thalassotalea > Thalassotalea atypica. Next base: position 2,608,440 of record NZ_AP027364.1, read on the forward strand.
TAATTGAATGGGATTTAGATTTACCAAACTGGACAACCTTGGTTGCTGAGGCCGAAAAAGCAAAGACAATTGCATCAAAGGTATTAGTATGTCGTTAATTAATTTTCAACAAACCTTGTTAGCAGACATTTTTAATACTTCAGCACAATCTTCATATGATGAAAAAGGGTTAGCAATTTATCAAAACAACCTTCATGCCAATGCGCTACGGGCGCTAGGGATTACATATCCAACGGTAAAAATTGTTTTAGAGGATAATTTCGCTGTCGCCAGCGCAAAGTATTTGGCACAGCATTACAAAACAAATGCCGACTGGGGAGAATGGGGAGAAAAATTACCCGATTTTCTTAGCCAGCAAGCCTTGCTGGAGTCACTTCCCTACTTAGCTGATGTTGCGCAGTTAGATTTAATGATACATCGCTGTGCACGAGCTAAAGATGAACTTGTCGATTTGCAAAGCTTAGGTAAATTGGAACAAAAAGATGCAAGTGAGTTATTTTTCAAGCTAAACAGCGGTTTTGCAATATATCGTTCTAGCTACCCAGTGTTAGAAATAAAAGATTATTTTGCCAATAATGTTACCTTTGAACAGCAAGCGTTTGAGCAATTACTACGAGCCGCTTTCGAGAAAATGGATGAAGATGGACTTTTTATCGCGGTGTATCGGGCAGAATATGACGTAAGATCGGTCTATATATCAAAAGCAGAGTACCAATGGTACATATCACTACTAAACAACACAGATTTAGCAACGGCGATGGATAGGGTCAGCCACACAGATTTCAATTTGAGTGCTTGGCTACCTAGAGCAGTTCAAGAACACGTAATCATCGGCGTTGGTTGACTATTCTGATAGCCATTGCCGCTAATTAACAACCAAAAGTACACATCAAATGAAACCAAAACACTGATATCCAATATATAAGACCGCGTCTTGTATAAGCTTTGTTAGTGCCTTATTTTCATAGAAGTATTAATGAACACACTGGTCCAGATTAGACATTTACACAATCCATTTTTTGAAATACTCCCCCGCTCAATTTCGCTGGTGCTGTTAAGCGCTCAGCTTTACATAGGCTGGATATTTTTCAAAGCAGGTCTAACAAAAGTAAAAGACTGGGATTAAACCTTGTTTTTATTCGAATATGAATATCAAGTCCCGTTGCTCTCTTTCGAATTAGCCACTCAACTCGCTACCGTCGCAGACTTAATTTTACCTGTATTATTATGTATAAGCCTATTAACTCTTCTGTCAGCACTTGGGCTAAGCATACTTAACATAGCTGCAGTAATATGCTGATATCGCCCTAGCAGCTTTTGACCTACATATTGTTTTGGGGATCGTATTACTCGCTAACGTACCGGTGGCTAGTGACCATTTCTCTGTTGATAGGAAGCTGTCATTAAAATAATACAAAGTAAAATTCGACGATTGAAAAATCGCGATAGTAGCAATCAATTTATAGTAGGCACAAAAAAAGCCCAGTGATTGGGCTTTTTATTTCAGCTTTGTAAAAACTTACGATAATTCAGCTGATAATTTTTCGCTTACTTGCTCAACCGGTTGCGTACCATCAATGGTGATGTACTTGCAGTTACCTGCTTGTGCGTCCGTTTGATAAAAATCAACAAGTGGCTTAGTTTGCTCGTGATAAATTGCTAAACGTTTACGAACCGTTGCTTCTTCATCATCTGGGCGGATAGATAAATCTTCACCTGTTTCATCATCTTTACCCTCCACTTTAGGTGGATTATAAACAAGATGATAAACACGGCCTGAGCCAGAGTGAACTCGACGACCTGCCATACGTTCTACAATGACTTCATCAGGTACATCAAATTCAATCACGTTGTCTACGTCAATACTATTTTCCTTCATCGCATCGGCTTGAGGAATAGTACGAGGGAAACCATCGAGTAAGAACCCACCTTTACAATCGTCTTGAGCGATACGCTCTTTGACAAGTCCAATAATGAGTTCATCAGAGACTAGCTGACCAGCATCCATGACTTCCTTGGCTTTTTTACCGAGTTCCGTTCCAGCTTTTATAGCAGCGCGAAGCATGTCACCAGTAGAAATTTGTGGAATGCCAAATTTGGCCATTAAGAATTGTGCTTGAGTGCCTTTACCAGCACCAGGAGCCCCTAACAAAATAATGCGCATAAAGAGATGCCTATACGGTTGTGAAGGTTGATAAAAAAGAAAGACACTATACAAGTTCACTTGTTACCAAACAAGTAACAATTCGCACGTTACAACAAAAAAAGCGCTTAAAACCCTTGTTTTTAGACTAATGTCTAATTAAAGACACAGAACTGGTTGCCCAGAAATATACAATTAAATATTTTTTGACCAGTTTTTCTCTAACCTGTTGAGGTAAACCACACATGTTATTTTGACTTGGCGAGTGACAACCCGTTTAGCTGGATAACTTAGTTTTAAAAAAGGCGCCAAACGGCGCCTTCTAAGAAAAATGAATTACATCTTACTTGGTTAACGATAACATTAACTTATTCAATCGAGCCACAAATGAAGCCGGATCTTTTAAGCTACCACGTTCCGCTAATGTTGCCTGTTCAAATAACACATCAACCCATTGATTGAACAACGTATCGTCTTGCTCATCTGATACATGCTTAACAAGCTCATGCTCTGCATTGATTTCAAAAATCGGTGCTGTCTCTGGTACTTCTTGTCCCATTGACGCCATTAATTTTTGCATTTGCGTGCTCATGTCATCTTCAGCTGTGGTGATCACTGCCGGAGAGTCTGTAAGGCGATTAGATATTTTCACCTCTTTAACTTTTTCACCTAATGCTTCTTTCATGCGCTTAGTCACAGAGTCGAACTCTTGCTCAAGTTTTTCTTGCGCTTCTTTAGTTTCTTTATCTTCTAAATCACCAAGATCAAGACCACCACGAGCAACAGATTGTAATTGCTTTTCACCAAACTCGGTTAAGTGACTGACCAACCATTCATCAATACGATCGGAAAGTAATAACACTTCAATGCCTTTCTTACGGAAAACTTCTAAGTGAGGGCTGTTTTTAGCCGCTTCGAAGCTATCTGCAACAACATAATAAATCTTGTCTTGGCCTTCTTTCATGCGCTCAATGTATTCAGTTAATGATACATTTTGCACTGGAGAGTCTTCATTGGTTGAAGCAAAGCGTAATAGTTTACCAATCGCTTCCTTGTTTGACATGTCTTCAGCCGGGCCTTCTTTTAACACCTGACCAAATTCATTCCAGAATATTTGGTATTGCTCTTTGTCTTTGTTGCCTAGCTTTTCAAGCATTTTCAGCACACGTTTTGTACAGCCCTTACGAATGGCTTGTGTGATTTTATTGTCTTGCAAAATTTCACGAGAAACGTTTAACGGTAAATCATTTGAGTCCAATAAACCTTTCACAAAACGAAGGTAGGTTGGCATGAATTGCTCAGCATCATCCATGATAAATACACGTTGAACGTACAACTTTAAGCCATGCTGTTTTTCACGGTTATACATGTCAAATGGTGCTTTACTTGGAATATACAATAAGCTTGTGTATTCCGTTTTACCTTCTACCTTGTTGTGTTCCCACAACAATGGGTCACCAAAATCATGTGAAACATGCTTATAAAATTCTTTATATTCATCTTCAGAAATATCTGCTTTTTCACGAGTCCAAAGCGCTGTTGCTTTGTTTACTGCTTCCCAAGTTGCTGGCACAGCATCGCGTGCTTCAATCGCAGGTGTAGTGACATTACCTTCGTCATCTTTCACTTCTTCTACGGCTTCTACAGCAGGAATTTCTGGGGTTAACATTTCAACAGACACTGAAATGTGATCTGAGTATTTAGTGACAATTGATTTTAAACGCCAGTCATCAGCAAATTCATTTTCATCTTCTTTTAAGTGAAGAATAATATCGGTACCACGATTTGATTTCTCGATTTTAGCGGTAGTGAATTCACCTTCACCTTCACTTGACCATTCAACGCCTTCTGACGCGGAGACGCCAGCAGCACGAGAACGCACAGTCACTTTGTCCGCAACAATAAATGCAGAATAGAAACCTACACCAAATTGACCAATTAATTGTGAGTCAGATGCTTGATCACCAGATAACTTAGAGAAAAACTCCGCAGTACCTGATTTTGCAATCGTACCTAAGTGCTCAACGATTTGGTCATGTGTCATACCAATACCGTTATCAGAAATGGTTACCGTGTTGTTGTCCTTATCTGCACTAACACGTACTCTTAATTCGCCATCACCTTCATAAAGGTCAGCGTTTGATAAGGCTTTAAATCTTAATTTATCCGCAGCATCGGCAGCGTTAGAAACGAGTTCACGTAAAAAAATCTCTTTATTTGAATAAAGTGAGTGGATCATAAGTTGAAGTAATTGTTTTACTTCTGTTTGAAAGCCATGAACTTCTTTTTGACTTGTCTCAGACATCTGAAACGTCTCCTATATAAACGATAAACTAAATTGATTTGGCAAACTAGCGACTGCTAGTTTGCAAGTTAATTCAGATATGGGGATAGTGGTGTTGAATTCAAGAAAAAATTTAATGAAATGGATATTCAGGTGAAATGAGCCTTTATATCTATAGGGCTTTTTTGGTGAGGCTTAGCAACTTAATATACGTTCGCTGCTGCTCAAACCATTGTTGATTTAATCATTCTCTAAGCCTTAGTTATTCTTCTGCAAGAATCATAGCGTTGATACTAACCCCAAAAGCCTAAGGGCATCCCTAGGCTTTTCTCTATGTTGACTTTAAAAGTGTAACTTAACACCCATTGTTATCTGCCTGAGCAACAATACTGCGCGCATATCGAACAAAGTCATGATTGGCAAAATCCCGTACCGTCTTTATATTAAAAGCCTTTTCAAGGACTTTGGCATCAGCAACCGAAATCCCCATAATTGCAGAAACTGAAGCATCGGCAATTTCACTTAACGGTTTGTCTTCAAACGCTTTATCAACCATGTCGCCAAGATTAAACTCCGTATTACTCTCACCACTGCTTTCATCTTGCACCAAAAGCTCTAGAGGAATTGGGAAACCGGATCTTATCGATCGCGCCAAGACCAGTGCATCAGCAGAGGATGACATAAATAATGAATCTCTTACACATCTTGCTAAATCGAGGTCACAGTCTGCCGCACAGGCTATTTGATTTGCAGTGCCTGGTAGCCGTGAACACGCTCTCATACAATTTAACCAATTCTTAAAACAACTAGCCATGTCAATTCTCCTTTATCATTAGGATCTGCATCGAGTTATGTAGAATTAATTATTATTTTTCACTCTATATATTAGCTGATAGTTAGAATTTTTCCTTTAATAACGGGTCGGGTTAACGGCCTTAAAATAGGCGTTTCTGAATAGTGACTAACGACATTTATACGTCTGCTTATCAATAGCAAACACTATACAGTTAATAAAGTGGTAGAGTTTGTCCAGTTATAGGGGCTAACTTAATTGAGTATTCTTCACGATGATTAGAAAAAGAGTAATGCGCGAAAGAGCAATGCCTATTTACATCGACAACTAATGGTTGATGAAATTTAAGGGATGCAGCAAGTCAAAGGAGTGAATCCAAAAAGTCTGATTTTTTTTGGATAAGACGTGCTTAGGTACCCTGCTATCTCTATCTAATTTACTAACAGTTCTACCTTGCCCCCCAAGGATATTATTCTGTTACGCTCTAGTATACGATTGTAGTATGTTTAACTTAAATAATCTTTACGGCCTGAGAGCGCATGCGACAATGTATTACCATCAACAAACTCTAGCTCTCCACCGACTGGCACGCCATGGGCAATTCGAGAAATTTTCACACCAAGATCTTTACTCATTTCAGCAATAAAGTGTGCTGTCGCTTCACCTTCTACAGTAGGGTTTGTAGCTAAAATCACCTCTTTAATTTGCCCTTGTTTTAGTTCCGCAGCTAGCAAATCTAAACCTAAGTCGTCTGGACCTATGCCATCAATAGGCGATAAATGTCCCATTAAAATAAAATAGCGGCCAATAAATTCACCGGTTTGCTCTATGGCAATCACATCTGCTGGGCTTTCAACAACACACAAAAGTTCAGAAAGCTGACGCTTGGGGCTCAAACAAATATCGCATAAAGCTTGTTCAGTAAAGTTTCGACACTTTTGACAATGGCCTACATGTTCCATCGCTTGTGAGAGCTTTTCCGCAAGATTTTCCCCACCACGACGATTACGCTCTAATAAATGAAACGCCATGCGCTGTGCTGTTTTGGCGCCAACACCTGGTAAACACTTAAAAGACTCTATTAATTCTTGAACAAGGGGACTGAATTTCATTGACTTATCATTGAATAACTAAAAACGAAAAGAGTTTATCAATAACTTTGTAGAAAATGAATGATTTTAACTGCCCATAAAATAATAAAGCGCCCTAAGGCGCTTTATTATTTTACATTTCACTATTGTGTCTACGTTGTAACATGAACAACAACGTAGACTAATTCGTGAAAGCTATTTCCCAGACGATGGCATCATGCCTGGCATCCAGTTACCACCAGCTTTTGCAATCGCGTCTTCAGTCAGTTTAACTGACTCCGCCAACTGGGTTATACGCTGGTATACATCGCTATAACCTTCACTGGCCAATTTAAAACGTAGCTTTTGTTGTTCGTTGACTGGGCTCGTGCTTTCACTACGACTCCACATCAAGTAACCAATATAGCCGCTAACCGAAGTAGGCGTTGGCTCGCTGCGTTTAGAGACAACAGTATTACCATTGAGCGTTAATTTAATATCTTTTAAATCACGCTGCATTTGATGGGCTAATGCAATAGTATCTTGCGCTAAACCCAGCGTTTCTGTCGTTGCTGCGTTAATATGCTTAATGCGTTTATCCAACTCGCCTAGGTATTTTCTTGCCCCAGAAACAGCTTGTTGTAAACGCCCTGCTTTCATATCAAACGCTAAATCAGCCTTACGATCGGTACTTGGGAAAGTGCGATTATCAATTGAAACCACATCAAAGCTTTGGCTCTGATCGTAATTTGTTTCTACGCCATCAACCACTTTCGACATTGACACTTGATAAGTCCCAGGCACCACTAACCAGCCTGAATCGTTGTCACCGCTTGCGTTAATGGGTTCAAATCCTGGGTAACGTAAGTCCCAGTGAATACGGTTAAAACCTTGTTTTGCCGGCTGTTTGATTCGACGAACCATGTTGCCTTCACTATCACGCACGGTAAAAATCAGTTCAGATTTCTGCTGGTAATCTTCTTCTTTTAATGCCTCCCAAGATGGGTACGAAACATCGTCGCCGTCTTTGGTCAACTTCTGCTCTTGCTTATGTCTTAGCGTCTTTAATGAAGTGAATTTTTCATTTACGAAGTAGCTAAAGGTCGCACCATATTCGGGGTTATCAGCGAAGTAAAAATCAGCACCCCGCATTGCTTTGCCTGGCAAGCCTAGTGGATCATGCTCAATAAATTGAAAGGCGCGTCGAACAGGAAACAGCGTAGCATCTCGCTTTTTAACATCCGTTGCACTTTCACGAAGTGGCGAATAATCATCAAGGATGAAAAAACCACGGCCAAAAGACGCAATAGCTAAGTCAGACTCTCGACGTTGAATTTCAATATCACGCACCGTGATTGTTGGCATACCAGATTTTAACTGGGTCCAATTTTTGCCGCCATTTTGTGTAAAAAAGACACCGAACTCAGTGCCGACGAATAATAAATCTTTATTTACATGATCTTGCGCGATGGTGTAAACCGTCCCGCGAGTAGGCATGTCACCGGTAATATTCTTCCAGCTCTTGCCATTATTATCACTACGATAAACATATGGCTTAAAGTCACCACGTTTGTGATTGTCAAATGTGGCAAACACGGTATTTTTATCAAACATCGACGCTTCTAAATCACTGACATAAGAATTGTCAGGCACTTTTGATGGCCAATCTAGCTTAGTCCATTCTGTACCGCCATCTTTAGTGACATGCATTACGCCGTCATCGCTACCTGAGTACAATAACCCTTCTTGTAAGCTAGATTCTGTTAACGCGATCACCGCACCGTAAAAAGACGTAGATTGGTTTTTCGCGACCGCATCAACGCTCCAGACTTTATCCATGACTTTGAGTTTATTGCGATCAGTGTTTCTTGATAAGTCACCGCTGATCACTTGCCAGTCATCTCCCCTGTTTTCCGTTTTAAACACTTGCTGTGAAGCGTAGTATAGTCGCTCATTATTATGAGGACTGATCAAAATTGGTGAGTTCCAGTTAAAGCGTTGCGCTACGGTTTTATCTGGTGACACAGGCTGCATTTGAACTCGTTCGCCGGATTTTTTATCATAGCGAGCTAGGCCGCCATGTTGATATTGCGAATAGATAATATCTGGGTTTTTCGGATCGATAACCGTTTTAAAGCCATCACCAAACTGGGTAAACAACCAATCACTGTTTTGTATTCCTGAATTGGTCGTAGTTCTATGTGGAGCACCTAAAGACGCATTGTCTTGTGTACCGCCAAAAACGTTATAAAACGGGTAGTCGTTGTCTACAGTCACTTTATAGAATTGAGTGAGCGGCATGTTGTCTTTAAAGGTCCAATGCTTAGCCCTATCCCATGACTCATATACACCGCCATCACTGCCAATAATTAAGTGATTAGTATTATTAGGGTCAATCCATAAAGCATGATTATCAACATGCTTGTCAGCTTCGCCCGCTTTAGTAAATGTTTTACCGCCGTCTTCAGAGACCATTAAATAAGTGTCTAATGAGTAAACTCTATTGGCATTTTTAGGATCAACAACAATTTCTTGATAATATTGTGGACTACCTGAAACATAGTCACTTTGTTTGTGCCAGCTCGCACCACCGTCAATTGAGCGATAGAATCCACTTTTTCCTTTTTGCGCTTCGACAATGGCATAAACAATATTGCCGTCACTTGGTGCCACATCAATGCCTATACGGCCAAGCTCAACACTTGGTAGTCCTTTGTTTATTTTTGTCCATGTTTTACCAGCATCGGTAGATTTATGAATGCTCGACTCAGGCCCACCGTTGATTAACGTCCAAACATGACGGCGACGCTGATAAGAAGTAGCGTAAATTACATCAGGGTTTTGTGGATCAAAGGCAATATCACTGACGCCTGTGTGCTCACTAATATTCAGTGATTTTTCCCAAGTTTTACCGCCATCGATAGTTTTATAAAGACCACGGTCACCGCCTTTATTCCACAGTGGTCCTTGCGCTGCAACGTAGACAACATCAGAGTTGCGTGGATCAATTAAAATTTCACCAATGTGTTCTGAGTTTTTTAAACCGACATTATTCCAACTATTGCCACCATCTTCTGACTTATAAACACCGTCACCATAGGCTACTGAGCGCTGTGAATTGTTTTCACCTGATCCCGCCCAAATCACTTGGGTATTATTCGGATCCATGGTGATATCACCTAACGAAAAGCTCGTTTCATTATCAAATATGGGCTTCCATGTCGTGCCTGCATTATCAGTTTTCCAAATACCCCCGGCTGCAGTTGCAACATAATATTGCGCAGGGTTATTTGGGTTAAAGGCAAAATCACTGACACGTCCACCAGTCACTGCTGGCCCAATGTTTCTCAATTTAATATTTTTGTATATTTCGGCATCAACCTTCTTGTCTGATTGAGCGGCAAAAGCTGGGGTTGTAAGCCCGAACGCAATCGAAGCGGCAAGAAGTGAAGGTAATAATTTCATCTGTTATTCCTTAGTTGTTCTCTTATTATTAAAAAGCCTAAAACTGCAAGGCAAGTTTCAGGCTTTTGTGTTCAATTTACATATTAACTAGTTTAAGGTGATTGGTTGAGCTGTAGAAAGCAGTCCTAAGCCTGACGCTTGATATTGCTTTTTGAACTCCTCTAAGTCTTTCTCAATAAAGGTATTTACGTTGCCAACACCCTTACCCAATTCTATCTTTGCCTTTTCTAAATAAATTTCTGCAGTCGGTGATGGTTTACCGTAACGGCTTCCTGCATATCCCCATGCCATAAAGATATGCGAACTCACTTTATAACTTTCATCAACAATACCGTTTGTTTTTGGGATTGAACGTAAGTTTTTATCAAGTTCGCCTATTTTCTTAATGAGCTCATCCGCTGACTTAGCTAACTTACTTGCTGGGTGCTCGTCTTTACTTTCCTTGACACTTTCAAGGGCTTTATTGGCCATGCCTTGAATCAATTCGACGTCTTTTTTGCTATCAACTAAAGCATGAACGGCTTTTGTTAAGGTGTCATATAAACCAACGGCTTTGTGCTCCATTTCATAGCGCATCTGCATATCAGCAGCCGTTACGTTATAACGTGGATCTTGTAATACCTTCGCTGTTGTTTCTAACTCATGATCATTTAACTTAATATGCAATGTGTATGTGCCCGGTACCACTTCCGGTCCAGCAGGAAGAATATCCTTGTCTTCTTTTGGTTCTTGTCCTGGCATACGGCCTCGACCATCTGACTCTAATCCCCAAACAATGCGATTTACCCCTTGCTTAAGTTTAGTAACGAATGTGCGTACTATTTTACCCTCTGCATCTTTAACCGTTACACGTGCTTTGTCAGACAATGGTTTTTCTTCTTTTTCATTATCTTTATTCGCTTTTGCTTTTTCAGCATTGGTTAACTTACGAGCTTTTTCTTTATCGACATCCGGGTGAGCCAAATGTTCTCCTGCCGCCATCACATTAACAGTAACACCGTAGACTTCATTATCACCGACGTAGGCGGCATCCCCCCAAAAGCGTGAAGACGTCGCGCGACTTGAAACGTATTGCTGACCATCACCTGTATTCAATAAAGCTAATGATTGCTCAAATGATTTTTTGTTTAAACCACGTAACGCGCTGTAGTCATCAATTACGATCACTGAACGACCATGTGTACCGAGTACTAAGTCATTCTCGCGCTGTTGAATGGCCATATCCATCACTGAAACAGTTGGTACGCCTTGGTCGTATTTAAACCAAGAATCTCCACCATCAGTTGTTGCATATAAGCCTAGCTCTGTGCCCAGAAACAGTAGATTTTCATCAACATGATCTTGCACGACAGAAAGTGCATAACCTTTGATATCTTTACTTGTTAGGTTAGTGAACTTGCTACCATATTTAGATGCTTTCATGATGTACGGATTCATGTCGCCACGACGGTGGTTGTCAAACACAATAAACGCTTCATCCGCATTATGTAGTGAAGGTTGAATATGAGGAATAAAGGCGTTTTTAGGCACTTTACGCGCTTTGTTTTCTACGCTCTTCCATGTTTTGCCACCATCTTGAGTAACATGGATTCGTCCATCATCAGTACCAACCCAAATGACACCTTGTTTAATGGTACTTGGAGCAATTGCAATTATGGCTGTATGATTCTCAGCTGCGGTAACGTCCGGCGTTAAACCACCAGATTCTTTATAGCGCTGCCAATCTGGGTTATTTGTTGATAAGTCACCTGAAATAATTTCCCATGTTTCACCGCGATCCGTGGATTTGTGCACGAACTGGCTACCATAATAAATAGTATCATCATTGAACGGGTCTTGGGCTAAGCCCGCATTCCAATTAAAACGCAATTCACTGTCATGGTTCGCAGGCGCTGGGCGGATCAGTTTTTGCTCACCGGTGTTAAGATCATAACGATTTAAATACCCACCTTGAGATTGCACATAACCTTTGGTGACATCATCAGGGAAAGGCATGGTATCAAAACCGTCACCAAAGCCGACTTCTTGCCAATGAAGGTTACGAATACCGCCTGTGTGGAAGACTTCCGACGGCCCACGCCATGAACCGTTATCCTGTAAGCCACCATAAATATTATAAGGAACAGCGTCATCGACACGAATATGATAAAACTGAGAAATCGCTAAATTTTGCACAAAGCGCCAGCTATCACCTTTGTCTTGAGTCACAGCAATACCACCATCATTCCCTAAAATTAAATGTTCTGAGTCTTTAGGGTTAATCCATAAAGTATGGTTATCAATATGAATAGTGTTGCCTGTGGCACAACAGTTAACTTTATCAACAGTCGTAAACGTTTTACCGCCATCAATTGAACGTCTGATCATAGTCGCGATGTTGTAAATGATATCTGGATTATTCGGATCCACTTCTATTTCAGAATAATAGAAAGGTCTATCAGCAACGCCAACTTCACTGTTGACAGCGCGCCAGCTGCTACCGCCATCATCTGAGCGCATTAAAGCACTTTTTTCTGCTTCAACTAGCGCATAAACAGTATTCGGTGAGCTTTCGGCAATATCCAAGGTAATACGACCTAACTCCCCTTCTGGTAAGCCGTCAGCAGATGTTTTTTGTGACCAGGTTTCGCCGCCATCGATAGAAACATATAATCCAGATCCTGGACCACCTGATTCAAACTTATCAGGCCAACGTTTGAACTGCCACATTGAAGCATATAGTTTATTGGGATTGGTTGGATCCATTTTGATATCGCTGGCACCTGTTGTGTTATCGACATACAAAATCTTCTGCCAAGTTTTTCCACCATCAATGGTTTTGTAGATACCACGGTCTTCATTGCTCGACCATAACTCGCCCATAGCCGCAGCATAAGCAATGTCAGGGTTAGTCGGGTGTAGTGCTATTCTGTTAATACGCTCTGTAGACTCTAACCCCATTTTCTGCCAAGTCTTACCTGCATCCATTGATTTATAAATGCCGCCACCAATTGATGTTGAATTACGGACATTACCTTCACCTGTACCTAACCAAATAATATCAGGAATTGCTTGGTTAATAGCCAAAGCACCTGTAGAGGCGTAATCTTCATTTTCAAATATAGCGGTCCAATTCAAACCTGCGTTTTCAGACTTCCATACGCCGCCAGAAGCAGCTGAAGCATATATTATGTTGGGGTTTGAAATAACCGCTTCAATATCAGAAATTCGGCCACTGGTTGCAGCGGGACCAATGTTACGGGTTTTAATTCCTGATAATAAATCAGTATCAACTGATGCCGTTGCACCTGAAGCATAAATTGCTGCAGTGAGCATCAGTGAAGTAAGAGATTTTTTCATCTTTTATACCTTTGTTCTTATTAGGCGCTATCGTGATAACGCATGAAAGCAAAATGTTGGTTTGAATTACTGTTTGCAATTTAAATTTGTGAAGCCTTTAACTTATATATACAGAAGCTTCCTATAATACTGTTTTATCATCTTCCCTGATTCAAGAAATGCCAGATGCGTTAAACGGTTGATAATCTGCGCTATATTACTAAGTTAATTAACAGCAATGATATTCAAGTAAAATATTGAACATAGATAATAGTTAACATTCATTGCGCAAACCAGACTGATAAAAATATAATGAAGAAAGAATCCATCTAGCGCAAGATTTGTGATTATAATGACAACAAATTACACTGTGTCTAATTTCTTTACACTCACCTTTTTTAACCATTAATAACTATGCATAACACATTGTTAAATAATAGATTAAAATTAAAGGTATGTTTCTTGCTCTCTTGAGCGATATAGTGATAAATATTTGGTAAACGCAGTTTATTAAAAAATCTTTGGAGAGATTTATGTTTGTAAGTCCAAAAAAATGGATTATCGCAGGATTGGTTATGTTGCCTTTGCAGGCGATGGCAGGTACAACTACGGCATCTTTTGGCACAATAAATGTTGACGGAACGACCTACAGTAGCGGCGAGCCTGGATCCAATTTTAATCAGTTTTCAGTTGATGCTGGTGGTATTACTGTCAACGTATCTGGTTGGTCTAATATAGATAATGGTTCAGGTTACGATATTCGCAGAGCTACTGATTTCGATCGCAACGGCAATGGTTGGTCTTTACAAAATCAGTATGAAGGAGGGGGCTCTCCTGAACACAGTGCTGACAATACTCCTGATGGTTCATATCTAGATTATGACTTTTATGTACTTGATTTTGGTGCACAAGAAGTTGAGCTAGAGAATGTATATTCTAGCTGGTTATGGAATGAAAATGATACACAGGTTTCTATCGCAGCTTTAGATAAAAACGAAGTCCCAAGTGATTTAACTGGGGAAACTTTTTCTAGTCTACTATCAACACCAAATGCAAGCTCCGGTAGTAGTGATTTTAGTTCATCTAGAATGAGTATCAATTATGATAATGACAGTTCTAGAAATAACTATTATGCTGATGTAAATGTAAATGCCAGCTCTTCACTATGGGTTGTGTCAGCTTATCATACAATGTTTGGTAGTGTAGGCGGAGCGACGGCAAATAACGATGGCTTTAAGTTTGCTGGAATTTCCTTTACTACGTCACCTGGTGGTGGCGGTGGCGGTTCAACAATTCCTGAGCCTTCAACAATGGCAATATTAGCGTTAGCATTATTTGGCTTGTCCGCTAAGCGACGTAAATCTTAATACTCCAAAGTTTGAATTTAAAAAAGATGGCTTATAGCCATCTTTTTTAATTTTAGTCATACTAAACCTATACCTCATTCATTATCAACACACTAAATAGCCGTATATATGCATAAAAAAATACTTCTTCTTTCGCTTTTATTTTCCGTGAGTAGCGTTTTAAGCGCTGAAAGTTATTATGAAAATGCCCTAATAGCGTTCGATAAAAATGACGTAGGTGCTTCATATATTCACCTTAAAAATGCTCTGTCAGAAAATCAAGAGAACTTGCCGGCGAAAATATTAATGGGCAAAGTTTTATTGCGCAAAGGTCTATTTAATGAAGGGATAGAAGAATTCAGAGATGCGATAGATCTAGGTGCAGATATCAATCCTTTTGTTTATGAAATGGCTCGAGCTTTACTGTTTCATAATAAATTTGAGCAAGTTTTAACATTAGCTCAATCTTCAGGTTTGAATACTGAGAACAAAATTAAAATGTTATTACTTAGTAATAATGCATATCAAGGATTAGAGAAACCCAATGATGCCTTACTGGCTTTACAACACGCATACAACTTGAATCCCAAAAGACTTAGCACCATCACTTCACTGGCGTCATATTATCTTAATCAGCGATTATTTATTGAATCTAGCCAGTATCTTGAACAAGCACTAAGCATTGCACCTAAAAATAACCGTGTATGGCAACTAAATGGGGAATTTTACAACGCTCAAGGACAAGGAACAAAAGCATTATATGCCTTTCAAAAAGCTTATGAGCTAAATCCGGCAGATCCAGTCGTTATGCGTTCATTGGCCAATCAGTATGCCATGTTAAATAAGTTAGATGAGGCCCTAAACTTTGCAAATAAGATTTTAGAAGAAACCCCTTTTGATACTTATACTGAGCTATTAAAAAGTCGATTGCTCATTAATAATGAGCAAAATGAACAGGCACAAGTATTACTTCAGTCAATTAGCTCTAGGTTATCGCTACTGACTGACGTGCAAAAAAACAATAACCCTTCTATTATTTTTGTTTCTGGCGCTGCAGCTTTTTTACAGGGCAACTTTGAACAAGCACAAAAAGATCTCATTTATTATGTTAATACCAGGCCAGAAGATCTATCTGGTATTAATATGTTGGTTGAAATTTATCAATCACAAAAGCAGCAAGAGAAAGTTGAAGCTTTGTTAGAGCGGTTTGAACCAAGAATCAAGAAAGATTTATTTCTAGCGCTTAATCTTTACAACATCTACCTCAAGAATAATAAAATTTATAGAGCTAAAAGCCTGCTTAATGAGCTAGAGCGCTATTATTCAAACAACCTCTTAATTGTGAAAGCAAAAGCAAATTATTTAGTTTCGACCAAGAGAGCCAATGAAGCAATCGAGCTACTTAAACAAAAACGTCCAACCAAGTTTAACGGCGCTTACGAACTAAATCTTGCCAAGTTGTATGTATCAATTACTGACTATAAAAGTGCCAATACGATTGCAGACAAGTTACTCACTCTTGACGACAAAGCAACGCAATATTTACTTTTTAAAGGTGTGGTACTTTCTAAACAGCAACAATGGCAAGAGGCTATTTCTTACTTTGACAAAATACTGACCATAAATAACGAACATTTTGCAGCAAAATACAATAAAGCTACTGCCCTTGCAGCACTTAGGAAATATAGTGAAGCAATAGACATAATCTCGCCTATGATCCAATCATATGAGAACAACAATGACTTATTAATCTTATTTGCCAAATTAAAAAGAGATACTGGCGATAATGTAAAGGCGACAGAAATTCTTACTGAGATCTTAAAACGAAAACCTAGGATGCTAATCGCTTCTGACATTCTATTTGGTATCTATTACAACCAAGGTAACTACACATTGGCGCTTGAAGAAGCACAGCGATTGACCAAAAACTCCTTTTTGGTCAGCAAGTACATATCCAACCAAGCCAAAGTATTAACAAAGCTTGGTAGATACAAAGAAGCAAATGTTCAACTAGGAAAAGTTTTGGGACTTGCGGAATCCGCTCAAGACTTTTATCAATTAAGTAGTATGCAAATCGAAGCCGGCTTTTTCAATGATGCGCTGTCAAGTATTAATGCTGCGATAAAGAAAGAGTCTAATAATAGATTTTATAAATTACAAAAAGCAAAGTTATTGTTAACACTGAATCGAATTGATGAATCAAAAGCTGAATTAGATGTTCTAGCATCTCAACAAAGTAATGATGCTAATTTACGCTATACATACGGGCTGTTTTTCATTCAAAAACAACAATACAAAAAAGCGTATAAGGAATTCAACAGTGCACTTAGGATTGATGAGAACTTTACTGGCGCTCTACTAAAAATGTATATGCTTGCTCAACAAGGGGTAAATATTGACTCGTTTGAATCAACACTAAGCAAAATAGCAAAAGCGAAGCCAAAAAACGTATTCATTCAGAACTTAATCGCTGATTTTTACCTCGCTAACGGTAAACCTGAAAAAGCATTACCGCACTACCTAGCGATAGAAAATATAGCTTCTGCAATGCAAGCATATGTACTTAACAACATTGCTAATATTTATGCTGAAAGTAATGTAGAAAAGGCACTTTCATATATTGAACGAGCTTTTGCGTTAGAAAAAAACTCCCCTGATATTTTAGATACTTACGGTTGGGTATTGTCATTAAATGGTGACTTTAGTGGCTCATTAGACAAACTACGTCAAGCGACAGCGATTAACGCTAACAACCCTTTAATTCAGTATCACTTAGGATTCACATTACAAAAAATGGGTCGATTAGAAGATGCAAAAGTTGAGTTAACAAAAATCCTTAGAATGCAAGGCAACTTTGCAGAGAAAGGCAAAGCTCAACAGTTACTGAATAAGATAAAATAGCTGTTAGTCACTATTTAAAGTAATAAAAAAAGCGCCAATTGGCGCTTTTTTCTTGATATCAGTTACGTTATTTTAAACTTATCGTCGTATGTACTTCTGATCCATCCTGATGATCAGGTTCAAACCAGCGAGTGGTGACTGATTTTGTTTGTGTCCAGAAGCTAATAGTTTGCTTACCATTTGGACCTAAGTCACCTAATTTTGACGCGCGTGAGCCCGTAAAGCTGAAATAAGCAACAGGGACAGGGATCGGCACGTTGATACCGATTTGACCGACATCGATATCATTTTCAAATTTACGTGCGTTCCAGCCACTAGAGGTAAACAACGATGTGCCGTTACCGTTAGGGTTTGCATTAATGATTTCGATTGCCTCATCTAATGTCTCTGCTTCTAATACACACAATGCAGGGCCAAAAATTTCTTGCGTATAAATATCCATGTCTGTTTTCACATCAGTGAACATCGTTGGGCCGACAAAATTACCTTTTTCATAACCTTCTACAACGCAGTCGCGACCATCAACTAACAAGGTAGCCCCTTGCTCAACACCTGAGTCTAATAGCTTAATAATACGTTGCTTGGCTTGTGGTGAAACCACCGGACCTAAATCAGCATCACGTTGTGTGCCAGGACCAACTGTCATCTGCTTAGCACGTTCAGCAATTTCAGGTAACCAATTGCGTGTTTCGCCCACTAGAATTGTCACAGGATTTGCCATGCAACGTTGACCAGCAGCACCAAACGCAGAGCCTAACAAGTCGTTTATTGCACGATCTTTATTGGCATCAGGCATAATCACCATATGGTTTTTAGCCCCCATCATTGATTGACAACGTTTACCATGTTTACTTGCGTGGTTATAAACATGTGTACCCACATGAGTAGAGCCAATGAAAGAAACCGCTTTAACTTCGTCAGCTTCAATCAACTGATTTACACAATCAGGACCACCGTGTACAACGTTGATAACACCAGCTGGTAAGCCTGCTTCAATCGCTAATTCAACAAAACGAATTGTAGATGACGGATCTTGCTCTGACGGCTTTAATACAAAAGTATTACCACAAGCAATGGCCGGTGGAAACATGAACGCAGCTAACATTACAGGGAAGTTAAATGCGGTAATACCCACACCTACACCTAGTGGTTTATTTAGTGTGTAGGTATCAACACCTGTCGCGGCATTGTTAGCCATTTCGCCTAACTGCAAACGTGTTATTGAACAGGCATTTTCAATCGCTTCTAGCGCTCGACCTACTTCACCTTCCGCGTCAGGTAAGGTTTTACCGTGCTCTTCAGTAATCAATGCACCAATCTCTTCAACGTTATTACGTACAAGCTCTTGGAATTTAAGCATGATACGCATCCGATTTGTCAAAGAAACTTTAGACCATGTTTTGAACGCTTCATGAGCCGCTGAAACCGCTGCTGCAACTTCTTCTTTAGTTGCCATAGGTACACGAGCAACCACTTCTTGTGTTGCAGGGTTTAATACATCTAACCACTCTGTTGATTTAGATTGAACTTTCTCACCATTAATAATGAGAGGAATTTCTTTAATGCTCATAGCTTAGCCTCATGTAGTACCGCCGCTGAATTTTGGACGGTAAAGCTGAATAATGCCGTTAAATTAGTATTACTGGCCTTGATTAACAAGGTGCATTAACGCAATGTATATTGCAAATTTACAACAGTATGATTTTACTGTTAAAATAATTGGATGAATTGGGATGATATTAAAATATTTTTAGAGGTTGCTCGTACTGAGCGACTTTCTGAAGCAGCAAATCGGTTATCAATAGATACATCGACTGTTTCTAGACGTCTTCACAAACTAGAAGAACAACTGGCAACGCAATTATTCGAAAGAACCACAGAAGGCCACCGATTGACAAAAGATGGTGCGCAATTAGTTTCTTCCGCAAGACGAATGGAGCAAGATGCACAATATGCCTTTGACAACATAAAACAAAACAATGCTGACAATTCTGGTAAAGTCAGAATTGGTGTTACAGAGGCATTTGGTAATTATTTCATCGCACCTAAGTTAGTGAATTTGTCTAAGCAAGCACCAAACATCCAAATTGATCTATTACATTTTTCACGGGACGTGAAAATCAGTCGCAATGAAGCTGAAATAGCCATCGCGGTAGAAAAGCCTAAAAGTACCTCAATGATTGTTACTAAACTGACCGACTACAAACTACAGCTATACGCCAATAAAAAAATTGCTGCAACAATAGATCAACACGCTGGTGTGCAAACACTTTCACAGTACAATTGGGTAAGTTATGTCGATACATTGTTGTTTACAAGAGAGCTTTCTTACATAAAAGATCTAAGTGAAAATGTGAATAATGAAATCAAACCTAAGTTTCAAAGCACAAGCATTGTTAGTCAATTTAGTGCGATAAAATCAGGCCTAGGTATAGGTGTTTTACCTTGTTTCCTTGGCGATACTGATCCTGAGCTCGTTAAAATATTTTCGAATAACGTCAACATTGAACGGAGCTTTTGGTTGGTCACCCATCCTGAAATAAAGAGGCTGTCACGGGTAGATACCGTATGGCAATATTTGAAGTTACTAGTAAAAGAACACCAATCTCGATTAAACCCGCCATAATCATCCCTCAAAAAACGTCAGTTTCAAAACCGAGTTATCTCACTAGCTTAAAGGTAGTTGTTTGTTGTGCTTTCGATTCATCTGTTTGCTCTAATTGTTCAAAGCCTAGTTTGATCAGTAAAGACTGAGATGCTTTATTTGTCTCACCAGTTGTCGCAAGCAACGGAGATATGTGTTGAAAATGTTTTAATACAGCGCTTGTTGCTTCATACGCATAGCCTTGACGGTAATACTTTTCTAAAAATGCATAGCCCAAATCAGGATACTCCAACTCATCACGCTTTAATAAACCACACAAACCAATTGGCAGCTCGCCATTAAGCAGTACCGTCATTAAACTAAACCCATGTTCTTGTTGGCAATTTAAAGGTCCTTCATTCATGTAACGCATCGCATCTTCAGTGGTTCGCACCTCTTTATCACCTATATGAGTTAGAAAATCTGGCTCATTCAACAACACTATTAGAAAGTCACAATCCGAAGCTTCAATTGGTCTTATCGTTAACCTAAGGGATTTAATCATCACTTATTCTTCTTTAAAAAGTCAGTAAAGTCTTCTATCGCACCAACATTGCCCCGATTGATTTGACAAACACTTTTTTGGTATTGGTAATTAAATACATCAAACCACAAAGCAAGCAATTTCGCATTATAATTCTCTCCTAACAACCCAAGCATATTGGCAGCAACTTCTGCGGTTGCCAATTGGTTGTCTTTCACTGATTTACGAACATATTTGTGAGTACTCGAGGATTGTAACAGTTTAGGATCGAACGACACGACGGGAATACCTCGTAAATAATCGCTTTTTCGATACATTTTTTTTGCTTCACGCCAACTGCCATCTAATAATATGAACAATGGGCGCTTTCTGGTTTCAACATTGTTACGTTCAATTTGAGTTAAGCATGGCAATTCATTAACAAAAACTTGTTCTTCTGAAGTTGCATACTCACCAGGGAAAACTATCATTGGCTGCCAGCACGTATCATTTAAAAGATCAGTTAGTGCTTTTTCAGCCTGCGTTCTTTGCCACAAGAACGCATAAGTATCATCAAATATATCAGCGATCAATCGTCCGGTATTACTAGGTTTTAACACTTCAGTATCATACATCAGCAACAAAAAACCGGCTTTTGAATGTGATTTATGAACCAAACAACAGATGCAATTTTCTACAGCAACACGACAATGTTCACAACGGTTAACTTTCTTTCCGCGTGCATTAAATGGCTTAGTACTAATACTTTTACGATATTGATATAAACGTTGAACTGATTGCAAAGGTGGTTTGTACCAGAAGTTAACAAAATAATTTGCTCATTCTAACAGCTAAGGGGCATTATGCGCATCCATATAATAAAGGTGCTTGCAGACGCAATTAAAGCAACAATATCCTTTGCAGTTGACAAAGATGCAAGGTTGTTACTAATTCAATCGGCTGAATGAAGTGAAAATGAAAAGTCGAACTTTACTTGATACAGATCAAGGAACATTTAAAACGAATAATAATCAACAGCTTAGCCTGAATTATTCATCCGTCCTCCCCTAAATATCGAACGAATTAACCCCGAACCAAACTGTAACCAGTCGGTTACAAGTTTATCGACCTTAATTACACTGCTCAATGGGGAAAGTCGGCTTTAACCAATTGATTAAATAAGCAATTTCATCTGGAAGGTTTTCTATGAAGGCACATAATAGCCATTCAGCATACGAAAAACCCGGACACACAGAAAACAACAAATAAACAAAGACTTAAATAGATATTACTATATTTCTCTATTCAAATAGTAAAAGTAAACCTCTTTACATTTCGCCTAATTTAGAGCGTAAATTACACTAGAACAGGACGAATTATTACCACTATCTAGGCCCTTTATTGTTTCAAAATCCATTGATTCGACCTAAATGTAACAAACAAAAAATAACAAAATATTACGCTGAACGAATCGAATAAAACCCCGTTTTAACCTATCTTTGTTGTATATAATTTTTCTTTACATTTATTGGGGTAAACAATGAAATCAACACCGAGAATTGCAACGGCTTTAGTAGCCGTCTCGATGGCATTCCTAACAGGGTGCGGCGAGGAAAAACAAGAAGTGGTAAAAGAAGTTGTAAGGCCAGTTCAGTTTTTTACAGTAACATCAGCATCAAGCTCTTATATCCAGAACTTCCCAGCATTAGTTGCACCTTCTAATGAATCAAACCTAGCGTTTCGTGTTGGCGGGGAATTAATTGAGATTAACGTTGTAGCTGGTAATACTGTTAAGAAAGGCGATATCATTGCTCGTATTGACCCGACGGATTACAAAGTAAAGGTCAATGAAGCTCAAGCTTCTTACGACTTGGCTCAAAAAACATTTGAACGTCAAGAACGTATGCTTCATCTTGAACTCACATCTCAAGCAGATTACGACTTAGCACTTGCTCAAATGGCACTTTCAAAAGCAACACTTGAAGCAGCTCAAAACAACCTTAAGTACACAGTACTGAAAGCTCCGTATGACGGCGTTGTGTCTAAAGTGAACTTTGAAAACCGTGAAATGATCCCTAATTTACTTGCACAGACTAATCCAGTAGTTAGTTTACATGCACAAAATGGTATCGATATCACGTTCCAACTACCTGAATCTATTTTGAGTCGCGTTAAAACAAATGCAAATCAATACAAGCCGCAAATCACTTTCACGTCTTCGCCTACACACAAAGATAAAGCATTTACGGCTACATTCAAAGAAATGGACCACACGCCTGATCCTAAATCACGTTCATACACTGTTGTATTGTCAATGAGTAATCCTGAAGACATCAATGTTGTACCGGGTATGACAGCAAATGTAGAAATTGAATTAGATCAAGTACTTGAAGGATTAAACCAATATGCATTAGTACCGGTTGAATCAGTATTCTCTCCTTCTGCGTCAGACCCAGCAGACAAGCAATATGCTGTTTGGAAAATAGACCAAGAGTCAATGACCGTTCATAAGCAAACAGTCACCATTGAAGGTTTAACTGATCAAGGCATTAAAGTAGCTAGTGGTTTAAAAGCTGGTGATGTTATTGCGGCAGCTGGTGTTCACTCTCTAATAGAAAACACCAAAGTTCGTCAATGGACTAAACAAAGAGGAATCTAGTCGATGAGCACTCCTAATACTCCAGAGGTTGTCTCTCAGAAACAAGGTGGCGGTGTCGCTGGCTTTTTCATGAGAAATGGCGTAATCGCATGGATGGTTACGATTATCTTATTATTTGGTGGTATAAGCAGCTTTTTCAATTTAGGTCAGTTAGAAGATCCTGACTTTACCATTAAAAATGCTGTCGTTGTCACACTTTATCCTGGTGCTTCTGCTCAACAAGTAGAAGAAGAGGTTACGCATGTAATCGAAACCGGTTTACAAAACATGAAAATGATTGACTACATCAATTCATTCTCAAGTAATGGTTTATCTTATATCGAGTTTAACTTACCTCGTGATGCTCAAAAGAAAGACGTTCAGCAATTTTGGGATGACTTACGTCGTAAAGTAGGTGATGCATCTGTATACCTACCGGCTGGCGCAAAAAAGCCCCTTGTTAATGACGATTTTGGTGACGTTTTTGGCATGATGATGCAAGTCTACGCGGATGGCTATGAGTTAGACAAAGTAAGTGATTACGTTGAACTTGTAAAACGTGAATTACTGCTTGTACCTGGCGTTGGTAAAATTGCAACTAAAGGTGAGCAACAAGAACAAATTTTCATTGAAATTGATCGTTCTAAAATTGCTAATCAAGGTATTACTTTTACTAATGTGGCTAATGCCATTTCAGCACAAAATACCATTTCAATGGCCGGAGACATTCACATCGGTCAAGAAATTATTCGTTTCCACCCAACTGGTGAATTCCAAACCCTTGATGACCTTAAGAACATTATTGTTACACCAATAGGTTCAGAGACTTTGTTATACCTTTCTGATATCGCTAACGTGTACAGAGGCTTCCAAGATAAGCCAACTAGTATCATCACTATAAATGGTCAGAATGCCATTTCTATGGGTATTTCATTTGCGCCTGGCGTTAACGTTGTAACTGTTGGTAAAGCAGTTCAAGCACGTATGGAAGAGTTAGAAGAAATTCGTCCACACGGCATTGAATATGAATTTGTTTACGACCAACCATCACAAGTAGATAAGTCAGTTACTGGCTTTTTAGGTAACTTACTTGAAGCCTGTGTCATTATTTTCTTTACCCTGTTATTTACAATGGGCCGTAAAGCAGGTCTATTAATCAGCTTCATTCTTGTAGTTACTATTTCCGGTACCTTTATCTTAATGGACGCTCACGGCATTCAATTACAACGTATTTCACTAGGCGCACTTATTATCGCCCTAGGTATGTTGATCGACAATGCAATTGTTGTAGTCGAGGGCCTGATAATAGGCATGGAAAAAGGCCGGAATAAATGGGACTCGATGATTGCTATTGTTAAGCAAACACAATACCCACTATTGTCTGCAACAGTCATTGCGATTCTTGCATTCGCACCAATTGGCTTATCACCTGACAGTACTGGTGAAATCGTTGGCTCACTATTCTGGGTATTACTTTACTCATTATTCTTAAGCTGGATCACTGCGATAACCATTACACCTTACTTCTGTAAAATCTTCTACAAAGACGGTGAATTCGATGGCCACGCCGAAGAACACGGAGCCCACGACCCATACGGTGGTGTTATCTTCATTGGCTTCAAATGGTTATTAGATAAGTGTATGCGTTTCCCTTGGGTATTCACTATCTTAATGATTGTTGCATTGGTTATCTCTGCTAAGTCATTCAAGCTTGTGAAGCCAGAATTCTTCCCTGCTTCAACTGTAGCTCAATTCCAAATTGATGTTCGCGATGGCTTTGGTACAGATATTCGTACCATGAAAGAAAAAGTAGTTGAACTAGAAGAATTCCTATCGGAATACGAAGAAATTACGCAAACAACTGCGTCTGTTGGTGGTGGTCACGTGCGCTTCATGCTTTCTTACAAGCCTGAAAAACACTACGACAACTACGCTAACTTAATCATATCGACTCGTACACCTGATGATGTTGTACCTGTGATTAAAAAAATTCGTCAAGATGCACCTGAGAAGTTCCCTTCTCTGCAATTGACGGCTAAGCGTTATTCCGTTGGTCCACAAACGCCAGGTGCTATTGAATTACGTATCTACGGCTCAGACCCAATCGTATTGCGTCAACTTGCTGAACAAGCAAAAGATTTCATGCGTGCAGCGCCAGGTGCTGAATCAGTGCGTGACGACTGGTTAGAACGTTCGAAAGTGATTCGTCCACAATTCAACGAAATGAAAGCTCGTCGTTTAGGGATCACGAAGAAAAGCCTAGATCAAACCATTCTAGCTAACTTCTCTGGTCGCACTATTGGTGTGTTCAAAGAAGGCACAAACACTATGCCTGTTGTTGCTCGTCCACCGGTTGATCAACGTGTAACAATGTCAAACCTTGGTGAGCTAAACATTTGGAGTCCAGTGAAACAAGGTTTTGTGCCAATTTCACAAGTGGTAGATGGCTTCGAAACAGCATTCGAAGACCCGTTCATTGTTCGTCGTAACCGTGTTCGTACGATTACTGTTATGGCTGACTACGACGTAACGTCAGAAGCTACATCGGCATCAGTACGTAGGTTAATGTTACCAGCAGCTGAAGAGTTTGAGAAAAATTTACCTGTTGGCTACTCAATGGAATGGGGTGGTAAGCACGAAAAATCAACAAACGCTAAGCAATCAGTATTCAGCTCAATTCCTGCTGGTTACTTGATTATGTTTATCTTAACGATAATCCTATTCAACTCGTTGAAGAAAGGTTTGGTTATCTGGTTTGTTGTACCGCTTTCTATCATTGGTGTTGTCGGTGGTTTATTGGCCTTCAATATGCCATTTACCTTCATGGCGTTACTTGGCGCGCTAAGCTTAACCGGTATGATGTGTCGTAATGGTATTGTATTGGTAGACCAAATCACCATTTATCAAAACCAAGGTGCTGAATCTTACAAAGCTATCTTCGATGGAGCTGTATCAAGGGTTCGTCCAGTATCGTTAACAGCAATCGCTGCTATCTTAGGTATGATTCCACTACTTAAAGATGCTTTCTTTGCTGCGATGGCAGGTTCAATGATGGTAGGTTTAGCAGTAGCAACCTTCTTAATCCTATTTGCTGTACCGGTATTCTACATGCTTATTTACCGCATTAAGTACCGTAAGCTGGCTGAAATTGAAGCTGAAGGCTCACTAGAGTAATACAAAAGCACTTAGCCCTTGGCTAAGTGCTTTTTATTTTTTTTTTGCTTTTGATTATTTTGTATTCAAAATAATCAAAAAACTTTAAGGAATAGTTATGAGTTTATTTACCTTACTAAGAGAGAAAGAAGATGAAGTAGATCACCAAAGCTACCGCATCAACTTACTTGAACGTGTTGCTAAAAATTTTGAGCCCAAAGAAGACATTACAGCTTATGAAATGGCGTTAGTGTTTAAGATCTTCGCAATGCTTTCTAATGATATGGATATTGAAGAAATCAGAGAAAAAGCGAAACAATTAAATTCTGATAGACACTTCAATTTTGATGATGAATAACACATCATCAAATGTCTATGAATAAAAAAAAGAGCTTCACTTGAAGCTCTTTTTTTTGTTCAATCATTATATTAACTAGCCTTCGTTGTCCGTATCTATTTCATCAATTGGAACAGTCTTTTTCTTACGCATAACGGGCAAATCGCCGGCATCTTGCGCCGTGAACATCATTTTCTTATTAATACGTCTAGCCTTAACATTACCTTGCTTACCTTCTGCTTTTATTTTGGTATTACTCGGCTTGGCTTTAGTCACCTTTTTAGGTTTTAAGCCTTTAAACTTTGCGACCATTCCTTCGACCTGATCAAAGCTAATTTTTTGCTGCAAGAACCCTTCAACATTTTTGAAACTCAGCCAATCTTTCGGTCCCACCAAAGAAATTGCATCACCCTTACTCCCTGCTCGGCCTGTTCTACCGATACGGTGAACAAACTCTTCCGTGTGTTTTGGCATATCAAAGTTAATCACGTGAGAAACATTCACCAAATCCAAGCCACGTGACGCAAGATCTGTTGTGATTAATATTTTTTGTTGGCCGCGACTAAAGCTGTCCATGATTTGATTACGTTGATTTTGGTTCAGCTCGCCACTAAGCGCAACGGCATTTAACGCATGCTTGTTAAGCTCTATCGCTAAGCGCTCCGTATCACTGCGAGTTGCAGTAAATATAATGACCTGTTGATAGGTTTCAGTATTTAAGAAATGCTCTAGTAGGGCTTGTTTATGATCAAGATGGTCGCACAAATAAAATCGTTTAGTGATGTCTTCATGTTCTGTATGACCATAATTTATCGCAATACGCTTAGGGCTTTTCAACAGCTTCATAGCAAATTCATTCACTTGCGCATGATCTAAAGTTGCTGAGAATAACAAAGTTTGGCGTTTGCGATGATCCGCTGCACTATTGATAGCATCTAGTTGTTCTGCAAAGCCTAAATCTAACATGCGATCCGCTTCATCTAAGATCAACAACTCTAACCCATTAAGATAGAAATGACCTTGTTTTAAATGATCCGCTAAGCGACCTGGTGTCGCGACGATAAAATGTGGATCCTTTTCAAGTGTCTTTACTTGATCATTAAAGTTCTCACCACCAAGAATCAATACGGCTTTAAAATTAGTATTGGCCGTAAATAAACGAAGCTGAGCAAAGACTTGCTTAGCGAGCTCTCTAGTAGGCGTTAATATAACCACACGAGGGTCTTTTTTAGATAGCGCTCTTTGAGTTTGCAAACGCTGCATGGCTGGCAGGACAAAAGCAAGGGTTTTGCCTGAACCAGTCTTAGAAGAAGCAATTAAATCATGACCACCGGAAGCAGCTGGAATAGCATGTTGTTGGATTTCTGTTGGCTCAGTAAAACCTAAATGTTCTATGGTCGCTAGTAGTTTTCTGTCTAAACCAAAATCTGAAAATTGCAATGCCTACTCCGTCTACAAATAATAATAACCATACTATTATAACCTTTAATTGTTCGACATTAGCTAATGGTTTTATATTTTTAACGAATTTTGTCCTGAAAACTCTAGAAAATTGATTACTTCTTTTGATATAACACAAGCTATTAACATGTTGGCTTGGTAATAACTGAACAACAAGTGTAGAGTGTAGAGTATAAACTCTAACTAGCTAAGATATTTTGACATGATAAGCTCTTATCAACCACATAAAAAACCATCTACTGACGTCGCAATGCAAACGCTTATATTGCAAGTAAGAGCTGAATTTCCCTTTTCCTTACCTGAAGCACAAATTTGTGCCGGAAAATGTGTTGGGTGTCCGAAAAAACTATTAGAAATTGCAGACACAGAGTTGTCGGACTGGGAAAGTAAATTAGCCCATGGTGAAACGCCATTACTGGGCGATATCACGCGATTAGGAAAGTTGTGTAAAAACATTCGTCGCGGACTGGTGCGCAATGAGCTAATACAATAGTAAGCTCGCTTTCTTTGCCATAAAAAAAGCAGCGAATGCGCTGCTTTTTAATATCCAAAAATTGAAACTACAACTAGCTGTTTGCAATGCGCTCAGCAACAACGGCTAACGCCATGTCTATTCGCGCAAGTACTTTCTCTTTAGGCAATAGCTCTAGTGTAATATCTAACGATGGCGAGTTACCACCGCCAGTTACAGCAACACGAAGTGGCATCCCCACTTTACCCATGCCTACTTCTAACTCTTCCGCTGTGGAATTAATTGCTTCATGAATTGTTTCAGCTTTCCATTCTGATAATTCAGCCAACTTAGCTTTGACTACTTCCAATGGTTTTTGTGCGACACCACGAAGATGCTTTTTAGCCGCTTTTTCATCAAATTCAGTAAAGTCGTGATAGAAGTAAGTCGAAATAGCAGCCATTTCTTTTAAGGTTTTCACGCGATCTGCTTGTACTTTTACAATCTCGCTAAGTGCTGGCCCGTTATCGGTTGCAATTCCTTGATCCGCCATGTGCCACTCAAGATGAGAGGCAACGTATTCAGGATCCATCGTCTTCATGTAATGTTGGTTAACCCAAATTAGTTTCTCGGTATTGAACGCTGACGGTGCACGGTTACAACCAGTAAGGTCGAATAGTTCAATCATTTCTTCACGTGAGAAAATTTCTTGATCGCCATGAGACCAACCTAAACGCACTAAATAGTTTAATAATGCTTCAGGCAAGTAGCCATCATCACGGTATTGCATAACCCCTACGGCGCCATGACGCTTAGATAGACGCTTACCATCATCACCTAATATCATTGGAATATGAGCGTAGGCTGGAATCTCTGCACCTAAAGCTGCAAGAATATTAATTTGCTTAGGCGTATTTGAGATATGATCGTCACCACGTACAACATGCGACACTTTCATGTCCCAATCATCTACTACAACCGTTAAGTTATAAGTCGGCGTGCCGTCACTACGTGCAATAATCAAATCATCAAGCTGAGTATTGCTAATAGTAATGTCGCCTTTAACCATGTCTTTAATGATTACGTTACCATCAAGCGGGTTTTTAAAGCGGATCACATAAGGCTTATCTTCTGGGTAATCTGTGCGATCGCGCCATAAGCCATTGTATTTTTCAATTTCACCTTTAGCTTTAGCTTCTTCACGCATTGCTTCAACTTCTTCAGCAGTAGAATAACAACGGTATGCATGACCAGATTCTAGTAATTGAGCAATCACTTCTTTATAGCGATCAAATCGTTCAGTTTGGAAATACGGACCATGTGTCCACTCCAGTTGCAACCAGTTCATGCCGTCCATGATCGCATCCACTGATGCCTGCGTAGAGCGCTCTAAATCAGTGTCTTCGATACGTAATATAAAGTCACCACCATTTTTCTTGGCATATAACCAGCTATACAGCGCAGTACGAGCGCCACCAACGTGCAAATAACCTGTTGGGCTTGGTGCAAATCGAGTTGTTAAAGTCATAAATATCTCGTGTTATACAGCCACTGACTCAGTATTAGAGTAAATGGCGAAAAGAAGTCTAAAATTTGGCGCGTATTTTATCAGGCGTTGAAGATGAATACACCCTATTATCTTTCCTGAGACCTAATAAAGTTTACTTTTCAAGCAAGCTGTCGAGTTTTGAAGCAACCAAATTAAATATTGCAATTTTTTGAAAAAAAACGCTTTGTTTCTGTTGACAGTAATTATGATCTCCCTATAATACGCCCCCACAGAGACGGACGATTAGCTCAGTTGGGAGAGCACCGCCCTTACAAGGCGGGGGTCACTGGTTCAAGCCCAGTATCGTCCACCATATCTCTGTTCGAATGAAAATTCGGACGATTAGCTCAGTTGGGAGAGCACCGCCCTTACAAGGCGGGGGTCACTGGTTCAAGCCCAGTATCGTCCACCACTTACTTTTTCCATTGAAAGTAAGTTTGTCGGTTATTCAATGGACGATTAGCTCAGTTGGGAGAGCACCGCCCTTACAAGGCGGGGGTCACTGGTTCAAGCCCAGTATCGTCCACCACTTACTTTTTCCATTGAAAGTAAGTTTATCGGTTATTCAATGGACGATTAGCTCAGTTGGGAGAGCACCGCCCTTACAAGGCGGGGGTCACTGGTTCAAGCCCAGTATCGTCCACCACTACTTATTCCATTAAATCCCTTTAAAAACTAAACATCGCGACGAATGTATACGGTGAGAGCACCTTCTACTCTTTACAGCCCGCGCCAAGTCACTGGTTCAAGCCCAGTATCGTCCACCACTACTTATTCCATTAAATCCCTTTAAAAACTAAACATCGCTACGAATGTATACGGTGAGAGCACCTTCTACTCTTTACAGCCCGCGCCAAGTCACTGGTTCAAGCCCAGTATCGTCCACCACTACTTATTCTATTAAATCCCTTTAAAAACTAAACATCGCGACGAATGTATACGGTATGAGCACCTTCTACTCTTTACAACCCGCGCCAAGTCACTGGTTCAAGCCCGGTATCAATCAACACTAGCTAATTCTCGATTATGCACACTCGTCATTATTTGCTGTGCGATCACCTTTTGTTGTTTTACAACCAGCCTTAAATCAATTGTTTAGCTGATCAAGATCATGTGCCTACTGCTATTCTAGGCAATACATCACATGGGGTTGTCATCCGGTGCTCTTCGCTATGAAACGGATTGGTTCCATGCCACACATAGGAAGGGAAAAAAGCACATAACCCCGGCTGAGGACAAACAGACAAGGCTACTCGCTCTCTGTCTTCACCAAGGTTCATTCCCGTTTCACCAAACGTTACCCATCCTGCCTTTTTAGGATCATCAGCACTTATTTCATTCGGTACTTCAATATAGGTAGGGCCTGAAAACCAGCCATCCGGATGTACGTGATTAACATGAAAGCCTTCTGTTTTCAGCCTTACGGACCAACTGCCCGAAAAATAAAAATCTTGAGTTTTTCGGCTAAGAAAGGGATGTGTTGGATCATCAGGTAAACTTAAAAGGTACTCTTTGATTCTACGCTCAAGTACGCTGCGATAAGCTATAACTTCTTTGATTGGCTGGTACAATAATCGACCGGGGGTTTGTGTACCGTGACGCACGCTTTGATCTAATGGCGTTTTAACGGTTTGGTGCATTTTGATTAAAGCATTTTGTAAATCATGAATAAAATGCTCAAAATTATCATACCCCTCTGGCGTGTCTAACACTTTGGCTTGCACAAACTGATCATAGTTATTTAGCCAAGCTTCACGTTCATCGCCAGTAAAGCGCCAACATAAACCTTTAAATGCCCACATCTCTTGCTCAAATGGGTTAAGGCGCTGCGCAACATCAAGATGTTGCATCGCTTGGTGGTATTCGCGTTCTTGAATTAAGAAGTTTGCCGCGTCAATACGAAAACGTTCATTAAATGGCGCTTGTTTTACGGCATTGCTAATATGCTCTACCGCAGATTCCGCATTACCCGTTTGACCGTAAAGCAAGCCAAGACTATGGCTTAATGACGGCAATTCTCCCAATTCATTTATTGCTGTCACTAATACCTGTAATGACTCTTCTGTACGATTAGCCATTTTTAGTTGATTGGCGTAGGCAACACGCAGCTCTGGACATTCAGCGTGCTGCTTAATCGCATGCTGAAAAGACTGTGTAAATCTATCAGTGTCGCCGTGCTCCCAAAACATTTTATTTAACGTTTCGTGGGCAGCAACATAGTCCGGTTTAAGGTTTATCGCTTTTTGCAGATGCACGTCAGTTTCCTTTGGGTGACCTGCATCATAAGATGCACACGCCATATTAAAATGTAGCTCTGGAATATCATCATTTGAGTCCATAGCTTGACGATAACAACTAATGGCCTCTTCAGGACGTTGTAAAGTACGCAGTAGCACCCCTTTATTGTTCAACACGTTAAGATTATCAGGTTGAATTTCAAGCGCTTTATCAAAAGCAATCAGTGCTTCATCAAATAATTCTTGTGCTTGTAATGCGCTGCCTAATGCTGAATAGGCACTAGCGCTTTCTGGCATTAACTCACATGCCCTTTTTAAACTGGCGACCGCCTCAGGTTGTTGTTTGGCTGATGAATAGGCCAGACCTAAATTAAAATAAGCAAGGCCAAATGTTGGACGGGATTTTATCGCTTGCAAATAATATGTAATTGCTTGCTCAGGTTGTGCAAGTTTACCCATTGCATTGCCTAAACTATTATAAACATCTGCTTTTTGAGGGTGCCTTGTTAGTGCTCGTTTGAAAA
This sequence comes from Thalassotalea atypica, assembly GCF_030295975.1. NCBI lineage: Bacteria > Pseudomonadati > Pseudomonadota > Gammaproteobacteria > Alteromonadales > Colwelliaceae > Thalassotalea > Thalassotalea atypica. The sequence goes on from NZ_AP027364.1 coordinate 2,641,217, forward strand.
AAGCCACGGCCTCTTCAAATAGCCCTTGCCGCTGTCTAATGTTGCCCAATAAAAATAGCGCGTTAGGTTCACCAGGAACGGCGGTCAACACTACATTGAATTTCTGCTCCGCAGCCATTAATTCATTATTATGGAGTGCCTGTAAGCCTTGATTTAGGATCTGTTGGAGGTTTTGCATTATTAGATTTTATATTTTTTACCACTTCCTACAAAACTATCAATTAAACCTATCACTTCACTTGATGTAGATTAATAATTGCGCTTTAAACCATATTGTCCAATTGCACTTTTCAGTCGCAACGTTGAAAAACTTAAGTGATTGATAGCGTTATACGTATCACTCTTGAAAATTATTGAAGTGCTATTGAACGATTTATCATCACGGCAACTTGCCCTAAATCAATAATGTTTATACCAACTTACATTATACTGTGGTTATATTTAACAATGCGCTAGAGTTAATTCTCAGCTCTAAAATAAAAACTGAATAACTATGAGTAAATCAATTAAAGCGATCCTATTGTTGTTAGCTGCGTTTTTTCTATTCGTTGGATTTAAAAGTGCGTTTGATACCAAATCATATGAAGAGCTTACAAATGTAAAAACTATTAAGGGTGTGATTTATAAATTACACTGCCCACAAAATGGTGCCGCAGCACTTAGCTTGGAGGACTCCTCAGATACATATAATTTGAGCATAAAGTTCAGAGTCGATTATTGTAACGATGACAATGCGGAGAAACTTTTAGGTAAAGCCGTCAGTATAAAAGCGATCCCCGTCAATACTGGGTTTTATCAAGTCTATGACCTTAAACATGAAAACAATGTTGTCTTGAGCCCAGACGAAGTGGCAGCCGATAGAAGTAATTCAACGATTGGTTTGTTCTTTTTAGCTTTCTTACTGATAGCATTGGTTGTCTACAAAAGCCGCAAAGGTGTCAAAAATAATAAAGCAGATTAATCAAAGCTGAATACCAACTTGACCGAAACAGGCACTTATTGTATTCAGCTTATAGTTTATTGATTAGGCAAACAGGGTGTTGTGTAGCTGTTCAACGACAGTATTCGCATCATTTTCTGGCACAAGAAAACATAAGTTATTTGGGCTAGCCCCATGGCAAATCATACGAATGTTAAAATCATTGATTTTATCGAACACGCTCCGTCCTAATCCTTTAGTGGCATGTAAGTTGTTACCAATAACGGCAACTAAAGACAAGCCATGTTCAACACTGACTTCACATAATTGTTCCAGTTCACTGACTACCGAACTGTTAATTAATGATTGGGTTGACCCTGTCGGGTTATCAAACGTTAGCGCAACACTGATTTCACTGGTGGTAATCAAATCAACGCTGAGTTCATGTTTTGCTAAAATGCTAAAGACTTTAGCAAGGAAACCACTTGCATGCAGCATTGCTGGGCTCTTAACCGTTACCAGTGTTTGCTCACGGCGCAAAGCAATAGAGCGATAAGTGGGATTAGACGCTACCGTTTGCTGAATACGTGTGCCGCCTTTTTCTGGCTCTTTACTCGAGCCGACAAAGACAGGGATATTATGACGCATGGCGGGAATTAACGTCGCAGGGTGTAGAATTTTTGCGCCAAAGGTTGCCATTTCTGCCGCTTCACCAAAGCTTATTTCATTAATAGCACGCGCTTGGTCGGTAATTCTAGGATCTGTAGTAAAAATACCAACGACATCGGTCCAAATAGACAAATTGTTCGCATCAAGCGCTTCAGCGAGTAATGCTGCGCTATAGTCTGAGCCACCTCGACCTAAAGTTGTCGTATGACCAAGCCCGTCTTGACCGATAAAGCCTTGAGTGACAATAACTTCTGAGTCCAGTTTTGGAGCAAGTTGCTCGATAGCATTTACTTTCAATTGCTCGATATCAACAACCGCTTTGCCATAAAGACTGTTGGTTTTCATCACTTGTCGAACATCAAAACAGCCTGCCTTTAAACCAACATTATTTAGCACTTCAGTAAATAGAAGTGAGCTAAATTTTTCGCCAAAAGACAATATTTCATCAGCATTCTTAGCGTTATATTGCTCGGACTGGCAATGCGCTACAGTGGCGAGCTGATCTAAAAACTCATGGATAGTGACGTCTAGCGCTACCTTATTTTCAAGGTGTTGACTGATGTTCGTTTGAATTTCAGCAATTGACGCCAATATTTCATTTTGTTCATCAGCTGGCACACTTTGTTGCCCTAACCGCACTAAATGGTTAGTTACGCCTGCACTGGCCGATACCACAATGACGCGGTTGCTAGCATCCGACTTGATAATCTGAGCACAACGCTGCATGGCATCAAAGTCAGCGACACTGGTTCCACCAAACTTGGCGACAGTAATATTAGGCATGAGCGTTCCTTGAGTTGCATCTACAATTCATTAACGGATACGGTGTGACAAAGTCTATTTTTTTCATGGTAGGTTCTCCCTAAAGCTTATACAACAAGGAAGAGCGTGACTGAACGTTTCGCGAGCAAAAAACACAAGAACATTTTCAGCCAGAAGCTCTCCACCCAATTCTATTAACCCACATCTGATATTATCAGTATGGGTGAATAGCGGTGACAGTCCTAAGGATTCAACCTTAGCAACCGGACGCATTTCGCCACACGAAAATGCCTCCTCGGCGCTAGATCCCCCTCAATAGCTTTCATAGGAATGTGGTTCCTCAAACTATCTACCTGGCTAACGCACCTCTTCTGGTGTTAGAAAGTTTATAAAATAAAGTAAAAACTTAATAACGCGGTTATTAAACCTTAATGTTGCACCTTTTTCAATAGACTTTTAGACGTCTATGAAAAGAAAATTTTCAACTCACCTTTCAAAGCGAAATATTTGTCTATGATTAACGGAATAATATACTGTTTTGACGACTAGATGTTGTTATAGTTTGTCGCTCATTAGACTCTACACATATCAATAAATCAGACGGATAACTGCACAACCCATGGATTTTTTCATCTTTAAAAAGCTAGTCTCCGTGCTAGTTATGCCAATTAATGTGGCAATCTTATTATTAATTCTCTCATTAGTATTTTTCAAGCGTAAGCCCAAGTTCGCATTTAAATCGCTCATTAGCGCCGTTGTACTATTGATCGTTACCGCATCTCCGCCGATCTCTAACCAGTTAGTCGTTCCAATGGAACAAAATTATGAAAGTTTTTCTCTATCGGCCAAACCCGTGGATTACATCGTCATTCTAGGTTGTGGACATCAATCAAATGATGCTCTGGCTGTCACAAGTCAATTAAAACCGTGTTCATTGCAACGACTAGTCGAAGGCCTACGAATTTCTAGGCTACACCCAGAGGCCACCATCATCACTTCTGGTCACTCCATTAAAGACCCCGTATCTAATGCTGAAAAAGTCAAACAGGCTGCCATTGCTTTAGGCATTGATGGCCGAAAAATTATTACAGAAAATTACCCGAAAGATACACAAGAAGAAGCAGAGTTAATTGGTCCGCGCGTAAAAGGTAAAAATGTTGTGTTAGTGACTGATGCTTACCATTTACCAAGAGCGATAAAGTACTTTGAACTTCAAGGGGTAAACGCAATTCCTGCGCCTGCAGGGTATTTTGTCAAAAACCCTAATGCAGATATTCACTGGCTATCCTATTTCCCATCGAGTCATAACCTATATAAGGCAAGTATTGCCTGGTATGAAGCGATGGGAAGAGCATGGCAATGGATAGCCTACTAAATACGACTAATAGGTAAAATTTACACCGGATTATCTATATCAACGAAGTCTACGCTGAGATTAAATTTCGTTTTGAGGTGTTCACCTAATGCCTTCGCACCATACCGCTCAGTGGCGTGATGGCCAGCAGCGAAAAAGTGAATATTCATCTCTCTAGCCACATGCGTGGTTTGCTCTGATGCTTCGCCACTAATAAAAGCATCGACACCGGCTTGGGCTGCTAGTTCAATATAACCTTGACCTCCTCCGGTGCACCACGCCACGGTTTTTATATCTTTATTATCGGGTGAAGAGATATGTAAACAAGAGCGAGCAAGCGAAGTGGAAATCACTTGAGCAAACTTACTTGCAGATATTGGCTCGGCTAACTCACCTCTCACAACAACCGATTGCGGATTATTTGACTCTAGTGGCAGTACGTTTTCAATTTCCAACCGTTTTGCGAGTTGGGCATTATTGCCAAGCTCAGGATGCACATCTAACGGTAAATGGTAGGCAAACAAATTGATATTGTGATCAAGGAGTTTTTTTATTCGATTGTACTTCATCCCGGTAATGGTTGGGTTTTCACTTTTCCAAAAATAACCGTGATGCACCAATAGAGTATCTGCTCCCTGTTCAATAGCGGCATCAATCAATGCTTCTGTTGCTGTCACGCCGGTGACTATTTTATTTACCTGTTCACTCCCTTGAATTTGCAATCCGTTAGGACAAAAATCTTTAATAAGGTGGGGTTGCAGCACTTCATTTAAATACGCTTCTAATTCAGAACGTTGCATAATAATTACTCAATAAAAATCGCGTTGGCATTATTATCACACATTCGAGATGTAATCGCGGTTAAAAAGTTTCATCTAGTCAAACAAATTTATTCTTCTTTACTTTATCTTTATTTACGAAAAAAATCGTATCATCTTCTTTTTAAATCAATTACTTAGCGATTTAACCAAAAAAAAACCGGATAGAAATATTTACAATTCCATAAAATTAGAAACAGAAAAAGTGTTCCACAACCGTTTGATTTCTGTTACAAAATTAGGGTCATGTTTTACCTTTTATAACAACGCAGTAGCAAATGTTAACGACGTGTTAATGAGGTTGTAACTAGGATTTGACGCATAATTATAAACAAAAGGAAATATGGAAATGACAAAGTTAAACTCAAAGCGTAATTCTCTCGCGCTTAGTATTTCTGTCGCACTACTTGCCTCTCAAAGTATGAATGCATTCGCAGCCGAAGAAGAAGAGATAGAAAGAATTGAAATCACTGGTTCCCATATTAAAAGAACCAGCATGGAAGGCCCATCACCCGTTACGAGCTTATCTCAAGAAGATATTTCAAAAACAGGTGTAACCGATCTAATCAGTTTATTTACTAAACTACCCATTTCTGGTCAAGGTACGTTCTCTACTCAAGCAAACTCTAGTGATGATACTGCCAACGGTGGTTCTTCAGTTTCACTTCGTGGTTTGGGGGCGGACTCAACACTTATCTTAGTGAACGGTCGCCGTGTATCAGTGAGCCCGTTCGCTAAAGGCATTGATACGGCGTTTGTCGATATCAACAACATTCCATTATCTGCAATTAAGCGCGTTGATATCCTTAAAGATGGCGCATCTGCAACATACGGCTCAGACGCTGTTGCAGGTGTTATCAACGTGGTATTACGTGATGATGTTGAAGGTGTAGAGCTTACCGGTAAAGTAGGTACTACAGAAGAAGGTGGTGAAGAGCAAAGTGTTAGTTTAGTTTTCGGTAACGTAACTGACAAATCTAGCCATACCTTTATTATGGAATATTACGATCGTGAAGAAGTCTTATACGCAGATCGTGATTATTCAAAATCGGCTAACCAACAAGCATTAACGGGCAGAGCCAATGCCACAGATTTCCGCTCTTCATCAGGTATTCCTGGTACTATCGCATTAAGAGCCGATCCTTCAAACCGTTTGATTGACACTTTTGGCAACGATGTTTGTTCACCTGAAGACTCAGATCCGGCAAATAACTTATGTCGTTATGACTATGCGCCGCATATGACGATGATCCCTGATGCGGAACGTTTCAGCTGGAACTACATGGGCAAATATACAGTTAACGACAACGTTGAAGCGTTTGCTGAGTTAAACGGCCAGAACTCTAAATCAATTGTTCGAGGTGCAGGTAGCCCAAGCTTTAACGAATTGTTCATGGATGGTGATAACGTTAATCACCCGTTCGCTGACATGCCAGATCATGAGTTCTACCAGCAAGACTTAACCATGCGTCGTCGTACCGTTGATATCGGCAACCGTGAAAAGCGTGTTGATTCTGACTACTACCGCGCTATTGTAGGTTTACGTGGTGAAATCGACACATGGAGCTGGGAAGCAGCATATAGCTACATTAAGAATGAGTCAGTTGAACGAGGTGTCGATGGTTTCCCTAATTCTCGCCGTATTCAAGAAGCGATTGATTCAGGTTTATGGAACCCGTTCGAGCCTTCTAGCAACACTCAAGAAGCTTTAGACTACATCGAAACCACAACCACACGTGTCGGTAAATCAACTAACCGTTCATTTGATATCAAGTTCTCAGGTCCTATCATGGAAATGGAGCATGGCGATATGTATATGGCGATTGGTGCTGAGTACCGTGAAGAAGCGATCAGTGATAATCCTGATGATCAATTTTTACGTGGTGATGTCTTTGGTACAGAGGCAACTCAAGCAAACGGCGAACGTGACAACACAGCCATCTTTGGTGAGTTAATTGTTCCTGTACTTGATACCTTAGAATTCCAATTCGCAGTACGTCACGAAGACTATAGCGACTTTGGTACGACAACCGATCCTAAGGTTTCATTCCTATGGACGCCTACTGAAGACCTAAGCCTACGTGGTTCATACGGTACAGCATTCCGCGCACCATCACTACATCAGCTAGGATTAGGCCGCACTGATGAGTCACCAAACTTAGTTGATACTGCGCGTTGTGCTGCAATTGGTGATCAAGACAGAGCGTGTGATCCACAAGAGTACACGGCGATATTTGAAGGTAACCCTGATCTAGGTCCAGAAGAGTCAACAAGTTATAACTTTGGTGTTGTATATAACGTAACTGATGATCTTAACTTCTCTGTGGATTACTACGATTACGATATTGAAGACATCATTGATTCAGATACGCAATTTGTAATGGATAACTTCGGTTTAGATCAAAGTATTGTAGTTCGTCGTCCGACAGCCATTCCTGGGGATCCAGGTGAAGTGATTCAAGTTAATGATGGCTTCCAAAACATTGGCGACCTTAAAACATCTGGTTTAGATGTTGATGTTCGTTACAACTTGGAAACTGAATATGGTCAGTTCAAATTTGGTTACGTCTTAAACTACGTACTTAAATTTGAAGATTATAAAGGCACAGAAGAAGGTGGTTTCGAACAACCTGAAATGCGCTGGACAACATCTGCTGACTGGATTAAAGATGACTTTAGTGCAACTGTTGCAGTGAACTACATAGATGAGTTTGAGCAAGAAGCGTCAGTACGCGATCCTTCAAACGGTATTAACATGGTTGATTCAATGACAACAGTTGATTTAACGATGAACTACTTTGGTATTGAAAACACGGTATTATCATTAGGTGCAACTAACCTATTTGATGAAGAGCCACCGTTTGCTTACCATGACTTCATGGGCTTCGTTGTCAATGTTCATAGTGGTCAAGGCCGTTTTGCTTACTTAAAAGCTTCATATAAGTTCTAATGATAAATTAGCTAACTTAATGCAATTGAAAAAGCCGCTTACGCGGCTTTTTTTATACCATCATATAAATAAGAAATACTTAATGATCGTTAGTATCATTTTGTTGATGTTTAGATAAGTTAGCACCATTCATCGTTGTTACCTTAACAGGTTGAAAACTTGGTCTAACTTTCCATTTAGGCTTGATTGGAGTAAGCGGTAGAACACGCTTTTTAGCAACAATCACGTAGACACTACCAAAAGGTCTTAAATAATTATCGGCAAAACGCTGCCATTTTTGACCAATAGCGCCTTCGCCAACATTACCCACTAAATTGGTATGGAGTCCTCTAATATCATCCAATATTTCAAAACCCATTAATTGCAACCAATCTTTAACTCGCATTGGTGTAAAAAAGTGCTCGTTCCACGGCAGGTGGTGCCGCCTTAAAGGTGTTATGCGATTGAGTCCAGCTAAACTTACTGGATTAAAACCGGTTACCACCAGATAGCCATTCGGGATCAGCACTCTACTTGCTTCACGTAATACATGGTGTGGATCTACCGAAAATTCCAAGGCGTGACTTAACAGTGAGACATCAACGCTGTGTTCGATAAAAGGTAAGTCATCAACGTCCGCTATCACACTTGGCTTTTCGTTAAGCTGGCCGACAGAAAACTGATGTTTAATGCTGCAACCTTGCGTCGACAGTTGACTGCTCAGTGCACCTATTTTTAGAAAATGATACCCAAAAAACTTTGGTAACCAAGGAGCAAGCGCTTGATCGATATACGCGCGAATAACGTCTCCATTAGGCAATTCGTGCCAATGGTTTGGGTGATGTGGTTGTCGAAAGGCAAGTGCTGGTTTCATTTAGTGTTTCAGGCTAATCGCATTATTATATATAATAATGGTAAACCTAACGATGAATGTAAACCCTATGCCGTTAAACGTACTGCCAATCAAAGCATTTTCTGACAATTATATTTGGGCACTGCAACCACAAGGTTGTGCCGAAGTTACACTTGTTGACCCAGGCCAAGCTGAGCCTTGCATTGAGTATTTAAAGCAAAATGGCTTATCGTTAAACGCAATTTTAATCACTCATCACCATCCGGATCACACGGGTGGCGTCGTCGCCTTAAAGGCTTACACTAAAGCATGTGGTCATGACATCAAAGTGTATGGGCCTGCAACAGAGAATATTCCTGCGTGCGACATTAAGTTAGCAGAAAGTGACTTGGTCTCACTGGCGTTTACGAACACTACCTCAAACGAAAGTACTGAAATCGAGTTTTCCATCCTTGATTTACCCGGTCATACTTCAGGTCATATTGCCTACGTTCATGAGCAAGCATTGTTTTGTGGCGATACTTTATTCTCTGGCGGTTGTGGTCGCTTATTTGAAGGAACTGCCGAACAAATGCATCAATCATTAGCTAAGCTAAAGGTGCTCCCTGCATCCACCCCTGTTTACTGTACTCATGAATACACGCAAGCTAATTTACACTTCGCTATCGCCGTCGAGCCGAATAACAAAGCACTGCAAAATTACTTTGAGCAGGTCATAGCGCTTAGGGCCAAAAATCAAATCACATTACCTTCAACAATACAGTTAGAAAATGCGATCAATCCGTTTTTACGCTGCGAACAACAAGACGTAATCATGGCGGCGAATAGCTATAGCCAGCAAACACTTAACAACAGTGTTGAAGTGTTTGCCGCGATTAGAGCATGGAAAGATAATTTTTAATCGCAGCAAAAATACCGCAAACACTTGAATTCATTTTTCAAACACGTAAAATTTTGTAACTTTTCGCCGAATAGAAACCATATGAAGTATTTATCTCTTTCGCTCTCAGCATCGCTATTATTATTGGGTTGTCAGTCAACCACTTTCCCGTCAGCTGAAGAGGAAGCTCAAATCGTTGCTACTGAACATCTAGCGGATCCAATTGAAATCAATCAAGCGCTTTTAGCGGATGAGTCTATTGCGGTGATTCACCCTGTAGCCGATGTTGACATTGACCTAGACAATAATGACATTCATATCTCAAGCGATATTTGGCAGCATATACGTCAAAATCTAAGCTTTGATATTCCAAGTAACAAACGTATTGACGCTCAGCGCAACTGGTATGTTAAGCACCCTAATTACTTGGATCGTGTGGCAAAACGTGCGGAGCCTTTCATGCACTATATAGTGCAAGAGTTAGAGGCCAATGATATGCCTCTAGAAATGACCTTGTTACCCATCGTTGAAAGTGCTTTTGACCCGTTTGCCTACTCGCATGGCAGAGCATCAGGGATGTGGCAATTCGTTCCGGGAACAGGAAAACGCTTTGGCATGAAGCAAAACTGGTGGTATGACGGACGACGTGACGTTGCCGCATCAACACAGGGCGCTGTTAAATACCTAAAATACCTTCACAAATATTTTGACGGTGATTGGTTATTAGCACTTGCGGCTTATAATTCCGGCGAAGGCCGCGTAAAACGTGCGATGAGAAATAATGCACGCAAAAATAAGCCTACTGACTTTTGGTCGTTGGATTTACCTAAAGAAACTCGCGCCTATGTTCCCAAGCTGTTAGCACTGGCAGAAATTGTCAAACAACCAGAAAAGTTCGACTTAAAGCTTTACGAAATTGAAAACCGTGAAGTCATCACTAAGGTCGATATCAAGTCTCAATTAGACTTAGCCAAAGCGGCTCGCCTTGCTGAATTATCATTAGCAGAAATTCAACGTTTAAACCCAGGTTTTAATCGCTGGGCAACTGATCCAGATGGGCCACATTATTTACTATTACCAACATCTAAAATTGAACAATTTACCACTGGATTGGCAAAGCTGTCTGACAAAGATCGTTTATCTTGGCAACGCTACAAAATTAAAAATGGTGATAGCTTAATTAAGATTGCCAATAAATTTCACACCACACCAGAGCTTGTTGCCAAGGTAAATAATGTCAAGGGCACCAACATACGTGCCGGCAAACATTTATTGATCCCTGTTGCCGCACAGGCGCTTGATGATTACATATTGTCCCAAGATAAGCGGTTAGCTAAAACACAAAGCAGAGAAAGAAGCGGCGTTAAGTTGACCCATCTTGTGAAAAATGGCGACACCCTATGGGATATCAGCCGTGTCTATAAAGTCAGCACAAAAAGTATCGCGAAATGGAATGGCATGGCGCCAAGGGACTATATCAAGCCAGGACAGAAGCTCGTGATCTGGCAAAAAGCCAAAATGACACAATCATCGGCTAGCCCAGTTGAACAAATCGTGATGCGCAATATCCGATATAAAGTACGTCGTGGCGATTCCTTTGCGCGTATTGCGGATAAATTTAATGTCCGCATCAGTGACATCGAGAAATGGAACAGTTTGAGTCGTAAAAACTATCTTCAGCCTGGTCAAATGTTAAAGCTGTCGGTTGATGTGACCAACAGCATTTAGTTTTAAACCTTTAAAGCATTAGAAAATAAGCGCTCGTATGGGCGCTTTTTTCTAATTCTGATTTATTAATGCATTGTCACTTTACAATATGTAGTCCCACTCCCCGCTCGAAAAACAAAGCCTTTTTCAATGAGTAAATCGTTAAAAGCTGTACTTATTCCTGGAATAATATTCGCCAGTGAATCGTACCGATTACAAATTGATACTTTATAGAGGCCATGTTCAGCATGTATTGTCATAAAACTTTCACATATCCCCCTTAAGCTCCTCACTCTCAAAAGTATGCGTGTCTTATAATAATTCCGTCATCACTTTTTACTAAACAGCGTAGACCAATGTTAGCGCTTATATTTATTTTTTAGTTAAGTTGTCGATAAAAATGAACAAAACTACATTTGCTATTTCAACAGTGTTGCTCACGTTAGTGAGTGCTTTTACACCTTATGCCACAAGCCAAGAGCATAAAAAATATGATATTGATTCTCTTTGGCAAAATGCCACCTTATACCAGCAAGGAGATCAAAAGCTCGTGCTTTCTGGCCGATTACAAAGTGATGCGGTATGGGTCGATGAAAACTCATATGATGATAGTACTTGGCGTCGTTTCCGATTTGGATTTAAGGCTCACTTGAGTCAACAATTCATGTTCCACCTAGAAGCTGATTTTGATCTTAATAATGAAGCTGAGTATAGGAGTCTCACCGATGCTTACTTCGGCTTTTCCTTATCTAATGGTGCAAAATTTAAAGTCCTAAAACAATCCGCAGGCTTTACTTTAGATGGCAATACTTCATCAAAAAAACTGCTAACCACTGAACGAAATAACCTGACGAATAATCTTTGGTTCACCAACGAGTATTATACGGGTTTAAGTTACAGCAACACATTCGATGATAAAATCAATTACAAAGCAGCGGTTTATGCGAATGATGGCGCAGAAGAGATCAGTGATTTTGACGCCGGATATTTTACTTTATTTTCAGTCACTTATAAAGATGTACAAACATCTTGGTGGGATGCAGCAAGCTACACATTAGACTACGTTTATAATGATGAAGATGACGGAGCCGATACCCGTGACTTTGAACATATCGTCAGCATTTCAAGCGTTTTTGACAAAAACAATTGGCAAGTTGCCACTGACTTTGCCATAGGGAAAGGCTTTTCAAATCAAAGTAATGTCACGGGCGTAGTTATCATGCCAAGCTATGATTTTTCAAATCATACGCAATTAGTTGCTAGATATACCTACATTAACAGTAATGGCGATAACGGTGTGCGCCTTAATAGGTATGAGAACCGAGCGATTGAAGGCAGAGGTGATAAATACCATGAGCTTTATACCGGACTCAACTATTACCTCAACCAGCACAAACTAAAGCTACAACTAGGACTACAATACGCCAACATGAAAGACGAAGCCCTTGACGGAGGTAAATTTGCAGGCTGGAGTGCTACCACGGGAGTCAGGTTATACTGGTAAATGTACGGTAATATAACGTTCTGTAAATAGCGCATAATAATAAAATATTATGCGTAAATTGCTCTGCTCATATCTAAGGTGAATTTCGAAAGAATAACCACAGGTTGCCTTACTTTATGCTTTTATTAAAAAGCAACACATGAACAATGCTATCAACAAACAAAAAATTACGACGGACGTAAGGACAGGGTATAACGTTATCCGTTACAATTTATTTTTCCCAATTAACGAGCGTATAGACCGTGGCCGACATTTCTCTCCTTCTACTTTTTATCCCGACCTTTTTCTTCGTCAGTTTAACGCCAGGTATGTGCATGACGCTGGCCATGACATTAGGCATGACCATTGGGGTTAGACGAACCGCCTGGATGATGATTGGCGAGCTAATTGGCGTGGCGATTGTTGCGATTGCTGCGGTGATCGGCGTTTCAACAATCATGCTGCAATACCCGTTGATTTTTAATGGCTTAAAAATTTTTGGCGCGACTTACCTTATGTATATCGGCATAAACATGTGGCGCTCAAAGGGCAAGCTTGCTGTAACTGACACTGATTTAACTGATAAACAGAAAACAGCCCGTTCTGTATTATTTAATCAGGGGCTTATTACTGCCATTGCGAACCCTAAAGGTTGGGCATTTATGGTGTCCTTGCTGCCCCCTTTTATTAATACCGATTACCCCTTGGCGAGCCAATTAAGCTTGTTAATTTCGATTATTCTATTATCAGAACTAGTGTGCATGACACTTTATGCAACGGGGGGCAAAACTATCGGTAAATTGCTCACCCAGAAAAACAACGTCAAACTGCTTAATAAAATATCCGGTAGTCTGATGATTTTGGTTGGTATTTGGCTGGCATTAAGCTAGTTCATATCAAATTAACGAAAAGTTGTTAAATCAACAAAAAATGAATGTTGAGTTAACTTATCATTATTTTCACTATCAATAATAAAAATAATCTTCCATTTCATCTTAGCCAACGAACAAGAACCAAACAAAACCTGAGCATTAAACACACTAGCTTCTTCTTGTGCTGTTGCTTGCTTTACAAAAAATAACGGGATTTTTCCCATGAACATATCGACACCTTCCATGTGTGCTGAGATCTTAATTATTTCATGCTCGCCAAGGTAATTCACATACAAATTGACTGGTGTTTCAGCTTTAGGACTCTCTTGATCAAAGCTAATAAAAAAGCGACCTTGAGGGGTGTCGACTGCACAAGTTGATTGAGACGAAATACATTTAGGTTCAATAGTTTTAACAGTCATTTCATCTTTCGAAAAACAGCCTGTTAAAGCAAGTAAAAGCAACACCATAAATATGCGTTTTTCAACTATTCTTTTCATTATTGTAAAAAATACCTCATTTTCGTAAATCTCTGTCACAAAGCTGTAATAACCCTAAAATTTTTATTGATATAAAACAGGTTTTGTTTCCAATTGTAATGACTTCTTGATTGTAAATCATTATCATGCGCTCGAGTTGGAAACTCTCTGATGTAAAGCACTTCTTTTTGGTCTATAACTTACTATGGTAAATAGGTTATTTATCGAACAATTTTGCATCAAAACTGAATTTTTAATTAAATAATTATAACTGCGGAATCCATAACATGAATCAAGGTAATACATCAGCAGTAGACTACAACATGAACGTTGTACGTCAATTTACTGTGATGACTGTCATCTGGGGCATCGTTGGTACGCTAGTTGGTGTCTTAATCGCTGCACAATTAATTTGGCCAGCATTAAATTTTGAGACCCCATGGCTAACCTACTCCCGTCTTCGTCCGTTGCACACCAATGCGGTTATCTTCGCATTTGGTACTAGTGCGTTATTTGCTACTTCTTATTACGTTGTTCAACGAACGTGTAAAGCGACACTTTTCGGTGGCAGTTTAGCATCGTTCACGTTTTGGGGTTGGCAAGCCGTTATTGTTTTAGCAGCAATAACACTTCCTATGGGCTACACCTCAAGTAAAGAGTATGCGGAATTGGAATGGCCAATCGATATTCTCATCGCTGTTGTTTGGGTCTCGTACGCTATCGTGTTCTTTGGTACGTTAATTAAGCGTAAAACGTCTCACATCTATGTAGCAAACTGGTTCTTCGGTGGTTTCATTATAACGGTTGCTGTACTTCACATCGGTAACTCGATGGTAATTCCTGTCTCTATGATGAAGTCATATTCATTGTACTCGGGTGCAATCGATGCGATGATGCAGTGGTGGTACGGGCATAATGCCGTTGGTTTCCTTCTTACTGCTGGTTTCTTAGGTATGATGTATTACTTCGTTCCTAAACAAGCTGAACGTCCGGTTTATTCTTACCGCTTATCAATTGTTCACTTTTGGGCACTTGTTTCATTATACATTTGGGCTGGACCTCACCACTTACATTACACCGCTCTTCCTGACTGGGCGCAATCAGTAGGTATGGTAATGTCTATCGTATTATTCCTTCCTTCTTGGGGTGGTATGATTAACGGTATCATGACGCTATCAGGTGCGTGGCACAAGCTTCGTCACGATCCAATTCTACGTTTCCTAATTGTTTCATTGTCTTTCTATGGTATGTCTACATTTGAAGGCCCAATGATGGCGATTAAATCAGTTAACGCTTTATCTCACTACACTGACTGGACAGTAGGTCACGTTCATTCAGGTGCATTGGGTTGGGTTGCCATGGTATCTATCGGTGCAATGTATCACTTAATTCCAGTGTTATTTAATCAAGAACGTATGTACAGCATTCGTTTAATCAACATTCACTTCTGGATGCACACAGCGGGTATTGTTTTATATATCGTTGCTATGTGGATTTCAGGTGTTATGCAAGGTTTGATGTGGCGCGCAGTAAATACTGATGGTACGTTGACTTATAGCTTCGTTGAAAGTCTAACCGCTTCGTACCCGTTCTACTTTATTCGATTCTTAGGTGGTGTGTTGGTTGTTGCTGGTTTCTTACTAATGGCTTACAACATGTTCAAAACCATGGGTGCTGAAAACGGCAGCCTTAAGAAAGTAGAAGCGGCTTAAGGAGTACCCTATGCAAAATAAACATGAAAAAGTAGAAAAACACGTTGGTTGGTTCTTCACGTTTACTATCTTAGCGATAAGCTTAGGTGGCCTAGCTGAGATCACACCGTTGTTTTTCCAAAAAGAAACTACACAACCTGTGACTAACTTACGTCCATATACAGCGTTGGAAATGGAAGGTCGTGACATCTACATCCGTGAAGGTTGTAATACATGTCACAGCCAAATGATTCGCCCGTTTCGTGCTGAAACCGAACGTTACGGTCACTATTCTGTTGCTGGTGAACACGTTTGGGAACATCCATTTTTATGGGGTTCAAAACGAACGGGTCCTGATTTAGCCCGTGTTGGTGGTCGTTATAGCGATGACTGGCATCGTGCACATTTAATCGACCCTCGTTCAGTTGTGCCAGAGTCCAATATGCCTTCATTTAAGTGGTTAGAAGAGAACACATTAGATGGCAAGCTTACCGCTAAAAAGCTTGAAACATTTAATTTCTTAACTAAAAACCGTAGTCATAAAGACGCGCAAGGTAATGCGATTCCCCTTTATTCTTCAGAAGATATTGCTAACGCAAAATCAGACGTAGAAGGTAAAACGGAAATGCAGGCATTGATTGCCTACTTGCAGTCACTTGGTCATGCGTTGAAATAATCATGATGGACTATGGAACAGTTAGAGGGCTAATCGCCCTTCTAATATTGGCACTTTTTATCATTATTGTGGTTTGGTCATATAGCAAAAAGCGTAAAACATCGTTTGATGACGCCGCTAACTCTATTTTTGAAGAAGACCGCAATAATAAAGATATAAACGAACAGGAGACTAATAATAATGTCTAGCTTCTGGAGTATTTGGATTTCCGTTATCACACTAGGTTCATTAGTAGGTTGTTTTGTCCTATTGAAATGGTGTTTGAGAAACTTTGCTGGCGTAGATGAAGGTGAACCAATGGATCACACTTTCGACGGCATTCAAGAATTGAACAACCCACTACCTCGATGGTGGAGTATTTTCTTCTTAGTAACCATTGTTTGGGGTTTTGTCTATCTTGCACTTTATCCTGGATTAGGTAACTTTGCTGGCTTATTAGGCTGGAAAAGCTCTAACCAAGATGTGATGACACTTGAAGACTCAAAAGCACAAAGCCTTGCTAATTTGCAAGCAGGCTCTGGCGTATTAGTAGAATATGATCGTGAAGTAGCACGTGCTAACGAAAAATACGGTCCTATTTTTGCGGCATACGCTGAGCGTGATATTGCAGACTTAGCCACAGATGAAGACGCACTTAAAGTAGGACAACGCTTGTTCTTACAAAACTGTGCTCAGTGTCACGGCTCTGACGCACGTGGTACCACTGGTTTCCCTAATCTAACGGACAACGATTGGCTGTATGGCGGCAGTGGTGCTGATATCAAACACAGTGTATTAGCAGGTCGTAAAGCAAATGGTATGATGCCATGGAAAGCAGCTTTAGGTGGCGATAACGGTGTTAATGACGTGGCAGCTTATGTATTAAGCTTAAGTGGCCGTAGCGCTTCAGTTGGTGATGCACAAGCCGGTAAAGAAAAGTTTGCCATGTGTATCGCTTGTCACGGTGACAAAGGCCAAGGTAGTGACGCAATGGGTATTGCCTTAGGTGCCCCAGCACTAAATGATAATATTTGGTTATACGGTGGAAGTGAAAAAGCCGTTCAGCAATCTATCCGCAATGGCCGAGCAGGCGTAATGCCAGCTTGGAAAGATATTTTGGGCGAAGAGAAAGTACACGTTATTAGCGCGTATGTTTACAGCTTATCTCAAAAATAACATCTTATAATTAAGCACTCAAAAGCCTTGTCTTAGCACAAGGCTTTTTTATTGGTATTTTGAGATAAAAACGATAATTAAGTGCTCAAAAAAATGGTTCAGAGTTGATAAAAACAGTACAATATCGCCACTATCTCATTGCGTATATTTTTAAATGAAAACTCCTTGGTATAAAGAGCCCTGGGCTTGGTTAGTCTTTTTTCTTCCATTCTCTGCAGTTGTAGCGGGTATTGCCACTTTTATTATTGCTAATAATGATCCTGATGACCTCGTAGTTGGTGATTATTATAAGAAAGGTAAAGCAATCAATTTGCAACTTTCAAAAATAAAGCACGCACAAAAACTTGGTATGCGTTTTTCGTTGAAGCTTATCGACAATGAGCTTGTTGTTGTACCAACCGGTATTGAAAAAACCTTCCCATTGCTCAATGTTAATTTCTATCATCCAACCCAGGAAGAGAAAGATTTTTACCTTGCGTTAACGCCTGATGGTAATGGTCACTTTAGACACCAATTTGAACAATCGATTAGTGGCAAATGGAAGTTAACAATAGCGCCATTTGAAAATCACTGGAAAATAGACTCAACGATCACGCTACCACAATCTGAGTTTATTGAGATTAAACCGACACCTTCCGCTGCAAACTAATGGTTAACCCTTGCTACCACTGCGGTGAAATAGTCCCTAAAGGCATTTCTCTGTTTGTCCTTATTGATAAACACAATCGAGAAATGTGCTGCGTCGGCTGCCAGGCGGTGGCGCAGACAATCGTTGATAATAATTTAACGCAGTATTATAAATACCGAACTGAGCCAGCTCAAAAAAGTTCACCTTTAGTGCCTGAACAGTTGAATAAGCACAAATTGCTTGATGACGAAGTGTTGCAAAACGAATTCACTCATACTGAAAATGAATTCAAAGAAACGATACTCACTGTCGACGGTATCAGTTGCGCAGCATGTGCTTGGTTAATTGAAATGAAGGTTTTGCAGCTCGACGGCATAGCAAAAATATCCGTTAATGCAACAACTCAACGGGCCACGGTAAGATGGCATGAACAACAAATAAAGCTCAGTGAAATTTTGGCACAAATCGATAAAATCGGTTATCACGCCCTGCCCTTTAAAGCCAGTACAGCAGAAGAGCTAAACCAGGCAAAAGCAAAAGCTTTTATAAGGCGATTAGGTATCTCAGGCATACTCATGATGCAAGTAATGATGATTGCATTTGGTCTTTATTTCGGTGCTTTTTCCGATATGTCTGAGCACAATTTAGTTTACCTGCGCCACGCCAGCCTAATCTTAACGATACCCATCATATTTTACGGGGCCCTACCTTTTTATGTTGGCGCTATAAACGCATTACGTTCGAGACAGTTGTCTATGGATGTGCCGGTTTCCATTGCCATACTATTAGCCTTTTCAGCCAGTGCATGGGCGACTATCAGTCAACAAGGTGAGGTCTATTTTGAATCAGTATCAATGTTCACATTCTTGCTGCTGATAGGAAAATTCTTAGAATTTCGTGCTCGCTCACGTGCCGCGCAGGTTTCGGCTAACTTATTAAAACTGATGCCGATGACCGCGACCAAATTAGTCGATGAGAAAGAACAGTTCATTGCTGCTAGAAACCTAGTAAGAGCCGATGTTGTGATTATCCGCCCTGGTGAAACCGTACCCGCAGACGGCGTAATAGTTAATGGTAAAAGCCAGTTAAATGAGGCTATGTTATCTGGAGAGCAGCTTCCTATTGAAAAAGCAATCGGTGATAGTGTATTTGCCGGTACAATTAACGGCGACGGCAATTTAACCGTTGAAGTAAAGCAACCTGGTTCAAATACGTTTTTAAGTCAACTGATCCGACTGTCAGAATCTTCACAAGCGCACAAACCTAAAATCGCCAAAATATCAGACAAAATAGCCCAGTACTTTATCGCGGTCATTTTACTTACCGCAATTGGTACTGCCATCTACTGGCAACAACATTTACCCAGTGAAGCGTTCTGGATCACACTCTCCGTGCTGGTTGCGACTTGTCCTTGTGCTTTATCTTTAGCGACACCAACGGCATTAACATGTGCCACAACTCGCTTAAATAAAGAAGGCATCATGGTAAAATCAGCACATGTGTTGGAAACAATTCCAACGATATCGTGTTTTGCTTTTGATAAAACCGGCACTTTAACCTATGGTCAATTTACTATTTCCAACGTAGTAATAGAAAATCCGTATTTCACAAAAAACCAGCTATTATCGTACGCTGCTGCACTAGAAAGTCATTCTGAACATCCTATTGCAAAAGCATTTATTGAACACAGAGATTTTTCAATCAATGCACGAAATATAGAAGTTCACCCGAGCAATGGCATTAGCGGTATCATCGATAATAAAACCATTAAAGTGGGTAAGGCATCATGGTTACTTGATGATATCAACTCCCCTTACCTAGACAGTCAGGTTGTCATACTCATTGACGACCAACTTGCTGGTGTAATTTACCTTTTGGATGCTATCCGTGATGATGCAAAAACGTTGTTGAATTCATTAACTCAGCAGAACATTGAAACCATGATGCTCTCTGGAGATAATAAAGCAGGTTGTCAGCGTGTTTTTGACGCACTCAGCCTAAGCAGTTTTAATAGCGGTTTATCTGCCCAACAAAAAATGGAAATCATCCAAGAAAAACATCAAGGCGCTATTGTCGCCATGGTCGGCGATGGCGTAAACGATACGCCTGTATTTAGCGCTGCTCATGTTGCTATGGCTATGGGCAGTGGTACGGACGTCGCAAAATCAGGGGCAGATGTTATATTACTAAACAACAGGCTCTCATCTATCTCCTTGCTGAGTAAAGTGGCTAAACTCACTAAACGTGTTATTTGGCAAAACTACCTTTGGGCATTTGGCTATAATGCGCTGGTACTACCACTAGCTGTTTCAGGGATGATTACCCCTTATATGGCGGTAATTGGTATGTCAGCCAGTTCTATTTTGGTTATCACAAATTCATTAAGATTATTAAAAGCATGAGTGTAATTTACGTTTTAATTCCAGTTGCTGTGTTGCTAACAATTATTGGTATTTATTTGTTTTTTTGGGCCGTAAAAACTGAACAATTTGATGACCTAGAAAAAGAAGGTTTAAGTATACTGTTTGATGATGAAAATAATGACGGCCCAGGTAAAAATGAATCAGAAAAACTATCAGAACACCCTGATAGCAAAAAAAAGTAAGAATAATCGTAACTGATTTTATCAGTCCATTTTAGGTTAAATGTAAAAGCCATTTGCCCTACAAGAGACTTCGCGACATGAATATAGATTTTTTTTCTGCTTTTATCATTGGTTTATTGGGTAGCGGACATTGTATTGGCATGTGTGGCGGTATCACCAGCATGTTGACCAGCGCGATGCCACAAAACAAGCGTAAACCCAGTGCTATACTGGTTTTTTCGTATAATATTGGCAGGATCCTTTCTTATACATTAATTGGCGCAATTGCCGGATTTACTGGCTCATTAGCGATACATTCTTTAGGTTTTCCATTAACCATTTTACGGGTTTTGGCGGCCTTATTCCTGATATTGCTTGGCCTGTACATGGGGCAATGGGCAATGATACTGTCAAAACTTGAAACCCTAGGTAAACATTTGTGGAAACATATATCGCCACTTAGCCGTAAGCTAATTCCTGTAACTACTCCTTCTAAAGCACTGTTACTAGGTACATTATGGGGCTGGCTACCTTGTGGGCTCGTCTACTCAACATTGACTTGGTCGCTAGCAAGTGGCAACGCGTTAAATGGTGCAAGTATCATGTTTGCTTTCGGGCTAGGTACACTGCCAGCGCTCGTTACATTGTCCTTTGGTTTTTTCTCAATTGGAAAGTTAGTCAAAGATATTAGATTTCGCCAATTCATAGGTTTGTCACTAATTTGTTATGGAATTTATAGCTTACAGGTTGCCTATAGTGCGTGGTTTTAATATCATGTGTACTTGCAAATGCATTAATTAATTGGAATCGAGAGCCAATGCCTCAAAAATCGTGTGATGCTAATAATCATATCCATTGTCAAAATTGTAGCATCAGTGAATTATGCTTACCGTTTTCACTAAATGAGCAAGAACTAGACACATTAGATAACATTATTGATCGTAAGCGACCTATTCGTAAGAATGAGAAAATTTTCGCCGACGGTGAAGAACTGCATTCTCTATACGCTATCCGTTCTGGTACATTTAAAACCTATACCATAGACGCAAATGGCGAAGAGCAAATTACAGGATTTCACTTAGCAGGTGATTTACTTGGTTTCGACGCAATATCAAACACAGAACACCAAAGTTTTGCTCAAGCACTTGAAACCGCAATGGTCTGTGAAATTCCATACGATACACTAGATCAACTTTCTGATTCTATGCCATCTTTAAAGCGTCAAGTACTTCGTTTAATGAGCCAGGAAATTCGCACTGATCAAAATATGTTGTCGTTGCTAAATAGAAAAAATGCCGAACAACGCTTAGCTACCTTTATCGCGTCACTATGTGATCGTTATAAAGAACGTGGATTATCTTCTAAAGAATTTAGATTAACCATGACCCGCGGCGATATCGGTAATTATATTGGTCTGACGGTAGAAACCATTAGCCGATTATTAAACCGCTTTCATAAAGAGGGTTTAATTGAAGTTAACGGAAAACTGATCACTATTTTAGATAGAGACAAGCTGTACAGTACAGCGTTGCTTTAATTTAATATTGCTCAACACTTTTCATCACTATTTTTCCATACTATGCTATTAATGACGCAATAATTTATTGCGTCTAAATGTTGATTTAAAACAAATTATTGTTTTTATGCCTGTTGCATCATGGTTATAACAGGCTCATAACAGTAATGAGAGGCAATCATGGAAAAGTATCAAAAAATATTAGTTGTAATCGATCCCACTGTTGAAGACCAAAAAGCATTGAAGCGTGCTATACACATGGCAAAATTAACAAATGCTTCTGTAACTGCTTTTTTAAGTATCTTCGACTTTTCATACGAAATGACCACCATGCTTTCTAGTGAAGAACGCGAGTCGATGCGTCAAACAGTAATAGATGATCGCGCACAGTGGATCAAAGATATTTTAGCTGACATAGAGCTTGGTGACATTAATATCAACACTCAAGTTGTTTGGCATAATCGCCCCTTTGAAGCTGTCATTGAAAAAGTAATAGACGATAGCTATGACATGGTTATTAAGGGTACCCACCAACACGACAAGCTCAAATCCGTTATATTTACCCCAACTGATTGGCATTTGCTACGTAAATGTCCTTGCCCAGTATTACTGGTAAAAGACCATAGTTGGCCAGAAAATGGCAATATTATTGCTGCCATCAATGCTGGTAGTGATGAGTCAGAACATCAATCACTTAATGACAAAATCACGGAAGAAGCTATCCACATAGCTGGACTGATCAAGTCTAATGTACATTTAGTTAATTCTTTTCCTGGCACGCCTGTTAACATTGCCATTGAAATTCCAGAATTCGACGCAAGTCAATACAATGACACTATGATGCAGCACCATAAAGACTCTATGAAGGTGCACGCCGAGAAATTTTGTATTCCAGTAGAAAACACCTATGTAAACGAAGGTCTACCTGAAGACATTATCGAGAGCCTTTCAACACAACTTGATGCTGAATTAGTCATCCTCGGCACCATTGGCAGAACGGGAATTTCGGCAGCACTTATTGGTAATACAGCAGAACATGTTATTGATAGACTCAACTGTGATGTTCTAGCTTTAAAGCCGCAAGGCTATAAATCCCCATTACAATAAAAAGGCGGTTAGCACCGGCAATAATTATTAACCAATAAATGCTTACTCTTTCTTGGCTTCCTATACGATACACACACTAAGTCGTAGGAAGCCAATAATTGTCTCTTTTCACCCAAATAAAGCTTATAGCTATTTTTTACTTTATGAGCTAATCATTATTTTAGGTTGATAATATCAAATTTTAACCACTGTAACGTTAACTCTGCAACCGCATTATAGAACGAACCATTATCGTGTTTATTCACTTGGCTGACAAAATCACCGAGCCAAGTCATGAGATAGTGCTCTATAAAATCAAGCTGCTCCTTACGCCCTGCTGTATTACATAGGTGGCCAATATAAGCCAAAATTATCGCAATATGATCTCCTGGCTCAGGAAAGTCATTATGAATTTGCAATTTATTATCCGTTAAAAACGAAATCATTCTCTGGTGAAGCTCGCCAAAAAGTTCAACCCTATCTTTTTTCTTCCGCGAGCTTGGTTGATTACTAACCGCATCATTTGTCTTCGAGCTAAAATATTGCCCAGCATATGGTGACACACTGGTTCTGCCATCGACTAAGAACAAGCCGCAAAAATCAGCGGCAAGTTCAAGCACTGCTTGTTCAGAGTTAAGCGACGCCAATTTAGTATTAATCTCACTTATTGAAGCCGACAAACTTGGCTCAAGGGCAAGTGAAGCTAAAAAGCTCTGCCCTTGTTCTGATGATAATTGCATCACTAAATCCGAGGTCACTTCTTTGGCAAAGAGTGATGAGAGAAAGTTATATACGATTGCTCTCGCTTGACTTTCTTTAGCTAGGTCTGCAGCCGTTTCTTGCGTAGCCCCTTGATTTACCGTTCTTGATTTAGTCACGCACCTATCTCCAATGGTCCTTGAAATGAAGTTACTTGTGGTAACTTACCACGAAATTTTTCATAATCTACTAAACAGGTATAGGCAGAGCAAGCTTGCGCTAATTTAGATGAGCCAATATCTTGGGTTAATGTGTTTGGATCGCCATAGCTACAAAGTGCACCAACTTTTGCACCACCAGAAATGCTGCCATCATCGCCAACAGGGCCATACCAAGCACCTTCATGTATGCGGATAACACCTTGGGGAAAATTGTTGCTGACAACAGCGCCTGCAAGTAATTGGCCCCGGTCATTAAATACTCTCACCACATCACCATTTTTAATGCCACGTTGTTTAGCGTCTTCAGGGTTTAGATAAACCGGCTCTCTGTCTTGTACTGCATAAGATTGGCGATACTCTTTTGACTCACACATTTGTGAATGTAACCGTTTATCAGGGTGACAAGATTGCATCCAGATCGGGTGTTTGTCTGACCCAGGGCCGCCATGGCTTCGCTCTGTTTTTTCCATCCACATTGGGTGACCTTTACAATCATCGTATTGATAGCGGTCAATTTTGCGGCTAAAGATCTCAATTAACCCCGACGGTGTACCTAAAGGGTTTATTTCGGGATCATCTCTAAAGTCAGCATGTCGAGTCCAAGGCTTACCTTCACCAAAGTGTACATAACCGTCTTGCCAAAATTGTTCAAAATCAGGCATTGCAAATTTACCATCATTAGCAGTTTTGCATTCGCTGTAAAGCTTCTTAAGCCAATCAAGCTCAGTCATGCCACGCGTATATTCTTTCTCTTTACCTAGAATACGGGCAAAACGGGTGAATATTTCATAATCAGACAAGCTATCAAATAGCGGTTCAACCATTTTTTGCATTGCCAGCAAACCACGGTTTGCGTAACTGCCATAAATATCAATGTCATTTCGCTCCATCGTCGTACAAGCCGGCAATACAATATCTGAAAAACGACAGGTTGCTGTCCAGTTGATATCAATGCTTACAACACATTCAAGCTTATGAAAAGCTTCTTTCATACGGTTCCTGTCTTGATGGTGATTCCACGGATTGTTACCTGAGAAAATCATCATTTTTATGTCAGGGTAAGTAACTTTTGCGCCATTAGCGTCAATGACTTTGCCTGGCTCTAAAATAGCGTCAATCCAACGTGCTACTGGAATGGTACTGCTTGCACCTTTAAAGTCATCGCTATCGAAAATTGGTTTTTGACCTTCGTCTAAATTTCGTGGGAAAGCCCCTGGAGCCGCTGCGCCAGAAGAAGGCACACCAATACTTGAATAATGATGACCATAACTAATGCCGCCACCAGGTAATCCAATTTGCCCGATCATAGTGGCTAAGACTGCCGCCATCCAATAAGGTTGTTCACCGTGTTGCTGGCGTTGAATACACCAGCCCATTAACATTTGCGTGCGACCAGCAACCATGGTTTTTGCCAAGTCTTTGATCACTTCAACTGGCACCGATGTAATTTTTTCTGCCCACTGTGGGGTTTTAGCAATACCGTCACTTTCGCCAGTTAAATACGGCACAAAACGCTCGAACCCTAAGCTATAACCGTCGATAAATTTTTGATCATGTAAATTATTGGAGTAAAGCTCATAAGCGATAGCCAACATTAAGGCGACATCGGTTTGTGGATTAACATAGATTTTTTCACAACCTAAGTAATCTTGAGTCTTAGATGCCACGGGATCTATACTGATCACACGAATTTTACCTTGTTTTACTTTCTCTTTTAGTTGCGCAAGGTATTCATAACTTTCATGGGTTTCTGCATTCCAGCCCACTTGTAAGTTTTTATAAGGATCATTAGCCCATAAAATAATGGTTTTAGCATTATCTAAAATAAGCGGCCATGAAGTTCCTTGAGCATAAACTTCTGTTGAACCTAACACATACGGCAGTATGGTTTGCCCGGCACCTGTTGAGTAATCACCAATTTTTTTAACAAAGTTTCCATGCATACCAACAGCGCGCTGCATATGGCTGGTACTAGAATGTAATTGCCCTGTTGCACGCCAGCCGGTTTGCCCTGCATGCAAGCCAGACGGGCCGTAATTAGTTTGTACTTCATCAAGTGATTGCTTAAGGAGTGTTAATGCTTGATCCCAAGTGACTCGAACAAAACGAAAATCGCCCCGCTGTGTAGTATCACTTTTATGGCCTTTTAATAAAAAATCTAGCCGTACCATAGGGTAACGAATTCGTGATGGATTATAGACTAAGCCCTTAACACCGTTAATCATGTCTGTTGGATACTTATCTAAATCAAACGGCTTAACTTGATCAATAACACCATTTTTTCGTTTGATTTTAAACGCACCAAAGTGTGAGCCAGTGGTTAACCAATCGTCACGTTTTTTAGCGCCGACGTTTGCTAAAGCGTTTAGTGGTGTTAACACTGAAGCGGTACTTGCTAGGGTAAATGATGTCGCTAATATGCCCTTTAAAAAACTTCTTCTTTTCATGAGATAGGCTCCAATTAGTGTTTTTCTTTAACAAACGTTGATGAGTGCTGTTGTAAGTATTTTTGTACTAGTGCTTGTGTATCTTGATCCATGTTGACAAAAGCGATCATGCCTTGGAACATACCTGGCCAAGTGTTGGCATCAAAGTGGGCTTCATCTGGTTGCGTATGACAAACACTGCAGCTACTTCTAAAGGTGTCTCGCGCATAATCCCATAACGGTTGTTGCTCGGTAATTAGGTAATCAGCATCGGTCCATAGCGTTGTTTCAACGCGTTGCCATTTAAGGCCCGTCATTTCATCTTCTTTTTCTTCAAAGCCTTTCATAACGCCTTCGGTTTTGGCCGCATCTTTAGTTAATTGAGCGGTAAGCATGTTGATGCCAAACTCTCGATAAATCACTCGACCAGCGCCCATTTGTTTACGCCACCCTTCAATGGCAATTTTCACGCGCTTGTCTTTGCTCTCTAATACGTTAACTTTAGTGGCAACATTTAGGGTACCTGCTTCAACATCGCCGTTTGAGCTAAAGAATAATGGCTTGGTTAAGGCGGTGAAGTATTCTTGACCTGTGATGAAACTATTAGGCCCTGTACCCACCTCTGCAATTAACTCTGGTGCTCTAGCTGTGCCCATATCAGGTAAGGTATGTGCGATGCCCTTATGACAGTCAACACAACTTTGATCTTTTTCTGCGGCACGTTTCATCTGCTTTTGTGCTAGCTTAGACATGTCTTCCCATTTCATGGAGTCGTAATTATGACAGTTCTTACAAGCTAAGGAATCGTCTCGGTCAAAGCGAGCCCATTCACGAGACGCCATCTCTAAACGTTTACTTTCAAACTTAGCATCGGTATTGACCGTTTTAAAGAACCAACCCCATACGTCACTTGAAGCTTCCATTTTTCTTGCAATTTTTCTACCCCAGCTATGTGGTACATGGCAGTCAGGACAAGTAGCGCGGACACCCGAATGATTTGACCAATGTACGGTTTTTTGTAGTTCTTGATAAGGTTTGCTTTCCATGCTGTGGCAACTGATACAAAATTCTTCTGTATTGGTTGCTTCTAGCGCTGTGTTGAAACCACCCCAAAAAATAACCCCCATTAAGAACGCCGTTAAACTAATGGAGCCTAAAGTAAGGTATTTAGCTGGCGTGTTAAGTGTGTGCCAGAGGTTTTTAAACCATTTCATGTTGATAACCCTCGATGTTCTAGTTTTTTACTTTATTGCTGAAAATACGAATGACTTACTTGGTGATATTTCTAGTGAGGGATAACACCACCAAATGCCTGAATTAACCATATGATCAAGCCATAGCCACCAACGGCAAAAATGCTCAAAACTGGAAAAAGCACAACAATAATAAAACCCAATGCTTTAAGCTCTTTGAGCTTTTTCTTTTCACCGATGTCTTTATCTTTATTTAACTGTTTCGCGATCATCTCGAAACTCCTCTTGACTCATTAGCGGGTTGTGTATTTTTGATAAGCTAACTATAGATAAGCAATGTGAATAACGATGGCGCAGGAAAAGACAGCTTATGCGCAATTGTGAAAAAATATGAACAGAATTGTAGATGAAAGGTTTGGTAGACCTGTTACTGTAATGTCAGGGGAATTATGCTTATTTACAACAACGAAATAAGCAGGCTACTCCTACGGCGTGCCTGCTTATATATGCGGTATTAAAGACTTTGTTTTAATTAAGAAAGCTTATAGTATTAGAAACTCTTACTTACCCCCAGAACAAAGCGGCTATCAAATATTTTTAACCCTTGTTCAGAGCCGTACACTTTGTGTGAACTGTCTATGTTTGAGTCATGATAACGTACATCAAAATTAAGCCCGTAGAAGTTCTTGCTTACCCCAAGGTTCCAATGCCCCCAGCCTTCAGCTCCATCGCCAGACAAATCTTGGTAACCTAATGAGCCTGAAAGATTAATACCGTTGCTAAAGCTTGTGCTCGGATGAATGGCATAATTTACGCCGTCCCAACCTTTGGCGCCAAACCAGTCATCAAGCGTAGGTGTTACTTCAAGCTTCATATTCACTGGACCGAAATCTTTGGCGATTTGCATCCAAAGTTCTGTATAATTTGAATCGTCAGAGTCAGCGTAAGTATAGTGATAAACGAAAACATTGTAGCTAATGCCACTTTCACCAATAGTGCCAGATTTACCTAGATAGGGAGAAAGGTTTGATCTTATATCTGGAGTGGACTCATATTCTGCCGTGGCACCGGATACACCAGCGTAAAAACCACTACTGTGCGACCAAGTGAAGTTAGCGAATATTGCCGTTGTGTCTCCATCAGCTACGGTTGACTCACCACGAAATACTGAGTCAGTTGCAATTCCAGCGGAGCCGCTAAAAGTACCATTTAAAAACTCGCCTTTAGCTTGTTCCGCACTTGCTAAAAAAGAGCAAGATAGTAACATCGTACTCACAAGAGCGCAGTTTGTTGTTTTTATAACTTTATTCATAGTTCAAAACTCCAGAGTTGATATAAATCAGATAAACAATTTTTGATGGCGTTATTGTATCGCCCAGTTATGAACAGGATTGTGTGATTAGATGAACACAATGTTTAAGAATATTTATGAAATAATGTCAGTTAGCTATCGAATGAAGCACTTTTGCTGGCAATAATTTTTTAGTAGGACGTCACGGTTGAACCACAAACATATTTTAGTAGTTGAAGATGAAGCGATAACCCGAGCCAAATTGGTGGGTTATTTCCAGCATGCGGGTTATCAAGTAAGTGAAGCAGAGAATAAAGCGCAGATGAATGTGATATTAGACAATCATCATATTGACTTGATCATGCTAGATATTAACCTGCCTGACGAAGATGGACTAATGATCACACGAAACCTACGTAGCCACTCTGATATCGGCATTGTGCTCGTGACCGGGAGAACCGATTCTATCGATAAAATTATTGGTTTGGAAATGGGCGCTGACGATTATGTTACTAAGCCATTTGAGTTAAGGGAGTTATTGGTACGGGTTAAAAATATATTGTGGCGCATCTCATTGGCGCAACAAGAGCCAGCATTTTCAGCAGACGCAGAAGAAGATGACAATATATTTCGTTTTGGTCAATGTCGCTTCGATATTCCTAAGCGAAAACTACTTAAAAACAATATTCCGATCAAACTGACCAAAGCTGAATACGATATTCTTGTGGCGTTTGTTGCCAATCCAAGTCGAGTGTTAAGCCGTGACCGTTTATTGAACTTAATTGAACATAGGGTTGACGCCCCAAACGATAGAACGATAGATGTATTAGTTCGTCGTTTACGTAACAAAATTGAAGATAACCCGAAAGAGCCACAAATATTTACTACTATTCATGGAGAGGGATATCTATTTGCTGCAGATGTGAGTTAAATAGGTCACTTTGCAAGCGGTTTCACGTTATATACCGGTTTGAAATTGTTTGGTGATAAAGATAACTGAGTGTTTATCTCATCGATGTTTTGTTGGTCTATAGTAATAATCGCAGTCGCTTGGTGTTCTTCACTTTTTCCTGTTTGCAGATACGTCACAGCTTGATTAATCGCCATTCGGCCTTGGTGTACCATTTGATCTGAATTGGCCATCAGTATTTTATTACGCTTAATACCGCGATAAACCCCATGACTAAAGTAATGACTAAGAATTTTAGGTCGTTGTGCCTTAGGTAATTTCGAAACTTCATTAATAGCCATTTCAGCCATCACTGCATTTCCAGCTAAATACTCTATGTCAGTGAATTTTTTAAAGGTATTTTTTAACAGAGAAAACTGAGTGATTTTCTCATTTAAACCATGTTGTACCGTGACCAATTCAATCGCACTATTTGCAATCGCAGCTTTTAAACCTTGGGTTGACTGCAAACTACCTCCTCCGCCTTTCGGCCCAGGAAACCAAGCCAGTTGTGCGGATTCAGACTTCCCGTGTTGTTGATGATAGTTAACTAGGTACTGACCTAAATTAAAGCCCATTTGATACCAAGAAACCCCTGTTCTGCCAGTAATATTTTTTGTTGCTACTTCATTAACCAGCGCAAAAATAGGCGTATGCTGGTTAACTTGTGCTAATTTAAGGTTTAACTGTTCAAAGCTAACCGTGCCAACTAATATGGCATTTGCTTGCCATTCAATACATTGTTCAATTTGTTTAAACTGTTCATCAGCATTTTGATAGCCACCGGCTTCTAGCACTTTTAATGCAATCGAACTTTGTTTTGCTTGCTCAGTCATGCCAAAATTTATACTGAGCCAATAAGAATCTTTCAGATGAGGATACACTGCACACAATTTTATTTTACTATTGGTATGGGTTGGAACTGGATTCGCAGCGACTAAAACGCTAAAAAAACACGGTACGGCTACCAGTAGTAAAACAAAAAGTTTTTTCACAATACGCTCTTTTTAAACATTGATATGGATACTCAGGATTAGAGGATATTACATTGCACTTTCGTCGAAGTATAGGTAACAAATTACTATTTGCCTTTAGTTTTGTTGCCGGATTATTACTGTTTGTTAGCATTGTTGCTTGGAATAGTCTCAGCCTTATTGCCAGCACAGGAGATGTCATTACCAAGCAAACTTTACCTATACTCACGGGTACAAGAGAGCTGGCAAACTTAAGCTTGAAAATTACTCATAGCACGACAGTATTGAAAAATACCACTGACGAAGAGACGCGCAAAAACATTAGCGATAATTTGTTCTCACTGCACACTGCTGTTGAAGAGAAATTTTCTTCATTGGAACTACTCAACCTCAATAACAAGAATTTAACCGACTTAATAAACCTAAAAAATGAAATCAACCAAGGTATTAAACAACTTGATCGCTACGCTAGAGACAAAATCATCAACCTTCATCAGATTGAAAAAACTATTATTGTAGTCAAAGCATCGGTTCATGAAATTTCTACGTTGTCGAAATCACAGGTAGCTAATGCCAGTACCTTTGCGCTTGTACGATTGTCAGGGCTATATGACTTAATTGAGCAGAAAAATAGCTTGGTTAAGGCACAACAAGATATAGATTTGATTATTGATGAAGACCTTAATTTACTGGATAAAATGGCAGCATTAGAACGTCATGCGCTAGAGTTAGAGCAAATAGCCAACTTAATTATTACTAGTCACCAATACCAACAACTTAATGAGTTAGGGCAGAGTAAGGACTCGTTAGTAATAGTGATCACCAATTTGGTTGACGCTATTCATGATCCTTATCGGTTAGAATTAGCACGTATTGCATTGAACAAGCTTAAACTGTTTGATGATCTACTACTTTACCAGCAAGAAGCTATTGAGCTAGAGCAAAAACAAAGCTTGCTACACCAACAGATTGCCAACCAATTAACACTATTAAATCAGGGCATATTATCACTGATCGAAAAACAAGGTGAGCTCGCAACAAAAACCAGCCAACAACATCACAAGTTAGTGTCGTGGTCTCAAAATGTATTTTTGATCACCACCTTATTGTCGCTGATTGTCATTATCTTTGTGATGTGGAAAGTCGTTTATCAAGGTATTGTTTTCAAACTGCAAAAGCATACTGATGCAATAGAAAAACTTGCCGCTGGGGATCTTGAAATAACCGTTGAATCCTCTATGGATGAAGAGTTAAAGCATATGGCCCAAGCCCTGGATGTTTTTCGAGAGCAAGCCATTAAAAAGCAGCAGCTTGAGTATGAACAACAACAGAGTGAACAAGAGCTGCGTTTACATAAAGAGAACCTTGAACAATTGGTTGGCGTTAGAACACAAGAGCTGAGATTGACCAATGAAAAGTTAAACCGTGAATCTACCGCGCATGCCCTAGCAAAGCAACAAGCAGATGAAGCCAACAGGGCCAAATCAGTCTTTTTGGCCAGCATGAGTCATGAAATACGTACACCGATGAACGGCATGATAGGCACGCTAGAGTTATTAACCGATACCGATCTAACCGAAGAACAGCAAAAGTATGCGCAAACAATACTCTATTCCGGCGAAAACTTACTCGATATTCTTAACGATGTGCTTGATTATTCAAAAATCGAAGCTGGCCATATTGCGCTGTCTTGTCGGGCCATTGATCTAAACAAACTGGGGCAAGATGTTATCCAATTGATGCTCGCAAGAGCACAGAGTAAGTCGTTACTGCTCCGCTTTGAAATTGACAACCACCTTGAACCGTGGCGATTTGCTGATTTAGGCAAGTTACGACAAATACTTATAAACTTAATTAATAATGCCATTAAGTTTACCCAGCGAGGCAGTATTGTTTTATCAATTACTGGGGATAAAACTGGTACCGACAGACCTAACCATGATGAAGGTAGCGTGACCTTCTCTGTGACTGATACGGGTTGCGGCATCGCTAAAGATAAGCAAGGGGACGTTTTTCAGGCATTTACCCAAGTGGCCAACTTGCAAAGTGCTGCTGGAACAGGGTTGGGCTTAGCTATTTCTCAGCGGTTGGTAAGCGCCATGAACGGAGCTTTGTCACTTGAGAGCGAAGAAAATAGAGGCAGCTGTTTTTCTTTTACGCTCCCTTTAAGCTATGCAAATAAAAGCGATATTAACAAACAACAAGAGATGTTTTCGTCTTCCCATGAATCATTCCAACACTACAACGTGCTTATTGTTGAAGACAACGATATAAACCTTGATGTTGCCTGCGCATTAGTTGAAAAGCTCGGCCACACAATTACTGCCGCTAAGGATGGGACAAGCGCAATTAGTTTAATGCAAAGCAATCATTATGATTTAGCACTACTAGATATCAATTTACCCGATACTGACGGCGTGACACTCTCAAAACAGCTCAAATCTATAGCTGAAGAAAAACAACAAGTATTTAAGACCATTGCTGTATCGGCTCATGTTTTTAAAGAAGATGTTGCTAAGTTTATTGAGTCTGGTTTTGATGGTTTTGTGGCCAAGCCAGTGCAAATGAAGAAATTAAAACCCGCTATTAACAAAGCAATGTTTGCCGTTGGTGCCGTGAATAATCAAGATGAAAACAAGCAAGTATCAAAACAAAAAAATGGCACTATAGGAACGACTGAGTCCGTAACAATAAGCAATGACGAATTTAATAAGCACTCATTGTTTGACGCTGATATTCCTAATCAAGACATCGAGTATTTGGGGCATGAAAAAGTACAACAGCTTGCGCAGCTCTTTTGCCAGCATGTCGACAGTGAATACAGTGATTTCTCAGACTTATCTGCGGCCGATCAACAAGCAAAGCTACATAAACTCAAAGGCGCAGCAATAGGATTAGGGCTGGTTCGGCTATATCAGCTATGCAATGCACTTGAAGTATCTATTAAAGATGAAAAACTAACCACACCTCAACTGCTTATGATTGATGATTTGATTAAATTATCAAAGGGAGTGCTGCGTCATTACTCAGACAATCTGCAAAAATCTGACTAACTTACTGGATATAATTACTTAGTGTTTTTCAAAGAAACAATCCATCGTACAGCAATTTAGTCAACAGGCCGGTACGTGTGGTTGTTCCTAGTTCAGTATTTGAATCATTCGATTTTTATTACGTACTGTTAGTTAACATCCGAAACAAACCGTTAACAGG
This sequence comes from Thalassotalea atypica, assembly GCF_030295975.1. Lineage (NCBI taxonomy): Bacteria > Pseudomonadati > Pseudomonadota > Gammaproteobacteria > Alteromonadales > Colwelliaceae > Thalassotalea > Thalassotalea atypica. Next base: position 2,675,244 of record NZ_AP027364.1, read on the forward strand.
TTAGAACTTGTACTGTGCTTGACTTCCTATATAATACGCGCCTTAAATCGTAGGAAGCCAATATGACACCCCTTTCGCCCGAACAAAAAACACAATTAGTCAAACTTGAAAAACGCTTACGCAGCCATGTCGGTAAAGCGATCGCCGAATATAACATGATTGAAGATGGCGACCGAATTATGGTGTGTTTATCTGGCGGAAAAGACAGCTATGCCTTGCTGTCAATTTTAATGCTGTTGAAAGAATCCGCACCAATCAATTTTGACATTGTAGCGGTGAATTTAGATCAAAAACAGCCAGGTTTTCCAGAAGAAATCCTACCGAATTACCTACATTCTATTGGCATTGAATATCATATTGTTGAAGAAGATACCTATTCAATTGTTAAAGACAAAATACCTGAAGGTAAAACCACTTGCAGTTTATGCTCTCGACTACGTCGCGCGCTCTTATATAAAACAGCGAAAGCGTTAGGCGCAACAAAGGTCGCCTTGGGGCATCACCGAGATGACATGATAGAAACACTCATGCTCAACATGTTTTATGGTGGCAAAATGAAATCTATGCCACCCAAGTTAGTCTCCGATAATGGCGAACATGTGGTCATTCGCCCTTTAGCCTTTTGTAAAGAAGAAGAACTGATTCAATATGGGCAACTTAAGCAGTTTCCTATCATTCCATGCAATTTATGTGGCTCACAGCCTAATTTACAGCGTCAAAACGTTAAACGCATGTTACAAGACTGGCATGTCCAATTTCCAGGTCGCATTGAATCGATGTTTACCGCATTGCGTAACGTTGTTCCTTCACATTTGTGCGATAGCGATTTATTTCCCTTTGCAGATATTACGTCTACGTCTGGCGTGATTAATGGTGGAGATATTGGTTTTGACAAGGAAGAGTTTACGGAGCCTGCTCAGAAACCAATTGAAGTACAACCTAAAAGCCTCATTGATGTTATTGAAGTAAAATAAACTGGCTAGGTTGTATTGAGTAAGAATTAATTTAACTTTACTAAAAGGCACTTTCGATGTTTGAAGCATTATTTCAACTGAAAGATCACAACACCTCCATCAAGCAAGAAGTCATCGCCGGATTTACGACGTTTTTGACCATGGCTTATATCATATTCATCAACCCAGCAATGCTATCAGACGCAGGCATGGACCACGGCGCTGTATTTGTCGCAACCTGTCTGGCTGCCGCTATTGGTTGTTTTGTCATGGGCTTTTTGGCTAACTACCCTATAGCGCTTGCTCCTGGGATGGGGCTAAACGCCTTTTTTACTTATACCGTAGTGTTAGAAATGGGTTATACCTGGCAAGTTGCCTTAGGTGGCGTGTTTATTTCAGGTATGGTCTTTATCCTCTTAAGCTTGTTCAATATCCGCAAATGGATCATAGACAGTATCCCACAAGCATTACGTTACGGAATTGGTGCGGGTATTGGGTTATTTTTAGGTTTTATCGGCCTTAAAAATGCAGGCATTGTTGTCGATAACCCTGCAACCCTAGTGGGCTTAGGCGATGTTACCGCGACAGGTCCTCTACTATCAGCCTTTGGTTTATTCCTAATCGTTGCATTAACAACGAAAAAAATTAACGGCGCTGTGATGATTTCTATTTTAGCGGTCACCGTATTAGGGCTCATCATTGGGGATGTTCAATACACGGGTATCGTCTCAATGCCTCCAGAAGTGGCACCGACGTTTATGCAATTAGACATTATCGGTGCGACAGAAGTTGGCATGTTAAGCGTAATTTTTGCTTTCTTATTTGTCGATTTATTTGATACGTCAGGCACGCTTATTGCGGTTGCTCAACGCGGCAATCTATTGGATAAAGACGGTAACTTTCCACGTTTAGGCAAAGCGCTAATGGCTGACTCTACGGCTACCGTTGCAGGTTCAATGCTCGGTACATCAACCACTACCAGCTACGTAGAAAGTACAGCAGGTGTTGCAGTGGGCGGCCGAACCGGCTTAACTGCCGTGGTCGTTGGTATTCTATTTATCTTGGCATTATTTTTTGCTCCATTAGCGGGTATGGTTCCCGCTTATGCGACATCAGGACCTTTATTCTTTGTTGCCGTGCTAATGCTTTCTTCACTTAAGAATATTGACTGGGATGACATGTTAGATGCTGTACCTGCTGCGCTAATCTGTATCATCATGCCGTTAACTTTTTCAATTGCTCACGGTATTGCTTTTGGCTTTATCAGCTATGCGGCAGTAAGAATTTTTAGTGGCAAGATAAATCAATTAAGCATAAGTGTTGCCATTATTGCTCTTCTTTTCGTCGTTAAATTTATTTATTTTGGATAACTCATGACCCTTACCCGATCTATTTTTTCACTTGCACTGCTTTCATCACTAAGCGTTCACGTCAGTGCAGAAACATTATGGAGCTCAAATAGTTTGAGCTACCTTAAAAGCTTGTCAGAATTTGAAGTGTTGACCAATGATGACGTTAATGTATTTACCTTAGAACATGCGTCAGGTCACAACTGGGGTGATGTTTTTATCTTTGCCGACAGAATCGACGCAAATGCTGATAAAAACGCAGACGAGCATAAAGAAACTTATGCTGAAGTTTCTGCGCGCTTAAGCCTTAACTACGCACTCGACTTTAAAATCGACAGTGATATTTTAAAGGACACCTTCATCGCAGCAACATGGGAGTCTGCCTCAATATCTGAGCCTAAATACAGCGACGGCTTCGATAATTACTTGTTAGGTGTGGGGGCTTCATGGAAGGTTGCAGGCTTTAGCTATCTCGACACTAACGTCTATGTTGTCAATAACGAGTCTACTGACAATGATGAGCAATTGACCGTTGTTTGGGGCTATCCTATTAATGCCGGTAAACATAAAATTATGTTTGATGGCTATATTGATTGGTCTTCTGCGGCGGACGACCACGCAGCAGATTTTCATTTTAATCCGCAATTACGTGTCGATATTGGCAATTACTTTGGTAATCCAAACACTATAGAAGCAGGTATTGAGTATTCATACTGGCACAATAAGTTTGGTATTAATGGCATTGATGACGAAAGTGTTGTGAGTGCGATGGTTAAGCTTTACTTGTAATCGTCATCATGACATAAATTGCTTTCATAAAAAGGCAGTTGTTCACGATGAACAACTGCCTTTTTTTGTAACTTTACAATTTACTCTGCAACCGGTTCGACAGGTCGTTGCTGGACAAGATACTGCTGGTTATGACGGAGCATTTGCGTCAACTCCAGTACATAGTCGGTGCCCCTTTCAGAATAAGGTAACAGCCCAGTTGCCAATATTTCAGGGATCAATGGTTGCTCTTGTTCTCTTAACTGCTGCCTAATGGTTCTAAACATGGCATATGCACCATTGGTATTAATGTTATGCAAATAGTGCTTTACTGCGCCGTCTAAATTACTAAATGCTTTAACTTCATGATTCGCTCCATCATTTCTTGAATTTGGCACCATGCCGCAGCCTTTTTGATAACACCAAATACCAAAGAAATTAAGCCCTATTCGTGCAAAACGTGACGTTCCCCAAGCAGACTCATTGGCGGCTTGCACCAATACCAAAGGGCTAGGAATAACATCCACTTTAGAATACAACTCATACGCTTGCTGAAGCGGCGTAGCGCGTTTATTGACACGGTATTTTTTGTTCAATTGTAAAAATCTTGCTTGTTGTTCGTCAGATAATGGTTCACCGAGAGACAACTGACTTAAAAGAGCATCAACCTCTGCACGTAAAACCAACAAGCGGGTATTCTCTTTTTCTACTGCAGGCCTGATGAAATTAAAAAACTCTCGTTTTTTAGTCTTAACGTCTAGTATTTTTGAAAAATCAGGAAGCTCAACATCATGAAGTGGTAGCTCCACTGGCTTTGGGATCGGTTTCTTAGCGATTACGTCAGTCTGCGACTCTGAAACTTTTTCTGGCTTTAAAAAAGTAAAAGGCGCAACAATCGCTACAGCAGAGCCGGCCAGTAAGGCCGCCCGAAGAGTATATTTAAGCTTCATAAAATTCCTTTTTATGACGTTGATTAAGCAGTAAAGATATCATCACTGATACTTTGTTCACTTGAAACTGTCTGTAATCGCATGCCGAAAATCTCCCGATAAAGAATACCTTTTGCGTTGAAGTAACATGGTGCTAGGTAAGACAAAATAAACAAACATAATACAGCCCCTAGAATAACAAGCTCAGAGTTAATTAAGACTACTACGGGCAAAATAGACAATACCAGACCCCCCATCAAGACAAAGTAAATGGCAAAAATATTAAACCATTGAAACCTCAACACCTTGACTGACAAAATTATAGCTTTCATTGGTGATAAGTGCTTTTCAACCACCAACGGAATCGTTAGTGACAATGCAACCGCAAGGAAAATACCTGGGATGATAAACAATTGTAATCCTAAGCTCACTAACACTGAAGTGAATAAGGCACAAAGTACCACCCAACTGCCACGCTTTAAAAACGCAAAGGTAAGTTTCGCTTCCGTTTTTAAACCAACTGCATGTAACACCCCCATCATTTCAATACCGGCCAAAAAAGGCCAAATGGCGATATTGACAATTAGATTAACTAAATTGAGGGCATTAGGATCTTCAAGGACTTGTTCAATGCCGCCCAAGAGATGGCTTGCTACCATCGAAATAATCATTCCCACAAAAAAAACAAAGCACAAGCCAATATTAATAGATGCTCTGCTATTGTTGGTTTTCTGCCAAGCCTCTTCTAACACGGCCTTTGGGTTAATTTTATAATTGCCTTTAAGCGACTCTTCAATGTCACCGCCTACTTGAATAACTTGCTGCTTGTCCACTAAATACCCTATCTAAATTACAACTTTGGATCATGACGCTGTTTTATATGTAACGTCAGTATATCGGATTTCATATTTTATTTCTGTTTGAATCACTCACTCTTTCCAGCGCTAATGGTCCATGCTCCTTTACGCTATGCCAGCTTGTGAAATATCGCTCAGCACTAACTCTATCGCCAGCAACAATAAAATTGCTCCCATGATACGATCTAACCAGTATCCTTTGGTTTGAATAAGCATGCCCATTTTTTGATGGTTAAGTAAATAGGAAAGTAAACTAAACCAAGCCGCTGTTGCTACTGCCATATATATGCCGTAGCTCAATTTTATTTCAGTTGGGGTATCAGGCGAAATCACCATAGAGAATAAACTAACAAAAAACAACGTTGCTTTGACATTCAGGCCATTGACTAGAAAGCCGGTAGAAAAAGCACGTTTGTTCGATGGTACGGGGTCATTAGACCTAGCCATTCCTTGCTCGTTTATCGTTGGCTTTTTTGCGCGTAATCCATGCCATGCGATGTAACAGAAGTAACTTGCCGCGATATATTTCAAAAGAGTGAACAAGCGTTCGTCACTAGCGATTAATAGACCAATGCCCACTAACGAATAAGCGACATGCACAAGAATGCCAGTACCAATACCTAAACTGGTCATTAACGCTGTTTTACGACCATAGCGGACACTTTGTTTTAATATAATGGCAAAATCAGGACCTGGGGAAGCTACCGCTAAAAAATGCACTACCGCGATAACAAGGAATTCATCTAAATATGACATGCCAATAACAAACTAAAAAACAATGGCCGACATTTTACCTGAGAAATGAAAGAAAAGGGGAATTATAAAACTATAAAAATTAGCAGCTTAACAACTAAACGTTGCAGAGTTTTTGAGTATTTTTCGGTAAAATTGCCATAATTCATCGAAATCGGCAAAGTGATATTTTCTACCTTGGTATGAGGTGTTCATACGATTCTCCTTAGTACATAAAAGAATTGTATATTTTTCACTCAAAAACTCTGTAGGGCTAGAGTAAAGCTTTGTACCAATATGTAACCACTGTTACTTGCCTTTTAGCTTAACGTTTAATGCGCTTTAATATTTGCTCAAAATAGTCGCAGCCTTTTTCCTGTGTCAGCGCGATATTATTTTCAGGGATCAGCTCTGGGTTTGGGTAATGGTTTAACGCCCTTTCCATGCTTTTTTCTCGGATAAAATGCAATGTAGGATATGGCGAGCGATTAGTATAATGACTGGCAGAATCTAATGGCTCGCCTTCAAAGAAATAGTCTGGATGAAAGTTTGCTAGCTGAAATATCCCCTCAAAGCCTAAATCAATCAATAAGTCGTTGGAATAATCAACCAAATCTAAGAATCGTTCAAACTGTAGATAACCATCAGTAAATATCAGTAAACTAGTTTCAATTTCTGCATCATGTGCTAGCAGTTCAAACTGCAGCGCCACTTCTTCAAGGGCCAATTTAAGCTGGCTATGAGCACTTACCGCATACGCGATAGTGTTATTAACGAATTCTTTTTTTGCAAACGGACAAAAGTTTAAGCCGATGACCACTTCATCTAACCAAGCTTTCGTTTGCGATATCGCTAATTGATTCATCTCAGAAGTAGTTGTATTTGTTCTATCTTGTTTCATAAAGGGTAATTTCTAATTTTACTATGGGTTATTGCGCTGTTGCAGTTGCCACATTTTGTGGTAATAACTCCGCTTAGCAATCAATGTTTGATGACTACCCTGCTCAACAATTTCCCCTTGTTTCATGACAATAATATTGTCAGCATCAACAATGGTGGATAAGCGATGTGCAATCACCAATGAAGTTCTATTCTCGCTGACTTCATTGATTGCGCCTAATATGGCTTGCTCAGAGTGGCTATCAAGGGAAGACGTTGCTTCATCAAACACCAAGATGCTTGGGTTCTTTAAAATAGTTCGTGCAATAGCAACACGCTGTTTTTCACCGCCAGAAAGCTTCAAGCCACGCTCACCAACGACAGTATCAAAACCTTGGGGTAGGTCTTTCACAAATTCATCTAGATGCGCTAACGAGAAAGCACGTAGAACTTGCTCTTTAGTCGCTGTAGGATTTCCGTATTGGACATTCGCAAATAACGTATCATTAAATAAAACAGTGTCTTGGGGCACGATTCCAATATGTGACCGCAATGAGTGCTGTGTGACATCGGTGATCACTTGATCATCAATGGTTATTTTCCCTGCTTGTACATCATAAAAACGAAAGAGCAACTTAACCAAGGTTGACTTACCAGAGCCGCTGTCGCCCACTACGGCAACCTTAGTGCCCGACTTAATAGCAAACGAAACCTTCTTTATAATCTCTCTCTTATTGTCATAGCTAAATTCAATATCTTCAAATCGCACTTCACCACGGCCAACGCTTAGCTCTGAGGCACCTTTCTTGTCTTGTACTTTAGGTTGTTTAGTTAATAAGCCAAACATATGTTCGATGTTAGCTAAAGAGCCTTTGATTTCCCGATAGACAAAACCAAGAAAATTTAATGGCATAAACAGCTGCATCATAAAGGCATTAATCAGAACAAAATCACCTAGTGTCATTGTGCCATGCGTGACGCTGTATGCTGCCATTGCCAGCATCGAGGTCATTGCAATGGCAATAATAAGAGCTTGTCCACCATTTAGGGCAAATAACGATAAACGATTTTTTACTTTAGCGACTTCCCATGTGGCTAACTGTTTGTCGTAGGCGTCCGCCTCATGCGCTTCGTTGGTAAAGTACTTAACAGTTTCATAGTTGATTAAGCTATCAATTGCTCTGGTGTTACTTGAAGAATCTGCTTTATTGGCCTCTCGAATAAAACCAGTACGCCATTCAGTGGCATAGACTGAGTAGGCAATGTACGCCGCAACAGAGCCGAACACCGTGAGAGCAAAACTTATACCGTAATTGACCCACAAGATACCGATCACCATGACGATCTCAATAATGGTCGGCACAATATTAAAAACCATAAAACGCATTAAAAAATTAATACCTGACGTGCCGCGGTCAATGTCGCGAGACAGCCCGCCCGTTTGACGGTTGAGGTGAAAGTCTAAATCGAGTTTATGCAGGTGCTGAAAGACTTTTAAGCCTATTCGCCTAATCGCCCGTTCGGTAACACGACCAAATAAGGTGTCACGCACCTCAGCAAAGAAAACAATGGAAAATCGGACTAAACCATACGCCAGCACTAATCCAAAAGGTACAATCAATGCTTGTTGCGTGCTGATATTATCTAAATAATCAACAATGTCTTTTAATATGAACGGCAAGTATACGCTGGCGATTTTGGTGGCGATTAAGCACGCCATGGCGATAGCTATTCGAATTTTAAATTCAAATAGGTAAGGCAACAACATTTTCAGTACTTGCCAGTTTATTGAGGTAACTTCTCTCTCAGGGTAGTGTTTTGACGCGCGCATCAGCTATAAAATCATGGAATAAGGCAATGGGTTGACACCATAATAAGTTGAGCCAATAAATACAATCAATTTTGCAGGCATAGCTTAAGCCCACGCACGGCAAGTCGCCGCTGTTTCTCAAAGCAATTAGCCGTTTTATCTACCGAAATCATATTTTACGCTAACATAGAACGAACGCGGCTCACCGACAAAATAGCGGTAATTACCAAAACCAAAATCAGCTCGTTCTGCATAATCTTCATCCGTTAAATTCAATACCTTAGTATTTATTGTCCAGTTTTCACCAATCGTAGCTTGAACGCGTAAGTTCAATAAATTATGGCCTTGGTACTGCGCTGTATTCTCTGGGTTTAAGTAGTAATTTCCTACATGTGTCCATTCTAGCTCTATATTGGTGTGACCTATACCTTGCCAGCCTAGTTGAGCGCTGCCAATGTGTTGAGGCGCGGTGTCTATTTCATTACCTTTTATAGCCACTCGACTTAACATCAGTGAGTTATCGTATTTATGATTTGCTATGGTGCCATTACCTGTTAAGTAAAAATGACTCGACAACTGATAGTGAACACTCAGCTCAACACCATGGTGCGATGTTTTACCACTACTGATATTCTGCCTCTCGGTATCTTGAAAGATAAAGTTATCCTTTTGCATGGTAAACAAGGTGGCGTCATAAAACAGTTCTTGCCACTGCCCTCGCACCCCAAACTCAATTGAATCTAGCTTTTCAGCATTTAGATCTGCAACGGCTTGACCTTGTTGTAATCGAAATAACTCATTAGCTTGCGGCGCACGGTAGCCTGTTGAAAACTGGCCATAGACACTGTGCTGTTCCGACAATAAGTAATGTCCTCCAATTTGGTAGGAAAATTCGTCGTAACCTACGTCTTGATCTTCAGGGCGGGTGAAACGACAACCTTCAACACCTTCACCGCATGCGCTGCCAGCGGACAGATTGTTTTGATACTCAAAATTTGTTATCTCATAACGAAGGCCTGCATTAAATGAAAGCTCTGCTGTCACTGCCCAATTCAATCGCACGTTCGGAGAAATGACGAACGCATCGACATCGTAGTCATAGTGTTTACCCGCGGGCTTTGTTGGTGAAAAATCAGTAAATTGTGTTTCAGTTAAACTCCCATGAGTAAAATCTATATCGACTCCTGTATACCAAGTTACATCTTCTAATTGCTGCTCGATTGCCACATTTACACCAATACTTTTTTGGTCATTTTTCTCAATTGGTTGCCACGGAAGATAATGCTGTAAAAAAGTCATATCAGCCCATCGAACATAGGGTGTAATAGTATAGAAGGTGTCGCTATCGGCTTGATATTGAACCTGGCTATACGCTCTAAATGACTGACTGTCACGAAATGCTTCTGGATTTGGGTTACTCTTTTTAAGCGATTCGTCTTTGTAAGCTTCAAATCCTTGAATAAACCCAGCGGTTTCTTGATTTAAATTGGTGGTTGCAAGGACATTTTTTATCATTAACGACTGAGATTGATATTGATGAATAAGGTTAAATTTTTGTTGGTCAAAACCACTGTCATCTTTATAGCCGCCGTCATGTGCTCCATTGCCATACATTAATAGAGCATGCTCGCCCCAATCGCTTTGAGTGCTAAAGCGACTACTGTAATAGTCATGAGGTCCCATTGAAACCCCTAAACTGTTGCGTTCATCTTGAAAAGCATTAGGGGTTATAACGTTGATCGCGCCATGAACCGCATTTGATCCGTATAGTGTGCTAGACGGTCCGCGTAATACTTCAATACGCTGTGCTTGCTCGGTGTTTGCATCGAATAACTGGTTAGTGTTGCAAAACCCTGGGGCACGCAGTGATATGCCATCTTGCGCCATAAAAAAAGCACCACAGCCACCGGTGCCAGTTAATACGGGGGATCGAATAGCCGTCAAATGTTCCTGTCCATTTCCTCTACTTATCCAGCCGCCAGGTACCCTGACTATCGCTTGATGAACATGTTCATGTTCAATCAATTGCAATTGTTCTTCGTTAATCACCGATAAATTGCTGTTCAGTTCCAGCAAGGCGCGTTCATTTAGCGACGCTGTCACTGTGATCTGTTCAATTTTTTGCGCTGACAATGGATATGAAGCGGCGCTCAATAGGAGTAAACTACAGACGCGAGGGAGTTTATAATTCAAAAATAACATCCTGTTTTTTATAGTTTTTATTCGGGAAAATTAGCAGCTATCGTTTATGATCTAATATCGTCGTCTCTGGTTCAAGAATAATATGTTTTGTTTTTCATATAATCTTATCACAACAGTATTCACTGATGATTCAACAACTATTTCTCACATCGCTCTTAATAACTTCCTTAAACATGGTAGCGTAAATGCTGGTATAAAAATCATCAACTTATACGAAAACTCCACCTCACAAATTATAGCAATTAACTTTACGCCCTTATTTATAAGGGTTTGTAGGCTAGCATTAGTTGTGATTTGAGTTTTTTAGACTAGTATCAAGAGTCTATATTTACTTGTTCCATGGAGGAAATTATGCTCAAGTTAAATGATAGAGTACTCGTCGAAAACATTTCTGGTATCGGTCCCGTATTTGCCGATGAAATGTCCAAACTAGGTTATATACACGCAGTAGATCTGCTTGCCTCAGAAGAAAGCCAACTAATAGCAACTTTATCTAAAATTGATGGTTTAAGTGAATTCAACCTTGAACACTCAATTTTGCCTCAAGCACGAATGCTAAGATTACCTCATTGCACCGAAGCCATCGCAGATGCCTTGGTCGAAGCAGCTTATCATAGATATTCTGATTTCTTATCTGTCAATATCAGCAATATCCACACCATAGTATCTGACGCTTTGGGCGAAGAAAAAAATAACAGTAACCTTATTTTGGCCCATGAAATGCTTTTGACGGCAGTACAACTTGCAGTAACGAGTTCAGCCCGAGTGGTTGTTTACGACAGTGAGACCAATGCAGTTATTGAAGACGCTGAAGTAGTGATTAATGGTGATAGACGAACCAATAGCTTTAACCAACTCAAACACATGACTGACAACAATGGGGTCGTTGATTTTGAAGGGATAGCACCGCTACCAACTGTATTTAAAGCCACTGCTGCAGGTTATAAAACGTCGTCTTTTCTCGGTACATTAAGGCCTCAATCACACCACATCTACAACATTTACCTAAAAGCAGGTACTGAAAGCTTGCCACAATTCAACGAGTTTCTTGGCGGTTTTGCCATAGGTCACACCATATTGCCCTCTGTTCGTCGAACCGTTGATCTTGATAGCTTGCCCGAAAAGCCCCCCATTTGTATTGAGGCAATCAAAACTGATGAAGCAATCGCGGGAAGTCTATGGTTTAAGCATCAGGACGATACCGTCATTATATATCGATTACGTATTGATTTAAGCCTATTGCCAAATGATATAGCTCACGGCGATGTGCTTTTACCTAACGAAAGTGGCTGGCAAATACATCCAGAAGCAATGACACCCGGGCAGTATAGGGAAACATTAAGAGAACAGCGAATGCCTGTGCCACAAGGAGGAACATTATAATGTCATTTTTTAAAGGTTATATGTACGAATGGAAACCATCTGCAAATGCCTGTGCTCAGTGTCTTGCCAGGCCATTGCTAAATGTTACTAAGCCCGGAAAACCACATAAACATTGTAAATGCAAAATCAAAAAAGAGCCCTTATTAGAAAAAAAGTTGGAAAGCTATTCTCGAACACTGATAAACAGTACGAGCCATGAAGAGCTGATCACGATGGTTATCCCGGGTAATTGCATAGAAGTTGAGCACACCACTAGTGCTACATCCACTAATTCATGGGAAGTAAGTGCTGGATTTGAAGGTAAAGGCATATCTGTTGGTGGTTCAGTAGGTAACGAATCAACAAATGAACAATCAACCACAGTAAAGCAGAAATTCTGTCATGGCGGCGTATGTGAAAACAGCACGGAATACATTTTTGCAACGTATGAGACCGACACTTATTTGATCACCAAAATCTATCGAATAAAAACACTTTCTGTGCCAGTGAGTATGTCGATTGTCGAAAATACCTACGAATATGAAATGACCCAGACAGATATAAAGGTGCGTTGTGAGCAATAATTATTTTGTCTGTTGGTGGAACCTAGAAAATCTGTTTGACTCGGCGCGATCACCTCGTCGTTCAAGTAAATTAAAACGAGCACTGGGGAAGTCTATTAACCAGTGGACCACCCGCTTAAGAGACAAAAAGATATCTCAATTGGTTAAAGTGATCTCATATTTAAATAACGGTGCTGGCCCTGACCTTCTTGGTGTTTGCGAAGTAGAAAACAGTTATGTAATTAAACGCCTAGTCGATGCATTAAATGGCCAACTTCACAAGAGAAACTACACTTACATACACTACGACTCCAAAGACAAAAGAGGTATCGATATTGCCTTCATTTATGAAGGCACAAAATTCATTACATCCAACGACCAAGTTTTTCAACACTCAGTCATGCGGCGCACAGCGACGAGGGATATTCTGCAAGCTAACTTTACCACTAAGCCTTTAGGGCGAAAGTTAATCGTTTTTGCTAACCATTGGCCTGCCCGTTCTGGCGGCGTGTTAAAGTCGAGCGGTTATCGGCAAATAGCGGGTGAAACCTTAGCTTACTTTCACCAAAGGGCAATAGAAATACAGGGTAAAAAAACAGCTGTACTGGTCATGGGTGATTTTAATGATGAGCCCTTTGATACTTCTTTGGTAGATCATGCGCTAAGTACCCGTGATCGCACCAAAGTATTGCGCGCCTCCACGCCAAGAGTACTCAACCTGATGTGGCCAAAATTGAGTCATTCACAAGGCACTTATTACTTTGATAATTTCCCTTATATGCTGGATCAGTTTCTCGTCAATCATTATATGCTTAATCCGTCTTCTGTCCTCAAAATAGACATCAACTCCATTGCTATTGAAAATACTTGTCCAGGATTTATCGATGAAAATTCGGCTTATCCTCAACCCCTTCGTTTTGGTGGGTTAGGCAAATCTGTCAATACTGAAGGTTTTTCAGATCATTTTCCTATATCGGTAATTATTGAAGAAAGCGACTGATAAAGGCTGTATGTGGGCAGGTATATTCGTATTTGGATAATAAAGCTCTCTATTTTCATCAAAACAGAGAGCCTTTATCAAAGAAATAATTGGTTAATGTTTCTCATCCAACGCCTGTTGTAGCTGAATCAGCTCTTCTTTACTAAATTTACCAGACTTAATCATATGCAATAAAGCTTGAGTGCTACTGCCGCTATGTTTAACTTTTACGACCTTCTCACCGCCGTGATGAATGAATTTTTTAACCACTTTGGTGACATCGTCGCCCAGCTCTTCACTGTCCACATCTATCACAACGATATTTTCGCCATTTTCGGTGAAAAAGCTTGAGTCTTCACCTTCAACATGACGATGCTTCACTAAGTGTAAATCAGACGATAACTTACTTAGTGTTGAGAGTAACTTCTCTCGCTCCTGCTCTGGCAAATCAGACAAAGCTGCTGCTAATTTATCTTGGTCGTGAAAGATATCCATAGGGATCACTTTCTCCATTTTTTTACCGTTTGCATCAATAAATAAATGCGCGTCTTGCCCGCCGTCCACTTCAACTTTAATTTGATGTACTTCTTTGTGCAGTTGATGTGCTTTATCATCACCAGCAATAGCGTAATTTGCGACCATCCCAGCTAAAATTGAAAGGGCTAATGTTAATGGCTTTGTAAATTTCATGATATTCCTCATTATGTTTATTCTTAATTCCTCTTGGATAACGCTATATTTGTGCCAATTTAAAAAATATAAAAATTTCAATGAATTAAAAACAAAAATGGAAGAAGAAGCTGCTCATATTCCTGATATCAGGAGCTAGATTTCCTGATATCAGGAAATAAATTTCATCGTTACGCTAAGTCAAATCACTAAGTAACTGTTTTTATACTGCTTTATTATCAAAGCCCCTTGGCATTATACTTGTAGGCACTACACTATTACTAAGTATTCACGTTCCTGTTGGTTTTATGTCGTTAAGAAATTATCTGTTTTGCCTAATTGGCGTCTTAATTTTGCTGTTGACCTTGTCTCAACTGGTGTTAGTCAACTGGATCAATGAGAATTTAAATCAAGAAGTTCAAAAACAAGCAACGCAATTAAGTAAACAAGTGGTCAAGTTGGCCGTAAATGAAATGGCCTTCATCCACAAAGAAACACAAACTCCAATTAAACGTGTAGTAAAAAGATCAGTAACAAATAACAGTGAACACCATGATATTCAAAATGTAGAAATTATTGCTGTGCCGTCAAGCGAAGAAATAAGTGGATTGTTAGAAAAGCACGCCGATGGCAATGAATACACCATAGCCGTTGACCATCAAGGTAATGAAATTGATGCTGAAAAAATTAAGCGAGAATTGAATCAGTTAGTTGAGAAAATTCATGGCAATCGGTTGATACATACAAACAGTGCCAACAAAGCCGTTTTTGAAGTATACAGTGATAGTAGTAGCGGAAGCGACAGCAATGGTTCTAACCAAAACACCACCAACGTTGCTGAGCGTCACTTGCTGGTAGAAACATTACCGTTAGGAGACAATACTCAAAAACTCATTCAAACCATTGAGATCATGATTACCGCAAGTGCGATTATTGCCCTTGCTTTTGCCTTTTGGCTTAGCGTGAAATTTAGCCGACCACTAAAACGCCTGACCACAGGTTTTGACGCAGTTGCACAAGGCAACTACCAAATCAGTGTAGAGCAAAGCGGTGTTAAAGAAATTCGCCAAACCATCACACAATTTAATGACATGGTTGCCAAGGTAAAAACACTCACTCAGGCACAATTACAAAATCAAGATATTGAAAACTTAGCAGAACTAGGAGAAGTCAGCAGAGGCCTTGCACACTCCCTACGCAACCCTATTCATACGATTGGTTTATCTATCGAGCAAATGCTGGAGCCAACACTAAAAGAAAAAGACAGGATCAAGCTAATCACCACCATTAAAAACAAAATAGCCCACATCGATTTAAATATTAAAGCTTTGCTGACCTTAACCACGTCAGGGCTAAGTCGAAATGACGATGTCCCGTTACTCGCAGTGGTGCAAGATATTATTCTTGAATACAAATCCTGCCAAGGCAAACAATTGACCTTTGAGGTCAATGTCGCGGCAGAGATGAAAATAAAAGGGGCCGAGTCTGAAATTCGAAGTATTGTACATACACTAATCATTAACGCTTGTCAGGCAAGTCCCGACAACGGCCGAGTAGAAATAATGTCTGAAACAGATCATATCAATGGCATCACATTAACGGTTGTTGATCACGGCACTGGTTTGTCAAAAGACATAGAGCAACAGCTGTTCAAACCTCACGTTTCCACCAAACCAGAAGGCGCAGGCATGGGACTTTATATCGCAAAACGTTTAGTCAATTTGCATTATCATGGAGATGTCACGTTAAATAATCTGGTAGAAAATAACAAAGTCAGTGGCTGCAAAGCACTAGTCAACTTCAAGGTTTCAAATGAGCAATAAAATTTCCGTACTCGTTGTAGAGGATGAGCAAGAACAGCGTGCCTTAGTCTGCGATATATTAACCATGAGTGGCTTTCATGTAGTTGACGCTGACAGTGTCGAACAAGCGATTTTACACATTAAAGATAATCACTTTGATGTTGTTTTTTCAGATTGGAAACTAGGTCAACTTTCGGGCATAGATTTATTACGTTATGTCAGGTCAAATCAAGCAGAATTAGGCTTTGTGATCGCGACCGCCTACGGCACGATTTCTCATGCCGTTGAAGCATTACAGCAAGGCGCTGATGATTACCTGCCTAAACCCTTTCAGCGACAAGAGCTGCTGCTGACCATTGATAAAGCATTTAAGGCAAAAACACTTCGAAGCCAAAATAAAACGCTTACGGCTCAGCTAGCTGAACAAAACAAACTCGTCGGAATTGTTGGTAAAGCACAATGCATGCAGAAAGTTTATCAACGTATCGAAAAAATTTCAGCAACCAACGTAACGGCATTAATACTCGGTGAAAGTGGCACAGGTAAAGAGCTTGCCGCTAGAGCCTTACATGAACAATCACAGCGCGCGGCAGAAAAATTCGTTGCGATAAACTGCGGCGCTATCGCAGAATCGATAGCAGAGGCTGAGCTTTTTGGTGCCGAAAAAGGCGCATTTACGGGGGCAGACAGGCTCAAGGTAGGCAAGTTCGAAGCGGCCAACAATGGCACTATTTTCCTTGATGAAATTGGTGAATTGCCATTAGCATTACAAGCACACTTACTGCGCTTTTTACAAGAAGGTACCATTACCCGGTTAGGGAGCCATGACGACATTAAACTTGACGTTAGGGTCATCGCAGCAACCCATAGAAACCTTGCAGACGATGTCAGCAAGGGTACATTTAGAGAAGATTTATACTATCGACTAAATGTGGTACCAATAACAATGCCAGCGCTGCGCGAACGACAAGACGACATCCCTATTCTAGTTGATCACTTTGTCAGCCTTCATGCAAAACAACATAACCTATCAGCGCCCGAAATTGATGAAAACCAATACCGTGCGCTACTCGATTATCATTGGCCAGGTAATGTCCGAGAGTTATCAAACCGCATAGAGCGATTTGTATTGCTTGGCGACACCGAAGAGCTCACCCAATTGGCCATCAATTCGGCTAATACAGGGCTCACTTCTGACGTGAATATTCCCGACATCAGCTTCCCTGAGCAAGGCTACAACTGGGAGCAATTTGAGCAATATTGTCTGCAACAAGCACTAGAAACTAATCAAGGTAATAAAACCAAGGCCGCAAAATACCTAAAAATGTCATACAAGGCGTTTTTATATCGTCTTGAAAAATATCAAATTAACTAAATTTGGCCATTTGGTTATAACAAAGGTCTCCACTATTCCTGTTTTGATAACCAATAAATATAACCAACATTCTCCGCTAGGCTAGACTTAATAAGGTGTACAGTGATGATAGGAGGAGAATATGAGTGCTATATGGAAAAGCCACGCCATGCATTTAGCCAACTTGATAAGTCAAAATAACGAAACAGAGGCACATCTTTATTTAGAGCAGTTAATGTTGTTTCCAGTTGATATTCAAGACAAGATCATTGAGGAAATCAGTCATCTTGGCCGTTGCAACAGCGATGCTGTTGCAAATATTATCGGCAGGTATTCCATTATGGATCTGAAATAAAGAAATTATCTCGCTAATTGTTGTAGTCTCAATTTAGCGATTTTATCTCTCACTGCAGCAGCTTGTTCAAATTCTAAGTTTTGAGCATGGTCTAACATAGATTTTTCAAGCTGCTTAACCTTAACATCAATTTCATCAACGCTAAGTACTTCGTATTCAGCATGAGGCTCCGCCGCTTTCTTAGCTAACTGTTCAGCAGTACTATATGTTCCAACATCCATCACGTCAGTAATTTTACGCACGACACCTTTAGGTGTGATGCCATTTTCAACGTTGTACTGATGTTGCTTTTCTCGGCGACGTTCTGTTTCATCAATGGCTTTGCGCATCGATTTAGTGATACGATCAGCATACAATATGGCTCGACCATTGACATTACGTGCAGCACGGCCAATGGTTTGAATCAATGAGCGCTCTGATCGCAAGAAACCTTCTTTATCAGCGTCTAAAATCGCGACAAGTGACACTTCAGGCATATCTAATCCTTCCCGAAGTAAGTTGATGCCAACTAGGACATCAAATTTACCTAAACGAAAATCTCTAATAATCTCAACTCGCTCAACCGTGTCTACATCCGAATGCACATAACGCGTTTTGATATTATGTTCATCTAAATAGTCAGTTAAGTCTTCTGACATCCTCTTAGTTAACGTAGTTGCTAGCACACGCTCACCTATACTCACCCGCTTGTTAATTTCAGAGAGTAAATCATCAACTTGCGTTTCTATCGGACGTACTTCAATTTGCGGATCAAGTAACCCCGTTGGCCTAACAACTTGCTCAGCAATATCATCGCCTGATTTTTCAAGCTCATAATTACTTGGGGTCGCTGAAACATAAATAGTTTGAGGCGATAATGCTTCAAACTCTTCAAATTTCATCGGTCTGTTATCTAATGCAGAAGGTAACCTAAAGCCATATTCAACAAGGTTTTCTTTACGAGAACGATCACCTTTATACATAGCACCAATTTGCGGTACAGTGACATGTGACTCATCAATGATTAATAATCCATCATCCGGTAAATAATCAAACAATGTTGGTGGTGCTTCACCTGCTTCGCGACCTGAAAGGTAACGTGAATAGTTCTCAATACCAGAGCAATAACCCAGCTCTGTCATCATCTCTATATCAAATTGAGTACGCTGGACAATACGTTGCTCTTCCACCAATTTGTTATTTTCTTTGAGTTGCGCAGAGCGCTCTTTTAATTCAACTTTGACATGTTCAACGGCAGCGAGGATTTTATCCCTAGGGGTAGCGTAATGGGTTTTTGGGTAAACCGTAACACGCGCTAATGTACGCTCTACCGAGCCCGTTAGCGGGTCAAATTCACTGATTCTTTCAATTTCTTCATCAAATAATTCAACCCGAAGTGCTAACCTGTCAGACTCAGCAGGGAATATATCGATAACATCGCCCCTCACGCGATAAGTTGCCCGCTGGAAGGCTACATCGTTTCGAGTGTATTGAAGCTCTGCTAGGCGTCTTAATATATCGCGTTGATTAATGATGTCACCTTGTCTTAAATGCAACATCATTTTTAGATAAGAGTCTGGATCGCCTAACCCGTAAATGGCCGATACAGACGCAATAATTATCACGTCTCTTCGTTCTAATAACGCTTTAGTGGCTGAAAGTCGCATTTGCTCAATATGGTCATTAATTGAGGCATCTTTCTCAATAAAAGTATCGGTTGTAGGTACGTACGCTTCAGGCTGATAATAGTCATAGTACGAAACAAAATATTCAACAGCATTGTTCGGGAAAAACTCTTTCATCTCACCGTAAAGCTGAGCTGCTAGCGTTTTATTTGGGGCGAGCATCATCGTTGGGCGATTAAGTTTCTCTATGACATTAGCCACGGTGTATGTTTTACCAGAACCGGTTACGCCTAATAGCGTTTGGTGAGCTAAGCCCGACTCAATACCGTCTAACAAAGATTCAATTGCCGTAGGCTGATCGCCGCTTGGTGTGTATTCTGATACTAATTCCATATTTTTCATGAAGAAACAGGCTCCACTTCAACATCGTCTTTAGTGAACTGACGAGTAAATGAATAATAAGAAATAAACGCCATCATTAGGTTACCTAAAAGTGCGCCGACAAATAGCCCTTCTAAGCCGTATAGCTCTGACCCTAAATACGCTAAAGGCACGTAACATACAAATAGACGAACAATACTTAAAACCAAGGCAACCATCGGCTTATGCAACGCATTAAATGAAGAGTTAGTTAAAATAATGACGCCCTGTAAACCATAACCAAGCGGTAGTGTATAGATAAACATTTTGATGATATCAGCGACAGACTCTTCTTTTGAGAATGCATCAGCTATAAATCCTGAGATTAAAATTAACACAGCGTAAATCACAACTTGCCACACCAATACAAACTTAATCGAACTGCGATAAGCCTGTTCCACTCGCTCCATGTTCCCTGCACCGAAGTTTTGGCTGATAAATGGCGGCAATGTCATAGAAAGCGCAAGTACTACTAAACTAGCAATTGACTCAATACGAGAGCCAACACCAAAGGCTGCTACCGCAGAGTCGCCATAAACAGCGACGATTGCCGTCATAATGGCTGCCGCTATTGGCGTTAACATGTTGGCACCAGCAGCCGGTAAACCGATATGTAAAATACGCTTACACGAGTCGATGAAAACCGTTGGAGGTAAAAAGCTTGTATGTATCAGTTTCTTTTTAAACATCAGTAAATAAAGCACAAAGGCTAAACCAAAAATCCATGACACCAATGTCGCAATTGCTGCTCCCTTAATACCCATTGCTGGTACGGGTCCCCAGCCAAATATAAATAACGGATCCAATAATGCATTAATAAGGCCAGCGCTTCCCATTATGATACTTGGCGTTTTTGTATCACCCGATGCACGTAATACTGCATTACCTATCATAGGGCCAATTAAACAAACACTACCGATATACCAGATGTCGATATATTCATGAATTAGTGGCAATAAATCTGCACTTGCACCCAGCATGGTAAATATTTCATCGGTAAAATAAAAACCTACTGCTGACAACAAGCCAACAATAATAGCAGTTAATATGAGTGCACCTGTCGCCGCATTTTTAGCGGCCATGTGATCCTTTTCTCCTAAAAAACGAGCAATAACAGCCGACGTACCGATCCCCAAACCTATGGTTAAGCTAATTACCGTAAAAGTAATAGGAAAAGTAAAACTGACTGCCGCTAGTGGTTTTGTACCTAATAAGCCGACAAAAAAAGTATCAACTAAGTTAAACGTCATTAGCAGCACCATGCCGTAAATCATCGGTATGGTCATATTTTTTAGAGTTGTGTTAACCGAGCCTGCTAACAAGTCGTGCTGTTGTTTTGATTTTTTTGTAGTCATTAACTATTTGTGCGCCATGTATAAGGAAAAATTAACGGTTTCGTTAATTAACCGCTTTTTCGCGGAATATTCTATTGTAAAAGATACCTATAAGAGGTGCTATTTAATTATGCTATTTCACTAATAATTAAAAGACTTTAGTGTAAAAGTTAATTTCAATCACAGGTTGGAATTACAAAAACATTCATAACTCTCAATTAAATTCACAGAAAACTCGCTAAAAACCGTGATTGTTCAAAAATCGCACCGACAGGTCAGCTAAGCAGCAAAATTCAACTTAACACATTGTTACTATAGTATTTTTTATAAAACAAAAATATATATTGACCTTTGCGCAACCTGCATTCTATCGTTCAGGTTACGCTTTTTTACACTTTAACTCACATAGTTATCCACAAGATTAGTGGATAACTATGTTGTATTTCTAGCTTGAAGAAAAAGCCAGCGACTTTTGACGCTTTGTCGCCCTATTTGTCTACAAAGCAAGCAAACAAACTAAATATCAATATTTTTATAAATTTAGTGTTGACAGCTAACAAACAGATCTTTAATATTCCGCCCCGTTGAAGCGACACAAGTTCTTCACAAGATAATTCCTCAATAGCTCAGTTGGTAGAGCAACGGACTGTTAATCCGTTTGTCCCTGGTTCAAGTCCAGGTTGAGGAGCCAAACATTAGAGTAATGGCTTGTATAAGCGGTTACGAGGCGAAAGCCAGAATAAAGAACAATTCCTCAATAGCTCAGTTGGTAGAGCAACGGACTGTTAATCCGTTTGTCCCTGGTTCAAGTCCAGGTTGAGGAGCCACTTAAAAAAGGCCGCATTTATGCGGCCTTTTTGCTTTCCGACATTTAAAAGCTTCACTATTAGGTGTTATTTAGCTCTAATCTCAAAAACCTAACTCCCCCCTGTCCAACGCATCTAAACAATCTACCGGTTATCAATGCTTAATGACCCACTTACTTGCCCCTCTATGCCTGCTGGCTCTGCCTTGAACTGCATAATTACACATCCACTTAATAATATTTTTCTGTTATTTATCAGTCAGTTGAATGTTTTTTATGTTTTTACTGGTATTATCACAAAACCAGTTGTACCATTACATCAAAGGGTACAACAAGGAGATGACATGGAAATTACGATAAATGTGGATGATCCCATCCCAATATTTAATCAGCTCGTCGAGCAAATTAAGCGAGCTGTAAGCAATCAGCATTTAAAGGCTGGCGACCCCTTACCTTCTATTCGTCAACTCGCCAATGATCTTGAGGTAAACAGTAAAACGGTAGCAAAAGCTTATCGAATACTAGAGCGAGACAATGTGATAGAAGCGAAAGGGTACCGTGGAACCTTTATCCATCGAGAAGCGATGGAAAATATAGATGTTGATATAAATGCATTAATTGATCATGCGTTAACGACAACAATCAGTAACCTAAGACAATCAGGTGCGACTGATTCGGAAATAAGAATTGCTTTTACAAAAGCAATGAATAACTGATATTACCAAGGAGAGCATCATGTTAATTGCAATAGCCTTTTATCTCATTTTTTTAGGGCAAATAGGATTAATATCAATATATTATCCACATAAATTCACTCGTAGAATTCAATACGTTACTAACAATTTTTCGCCCAATGAATACCCTAAGCTTTATCCAGAGTCGATTGATACCATTCATTTAAAGAGAAAAATTTATCTTGGCCTTAATTATATAATTGCTATTTTGGGCCTTGTATTGCTAGTAGTTACTATGCCACTAAATGCAGTGGAGAATGTAGACTACCAACGAATAGACAGCATGCCACTTATTTTTGGTATGGTGCAGTTTATTCCTGTATTGCTTTTAGAAATATCAAGCTTTAAACAGTTCAAGCTGATGAGAGCGGCAAACACCAGCACTAATAAAACGGCAGATTTAACCCCAAGACGGTTGTTTGATTATATCTCTCCGTTATTGTTGTCATTTACGGCAATTCTCATAATAAGTTGTATCCTATTTGAACTTTACATCAATGAGTATACTTTGACAGATGACGTGATCAGTAAAATTGTTGCATTGGTTTTATGTAATGGCCTATTTATATTTCTTACTTACAAAAACTTGCATGGGAAAAAGCTCGACCCCTACCAAGCAAATACAGACCGCAGTAAACAAACTCGCACTGCAATTCAATCGATGGTCTTTGTCAGCATACTTGTCAGCATCTTTTTTATGGCTACTGCAATCATTAACCGGTTCGATTTTATTGAACTTGAAGTATTTGTTAATAGCCTTTATTTTCAATTTATTTCTATCTTTGGTTTTGGCTCATTACTAAGAGCACTTCCGATAGAAGAGTTAAATTTTGATGTCTATAAAGCGGAAAAAGTAATGAATTAACCTCTAACTAGGTCCAACAGGTACAAAAAAAGCGAATACTAATATTCGCTTTTTTATTTTCATGGCTTTGAACTTAACAAATTACTTAGAATCTGCACGGCCCATAAATTTCTTTTCTTCAGTATTGACTTTGATTTTATCGCCAGTAGAAATATGCTCAGGCACTTGAACAACAACCCCTGTTGATAATGTCGCAGGTTTTGTACGTGATGTTGCCGAAGCGCCTTTTAGTGATGGGTCAGTTTCAATAACTTCTAGCTCTACACTTGACGGTAATTCCAACGCAACCGGTGTTCCATCTATCATGATCACAAGTAAACCTTGTGTATCTTCATTAATAAACAACACCTCATCAGCAATAGTGTCCTTATTAAGGTTATATGGCGTGTAGTCTTCATTATCCATGAATACATATTCATCGCCGTCAACATAAGAAAACATTACAGCGCGTCGGCTCAAGTCTGCAAAATTAAGCATATCTGAATCTTTGAAAGTCACATCTGCTTTGCCACCGGTAACGATATCGTACATTCTCATGCGGTAAAGACTACCACCCGCACGCCCTTGTGGTACGGAGCGCTCAATATCTCTTACGATAAAAACTTTTCCATCATGTTCAATAGCTGCATTTTTTTTAATTTCACTTGCCTTTGGCATTGTCTACTTTCCTAAATTTAAACTTGAGTGGAAAATAACACGAACTGAGTTTATTGCAATATATGAATGACCAGAGGTGAAATTATAAGAGTGTTTATTGATGCCCACTAATGTATTTATCTAAGTTAGAGTCTTCGCTTAAACTGCTTTCTGTATTGCAATGGTGTCAATTGATTTAACCGTTTAAACAGCTCACAAAAATAGCTACCGTCTTGGTACCCCACTTCCAACGCAATATATTTCACGGAGTGTTCAGAGTAAATCAATCGTTCTTTGGCCACTGAAATACGTAGGTGCTGTAAGTAATCTTTAGGAGTGTCTCCTGTTGCGGCTTTGAATCGACGTGCAAAGTTGCGCTTACTCATGCCAAACCGCTCCGCCAATACACCAAACTCAACCACTTGAGCATAATTTTCGTCTAACCATTGTTGGATTTGCTGTATCAAAATATCTTGATGTCGTCGATGTGATGCCGACGAGAATGAAGGTAATTTATAGCTACGCTTGGTATCAAATAAAATATCTCTACTGATCCCTTGTGCGACTTTTGCTCCACAAAGCTCGGCAATATGGTCAAGTAAAATGTCAGAAGCTGAAGCAACGCCAACGGAGCAGGCAATATCATCATATTGACAAACAGCCTCATTTTCTTGCCACAGAACTTGTGGAAAACGTTGTTTAAATTCTTCCATATAACGCCAATACGTCGTGGCATTTTTGCCATCGAGTAAGCCAGCTTCAGCCAACCAAAATACGCCACTGCCCATACCCAATATTTTAGCACCCTGCTGGTACTGTCCCTTTAACCACTCAATTAATGTCGGGTTGTGCTGTAACTGCTCACTAGTCTCGCCCCAAAAATGACTCAAAACCACCAAGCGCCAACACTTTTCATCAGTCAAAGTTTCATCAGCTAAAATACTTGTGCCGCTGTAGGTTTGTATCTCTTTGCCTTGTGGTTTAGCGATAATCACTTCAAAAGCTGGTTCAATAGCTGCTGGCTCCGCAACCAGCTTTTTTTCATTGGCTCTTAACTGCAATGCAAGGCGCAAACTAGCACTGTGCAGCATGTCTTTTACCTGTAGAACACCCATGCCATAGACATGATCTGTTGCCACCACACACACGCCTGTTTGTTGCGCTTCCATCACGTCATTTTTATCCTAAACATTTAATTACGGCAATTTTGCCATACTAAACGGCAAATATACCACATCAAAATAATTAAATATTAGCGATGATAAAGCTAGGCAAGCTTAGTAAGCCAAAGCAAACAATACAAATTCAATGAGGCCATTATGATTTCTCGCACACTTTTCGACAGCGATATGGAACAATTTCGCGATACAGTTCGTAAGTTTCTAATTAACGAAGCGGCACCACACCATGAAGCATGGGAAAAACAAAAATACGTATCAAGCAACTTTTGGCTCAAAGCTGGAGAGCAAGGAATGCTATGTCCACAATTACCAGAAGCCTATGGCGGTTTTGGCGTTGATTATCGCTATAACTGTATCGTTGTTGAAGAAATTGGCCGCGCCGGCCTATCCGGCCTAACAGGGTTTTTGATGCATTCAGACATTGTTTGTGAATACATCCTCCACTACGGCAATGAGCAGCAAAAACAACAGTACTTGCCTAAAATGGTCAGCGGTGAATATATTGGTGCACTTGCGATGAGTGAGCCCGGTGCTGGCTCTGACGTGAAAGGAATTAAAACAACGGCAATCGACAAAGGCGATCATTACTTAGTTAATGGCTCTAAAACTTTTATCACCAATGGCTTTACCTCGGATATCGTTGTTGTCGCGGTCAAAACAGAGCCTAGTGCCGGAGTTAAGGGTGTCAGCTTACTCATTTTAGAAGCGGGTATGGCAGGTTTCGAAAAAGGTCAAAAACTTGAAAAAGCAGGTTGCCATGCCTGCGATACCGCCGAGCTATTCTTCCAAGATGTTAAGGTACCCAAAGAAAACCTATTAGGCGAAGAAGGTAAAGGCTTTTATTATTTAATGAATGATTTAGCACAAGAGCGTTTAGCTGTCGCGGTCAATGGCTTGGCGGTCGCTGAATCTATTCTTGAGCAAACACTAACGTATGTGCAAGAGCGAAAAGCATTCGGGAAAGAAGTTGCTAGCTTTCAAAATACACGTTTTAAGCTAGCAGAGCTCAATACCGAAGTAACCGTCGCCCGTGTTTATTTGGATAAATGTATTGAACTTCACTTAGAGAAAAAACTCGATGGCGTAGAAGCCGCAAGAGTAAAGCTGCACATCACCGACTTACAATGCAAATTGCTTGATGAGTGCGTACAATTGCACGGCGGTTACGGCTATATGTGGGAATACCCAGTGACACGGGCTTGGGCTGATTCAAGAGCGCAGCGTATTTATGCGGGCTCAAATGAGATCATGAAAGAAATCATTTCCAGGGAGTTACTTAGCCAGTAACGCTTTATTCACTAGAGGTGCTAGCGATTAGATAAAAGTTAGCACTCTTTATTGCCGGCTACATCTAGCCAAACTTGTTCCAGTGCACTGGCACATAAGCGCTGATAACTGCATAATATGGCTTACCATAGTAACATCCTATTCCTGACTGAAATCGTGCCGCTAAATACTACTAGAATTGATAAATTTATTGCTGCGCATCTAAATATCAGTCGACGTGACGTCAGGCTGATATTAGCGCAAAAACGTGTTGTTGTTGACAGCCGAGTAGCGACGAATATCGACCAACGGATCAATAAATTTTCAACGGTTATACTTGATGGTGATGTGATTCTAGATAACCAGCCTGTATATATCATGTTGCATAAGCCTGTCGGCGTGGTAAGTGCAACAAGCGACAAACAACATAAAACTGTGATTGATTTAATAGACTGCAATAATATTGAACACTTGCAGTCAAAAGATGAACTACATATCGCTGGCAGACTCGATTTAAATTCCTCTGGACTCATTTTATTAACCAATGACAGCAGGTGGTCTGAAGCCATTGCCTCACCCGAAGGTAAAGTGGAAAAGTGCTATCAAGTGACTTTAGAAAATAAACTGACCCATGAATACATTGAGGCCTTTAAACAAGGTTTTTATTTTGGCTATGAAGATATCACCACCCTACCCGCCAAACTTACAATCATAAATGCTCATTTTGCTGAAGTTAAATTAATCGAAGGCAAGTACCACCAAATCAAAAGGATGTTTGGTCGATTTCGAAATCCGGTTGTTGCCCTGCATCGCAGTGCGATAGGAAGTATTACGCTCGATGAGAACTTAGCGGCTGGCAAGTACAGAGCATTAACGGCGGAAGAAATTAAACTACCAAAACCTCATACCGATTAAGCACTGCCTAAACTGAGCTGAGTAAAATACTAGTTTCACTGTTTAATACACCGTCAATCGCGCGCACTTCCCGTAAAACACGATCAAATTCTAATAAGTTAGACGCCTTAATATCAGCAACCAAATCCCAAGCACCATTAGTGGTATGTAATTTTTCGAGCTGAGGAATACCACGTAGTTTATGGATAACCTCGGCAGTGGATTTACCAATCACTTCAATCATCATTACCGCTTTAACCACATCGGTTTCAAGTTCATCATGAGCCCGAATGGTGAATCCCAATATCGCACCAGAATTAACAAGCCGATCAAGCCTGTTTTGTACCGTTCCTCTTGAAACATGTAAACGCTTTGCTAGAGTCGAAATTGACGCCCTCGCATCAGCGCGTAATATCGCGACCAACTCTTTATCTACTGAGTCGTACAAATAAACATGCTCTTTCATTGCTTCTCCAATACTTAGGCAAAAACCTATCAATTTGCTAATCATATTATACAAATTGATAAATAATAGGTTGATTTATGCAAGTTTTTGGCATTTTGTTTGGCGAACTTACGCGATAACATATCGCTAAGAAAAACGAATACTGAGAATTTCTATGATCATATTTCCACAAGCGCCAAATACTGTCGTGATGATTCGCCCTCATCAATTTAGCCCTAACGAGCAAACCAAAAGTGACAATAGCTTTCAATCATCTGAGCAGATAAACAATGATACTGTGGCTAGGCAAGCATTTGAACAAGTCACTCAAGCCGTGACAACGTTAGAATCGCACGGTGTTAGGGTTCACCTTTTTGAAGACACAGGCACAGACACACCTGACTCGGTATTTCCGAATAACTGGTTTTCAACCCACACAGGGGGTCATATTGCCATTTATCCAATGTTTGCTAAGAACAGACGACTTGAACGACGTGCAGATATTATAGAGCTACTGAAGCAACAGTATCGTGTTCAAGACGTTATCGATTACTCTGGGTTAGAATACGACAGTATCTTCTTAGAAGGCACAGGCGCGATGGTACTCGATCATGTTGAACGTATCGCCTATGCCGCTCGCTCAAACCGCACAGATTCTCATGCGTTAGAGCGCTTTTGCTCCCATTTCAATTTTGAACCTATGATCTTTGATGCACAAGACAAAGATGGAGTTGCTGTTTATCACACGAATGTATTAATGTGTATTGGCACTGACTTTGTCATGGCAGGTTTTGACATGATGACCAATGAAAAGCGTAAGCTAGAAATCATTAAACGCTTTAAGAATTCGGGCAAAAACATCATCAAGTTAGACGAACAGCAGATCAATGCGTTCTGTGGCAATGCAATAGAGCTACAAGCTTCAAGTGGCAGAATATTAGCGATATCAGCAAAAGCATGCCATGCCTTAACTGAGCATCAAAAAACCACTTTAGAACAAAGCGTAACACTTGTACCGCTTGATGTGTCCGCAATAGAGCTAGCAGGTGGTTCGGTACGCTGCATGTTAGCGGGAATACATTTATCAAAGCGCTAAGCCGGAACGATAGCTCCTTAATTTAATAAGAATTATAACCAAAGGAATACACATGATCAGTGATCTAGTAAGTGCAATTAACGACATATTGTGGGGACAAGGACAAATACTCATTTATCTGTTGTTATTCGCTGGCTTTTGGTTTTCATTCAAACTCGGGTTTATTCAAATACGTCAATTCAGGTATATGTTCACTGTGATGAAAGGAAGTACACAGTCGGATAAATCTGGTATCAGCTCATTTCAAGCCTTATGCACAGGTCTTTCTGCCCGCGTAGGTACTGGAAATTTGGCCGGTGTTGCCATGGCCATTTCGCTTGGTGGCAGTGGCGCAGTCTTTTGGATGTGGGTAATCGCTTTACTTGGCATGGCAACAGGCTTTGCAGAAAGTGTATTGGGACAGCTCTATAAAGTACGTGACAATCACAAAGAGTTTCGCGGCGGTCCTGCCTATTATATTCGCGCAGGATTGAACAAACCTTGGCTCGCAATCACTTTCTCTTTATGCCTTTTTCTTGGTTACGGCCTTACATTCAGCGCAATGCAAGCCAACACCATCGCAGATGCATTGAATAATACATTCGACATACCAACTCATTATGCGGGTGCTGTAATTGCGATAGTAGCTGGCAGCATTGTTATTGGTGGTATGCGCAGTATTGCTCGCTTTGCTGAGTTAATTGTCCCGTTCATGGGATTAGCCTTTATTGCAACAGCCATCATTATTACCTTAATGAACATTCAATTATTACCCGCTATGTTTGGCGATATTATTGCATCAGCGTTTGGTTTAACCGAAGCAGGCGCAGGCGCTTTGGGTGCAGCGATAAAAAATGGTATTCAACGAGGTTTATACTCAAATGAAGCAGGTGCAGGCAGCGTGCCACATGCCGCGGCTGGTGCCTCCCCTGTGCCTAATCATCCGGTTGCACAAGGCTACGTACAAATGCTGGGCGTATTTTTAGATACAATGGTGCTATGCAGCTGTACTGCAGTGGTCATTTTACTTTCTGACATCAACATCAGCGGTGAAATGGAAGGCATTCGCATGACCCAAGACGCCATGAGCAGTCATTTTGGTGCCGGCGGAAACTACTTTGTTGCTGCGGCAATTACCTTATTTGCTTTTACTTCAGTCGTTGCTAATTATGCCTACGCAGAAAGTAACCTGCATCTGTTCAAACTAGACAGTAAACCGGGGCGCATTGCGTACACCATCATTTATTTATCTATGGTATTTTGGGGCGCAAGTGCTACGTTAAAACAAGTTTGGGGGTTGGCTGATATGGCGTTAGGGCTCATGACACTAGTAAACATTTACGCGATTATTTTGCTAACGCCTACCATTATCAACTTGACTCAAGATTATAAAATTAAGCTTGCAGCAGGAAAAGAACCGACATTTAACCTGAAAGATGTAGAAATTCAAGGCTCTACCGAAGCAGATATTTGGCCAAAAACATAAACTAACACAGTGAAATAATCATTGGGCTAACAACCAAAGTCAGGCTGCACAGCCCATAACTATTTCATTAAAGGCGACGTATCAAGTATAAAACCGTTGGCAGCGTCTACATATGTTGCCAGTTCATCCCTTCTCAGATCTGCTAACTACTTTAATTTATAGTTCTCTACTACACTAAATCCAACAATGCTGAATTTAACATTTAATTAACCTCACCTTTACGGTGCGGCATTGTTTCGAGTATTTGCATTTCACACATGGTTTCTACAGTAATATTTCCTGTAAAAATCAATTTAAATGAATGAATTAAAATATTTGGAGTTAAATTATGTATAAAAAATTAATAGGGATGGCACTCACCTTACTATTAGCTTTTACACATCAAGCTCTTGCTGTCACTAATGGTGAGCTAGATGGAGATAATCACCCGCATGTGGGTTTACTCATTTTTGACGTAAACGGAGCGCCTTCTTGGCGATGTAGTGGTACGCTACTGTCTCCTACCGTTATGCTAACTGCAGGTCATTGTACCGATGGCGCTACTGGTGGAAGAGTTTGGTTTGACAACAATGAAGCAGACATTCGAGCGAACGGCTATCCGTTTTCCGGTGCAAGTTCTGTTGAATTTAGTGCTGTCCACACCTCACCAGACTACAACCCTGCTGCTTTTTTCTTAAATGATTTAGGCATTGTTATTCTAGATACTCCTGTAATCCTTGAAGAATATGGTACGTTGCCGGACGCAGGGGCACTCAATGCGTTGGCCAAACGTCGCGGTAAACAAGATCAGTCTTTTACTCCTGTAGGATATGGTTTGCAAAGAATTAACCCCGTTTTCGTCGAAGCAAGTTTAGATAGAATGTTTGCTCGTCCCCATTTAATTCAAATTAATTCACCAGGATTTACCGGAGACTTCTCAATGCTACTGTCGAATAATCATGCAACAGGTGGCACTTGTTTTGGCGATTCTGGCGGACCCAATTTTATGGGAACCTCAAATGTCATTGGTGGCGTGACTTCGTTCGGCATAAACGGTAACTGTGCTGGTACAGGTGGTGTTTATCGTATGGATAGGCAGCATGATTTAGACTGGGTAAACATGATGGTGCAAAACAATTAGTATCGGATTTAATTAAATCAGTAAAAACGTTAATAAGAGACGTATTAAAATTGTGTTATCAGCAATTTAATACGTCTTTTAGGTATAAATACCTTATCAAACTAGCTTCACTTGGGGCTATTGGCTCATTACCAAAAAAAGTGGATTCTCTTTCTAACTCTAGATCACCTTGTGTTTATTTCTTGTTATGTGACTTTCAGTTTAAACAATGGTTTTATTCATTACCCATTTGGACGTAAAACCAGCGCTTCCAAAAAGGCATACAACACCTGCTAGCCAAGGTAGTCCTCCCTCCCACCCTGTCCATTTGATTTGAGCAAAACCAAAAACAAATATATACGCGACTAGTGCCCAAATTAATACGACGCTAATAAGATTACCAATTTGAGATGACATCAAAACTCCATTTATTTGTTGATACTGTGACTAATCACATTATGCCCCGTTAAGTGGCTTATTGGGCTTGTTATATTGCTTTTTTATTCAGAATACTTTTGAGGACTTTTAACATCAAATGATCTTTGATCTCAGTAATTATTACTCTGCTAATGACAAGTCCCAAAAACACAGAAAGAACAATAGCCAAAGTAGATAGTCCCCAAAATAAATAGCTTCCACCCAAGAATACAAATATGCAGCTTACTCGTACGATAAACGCAATAGCAGCAAAGCATGGCAAAACGGAGTTCAATTGAATTTCATCTCGAACCTGTTCAAGTACTACGAATTGTTGATCTCTACTTAAGTGGGAAATCTCGTCGAAGCGTTCAATATACTCTTTGATGTCCATAAACTCTCATGCTTTAAAAACGCCTCAACAATGGGCAAAAAATTGCTGGCAAAATAAGCGACTCTGGAAGACAAGCCAGCTGCTTTTTGGGTATTAATTTATTTGATTACTATATTTACGGAAGCGCAACCACAACTTCGATTTCAAGCAAATGCGATTTACTCCAAAGCCTTTTTACTTCAACCCAGCTTGAAGCCGGATATCTGTCACTAAAATGAGCCTTGCGAGTTGTATTAGATGCCTTCAACTTTTCAATATCTGTAGTGAAAATAACCTCTTTAACAATTGCATTTGTTCCAACATTATAATCAGTCAATATTTTCTTGATGGTATTGTAAATATCATCTAGTTGATTTTCAAAAGTTGATTCTTCGCTTGTGATGCCTGAGATATATAAAGTGTTATTAGCCTTAACGACCTGTGAGTAGCCAATATCATTTTCCCAAGAATGATAGCTCTTTCTTTCAATCACTTGGTCAGTCGTAGTGCATCCAAAAAGGAATATCCCACAAGATAAAAGCAGAAATTTATTCATAAAATTCAGCAAGTTAACTCCAAAATCAATAAGTAAATATTCCCCTTTTTACAAAGGGCTGATAGTACTTGTCAAGTAACAATAACACCTAACCTTTTTCTTATGTTTAAACATTAGCGCAATAATAAATAGTTGCAATACAGACGTAACCAATAGCCCAATAATTGACTGATATTCAAAATATTTTTCGGTATAAATGTAAAGTAAAGGGGTATATTTCCTAACACAAAAGCCCCCCTAGGCCATTGCTGATATGCCTTTCATGGTCTTTGACTTAAGCAAATGAAACAACTGAATTATCGTTGCAATCGGAAAGATTATCGCTGGAATATATCCAATAAGCTCAATGAAATTCAATTGAATTTCTCCATCCACCTAACGTCGCTGTATGCGGCAAATTGCAGTAGATTAAAATAAGTGAGGTCCGCCCAAAAGTCCAACTGTTATTTGTCCTTTTGAGTGACTTGTTAGCCATGTTCTATATGTATTACATCATTAACTTCTGTCTTAATTAAGCGCAGCATCATCCATCAGAATCAATGATAAAAGTAATGCAACGGCCAATATTAATAACAAAATAGAGCCGACAAATGCAAACATTGTAGAGATAAAGCCTAATTGAGCTATAAGCGATTGATATGTAATGTTCGGTAAAAGCCTACTGTTGCGCAAATGTATAAAGAACGAAAATAGAGGTTTGTTTTTTCCACCGATTTCTCTTTCTACGTACTTTCTGTTCCAAATAAATCTATTATTTTCTATATCAATTGAAAGGTATTTTTTACACATACCAATCTTTTTGATATGGCAATACGCACCACAATAGAGCAAAAGCACATAGACCGAGCATACTCATTATCATCAAAAAAGCTAACGCATTGTAATAACTAACAATATTACTTGGTTTAATAGTTGCTATATAACTACTAAACGTGCATTAAAGTAAATTATTCAGGATTTTAGATGTTGTTTGGTCGCACCAAGAGAAAACCGATTTCTATTCCGAGCAAGAAAGTTAAAGAATGGAAATATACCACCTGCAATTATTGCTCAACGGGCTGTTCGATTGAGATTGGCCTAGATGAGAATAAAAAATTAGTCACAAGTAGAGGACATGCTGGCGCTGACGTTAATCGTGGCAAGCTTTGCATTAAAGGACTACTTGAGCATGAACTGTTTGAAAGTCCGGGACGCGGTACTACGCCGCTTAT
This sequence comes from Thalassotalea atypica, assembly GCF_030295975.1. Classification (NCBI taxonomy): domain Bacteria; kingdom Pseudomonadati; phylum Pseudomonadota; class Gammaproteobacteria; order Alteromonadales; family Colwelliaceae; genus Thalassotalea; species Thalassotalea atypica. The sequence goes on from NZ_AP027364.1 coordinate 2,709,208, forward strand.
TCGCGAAAAGCATTTTGATAACTTTAAGAAAACCACATGGGACAACGCCTTAGACACAACCGCCGAGAAAATAAAAAACATCCAAGAAAAATACGGGCGCGACGCATTCGCTATTATCTCGACCGGACAGCTTCTCACTGAAGAATTTTATACATTAGGAAAGCTCGCTCGTGGCTGTATTGGCACTAACAATTACGACGGGAATACCACACTATGCATGGCATCAGCCGTAAGTGGCTATAAACGCTCATTTGGCTCAGACGGCCCTCCGGGTTGTTATGACGATTTTGATCATACCCATTGTCTTGTGGCATTTGGTTCTAATTTGTCCGAGCAACACCCCATTATTTACTGGCGCTTAAAAGAAGCGTTAGAAAAACGTAAGTTTCCGTTAATAGTAGTTGACCCGCGTGTGACCATGCTTGCGCAATTTGCCGATATTCACTTACCCATTACACCGGGGACTGATTGTGTACTGATCAATTCAATGATGAACGTAATCATTAATGAAGGATTACAAGATCAATCCTATATTGACGCACATACGCAGGGTTTTGACGAAGTTAAAGCCATAGTTCAAGACTACGACCCTAAATCTGCACAGCATATTTGCGGTATCGATGAAGATAAAATCAGAACCGTAGCAAGGTTATATGCTAAAGCGCCTGCGGCAATGAGCATTTGGACCATGGGTATAAATCAATCAACCCACGGCTCTGATGGCGTAGCCAATATCAATAACTTAAACCTCATAACTGGCAACATTGGCAAACCCGGCGGCACCAGTTTATCCATCACTGGTCAATGTAATGCGATGGGTACGCGAGAGTGGTCATCATGCTCTGGCTTACCCGGTTATCGTTATTTAGAAAACGATGATGACCGCCAAGAAATAGCAGAGTTTTGGGGCATAGACCCTGAGTTTTTCCCGAAAAAACGCGGTTTAGCTGAGACAGACATTTTTCCAGCCATTGAAACAGGTGAAATTAAAGGCCTGTGGATTGTTGCCACCAACCCCATGACTTCTATGCCTGATACTGCACGTATTCGTAAAGCACTAGAAAATCTCGATTTTCTAGTTGTGCAAGACGTTTACGAAGACGTTGAAATGAACCAATACGCCCATGTTTATTTTCCTGCCTCGGTTTGGGCTGAAAAAAAAGGCTGTCATACCAACACCGAACGACGCGTTAATTTAATTGATAACGTGATGCCACCTTATGCCGACTCAAAACCTGACTTTTGGATTTTCAACCAAATGGCCAAACGCTTCAACAATGGCCAAGTGATAGACTTTCCAGATGAGCCGGAGCAGGCATTCAATGAAATGAAACAACTGTCTAAAGGGACAAATGCCTACGGCAATGAGAGAATCTTAGATATTTCAGGCATGAGCTATGAAAAAATTATTAAAGCTCGGGGTATTCAATGGCCCTTCAAAGAAGGGACGAAGGGGCTTAAAGGTGAAGCTAGGTTATACACTGATGGCAATTTCCAAACAAAATCAGGGAAAGCCAATTTAATTCCAATTAAGTTCTTTAACAATAATGAGCAACCTTGCGGTGAATATCCGTTTTGGCTAAACAGTGGCCGCGTGGTTGAACATTTTCATACAAGAACGCGCACGGGGAAAATAGGCAACTGCAATAAATTTAGCCCAATGCCGTACATGGAAATGAACCCCGATGCTGCGCAGGACCTTGGCATAGTTCATCAAACATACGTACGCTTAACGAGCCGTCGTGGCGACGCTGTCGTGTTAGTTCAGCTCACCCAACGCGTGCCCAGAAACATGGTTTTTATACCGTTTCATTTTCATGATTGCGTCAATCGCTTAACTCTTGGGTTACTCGACCCACACTCACGTCAGCCCGCATTTAAACAATGTTCAGTACAAATAGAAGCTGTAAACCAAGATGAAGCGGCACGACTGAACGTGGCGCGCAGAGCATTTTAAAAATGCTAAACAAAGCATTAAAAGGTTATAGAAATGGCACTAGAAATTACCGAAATAAATGAACAACTTAACTCTTGTGACAGCTCACAAGATAGCAATTTAATTGATGAGTCCGTACAAAGTTTTGACCCTAGCACGATGTCTGTTGCCGCCGGCACAGCGCCGCTATCGACAGAAAAAAGCCTAGCGCTTGGCACAGAGCAAGATGGCCGTTCAAACCATTGGGAAGTAAGAACCCAAGAGCAAAGTTACGCCCTGCTTAATGATAAAGAAATCGACATTGAAAACCGTTACGGTAAACGCATTGATTTAATTGATATAACAGACCGCCCTATTGCGAAAACTGAAGCTGGGCGATCAATGTTTATCAATGAAAACCCCGAAGTAGGCTCCAACCCAAACCGTAATAAACAACATGGCTTCTTTTTCACAGCAGATAACTGTATTGGCTGTCATGCATGTGAAGCTGCCTGCTCTGAGAAAAACGAAAACCCTGCACATATAGCGTTTCGCTCTGTCGGCTATGTTGAAGGGGGTTCATACCCTGACTATAAACGCATGAACATTTCAATGGCGTGCAATCATTGTGATGACCCCGTTTGCTTAAAGGGCTGTCCTACTCGCGCCTACACTAAACATGCTGAATACGGCGCCGTTTTGCAAGATCCAGAGACGTGTTTTGGCTGCGGCTACTGTACTTGGGTTTGTCCGTACAATGCGCCCCAACTTGATCCGGTAAAAGGTCGTGTGTCGAAATGTAATATGTGCGTTGACCGATTAGAAGTAGGCTTAAAACCGGCTTGTGTTTCTGCCTGTGTCGGTAACGCTTTAGACTTTGGCGTTATTGAAAACACGCCAGAAAACCGTGAGCAATGTAAAACACAAATCCCTGGTTTTCCTGATCCAGAAATTACTCACCCCAATATTCGTTTCCAACAAACTAAAACCATGCCTACTGAGATGAACCGCACTGACTCAATGCCAGTGAAGTACCACAAAGACAAGCAAGGTAATTACAAGCCTGTGGTTGATCAAAAAGTAGGTAAAGAAAAACACTGGAACTTTGACAAACTGAACAGCCGTGAAAACCCGCTAGTGCTGTTTACACTATTTGCCCAAGCCGCCTTTGGTACCTTTTTGATTCCATTTCTAGGTGCTTTGTTAGGGGTTAATGCCTTTGAGCAATTTATTGCTTCAGATATGTTCTTACCTTTAGCCATATTAGCACTGGTAATGACAAGTTTTGCCTTACTGATGAGTGTAACTCATTTAGGAAAACCGCTTCGTTTTTACCGTGGTTTTAACAACCTAAAATATTCACCTATGAGCCGTGAAGGTTTTGGTTTAGCCTTATTTAGCGCCGGTTGTGGACTAACAGCTTTATTTGCTTTGCCGCAAAATCAATGGATAAATGAGCTATCGACGAGCCTGTTAGGATTAAACTTATTAACACTAACTGAAGGACTAGCGCTTGAAAGTATCATAACGGGAACAGGCATATTCGCCCTTGTTTCAGGTTTTGGCGGCTTGTACTACATGAACAAATGTTACCAAATCAAAGCGCGTCCGTTTTGGCATCATATACAAACGGCAACGTCTTTCTCTGGTAATAGTTTGTCGCTAGGTGCTTTTATCAGCGGCGTTGTTGTACTTTCAACATTGGCTGTTCAAGAGCAATCATCTGCCATTTTACTTGAAGCATTGCTTTGTTTCGGCGCTGTATTTGTTTTAGGTTTGGTTACCGAGGCAATTGGTTTAATTAAACATAACCATGACCTTAACCGAAGTGAAAACGAAGGTGGTGCCGCCCATTACATTCAATGCACAACCTTTGGTAAAACCTACACCTTAAGAAATGTATTACTTGGATCAAACATTGTGTTTGCTATTACATTAACCACGTGGACAATTAACAGCGCACAGCTGAGCTTAAGCTTAGCTAGCTTGTGGACGTTGTCTGCATTGTTATATTGTTTCACTGCCGCCATTGGCCGTGCTTTGTTTTACATTTTAGTTATTCCAACAACAATGCCGGGTGCGTTTTTTTGGAAAAACAAAGGATTTGAGCAACATGCTCGCGATATTGGTCTTGCTGACAACCCTGCAACCGGTGTTGCTCCGTTGTGTCATTAACTGACACTATTAACGCGACGCCCCTACGAGCACTTGTTCAATAAGTGCTCTTTAGTTATTGATTTTATATAGGTTTAACATGCTTTTAGACGTAGAAAAAAGTGCAGATAAACTGCTAAACAAAACATGCATCGTTGGACTGAGCTACTTTGATGTTAAAGGTCAGCTATTAAAGCAATCAATGCTCGGTGGGCAAGTGATTGCTTTAGACAAAGAAAACGGTATTACCATTGAGCTTGCCAATGCAGAAAAAGAAAAAAATAAGACGTCAGTAAAAGCGAAGAAGCCAGCTCAGTTTATTATTCCAAGTAATTTACGCTGTTGGTTTGTCGCACCGAAAGGCGAATTCCATACTAGCGAACATCAAGTAAAAATGGTCAATCCGGATTATTTGGTCACGTGGGACATTCATCAAACCAAAGCGGATAAAGCAGATTTAGAACAGCAATGGTGGCAATGGCGACCTAACACCGTACCGCCGCAAATCGGTTAACGCAAATAAACACAGATTCACTAACGCTATAAATAGTGTGCTTGCATAAACTTTAAGTAGCCTTGTTCATTCACGAATTGCCATCCCTTGTCTTCAAAGTCTTTGCATTCTATTGCGCTAGGAAAGGTAAAATAAGAATCGCTTTGAGCTTGAGGTGTAAACCCAAGTTTTTTACCTTCATTGAGTATGTTGATGGCGTCCAAAATATCCTTCGTACCTTGTTTATAAAGTGCTAAAACATGCCATAAATAAGATTTATCACGCTCAACTGACATCGTTGAGATAATAATCACTTTGCCGGTGTCTATTGTGCCATCTTCAATTGCATGAAGGGTTGTACCGATCATGGGCTCATTATTTTTTAATGCCCAAAACGTCGCCATCACACCTTTGTATTGTGGCAGTATGCCTGAATGCAGATTGATGACGCCATGTGTCGGAATATTAATAACGTCTTCTTTTAAAATGCCACCAAAGCGAATTGAAATAATAAGATCAGGCGACAAAGCATTGAGTGTCGCTACACTTTCTGGTGAATTTATACGATTGACTTCTTTTAGCTCATCGCATAGAAAACAGTTTAAGCCGTCGAACCCTTTAAACGCAATGTTCCCTTTTGTCGATAACATTAGCGGCGCGAGCAAGTGATTAAATAAGTCCTGCTCAAAGAATTTAAGCGTCTCTAGTTGTTTCGGTAACGCGCTGTTATTGCCGACTTTTCCCGACAGCCACAAATACACATCATGATTTGCCGAGATTTCAGGCAGTAGCTGATTGAGCGCAAAGTTACTCGCCAAGTCTTTGTTGCAAAGGAATAGTATTTTCATCTTCTAATTCACATGGATAATAGATAGCATCATCGAGTATGTTCAAGACATTACGTACTCGTCCAATAAACGTCAACAAATAGAAAATTGCCAGTCATGAATTTTAGCCTAACTCATAACCCTGTTAGTATCGCTAAACATTTGTTAGTATTCGATAAAATATTTGTAGTAGCTTCATTAGTTTGTGGTCAATGAGAAGAAATAAAGGTTTCACTTTAATTGAATTAATTGTGGTTATCGTTGTTATAGGCATTTTATCTGTCGTCGCATTACCCAAATTTATTAATTTATCAAAAGATACAAGAGTAGCTGTATTAACGCAGTTTAGCGTTAGTGTTAAAGCAGCCAACGATTTGATTTTTTTGAAATCAAAAATGCCTAGCTATGTCACCTTTCCAGTAACCAATCGTCCCGATCTTATTGATATCGATATGGATCGTAATGGCAGTATCGACCTAAATGGTGAAGACTTAAGGTTGATGCACTCATATTTGGATAACCACGAAGTATTCAAGCAAGTTGACGTCTCTGACGAATTTAAACTGTCTGGCGGCAAAGTTTTTGAAGAAAAAGGGGTAAATTTGGTGTTTATCGGCTATGACTTCGATGAAGACAACCAAGTCAGTGACGATAATTGTTACTTCAGATACACACAAGCGCCCTCGGAAGCCGCCGGCCCTGCTTATGATGTAATAGATACTGGTTGTTAGCACTTAATCCAAATATTTTATTTAAGATTTTTCATTCGTAATCCCCTCAACGGTTATTTTCTGCTAGAGTTTAAACTTAAGATTTAGTTTTTTTCGTCCCAATTTTCACCCATCATCCTTTATTTATGCAGGCTTTAAATAGCCTACGATTTATTTGTCCCTCTAAAAACTAATTAATTAGTTGATTACTTTTTCTTCTGTCGCTATAGTATTTAAAACTAATTAATTAGTAGATGGTAAATTAACGACATGGCTAGAAACAAATCAACTCAATTAACCGATGGCGAACAAAGCATTATGGAAGTGCTGTGGAAAAATGGTGAGGCCTCTGTTAGAGATATAGCAACAGCGCTATCTGAGGAAAAACCAACCGCTTACACCACGGTACAAACCTTATGTAAAATTCTCGCGGAAAAAGGCTACGCTGATTTTAGAAAAGAAGGTAAGGCCTTTATCTACAGCCCTAAAATTACCCAAAAAGACGCTCGGCAAAGTGCTTTAACGTCAATGTTGAATAAATTTTTTGGTGGCTCACCAAAAGTTTTAGCACAACATTTAATGCAAGAAACCGATATTGATTTAGACGACTTAGAAGCATTGCAACGTCAAATTGATCAAGCGGATGACTAAGTAGCGTCAACTTAAAGGGCAAACACAATGATCATAGAATATACATTATTAACAACATTGGCATTTCATCACTTAGTGATTGGTGGCTTGCTTATTATTGCCTTGTTAATTTTAAATAAATTTGCTTTTACAAGTGCGGAAACACGCAGTTGGCTATGGATCACAGCTTTTGTTATTTCTACCCTTGTGCCCTTCTCATTAATATCGCCAGATAGCTCAGGCAATAAAGCATTGATTACAACGCCAGATAAAAAGGTTGCTGTTGATAGCGAGACAAACAGTATTGCATTAAATAATGTTGAAATTACTCAAGACAGCAGTTGGCATTTACCGAGTGAAATTGTATTTAACTTTTCTTTCTTGTTAACACTCGCCATTGCCTTATGGTTTGCCGGTAGCCTGTGGCGCTCATTAACGTCATTAAGTACCTTTGCGCGCACACGCCGATTACTCAACTCAACATTAGAAGAAGTGCCTTCACTGTCCTCGATTGTTGATGTGCCTGTATTCACGTCTCCTCAAGTATCGTCTCCTTTAGTGATTGGCTTGTTTACACCAAAGATCATAGTGCCTAACAGCATTACAGAGCAGCTTCATCATGATCAGCTTTCTGCCATTGTTTTACATGAGCACGCTCACATCAATCGTAAAGATAATTGGTTTGGTTTATTTCAAGAGCTAATCGCCATTTTATTTTGGTGGAGTCCGGTCATGAGAATATTAAATAAACAAATTCACTTTGAGCGCGAAATAGCCTGTGATCTGCGAGCAGCAAACCAGTTAAACAATAAAAAACAGTACGCACAATCCTTAGTTGATTGCGCAAAATTAATGGTAACAGAGCAACGGAGTGTACTTGCTATGGGGTTATTCAGTAAGAAAAAAGAACTAAACTATCGTATTGGCGCTGTACTTAAGCATAAAAACAGTAAAGCACCTAAGGCGATGACTATCGCTGTATTATGCAGTGTTTTGAGTATTTCAACGCTGCACGCAACTCAGCTGTTTTCACCTAAAATTAGCATCAAACACACCGTTGCTGATGCAAGACACTACTCGCTCCTTCCTGAAAAAGAAAGTATTCAGTTAATCAATGCCGTAGCTAGAAATGACATTGACACCATCAAAACGATGCAAAGTGACGGTGTAGATATCAATATCCCTGTCATTGGTGATGGTACAGCGTTAATGATTGCAGTCAAAAACAATAACCGACATATGGTTGATGCATTAATAAACCTTGGCGCTGATGTTGATCAATCCTCCAGCGGCGATGGCAATCCGCTGATTGTCGCGGCAATGTCTAATAATATCGAGCTAGCACGTGTGTTATTAGACAACGGGGCGAACGTTGATGCGATAGTCCCTCGAGATGAAACCGCACTGATCAACGCCAGTTATCGTGGATACTTTCCAATGACTCAGCTACTGGTGGAGTATGGCGCAGACGTCAATTTGGCAGTGACCACCGGTATGTCTGACGGCTATCAGGTGCGCTCTCCACTTAATCGAGCTGCAACGCAAGAAATCAAAGATTTCCTCGTTGCTAATGGAGCCGCCAATTAATCAGATACCTACCCAAGCAATGGGATCACGTTAGCCAGAAGCGCTAACAAGCTAACTTATTAAACATAAAAAATTTACTTCAACCTTAGTTGGAGTAGCCAAACTCAATTTAAATAAAGGGAAAAGCATGACAACATTAATAATTAAATCATCTGTTTTTCAAAGAAATAGAATACTTTTACAAGGAAGTAACCATGATATTTAACACACCAATATTTTTTTGGTTCTTTAGTATATTTATCCTCTTTTATGGATTTGCATTTTTAAAACAAACACCGCGGGTGTATTTGATTCTCGTCGGCAGCCTAGTATTTTACGGTGCTTGGAATTACAGCTTTATCCCGTTATTAGTCGGTAGCGGTATCGCCGATTACTTTATTGCTCAAGCGATTTTTAACGCCAAAACTAAGCAAGCGAAAAAACGCTGGTTAATGGCGTCACTGGCAATCAACCTTGGCTTACTAGGTTTATTCAAATATGCGGACTTCGCTTTGCAATCGGTCGCTGATTTACTTGCTGTCTTGGGCTATCAAGCATCAATTCCTACGTTGTCTTGGGTATTGCCTGTTGGTATTTCGTTCTACACCTTCCAAAGCTTAAGTTACACCATTGACGTGTACCGAGGGGACATGAAACCGCGCAAAGGCTTAGTCGAATTTGTAGCTGCTCTCTCGTTCTTCCCACAATTGGTTGCTGGCCCGATACTACGTGCTAAACAAATTCTGCCGCAAATGCACGCTATTGCCCTGCCTAAATGGGACGCGATTAAACATGGTTTCTTACTGATTACCGTTGGTTTAATTAAAAAAACCGGTGCCGACTTACTCGCGATACCTGCCCAAAAAGCATTTGAGGCTAAAGAAGCGATCAGTACTTTAGAATTATGGACTGGTGTGTTGGCTTTTGCTGGACAAATCTACGGTGATTTCTCTGGTTATACCGATATGGCGATTGGTATTGCTTTGATACTCGGTTTTAGCATTCCACTTAACTTTAGGGTGCCATACTTTGCAATATCACCTGTTGATTTCTGGCGCCGCTGGCACATTTCGTTATCTTCATGGTTACGCGACTACCTGTATATTTCATTAGGCGGAAATCGCAATAACAACCGCACACGCAATGTATTTTTAACCATGCTGTTAGGTGGGCTGTGGCACGGTGCTGCCTGGACATTTATCGCTTGGGGTGCATTTCATGGCGCTATCATTACCGCGACCCACTATTTAGCAAATTTACCCATATTCAGCCGTTTTAATCAATCAAGCGCAAAAGTCGTAACGTTTGTGAAATGGGCGATCACCTTTTATCTGGTATTGATTGGTTGGGTTTTCTTCAGAGCTACAGATATCGGCTCTGCTTTTGACATTATTTTAAACCTCCATTTACTAACCAATACTGTTGCCGCTGGTAGTCATGCAATGACGATATTTGTTATGACGGCGGTTTGGGTATTGCTAGTTCATGTCATGGATTTTTATGTCATCAAAGGCGCTGACAAACTAGAAAACAAGCCTTGGCTATTCTGGTTACTAATGGCACTAGGACAGGCACTTTGTTTATTTATAGGGGAGCCGAGCAATGAGTTCATCTACTTCCAATTCTAATGTTACGGACAATTTAGCAATGACAACGACTAACGACAGTTCATCACGTAAAATTTACGCAAAAGCAGTATTGGCAATCGGATTATGTTTAGCGATTGCCATGGCAGCAGTAAACTCATATTTAGACTCGCTAGGTGTTCGGCAACAAGGTGTATTAGGCCGAGTCACTGAAGCAAGAGAAGCCCTACCTAAAATAATCGCTGAGCCTAACGAGCTGGTGATGTTTTTTGGTTCATCAATGACTAGGGCGGGGTTTTCACCACGTAAGTTTGACCGCGACTTAAAAGCACAAGGCAAAAGTATCACCTCGTTTAATTACGGTTTTGGTGGATTAAACCCCTATTTTCAGGATTTTTTATCTCGTCGAATCGCTGATGAATTTACACAAAATGATCGCCGTTTAAAATTAGCGATGATTGAATTTAATCCTTTTCAAACCACACAAACCCGTTGGAATGGCGCAAAACCAGTCATTGACTCGTTTCTTACGTTACTTGCTAGTGATAAAGAGTTACTGGAAGTCACCAAGCAAGATCTTACCCGCGGTATCCACTTGTTCAACGTTAAATATATACGCGGCAATATATCAGCGGAAATCATCACTTCATTTTTTGGTCGAGAACTGTTTCCTCCGCAAAGACATCAAACCTTTAAAGATGATGAAGAGACCATCGCAGAGCAACGGCGACTGGGCAATCTACTCAATGAAAAATTTGAACAAGAATATCCAGACTTTGATAACGCCGCATGGAGCTACGACTGGCGCGGTGCGGGTACTATTCCAGAAGAACGCTCTAAAGAAACACTAACGTTATTTGAGCAATATTATGCAGTAACCCAAACCGATGCAGCGATGAAAAACGACCGCCTAAGCCGTATTCGAAGTGCAGATATTGAAGATCTAAATTTCGAACCATTACTGGTGGAGAGCTTTATCAATATTGTTAAAAACTTCCAGCGGTTTTCAGACAACGTAGAGGTGATCATGTTGCCGCAAAATACCAAGTGGATCACCAACACAGCAGCGGGTAAAAAACGACTAGCAGATGTGGTTAAACAAATAGAACAGGCAACGGGCATCAAAATAGCTGACCATCAGCATATTGAAGAGATCACCCCTGCAATGTATCGAGACACAACACATTTATCTCGCTATCGTGGTGATATTGCCTATACCGATTATTTAGTTAAGCAGTATGGCGACGTATTGTAGGAGCTAGCTAATATGCGGTCATTGCGCGTTATTGAGCCATGACCGCAGCACATCCCTTTACTCTTTGTCTTAATTGTGATTTTCACTGCAATTTTCATTTTTCAAAGCCGCACAAACCTCAGCAACACTCTCCTGGAGGCCTTTAAGCTTTAAAATTGTTATTCGAGCCGCTAATAACCTATTTTGCGCTAAGTTTCGAAATGCTAATTCATCGAATAAAGGTGTAATGTAAGTTGCTACCTCATTAGGTGTCACTTCTCTTTCCAAGTCTTGAACATTGTTTTCTACGTCAGGTCCATTATAGCTAAAAAGATGCATGGGAATGCGCTCCGCTAAAAATGGGATCGTGCGAAGGTTAATGGTGTCTAAAGCCCATTGTTGAGTACTCTTTAAGCTTTGTAAGTCAATCCTATAAAAGGCCAGCGCTTCTCTTAGTTGGTGATTATTTATTTTATTTAACTCTCCTGATGATACTAGACTGTCTACTGAAGCTATTGGTGGAATATAAGTATAAATTGTTGATAAATAATTGATCATTTCACGCAATTGGCTGGGTTCCAACGTTTGGACCTCAGCATCAGGCATCAAAATTAATTTCACCATTGTCTCAACAACACTGTTTTTATGCTTAATGCTCGACTCCAGGCCGTCATAAGTTTTCTCAAAATCTTTTTCTAAAGCTGAGATCACAGACTTACGGCTCTGATTTTGTTTGTATACGTCCCAATACGAATCGATTGAAAATGCAATGAGAATACTCGATATGATTACTAGGGTTTCGATGACAAATTTCTTTAGGGATTCCTTGTTAATCATATGAGGCACTCGCTCAATCTAACTTTGATATACACAATACTAGTTCAGATAGGTATAAATGCTGCGTAAGAAAGGGGCCCTAGTACTTAAATTCCAACTATTTAATATGATTATTCCGAAATACACATCGAGATTAGCGCAATCATTTCAAACAAGTTTTCTATCCAGCCAATCGCTCAAAGATAGTGCAAATTCCCACCATACTAGTGCACCCAACATGCTATCACTATCCGATAAACCACATAACCACTTGTAAATGTTAAATAAAACCATATGGCACCGTGTTTGCTCTACAGAAATAAAGCCAAAACATTATCAAAGAAGTAATGATGGATACACGCGATTAGCTTCTGCGTGAAATTGTCAAAGTTTAGGAAATAAAATATGAGTGCACAAAAGTCTACTTTATCTAGAAAACAACGCATTGTGGTAGTCGGTAACGGCATGGTTGGCCATCATTTCGTTGAACAGCTTGTTCAAGAAGATCCAAATCGAGATCAATACGATATTACCGTACTGAGCGCTGAATCAAGGCTCGCTTATGATCGCGTGCACCTTTCTGAATATTTCTCAGGCAAAACCGCCGATGACTTGGCGTTAACGACGCCGCAAACTTACCTTGACTGGCAAGTAAAATTTCACCTTGATGCTAAAGTGACTTTAATTGATAAGCTCAAAAAATCAGTGAGAACCCTATCAGGAGAGGTTTTTGAGTATGACAAGCTAGTGTTAGCTACCGGCTCATTTCCTTTTGTACCGCCTATTCCTGGTAAAGAAAGAGAGCATTGCTTAGTTTACCGCACTATCGACGATTTAGACGCCATTCAAACGTCTGCCAACAATGGCAAAGTGGGTGTTGTAGTCGGTGGAGGATTGCTTGGTTTAGAAGCTGCAAATGCCCTAAAAGAACTCGGACTTAAAACTCATGTTGTTGAATTTGCGCCACAGTTAATGGGCGTTCAGCTAGACCAGTCTGGCGGTCAATTATTGAGAAAGAAAATTGAAGATTTGGGGGTAACAGTTCATACCGAGAAAGCAACCAAGGTGATTGTTGATGGGGAGGATTGCGTTCATCGCATGGAATTTGCAGATGGTACACATTTGGAAACTGATCTCATTTTGTTCTCTGCTGGTATTCGCCCCTATGACAACCTTGCCCGAGATTTTGAACTCACCGTCGGCGAACGTGGAGGCATTGTTGTTAACAATGAATGTCAAACGTCGGACGAAAACATCTACGCTATTGGTGAGTGCGCCCTTTGGAATAATTTCATCTATGGATTAGTCGCGCCCGGCTATGCCATGGCAAAAGTTGCGGCAAGCGACATTATCGGTGGAGATAAAAAATTCACCGGTGCAGACATGAGTACTAAATTAAAGCTGATGGGGGTTGAAGTAGGATCTATTGGTGATGCGCATGTTAAAACACCGGGCGCACAATGTTTCACATACCAAAATGGTCGTGACGATATTTACAAGAAAATTGTTGTAAGCCAAGACGGTAAAACGCTGCTTGGCGCCGTATTAGTTGGTGACACCAGCGAATATGACTCATTATTGCAATACGCACTAAACGGCATTGAATTACCTGAAAATCCAGATGGATTAATTTTACCCAGCAGTGGCGAGAAGCCAACACTTGGCGTTGATGCTCTACCTGATACTGCGACCATATGTTCCTGTTTAAACGTAACTAAAGGCGATATTGTTACCGCCATTGATGCAGGCGCAACCGATGTTGGTGCAGTGAAGTCTTGTACCAAAGCTACCTCAGGCTGCGGTGGTTGTGCGGCACTGGTAAAAACTGTCACTGACGCAGAGTTAGAAAAACGAGGCGTTGAAGTCAGTACCGATATTTGTGAGCATTTTGCTTATAGCCGTACAGAGCTATTTCATATAATCAAAGCTGAGAGCATCAGAAACTTTGAAACCTTGTTAGAAAAGCATGGCAGTGGTCTTGGTTGTGAAATTTGTAAACCCGCTGCTGGCTCAATCTTGGCCTCAGTGTGGAATGACTACATCCTGCAAGCAGACCACTTACCACTACAAGATACTAACGACACCTACTTAGGAAACATGCAAAAAGACGGTACTTATTCCATCGTACCGCGTATGCCTGGCGGTGAAGTTACCCCTGACAAGTTAATTGTTATCGGTGAAGTAGCTAAAGAATATAACTTGTACACCAAAGTCACCGGTGGTCAACGTATCGACTTATTTGGCGCACGAATTGATCAACTCCCTGACATATGGGAAAAACTGATTGCGGCTGGTATGGAGACAGGTCACGCCTACGGCAAATCATTACGTACAGTTAAATCTTGTGTCGGTAGTACTTGGTGTCGCTACGGCGTTCAAGACAGTATGACCATGGCTATATTCCTTGAAAATCGCTACAAAGGTTTGCGTTCACCACACAAAATCAAATTCGCTGTATCTGGTTGTACCCGTGAATGTGCGGAAGCGCAAAGTAAAGACATTGGCGTTATCGCGACAGAAAACGGTTGGAACTTATACGTCAGTGGTAATGGCGGCATGAAGCCTCGTCACGGTGATTTATTCGCAACTGACTTAGATGATGAAACGTTAGTGAAATACATTGACCGTTACTTAATGTTTTATGTCAGAACAGGCGATCGTTTACAACGTACCTCTGTTTGGTTAGAGAGCCTTGAAGGTGGCCTTAAATATTTGCAAAAAGTGGTGATTGACGACCATTTAGGCGTTAATGCTGAGTTAGAAGCGTCTATGCAAGCGGTGATAGATACTTATCAATGTGAGTGGAAAACAACTATTGAAGATCCTGCACAGTTAAAGCGCTTCCGCCAATTTGTTAATTCTCAAGAAATTGACAAAAACATTGAGTTTGTTACCGAGCGCGCGCAAATTCGTCCTGCACGTGGTATCGAGAAAAAATACAAAGGCATACAAATTCAAACGGTTGACGTTACCGAACACCAAACCGAGCAGCAAAACGAGCGTGAAACTGAAACAGCTTAAGGAGTTATAGCTATGACAACCGAACAAAATTGGCAAACTATCTGCCACAAAAATGATTTAGTAAAACATTCAGGTATTTGTGCTTTACTCGAAAACGAAGAACAAATTGCAATATTTCAGTTAAACGAAACAACCGCGTACTCAGTCAGCAACTGGGATCCTATTGGCCAAGCCAATGTACTATCTCGCGGTATTATTGGCGATAGTCAAGGAGAGTTATTTGTTGCATCGCCACTATACAAGCAGCGTTTTTCTTTAAATACTGGACGTTGTTTAGATGATGAGAGTATTACGATAAAGAGTTATCAGGTGCGAATTGTTGAAGATAAAGTTCAAGTTAGTTTAATCTAGTATTTATCAGCGCCTGGAGAATTAATCTAGGTTTTAATAATAAAAGAGCTGAAAATGAAACTATCGGCTCTTCCTTTTTAAGCACTTAAGCTATTGGCTTTAATATCAGACACAATGCCTCATTGCATAGATAAACATATCCATATTTAGTCACAATTTTCCCAGCTAGGTATAAAAATTAGAGTTTTCAATTACAAAACAGGCATCACAATTCCATATACTTTGTGTGCGAAGAAGTTTTGAAAAAAGTTGATTTTTAAGAAAAATTGTTCAATTTATAGCGAAATTTACTTTCTTGGATATAGACCAATTTCCGGTAAAAGATAAATATCCACATTAAAATAATGTTTAACTTAATAAATCATTTTATTGTTGCCAATGCACTATTTGCACATTCCCCTCTGTAAGATATTTCATATGAAGTAATCCACCCTCTTCCATATAAAACTCTAATGGTATATTGAGTTCTTGGGTGAAATCGCTACTCGAGCCTTGAAGAAACGAAATAAAGTAAATATTTCCTCTCACAATGATTTGCCCACTGTATTGATCATAAATTTCGTTTCCATAGTCATCAACAATCCAAACTTGAGAGTTCCAGTTAACGCTATTGGCGGTATGTTTTGAGAAGGTAAGGCGGCCGTTTACTTGCATTGGTACCATGTAATCAATACCGTTTTCTTGAATGCTTGCTAATTGCCACGAGCCTTGTGGAAAAGCAGTGCTTTGTGCAGTGCTAGGCTTAGTGTCTTGACTTTGTGATTGCTGTATGGCTTCTACAGGAACCGGCTTCAGCGTTTCAACAGGTGCTGGTTGTATAGTTTCAATGGGTACAGGCTGGTTATTATTTTCTACCCTCACAGGACTTTGGCGTTCATCAATATTGTCAGGCATAAACCTTGGTAAAACTAATAAGCCAACACCAATAATAATTAATATGACTGATGGGTTACTGACATTGAGCTTTATGCCAAAACCTTCTACATGGTTTTGGCTGGCTTCTTTTTTACCTGAAACAAATAAAAAAAGCCCGATGCCAATAAGCACGATTCCGATTAACATCACTAAAATGTCTGAAACGCTCATGATTACATCCCTTTATTCTTTTTAAGAGTATAGGAAAGCTTTAATCATAAATAAATCTCAAGAAAATAAGGACTGTAGACCTAAAATGAAAAATAGGCTTTTAAATGTTTGCTCTATCTTAAGGCGATTTCCCCACTGGCTCCTTTTTAAATAATTAATGACAAGGGTCACTATATTAAAATCGATGTTTTATTGATTGATACACGATAAACACAAATAAAACACAAAATTAACAATAACTTTACATTGATGAGTGACTGCGCTTGTTGTTAAAATACTTCCTCATAAAAATAATAAATTAATATCATTGCTGTATTAATTATTTCCAAAGAATAGTTCACTGTATTAATTGTTTTCAAGGGACGAGGGATATCAATGGTTAACGGAGATGACGTACAGTATGCAACCGATCTAAGTGAGCGTGTTTTAGGTTTTCTTATAAGCCAAAATATAGCACCAACACCAATAAATTATTCAGTTATATATCTTTACTATAGCAATCAAAATAAACCGTTAAAGACTGAAATCACCAAGCAATTAAGTGCTAAAAAGCCTGTCGATGCCGTTTTTCTTGAACACCTGTTTAATAGCTATATTTCAAGTAATGAAAGGATTGATCAAGACATTTTAATTCCTTTTGAAGGTACATTGAAAAGAACGCTTTCTCAAATCAATACCCAAGTCGTTAACGAAAACAAAATTGCACAGAACTTAGTCTCAGCTGATAAAGCACTTTCAAAATTAGACGGCCATCAACCACTGCATAAAGTCGTTAGTTTTTTATTGAGTTCAATAGATAAATCCAAGGGTCAACGTAAATCATTGACTGATGAATTAACAAGAACGTCTGAAGAGGTAAATTTACTTCGAGCACAATTGGCGGAGTCTAAACAAGAGGCTCAAATTGATGTATTAACTGGGCTATTCAACAGACGGGGCTGTGATAACATGTTGCAAGCGCTCGATCGTAAGCAGCCGCACTCATCAATCATGATTGATATCGACCATTTTAAAACGGTAAATGATAAATTTGGTCACTCCGTAGGTGATAAAGTCATTCAAAAAGTTGCCTCTATCATTAAAAAGCACATTAGCTCAGAAGATATCCCCGTGCGATATGGTGGTGAAGAGTTTATTGTTGTGATGAAGAACAAATCACAAGAAAACGCCCACTTTATTGCCGAAAAAATTCGCATATCTGTAGAAGAGTTAAAACTCATTCAACGCCAATCTAATACCTACTTGCCACCAATGTCAGTATCTATTGGCATTGCAGAAAGAGGAGCAAGTGACGATTGGCCTTCACTATTTGAACGAGCAGACAAAGCATTATATCAAGCAAAAAGTTTAGGCCGGAATCGTTGTGTTACTGCTGAGCCAATGGCCGACCGCGCATAGCGTGGCTGGCTCTAAACTTAAAATAACTGCAATACAGTTTTGAATAAACAATTAGCTGTTTTTAAATGAAAACATACGTTTAATAGTCTCATCTTTGTCAATGACATGATGCTTAAAGGCGCCAACGATATGCAAAATTAGCGTAATGCCAACAACCCACAATAATGTAGCATGCACTCTGCGCCCTACACCGGCAACCATCTCGTTTACTGGTATTTTATCACCGGTTATCGCATCAATGGATTGAGCGACAATTTCCAGCCCAAATACACTTAAACCGTTGCCTCCACCGATGGACATCGCTAAGCCAGATAATGGAAATAAAAGAGTTGAAATGAGTAATACCCAATGAACACCCTTTGCCACTGCATGTTGTATCACTGAGACATTACCTAGGGGAGTCGGCCAACCTTGTTTAAATCGCCAATACACGCGGAAACTTGCCACGAATAAAAGAAGAGTGCCAAATGATTTATGTATTGGGTAAAGCGCAAAAACTTCAAACTCCTCCATATAATAACCAACAGTCATTAAGCAAATCATGGTGAGGGCAATAATGAGGTGAAGGACTTTAGTCCTTGACGAAAGACGTACGCTGCTCGACATATTGAATTTTCCTAACGTTAAAATATTGTATGACAAAAACCTATTTGATTATAAAAGGATTCTATGAAATATAGACCGATCTGTAAGCGAAATTTACATTTCTTTAAATAGTGTATCAATCAAATAATGAAAATCACTTAATATTGCAGTTAAAGATAAATCGATTACACTGAATTGTTCAACTTAAGTGATTACATTTGCAAAGGAATTGCTATGAGATATATCCCCGCTCTGCTATTGGGCCTTGTATATTTTTATGTGCTTAATTATGCTTTTTATTTCGCGGGTAAATACTCCCCTATAATTGATTACCTCGGTGCGAACCCAAACCTAAATCATAATAGTAGTGAATATTGGTTACTAGGCGTGCACGACGCGATGCTGATAATCATTGTTAGCACCTTAATGCTTACTATTTATAGGTACTTGTTAGCAAAGTTTCCTTTTAATTTGTTAGCTATCGTTTTAATGCAATTAGTAGTATTTACCCCAAACGTAATGTTTACAATAGCGTTATTTGATTTTGACTCTGTCAAAAGTATTTCAGGAATTATAGTGAATGTTACTTCGTTAATATCATTGCCTTTAATTTATTTAGTCATGAGAAAGAAACCGAGTAGTTTTACCGTAAAATAATAATTAGGCAGTTATACTGCGGCTTACAGTCTGCGCTTTCTTCTTTTAATTCTACTTTTCGGTTACGCACAATTTAAGTGCATACGCACCACATCAATCGTATTTTTTCTTTTATCTCGTCACAAAACAAACGCAACCAATTGTTATATATAAATAAAATATATTTTATATTCTGGCATCTGCTTTGCAAAATTCTGTTCAGTGAAAAATTAAAATGATCAAATGGAGTAATCGATGAGCGGACAAGCAGGAATTAAGTTATTGTCTTTTACCGGCAAAATGAAAATTCTACATTTAAGTTGGATGGCTTTTTTCATCACATTTGTGGTGTGGTTCAACCACGCCCCTTTACTTGCTGTAATTGGCGACAGTTTAGGGTTGAGCGCAAGTGAAATTAAAACACTGCTAATTTTGAATGTGGCACTAACTATCCCAGCCCGTGTCATCATTGGTATGCTTACCGACAAATATGGGCCAAGATTAGTTTACGCATTAGTGCTCGCACTGTGTGCTATTCCATGTTTTATGTTTGCCTTGGCCGATACCTTTGAACAAGCGGCCATTGCGCGATTTTTGTTGGGCTTTATCGGCGCCGGGTTTGTGATTGGTATTCGTATGGTCAGTGAGTGGTTCCCCGCAAACGAGTTGGGTACAGCAGAAGGCATATACGGCGGCTGGGGTAACTTTGGCTCTGCCGCAGGTGCTATGTCACTGCCGACGATCGCGTTGCTATTTGGTGGTGAAGATGGCTGGCGCTACGCTATCGGATTGTCAGGTCTATTAAGCCTAGTGTTCAGCGTTATTTGGTACATTAATGTTACTGACACGCCAAAAGGATCGACCTATTTCAAGCCTAAACAAACTGGCGCAATGGAGGTGACTAGCATCAATGATTTTTGGTTACTGTTAGTGATGAAGCTGCCAATGTACGGCGCTTTAACACTACTAACATGGAAACTATCTCCTGAAGGTGTCAGCTTGTTATCAGAGCAAACCTCTCTTTTAGCTTATATAGCTCTTGCCCTACTGTTTGTGTTTGAAGTTAAACAAACCTATAAAGTAAATAGTCATGTGTTTAAGACTCCCGTTCCTGAAATTCACCAATATAAGTTCAAGCAAGTTGCCGTACTGAATATCTTGTACTTTGCCACTTTTGGATCTGAATTGGCGGTTATTTCAATGTTACCCTTATTTTTTGCCGACGTATTCGAATTAGACATGGTTTATGCTGGTCTTTTAGCTTCGCTTTACGCGTTCATGAACTTAATGTCTCGACCTGGCGGCGGTTACATCAGCGATAAGTTTGGCCGTAAAAAAACATTATTAATTTTAACTGCGGGTTTAGCGGCTGGCTATTTAACCATGTCAGCAATAGACAGCTCTTGGCCATTATTTCTTGCTGTACTTGCGGCGATGGCATGTTCATTCTTTGTTCAAGCAGGTGAAGGAGCCGTTTTCGCGGCAGTGCCACTGATCAAACGTCGCTTAACGGGACAAATCGCGGGGATGACCGGAGCTTATGGCAACGTGGGTGCGGTAGTATATTTAACAGTTTTGTCTATGGTAAGTTACCAAACATTTTTCCTCGTAATTGCCGCGACTGCCGTGGTTGGCTTTATCACTTTATTGTTTATGGAAGAGCCTAAGGGAAGTATGACTGAAGTGAGAGAAGATGGAACTGTAGAGCTGATCAGTGTCACATAATATATCTAAAGCAAGCTCGCATACCGCAAAACAGGTACCCTTTGAGCCTACCGCAACAGTTAACGCCGCTGAAAAGATATCAAAAGCGCAGTCTTCTGATAGCTTACAGCTTAGTTTTGGTGGGTTTTCTTGTGCGGGTAAGAAGGCAGACAATCAAGATGCCTTTGCCGCGTTTTGCCCTCGTCCGCATGAAATGGAGGCTAAAGGTGGCGTTGCTGCCATTGCCGATGGTGTATCAAGTGCTTCAAAAGCGGCAGAGGCCGCTCAACTTGCAGTGACACAATTTATTGAAGAGTACTACTGCACACCTCAAACATGGTCAACACGAAAGTCTGCTGCGAAAGTGCTGACGGGGCTAAATCAGTGGCTGTATTCTCAAACTGACTCGATTGCATCATCAATACATAACCGAGATGCTAGTCAACAATGGCTAACCACCTTTACCGCTTTCGTTGCTAAGTCATCTACTGGCTATGTATTTCATGTTGGCGATACAAGGCTATATCGTTTTCGACAAGGACAACTGGAACAAATTACTCGCGACCATAACAGAAAACAAGGTCAAAAACGCATGATTTTAACGCGCGCACTGGGTGCTGATCCTCGCCTTGAAGTCGATTTTCATGATGTTGAAATACAAAAAGATGATATGTATTTGCTCAGCTGTGACGGGGTGCACGATTATTTATCGGATAAACAGATAAAGCAGATATTATCGACGATAGATTTATCACAAAACGTCTGCAACAGTCGCTTAGAACAAGTCAGTAAATCCTTAACTGAACATGCCCTCAACGCAGGTAGCCACGACAACCTCAGCGCATTAGTCGTGCATATTACCCGCACGCCCAACCGTGCAATGACCGAAGTTGAACGAGATTTACGTGACAGAGTTATTCCACCAGCATTAAGCGTTGGTATGACACTTGATAGCTATAAAGTGTGCAAAGTGATCCATGCTAGTATTCGTTCACACTTATATTTAGTTGAACACATTGAAAGCACTGAGAAAGCAGTACTTAAAGTACCTTCAGAGAACTTCAGTGACGACAGTCTATATTTGCAGGGGTTCATCCGTGAAGCGTGGGTTGGCGAGCGTATTCAGCACAATCATATTATGCGCATTCAAAGTGCGCCTAGTGACTCTAAATTTCTGTATCACTTGTGTGAGTATATTGAAGGCCAAACCCTCACTGAATGGATGCACGATAACCCCAAGCCCAGTATTTCACAAGTCAGAGATATTATTGCTCAAATCATCTTGGCATTAAGGAAATTCCAACGATTTGAGCTAGTTCATCGTGATTTAAAGCCTGATAACATCATGATCGACGCTGTTGGCAACATTAAGCTAATTGATTACGGCACGGTTTTAGTCGCATCATTGGAGGAAAACAATGACACTATTGAAGAAACCATGCCACAAGGTAGCCTTAATTATATTGCCCCTGAAACCTTATTAGCGCTTAAAGCAAATCACCAAAGTGACCTGTTTTCTTTAGGCGTTATTTGTTTTGAAATGCTGTGCGGTGAACTACCCTATAAACCGATGCAGCGGGCGCAAATAACCCAACACAGTTACTCGGATTGGACATACCGGTCAATCAAACAATTTCGTCCGGATTTACCTTTTTGGTTAGATTTATGTTTAAAGCAGAGTACCGAGGCAGATCCAAAAGCAAGGTTTCAAGCGTTTTCTGAATTTTCTGCTGATTTAAACAAGCCCAGTGCAAGCGCGCTAGAAGAATACAAGAAACAACCCTTATTACAACGTAATCCCGTTATGTTTTGGAAAGGGGTATCACTAATATTGGCCATTAGTTTAGTCATCACGTTGAGTATATAATAATGAACGTTGCCCCCTAAAACTTAAGTTTAGACAGCGCCTTTCATTCTTATTCTACAAATTTCATGGTTCATTAAATAATGATGAGTTGTTAATTACTTAAAAAAACATGAGCTTCAAACTCATGTAGCCGCTAAGGTTTTTGACCGCTTAGCCTAGTCTATAATGATTAATTGATAGTAAGCAGCCCAATAACAAACAACCATTTAAACACTATGTTAAGGGAGACAATCTACTCATCATCGCTAGCATTCATTGTAAATGCTTATCGATGGTTCCGTAGAATAGTATTGACACAATTCACGCCTATGACTCGCGTTAATACCATCAGCATAAATCAGTTTAAACAAGGCAGTTAAGGCAGACGAGTAGGCTTGAATAATACGGTTAACATAAGCTTATCCTGTTGTAACTCCAAATAAACTTATGTCATCCCGAAAACTTCATTTAATCGAAATATGCACGGAACCAATAAGGAAACAAAAATGAAGATTAACGAATACATAAATATGATAGCAGCCCTTGCAGGGATATTATCATTAGTCTTTGTAGGCTATCAAATCAGGCAAAACACTAGGGTCTTGCAGTCTCAATCAAACATCGATTTACTGCTAGCCAGCTTTTCAATGAGAGAAGTTATCACCGAAAACAGCGAAGTTGCCGCGCTTAAAATAAAAGTACAAAATAACTATACTGGTTTAAGCGAAATTGAAAGAACTCGATACGAAGCGTTTGTATCACGAAAATTTGATATTTGGGAGCATGCCTTTAAGCTAAACACTGCGGGCTTGATAGCTCCTTCGATGTGGCAAGCTTGGAATAATTCATATACCCCTCTGCTTAAGAAAACTGCAGCTAAGGAGTTTTGGAAGAAAAACCAGTTCGGTTTTTCTGAAGACTTTCAAAAACATATTGTTCTAGAAATTCGAAACCAATGATAACAATTTGATATTCAAAATATAAGCTGACTCAATAAAGGCAAATTGTTAGAACGTTAAATATCTTGCTGTATCGTATTATATTCAATACTAAGGAGAAGTTATGGCCATTTCATTTGTACTCATTTTTATCTGGATACAGTTAATGTTGCGCTCGGTTATGGCTGAGTATAAATACTATCAATCTGTCAGAATATGTGAGCCTAAGATTTGGAAAAATTTGGGGTCTCCAAGCTTTCTCAAAGCACCCTTTATTTTTGTATCGCCTAACGGCATAAAACAACTAGCTAAATCGCAACATCAAACCGTAATTGAACATGCCAGTAAACACCGTAGAGCAGGCATTCAGTTTTTGGCCTATGTTATGCTGGTTTTATTAGCCTGTATTGTATATTTCAAAGTCGCCTAGAACATTTAAATTAACCAGTAAAGGAGCTTAGCTTGAGCCAACGAATAGTCGAGGTTGTTAGCTACAATGCTGACTGGGCTCAGCAATTTAACTTGGAGAAATCACTCCTCAAAAATGCTTTAGGCAATGTAGCCGTTACTATTTTTCATATTGGTAGTACCGCGGTTGTAGGATTAACGGCAAAGCCAATCATTGATATTTTGATTGAAGTGACGTCCTTATCAGAGCTAGACGCGAAAAGCGATAACATGACTTCGCTAGAATATATAGCCAAAGGTGAAAATGGAATTTACGGAAGGCGTTACTTTCAAAAAGGTGGTCACCAAAGAACACATCATGTTCACGCCTTTAAGCAAGGTGATATTCATGTTTTTCGTCATCTCGCGTTTCGAGACTATTTACGAGCAAATAAAGCTATTGCGCAAGAATACGCATCAATTAAATTCGACGCAGCAAACCAGTGCAATAATGACATGAGAAATTATATGAAACATAAAAATGCTTTTATTCAATATCATCAGGACATAGCATTGAATAATAGGAATAAAAAGCAAGCAATGTAGAAAGGAAATCCTTTTTTTAGCAACACACATCGGTCTTGCCGCAACGATAACTCTAGCAGAATTAACAATTGGAAGGACTATATAATGACCAACAATAAAAGTGCTTATCTTTTTATATTTACCGGTTTACTGTTCTTAATCTCTGGCATTATTGACAGCCAAATTTCTTACTACGGCGTTGCACTAATGTTTATTATTATAGGTATGGTTGGTATTTTTAAAAACAAGAACAACACCGATAACACTAAAGAATAACAATCAACTAAGAATTTTCTGCTGCGGTAGCATTATTTTAATGAAGTGAATTTAAACCTTTTGACCAAGTCGCGCATCACAATAGGAATATTCATATTACATTAAGGAAAATGATGAGATTTCTCACACCTGTTTTACTATCACTACTGCTTCTAATATCAACACATACAACCGCCACTTCAGCACAGAAATTATTAATCATTGCATCAAACAAAATTGATATGGGCGATGCCGAACAACACGATGCAAGAAACAACTTATGGGAAGTTGCACCACCTTTTCACGTATTTGTAAGCCATGATCTACAAGTAGACTTTGCTTCACCTAATGGCGGAAAAGTAGAGTTTATGATGGATCCTTTCGGTATTAGTAGCTACACCATTAAGTATGAAGGTTTTTTAGAAAAAGCTGCCCATACACTAAGCCCTAAAGACATCAACCCTGATGATTACTGGGGTGTATACATTGGCGGCGGCTACGGCCCTTTATTTGATGTGGCAAACAATCAAGCGTTGCTGTCGTTGATTGCTGTGATCTACGAGTCAGGCGGCGTTATTGGTACGAGTGGCCATGGCGCAGGAGCGATAGCTGATGTGGTATTGTCTTCGGGTGAGTACCTTGTCAAAGGCAAAAAAGTAGCTGGCTTTCCTGATTCGACGGAAAAAACTAAATCATGGGCTAAACAAGGCACACTACTTCCCTTTCTTGTCGAAAGTCAGCTAAACAAGCGCGGTGCGCTGGCACAAAACAAAGAAATATTAAAAGACAAACATCAGGTGATTATTGATCAACGTATCGTTTCTACGATGTTTCTGCCATCTGCGGCGCTTGTAGCAAAAGAAATGATCAATTTACACGCAAGCATACACTCAAAATTAAAAAATTAGTGTTCTCTTCAAATTATTTTATTAATTACGAAGCGGGTTGATATAAAGCAAGTTTGATAGCGTAATTATAAATGGCTGGAACTATTTCATACGGACATAGTTCCATACGGATATTCGACAACACCCTATTGCGATTTATTCGGCCCAGGGAAAAACATATTGGTCGTTTGTTGATAAACTTTATATGCAGGACGTTTTTGCACAGAGTAATATTCCGCAGGAACTGCTCCTGTATATGTCACTAACGTCGTATACATGATTTTAGACACGAACAATAAGCCCAAGCCCAGTAATATGAATATGGCTAATGACTCGCTTTCAAATAACGCCAGCCATGATGGAATAGCCGCTATCACCAACGCATTCCAAACCATCCACTCGGCAAAATAATTAGGATGACGACTGTATTTCCATAGGCCGACATTGCATACGGTATTTTTCTTTTCGGCATGCTTCATGGCCTTTAAAAAAGAAAGCTTTTGCATATCAGCAATCGACTCCATCGCAAAAGCACTTAGCCAAAGAATAATGCCTACTAGTTCAAATATTGAAATGGATTCACTTGGGTTTGACGCAATAATGAACGCCGGGAATGCTAAATAGGCGGCATTTGCTAACCCTTGCAATATGGCTTCAATTTGCATTGCCAGTGCGGTATTAGATTTCCCCGCTTTGTCCCAACGTTTTTTTTGAAATTCATATCGCGGTAACTCGGTATCTAAATGCCCCATTTTCAGTAATTTTATCGCTCCCAATCCCATACGACTGCCGGCAAAAATGTAAGCAATACTGACCACAGCAACGCGCACGGCATCTCCTTCGCCATAAAGCCACGTAATGACACCAATGACAGTTAATCCCCACGGCCAACCAATATCAACATAGGACATCCGCCCCGTGCACCATGTTGGAATACACACCACAAAGGTAAAAAGTAGCAATTGCGCAATACCATTAACCATGCTCACTTCCATGAAACTCATAGACAACATTAATAATATCCAACCACCTATGAAAGGCAGTAAAGGGGAAAAGTACTTCATTGTTCAACCTACTCTTTTAGCTTTGTTTTAATTCGAGTTTTTTAATAATTATTTACGCGACATTTATAGCCACAGGCGTACCATTTAACGCCGCATTACCAGTTAACTTGTCAACTCGACTTGCATCGGTCAAGTCATTAATACTCACCCCCGGCTGTGTTGCCGCTACTGACATTTTCGTGTCTTTTTGATTATGCCCCCACCCTTGTGGCATGCACACCACGCCTTGTTGAATATCATCGGTAACCTCTGCTTCTATTTGAATTTCCCCAACAGCAGAGCTAACCGTTAACCATTGCCCCTTTTGTATACCAAGGGCTTTAGCATCATTTGGATGAACTTCTAACGTACAAGGATTTCGACCTTTAACTAACCGCTCGGAATTTTGCGTCCATGTGTTATGACTTTTAGCCAATCGGCGTCCGATCAAATCAAATGGAAAAGATTCATTTTTTGCCGGCTTTTCAATAACCTCGCTAAGTCGAGGCAAATCGCTTAAATATAATTCAGGTAGTAAATTTATTTTGCCGTCTTGTGTTAAAATTCGCTCCGTTAAACAAGGTTGAAGCGGGCCAAGATCTAGGCCATGAGGATTATCTTTAAGCCGCTGCAAATCTATACCCTGCCTACCATAGGGACCACTTTTGAGTTCCATATCTAACACCATTTCAGGCGTGTAGTTATCTGTAGGTCGCCCAGTGATACGTGATGACAACTCTTTTAAGATCTGCCAATCACTACGCTGATTTTGCTCAGGCTCAAATAATGCGGGCGAGTATTTCACCGTGTTTCTAACGGAAAAACTATTAAAGAAAATATCATAGTGTGAGTTTTCAACGCCAGTGGTCGCAGGCAAGATGATATTGGCATGCTTAGTGGTTTCATTCAGATAAATATCGACAGAGACCATGTAGTCTAACTGGTCAAACGCCTCTGCCAATTTATGTCCACTCGGTGTCGACAATACCGGATTACCGGCAATAGTGATCATCGCCTTAATTTGTCCTTCTCCAGCAGTGTTTATTTCATCGGCAAGCGTCGCCACGGGAAATTCACCGTTAAAGAAAGGCATATTATTGACCCGCGATGTATAGCGACCAAACGAAGTCGGTTGTCCTCGCTGATGCCCTCGAAGTAAATCGAACGCAGGCTGCGGAAACATTGCGCCACCTTGACGATCAAAGTTACCAGTAACAATATTAAAAATATTAGTTAACCATTGACATAAACCACCAAAACTCTGTGTTGAAGCGCCCATACGGCTGTAACAGACCGCAGAATCGGCAGCTAACATTTCAGCAACCAGTGTCCGTATTTCCTGCGATTTGATGCCAACATGCTCAGCCACGATTTCTGGCGAATACGCGCTGGTGATTTGCTCCAGCAGTTCAATGTCATCTACTAAAGGAGCTAAATGTCGTAACTTCACTTGTTTTGATTCAAACACACAGTGAATCATTGCCATCAACAACAGCGCATCTTTTTCAGGGCGAATAAATAGATGCTGATTGGCGATTTTTGCCGTACGTGTTCTTCTCGGATCAACCACCACGATTTTACCACCACGTTGCTGAATTGCTTTCATCCGCCCTAATACACCCGGCGCTGTCATCATAGAGCCATTCGAGACGACAGGATTCCCCCCGATTATTAACATAAAGTCTGTACGATCAATATCGGGGACAGGGATCAGCATGCCATTGCCCAGCATATAGTTAGAGGCAACATGGTGTGGCATTTGATCAGTCGAGGCTGAGCTAAAGCGATTGATAGTTCCTAACGATTTCATAAAAGGCTTCAAGAACATGGCATTACCAAGGTTATGGGCATTAGGGTTACCTAAATACACACCCAGTGCATTTTTGCCGTACTGTGATTGAATACCCGTGAACTTCGCGGCAATCTCGTCAAATGCCGCTTCCCACGAAATATCTTCCCAGCCAGTGGCTGTACGTCTGATTGGTGTTCTCAAACGCTCTTTATCTTCGTAGAAGTCTTGCAGTGCCAATGCTTTCGGGCACATATGTCCTTTACTGAAGGGATCTTGCTTATCGCCTTTGATAGAGAGAATCTGTTTATCTTGATACTTAATTTCCACGCCACACATGGCTTCACAGATATTGCAGTTTCGATAATGCGTTTTAACTTCACTCACAAGGCTTGTCCCTAGACTGATTAAATCAATTGAACCTAGTGTGACAGTAAATAACTTGGAGACTAACCGTAGGATTTGACATATATTAGGTGAAATTTGCCAAATCTGAGATAAAAATTGATAACTGTTACCGTATTAGCTTTCGATTATGTCCTAGCCAGTGCATTAACGGGCATAAATGATTTACTCAGCTTAGCCGGTGTGTCTTGGAATAAACTCCATCAACAAGACCCTACGCCCAAATTTAACGTACAAATTGCCAGCTGGGATAAAAAACCCATTTACACGCTAAATAATATTGTCATCATGCCCCACTGTGCTATTCAAGACGTTGGTCACAGTGATGTTTATTTGGTGCCATGTATCGCTGGGGATATTGATAAAACATTGGCACAAAACAACGGGATTGTTGAATTTTTACAGCGCCTTAATCAAGACAACTGCATTATAGGCAGTAATAGCACAGGGTCTTTTTTTCTTGCTGAAGCTGGGCTACTTGATGATAAAATCGCCACAACTCATTGGGGTGTTGAACAAGAGTTCATTCAAAAATACCCAAAGGTGAAACTAAAAGCTGATCAACTAATAACACATGATCAAAATATTTTGTGTGATGGAGGTGGCTTAGCATGGTTCGATTTAGGTTTGTATATCATTGAACTGTTTTGTGATCATGAAACCGCAATAGGCACAGCTAAAGCGTTTGTCATTGATACGGGACGAAAGACACAGCTAAGTTACTCTCCACTGATTAGTATGAAATATCATAACGATAAAACCATATTAGCAATTCAGGATTGGATGGAAGACAACTATAACGCCAACATTTCTATCGACACCATAGGCGGCAAGTTTGGTTTATCAAACCGTTCGATGATCCGGCGGTTTAAAGAAGCTTCTGGCGTAACACCATCAAATTATCTTCAAGATGTCAGGATTGATGTCGCTAGTAAATATTTAGTGCAGTCGAATAAAACGATTGACGAAATTACTCATGCTACCGGCTACAGTGATGCCAGTTCATTCACGAAATTATTTAAGAGAAAAACAGGGCTTTCACCCAGTAATTATCGCGCCAGATATAAACCAATCCACACACAAAACGGTTGATAAAGGTTAGCCTAATCGAGCAGCTACAATAGCCGCTCTCTTAAATTAGCATGACTACCTTTATTCACTCGGCATACGATGCAATGCACAAATTTTGTTGCCTGATGGGTCAAGCAAGTAAGCCAAATAGAGCTTCATCGCACCACCTTCTCTAACACCTGGCGCATCTTCACAACTTGTACCGCCATTGGCAACACCTGCAGCATGCCAAGCATCAGCAAGCGCTGGTGTTTTCGCAGCAAAACCAATAGTGCTGCCATTTCCGTTGCATGCTGGCTCGCCATTAATAGGCTTAGTGATAGCAAATACGCCAGATTCAGTAAAATAAAAACAGCGCCCTTTCTCATCAATAACACCTGGCTCATAACCTAGCGCGCCTAACACGGCGTCATAAAACACTTTTGATTCTTCAACATTGTTGGCACCCAACATAACATGACTAAACATTTATACATTCCTTTTAATTATTTTGAAAAAAGCATCTATTTAACAGGCAAATGTTAAATAGTTAATTATTGGTTTTACTAGAAGGCGACTGAATTATTCAGCGTCTTCTAGTTTATCTTGAGTGCGCAATTCGAAGTCACTGGCGTCATGGCGCTCGCGTAGCTGTTCACTAGGCTCTCCCCAGCTACGATTCACCATAACACCGCGCTTCACGGCAGTTCGATTAGCCATTTCTTCAGTCCAACGCACCAGGTTCTTATACTCATGTGTTTGTAAGAACTCAGCGGCTTCATACACTTTGTTTTGTACTAGAGCGCCGTACCATGGCCAAATCGCCATATCAGCAATGGTATATTCATCGCCACACATGAACTTATTGTCAGCCAAATGCCGATCAAGCACATCAAGTTGGCGCTTAACTTCCATGGTAAATCGTTCAATAGCATATTCGAATTTTTCAGGGGCGTACGCATAAAAGTGGCCAAAGCCTCCCCCCAAATATGGACCACTGCCTACTTGCCAAAAGAGCCAAGATAAACATTGCGCTCTTTGTGCTGGGTGTTTGGGGATGAAGGCATCAAATTTCTCAGCGAGATACATCAAAATAGCGCCAGACTCAAATAGCGGCTGTGGGTTTTTGCTACTGCGATCAACTAAGGCAGGGATCTTTGAATTTGGGTTAACTTCAACAAAACCCGAACTGAATTGGTCACCTTCCATAATATTAATGATGAATGCATCGTATTCCGCTTCCTTTATCCCTAAAGCAAGTAGCTCTTCAAGCAGTATGGTTACCTTTACACCATTTGGTGTTGCTAGAGAATAAAGTTGTATTGGATGCTTACCTACAGGTAAGTCAGCATCGTATGTGGCGCCGGCTATCGGTCGATTAATGTTGGCAAATTTACCACCGTTTTCACTGTCCCACTTCCATATTTTGGCTGGGACATAAGCTGATTCAGACATTTTTTACTCCGTGGCAATTTTTATAATAATTAGACATTGTTAATTAAATTAATTGGATGATTAAATCAACTCTTAATGCGTTGTTAACGTAATTTGAATCACATTACACAATGCATAGCAATGACCAAGCGTCTAATTTGATAAAGTACACCTTAACGAGTTTTATAAGACCTTAAAGGCTATCTTTAAATTTCAAAGCTCGACTAAGCAGTTCAGACCCTTGAAAGCATAAGAAAAGTTATTCTGGGTAAGTCTTAAATGTCGGCGCTATTTTTCCCTCATCAAACCAGCAAGGCCTTTCATCCCAAAATATATTAGCCGACGGTCTAATGTTTGGCTCTCCTTCCATGTAACCGGCAGGCACCACCAAAAATGCACCATCTCTGCTCAAATAAGGCACTTGAGAACCACACTCAGTGCAAAAACAGTTACTAAACCGTACCGCATTTGGTAAATCAAATCGCTTGATATACTCTTGCCCACTGTGCCATTCAATATTATCTGGCGCAGTAAACATCAATGAAGCAAATGCTGAGCCGGTTTTCTTTTGGCATCGGTCGCAATAACATTGATAAAAACGTTGAAACTCACCAGTCACGGTACTACGAACTTTTCCACATAAACAACTGCCTGATATTTTGTCTGTCATAATGCTAAAATATTCCTATGTATTTGATAGTAAAATCAATTGCATGCGCTAATACACGCAATAAACAAAAATTCCCACCATTAGGCAGGCATCACATACGCTACATTACTTATGTTAATACTTTTCTTGAAGCGTTTTTAAGTTGTCTAACCCCGTTTGCAAATCGTCACCAATGATTTGCTCAAAGTCCATAAACAAGAACATTAAATTCATTGGATAATCCATGTGGCCACTGAAGCCCCACTTTACCCTTGTGCTTGATTCATTAATTGCTTCTGTCACCATATAAGCTGGCTCTGTTGATTCAAAAGGCTTGAAAAAACGTAATTCAAAATCGATACGTTTGCCTTCATCAATACCGGTAATCTCTTGCTCGCCTGTGCCAACATCTGGATTTTGAGAGTCCCATGCAGAAACAAAACCTACTTCACCGTCGATACCGCGGTAGGTTTTGAGCATTGCCGGATCCATCATTGCCCACTTACTGAAATTATCTTGGTTTTTAAGATACTTAACATAGTTAAACACCTCGTTTTTCGGCTTATCAATTATCACTTCGCGCTCTACTGCATATTCTTTATGCACGAATAGTGCGGTCACCAAAGGTATAGCAATAATGAAAAGTACGAGGTAAGAAAGTTTTTTTATCATGAGTTTTGATCTCTTTTTTTATAATCTGAAATTAGTGTTTTTCAATTGAACTTAACCTTTTATAAGTAGCCGATCTAACCACCTAGTGGGCAGTATTCGTTTTAACACTGCAAATATTTTTGTTGGCCAAGTCACTCTATATTTTAACTTAGGAGCCTTGCTTTCAAGCGCATGAATTAGCGCGCGAGTCACATCTATAGGTTCAAGAGCAAATTTCACCGTTGACGATTCAGAAGATAAACGCGCCATTTGTTGTTCATATTGTAATTGATGCACACTGCTATTAATGTCGATATGTTTCTTAAATGCTGTTAATGCATTAGCGCGAAACTGAGTATTAATTGGCCCTGGCTCAATTAAGATCACGTCGATATTGGCGTCTTTTAGCTCAAGACGTAAAGTATCTGTTAACCCTTCAAGCGCATACTTTGATGCGTTATACGCCCCGCGATATGCCATTGAAACAAATCCTAATACAGAGCTGCATTGAATGATGCGGCCATGCCCCTGATTGCGCATAATAGGAATAATTTGCTTGGTTAATTCATGCCAACCAAAGACGTTCGTCTGAAACTGTTCTTGCAACGCTTTGCTAGATAAATCTTCTAATGCACCCGGTTGTCCATAAGCGCCATTATTAAACAGAAAATCTAATGTTCCACCGGTATGCTCTACGACAAATGCAACGGCATTGTTGATACTGTCAGTAGCGGATAAGTCCAACGTGCAGGCTATTAATCCTCTTTCCTTTAGCATTTCAACATCTTCAGCTTTTCTTGCCGTTGCTATAACTAAATAACCTCTTGCAGATAAAGTAAGCGCTGCATTTAGGCCTATTCCAGAAGAACAACCAGTAATCAAAATGGATTTATTCATATTAAATAAGAGGTGGATAGTAAAAGTGACGTTTAGGTTACTTGAAAAGCAGGAGTAGTAGCTAGTTATTTTGCAAGCCGTTATGAATAATCATTAACAATGGGAATGAAAGCTACTGATAAACTATCATTCCCTTATGAATTAGTGGAAGATTCCGTTTAAAAGGTAGGCGCTACTCGAACTAAAACTTAGCATTTAGCCACAACCATATTTTATCGGTGTCCACTTTTCCTGCGCTACTATCTCCTGCTGAATAAGCGGCATACTTAACACCTAGAGTATAATATTTTGATAGTGCTTTAGTGTATACCGCATCGATTTCCGAGCCTAAGTCGTCAACATTGTCTGAGCCTTCATCTGCATCAAATTTATGATAAATAACAGACCATTTACCACCTGCAGCTTTACCACTAAAGCTCGCGTAAAGATCAGCCAAGCCTTCTTTCGGGGTCACTAAGAATTGATCCGACCAACCATTAAATTTATGCAAGGTTGCCAACGGTGTTGCAAAGCCATATTCGCCATTGTCCGAGCCCAATCGTTCATAACCTAACTTAATAGCAAGCTTAGACACCGAAGTACCAAGCTCTGCTGCTAAATAGTCCGCAGAATATGAAATTCCTTGGCTGTCTTCATCCTGAGTGGCGTACTCCAACATATAAGTCAGTTTTTGGCCGCCCGCTTTAGCGGCGCCATTAAAACGAAAACCATAAGTATCAAGGGCATTGTTGGTGTTGTTATCAACTTCAAGCAAGTAGCCATAAGCACTCAAGGTGCCCACCGACGACTTATACGCGACGTTAATTAAATGATCCTTAGCGTCAATATCCTTCCCCTGTGCAAAAATTCTATTTCGCTTAGAGAGATATCCATATTTTAAAGTCAAATTATCCATCGGTTGGTAGAAGAATGTCGCTCCATCAAAAGTTTGCCTGTCTTGACGCCAACCAACATGACCAACAAAACGATGATTGTCCATCGTGATCACTTGTCGCCCCATTTTTATGCCTAATCCATCTTGCTTATATTGCACAAAAAGTTGATCAAGTTCGGTAGACTCAGGGTCAGCAATAACTGAGTATTGGGTATGCTCGCCTAAGGTATTATTGTAATCGTCAACCCCCAGTACAGTGCGCGAGTCTTCAAATTCAATTAATGATGAAAAGCCCGAAACGCTACCGGTAGAATAAGTCAACCGCGTACGTAGCGATAATGCATCCGCGTCTTTTAAGCGATTGTCTTGATCAACCATCTCATAGCGTAAGTTTGCATTTAATTGAGTTTTACCATTAAGCAATGCTTCGGTAATTGCATCGGCGTATGCAAATGTAGAGTTTGCAGCAATTAAAGCACTAGACACACATATCGCAATATTCTTCCAGGTCATTTGTTTACCTTCCTATTCATGTTTTATTTTTAATAATGTAATGGGATAACTTTATTTTTGATTAGTTTTCATTCACGCGCTTTTTGTTTTTACAACTGGCGCAGTGCTTTTTTCTGAAATGTTTTCAACCTTTCTTTGTTTCTCATATAAGAAGGTCAACACTTCCGAACGCAATCGGTTGTACTCCGTATTTTTTGCCAGTGACAAACGATTTCTTGGTCGCTCAAGTTCTACCTTTAAGATTTCACCGATGGTCGCTTCTGGTCCATTTGTCATCATCACAATGCGGTCTGAAAGCAGCACAGCTTCATCGACATCATGCGTGATCATGATCACCGTATTGTTAAGTTCATTTTGTATTTCCATAAGTGAATCTTGCATATGTGCTCTTGTTAACGCATCCAAAGCACCAAAAGGCTCATCCATTAGTAGCACTTCTGGCTGCATCGCCAACGCCCGAGCAATACCAACACGCTGTTTCATGCCACCAGAAATTTCATCAGGGCGCTTGTGCATAGCATGATCCATATGAACAAGTTTTAAGTTATGTTCTATCCAGTCCTTCATTTGCCCCTTCGACATCTTTTTATGGAAGACTTGTTTAACCGCCAACTCGACATTTTGATAAGCGGTTAACCAAGGAAGCAATGAGTGATTTTGAAACACTACCGCTCGCTCAGGTCCTGGTGAATCCACTTCTTTATTCTTTAGTAAAATACCGCCAGTTGTTGCTTGGTATAGCCCAGCGACAATATTAAGTACCGTTGATTTTCCGCAACCCGAATGGCCAATAAGTGAAATAAACTCACCCTTGTCTATTTGTAGGTCCACTCCTTTTAATGCCGTAAATGGCCCATTTGGTGTTGGAAACGCCATATCAATATGGCTAATGTCTAAAAAAGGTTTAGTGATAGACGTTGATACATTGCTTTTAGTCTGTGTGGCAGATTTCATGTTGCTCTCCTTAAACACTTGCTTTATCCCAGGATACTTTTCGTTGCAGTTGCAACATGGCTCGGTCGAGTAAAAAACCAATAAAACCAATTACAATAACTGCCGCCATGATCCTTGCTAATGAGTCAGAACTTCCATTTTGAAATTCATCCCAAACAAACTTCCCTAATCCGGGGTTTTGCGCCAGCATTTCTGCGGCAATTAACACCATCCACGCCACACCGAACGATAACCTCATGCCAGTAAAAATCATTGGAATAGCGGCAGGCAATACAATCTTTTGAATGTGAGTAAAGGCTGGAAGTCGCAGTACCTTGCTGACATTAACCAGGTCACTGTCAATAGAAGACACCCCAATAGAGGTATTGATCACCATTGGCCAAAGACTACATAAGCTGACGGTGATCATTGAGGTTAAAAACGATTTTGACATCATTGGATCATCAGACACATACAGAGCACTAACGACCATAGTGACCAAAGGCAACCATGCTAACGGTGAAACCGGTTTGAATACTTGCACTAATGGATTGATTGCATTGTTAAGGCGTTTACTCAATCCCATCCAAATGCCAAGAGGAATAGCAATAATGGCCGCCAATAGAAAGCCAGATACTACTGTGAATAAGCTGGTGAGTATTTGGTCAAGAAACGTTTCTTTTCCGGTATAGGCACGAGCTTTTACCACATAGTCTGGGTTCTTTTTAAGCTTAGCCGCATTACGTTTTTCTTGTCGCTGATAAAATGCTTCAGCTTTTTCACGCTCATTTATATGTTCATTAATCAGCACTGAAAATTGCTTTACAACGGCATTTGGCCCAGGAAATACTCCCAATGACGTATTAATGTTTTGGGCCGAGATAGACCATAAAAGTAAAAATACGGTGATACCAAATAGGGGCAATAACATTGCTTTTGCTGATCGCCCAAGTACTTTTTTAAGGGTGCTGAGCATTTGCTCCCCCATTGTTGAACTCGTTATTCTCACTGTTGTTGAACCCATGTCACACTCCTTCTAGCAAAATTGCTTGGTAAAAAGCTATTACAACTTTTCACCTTTTTTTAACCCTATCGCGAACTTCTCTAAATAGGCGTTGGGTTTACTGCCATCGTAAATAATGTCGTCAATAAAATGTTGCTGTGGCTGTTTAAAACCTGTTTCTGTAGCAAAGTTTGGAAATTGACTTGCAGGGATCAGTTCATCCGCTATAAGTGACTTAGCCGCTAGCTCGTAAATATCAGGACGATAGACTTTGGCAGCCAATTCTCTATACCATTGGTCACTTTTATCCTCTGAGATTTGTCCCCAACGACGCATTTGCGTTAAGTACCAGATAGCATCTGAGTAATAAGGATAAGTCGCGTTATATCTGAAAAACACATTGAAGTCAGGCACGGGGCGTTTGTCCCCTTTCTCGTATTCAAACGTACCTGTCATTGAGTTTGCAATCACGTCATAATCAGCGCCTACGTAATTAGATTGAGATAGAATTTTTACCGCCGCCGGGCGGTTAGCATTATTGTTATCATCTAACCATTTAGCTGCTCGAATAAGGGCGCGCGTTAAACGAATAGTGGTATTTGGGTATTTCTCAGCAAATTCAGCCGTGATACCAAAAACCTTCTCAGGGTTGTTTTTCCATATTTCATAATCAGTGACAACGGGCACACCAATATTTTTAAATACGGCTTGTTGGTTCCATGGCTCACCAACACAGTAGCCATGAATAGTGCCTGCTTCCATGGTAGAGGGCATTTGTGGAGGCGGCGTCACCGACAATAATGCGTCCGCATCAATCTGCCCTGACGTATCACCTTTATGAGGCGCGTAGTAACCTGGGTGTATACCGCCTGCCGCTAACCAATAACGCAGTTCATAGTTATGAGTAGAAACAGGAAAAACCATGCCCATTTTGAACGATTTTCCCTCGTCATTAAGCTGTTCAATCACTGGCTTTAAGCTGTCTGACTTAATGGGATGAACCGGTCTGCCGTCAGCCATTTTAGGGATGTTGGGCTTCATTTTCTGCCAAACTGCATTGGATACCGTTATGCCATTACCGTTCAAGTCCATTGAAAATGGTGTGATAATGTGTGCTTTAGTGCCGTACCCCATAGTGGCAGCAATGGGTTGACCAGCTAACATGTGCGCGCCGTCTAAACTGCCGTCAATAACGCCATTTAAAAGCACCTTCCAATTTGCTTGCGCTTCAATGGTGACGTATAAGCCTTCATCTTCGAAGTAGCCATTTTCATATGCAATCGCAATGGGCGCCATATCAGTCAGTTTAATAAAACCAAACTTCAGCTCTTCCTTTTCTGGCTCTCCCAGTTCAATGGCTTTCGATGTGTTTGTTAAGGACATCAGCACAGCAACACTTAGCAATACCAACTTTAATGTGTCCGTCATTGTTTTTTTCCAACTCATTAGTTATTCCTTCAAATTGAAATAGTA
Organism: Thalassotalea atypica; assembly: GCF_030295975.1. Classification (NCBI taxonomy): domain Bacteria; kingdom Pseudomonadati; phylum Pseudomonadota; class Gammaproteobacteria; order Alteromonadales; family Colwelliaceae; genus Thalassotalea; species Thalassotalea atypica. The sequence goes on from NZ_AP027364.1 coordinate 2,747,532, forward strand.
AAAATTTTTCAAAAAAAAACGCTCATCAACCCATGATCAACATAGTCATGGGTTGATCATGGGTTGATGAGCGCCATTGCTCTTTTAGCTCAAGACATTTGCCTCGCGCTTCTGTATAGCGTCGTTGCTAACAGGTTTAATTTTTCGAACTTATCGCCATTGATAAATTCAAGATCCAATATAAAACTTCGTGGTGACCTTTACTTAGCCACAACCGTTAAGCATTACTTAAATACTATTTAGCAATTTATTTGCCAACATTAAACTTCTTAAATTTATTGGCTTAAGACAGCCCTGCAAGTACGGGCGAATAGAATAATTGCACCAAGAAAATGAAATGCACCATATAAGCTCATACTTTTGAAGTTGAAAGTAATTCGCAAACATCAATAATGTTTTTTGCCACCATCGCGATAGGCGAGCCTTGGTCCATCGCCATTTTCCGTAATGTACTATAGGCTTCATTTTCGCTAACTTGCTTTTGCTGCATAATATACCCTTTGGCTCGCTCAATAAGTTTTCGGCTTTCCAGTTGTGTTTTTGTTTGTTTTAATTCATTTCGTAATGCTTGTACTTCTTTAAATCGTTCATTAGCTACTGAAATAATGCTTTTTATCCGTTGAGGTAATATTTCATGAACAACATAAGCACTCACCCCTGCTTTTATCGCACTTTGTATTACATTGGGCGAATCATTTTCAGCAAAAATAATAATAGGTAATGGTAGCAATTGACTGACTTCACTTAGCTCTTTAAGCATTCGTTGGCTAGGTAAATCTGCCGCTAGAATTAGTACATTAGGATTACATAGCTCTAATTGCGTAATAATGCTGTCATCAAAGGTCAGGTGCTTTGTGACATGATAGTTAAAATCAACAAGCGCTTTCTTTAAAGCTGAACATCTAGTGCTTTGTTCTTCAATTAATAAAACTGAAATAATTTGCTCGTCCTTCATACTGGGTAACTGGCTTGGTATATTTCCGCTCATTCCATCTGTAACTCTCATCGTTTTACCCCAAATCAACTGACATCAAGTGTCTTACTTAGGGCCAAACACGCAAAATACACACCAAAGAATATATCCATTAAATATCAATAGGTTGAAGTAAGAATCTAAAATTAGAGTTTTCTTGTTGCACCATTTAAAATGCCTTTATTGCACACGAGCACTAAATCGATACATCAAGCGAGGTATTTAGTTACACATCGATGAGCTAATAAAAATTGAGACGGGGTTGATTAGTATTTCACTGAATCCATCAATGCGCTTAGTTAAATACTTACTTTATTGTTACACTTACCTATTAAGACAGTTCGCATCACAAGATAAAAGAAGAAAGCTATGAAAAAAAATATCATGTTAACCAGCGCATTATTAATCGCCCTTTCTACGCCGGTCATGTCACAATCTTTTGACTTAAATAAGTCATTATCAAAAGCAAAAGATGCCGTAAAAAGTAACACGCAAAGTGTAGATGGATTAACATCACAATTGTCTGCAACTAATTTGTTATCTATGGCATCAAACACCTTAGGTTTATCGCCAGAGACAACCGAAGCAGGAATAGGTGCATTACTCAATGCAGCAAAAAGTAATCTTAGCAAAGACAACTTTTCCATGATAAGCGGTGTGTTACCTGACTCAGATAAATTCATGAGCGCAGCACCTAAAATGGACACTTCTGCACTGACCTCTATGTTAGGTAAGTCAGATGATAAAGCCAAAGCAACAGCAAGTTTAGGCTACATTGACAGTGCCTTTAAACAACTAGGTATTCCGAAAGAAACCATCATGCCTTTAACGAATATGCTAACAGGTTACATGGAGCAAAATGGCTACGGGCAAGCAGCTGGATTATTAAAACAAGGGTTGAGTTTTCTCTAGCCTAAAATTCACGTTTAACACAAACAACTAATCGCCTCTATTTTGAGGCGTTTTTATTTCCCTGCACTACAATTGCCACCAGCCATATAATTCGACAAAAGACGAAATATATGTTGACAGCGATTTGATGATTCTTTATATTTCCATAATTCTAGAATTGTGGTTTTGACTCTGCAGTTTTGTAATATATTTAGTTAGTTATTATTGGAGAGTTTCATGGCTTTATTTAACAGTGCATCAAAAAATAGCGAACATACCTTTGTTAAGCATAATCCTGACATGCTCAACAATTTCTACGGTACCACTGATGTGTTCCCGTACTGGGTTGCTGATATGGACTTTGAAGTGGCAGCGCCTATAAGCCAAGAGTTAGCTCGTTTAGTTAAACGTGGTGTATATTCTTATGAATTCAATGAAAGCGCTGTTTATAAATCAATCTCATCATGGTATGCCAAGCGACATGATATAACACTATCTGAGCAAAATTTTGTCCAGGTTCCCGGCGTGTTATCAGGGATCGCGCTATTGTTGCGTCAAATGACAAAAGAAGGTGACAGAGTACTTATTCACACGCCAGCTTACCATCAATTCGCTAACCTCATAAACAAGGCTAACCGAACAGTAGTGACTAGCGACTTAATCGCAGATGAAACCAAATACAGGATCGATTTTGATCATCTAGAGCAGCAAATTAAACAGCAAAATGTAAAAGTGCTGATTTTTTGCAACCCACACAATCCAACCGGTCGTGTGTGGAGCAAAAAAGAATTGGAGATGGTTGTTACCATATCAAAGCGTCACAACGTCACCATCATCAGCGATGAAATTCATGCTGATATCATTTATGACAATAGCACTTTTACAAGCCTGACAAATTTTGATTATGACAACATCGTCACGCTAATTGGCTCTCCCGCCAAAACCTTTGGTATGCACAGTATCTCAAATGGCTATATATATACCAACAACGGTACAATGTTAGCCCAGATAAAAAGTCAGGTTTCGGCAATGTACCTCGACCATGGTAATGCGTTTAGTACGTTTTCGACTATTGCTGCTTATAACAAAGGTGAACAATGGCTTGAGGATATGTTGAGCTACCTACAAGGAACAGTTGACTGGATTGAACATTTCATTGCAACGCGAATCCCTGAGATCAAAATGTATCGACCAGAAGGCACTTACCAAATATGGTTTGATTTTTCAGGCTTGTCGTTATCCGACGAACAGTTAAAAACATTGATATTTAATGAGGCTAAAATGGGATTAACGCCAGGTACTTGGTTCGGCGTTGACGAAAGCCACTTCATGAGAATGAACATTGCCACCTCAAGAGACAGTATTGAGACTTCATTTGAGCTTTTGGCCAACGCAGTTAGCGCCTATCACAACGGCTCAATTACTCTAATGCCTCCCTGTCAGGGCAAGCAATCGTCTTCAAATTGTTGCGATTGATAAAAGGATATTAATCACCTTCAAACGCAGTCGCGTGTTTGGCACTATGCAAACACGCGCTCTGCCCAACGCGCTAACCCAACGGTTACACTGCCAAAATGATCGCCGACAATTAATGGCGTATTTGGCATTTTGTTAGTCAAGAATTGGCTCAATACTGGGGACTTGGCCGTACCACCAGTAACAAAAATCACATCGGGTGTGACACCTGCTTGAGCAACCGCATCGTCCATCATCTGCCCTATCTTATCTAGCTGGCTTACACTCGCCTCGCGCATCAGTTCACGAGATACATCCGTGTTTAGCTGAGCGGCGATATCCGATAAGTCAATGTTTTGGTTTTCATTATCCGTTAACCCAATTTTTGCTTGCTCTGCGCCGTTAACTAATCGGTAACTGAGTTTGTTATCATGTACTTTGATCAGTCGAGAAAACTCATCCGCCTCCACTGCATCTTGTTTAAGCTGCATTAGATAACGACGATTACGCTCACTGTAAAATTCAGTTTGCTCATTAACGTTGTTGATCGCAACCGCTTGTCTGTAACTTGCAACAGGCATAGGTTTACCGGCTTTTAAGTAACTATTCATGCCTAAGCTTGGCATAATGCCCCTTAGTGCAAGTTGAATGTCAAAATCATTACCACCAACACGAATACCACTGTGAGAAAGTAAATGCGGCTCTCTTGATGTGCTTTTTATGAATTCAGGCCCCATCAATAACATTGAACAATCTGTGGTTCCCCCACCGATATCAACAACTAACACTTTAGTTTCTTTAGTAAGTGATGCTTCATATTCAAAGCCTGCTGCCACTGGCTCATATTGAAACTCAACATCTTTAAAGCCAACACGTTTGGCCGCGTTAGTTAATACGTTAATTGCTTGCCTGTTACTTTCTTCCCCTTTTAATCCTTGGAAGTTAATTGGACGACCGATCACCGCTTTAGTGATATCGCGCTGTAACGACTGCTCTGCTAAAGATTTAATGTTAGACATCATCGCACCAACGATATCTTCAAACAGGTTAATTTGCACAGGCATTAATCCACTCGCGCCAAGAAAGGATTTAGGCGATTTTATGTAGTAACCTTCTTCTGGCTCTTCTAAATACCGCGCTAATGCTGCTTTACCAAAGAATAGATCGGGTGATATACCGTCTAGGGCCAAATCACGAAGGACTGCTTGGGATTTTTGAAGCTGCTGTGCACGCTGTAGTTTGAAGCTAGCCTGCTCTGCAGACGTTAACTGTTGATAGAGCCAATTCACAATAATATCTCGACTTGGCGCGTACAAGGTAGACGGGATAAATTGGCCATGTTCGCCCAAAGACAATAACTTCGGTTGACCATTATCCATTGTTGCCACTGCACAATTTGACGTGCCGTAATCAAAACCAATCATCTTCTATATACCTCTACCAAGTCAAAACGGCCGCGTAGAATACATATGCACCTAAAAGATCGCAAGTGACTTTCAATCGATAAGGTTAAAAAGTTTAGTGTGCTTAATTCCCCATAAGAAACAATAAAGCCCTCAAATTGAGGGCTTTAGTTATACCTGAGCTGAACAATCACAGGTAACTTCATCAGTGCGGAGCGATGTCACTCTTTTCTCGACTTATCTCGCGCGGCTTTAAACTCGGTGCCTTGATGCCAGTTTGGCCACTGGCCAGCGTTAACAACATCTAAGCCGGTTAAAAAGTACAATTGCAAATCTTCAATTGCGCCGTCCATCACCCAGTTCTCGTTGTATTCATCACTAGGCCCATGATAATGATTCGACAAATACTCGTTTGCTTTTTCTTCAACGTAAGCAACACCTTTTTCAATATGCGCTGAGCCAGAATTAGGGTAAAGCATTGGAACACCCAATTTCGCTAGCTCAAAATGATCTGAACGATAAAAATAACCTTTTTCGGCTTCAGAGTCCGATGTTAATGTTCGGCCTTGTTCTTTAGCCCTTTTTTCTAGAAAGCTTTCTAGCTCGCTCATGCCAAGTCCAATGACTGTGACATCTTTAGTGCGGCCAAAGTTATTTAAACCGTCCATATTCAAACCACCAATGGTATTAGCTAACGGCACTAACGGGCTCGCCGCATAATACGCTGAGCCCAATAAGCCCTGCTCTTCAGCGGTAACCGCTAAAAACATAACAGAACGCTTAGGTTTTTCGCTGAGTGCGGTATAAGCTCTGGCAAGTTCAACCAGACCAGCTGTGCCGGTTGCGTTGTCTAACGCGCCGTTGTATATGCCATCACCTTCGACTGTAGGGTCAGTACCAATATGATCCCAATGTGCCATGTAAATGAAAACATCATCAGGTGATTCGCTGCCTTTTATCATAGCGGCAACATTGCGCGAATTAACATGGTTTATTTTAGTTTCAATACTCGCACTCACTGTGCCCGCTAACGGTACCGCTTTAAAGCCTTGTGTTTGTGCCGCAGTGTATTGCTCGTCTAAGTTAAGGCCAGCTCGTTCAAATAGCCCAACCGCTTGCTCTTTCGTTATCCAACCTTCAACAGCCGCCAAGTTTTCACCTTTGTCAGCTCGCACCATGTCAAACTGTGGGCCAGTCCAGCTGGCACTTACCGTAGCCCAGCCATAAGCTGCTGGTTTGGTGTCGTGAATAATAATGGCACCGGCAGCACCTTGTTTTGATGCCTCATCAAACTTGTAATCCCAACGACCGTAGTAAGTCATCGCGTTACCGTTAAATAAGCTATCATCTTGTGTTGCATAACCTGGATCATTAACCAGCATGACTACGGTTTTGCCCTTTACATCAATATCTTGATAGTCATTCCAGCCACGTTCAGGCGCATTAATACCGTAGCCAACAAACACCAGCTCACTGTTGTTAATAGCAGAAGATGATATTTGCTTGCGTGACCAAATCACTTGCTCCGTACCATACGCTAACACTATTTGTTCACCGTTATTATCGGTAAACGTTAAATGAGGCGAATTCGTCACTTCTACTGACGTTAGTGGTACTGACTGGGTATAGCTATTGCCATTGGCCGGCGCTAAACCTAACGCCTTAAATTCATTCACTAAAAAGTTTACGGTAAGCTCTTCACCTTTTGTACCAGGCGCACGACCACCAAACTCATCGGAAGCGAGCAATTTAACATTAGCGGTATAGCTTGTTTTTGAAATTGCGTTTTTGGCCTTTTGCGGTGATGCTGCCGGCTCAGCTGCGCTTGATACTTCAGTTTTCGTAGGCTCAGGTGCAGGATTACACGCCATTAATAAAGTGAAAGGAATAAGGGTAACCAAGGACTTTTTCATATGTAGTACCTTTTCTCTGAAGAGAAATTATCGTTTTTGTATGATGTTTTGATAACCGTTAGAAACACTATGCACATAAGTGAATAGCCAACTAATATCTTGTTTTACTTTGCATCCTAGCAACTAAAGCTAGCAGCACACTATCACAATGTGAATGGATGTACACCCAACATTCTTGCATGACAACTAACTTTAAAATAAAAAAAAGGAACCTCTATCTAGGTTCCTTTTGAGTCTAGTTATCACCTGAAATTATGATAACAATAAGGTTTAAACAAATGCTAAAGACTTAGAGCTGACTATTAAACCACTGCGCAATTACCTTAGCTAAACTCTTATCTTTGTCTAGCAACGGATAACCATGACCACCACTTTTATAGGCAATAAACTTGCTATCGGCATGTTTCGCCGATGCAAACAATGTTTGAGCACTCGTATAAGTGCCGCCGTCATCTGCCGCCGCAATAATCAAGGTCGCTTTATCCGCTAAACCTTCAACATAACGATTAATGTTCTTTTCACGCTGGCCCGATGAAAAGAAACTGATCGCTTTAATATCGTTGTTTTCTGCCAGCGTAATCGCTTGAGAGCCGCCACAGCTTGCACCAACAACGCCTATAATCGCGTTATCACCCGCTTTGTTCTTTAAGTAGTCGTATGCTTGTTGAACATCACTTGGCCATGATTTAGACATAGCACCCCAGGCTTTTCGTCGCTGGTCATCAGGGAGTTTTTGTAGTTTCTCAACATCATATTCAGCAGAAACGCTTTCACCAAACCCTTTAAAATCTAGACTTAATGCATGAATGTTTTTCTTTGCCAATTTCTTACCTATATTGTCATACATGCTTCGGTTGTAATTGCATTGATGTAACATCAATACCGCGCGGTTACTGGCAGCTTTACTTTGAAAATAGTCTGCTTTTAGATCAAAGCCTTCGGCTGTGCTAAGGGTAACAGGCGCAGCTTGAGCTGCTAAAGAAATAGTAAACGCAGCAAATGCGACAGATTTAGTTATTAAATTCATAAAGTACCCGTTCTTGTCTAATATTGGTATTGATTCATTTTTAAACTACATAATTCAACAAACAATAAGAAGTTAAAATCGTTAAAGCGCAGAATTTGTATGCTGAAACAATTTAAATATGTCTAATTGTTTCTAATCATTTAGCACTGATTTTACAGGCTTTATTTATCCTACTTTCATTCGTTTTCATTCAAAAACCACTTATCACAAAATTCCTACCGTTTATCACTACTCAATGGTATTTAAATGTTGTTTTAGCTCTATTAAGGACTGATGTTAAAAAATTGTAGTAGAAAATAATAATGATAAATAAATATATAACCTCTCATCAAAGACAGGTTTTCCTCTCAAGTGTTCTGCTTGTTTCAACAACCACTTTCGGCCTATCAGGCTGTAACACTGAAGGAGTAGCAGAAGGTTTAGTGCCTGTTCAAGCAGCACAAAATCCGGCTGATTTATGGTGGAATGTCCCTGCCCCTGATCTCACGCATGACGAAGAAAAGCCGTTAATTACCTTAAAAGGCGAAAACACAATGTTACTGGCAGTGGGCGAAGCATATGAAGAGCCCGGAGCAACTGCAAGCGACACAGTAGATGGCGATTTATCTGACAGTGTTAGCATTACCCACTCAGTAGATGTCAGCCAACCAGGTGATTATTTAGTGAGATACCAACTTACCGACAGTGATGGTAATAACGCGGTTGAACTTAATCGTTTGGTTAGGGTTTACGATGCTGAGCCAACGGCCATTACCCAGCGTTTTATTGGAGATACACAAGCTAACTTTGGTTATTTAGAACACTTACCCATCGATTACGGTGTTGACCCAGAGAAGAAATTTCCACTGATAATTTACCATCATGGTAATGGTGCTAATGCAGAAAGATCAGGTACAGATCCTAAAGTTGCACTTGGTAAGTTACTCGAAAACGGTGGGCCACCAACACAAATTCATCAAGGTACTTGGGACAACGAACTCCCCTTTATCGTGTTAACGCCCCAAGCTGGTAGGATTGAGTTTTCCAGTGACATGTACAGAATTAATAAGTTTGTTGAATACGCAAAACACACCTACAACGTCGACACCAGCAAAGTATACATGGCAGGTTGGAGCCAAGGGGCTTTCTTGTCTTTTGAATATGCAACAACCTTTCCAGAAAACGTAGCAGCCGTTGTTGGCGTGTCAGGCGGAAACCCATACGGTGATTTACTGCCATATTTTTTCTGTGACATTGAAACCGTGCCACTGTGGTTATTCCACGGCGATCAAGATGAAGTAGTTCCATCTGCTGCCAGTATCACAGGACAAGGTAAAATAATGGATGAGTGTCAACCCACTACTATACCTAAGTTGTCAGTGGCTATTGGTGCGAGTCATACCTTACACGACAGTATTTTTGACTTATCCGGTTTGGCTGGTGCTGAAAATGGCCATGAATACGATGCAAGGTTTGATGAATACGATCAGAGCATATACCAATGGTTATTAAGCTATGAGATAGCTGCCGAATAACACTCGTTACTTTCCCGTCATAAAAAAGGGGCGAAGATATTAAGTATCTTCGCCCCTTTATCATTTTTTTTGCAACATTTACTTTTGCGACGCTTCTTGAACGGCTGCTTTTGCTGCTTCAACTTTCGAAAAATCTAAACCTAGTTCATCAACTGCTTCTTTAATCAGTTGTGGGTTTTGCATCACTGCAAACATCACTGGTTGCAGCTTTTCTTGTGGAATACCTAACGCTTGAATAGTGGCCATGGCCATCAATGGGTTGTCTGTTAACGCTTGGAAAACGTCTTTCGTTTGAGCATCAGTGACATTGTGCTCTTTTAATACAGCTAAAATAGGGTTCATTACGATACCTTGGTAATTCAAAAAAAGGATTAACACCTGATGAGTGCATATTTTACTTATTCATGTGCGTTGTTCAATCGCTACATTGAACATAATACGTTTTTGCACACTTTATTGCTCTGCAAAATCAATAAGCGTCTGTCCTGTCATGCGGTAACTCACCCACTCTTCTTGCGCTCTGGCACCAATGGCATGATAGAAATCGCGTGATGGCGTATTCCAATCCAAGCAGCTCCATTCGAAACGACCACAGCCTTTATCTAACGCTATTTTAGCAAGGGCTTTTAGCAACTTAACACCCGCGCCTTTACCACGAAAACTTGGGTCAACGTATAAATCTTCCAAATAGAGCCCTGGCTTTGCAAGCCACGTAGAATAGTTATAAAAGTAAATCGCACTGCCCACCGCTTGACCGTCTATTTCACAAATAAGACCGTATACGTGACTGTTTTCGCTAAACATACTGGCTTTAATTGAATCTTCTGTTGCAAGCACTTCATGCTCTGCTTTTTCATAAATGGCCAAGTCCATAATAAATTTAAGTAACACGTTAGCGTCTTCTGCTACGGCTGGGCGGATAACTATTTCACTCATTTAACTGTCCTTGCGCTGATTTTTTGGTACGTAGTTTAAAATTGAGACTGGTACGACTTTCTTAACGGGAAACTCTTCAAATGCTTTACGCTCTATAACATGACCCAACTTACTTTCAATGGCGCATAAGTTTCTAAAGTTATCTTTCGAGACAAAAGACACCGCTGCACCGCTCTTACCTGCACGTCCTGTTCTACCGATACGGTGAATGTAATCATCTGGCTGATCTGGTAAGTCATAATTAACCACTCGAGAAAGCTCACCGATATCAATACCGCGCGCTGCAACCCCCGTTGATACAAGAAAATTGATTTTACCTGACTTAAAGTCCGCAAGAATTTGCTCACGCACCGCTTGTGTACGACCGCTATGAATACATTCGGCTTTGATATCACGTTTTTCCAATTGACTCACCAGCTTAGCGGCGCCATGCTTGGTTTCTATAAAAATAAGGGCTTGATCCCACTGCTGTTCTTTTATCAAATAACTTAATAAGGCTGACTTATTGGTTTTATCAACAGTCACTAACCATTGTGCAATTTTGGGCTTTGATGCACTGTCAGCTTTTATTGATATTTCAACAGGCTTGTTAATGGTGCGCCTAGCCAATAATCGCACATCCTCAGAAATAGTGGCAGAGAACAATAAGTTTTGCCTTTGCTCTGGCAAGCGTTCAATGATTTTATTAATGTCATCAATAAAGCCCATGTCTAGCATACGGTCGGCTTCATCAAGCACTAGCATTTCAAGTTCATCAAAATGTAAAGCCCGCTGATGTGCCATATCTAGTAAACGCCCTGGCGTTGCCACTAAAATATCTACCCCCCAAATCAATGCTTGTTTTTGAGCATGGCTGTCAACACCGCCGTACATCGCCATTGAGCTAAGTTCTAAATGTTCACCATAGGCTTTAATGCTTTTTTCAACTTGCACTGCAAGCTCACGGGTTGGCGTTAAAATTAGCGCTCGAATGCGTTTGCCGCGCAATTTTCGCTCTTTACCCGTATGGTGCGGGCTTAACATTTGCAGTATCGGCAACACAAAACTTGCTGTTTTCCCTGTGCCAGTTTGCGCCGCCGCAATAATGTCTTTACCTGATAAAACAATTGGAATGGCTTTGTCTTGAATGGCAGTAGGTTTTTCATAACCTAAATTAGAAAGTGCGTTGGTTAATGGTTCACACAAACCCAGAGAGGAAAATGGCATGTCAGAAAGAGCCTCAGATGTCGCAGATATAACGAGTTAGTACTATACCGCGTTCGATGAAAACAAAGGATTGAATTATAGCAGTAAAGCGGAGCGCACATAAAACATTAGATGACTTGATGTGATAACGGCATATCTATTTAACGAGCTAATTATTATAGATATTAATAAAACCTTTTATCCAGTAGATATACGTTTCTATAGTACGTTTTGCATACCGACGTGCTCGCATTTGCTCAGCGACAAATCGTAAATAAGGTGAATTCATTTTTTCTCCTCACAAAAAGCACTGTATATAAACACAGTTTTACACAAATCCTTCTTTCCGCGGTGAAAGCGCGCAAATTGCGCGCTTTCACTCATCGAACCAGTTTGAAAAACAATTCAACTGTCTGACTAGTAAAGAAAAGCTGATTAAGCTAAATTATTAAGTAATTAATAAATCAAGGAAGATAAATTGTAGAAAGCGCGCAATTTGCCTTCTAATAAGCTGTTATGTTTTTCTCTATGACCGAGCTATATTCACAAATTGTAGAAATCGAAAGATTATTAAATGAGACACAAGAAGACTGTGTGGAAATTCCGTGGGAGAAACATCACCCTGATTATCCAAAGTCTTTGTTTAATTTAATGAGATACATTGCCAAATCAAATTGGATTTATGGTGACTATAAAAAGCATGAACTTAATGTTGTATTGGAAAGCATTAATAGTGCAAGTCTGGAACAAATTCAATGTGCTATTACTCGTTTAAATCGAAGTGAAAAATGGTGTACAGGATCTTGGATTCAAGTAATGAAAGACGGTACATTGATGCCGTTAATCAACCGTGGAAAAGAATTAACAGCTCCTAATAAGTCTTTTATTTCTAAACTAATAACCAAGATTGGTAGTATAAAAACATAACAAGAATTTAAAGCGGGACTGCTGACAGTTTGCTCAGTTTCGCTACGCTACACAATTTTAGCAAACTATTATCAGCCCCTTAAATGGGCGTTATGTACCAAGGAACTAGATGGGCTGGATAATTATAATTGGGGGATATTATTCTCTAGTTTTAATAGGTGTGTTGGTTGGTTTAATCTATCCAATTTACTATTTATATTTTGGTCAACTGGCTAGAGATGGAAAAATTGATCAAACTTTAAAGCAACCAGTGACGCTATTAATGTTTTCTTTGGTAAGCTCTTTTCGTTTTGGTGTTTATAGTTTTTTACTTTTAACAGCATTAGCTTTTATTGCTGGGATATTATTCTCTATTTGGGCAGTAGTCAGTGGTATTGGTACATAACAAGCAATTCAAGCGGGACTTTTTACAGTTTGCCTGGTTTCGCTTCGCTTCACATTTTGGCAAACTATAAAAAGCCCCTTAATTGGGCGTTATGTGTAAACGGATATTGTCGAGTATATGGATATTTTCAAAGGTATAAATTTCAATGACTCTTTTGTTCTTGGTTGGAGTTCAAATGAAACAGTAATCACATTCAAAATTGAGGCTAGTATCTGGCCTGAATCACCGCATTATCTAAAACCAAAAGCTGATGAATATACCTGTTACCGTAAATGCGAAATCCAATTTACTGGTTTTACCTCGCATTCAGGACTCATCGAACAAAGCAGTATCAAACCGACCAAAGATATAAATGGTACATTTGATTATGGCAATATAGATTCGCTACTTAAAACAAATCAAGGCTTTAAGGTTGTTGGTGAGTTTGGTAACGTAGAAATTATAAATGGTAAAGTTCAGTTAAAACTTTACACATAACAAGTCATTAAAGCAGGAAAATTTACAGTTGGCTGTTTTCACTGCGTTCAACATTATAGCCAACTATAAATTTCCTCTTAATGAGGCGTTATGTAACTAGGGAAAGTGATGCAACCTGAGAGTCAATCTTCAGAATTACGCCAATTGATTAAAGATGCTCGTTGGGCTATTTGGCTCTTTATCATTGTTAATTTCTTCGTATTAGTTTTCTTCTTCCTTGACGGCATATTTAACGAATTCGTATTTGTCTTATTGTTCATTCAATCAGCTCTACTTGTATTTTGGCTATTACCTGTATTCTGCTATCAAGTTTTTATAAAAAAGTTGCGTGTTAAATTAGCAATGTATAAAGCACTAGCATCGTACAAAGAAGCAATAGGTTACGTTTCGTGGTAGCGTTACATAACAAGCTAATTAATAAGGACAAAAAACAGTTTGCTGTTTTCGTTCCTCAACATTTTAGCAAACAATTTTTTGCCCATTATTAGGGCGTTAGCAGTCTTTATCTTTAAGTGTAAAAACATGGATTAGTTTTTAACGAATAAAATGGATTTTCATATCATGCAATTCCTCGTTCAAATCAATCTTTTTACATTTATCTTAAGTCGCCCTATTCTTAGCGCTTATTTTTAATTAAGGTAAAGTCATTAAATTAATCAGTAGCTTATAAATAGTTTAAGCGGTAAACCGCTCAAGTTTATTTGTAAACTGCTAACAAGGCATTCAATCGGACAATTTACAGTTGGCTTTTGTTCGTGCCTCACATATTTTAGCCAACTATAAATAGCCGCTTAATGTGGCGTTATGTGCCGAGGAAGGTTTAGTGTTCTGCAAAGGTTGCGGTGAAAACAAAAAACTAATAAAAGCCCACATAATTCCTAAATCCTTTTATATGGATTTGCGGGCGAACGCTAATCATCTAAACATCGTTCCAAGCAATGTTGGAGAGCGACAAAGTCGTTCCAATATAGGTGATTACGATACAAATATACTTTGTAAAGATTGTGACACCATCATGGAAAAATATGATGATTATGGAAAAAAGTTACTCCTTGATCAAAGAGACAGCTTTATTGAACATGAAAGAAATGGCCAACTTCTAGGATGGGAAGTACACAACTTTGATTATCTTAAATTAAAACTATTTTTCTTAAGTATACTTTGGCGAGCGTCCATTTCTTCTAGGCCATTTTTCAGGCGAGTTTCACTAGCTCAATACGAAGACAAGCTTAAAGAACTAATATGGAATGAACAGGATGACGATAATCATACTTTTGGGTGTGTAGTTGCTAAGTTCCTACCTGCAAATATTGAAGGAGTAGAAAAGTCTATATTAGATCCTGACAAAACGACTCTTGAAGGACGCAACTATTATAGGTTTTATTTTGGTGGTTATAACATATGGATTCGCGTTGATGAACGTGGAGTGCCTGCTCAGTTTAAGCATGCTGAGATTAAGAATGGTGGAAGCCTTAAAGTTGTGCCTAGAGATTTTCAAGAATCTAAAGAGTTTAAAATGCTAGAAAAATCTGTAAAAAGTAGATAGTGGCACATAACAAGCCATTACAGTAACGGGACTGCTAACAGCTTGCTCGGTTCCGCTTCGCTACACATTTTAGCAAGCAATTATCAGCCCCTGAATGGGGCGTTATACGTACAGGCAACTATGGTATTCGTGAGTCTTTCAGTTCAAAGCATTAAACAATCTAAAGATTTCTTCGTGGGAACTTTAGGCTTGTTTAAATTAGGCGACTCTAACAGACTAATTTGTGATTCGGGTGTAAATCTAATTATTGATTTATACCAAATAAATACTGATGAACATCGAGTTGTTTTTGAACAAGCTGACCATGTTATTTCAGATTTATCGATAAGCCATGATCATGATAGCGCAAGATTATTATTAAGTGATAAACTAGCCGCTAACTTATTTGATTTTGATTTACAAAACTGTATTGCTGGGAGTTTTCTGCGGTTAAAAGACCCTAGCGGTAATAAAATAACTATTCACCATCAAAAGAGTAACGGAATAAAGTAGCGTTAAAAGTACGTATAACAAGCACTTCAAACGGAACAAAAACAGTTGGTTAAGTTCCGCTTCGCTACACATTATAACCAACTATTTTTGTCCGCTTAAGTGGGCGTTATATACCCAAATGGAGTCTTGGTGAATTCTGATACAAATCTCAACTACCTTAATATTAAGTTTATTGGCTACTTTAGTTTTATCGTTGCTTATTACTACTTAATCAATTTTATAGTTTTTGATGTTTATTCGTTAAATGAGGGGCAATACACGACAGTCATTGGTCTAAACATGGGATTGTGTATTTTGTTTTCCATCGCTTCTAACCAACAAAAAGCGAGCTTCCAAGATACCTTTGTAGAGCCTGTAAATGAAAAACGGGCAAAACACGTTTCATTTTTATTTATCAGTGCTTGGGTAATGTTTTATGAAGAAGTGGTGCTTCAAATTCACTTTAGTAAGTTTACTGGTTTTGCTTTATTAGTCATGTACCCAAGCATTAGTTATTTTCTTTCTAAAGATCAAACTGTAGATACACTTGATGACGGAAAATCATTTTTTGAAAATAACCCTAAAAGTGCCAACTTACATGCGGTAATATGGGTACTCATTGGTTTGTGTTCTATTAGTTTAATACTCTTTGGTGAGTGGGTGTCACCACTGCGTTAATGGGTATATAACAAGCTAATAAACAAGGACAAAAAACAGTTTGCTGTTTTCGTTCCTCAACATTTTAGCAAACAATTTTTTGCCCATTATTAGGGCGTTATGCGTATAGGCAAACTTCGAGCTTTGAGTAAATGACAAAATTTGATGTGCTGATTAAAGTTTACGGTGAATTGATTATTGAGTTTCAATCTATCGAAGGTGATTTAATCTCTCAACTTGTAGCTAGTTGGGAGACTTCGTTGAAGCAAATAGATGACTTTATAAACACTCAAAAGGTTAAAAAATCACAAATAGTATCGGGTTTAGAGCAAGGTTTACGTGAGATCCCCGATATTCTTAGTGACTTACCTAGCCCTATCAAAGAAGAAGCTCTTAAAAAGTTTAATAGTGTTGTAGTTGTTAGTATTCCTAACTTCCGGTGATATACGCATAACAAGTCGCTCAACAGGACAAATAACAGTTGGTTTTTGCTCCTGCGTCGCTTATTTTAACCAACAATTATTTGCCCATTAGCGGGGCGTTATGTTTTTGGAGAATTGGTGACTTCTACTAGTTTTGACATAGGTTTAATTAAACTTTTGGTTGTAAAAAGTGGTTTATGACATATTGACTCTAAAAGAAGAGCCTTTGTTTTCTTGGCCCCTTCTTTATATTTTTGTGTTTTATATTGGTTTTTTATTTTCAAAAGATAAGAAAAAACCACATACAGTTTTAGTTCCTACGTTTTGTGCACTATTTGTAGTCTTATTCGTATGGAGTACTAACCATAGCAACAAGGAGCTTAGGGCTTTAAAAGATACTTTTTCTCAAGGAGAATATGAAACGATAATTGGAAAAGTAACTTTTGAAAGCTTTGTTAAACATAAAGGTGATGGAATTGATCGTTTTACTATCGGCTCAAGAAAAATAATAAGGGATAACCCCACCAAGAAGTATTTTAAGAAAGGTTGTTGGACTGGTTCAGTAATGAAACAAGGTCAATTATTGAACGGAGTTGTCAAAATCGATTATATAGCTTTTGACAACTCTGTTAGTAGCACAAAAAGAGCTACTAATAAGAAATTTGATCAGCTTTGTATTCTAAAAATAGAGAGAATAGGTAACAACCCTGAATTGCGGACTTAGTGAAAACTACAAAACATAACAAGCCATTACAGTAACGGGACTGCTAACAGCTTGCTCGGTTCCGCTTCGCTTCACAATTTTAGCAAGCTATTATCAGCCCCTGAATGGGGCGTTAGGTGAATAGACTAAGTATGCAAGTATCAATTAATCCTAAAACACCGAAAAAGGTTAATTCCAATATAAAAGCTTTACTTTCTGAGCTAGGAATAGCTAATTCAAAGCCTGAATACTTGCGTTTTATTAATCGCTCAAGCGAATATCGTAACGCATATTGTTTTAATAACTGTGAAGATGAAAAAAATAAAACTGGGTGCCAAGTTGTCTATGGTTGGACTCTCTGGGAAGATAGAAAAAAAGGCTTTTTTGAGGCCGAATTTCATTCAGTAATCAAAGAAAACGGTGTTTTAATTGATATTACTCCTAGGCACAGAAATGAAGATAAAATACTTTTTGTACCAGACACAACTAAAAGTTCAGGACGGAAAACAGAAAATATTTGGTATTCTTGGTCAAACTTAAAAATGGTTAATGATCGTGTGGTGGAACCATCAGAAGAGCTTGAAGTAGTTGAGTTAGACAACGATTATAGTGAAGTTCGGTACGTATAATTCACCTAACAAGAAAATAAAGCGGGACTGCTAACAGTTTGCTCGGTTTCGCTTCGCTTCACATTTTAGCAAACTATTAATCAGCCCCTTATTTGGGCGTTAGGTGAAAAGGAGTTTCGATGCCAAATCATTATTCAATAAAACTTGAGTCAGGTAACTATAACTTAAGTGGTACTGATTTAGATTTCAGAATCTCTTTAGCTTTAGAGTCAGCCAAACTACCGAAAGATTTAAAGTATGCGGCCAAAGACTTCATCAAAGATAAGTGGAATGAGATTGTTGATAACTTAGATAACCTATCAAATATTGATGTTCCACCCGAATTGTTAGAGTATACAAACGAACTCGTTGAAATTATTCAGAATGTATTGGGTAATTTCACCTAACAAGGCATTCAAACGGACTTAAAACAGTTGGCTGTTTTCACTCCGTTCAACATTTTAGCCAACAATTTTAAGCCGCTTAATGTGGCGTTAGCAGTCTTTATCTTTAAGTGTAAAAACATGGATTAGTTTTTAACGAATAAAATGGATTTTCATATCATGCAATTCCTCGTTCAAATCAATCTTTTTACATTTATCTTAAGTTGCCCTATTCTTAGCGCTTCTTTTTAATTAAGGTAAAGTCATTAAATTAATCAGTAGCTTATAAATAGTTTAAGCGGTAAACCGCTCAAGTTTATTTGTAAACTGCTAACAAGGCATTCAATCGGACAATTTACAGTTGGCTTTTGTTCGTGCCTCACATATTTTAGCCAACTATAAATAGCCGCTTAATGTGGCGTTAGAAATACCAAGGAGTTTCAATGGATACCGTAATTAAGGAAGATTTATCAGGCATTAAAGAAGACGCTGGATTTAAGTTCTTTTTCAAAAACTTCCATCTACTTTTTTTCAAACCTAGTCTGTTTTTTAAAGATCTGGATTTACTTAATGTCCCTCTATTAGTTCATGCATCACTATGGTTAATCGGTATCTCAAATGCAGTTGATAGAATAGATCAAAAGTTAATGAAATCAGATCTTGGAACAGCAACTAACTCTAATCAGATAATGCTAGATGCAATCTCAGGAGGTTGGCTTGTATTTTTCCTTATAATCGCAGGAATAGGAGCTTTCGGTGCCTTTTTTGTTTGGCTGATTGGTGGTTGGTTTTATAATTTAAGGCTTTCTTGGAGCGGTGCAGGGGAATTCGATAAAGTGAATGGAAGGCTTATTTACGTATTTTCAAGTTTAATAGCAGTCATTCCGCATATAGCAATTTTACTAGTTAGTGTGTTTTTATATCAAGACTATATAGCTACCTTTAAAGCAGATGAATATTGGTCTTCTATAATAATTATTTTTCCATTCTGGGCAGTCTTTGTAAGCTACAAAGGAATATTAGCTAACTTTACTGTAGTAAAGTGGAAAGCTCTAATTTGGTTTGTGGTTTTACCGATAGTGTTTTATTCCTTAGCATTTGGAGTTGTTGTTTGGGCATACTCTAACCTAGCATAAAGGTATTTCTAACAAGTCGTTAAAGCAGGACAAATAACAGTTGGCTTTTGCTCCTGCGTCGCTAATTTTAGCCAACATATTATTTGCCTCTTAACGAGGCGTTATATTTTCACACAGTCTGCCATAAGGAAATTGGTTTGAAGCTACGAATTACATCAATAATTCTATTACTCTTATTTACTGGTTATACCGCATTTACGATGTCAATTGCTCAACAGTCATTGTTAAGTTTTGGCTACCAGTTAATTTCCAGCCCTGATACAGCTCAGGTTATCTTTGATCTATATATTATGGCATTCTTGGCTATGGTTTGGATGTACGATGATTGTAAAAGGTTAGGTAAATCAAATTTGTATTTTTTACCGTTTGCGTTACTAACCTTGGTATTTGTTTCAATTGGCCCGTTACTTTATTTAGCGTTAAAGCCAAATACAGAGGCATCAAAAATATAACAAGCCAATTAAGTCGGGACTGCTAACAGTTTGCTCGGTTCCACTTCGTTTCACATTTTAGCAAACTATTATCAGCCCCTTATTGGGGCGTTAGGTATATAGGTTTTCCATGGAAGAAAAGCATATTTATCGTTCAAAGATCCTAATTTCATATGGGCATGTTTTTGTACTTTTTTTTATCTTAGTCATATTGGATAACGGAATAGATATAAGTATTTCCGCATTTATATTTGCTTCACTGCTAATTCTTATTTTTACCTTAATTGTCATTCGTTTTTATAAAGTAACGATAACTGACAAATACTTAACAGGTTATGATTATTATGGTAAATATCATTCTATTTCTTGGGCAAGTATTGTAAGTGTCAAAGCAACTAGATTCGGGTTTCTGAAGTACATAAAAATTGAAAGTAATGACACAAAAAGTGTTTTATGGGTTCCTCTTTTTCTTGATGGTTTTGCGAGTTTTAAAGTTGAAGCTTTAAAGAGACTCGAAAACAATAACCCTTTGAGAAAATATTTAGAAAAATAAATAGGCAGGTAATATACCTAACAAGCCAATAAAGTGATGGGACTGCTAACAGCTTGCTCGGTTTCGCTTCGCTACACAGTTTAGCAAGCTATCATCAGCCCCTTATTGGGGCGTTAGGTGTCAGTGTTTTCAACTAGTATGGAGTAATAATAAATGGATGAATCAACTATAATTGTACTTTCAGTATTAGCTGTTTTTGTATTAGCAATGTTTATTACTGCTTATGTTGTTAAAAGCACCCCTGAAACCAAAGAGTTTGAGACACTTAAAATACGGTTTGCGGCAGTAACGTTTACAGGAATTATGCTTCTTGTCCTATTAACTGCCGTGTTTGCTGTTGGTCTAAAGTCAGATGCTAGTATGGAGGTTTTTAAAACAGTTATGACAGGCCTATCTCCTATAGCGGGTGGGATAATTGGTTATCTTTTTTCATCAAAAGATAAGTAAAAACACCTAACAAGGCATTCAATCGGACAATTTACAGTTGGCTTTTGTTCGTGCCTCACATATTTTAGCCAACTATAAATAGCCGCTTAATGTGGCGTTAGCTGCCTATGAGAGTTCAGATGAAATTTGTAAAACTATTTCTAATACTTAGTCTGCTCTCTTTAATTGGGGCATATACATATTACACTCAAGCTCTGGAAGTAAATGTTGAAGTTATGCCCCCAGAGTTTAAGTTTTGTAATAAAACTATTACTCGTGGTGACGCTGAATACGTTAAAATCAAAAATTTGTTAATTGAAAATAAAAGTGGGTGGTCTAACGATTGGAATACACCAATTGCTGGTTTAGTTTACTCATATCCTTCTTATTCAATTGTTGTTTTTCCTACAGGTGTTCATGTTGGTTATAAAACGGATAATGGGTATACAAGGCTAATAAAGTCAATAAAACATGATCTTAAAACGTCTTGTAAAAGCGTCAGCTAACAAGTCATTAAAGCAGGAAAATTTACAGTTGGCTGTTTTCACTGCGTTCAACATTTTAGCCAACTATAAATTTCCTCTTAACGAGGCGTTAGGTGTTTCGAGAGTCTGTATGTCTTTTCTGAGTAAATTATTCCGTTGGGAACGAGGCAGGCAAAAATCGGGTTACGATAAGATGCTACTTTGCGGAGCAATGTGGCCTATAAAATTTGATACTTATTTGCTTAAATTCCCTGAAGGAAGTGAAATATCTCCGCATACGGATAAAGTTGTATCAGGTAAACATTATCGATTAAATATCGTATTAAAAAACGCAGATGAAGGCGGTGAGTTTATTTGCTCTAATCCCATTTACGAAACAAAACGGATTAAATTTTTTCGTCCTGATGTAAGCGAACATCAAGTTTCAAAAATTGTAAAAGGTAACAGGTATTTACTTAGTATTGGTTGGGTAAAAAACACCTAACAAGCTGTTCAAGCGGGACAAAAAACAGTTGGCTGTTTTCGTTCCTCAACATTTTAGCCAACTAAATTTTGCCCCTTAACAGGGCGTTATGTTTCAACCTTATCCGATATTTATTGGTAACTCGGGTAGTAGATATTTTCATTTGAAATGGAATTAAGGTGTAAAAACTATGACTAGGTTTCTCTATATTGTTATTTTGTTGTTTATTGTATCAACAACAATAAGTGGCATTATTAACGACAACTTACCTGGCATAGCTTCAGGGAGATCATTACATGGTTACACTATTAATTTCGCTAACAACCCTATTGAATACATAATTGATATTATCTTACGAATCGGAGGTGTAATCTTATTAATATTTTTAATTAAGGAAGACAAAAATAGCGAAAAAGACTAACCAAAATTGTTTGCAAGAAACATAACAAGAATTTAAACAAGGACAAAAAACAGTTGGCTTTTGCTCCTTCGTCGCTTATTTTAGCCAACAATTTTTTGCCTGTTAAATGGGCGTTATACATACAAGGAAGTGTCAGGTGTCATCTGATCAAATTGCTAGATTCATAATTGGAATGAGTTGGCTGTATCATGGAATATTCCCTAAATTGCTACATATTGCTCCTCTAGAAAAAGCAATGACAGCTAGCCTTGGTTTTTCTGAAGAAATCTCTTATTTAATCACTAAATCTGCTGGTATTGGTGAACTCATATTTGGCTTAATCTTTATCGCATTTTATAAGAGTCGTATCGTTATAATTCTAAATATTATGGGCTTAAGTGGTTTGTTGCTATTTGTGGCAATCTTACAGCCCCAGTTATTAGTTGGCGCGTTTAATCCAGTCACAACTAATATTCCCTTAATAGGTTTAAGTTTAATCTTATTAAGTAACACTCAATCTCGACAGCATGGTTAAATGTATGTATAACAAGCTGTTAAAGCGGGACAAAATACAGTTGGCTGTTTTCGCTCCGCTCAATATTTTAGCCAACAATATTATTGCCCCTTAACGAGGGCGTTAGGTGCCCTTAATGGTTCGCGTCACTATAAAAAGAACAAACTGGTTTTTATTTTTCCGACGGTATGAAATAAAAAGTGAATCAGATTTAGGGTACTCTATTGAGAAATCAACACTGGAATTAGAACTCAAAAAAGGTAACCAATTAGTTTTCTCTGGCGATGTTTATGAAAACAGTTATTTTTTCGGTGAAAAAGTTGATGTAAGTAAAATATCATCGCCTAAAACATTTAAATTTAACGACAGTTCTATCATTGAATATTGCGTACCTAAAAAAATAAATGGTAAAAATTCCACAAAGGTATTATTCAACGGGGAATTTACAGCTGAAGTGTTTTATCGTGTTAATTGGTTAAATCTATCAGAATATTGCGATGTAAATATTTTCTCTGAAGATAAAGATGTAATTGATAAAATTATGTTTGCAATCATGCATGACTATAACTTTAATCAACTGTATTTCGGCACCTAACAAGTTACTCAAAAGGACGCAAAACGCTTGGCTTGTGCTCCTTCGTCGCTAATTTTAGCCAAGCATTTATGCGCCCATTAGTAAGGCGTTATGTGTCAACAGAATTCTTACTGTTTTAAGTTGTTAAAACTTAGCTAAGTATTTAATATAAGGCGCATTAATCAGGTGATTAAACGTTTAAGTTCAAGGATTGAATTTACCCTTCGTAGTTCTTTTCCTTTTAAACTTTCTAGTTCAATTACAAATTTAAACTTATGTGTTTAATCAAGCGCTCAGGTTACAGGCGTAACCGCCCTGCTTTGGTCAAACACATAACAAGTTGCTTAAATGGACAAATAACAGTTTGCTCGCGCTTCGCGCATTATAGCAAACCATTATTTGCCAGTTAGCATAGCGTTATGTGTACAAAGGAGTCTGTTGTTAAATTCGAAGTATTTTTAATCTTATCAACTTTTTTTGGTTTGTTGCATGTAGGAACTTTTTTATATTTAAAGAAAACTGGTTCTCATAAAACTTTATACAATGAGCTGAAAATATCTAAATGGTTAATTGCTTTGATGCTATTAATGGGCTTTATGTTAGGTGCTATTTATAACAACAACATTCTATTTGATGAGTCTCAGTTTAGGAAAACAGTAACTCTTATATTATTTACGTTTTCTGTGCCTTTCACTATTGTTGGTTTTGCATGGATTCGGGCGATGAGTCCTGTATTATTTAGGCAGTTATTAAGCGTATTTAAAAAAGGTTAAGTGTAATGTACACATAACAAGAATTTAAAGCGGGACTGCTAACAGTTTGCTCGGTTTCGCTACGCTACACAATTTTAGCAAACTATTATCAGCCCCTTAAATGGGCGTTATGTTGCAGGAGTAATTCTGGATACCGTATTTTTAATTAGCAGTACACCTGTTAATTTTTGGACTCTTTTAATGGCCGGTTTACTTCCTTTAGGGATGGCTTTATTAGTGTTCCGTAATAAATCTAGCCTTTTTAAATATTTCTTTATAGCGTTCTGTTTATTGCATGTATCACTAACTTTGAATAGTTACTTTGAATATCGGAAAGTTTTTACGATATTAAGTACTGAAAATAATAAATTGAAAGTTGTGGAAGGCCTTGTTCAATCTATCGAAGAATATAACTCAAGTATTGAAAAAGTAACTATTTCAAATAAACAATTCTATTTTCACTGGCGAGCAAATAGGTGTATTGAATATAAAACTCTCTCGAAATATTTAGCTGTCGGAGAACAAATTAGAGTTACCTTTCTTCCAACGCGAGCCGGCTTTAGGAAGGAAGATTCTAATTTAAATTCAAATCAAAATATATCGTGTATTTTTAAAATAGAAAAAAGAACATAACAAGCTGTTCAAGACGGGACTGCTAACGTTTGGCTCGGTTTCGCTTCGCTACACATTTTAGCCAAACATTAATCAGCCCCTTAACAGGGCGTTAGGGATACTAGTATGGAAGTGTCATTAAGTTTCGAATTACTGGGTAAGCTTGTTTCTGTCATTGCGGCAGTATTCGGCTTTATCTGGGCTTTCGAGAAGTGGTGGAAAAGGGATGAGCATTTCCCTAGAGTTAACTTTGATATAGCGGCTAATATCATTGATGAAAAAGATGACCTCATAATAGTGGATGTAATATCGACTCTAGAAAACAAAGGCTATGTTCCTCTTAAGATCCAAAATTTTGATTGTGAAATAAGAGCTATAAAATCAGGAGATAACCTTGAGTTGGGCGGAGAAGCTATTCGAAACCAATTAAATTTTTGCCATGAAGTGGCGAATGGGTGCTTTTTTCCAAAAGAGTGGAAGTACTCATTTATATATCCTTCGGTAAAAACTGATTACAACTTTATTACTGTCGTTCCTAGCAGCTGTGAATATCTTCTAGTAAAGGGGCGTTTCAATTACTACAAAAGCACTCGCGGGCATCATGCGGGTGTAGTGTTAAAAATCCCTAACAAGTCACTCCAACGGAACGCTGACGCGTCCGTTGAGTGAGGCGTTAGGTAGCTATGGATAGTACGGCGATAAAATTCAGGGATTCGTGTCTAGAAACATTAAAGTTCTTATCATCTCCTACTGAACAAAAAGAGTTTGCTTCTAAAGTTGAATATATCGACTATAAAAGTGAATTCGCTTGTTGGTGGTTTGACGATTTGGTAATGGAATCTCTGCCAAAGGGAACGGGGTTAATTTCTCAGAGTTTCAACGAAAGTGAGAGGTTTATTCTCTGGGAGTTCACCCAATTCTTTGATCAAAATATTGATAGCCACGACCTACAAATTGATGAATTATTAAAAAATCCTCAATGGCAAAAAGTAGTTGAGGCTGCACAGGTAGCATTTGAGAAATTGGTGTAAAAGCCTACCTAACAAGAATTTAAAGCTGGACTGCTAACAGTTTGCTCGGTTCCGCTTCGCTACACATTTTAGCAAACTATTATCAGCCCCTTAAATGGGCGTTAGCATCACAAGGAGAGTTTGTGCATGAAAGTTAGTTGGGAAGAATATAAATCACTAATAAGTGAACATGTGAAAGATGGAGTTAAACTCGTCTATCGCGGTCAATCTGATTGTTCTTGGAAGCTGCAAACTACACTCCACAGAACTAAATTAATAACAAACTTAGATGCACTTACCGATTACTTTGAAAAAGTAATTCCCTCAGTTCAAGAAAGTATCGAAGCTTGGGACGGAACAAGAAGAGATTTGTCGAATGATTTAGATATGGCGCAGTTCGTAGCGTTTCTTCAACATAACGGTTACCCAACCCCTTTGCTAGATTGGACTGATTCTCCATACGTTGCAGCCTATTTCGCTTTTAATGCTATCGACCCATTTAACGTAGATAATGAGTCAGCGGCTATTTATAGTTTTGACGAATTAAAATGGCTCAGTAAATATGAGCAAATCTACGATTACAAAAGCAATAAGCTCCATGTAAGTTCACTGAGACCATCTTATCGGGGAAACCATAAGCAAATGCTGCAACAAGGTTTGTTTATGTATACAAACTGTGATGATATTGAACAGCATATTGGAAATTTTGAATCGGAGCCTGGAGAGTATTTAAATAAATACGAATTAGACATAAGTGAACGACCAAAGATTATGAATGATCTATCCCTTATGGGTGTTTCCGCTTTACAACTAACTCCAAGCATAGAGGCTGTTTGTAAAAAGTCATTCGAAAATCTAGCAATGCACTTTCAAGTATCAAAACGTGATGAAGTACCAACACGTATGTCGTTTGATTGGCAAAAATATTTGGCGCAAAGTGATGCTAACAAGCCAATCAAGCGGGACTAAAAACAGTTTGCTGTTTTCGTCCCTCAACATTTTAGCAAACAATTTTTAGCCCCTTATTGGGGCGTTATGCTTTTCTCGAAGTTTGGTGTAAGGAATTAGTTTAAGTGAGCAATATTTTTAATGATGTTTCCGATTTTGAATCACGACTTAATTTACCAAAAGACTTTTATCGAGACTTACTAAAAGAAGATGATTGGTCATTTATTATCAAAGTTAGTGCTTTATTTGAAGCTGCCACAACTCACTTATTAGCTATTCGTTTTAGAGCACCTGAAATTGAAACTGAATTAGCATTCTTAGAGCAAGCTAATCCACGCAACGGGAAAATTGTACTTCTTGAAAAAATGGACGCTATATATAAAGAACAGGCTGGTTTTTTAACAAAACTAGCTAATTTGAGAAACCAATTAGCTCACAAAATTGAAAATGTAAATTTTAGCTTTAATGATTACCTAACCAAAATGGATAAAAATCAAGCTAGCGCTTTTGTTAAATGGGCTGGTCACGGAGTGGTAGAAACTGCCGAATACAATGGCTCTCATATCACTAGACACGACTTCGTGACTAGTAACCCAAAGATTTCTATTTGGTTAACAGCGGCAGAAGTTTTGGCTTGTATGAATATAGATATTCAAGGTGTAGAGGCAAGAATTAAAATAGAAGCGTTTGGGTGGTATAAAAGCATAACAAGTCATTAAAGCAGGACAAAAAACAGTTGGTTTTTGCTCCTTCGTCGCTTATTTTAACCAACTATTTTTAGCCTCTTAATGAGGCGTTAGGCTTAAAATCAAAGTGGGTAGCATGGAAGAAGTTAAAGATTTTATTTATTTGGATATGAGTAAGGTAAGTTCCCTTTATAGTCAAGTTTCAGGAGGGATTTTGCAAACGTATGAAGTATCATCAAACACCTCAGAAAACAGCAAAAATCTACGCAATTATAATTTTAAAATATTCAAACATGAAGCTGGTGGAACTGAGACAGAATCACAAGGTCTGAAAGAAGTCAGAGTGAGTCATCATGAGGTATATACGGAATTAGAACGAGAACTATTTAAGCATGGCTACATTGCTGAAATTGGAACGGATGTTACTAAAGAACATGTTGAGTCAGGTGCTGCTACTGATATATTTGAAAGTGCTTTATGTGTAAAAGCTGAAGGACATATCGTATTAGAAGATTATGAAAGAATAACTCGAATAGCTGATAATTATGAGGATGTCACTGGCTTTATTAATAATAGTATCAAGTCCAGTTTAAAAGAGGCTCCTGAGTTAGAGAGCTTTTTTGATAATATAAAAACCATGAAAGAAGACATTAGCAAAACTAAAAATGGTTCTCAGAAAAACAAGAAAATAAATGAGTTAAAAGAACTTGAAAACTCACTAGATACTTTAATCAGCACTAAGTTGGTTGGTAAAGTCGATGAGTGGGTTATTGAGGGGCTTAAAACTTGGGTAAACGTATTTTTGCCAAATATCTTTAATGTACGTCTTTACCCGTTTTCTGATCTTATGAACTTCCATGTAATGTCAAATGTTAAAAGAGAGTTTTTCCTCGATGATGATACTGAATCAGTACACTTTTTATTTGGTTCAAAGCCAACCATTAAAGTAACAATGTTAGGGGTAATCACTTCAATTCCTAAAAGAGATGACGAAGGTTTTGATCCTATGGAGGAATTTGATAGTGAAGATCTTGATCAAAAAGGTAATGAGCATTTATCAGTAGAAAGTGCTTTTCGTGGAATGTTTAGAGGTTTTGACGGCTTAGAAGCAATGATTCGAACCTGTAGGTATCCGCGGATTATGCTTCAACCAATAGCTATATATCGCGCAATTAAGCCTAACAAGTTGCTTAAACGGACGTAAAACAGTTGGCTTGCGTTCGTGCCTCACTAATTTTAGCCAACAATTTTACGCCGCTTAGCAAGGCGTTATATTGCCACGGAGCACTAGGTGAAAATTTCCAATTCTAGAATAAAGTTAGCTAAGTTTGTTGAAGCCGATTTTAATATATTCGCAGATATGAGAATGTGTCCTGAAATGATGGAACATATATATACACCATTTACATTGGAAGAAGTTAAGCAACAATTTTCTGCTTACTTAGCCCCATGGGATAAATCTAGCAATGATTGGTTATCTTTTTCTATTGAGCTTATTTCTTCTGGTGAAAAAGTTGGAAATATCGGATTAAAAATCAAAGATCATGAATCTAAGGTTGCAGAGGTCGGCTTTATGATAAGAAAACAATCCCAAGGTAAAGGTATTGCCTCAGAAGCTCTTTCTCTTGCTAAAAACTTTGCATTTAACGATTTAGGTTTAAATAAAATAGAAGCCACTTGCTCTACTGCAAACCAAGCATCTTTTTCATTATTAGAGAAACATGGTTTTAAACAAGAAACGGTGCTAAAAAATAACTCAGTTATAAACGGTAAGTCAGTTGATGATTTTCTTTACGGTTTGGTAAAACAGGCAATATAACAAGCTGTTCAAGCGGGACTGCTAAAGTTTGGCTAGGTTTCGCTACGCTACACAGTTTAGCCAAACATTTATCAGCCCCTTAACAGGGCGTTATATGCAATTCAAATTTAGAGTCTGGATTAACAATGGAAGATACACAAAAACAAGATCAACAAATTGCATGTATGATTTTCTCGGACATTTACCCTTTATACCTCGCAAAAGTAGAACGCAAAGGTAGAACCGCTAAAGAGCTTCAAGAAGTTATTTTATGGCTTACTGGTTACAACGAAATGACTTTGCAAACCATGATTGATAATCAAGTCACGTTTACAGAATTTTTTGCTAAGGCAACAATTAATCCAAATGCAAAACTAATTAAAGGAAAAATTTGTGGTTATAAAGTCGAAGACATTAAAACGCCTTTAACACAGCAAGCAAGGTATCTGGATAAATTAGTAGACGAGCTTGCCAAAGGCAAAAAAATGGAGAAAATACTAAGAGATCCAAAATAGCAATATATGCATATAACAAGCTGTTCAAGGCGGGACTGCTAACGTTTGGCTCGGTTTCGCTTCGCTACACATTTTAGCCAAACATTAATCAGCCCCTTAACAGGGCGTTAGGGTTACAGGGATAGTTTGGTATGTATTTTCGAGTTTTTATTCTTTCACTACTTTTATCTGGGTGTACCTCGCAATTATGGCAAGCACCAAATTACGAGGAAAAGATAACGGGCTTCTTTGGTGTTAAAAACGAAGATTTGCTCATAGTAACAGGTCAAAAATTTAGTTACGTCTTTGAGGCAAACCAAAACCTCAAAGACACTCTGATTCTAAGTCGCAGCATTGAGTTTAACCCTAGATATAATGGGTTTAAATTAGATGAACACAATAATGTTATCGGTACTTTAAGCTTAATTTCATTCAAAGCTACTCAGAAAAAGAAATTGAGTAGCTTAGGCTTTATTGAAGATAAATATGGGAATATGGAAATTAAGCTTCAATTAAAAGGTAAACGATACATTGTTGAAGGAAGTTTCCCTTTTGTAGAGCTAGAAGACGATCACTATTTACTCGTCGAAACACCTGAAAGTGGTATAGCAACAGCAGGAAAAATAGTAGCAACTCCAGCTACTGTAGCAATTGACGCTATGGCAGCTATCCCAATAGGCGCAATGTTTGCAATACTAGGTGTGATGAATAAGTCAGGCTTATAAGTAACCCTAACAAGTCACTCAAAAGGACAAATAACAGTTGGTTTTTGCTCCTTCGTCGCTTATTTTAACCAACTATTATTTGCCTCTTAGTGAGGCGTTAGAGAGCTAAAAGTGTTTAATCATATTTTGGGTGCAAAATAGCACAATGAAATTACCTAAACTAAAAAGTAAGTTTTCTATAATAGAAGGTATTTGCGCTTTCGCTGTTTTAATTGGAGTCAATTATCTTTGGGAAGTTATTCCCAGCAGAGAGTTTACTTATAAAAATATATTCATAAGTGAAACCGCAAACCCTTTTGCATTTTGGCTAATGGTTGCCTTTATGTCATTCGTTACAATTTTTGCCTTGTACGGAGCTTTATTCATGGAATTTGATAAGCGTAATTATAAATAGCTCTCTAACAAGGCACTCAAAAGGACAAATAACAGTTGGCTGTTTGCTCCTTCGTCGCTTATTTTAGCCAACAATTTTTTGCCTCTTAGTGAGGCGTTATATGCCAAGAAAGGAATCGTGTGAATCTACTATTTGTTTGCTCCGAAAATAGATTAAGAAGCCCAACTGGTGAAGAGGTATTCTCTCAATATGATGGAATTAACTCTATTGGTTGTGGCACTAACTCAGACGCTGAAACACCTGTTAGTGGTGATCTAGTTGAATGGGCAGATATAATCTTCGTAATGGAAAAGACACATCGCAATAAAACCTCTAAAAAGTTTAAAGACTTACTTAAAGGTAAAAAACTTGTGTGCTTAGATATTCCTGATAACTACGATAGAATGCAACCTGAGCTAGTAAAAATACTAAAAAACAGAGTGTTAAAGCATATTCGCATATAGGCATATAACAAGCTGTTCAAGGCGGGACTGCTAACAGTTTGCTCGGTTTCGCTTCGCTACACATTTTAGCAAACAATTATCAGCCCCTTAACAGGGCGTTAGATGCTCATCATAGAAAGGAGTCTTGATTGAACTTTAATAAAAAGAATTTGGAAGATGCTGTCAGTGAAAATATTATTTCATTAGAGCAGTCTGAAAAGTTAATAGAGTTTTTAAATAAACAACCAAACGCAACTCCTAAGTTCGATTTTACACACGTTCTTTATTATATAGGCGGAATGATTGCAATTGGAGCAATGACGCTTTTTATGAACTTAGGGTGGGAGTCTTTCGGTGGAATTGGAATATTATTTATTTCTCTATTTTATGGTGCAGTTGGATTAAAACTGACTAATATCTTCAAATCTAAAGGATTAGCTATTCCTGCTGGTATTTGCGGCACGTTTGTTATCGCGTTAACTCCATTAGCCGTTTATGGACTTCAACATGCACTGGGTGTTTGGCCTGATGAAAGTGTTTATCGCGAATACCACCGATACATAAAGTGGCATTGGCTTTACATGGAATTAAGTACCCTAGCTGTAGGTGCTATTATTGCTTGGAAATATAAATATCCTTTCTTAATCATGCCTATTGCAGTTACGCTTTGGTACTTAACCATGGATGTCGCCGTGATGATTAATGGCGGGGATTATAGTTGGGAGCTAAGAAAATTAGTTTCTATGTATACGGGGTTGCTTATGATAGCTCTCGCTTTTTGGGTTGATATTAGATCGCACAATAAAGCGGACTATTCATTTTGGATTTATCTTTTTGGCGTTATTGCTTTTTGGGGCGGGATGTCACTTCAACATTCAGATAGTGAATTGTCTAAGTTTATATATTTCTCCATTAACATTTTCATGATCTTTGCGGGTGTTTTAATTGTCAGGAGAGTGTTTGTCGTATTTGGGGCAATAGGTTGCTCTGGTTACATCGGACATTTAGCGTCAAATATATTTAAAGATAGTTGGTTATTTCCTATCACATTAACTCTGCTTGGATTGTTCGTTATTTATTTGGGAGTTCTTTGGCAAAAAAATGAATCGCTAATTACAACAAAAGCGAGAAGCTTTTTGCCTGTAGCATTACGTGAGTTATTAGAATCTAAGCATGCGTAGTTGCATCTAACAAGTTACTCAAAAGGACACAAAACGCTTGGCTTGTGCTCCTTCGTCGCTAATTTTAGCCAAGCATTTATGCGCCCATTAGTAAGGCGTTAGAGTTTACATCAACTTTCAGCCATACATGGATAGCATATGAAAAAAGAAACAGAAAAACTATTAGCATATATATTTGGTGTAACATTCGTTTTAGCTATATTAGCCGCCGCTATTTTCATACCCAAACCGGAGCCTTTTCAATATGAAGTTTTCAAAATAGTATTAGCTCTTGCTACTGCAGGTGTTGCCGCATTTATTCCTGGATTTATAAGCGTTAAGGTTGGGGACTGGGTTCGAGCTGGTGGTGCAATAGCTGTTTTTGTTATCGTCTTTTTCTTTAGCCCTGCAAGGTTAGCCGTAGATCCTGTTCCGCCAATTACTACTGCTGACATGCTTAAATCTTATGAACTTGGGAGATCGCTAGAATATGTAAAAGACGAAATAGATAATCATATTAGTTACAAAAACGGTACTGGTGAATTTGAT
Organism: Thalassotalea atypica; assembly: GCF_030295975.1. Taxonomy (NCBI): domain Bacteria; kingdom Pseudomonadati; phylum Pseudomonadota; class Gammaproteobacteria; order Alteromonadales; family Colwelliaceae; genus Thalassotalea; species Thalassotalea atypica. Next base: position 2,779,940 of record NZ_AP027364.1, read on the forward strand.
GATATGTCTGATCTGATTTATACAAATGAGAAAATGGAAGCTATTAGTCGAATGGAGTATTTGGGTTTTGACCGTAATGATGAGCTAGCTATGCTCAGAACTAGAACTCTTTCTCAATGGGAGGGAGTTAATGAAGCTTGGGAACTTATTTCTCGTTTAGAGGGGTATTTGGAAAAAAAATCAAAAACGCTATATTACCTATTCAAAGCATCATTTATAGCTGAACGAATTAATGCGACGATTCAAGAAAATCCAGATGAAAGTATTATTGTTTGGAGTGAAGAATTAATAGGTTATTTAAAGTGGCTATCTGAGAATGAACCTGCTTTAAAAGGGCTACAGTATAAATCTAAGTTTTCGAATACTGAAAATGATCTTAGATATTTAGAAGTTTCAGATAACCTTATTGAGTTGCTAGAAAGTAAACTCTAACAAGTTGCTTAAACGGACAAAAAACAGCTGGCTTTTGCTTGTTCCTCGCTAATTTTAGCCAGCTAATTTATTGCCGCTTAGCAAAGCGTTATAACGCAAATCGAACCGCTCGTGTACAGGATGTAGTATGGCACTTCAAGACTCTAACCCTGAGAGAAGAAACTTATCAGTTTTAGCTCTATCAATTATTATTTTTTTTCTTGCTGATGGTAAGTTTACCGATAATACCGTTCGGTTACAGGTAATAAACATTGATTTTTCTAACCCTCAAATTCTTGTAGTTTTTGTTTGGGGTTTACTTGTTTGGTTTATGTTTCGGTATTGGTTAATACATCAGGGCGAATGGAGAAAAGACTTTTACGCTGAATTAAGCTATGTACCAAAGTTCTTTTACAATAAATATTTAACTAAAAAATTTGGCTTAACTAATGATTATTCTCGGTCATATCATGATGATCGGCATTGGTTTATGTTTGACAACAATCACGGAAACAGTCTTAAGTTTAAACATATTTTTAAAAGTGAAGCTAACGCTCAACTGAATGAAACAAAGGATATCATTACGTTAGGAGACAAACTGCTTCTATTTTTATGTGCAATTTATATCTTTTTCAGGAAACCCAGTTTATCAGGTCACTTTGTACCATACTTTTTATTTCTATGGGCTTGTGGTTTGGGTGTTAGAAATGCGTTATAACAAGCTAATTAATAAGGACAAAAAACAGTTTGCTGTTTTCGTTCCTCAACATTTTAGCAAACAATTTTTTGCCCATTATTAGGGCGTTATGTTTCACGGAGGAACAAATGAAAACGGCAGGCATTGCGATAGTAAGTTTTATTTTTGGTGCACTCCTAAGTGGTTTAATAGGCTTTAAATTTGCTATGGGAATTGGTTATCAAGCTGTGATTGGAAAATTATCTGACAACGTAATTTTTTATCGACAAATTGAGCAAGGGGATTCAGAGCTAACGCAGTTTGCTATTGAGTCATCTTTGGAATGGTTTATAAGTATGGCTAATGATGGTGAAAACTCGATTTGGGTTTCGACAACTGACAGCGATAAACAAATCCTAGCTAGAGCTAAAGAGTTACAATCACAGATTCAGCTTAAAAATAGTAGCAAGTAAAACCTAACAAGCGCATTAAGCACGGGACTGCTAACAGTTTGCTCGGTTCCGCTTCGCTTCACATTTTAGCAAACTATTATCAGCCCCTTATGCGGGCGTTAGGCAAATTCATTTATATACTGGAGTATCAGTGGCTCTTACACAAATGCAAATCATCCAATCACTTGGTGAAGCAATGTCTTGGTTTGAGAGAGAACTACAATGGGGAGTTCCTCCTACAGAGTTAAGACATTTAAGTGGTCGCATTGGTGAGCTTTACACTGCTTTGATCATGAATGGTCAAATGGCAACAGAGGTTAACCAAAAAGGTTATGACGTTGTTAGCTCCAAAGGGGAGCGTATTTCAGTAAAGACAACAGCCATGATGGGAAGCTCTGGACATATTGCGTTTAACCCAAATACCCTAGATAAAGTTGACCGAGTGGTCATTCTTTGGATTAACACTGAAGAAATGCAAATTGAGATATTACTTAACGAACCTAAAGAAGCGGCTGTAGAATTAATGGGGAATGTTAGTTCAAATGGTAAAACGTCCATTTCATTGTCAAAATTAAGGTCTCCAGCTATCGAAAAATTGAATATTCCTGCTATTAAAATTGCAGATTATAAGTCGTATACAATTCAAGAATTAGAAAATGGCACTATAACCGTATGTTCAAATGGAGAGATTATTTCACCATCAAAGCCTGTTTTAAGAGAGATCGCTTTACATTTCAATTTAAGTCTCTTGAATGGTAACGGTAACCCTTATAACACTAGGCAATTGGGTAGTTTGGTAATTAAAGCGATTAATAGCTAAACATTTGCCTAACAAGTCGCTCAAGAGGGAAAATGTAGTTCCCCCGTTTTAGTGGACACCTCCTCATCACATTGAGGAGGCTAAAATGCCTAGATATACCCAACCCAGAAAAACCTGGCTTTATCCCGTCAATTTCAAAATAAAAGCAGTCGAACTAAGCTTAAGAGACGATGTCATGTCAAAGGATGTTGCTCAAGCACTCGATATTCATCTGTTAATGCTCAGTCGTTGGCGCAAAGAATATCGAGAAGGAAAGTTTAAGAACAAGCCTCGCTACCACTGCAACACTGAATTAATGAGTAAAGTGCCTAGTAAAAAAGAACTGAATAAAATCAAACAACTGCAAAAAGAAAACCAACGGTTAAAGCAGGAAAACGACTTGTTAAAAAAGTGGCAACGGTATCTGGCGGAAGTCCACCAGAGCGATTTGGATTCATCCAAGCACACGGAAAACGATTAGGTGTTACCTACTTATGTGCGTGGTTAAACGTGTCACGCAGTGGTTATTACGCGTGGTGTAGTCGAGCTGAATCATCACGGACGCTAGCGGATAAAAAGTTACTTGAGCATATTAAGCGTGTGTTTAAACACAACAAACAAACTTACGGTAGCCCAAGCGTATTTCATGCGCTAAAACGAGAAGGTATTCGCACCAGTAGAAAACGTGTCGCGCGACTAATGCAAGAACACGGTTTACGAGCACGAGCGATTAAAACCTACAGTAAGCCTGCAAAGGTTAAGTTCTTTTATAAAGCCATTGAAAATCACCGTAAAGACAGTGAAAAACCTACGGCTATTAACCTGCAATGGTCGGGGGATATCACTTATTTAAGAGTCAGTAATCGTTGGTACTACTTGGCTGTGGTACTCGATTTGTTCTCAAGGCGCATTATTGGTTGGTCGTTAGGCCAACAGAAATCGACTGACCTCACCATGAAAGCATTAAAGCAAGCATTAGCCCAACGAAAACCATCAGATACGGTGTTATTCCATACTGATAGAGGTGCTGAATATCGCGCCCATGTCATGCAAGCTTTTTTGAAGAAACGGAACGTGAAAGCGAGCATGAATCGCCCAGGATGCTGTACAGACAATGCAGAAGTTGATTCGTTTTTTCATTCGTTAAAAGCTGATGTTATCCGTGGACATATTTTTAACAGCGTTGATAAATTACGTGTTTTATTAAAGAGTTACTTAAATCACTTTTACAATAGACAGCGTTTACATTCGAGTTTAGGATATAAAACACCTGCTGAATTTGAATTAGCAGCAAATTAACACACGGAGCGTGTCCACTTTATCGGGGCAAGATCACAAAAAACAGTTGGTTTTTGCTCCTGCGTCGCTTATTTTAACCAACTATTTTCTGCCTCTTAACAGGGGCGTTAGCAATATTAGTGAAGAAATGGAGTATATATGAAATTCAGAGTCTTATTTTTGTTTATTACTTTTATGCCTTTTTTTTCCCACTCTGCAATAACCATTGAGGGTACAGTATTAGATGGTAAAGGTGTTCCTGTTTCAAAATGCGATGTTTTCTTTAATAAAGAAAAGTGGATAACTAAAGAAAGTGTACATGTAACTTGTAACGAACATGGTCAATATACGGCACAGATTGAACCCGGATTTTATAACTCATTGTATATATGTGATGAGGATAAATATGCTAAAACAGCACTGGAGTTTTGGGGGTGGAATTTAAATTTGACTGAATCTCAGGTCATTAATGCATCATTTGAGACTATTGAAGTGTATAGTCTATCTACATGGGCATCAAATGGGGGCTCAAATTCAGTTTTTGCATCTTTTAGACCTATGTTATTGCAAAACTCATCTGAAACCCAAAAAATGCAATTGAAAAAAGATAACTTCATACAAAAAGTAGTGAATGGAAAGAAAATAGCCATATTAAATATAGCCCCTGAATTATCTGACGAATTGATTTTAGGTTTTATAGATAACAAACCGATAGATTTGATAGATTACTTTTGGACTTATGAAAAACTAGATGGGTGTGGGCATTTCCCCAAAGACTTTGATCTATCAAGTGGTTGTTATATGCCAATGGTCATTGCTCAATTTAGAAAGCCAAAACTTGAACAGGGACAGCATACTTTAAAGGTGAAGCTTACAGATCAAAAATCAGGGCAAATAGGCGAGGGAATAACACACTTTACTTCCAATAATTCAGGCTATGGTTTTTAATATTGCTAACAAACAATTCAAGTGGACTGCAAATTTTTGGCTCAGCTCGTACCTTGCTAATTTTAGCCAAAAATTTGCAGCAACTTAATTGGGCATTAGGTGCATAAGTGGTTCAGTGCATTATTTGAATTCATGTCTTTAACTAGGATAGAAATGACAAAATTAAAGTACAAATTTGCTGAACGAGTTCCTGATATATTATTGGAATCGTTTTTTATCGTAGTTGCTCTGTTGTTAGCACTGGCTCTTGATCAGTGGAGAGATGAACAAAAAGGACTGGAGCTAGCCAAAAATGCGAAAAGTGCCATTTATGCTGAGCTAACGGACAATAAACAAAAGCTAGATGATAAAATAATAGCTCATGAAAAAATATTAGAAGCAATTAATTCATATATTAAAAAAGTAGATGAAAAAGAGTCAAATGCCAACGAGTTAGAATTTGAGTATACAATGGTTCTTATTTCTAGTTCGGCATGGAATTCAGCGAAAATGACACAGGTTGTACAGTCGTTTAGCTTTAAAGAAATAACAAGCTTCTCCCAAATGTATCAAATGCAAGATCTTTATCTTTCAAATCAGGATAAAATCATAGATAAGGTTATGGAAATGGGTGAATTAAAAGAGGATGAACTACATGGGTTCGCCAAAGGCTTATCGCATCGTTTGGCTATATTAATAGAGATTAATAAGAGTTTTAGTAAAGGCTTGGAGTCGGTAATTACCCAAAGTAGTAGTAGTTAATTTTCATCTAGCACCTAACAAGCGCATTAAGCAACGGGACAAATAACAGTTGGTTGGGTTTCGCTGCGCTACACATTTTAACCAACTATTATTTAGCCCCTTATTGGGGCGTTAGCTGCCTCTAAAAATGTCTGCATTTGTTGTATTTCAAGGGATGATTTATGAATAAAACAGGAATGTTTATTTTTGGTTTGGCATTTTTTGCTCTAGGTATGTATGACTTATCTCTAAGTGTAACTAATGGGTTTGCTGCTGGCAATATGTCTCCTCGAGACATTACAACTGATAGAAATCCAATTGAGTTTTTTCTTTCTATAACATTTAAATTTGTAGTTGGTTTTTTATCCATTAAGTATTCACTTTCAAATAAAAAGTAATTATTAGTGACTGCAGCTAACAAGCAACTAAAGCGGGACTGTGTAGTTCCCCCGTTTTAGTGGACACCTCCTCATCACATTGAGGAGGCTAAAATGCCTAGATATACCCAACCCAGAAAAACCTGGTTTTATCCCGTCAATTTCAAAATAAAAGCAGTCGAACTAAGCTTAAGAGACGATGTCATGTCAAAGGATGTTGCTCAAGCACTCGATATTCATCTGTTAATGCTCAGTCGTTGGCGCAAAGAATATCGAGAAGGAAAGTTTAAGAACAAGCCTCGCTACCACTGCAACACTGAATTAATGAGTAAAGTGCCTAGTAAAAAAGAGCTGAATAAAATCAAACAACTGCAAAAAGAAAACCAACGGTTAAAGCAGGAAAACGACTTGTTAAAAAAGTGGCAACGGTATCTGGCGGAAGTCCACCAGAGCGATTTGGATTCATCCAAGCACACGGAAAACGATTAGGTGTTACCTACTTATGTGCGTGGTTAAACGTGTCACGCAGTGGTCATTACGCGTGGTGTAGTCGAGCTGAATCATCACGGACGCTAGCGGATAAAAAGTTACTTGAGCATATTAAGCGTGTGTTTAAACACAACAAACAAACTTACGGTAGCCCAAGCGTATTTCATGCGCTAAAACGAGAAGGTATTCGCACCAGTAGAAAACGTGTCGCGCGACTAATGCAAGAACACGGTTTACGAGCACGAGCGATTAAAACCTACAGTAAGCCTGCAAAGGTTAAGTTCTTTTATAAAGCCATTGAAAATCACCGTAAAGACAGTGAAAAACCTACTTCTATTAACCTGCAATGGTCGGGGGATATCACTTATTTATGAGTCAGTAATCGTTGGTACTACTTGGCTGTGGTACTCGATTTGTTCTCAAGGCGCATTATTGGTTGGTCGTTAGGCCAACAGAAATCAACTGACCTCACCATGAAAGCATTAAAGCAAGCATTAGCTCAACGAAAACCATCAGATACGGTGTTATTCCATACTGATAGAGGTGCTGAATATCGCGCCCATGTCATGCAAGCTTTTTTGAAGAAACGGAACGTGAAAGCGAGCATGAATCGCCCAGGATGCTGTACAGACAATGCAGAAGTTGAATCGTTTTTTCATTCGTTAAAAGCTGATGTTATCCGTGGACATATTTTTAACAGCGTTGATAAATTACGTGTTTTATTAAAGAGTTACTTAAATCACTTTTACAATAGACAGCGTTTACATTCGAGTTTAGGATATAAAACACCTGCTGAATTTGAATTAGCAGCAAATTAACACACGGAGCGTGTCCACTTTATCGGGGCAAGAACAAAATAACAGTTGGTTTTTGCTCCTGCGTCGCTTATTTTAACCAACTATTTTCTGCCTCTTAACAGGGGCGTTATACAACTCTATGGTTCGGTGAATGTCTAAACTATTTATTCCTACTAATTTTAAAATCCCTATAAGCTTTGATGTTAAGGACTTCCATATTTGTCCTTTAGACAGGAATGTTGCTGAATTAGACTTTGAGGCAGTGATGTCTTGTCACAATGAACTTAGAGGTGTATTTGGTCCAAATGATTCTTGGCCAAAGCCACATATGACTTTGGCAGATAGCATAGCTAGTTTACTTGTTCATGAAGATGAATTTAAAAATAGAGAAGCTTTCGCATACTCTGTTTTAACTACGGATAAAAATATATGTCTCGGTTCTATTTACATAGATCCATGCAACTTAAAGCAATACGAATGTGAAGTTTATTTTTGGGTGCGTTCTGATAGGATTGATTTAGAAAATAAACTGTTTGCATTTATATCGAGCTGGTTGCAAAAAGAATGGCCTTTTAAAAATGTAGTTTACCCTGGCAGAAGCGTTTCATGGAAAAACTGGGAGCAACAATTAAAAGTTGTATAACAAGCAATTCAAGCGGGACTGTGTAATTGGGCGTTATATTTTTCAGAGCGCGCGGTTAACATCTATACTCTTGTGTAATATTCTTACAATCAAAATTTGGTTTGCTTTGTGCGCTTTATAATAAATTATGTGGCTACCTTGAGGACGTTTTCGGTAACCTTCTCTTATATAATCGCAATTAACTGCTAGCATCGGTTCACCTGCTAGTTGATGGAAAGTATTATCTAACAGTTTTAAGTAATCATCCCTTTGTGCTGTTCCCCAAGTTAATTGAGTATATTTGGCTATTTTAATTAAATCACTTTTGGCTTTACCTGATAATTCGAATTTCGACATTAATGGTTATCTTTATCCAGCTCTGAAATCAAAGAATCATATGAGTAATCTGCAACGCCACTGTTTTCACCTTCAACTAGCATTTTGCGTAAATTCATTATCTTTGTTTCCTGATCTTCCAAGACTCTTAAACCAGCGCGCACAACTTCACTTGCTGAACCATAACGACCTGAGTTAAGTTGCTGATTTATAAATTGATCAAAATGCTCGCCTAATGTTACGCTCGTATTTTTAGCCATAATGTAAAACCCTTGTAGTACCAATATATATTGGATTATGGTATAAAAAATATAACAAGGCAATTAAACGGACAAAAACAGTTGGCTTTTTGCTCCTTCGTCGCTGATTTTAGCCAAGCATTTATGCGCCCATTAGTAAGGCGTTAGCTGCCTTGAAAAATCGCAATAAAGCTGGGCCCCACATATTTAACCTTTAGTCATTGTTTAAGGTTAATTTATGGCAAATCTTAATGACTAACTTTGCTTCATCCATTGATAAACCGCTGGCGCAAAATGCTTTTTCAGTCGCACTTATACTTTTTGATGCGAGTTTCTTTCCCGTAGCTGTAACCGTAACCTTTTTTTTCCGGTCATTCTCAAGCATTCGATCAAGCTTAATCAGGCTTTTCTCCTCAAGCTTTTTTAGTAGTGGGGTCATAGTTGCTTTACTGAGATTTGTGCGAGAAGCAAGCTCAGTGATTGAAATGCCATCTGATTCCCATAGAGCCATCATTACAGCAAACTGTGTATACGTTAGCCCTAACGGTTCAAGAATAGGCCTATAAATGGCAGTTAAGTGATGCGATGCTGAATATAGCGCAAAGCACAATTGGTCGTTTAGTCGAGCAGCATTCACCGACAAGAGTTTAACTCCTTTAACGTATTCGAAGACAAATATTATGCAGTTTTAATTATTAATTGACAACAATGTTCGTATACGAATATTATGTACCCATACATTGTAGAACTGGAGCATCGTATGAAATCGAATATTATATTATTATTGTTGTTTGTTACTTTCGGAGCTAATGCAGATGATCAACGTGTATCACTACCTGGAAATTACAAAGAAAGTTTTGTGGAATATCTATCATTAGATAGGGTGCAAAACCATGATCAGTTTATACGATTATTTGCTAATGATACTGCTATGGCAGGAAAAAATACAAAGGGCGAATTTCTAAATGGATCAGTCTTAGTTGCAGAGGTATATTCTGTTCAAAAAAATGAAGATGGTACGGTTAAAAAATCTGTCTTGAATCGAAGAATAAAAGATAAACTACTACTAATCGCAATAATGGAAAAACAGGCGAATTTTGCAAAAACAAGCACGTCCAAAATCAACACCGGAAACTGGGACTTTGGCGCTTACAAACCGAATGGTAAAGCTGCATCTAAAGATTTAGATGCATGCCGTGCATGTCATACCCCTCTTTTGGAAAGTGATTTCGTTTTTTCTGGGGAGCATTTACCGTAGCCTAGAAGTCGGCTAACAATGCAAGCAACCCGACGCCATAGGCGCGGGTTCTTTTAGCGTTATATTACATTATGAAACCATCGAGATATTCGTTACTTGAAGAAGTGTAAGAAGTTCAAAAGAAGCTATATATCAAATTGTTTTTAGCCATATTTGCACTACTTATTATTTCTACTCTGTTAAATAAAATGGAAATGTATTTACTCGCTTTTCCTATATCGTTTTGGTTTTTGCTTAAAGTCAAATTCGCGGCTAGTGATGTAAAATGCACTTGTTGCAACAAACCATATGGTGCAACTTGCCAATACTGGAGCTTGAATCATATTGAGATCCCCAAGCATTGTATAAACTGTAAAGTAGAAGCTATGTAATATAACAAGAGATTATGGCGTCAATAACTAATTTTTAGCCGTTGGCGCTTCCCATATTACACGGTCCCTGAGCATTGAATTTAATATCACCACCATCTTTCTGATACAGGCGATTATTGCTACTTTTTTAGGTTTTCTAAATGCGACAAAGCGCTGATATGTTTCTTTGAACACTGGGTTACTTTGAATCGCAGACATCATCGCCATGGATCAGATAGTGCGTACTTGATGACGGCCTCCTTGTATTTTTCGTTGCCCCTTGTAACGACCACTCTCAATAAAGTCACGGGACTACTAAAGCTTGGCTCAGTTTCGCTCGGCTTTACAGTTTAGCAAGCTATTATCATCCCTTTATCTGTATACTCGCCCAACTGGAATATATTTTTACAATCGCAATATACTCACAACTTGTAACAGTTTAAATAGCTTACTTATTCATCAAGTGTGTACCAAATAATGTTTTCATATTATTGTTTATTACTAATAAAACTCTAAGTTAATTAGTGAGATATAAATACAATGAATAAAATAACACTGCTTTCAGTGGCTGTTGCGGCTTTCACCTTTTTATTTACTGCAACCAGTAGTGCTGGTTCTGTGACAGGTAAAGAATACCAAGCAGTTATAGATACGGCGTATAACTATTTTAATGGCGCTGCAAATGGAGACCAAAAGCTCCTTTTAGAAGCTTTTGATTTGGAGTTTGGTCATGTAAAAATGATAAGCGTGAATAAGGAAACAGGAAAAGAAACCATTAGAACAGTGCCATTAAAAGAATTCGCTGGATACTTTAAAAAAGCAACTAAAGATACATGGTCAGCAAATATTCTGTCAGTCGATATAGTTGATGACAAAATGGCTATGGTGAAGCTAGATTTTGATACACCAAAAACACATTACATTGACTATCTTGTAATGTACAAACGCGAGAACGGATGGCGCATTATTAATAAAACGTTTGTTGCAAAGAAGAAACAGTAACTAATGGAAACTAACCAGCAATTAAAATGGTCATGCCTTTCTTCAATTTGGTGGGTACTGGATCAATTAAAGCTTGTTAAACAATGACAAAATACCGCTGTTTTTCCCCTTTTGACGCTTATTTAACTGATTTTTATTTGCCTCTTCATGAGACGTATTATTTGAAGTTATTTTTTAATATTGATTATCTATTTATAAAGGAATGATCAAAAAAGCGTTAGTTCAATTTTGTCGGGATTTATAGCGGCATTTTTTACGTTGTCTTGCCACGCGGATGACAAATCATACAGCTCTATAGAGCTGTCAAATCTAAAGAAAGCTATTTATTGTATGGAAATATTGGAAGACATAAAAGACCTGAAGCCGCAACAAAGAATAGATATTCTGCGTGACGAGTGTTATTGGGTGAACTTTATTGAACATTCCCCTCATATAAGCGATGGCCGAGAAAGACTATTCCGATTATTTCAAAATCAATATAAAGAATATCCAGAGCTTTCAATATCTATTAAGCGAAGTGCTTCTGAGGGCGATCTAGTGTGGTTACATCTTCATGTGAAATGTACGCCAGACTCTCGCAGGGCGGCTCTCATACATATTTTCCGAATGAAAGACAGTATGGTTGTGGCGCATTGGGGAGTAGGACAGCCTGTTCATGAAAAATCTAAGAACAACAACACAATGTTTTGATCATAATTTAGTATTTGGGTTAGATAACAGGTGCATAAGAAAGAGAGGCTGCTAACAATTTGCTCAGTTTTACTACGTTAAACTATACTAGCAAGCTATTATTAGTCCTAATCACTGGACGTTATAAAACGAGAAAACCTAGTTAAATATCAAATTATTGGAGATTCAATATGAACAAGATAATACATATTATTTTAGCTTTGTTGTTGCCACCTATTGCGGTGTTTTTAAAAAGCGGCGTGGGTAAAGATTTACTCATTAATATAGTGCTGTGCCTATTTTTTTACGTGCCGGGTATTTTGCACGCGGTTTGGCTCATCACAAAAGATTGATCGGCGTCTAAGCAAAATAACAGGCCATTGCAAAGCGTAAATGTTAACCGCTTGCGTGGCTCCACACCGACTCTTATTCTAGGCCGAATTCCTGTTCCGTTTAGCCTAGCGCTGTGTAATTTCCAGAGCACTATAGTTTAACTCTAATAACAAAAAAGGTAATTAATGATGATATGGAAATCGATTGTAGTTTTAGTCTTACTCCTTCCCTCATTTGTCTTCGCAAATTCCAAAGATACGCTCTTTGATATTAAAAAATATAGCGGTACATTTTGGGTGTTGGAGGGTAAAGCATACGGTACCAATGTCGGCATAATTGTGAGTGGTGAGGAGCTATTATTAATTGATCCTATGCCGGGAGAAAATGCACTTGATGATCTTCACCTTTTAATAAAAAAAACTACTAACCTTCCAATTTCATATGTTACTAACACTCATAATCATGAAGACCATTCTGGTGGAAACGAATATTTCCAAAATAAAGGCGCAAAAATTCTTGAACAAGAAACGTTAAACCATAAAACCCATGAGACCACCGCCCTTTTATCGACTAAGTTTGGTTTGGACGTGGTTCAAGTGAAATCACATACAAGTTTAGATAGTTTATATTTCCACTCAGAGAGTAATATTCTATTTGTAGGTGATGTCTTTGATAATAGTTGGCACCCTACTTTTTACGCTGGTGGCATTGAGGGATTTACTGCAACGATTAATAAAATATTAGCAACTGGCGATGAAAACACGTTGATTATACCGGGTCATGGAGCTCCTGCGAGTAAGAAGGTGGTAGAAACTTTCTATAAAAATACAATAGTTTGGTTAGAGCGTATTTCTACTTTACTTAAAGAAAACATGTCAATAGAACAGATCATGGAAGATCAGCAAATAAATGAAATTTTACAGCGCTTTAATACCGAGCAAAGAAAGGAATTTATCCCTGAAAGAGCATTTAAGCGTTTTATCGAAAGAAGCGTTTCAATTGTTGCTTCAAATGAATTGAAAGTGTAAAGAAGGCAAATCGAACAGGACAAATAACCGTTGGCTTATCGTTCGAGTCTTGCTTGAGGGTAGCCAACAAATACCAAGTCGCATTATTGTGGCGCTAAATGATTGGAGGGATTCAATTTGAAGTTTAAAACTCTAGTTTATATTTTAGGCGGACTCTTAATGTTAGCCGTGGCTGGCATATTCATGCTCGTTTTTTTAGTACCAGATACTGGTCTCCCACAATACAAAATAAATATCGCTGTAGAAGCTGCTAAATCATTATTTCAGTTAATTGTAGTTGTGCTAATTGGCGGCACAGTTACAGCGTTAATAAAAGCTTTTGAGACGAGCAATAAAGAAAATAAAGAAAGCGAAGAAGAAAAGCGTCGGCTGATACGACTAGAAGACGAAAAATTGCACGAAGAGGCAAAATTTAGATCTGCGATTCGGTCTGACTACTTAAAACGCGTCGGTACATCTTATCGCGTGGCCAAAGCTGTTAGTAGAGATTTAAGAGCTGCCGGTTTAACGAATAAATTTAACCTCTCTCCAACTATTTTATCTGAATATCAAGTTACCTTCTATCGAGAAAGTATGACACAGATAAACGAGGCTCAACTGGAATTGGAAGCACTGAAAATTGAAGCCATGAGTTTGCCTGACTTGGTTGAGCTACCTAATTTGGATAATTTATTGAGATCAATGGAGCAATATTTGGGAAAAATTCTAAAAGAGTATCAAGAGGTGAACCCTAAATTAGAGCATAATCGAGATAGCGTAAGTTTTGAAAAAATGAAAAGGCTAAATGAGTTTACCGGCTCAGCTAGCGAAGGCGGCAGTGAAGGTTTTGAAGATTGTTTAGCCACTCCTCACGATAAGATCATTCAACTTGTTGCGAATAGAACTTAGCAAAATTAAAACTAAATCACTCACCTAACTCGTTGATTGTCACCATCAGCGCAAAATCAGTTAAAAATCATAAAGACGTCATGCGTTTTTAATTAACTTTGCTAGGGTAACCACTTATTCAATCACAGTTAAACGTTTTATCGGCGGGCCTCAATGTTGACGTTAGATAATTCGTTAAATTTACATTAAGGATAAGTGATGAGCCGTCTTTATTTTTTAATTGCGTTGTTGTTTCTAACTTTCACTATCAGTGATAACAGTTATGGCAAAAGTAAACCTCCAATCAATGAAAATAGCTATTTTGGCGAAAAATCTCCGGGCCTTATCCCTCAACTTTTTGAACCTGAAATAGTCTCTCCAGATGGCTTATTTGAAGGTGGTACGTTTTCGCCAGATATGACGGAGTTTTATTTCACGAGGAAAAATGGCAAATATAAACAGCGCACATTTTTTGTTATTCGCTATGAAAATAATCACTGGGGTCAAGAATCTGAGACTAAAATAAGATGGCCGCAATTCTCTTTCGATGGCAACATTATGTATCAAGGAAAGGAGTATAGAGAAAAAACCGACACCGGTTGGTCACCTCTTAAAAGCGCAGGTGAATTCTTAAATGAACAAGCACATGGTTTGTCAGTTACTTCAAACGGAACCTATTATTTTCCTTTTTTTAAAAAAGAAGATAACGGGCATGGCAACCTTGGTTACTCACGCCTGATAGACGGTAAGTATGAAAATCCCAAAAAGTTAGGTACCGAAATTAATACAGGGGAATACATTGCTCACCCTTATGTTGCGCGAGATGAATCCTATTTAATCTGGGATGTAGTACGAGAGGACGGATACGGGCAAGCAGATATCTATATCAGTTTCAGGCGCAAAGATGGCACTTGGTTACCAGCCATGAATATGGGCCCAACAATAAACACTGCACTTCAAGAAAGCTCTCCTCAAGTGACACCTGATGGAAAATATCTATTTTTTACGAGAGGCGAATGGAAAGAGAAAGAAGACGGCAGTCGTAATTACGTTGGAAAACGGTATTGGGTAGACGCTCAGGTGATTGATAACCTCAGAGCCCAGCAATGAGTTTTACTTAATCAAATGAATCGAGAGATTAAAAGACGGCCCTATTTATTACGGCAAGTGAGTAAAACGCAATCATAAATCTCTCATATTGGTCATTTATCAAAACTAAATACCAACAATCAAAGCGCTAAGTTTTTATATGGCTTTTTATTGCTGCGTATCGTATTTGTCTTATTGTGACAAACTACAATGGTCTTATTTTTTAAATTAAAAGGTAACTTATGATCGCAGTAATCTTTGAAGTTGAAGTCGCTAAAGGCATGACGGATGAATACTTAAGCATAGCCAATGAAATTAAACCTTTACTTACAAAAATTGACGGTTTCATTTCCATAGAACGATTTCAAAGTTTAACTGATGACGGTAAGCTTTTATCACTGTCATTTTGGCGTGACGAAGCAGCAATTCAAGAATGGCGTAGTTTGGAATCTCATCGCCTTGCCCAATTGAAAGGTCGTGGCGGAGTATTCGAGGATTACAGACTAAGAATTGCAGGGGTTATTCGAGACTACGGTATGCAACGCCGTGGTGAAGCCCCAAAAGATAGCCTAGAGGTATATGGTTAACCATCAGATCTGGCTTTATTTTAAGGTAACTATCATGAAAAAATATATAAAAATCTTTATTGTCACGATTTTATTTTTACCCATTCTAGGGTATACCGATTCGACTTCAGATGAAAAAGATTCCTGGGATAAAGCTTATAATAGTGCAACAAAACAGCGATTCATTCCTGTTGAACTTTTTACCGGAGAACGCTGGGACGGTAAGCATGAATTGAACCTAAAAGAAGCTTCTACCACTGCCTGCGCTATTGTTATTGGTCGAGATAGACCTTGCGACAATTATTACCTTTCAGGCCCTTTTAAAACAGACACCAACAACACCAAAATTGAATGGGCAGGTAATGAAATCCCCTATTATAAAAGAACATACAGTACCCAGCGTGGTGGTGAGGTTGAATCTTTCTTTACCATTAATAACTCAAGAGATGGTTTGGTGAGAATTTATGACAAACGGAAACAATGGGGCGTCAGAACTTATAAAGGATTAGGGAGTAAATTTCCACTGGGATATTGGAAGCAAGGTGAAGTGCGTACGTACCCCTCAGATAGACCTACAAGGATCGAAATCGTGGAGCTTGATGGGCCTAACCATTGTCTTACCTTTCGATGGGTAATTGGACTCGGTGAAAGAAGAAATCAAGATAATAATTACACGTTTTGTCCTGATAAAGGTTTTACAGAGTTCAAACACAATAACTAATGTTTGGATTCAACAAAAAAGAAAACTATTGTAAATACTGGTATGGGCGCATAGCTAGGCTGTCAAAAAATGAAAAAGCCCCCAGCCTTATACTAGTAATATGTCTGCTCTACTCTGCCTGCACACTGACTTCTTAACATACGGAAGTATTGTTTCAACTATTGCAGTTCACTTAACATTACTACCAAGTGTACAGTTAATAAGTTGACTAATTGGTCAGTCTCTTCTATAAAACTATATTCAAGATTTTAAATTAACAATTCTGTAACAAGTAATTGCATTATGCAGAGATAGATTTTGCGCATGAACACATTAGAAATTGCATGAATTGTTTAATAAAACCTTCATTAACCATTACGTATTAAAAATTATAATTATAAACCTCAATCACGTTATCTATGCAGTTAAACCAAGAAAACCTTGGTGTGTTTGACCACTTTAATTTAGCTCTCAAAGGAATAAACATGAAACAAAGATATTTACCTATCTTAGGTTCAATGAGTTCACGCTTAAAACCGCTAATTATAGCGTTGGCCGGGTGTAGCTTTACAGGAGCAAATGCTTCGGTACTTATAAACGAAGTTGATGCTGATCAAACAAGCACAGATAACGCAGAATTTATTGAACTGTACGACGGTGGTGCTGGAAATACAGATCTTACAGGTCTTTCAATCGTTTTATACAATGGCTCTGATAATGCAAGTTATAATGCCTTTGATTTAGACGGCCTATCGACAAATGCAGAAGGTTATTTTGTATTATGCGGCGATGCCGCAAACACTGCAAACTGCGACTTAGACGTAAATCCTAATACGAATCTTATTCAAAACGGTGCTGATGCTGTGGCGCTTGTTCAAGGTGATGCGTCTGACTTTCCTAACGACACGCCTGTTTCGACGGAAAATCTAATTGACGCCATCGTCTATGACACGTTTGATGGTGATGACCCTCAACTGCTTGTCTTGCTCAACCCAGGCCAGCCACAAGTTAATGAAGGTGGAAATGGCAGCAAAGATACAGACTCAAATCAACGATGTGATATTGATGCTCGTATTGGCCGAAATACCGATGGCTACCAACAGTTCCCGCCAACGCCGGGTATGAGTAACACTTGTGAAATAGAAGTTGTTGAGATTGGACAGTGTAGTGATGAAGCAACATACATTCACGATATTCAAGGCAATGGCGCATCAAGTCCGCTGTTTGGCGAAAACAACATTATTATTGAAGGTATAGTAACTGCCGATTTTCAGGCATCAAACGAGTTAAGTGGTTTCTTTATTCAAGAAGAAGATGAAGACACAGATGCCGATGTTACGACTTCTGAGGGGCTTTTTGTCTATCACTCCAGTGACAATGTCAATGTGGGTGATCAGGTTCGTGTCATTGGTCGAGTTAATGAGTTCTCAGGTAATACGCAATTAGACCAAGTAAGCGATCTAATTATTTGTGATACCGGTGGAGCCATTAGTCAATCGTCCTTAACATTACCATTAAACTCGATAGAAGAATTTGAGCAGGTGGAAGGAATGTTGGTCGATTTTGCTCAGCCTCTGACGGTTAACGACAATTTTAATTTAGCTCGTTATGGTGAATTAGAACTTTCAGCTGGTCGTTTGTATCAATTTACGCATAACAACCTACCCAACGTAGATGGTTATAGCGCCCATCAGACTGCAGTAGCGCTTAATAAAATCACATTAGATGACGGAAGTACTAAACAAAACCCTGAGATTATTCCTTATCCGGAGCTGGGGCTGACGTCAGAAAATACATTGCGAATAGGTTATACGACAAGTGTCACAGGTGTTTTGAGCTATGCTTTTGGCAAATACCGTATTCACCCAACTGAAAGTGTTCTTTTTGCAAAAGATAACGACCGTAACCCTGAGCCACCATTAGTTGGTGGGGACTTGAAGTTAGCAAGCTTCAATGTTCTGAATTACTTTAATACGATTGACAACGCTGGCACCGGATGTGGTCCTGATGGAGTATTAGGTTGTCGCGGTGCAGATAGTGAAGCTGAATTTACTCGCCAGCGCGATAAAACACTTCAGGCTATTTCTAAAATCGATGCTGATATTGTTGGTATCAATGAAATTGAAAACAATAGTGTTGCTTCAATTAAAGACTTAGTAGATGGTCTTAATGCTTTGATGGGTGAAAACACCTATAGTTATGTTGATACTGGCACTATTGGTACTGATGCCATTAAAGTAGCGCTTATTTATAAAGCGTCAAAAGTTAGTCTATTAAATGATTTTGCCATTTTAGATAGCAGCGTGAACCCACTCTTTATCGACGACAAAAATCGTCCAAGCCTTGCTCAAACCTTTACATCAAATAACGGTGAAACCTTCACTGTGGTAGTGAATCACTTTAAGTCTAAAGGATCTTCATGTGCTAACATCGGTGATCCTAATAAAAATGATGGTCAAGGGAACTGTAGCGCTACGCGCAAGAATGCATCCATTGCTTTATCTGACTGGTTAAAAACAGATCCAACACAGAGTAGTGATGATGACTTTATTATTCTTGGCGATCTAAATTCATACGCTAAAGAAGATACTGTCACTTACCTTACCGATAACGGATTTATTAACCTCATCGATATGTTTAACGGCGCTCAAGCTTATTCATTTATATTCTCTGGTGAAAGTGGTTATTTAGACCACGCAATAGCAAGTGAATCAATGGTTGATAAAGTGACAGGTGTGGCAGAATGGCACATAAATGCGGATGAGCCACGTGTATTGGACTATAACGTAGAGTTTAAATCCGACGAGCAAGTGAACTCACTTTATAGTGTTGACAGCTTCCGCTCTTCAGATCACGATCCCGTGATTATAGGGTTACAATTGAATAATGCCCCCGAATGTCAATTAGCACAGCCTAGCACAAGCCAATTATGGTCGCCCAACCATAAATTTGTACCAATAAGTATTTTAGGGGTTACTGATGCTGATAATGACAAAATCTCTATTTCAATTGACAGTATCTTTCAAGATGAAGAAGTGAATGGAACAGGTAGTGGTGACACTTCCGTAGATGGTCGAGGCATTAACACCGAAACGGCTGAAATTAGGGCCGAACGAGATGGCAATGGCGACGGTAGATTTTATCATATTTCGTTTACTGCTACCGATACCAATGGCGCCAGTTGCTCAAATACGGTACAAGTCATCGTGCCAAAGAGTAAAGGTAAGAAGTCTAATCCTGTAGACGGCGGCGCCTTATTCGATTCCACAACTAAGTAGTAAAGTTAATGTGAGGGAGAGTTCCCCTCTCCCTCACATTCTATGATTGAAAATAGGTAGCTTATAAACCACTCATTTCTTTGTTCACCGTAATAAGCTCATTCCATTGATTTTTAAAAGACCTATCGTAGTTAGCTTGAAATGCTTTAAAGCTGCCTTTACCGTATAACTCTTCAAAGTGTTTGCTAAATTCCCAGTCTTCATCCCATGCAGCAAATGATTCCATGGAAGAAATCCCCATCAAATGACGGCCATTTTTGTAACCTTGGATAAACTGGTTGTCCATTACTGCCCAATATTTAACTTTGCCAATTTTATCCAGCGTTTTCTTTATTTGCGTTAATAAATATTTTCCGACTTTGGGATCATAACTCTTGCTTACGGTTAGGTATCTCGTCATAAACATTTCAGGAGCATCGTTCTTATCCAAATTATTTATCTCTAACCCCTCCATCAAACGCCATAATTCACTTTGTTTATAAGACGTAATATAAGGGTTGATGTTATCGGCCCAATCATCATCGTGTTTTTTATTCTCAGGTCGAGCGTCTAATTCAGAAAAATTGACAGGGCCCATTACCCAAATTAATTCATTGGCATCAGGACCATATGTGACATTGTATATTTTCGTTTTTAGGGGTGCTTCGGTGTGGTATTTTTTAATATGTGCCCGCATATTTTTAGTGAATTTCTTGGCATGTTGGTTGTCCACTGTAAATCGAAATGTATCCCATTGGGTATAGGATTTGGATTCTTCAGCGATAGCCGAAAATGCGAAAAACAGAATCGTAAATAGAGTTGATATTTTATTCATAATAGTACCTTTTGCTATACTATTACTGCCTTAAACCAAGAGGTTAAAGGAGACGTCAATAATATTGATTAATAACAGAGCCAGTATAGTAAAGAACACCTGTATTGCCATTTGGCAATTTAGGAAATGAAATGAAAAGTCATCAAACGTGTCTAATAAATTAATGCCAATTGTCTGCTAATAGCTATTTTACACATCACCAAATACAAGCGGTTGTTGCCCCCTCGACCACAAGCTGTGCTTTGCCATCACCTTAGTGAACATTGCACTTTGCAAATACTGATTAAGCCAGCGTTTAACGTTTGGATATGGTGATTGCAAATACCACTGCCTCTCTACGCGGGCGAACTGCCTGATAAAAGGTAACAGTGCAATATCCGCTAGACTTTCATTACCGTCAAATATGAACTGATGTTGCGTTAAACGATTTTCCAAACCTTTAATATACACTTCACACGCGATGCGGCATTCCAACAAGTTAGTTTCATGATAGCGCTTGGAACATTTGTAGGCTTCTAAACACGTTTTGAAATCAATATCAAATTTCTGAATTAATGTCAGCATTTCATTTAGTTCAGGAGAAGTAGCTGGTTGTTGCGGCTCATTTTCTTGGAGCTGATTGTGTGTTGAACGAAGTAAATTATTGGGATCGCTTTCACCCAACGCCCACAGCATCACGTCTAAACTTTCATCAATAACTGTCGAGCAAGGTAAAACAACGACAGGTACCGTCGCTTTAGGTGATGCGAGCACCATTTCTTCAGGCTTATTTTTTAGCACAATATCACGAAGTTCAACGGGCTGTTGTGACTTAAAAATAGCCAACCTTGCTCTCATCGCAAATGGGCAGTTTCTCAAGGAATATAAAATAGGTAGCGTCATCTGTTTCCCGTAACTCATATTGTTCATCGATAAAGGCCATTGCAACTCAAATAAAAGCTTTGCTTAGCGTTTACGCATTTTATCGGTATTCAGCGAGGTAATATACGGGTAAGATCCCTCTTCTTGAAAATTCTCATGAAATTACTGATTGAGTCATTCGCAAATTAAGTTGATTAGATGAATCCAAAAATAGAATTATTGGCGCCCGGTGGTGATGTCAATGCCATAAAAGCAGCCATTATCGCGGGTGCTGACGCTGTATACTGCGGCTTAGATACCTTTAATGCCCGCAACCGTGCATCTAACATTTCTTTCGATGAACTTGTTGGCATCATTCGATTAGCCCATCAGTATCAATGCCAAATTTTCTTAACATTGAACATTGTTATTTTAGAACGTGAATTTAAAACACTGGCTAAATTGTTAAGTAAGCTGGCTAACACCACGTTAGACGGCGTTATCGTGCAAGATCTTGGCATGTTTTACATTCTGAAAAAACATTTTCCAACGCTTGATATTCATGCTTCAACCCAAATGACCACCCATAACATTGGCCAAATACCGTTTTTGCAAAAACTGGGGGCCTCTCGCGTTAACTTGTCACGAGAATTAAATTTACGTGAAATTACTGCCATGACAAAAGTGGGACACGAACATAACATGTTGACGGAAGTCTTTGTACACGGCTCACTTTGTGTAGCCTTTTCAGGATTGTGTTATTCAACTTCCGCCAGTGTTGGCAATTCGGGGAATCGAGGCCGTTGTAGCCAAGCGTGTCGAGAAGAGTATGAAACCACCCCGTCAGGCAATAATTTTCCACTCAATTTAAAAGACAACTCTGCATTTTTTGACTTACCCGCGCTTATTGGTGCAGGGGTACACTCTTTTAAAGTAGAAGGTCGTATTAAAGGCGCAAGCTATGTACATACGGTGATCGATAGCTTTAGAAAGCAAATTGATGGTTTTGTAAATACTGGCGAGTTGACCGAAGGCGGTGAGCGATTATACAAGGTATTTAACCGGGATTTTTCCAATGCGTTTTTACGGGGCGATTTAAATCAATCGATGTTTATTGAAAACCCGCGCGATAATTCAAAAAATCATGCAGTCGATGCTGCGGTTAAAGCAAACAATACTATTTCTGTCGTTCAAATTCACGAAGTTGAGCAAAACTTAAACAACGAAAAAGACCAGATCACTGCGTCTGTTTTTGAAAAAATAAAACACCTCAGTATTGAAAAGCCTACCCTTGATTTAAGTTTCTCTGGTGACGTAGGGCAACCGTTGTCGATAACCGTTACAACAACGGAAAGCAATTCGTTGACGTCAGCACCTAAAATAGAAAGCTTCGTTGTTCAGTCGACCGAGCTGTTAAGGCATTCTGACAAGGCCCCTATCGATAAAGCCGCAATTGATAAGCGCTTTAAAAGCCTAAACAATGCTGCTTTTGAATTGAAGTCTCTAGATTGTGAGCACCTAACTCTAAATGTCAGCATTCCATTTAAGGCACTTACTGCACTTAAAAATGAAGTAGTAGGCAGATTAAACAATGGTATTCAACATTTACCTGAAGTTACCCTGCCGAAGTTAGCCCGCCATGCAAAGTTACCTGCAAATAAAGCTAACGCACGTGCCAACTTGTCACTATTAATATGTGGTGAAGCTGATGTCGCATTAGCTGACGTGACCGACGCGGATATCTACTTTAAATTACCCGATGCGTACAAACGTGGCTGTACTAAATACGTTGGTTTCTTACAGGAAAACCCTAGGCTTATTCCTTGGTTCCCATCGGTGCTTATCGGCAAGGACTATGACGTTGCATTGAATATTTTAGAGCAAGTTAACCCTAAGCTAATTGTTACCAATAATACCGGTATTGCGTGTCGCGCTTATGAGCTTGGCATTAAATGGATTGCCGGACCATTTTTGAATACAACTAACTCATACGCCTTGCTAGCGATGCAGGAAGAGTTTGATTGTAGCGGCGCATTTATTTCAAACGAAATTAATAAGCAGCAAATCAAAACCATTGCACCGCCTAAGAATTTCAAAATGCTTTACAGCATCTATCACCCTATTTTGTTGATGACGAGTAGGCAATGTTTCTTCCAACAAAGTGTTGGCTGTGAAAAGCCGCGTATTGACAACGGCTGCATGCTCTCTTGTGATAAATCAACTAGTATTACCAACCTAAAAGGTGATTCATTCGCTATTGATAAACAGAAAGCGGGCTACCCTAGTATCTATAATAACGATCAGTTTTTAAATACCGAAGTCATTGATGACCTCGCCGATTTGTTCGATGATTTTATGATTGATTTAACTAATATTGGCGCCGGCGATAAACAATCACCAGATAAAGCAGAGCTGATTAAGCAATTTGAACAGTTGCTTGAAGGTGATGCATTAACAGACGCTGCTATTAGCGCTAATGTTAAAGAATCGCTAAATATCATGGTGCCAGAACAAACCAATATTCAATATCACAATGGTTTATAATTTAGTTTGCAATGCACGCTAACAGCTCACAAAACGCTAGCGTGCTTTGTTTCTTTCTTTACTTATTTAGCAATTATTGAAGTAAATCCAACTAAATTGCTCAAATTTCAAACTATTAGTTCCAAACACCTTATAACTAAGGTATAAACGCGCCATGAAAATACCTAAAAGAATACAACCTCTTGTTGACGACGGTTTAGTCGACGAAGTTATTTGCCAACTGATGAGTGGAAAAGAAGCTACTGTGTATATGGTACGTAGTGGCGACGACATCATTTGTGCCAAGGTTTATAAAGAAGCAAATAAGCGCAGCTTTAAGAAAGCGGCAACCTATCAAGAAGGCAGGAAAAGCCGTAACAGTCGCCGTGCACGTGCGATGGAAAAGGGCTCGAAATATGGCAGAGCACAGCAAGAAGAAGCGTGGCAAAATGCCGAAGTTGATGCACTAAGTCGTTTAGCTGAAGCAGGTGTACGTGTACCAGAAGCGTATGGTTGTTACGACGGGGTTTTGTTGATGGAGTTAATCACTGACGATGACGGTGATGTAGCTCCTCGCTTAAATGATGTCACTATGTCAACAGAGCAAGCCATTGAAGATTTTGAAGAGGTTATAATCTATGTTCTTCGAATGTTGTGTGCTGGTGTTGTTCATGGTGATTTATCCGAATTTAATGTACTGGTAGATGCTTATGGGCCAGTGATTATTGATTTACCACAAGCCGTAGATGCATCAGCAAACAATAATGCCAAAGCCATGTTAATTCGTGACGTTGAGAACATGACCCAGTATTACGGACAGTTTGCGCCAGAGCTACTTAAAACCCGATACGCACACGAGATGTGGGCACTATATGAAAAAAGCGAACTAACGCCTGAGACTGAATTAACAGGAAACTGTGCAGAGCAAACCAAAAGCGCCAATGTAAACAGTATTTTAGAAGAAATTGAAGCAGCTTTTGAAGCAGAAAAAGCAAGGCTTGAGCGTATTGAAGAAGCTAATGCGGTAGATTAATCAAGTATAAACTACTGAATCCATATATACTTAAAAGGCACTGTTACGTGCCTTTTTCAAGTAAATCAAAGCGTGGAACTGCCTTTATGCTACACGTTGCGTGTCAAGTTGACTCGCCAAATACTCGTCCAATGTTCCCTGGAAATTAACCAACTTTTTGTCTTTAATATCAATAATACGTGTAGCTAATGAGGAGACAAACTCTCGGTCATGGCTAACAACAATTAGCGTGCCTTCAAAAGCTTTTAGTGCGTTGTTTAAGGCGTCTATCGCTTCAATGTCCATGTGGTTAGTAGGTTCATCCATAATTAACACATTGATGTCTTGCATCATCAGCATGCCAAATAACAAACGATTCTTTTCGCCGCCTGAGCAATTACGTGCTTTTTTGTTGGCATCGTCGTCAGTAAACAACATGCGTCCCAACATGCCACGTACCATCAGATCGTTATGACAAGGTCTACGCCATTGCTGCATCCAGTCCATCAACGTCAGATCGTTATCAAAGAAATGGCCACTGTCTTGAGGGCAATATCCAATTGAAGCGTTTTCAGACCATTTAACAACACCTTCATTGTGCTCAAGCTCACTCATTAAGCAGCGTAAAAATGTAGTTTTTCCTACGCCATTTTCACCAATGATGGCTAATTTAGCGCCAGCTTCTAGTAATAAGTCGCCACCTTCAAATAAAACTTCTTCTTCAAAGCCATGACCTAAGTTTTCAAGTTCTAACGCCTGACGATGCATTTTCTTGCCCGATGCAAAGCTAATTTTTGGTGTAATACGGCTAGATGACTTTACTTCGTCTAATTTAATTTTGTCCATTTTCTTAGCGCGAGAGCTTGCTTGTTTTGCTTTTGAGGCATTTGCACCAAAACGATTAACGAAGTCTTGCAGCTCTGCAATTTCCTCTTCTTTCTTGGTGTTACCCGCTAACAATTGCTCACGCAATAAGCTTGACTGCGCCAAATAGAATTCGTAGTTACCTGGATAAATACGTAATTCACCGTAGTCGATATCTGCCATGTGTGTACAAACCGCATTAAGAAAATGTCTGTCATGAGAAATAATGATCATGGTACATTTGCGTTTATTCAATTCAGTTTCTAACCAACTGATAGTATGAATATCAAGGTTGTTGGTCGGCTCGTCTAGCAATAAAATATCAGGATTAGCGAATAGCGCCTGTGCCAAAAGAACACGTAGCTTCCAACCAGGAGCTACTTGCTCCATTAAACCGTAGTGAAATGACTCTTCTATACCTGCTTCAAGTAGGATTTCTCCGGCTCTACTTTCTGCACTGTAGCCATCCATTTCAGCAAACTCGCTTTCCAAATCACCAACGCGCATTCCATCATCTTCACTCATTTCTGCTTGAGCATAAATGCTGTCACGTTCTTGCTTAACCTTCCATAGCTCTACATCCCCCATGATCACGGTATCAATGACGCTGTACTGTTCAAAAGCAAATTGATCTTGGCTTAATGTACCAACTTTGTTTCCTGACGTAATTGAGACATTGCCTGAACTGGGCGCTAGTTCTCCGCTTAGAATTTTCATAAACGTTGATTTTCCACAACCATTCGCACCAATCAAACCATAACGGTTTCCGTTGCCGAATTTGGCAGAAATATTTTCAAACAATGGCTCTGCGCCAAACTGCATTGTAATGTTCGATGTAGTGATCAAAAGGAGGTTTCCTAGCTTTATTTATGAATGGCTGCGTGCAGCGATCTGATAACAATAAATGATTTGATGAAACCAAGGCTTCATTGACTCATTTACGTCAAATTATAAGGTCGCGCAGTATACAGTAATAAAAGGATGTCCCCTACCTAAACTTCACTCTTTATTGAATGTTTTTTCAACAGCGCGGTAGGCCAATAGTAATCGGCAAGAAAGCCATGCTCCTGTAATGAATAACTGTATTTATATTGTCTGGATTAGATATAATGGTATTTTAACCATATAGGCAGATGCCGATAGCCCGTATTTTCTGAATAATGGAACAAAGTGAATGAGTGAAATGGACAATTCTGTACAAAAATTTAATCCAAATGAAGTTTCAACAGGTAGCGTTTATGTGATGACGCATAGCTTATTTTCTAATGTGATAAGAATAGGCTGTACACCTGATGTTCCTGAAGAGCACGCAAAAAAACTTTCAATTAAAACACCAGGAAATTACACGCTAGTATTCGCACAACAATGCGAAAACCCATGTTCAGTAAGAAAGCAAGTAAGTTATTTCTTACAAGCAAAAAAATACGTCAATGAATTTTATGAAGTGCCGCCGGAAGTTGCCGTAAACTTATTAAGAAGAGAAACCCTTAGAATACCAATTGTCCCCGCTTAATATTGAGACCTAAGAGGCCATTGCAGTCACTTTGTTCACGTTAAAGTGACATATGCGATAAAACCAAGCCAGCTAATAGTTAATAGCAGCCAAGGCATTTTGCTCACACTTTGTGCTTTTTCAGCCTGCTGACTATCACCTTCTGTTTGCTGCGCTTGTTGTTTTATTTTTTGTTTGCGCTGCTTATCTTTTTCACGCAACTTTTTATTTTGCTGTTTTTTGTATTCAGCAATCCCCTTTTCTATACCTTGAGCAATTAACTTGGTTTGCTCTTTTGTCTGGCCTGGCTTTTGAATACCTTTGGCAACTTTCAGCGCTTGTTCTTGAACTTCTGGTGACACTTTATTTTTCATAAAAACAATACAAATTTAAGACATTACAGAGACTTTAACAGTTTATTTTGCCCTGTGGGGAAATTAATATCTTAGTCTGTATTTGCAAGTGAAATTTTAAATTCAGGTTGTGCTTGAATCACCTTTTTAACTGTACAAGTATTGGCTGCTGCAATGAGGGCTTTTTTGTATTTTTTAGGAAAAGATTCCGGTAAATCTATTTCAATTTGAAATGTCTTTTTATATTTGTCTTCACTGTCACTTGCTGTCGATTGGCGAATAACAATGTCTCTGGCGTCAATTTCACGCGTCTTGCAAAACTGGCGAACATAAAAAGCAGCGCATAAAGGCATGCTAGCGAGGAAATAATCAAACGGCTCAGGATACTGCTCATCTCCCCCTATGTGCTGACTTTGATCGCTAATAATTTCAAAGTCACCAAATTTTGCACTTAATTGTTGGCCTGTCAACATATCGACAACGATGTCCATCACGAAACTTCCTCAATAAAATAGTCCAAATATTTTACTGCATTAAATTATCAAGTTCTTTGACCTAGATAGATTATATTGCGATCAATTTATTCGAATAAAATGATCATATTTGGCCTTGATTAAAATACTGAAACGCCTCCTGTCTTTGGCGTTAATACAAAACTACGCTCGCTACCTGTCAATTGACTTGTTGCTGTCATATTGATGACTCGCTCAGATTCAGATTGACCAAACAACTCTGCTGAATAGGTTAATTGCTCTGCGGGAGAATCGAGTATAAATTTGCCCATCACAATAAGCTGAGATACAGGTAAATTGGGCTCATCATGGCTGGTTACTGGTGAAAGCATGAGAACTTCCCACGTTTTATTAGTCGTAGTATGCAATTGCCACCCAATAAAATTCAGCGGCAAATCACCTAAAAAGTAATAGTAAAAGATCTTCCTTCAATAAGAAAAAAAGCTATCGCTGAACTGAATAAAGATGGGATCTCGAAAAAAGACGTGAACGCACAACTTGCTCATTTCACTATGCTCAGCTTAACCCTGTTTCCTTTTGTTGCTCCTCCAGAAATTCTTAAACTGCACGGAATCAACATTGACGAAAACTTCTTGTTTGAGTTGTTTAAACATAACTCAGCACTGTTAAAACAAGGGATTATTAATGAAGACAACAACTAACTCCATACACATTGATAATCTTAAAGCATTTTTCAAGCAAAGACCTAAATTGCTCTTTTCCCTGCGCTGATGTTTGGAATATTCATCCTTTTACTCAGTATTTGGTTGCAGTTTACTCATATAAAAGGGTTAGAAAATATGGAGGCTATTTACCAACAAGTCTGTAACGGCGAGATGTCACCTGAGCAAGGGATAATCATCAACCCTTAACTTCATTCAAATAGTTTATGCGTCATCACGTTGAGCGCCAATAATGCACAATACATGTGACGCACAGTTAAATTCAAAACATGCGCTTTTTGTATCGTTATTCGCCCCGTTGATATAGAGCTTCTATGGTGGCCGTTTCAATGGCATTTGCGTTAATCATATAACCGGCTAATGCACTTGAAGCGCCTTTAGGTAATTCGATTTTAGCTACCTTAAGCGCATGTAATGTAAATTGGTATCTATGCACGCCATGCCCCTGTGGCGGACAAGCACCACCAAACTCTTCTATGCCATAATCATTTTGAACTTGCGCAGCACCTGCCGGTAATTTTAAGCCTGAGCTACTGCCCGCACCTGCGGCAAGCTCATTAACCCCTTTTGGAATATTAATCACTTGCCAATGCCACCAACCACTGCCGGTTGGCGCGTCCGGATCATATACGGTAATAGCAAAGCTTTTTGTACCAGTGGGCGCTCCTGACCATTCAAGCTGTGGCGATAAATTCTCACCAGAACAACCAAAGCCTTGGAACTCTTGCGTTGTACTCATATGCTTACCGTGTTTGATATCATTACTGGTTAGCGTGAGTGAGCCAGCGATCACTGGGGCCATCAGTCCACATGACAACGCTAGTAGTACGATCACACCTTTCCCTTTATTCATAATGCTCATTGTTGTTACCCCTTTTAGTGTCTTGTGTTGATTTATGTGTTTGCCATCATAGACGACAAATCGTTTTACCTATACTAACATTGGCACAAAAGCATTTAATCAGATGATTTTACAGCTAAAAATATAGTAAAAATCATTCGTATTGTTCAAGCAGTAAAGTTTTCAATCTCATTAGCCCTTTTCCCTTATTCACTGTTTTCCACGATAGAAACAGTTCGACGACAGGTAATTTGTTGTCCGTCTCAACTACTGTTAATGAACCTTTTTGCAATTGTTGACTAACTCGCTCTGTTGGAAGAAATCCAACACCAATGCCCGCCTCTATTGCCTTGATTTTTTGAGCCACTGTTGAGACATAAAAATGACGACTCTGCGAGATAAAATTTGTTGACCAGGGTACATAATTCTCTGATGAATCATGTACAACAACTGTACGATAACCTGCAATATCATCATGAGTAACCGGTTTATATATATGGTTAATCTCATGATTGCTAGAAGCGATAAGCTGGCTATCTAGCTCGAGGATTTTCTCTGAACGGATCCCCGCTTGTGCAGGTATCGGCCCTGCGCCACCAATGAGCAAATCTACCTTGTCTTCAAACAGTGCTTCCCATGAGCCGTGCATAACGTGTTCACAGAGCTCAATTTCTATATTTGGGTGCTCCAGCAAAAATCGCTCTAAGACATAAAAAACAGGTTCAATCTCTATCACGGAGTCATACGCAATACGGATTTTAGGCTCCCAACCATGAGCAAGTGTTTGGGTTTGTTCCGTTATTTTACTCACTGCAGACAGAACTTTGCGCCCTTCATCAAGCAGGTGCTTTCCCGCTGGCGTTAATACCGAACGTCGCCCTTTTCGAACAAAGATCGTCACCGATAATTGTTCCTCTAGTTTTTGAACAATATAAGACAAAGCAGACGGTACTTTATTGAGCTGTTCTGCCGCAGAGGCAAAGCTACCTCGAGATTCAATCGCATCAAGCACTAGTATCGATTCCAACGTTAACATAGGACTTTTCATTTTTGCCTCCACAACCATTCAAAATTTTTGATGTTATTAAACAAATTTTAGGGGTTATTCACTAATCAAGCAAACAATACAATAGCGTCATATCAAACAAGTAAAGCACTTCATTAATAGAGAGACAAATATGAAAACTTCAATTTTTAAGAACATAATAAAAACTGATAACAATGCATCTACCCTACCGCTAAGACTTGTCGCTGGCATTATTTTCGCAGCGCATGGCGCTCAAAAGCTTTTTGCTTGGTTCGGCGGCTACGGCCTTGACGGTACAGGACAATGGATGGACTCAATTGGCTTAGGGCCAGGATACTTGATGGCAATGATGGCCGGTAGTGCTGAATTTTTTGGCGGTTTGTTATTAATTGCCGGCTTAGCCACTCGTCCTTCTGCAGCAATTTTAGCGGCAACAATGATCGTAGCCATTGTCAAAGTGCATTTAGTCAATGGACTGTTCATGGCCAACAACGGTTATGAGTTTGCGTTAAGTTTATTGGCAATAACCATAACCTTAATGATACATGGCGGTGGCAAATATTCATTAGACAGACAACTGAATAAGACACTTTAATCCATTAATTCATATCGGCTGCTTAGGGCCTGCCCTAACAGCCATTAAGGAAAATCATGATCAAGCATATTCCCTTTCAACAGCTTGGCAAGGCCAATCATGGCTGGTTAAAAGCAAATCACCACTTTAGTTTTGGACAATATTACAACGCTAGAAGAATGGGGTTTGGTAAACTGCGCGTTATTAACGATGACGAAATTGCGCCACAATCAGGATTTCCTGAGCATCCACACAAGAACATGGAAATCATCAGCTATATTCGCTCTGGGGCGATAACTCACACCGATAGTCGTGGCAATGAAGGTGTAACCTCTGCTGGTCAAGTACAAGTGATGAGTGCTGGTCAAGGCATTTGGCACAGTGAGTACAATTTAACAAAATCTGACGTGACACTATTTCAAATTTGGATCGAACCAAACAAACAAAATGTGCCGCCGCGCTGGGATACAATGACCTTCCCAGCCAAATCAACAGGGGATGCTTTACCCTTACTTGTATCTGGTTATCCAGAAGATAAAAACGATGCCCTTTTTATACATCAATATGCACGTATTTATGGTGGCCTGTTGGCAAGACAAGCAACAGTGTCACATAGTATTAATGATCAAGCTTATGTGCTGGCTTCTAAAGGCTCATTTGAAATCAGTGACGGTAATCAGCGCACGGTACTGAACAAAGGTGATGGCGCTGAAATCACGCTCAGCAAACAACTCGAGATTCGTGCACTTGTTAACAGTGAGCTATTGATCATCGACACACCGTAAAAGGTATTAGGTGACAGCCTTAACTGTTTCCTTGTTGTTAATAATCAAAGTTAAAGCCGTTGAATATCAAAAGTTTTGTTACCAATCTTTTCATCAGTTGGAATAACATTGAAACTACGCTTAAGGTTAGTTAACGTTTAGTCATTATGGATGAAAGAATAATTCTTATGACTAAACGTATTACAGCAAACTTTTTCAGTGCAATGATCTTGCTGCAAGTGTCAACGTTTGCACTAGCCGAGGCGCCTCAGCGCAGTACCATTTCCCCACCGAGAACGCTAACATCACAGCAGGCTGAAGTTGCTGCTAAGAATTACCAAAAATACTGCGCACTGTGTCATGGCGCTGACCGTCAAGGTCACGCTAATGACCACGCCCCTTCATTGCGTAGTAAAAGTTTAATGGAGTCAGGTATAGCCCATCAGGTGCTGCGCCCCATGCAATATGGTCGTACTGGCACCGCGATGGGCGGCTACTTAGACGAAGTGGGCGGCCCGATGACACTAGATGAAACATGGAATCTAACCTATTGGCTTTTCGAACAAGCAGGCTATGACAGGCTTAAATTCTCAACCAACCCCGTGCTCGGCGATATTGAGCTAGGCGAGCAAGTGTATCAAAAAGAATGTACGACTTGTCATGGCGATAAAGGCCAAGGCGTTACAGGGCCTGCATTAGCGAATCCTTCTGCGCTCGCGCATAATACTGATGACTTTATTCGTCATGCCATAGAAAATGGCCGTCAAGATACGCCTATGCCAGCTTTTAAAGATAAATTATCACAAGCAGACATTGACAATATAACCGCCTTTTTGCGCAGCAAAGCTTTAGGGTGGAAAGATGAAACACCAATTTTAAAAGCACTGCCTAAACCCGAACAGTACATCATTAACAATCAAGGTGACGATCCTAATTTTGATTTAAAAGATGATATGTATGTATCCTCTGAGGAACTAAGCGCAGCGTTAGTGGCCAAAAAAAGAATGGTGCTGCTTGATACCCGAGTGCCCTCTGTATGGCAAACCGCACATATTGAAGGCTCGATACCTTTTCCTTATTACGCTGATTTAGATGAAACGGTTGCTGGGATCCCAAAAGATGTTCAAATTATCGCTTATTGTTCATGCCCAAGGGCCGCAGCAGATTACACCATAAACAAGCTGAGAAAGCGTGGCTACACACGTACCGCCGTTTTATGGGAAGGTATTTTTGGTTGGATGCATAAAGGATTTCCGGTCATGCGCGGCGATATTGAAGGTATCGATGACTAATACGTGTTGTTCTATCGAGATCAGTACGGGCTACACCTAGTCGTAATATTGTCACTGTATAGCCCCTATCGGCTAAAATGTAGGCTAGTGTGCCGGCTTTTCCAATTCCTCTAATAGGGATAACTTACAATAGGAGTTAGAGCATTTTGGGACTCTTGAAATCCTTTGACAAAAACCAATATTCGAGCACAATGGTTAACTAAATAATGAATTATTTAGCCCATTTATATTTAGCACAGCCCAATGCAGATTCTCATTATGGCAATTTGCTCGGCGATTTTGGCGGCATGAGAAAAGTGAAAACCTTGCCCACTGCCGTTATAAAAGGACTCGACAATCATTATTTGGTAGACCGTTATACCGATAATCACGACACAGTGAAACAAGCCAAGCACTTATTTTCTCCTAAGCGAAGGCGTTTTGCCGGTATTGCCATTGATGTGCTGTTTGATCATTTCTTGATCCAACATTGGTCTCGTTTTGAAGCCTCATCCCATTCCCAATTTAAACGGTCAAGTTATCGCTTATTAACTGAGCGAATTCATGTGATGCCAGCGAGAATGCAGCATGTGATCTACAATTTAACAACAAATGATTGGTTCAATGAGTACGAAACGTTATCAGGGGTAGGCATAGCGCTGGATAACATTGCTAAGCGTATTCGCTTTGCCAATGAATTTAACGGCGCAATTGAAGATATAGAGCGCCATTATGGCGAACTAGAAGCCATATTTTTAATGTTCTTTCCGCAATTGATTGAGCATGTTAAATCTCATGGACTAGAAACAAACAATGAAGCGCCTTAACCACAACAAGTATACTTAAGGCGCTTTTTATATTGCTAGCTTATTTAGCCGACGTCAGTATGTTATGAACAATATCTAAGGTTAAATCACCCGTTTCAGACAAATGAGTTAAGCCCATTTTCTTCATGTTATTGACCAAAGTATCTATATCAGTATCATTTATACTGTAGTGACTTAGGTTTGTTACGATACCAAGTGAGTTGAAAAACGCTTCAGTTTTATCAATTGCTTTGTCAATTTTTTCGTCATCAGTGCCTGTAGAAATATCCCAAACACGCTCAGCGAACTGAATAAGTTTGTCTCGTTTTTGTACCTTACGCTCACGCAGCAAGCTCGGTAAAATTATCGCTAACGTTCTACCATGAGCAATACCAAACATCGCCGTCATTTCATGACCTATCATATGGGTTGACCAGTCATGCATAACCCCAACGCCAATTAAGCCATTAAGCGCCGAAGTCGCTGACCACATGAAGTTTTTACGTGCATCAATGTCAGTGTTGTTATTGTAGGTAACAGGGCCATCTTCAATCAACGTTTTAAGTAAGCCTTCTGAAAATCTGTCTTGCACTTTGGCATTCTCTGTTTTCGTCAAGTATTGCTCAATCACATGAATAAAAGCATCAGCAACACCATTCGCTATTTGCTCTTTTGGTAAGGTTAGCGTGAGATCAGGGTCTAAGAATGAAAACTTCGGATACACCAAAGGCGAAGTGAATGGATATTTTTGTTGCTTGTAGGTGACCACACCAAAGGTATTCATTTCAGAGCCTGTTGCAGGTAACGTCACCACACAACCAAGTGGTATTGCACTGTCAATGGGCAGCGGTTCAAAGCCATGGGATAAAAGCTTGCTGTGTTCACTGGCTTGTTTGGCAGCAACGGCGATAAATTTTGTGCCATCCATGACCGAGCCACCACCAACAGCTAATAAAAAATCGACATTTTCTTCGCGAACAACATCAACCGCTTTCATCAAGGTATCAAATTCAGGATTGGCTTCAATACCACCAAATTCCAATACTTCTCGGTCACCAAGGCTGGCTCTAATTTTATCCAGCGTGCCAAATCGCTTGACACTGCCGCCACCAAAAAGCACTAACACTTTGGCATTTTGTGGAACCAAGTTATCCAGTTCGTTTAAACGGTCTTGACCGAAAACAATATGAGTCGGGTTAAAATAATCAAAGTTTTGCATAAAATCTGCCTCTTGTTTAGATGGGTGCATTTTATAGCACCACCTAAACTAGAGAATGGGTAAAAACATCAATTTCATGCCTAAAGCTATCGATAGCGACAAATATAGTACTTTTATTTTTGATTTTATTTATACTCTATTCTTTAAATGTTAAACGTGTACTATCTAATACCGAGGAACAAATATGAGCACAGTTATTGACAATTTATCCACGGTTGCAACTGAGGAAGGCTACAATAAAACCTCCATTGAAGGCGTAGGGATATTTAAAGCAAGTCAGTCATCAATGCGTGTGCCTCTTTGTTATAGCCAAGGCATCATAATTATTGTGCAAGGACAAAAACGGGTTTACTTTAATGAACGAGCTTATGATTACAACCCTGACAATTACCTCGTGCTTACCCTGCCGTTACCCGCGGAATGTGAAACCATTGTAGAGCCAGGGAAGCCACTATTATCATTGGTACTTGATTTAGACTTAGCCATGTTAAGTGAATTGGTCAGAGTGTTAGATGATCACGGCCAAGTGATTCAAAGTGACGCCAGCTCTCATAACAAAGGATTATTTGTCAGTCAATGCACCGAACCACTGTCTTGTGTGGTGTCAAGGCTGGCTGAATGCTTGACCTCATCGCTGCAGTGCGATGTTATTGGTAAAGGCTTATTACGAGAGATATTTTTTCATGTATTAACTGGCTCTCAAGCCGCACCTTTGTTTTCCTTAGTGTCGCATAATACGCATTTATCGAAAATGGAACGTGTTTTAAAACATTTACATCATAATTTTCAGAGCCATTTAGATGTTGAGCAACTGGCCAGTATGGCGAATATGAGTAGCTCAACTTTCCATAGAAATTTCAAGCAAGCAACAGCGTCTTCCCCTATTCAATATGTCAAAAAGATAAGGTTAAGCCGCGCCAGAGAGTTACTCCAAGATAAAGGATTAAAAGTAAAACAAGCTGCCGCACAGGTAGGTTATGAAAGCCCTACACAATTTAGCCGAGAATTTACCCGCTACTTTGGTTCAAGTCCAAGTGAAATTGGCCGTTAGTCTAAATCAAACATACATGACATTTTGAAATACAGCGGCTAATTAGGCGGAACCAATATGCAATCAGCTGTTGAACGTAAAGACTCAAAAACATTGAATACATCACCCGTTCATTGACAGGCCTAGTGAATTCCTAATAGACACAAAAAGAGATAAACAACTATTCTGTAAACAAATGTCTGACTTTTAGCTTTTTTGCTCGTATATAGCAATTCTCAACAAACTCATTTGTCGCCCAAAACCTAATCAAAACGAACAAAAACAAAACAAACAACCGTAAAACGTAACAACTTTGTATTTTATTTCGTTAAAAAGCTATTATTCGTATAATTTTCATTTTATTCTTCCTGTAATTTTGGGTACTCACAAGGTTTGACAGCTATTTATATTTCTCTTACTCTCAGTCTAAGGAACGAAAAAACACAAATGAAAAATGGACTTTCATGATGACGAACAAATCAAGCTTTACTTCAGCTAGCGAAGTGACTTTTCCTGTTGACACGCAACTGGTTTCTATCACAGACACCAGCAGCATTATTACTTATGTCAATGATGCTTTCTGTGAAATCTCTGGTTATAGCCGTGAAGAACTCATAGGCAAGCCGCACAATATGGTACGCCACCCTGACATGCCTAAAGCTGCATTTCATGATTTATGGACAAAATTACAAAACGGTGACGCGTGGCGCGGCATGGTAAAAAATCGTTGTAAACACGGTGGCTATTATTGGGTCGATGCCTACGTGACGCCCTTGTTAGAAGATGGTGTTGTAACGGGATACCAATCCGTTAGAAGTTGTCCAACACCAGAAATGAAGATTAATGCAACAGCGCTATATCAAAAAATCAACAATGGAAAATCCATAAAAGAATGGACTGTAAGCTATAGAACTAAGTATTTATTAGGTATAGCATTATTTTTATCAACATTCTTACCTGTCGCTTTGTATTCCGACAACCTTTGGTTTGCGTTCTCGCCTTTGGCACTATTTATTGGACTATCAATAGTCTTTTATCAAGAGTTAGTGCAATTACCGAAATTTATTAGCACGGTCAGAGATAACTCGGATAGTCCATCCAGATTGATATACACAGGAAAAGGCGGTGTAAATATCCTCAGTTACCCTGTTGTGCTGTTAGAAGCAAAAGCCCGGACCATTTTAGGGCGCAGTAAAGATTCTGGCATCAACTTAAGGTTAATCTCTGATGAACTAAAGTCTTCTTCTGATCGTTCATTAACTGGTTTGATCGAGGAAAACACACATTTAGAGCAACTTGCCACAGCCATTACCCAAATGAGTATCACTATTGAAGAAGTCAGCCAAAACACTACTGGCGTATATGACAAGGTGCAAGTGGTTCAAAACAGTTGCATGGAAGCAACCAATGTCGTTAATTCAACACAAACGACGATCAGCGAATTAGCTAAAGACGTTGATGGCGCTGCTTCAATGGCAAGTGAATTATCTGCTGATACACAAAATATCGCTTCAGTCATGACGGAAATTCAAGGCATTGCCGATCAAACCAATTTGTTAGCATTGAATGCAGCGATTGAGGCGGCAAGAGCTGGAGAGCAAGGTCGTGGTTTCGCTGTCGTTGCTGACGAAGTCAGGACGTTGGCTGGCCGTACTCAAATGGCTACCGTACAAATACAATCAACCGTTCAGAAGTTGCAATTAACATTAGAGCAATGGAGTCAACTAATGTTGACCAGCAAAACAAATGCTCAAACTTGTCAGGAAGAGTCGGCTCAAGCACAAAATGCAATAGACAAAATTGTTGAAATGATGGGCGAACTTCAAGATATGACCGCGCAAATATCTACTGCATCAGAAGAGCAAAGTGTCGTTGCCAATCAAATAACAGAAAGTGTTCACACCATTCAGTCAATTTCACAAGAAAACACCAACATATCAAGAGAAGTCAATGAAAATGGTACTTCTGTTAACAATAATGTCGATAACTTAGAGCGCTTAAGTAGCACGTTCGGCTAAGCTTCGCATACACATTTACGTGTCTGGTTGATGTTTGCTCAGAAACGTTAACAAAGCCACCTCTTGTTTTCAAAAAAGAGGTGGCTGAACACAATTAACCATCATCAATAAGTAAACAGCGTCGCCATCTACACAAAAACAACCTTTTTTGATACATAGTAGTTGCACACCATGCCAACTAGAATGCCTGCAATAAATGCCACACTTAAAGGTGATTCGGCAAACAATAGTATTTGAAATATCGAGTAATTAAACAGAAAACTAAAGCTGGCACAGCAACAGTGCTTAGCTAGTTGATGCTTAGAATTTGCTCGACTAGCGTCAGTGAAAGTAAAATATCGATTACCCAGCCATGTACATAACATCGCACATAAGAATGATGCACTTCTCGCAACAGGGTAAGGCAAGATCAATGACGTAATTAGTATGTAAAAAATACTCGCATCGACAACAAAACCCACACCACCAACAACGGCGAAACGACTAAAAATCAACATATATTCCTCACTTTAAAACCCCATTATTCACCTACAAATGTCCATAAAACGTCTAAAGGATTATTGACATTTTTTAGACTTGAGCTCAATTACACTGCTTGGCATCAATATATGAGGATTCATTCATGCAGTTAGTTTCAAGCCAAGCAAAGTCCATTAACTCATCATTTAAAGCAGAGCCGATAACGCTAAGCATCATAGTAGCGGCGTACAATGAAGCCGAAATGTTGCCATTGTTTCATTACGAATTATCAAAAGTGCTGGCAACATTACCGAACGAAAACATTGAAATTTTATATATAAATGACGGGAGCGAAGATCAAACATGGCAAGTAATGCAACAACTTCCAGCCCATCATGCAACGATTGAATTGATAAATTTAAGTAGGAATTTTGGAAAAGAGGCAGCAATGACAGCCGGTCTTGATTTAGCTAAAGGACAATCAGCTATTCTTTTAGATGCAGATTTACAAGACCCGCCAGAGCTCATACCCCAGATGCTTGCAACGTGGCGTGAAGGAGCTGATGTCGTCAATATGAAGCGTAAAGAGCGACTCGGGGAGTCCAGTTTAAAAAAACTATCTGCCCATCTATATTATCGTTTACTCGCCCAACTTTCCGACGTAAAAATTGAAAAAGATGTTGGAGATTTTCGTTTATTGAGTAGAAGAGTGATTGACGAAATTAAAAACTTGCCCGAGAGAAATCGATACATGAAAGGCATCATGGCTTGGCCTGGCTTTAAACAAACCGTCATCACTTTTGACCGTCCCGAGCGCGCCGCAGGTGAAACAAAATGGTCATTCATACAATTGGTACAATTAGGGTTATCTGGCATTACGTCTTTCAGCGTTCGCCCTCTTCGCATAGCCACTTGGCTCGGCATACTCGTGTCTGCTTCAGCTTTTATATTCAGTCTTTTCGTTTTCATAAAAGCCTTACTTCTTGGCGACCCCGTTGCTGGATACCCATCATTGATGCTAGTACAGCTTTGGCTAGGCGGTGTTCAGCTTATGGCCATAGGGTTACTCGGGGAATATGTTGGTCGAATTTTCACCGAAACAAAACAGCGACCAGTTTACTTAGTGATGGAAAACCTCAGTAAAAAAGCACAAAAGGCTGGCATTATGCATGGATAAGCTATTCACCAACCAATCACAGACATCCAAGCTCATTATAGGTTTGGTCTTCACTTTTATTGTGGTTCGGCTAGGCTCACTTGGACTTTATCCGTTCTTTGATTCAACGGAAGCCCGTTACGGCGAAATTGCCCGCATCATGATGGAAACTCAAAACTGGATCACCCCCTTTTTTGACTATGATGTGCCCTTCTGGGGTAAGCCGCCTATGCATACTTGGGCTAGTGCCGCGAGCTTTCAACTATTAGGTATATCAGAGTTTAGTGGTCGATTGCCGCATTTTATCGCAGCACTGGCGACACTTTTAACAATATTCGTTTTTGCCAAACGTCATATTAGTCATCATACGGCACTCATTGCTGCTCTTATTCTTATATCAAGCATTGGATTCATTATTGCTGGAGGTATGGTGATGACTGACGCCATATTGACCTTATCTATTT
The DNA here is from genome assembly GCF_030295975.1 of Thalassotalea atypica. NCBI lineage: Bacteria > Pseudomonadati > Pseudomonadota > Gammaproteobacteria > Alteromonadales > Colwelliaceae > Thalassotalea > Thalassotalea atypica. Next base: position 2,819,946 of record NZ_AP027364.1, read on the forward strand.
CCATGGCTATGGTCAGCTTTTGGCATAACTACACAGTGTCTACATCCACCAAAGCTGGCTATCTATTTTTTATCGCTTTAGCCCTGGGCATGTTAGTCAAAGGGCCTGTCGCTATTGTAATCATCGGTATTGCACTGGTCATCTGGAGCGTTGCTAATCACTGTTTTTGGCAAGCTATAGCCTCACTGCCTTGGACTAAAGGGTTACTGATATTTTCAGTATTAACCTTGCCTTGGTACATACAAGCTGAAATAGCTACGCCCGGCTTTTTAGAATATTTTTTATGGGGCGAGCACGTTCAACGCTTTTTAGACCCTGGTTGGCAAGGCGATTTATACGGGAGCGCCCATAAAAAGGCGAAAGGCACAATTTGGCTTTTTGGTCTACTTATCGCTTTTCCATGGTCTTTTATCGCTTTGCACCATTTACTTAAATCGTGGCGAAGAAAGACCCTAACAAGAAAAAATACTAACAAGGCACTCAACAATTACTTAGTCGCGTGGTTTTTAGCGCCGATGGTGCTGTTTACTTTTGCCGGAAATACATTGCCAATATATGTTTTACCCGGAGTACCTGCATTTGCTTTGTGGTTAGCGCCAAAGTGTTCATCCATAAAACAAGTGATAATGACGAGCTTATTATCGTTAATTATTATTATATGTTTGCTCTGCATTATCATTGGTGGGGGAACAACAAAAAAAAGTCACGTTGATTTAATTGGCAATAATGCTTTAAAAGAAAGTGTACCGCTTTATTATTGGAATAAACGTCCTTTTTCAGCCCGTTTTTATTCTCGTGGCAAGGCTGCATTGTTAACAGAGCATCAGCAAATCGCTAAAGCTCTTTCCACAGATCAGCAATTCTTATTCGCGATTCGCACTAAAGAAGTCAACAGTCTAAAGTCAGTTATCGACCAAGCTTGTTCTGCGATCAATAAGTCTGGCAAATTCACTTTATTTAGTTGCAATTAACCTTAATAATATGGAAAAAATGACTGAGACGATAGAGCACATGAATGTCCTGCTAGTAGAAGACAGTAAACAAGTTGCTGACGTAATTTACGAATATTTCGAGGACACTGAAATAGAACTAGACTACGCAGCGACGGGCACTCGTGGATTAACCTTAGCTCAGCAAAACTCATATCAATGCATAATCCTAGATATTATGTTACCCGGTATCGATGGTCTTACGCTCTGTAAGACATTAAGAGATGCTGGTAATAACTGTCCCATTATTATGCTTACCGCGCGTGATACAAACCAAGACATGCTTGAAGGGCTCAATATTGGTGCAGACGATTACATCGTCAAGCCGTTTGATTTGGAATTACTTGAGGCAAGAATTACTGCGGTCGTGCGCAGAAGCAGTGGCTTAGGTTTTAAGAATTCGCTAACCGTTGGTGAGCTTTCCATCGATTTAAAATCTCATTGTGTTACCCGTCAAGGCAAGCGGGTTTCTTTAAACCCAAGCGGCTTCAAAATCCTCAAGCTACTGTGTGAACATCACCCCAATTTAGTAACAAGAGAAGCAATAGAAAGTGTACTTTGGCCAGATGAACTGCCAGACCAAGACATATTGCGTAAGCACATTTATCAGTTACGCTCGAAAATAGATAAACCATTTGATCGTGAAATGATTATTACCGTCCCCAAACAAGGGTATAAAATTGAGCAATAAAATGACGTCAATCAACGAGGCAACTATTGCCAAAAAAATTACCCATGTTTTTCTTATCGGCGCTGCATTATTACTGATATGTTACGGATTTTTGTTTAAAAATGCCGTGCTACTTACTGAGAACAAAACCGGTATGCACCGCTTGTTTATCATAGCGCCGCACTACCTATCACAATATGAGCATGGTACGACAGATATCATCAAAATCGATCCCTTGCTGACCAGTTATGGTCACTTCCAGCAATTGCCAACAAAAATTAAACAAGTCATCACACCGGAGTGGGTTGGTGTAGATTCATTACATTTTGAAGAAGATGACAGTGAGTTTGCCATTGTCGCTCAAAAAGTAGCAGGAAGAACGGTTTACCTGTTAGAAAATGTTGATGCGGTTGAGTGGAGTGATGATGTGTTTATTCTTCTTGAGTTTATATTGCTAGTATTCGGCATTTTTTTATTTTTGGTCGCGGCATTCGCGATTGTTTACCGCGCCAGAAAGATTGCTGAGCCGTTTACGCATTTGGCCGAGCAATTATCAAAAGACTCAGGGGAGACATTTGAAAAGATTTCCGCTACGGGAATGGAAACGCTTGAACTTAATCGAACGCTTGCCGCAATAAATAATTACCGTGAAAAAATTGCTTACTCGATACAAAGAGAACAATCATTTACTCGTTATGTCAGTCATGAATTGCGCACCCCCATGACGGTTATTAAAGGCTGCATCAGCATATTAAGAAAGCAGAAAAATAGCGCCGTAGAAAAGCAGTGTCAAAGAATTAACGACGCAATTGATGAAATGCAATCACTCACCCATACCTTTTTATTGTTGGCACGCGAAGAGTCTGAACAGCCTAGCGAATTAATAGTCAGTCAAGAATATATTGATGGACAACTAGAAGATTTAGCCAGCTATATCGACAACAATCAATGCCTTGTTAATGTTCAAGTGCTTAACAACGTGACATTACATGTTGAGCCTATTCTGTTGAATGCGATTATCAAAAATTTACTAATCAATGCAATTAACTGCACACCAAGCGGACAAATCACCCTATTTGTTGATAGAAGCCAATTATCCGTCGTAGACAATGGTAGCGGCTTAGACAGTAAACACCGAGGATATGAAGGCTTTGGCATTGGTTTGGTCATTGTTAAAGACATATGCGAGAAATACCAATGGCATTTCTCGCTTTGCAATAACGATGATTCCGGCTGCACTGCCAAGGTAGAGTTTAATTAACGGATGACATTATTTTCGCAAAGGCTTGGTAAACACCATTTGTCCATCCAAAGCCTTCTTGCACGTCATACTCTCCGCCGCTAGCTTTACTTCGCTGCTCACAAACATTGTATTTTTCCATCAACTTACCGGTTTGTTTGAAGTAGATTTCAACAGTGTTCTGCCATCGCTTTAAAATGGTATTTGCTAAATCCTGATGTTGATATTTGGATAAGCCATTGACGACAAACCAGTGCAAAGGGGCCCAACCGTTCGGGGCGTCCCACTGCTGTTCACTATTAGAGCAAGTCGTAACGAGTCCCCCCTGTTGCAGAAATTGTGCAGCTAACACACCTGCTACGTATTCCGCTTGTTGCTCGCTCGCAAGTTCAACAAACAGTGGTAAAACACCGGCAAGAGATGTTAACGGGTATTGATTGTAATGATAATCAAGACAGTTGCGGTTGGAATTACGATATCAATAGTATTGGTGATGGTTCAACCAAAGCATTCTATTTAACGGGTTCTTATGAAATCAATGATCAATTGACCATAGATGCGGGCCTTCGTAGTAAAAACCACCAAATCGATTACACGGTTGACGAAGGGTTAGACGGTAAGATCACGAAAGCCGTTTCTTATGATGAGACCGAACTTGCTTGGACTGCTGGTATTAACTGGATGTTTACCCCTAAACAAGGCGTGTTCGCACGTATCAGTGACGGTAGCAAAATGCCTTTCTTTGATGACTTCAGGGATAACTATGGCGCATATCAAAACGGTGAGGACTTGATCAAAGAAGTCACTCAGTATGAATTGGGTTATAAAATTTCAAGTGATGATTATGAGCTCTACGCTACAGGCTTTTTTAACGAAGTAAAAGGCGATACATTTGTCTCGCAACCTGGTGCACCAGCAGAAGTACTCACTAATGAGGCTTACGGTATCGAGTTAGACTTTAATTACTATAGCGATAATGGCTTTTCATTGAACTTAAATTCAACGGTGCAGGAAACAGAAATCACCGAAAGTCCAGCAAACGAAGGTAATGAAGCCCAGCGTCAGCCTAGCTGGCAAGTGCGTATGATGCCAAGCTATGACATCGAAATGGACAACGGCATGTATGCAACTATTTACGGCACCCTTTCAGCGGTCGGTGATCGTTACGCAAACAATGAGAACAGTGTCACTTTAGAGGGCTACGAAAAAGTTGATCTGGGCGTGATTTTCAATGTCACTGATGAAGTACAGATGCAATTTGCGGTTAATAACTTAACCGATGAAGAAGCATTAACCGAAGGCGACCCGCGTGATTCATTGTCATCTAATGGCCGCTATATACTGCCTAGAACAATCGACTTTAGCGAGAGCTACGAGTTCTAATCCAATAAATCAGTCGATATTTGGTCCAATCCTTGGATTGAACAAATAAAAATCTGTCGACCGTTCTTCTTAATATTCAAAAGGCTCTTGAAATAATTCTGGAGTCTTTTTTATTTTGCACTCATTTGCCCTATTTATTGAGGCCTTACCTAAACTCACTTTCTGGTCATGCGAGACCAAGCCCTGTTAGCTGGCGAGTAAAGTTTCTCGTAGGATCAGAGATGCTTCTTCATCCACCAAGCTGTGTAATGTCATCATGTAACTCACCAAAGCTAGTCCTCCGTAAACAGGATTAATTAACACTTTTTTAATGATATCGAATACTTTGATGATCAGATTAAAAACAACAATTGAAAACTTAAAGCCTTGCACTTTGATCCTTAGTTCATTGATAAACTGAGTAATTTGTTGAGGTGGTGTCATATTATCTACAAGGACAAAATAATCCATATCGAGTTGTCGTTTCATGGCAATAGCTTTATTGGAGCCTGGCACAAGGTGATTAAATAACAGGCTAAACCCTTCTGACATTGCGATACCTGCCCGCTCAAAGATAATCAGCCCTTTAAAGGCTATTTGTTTTGCAAATCGTAGTACCCGTATGACCGCATTTGATAACTTTCCTATTACTTTTTTTACCTGACTGATCACCCAATTGACCGCGCCTTTAATTAGCCGCCAGAGTCGTTTGACACCATCAAGCAAGAAGTTACCAAAACCTATCGACTTCCAATGACTGTCTTTTATATTGTTGTCTTTATTGCGAAGAACCTTGATGATTTTATTCGTCTGCGCCAGCGGGAGCTCAGGTTCATCTTCTGTCACGCAAGCACACACCAAAATATCAATAATGACATGCGCATTGGTCACCTGACCATTGAAAATCCCTTGCTTTAAATCTTGCTCTGACAATGATAAGCAAGCAACTTTACGCTTATCCGAAGCGCATTCTTGATAAAAGTCTATCGCCACGCTTAACAGGCCACCTACTCTGATCGCAGCTGGTGACCGCATTCGTACGGGCCTCGTTTTGCCCTGTCGATTAGGTTTTGTACGTTTTCTAGACAAGATAGGATTAAACATGAGGCGATCATCGTCAGGGGCAATAACGGTACCGTCGGGAGCCGAACTGTCACCTTGATGATAACCATGTAGCCACAGTTCGACTTTGGCTAAGTGGCCAATAAACCTTAGTGTATGACTTAATAATGCTTGCAGACTATTGTTGACGTTTTCTTCATATAAAGGAACGCTAGCAAGCTTTTTTCTTAGTTTTTTGCGCTTATCATGTACCAATTGAACTAAACGATCTTGATCAAATAAAACATCCAGTAACGATAAGCTAAAGCCCGCATCAACAGGAAAACTTGCAGCGTCAATACCTAATTCGATCAGCAAAAGACGAAGTTGCTTTAGCCCAGAGTCAACAACTTGCCTTCGAACAGTATCTTCTCTTTCTTGCAGCGAGAGTGAACTGTTTTTGATATCTTGTGCAGCTTTCGAGAAGTCCTCTCGTTCACCTTCAATAACGCCCAACGCACGGAGCCGAACATAGGCGGCACGCAAGATAAAATTGTTTGGCTGAGCATCAATTAGCCACATTTCCAAATGGGTCGCCTCTTCAAACGTAAATACCTGTTGAATTGCCTGCCACGTTTGATATCCCAACCAGCCATCATCATGCAAATTGGCGTCTCGTTGAAGTTGACGGACGGCCGAGGTTAACGCAGCATTTGAGACCTTAGCGCGAGTTTTCAGATATTGCAGGTGAACAAGTCTATCGACCACGACTTTGCGCAGCGCCTTGTCCATGAATATCTTACCTGCCTTGGGTTTACTATGAGGGAGTTTAGGCAGGTAGCCATCTATAATTCCCTGTGCCGAGAACTTTTCTAAATACACGACTTTTTCAGCATTAAGTGAAGCGGTGATCATAGTCTCTGAATATCCTTATAGAGTTCAATGACACTATGGTATACAACAAAATCCTTAGGTGGACGGGTAGGATTAACTGTCACTTTTTTACAAGCGTTTCAATACCATCTTTGACAATATCAAAGATACCATCTCTTAGAGACTGCCCAGCAATTACTGCGTTAGTGTGCGCTTCTTCTAGGCTAGCAGCCATTTCTGGTGACACTTTAGGATTATTTGTTCTAAAGACAAATGCATCCCCGTCAAGCTTATAACTATCGACCGCTGCAATGATCAAATTTCCATCGACTTTGCCTGTTGCCGCGTCTTTAAAAAGCTCTTCCATGTCCACTTTATTAAGGTCGACTTCCTTACCCGAAAGTGCAGCTTCAATATCGCCCGTTGCAGTAGTTACGGTTAGCTTTGAGAAGTCAATTGCGACGTCTTTCAAATCATCAAGTAGTGTTTCAAATTTGCCAGCCATAGGGTGTTCCTTATCTTTGATTGAATGTTGAGTGAGCTCAATAACTTAACAAATGGAAAAACATATCTAGGAGGGTAGATTCCATTCTATTACTTTGCATTCAACTATAGTCAAAGTTAAGTGTTTTTCCCATGTTCTATCGGTGCGCTTGACAAACACAAAATTAATCAAGGCAGCTGAACACTTGCAGTACCAAGAAGTATTTCACTTAAATTCAGCTTAATTAACTATCCTTTAATTGATGTGGTCAGTATTGGGAAAACGCGATTAGTGCCAATGCACAGGGTCTACATGATAGTACTCTCTCAACTGCTGATACAGCGTAGGAAATTGCGCATAAAACTGTTGAGAGCGTTCAAAGAATACTTCACTGGCAACAGCAAAAAATTCTGCAGGCTCACTCGCACCATAATGATCAAACAACGAAGGATGGCCTTGTGCTGCCTGCTTTTGCAATAATGAAAACTGTGTTGAAAAAGCAGCTGACCATTGAGCGTAGCTCTGAGCTTTTCCTAAAATTGGCGCACCATTCGCCTTTCCATTCTCCTGATCTAGCTGATGAGCAAATTCATGGATAACCACATTTTGACCATCATCAGGAATTTCAGCGCCAACGATTGTGTCCTGCCATGACAATACTACCTTGCCAAATTCCCACGACTCCCCAGCAAGTACTTTTTGCTGAATCGATTGCACGCCCACACCATTGGTGTTTTGCTGTTGTTTGATAAAGGCTCGGGGATACACCAATATCGTTTGTAATTTAGGGTAGTAGTCGGTTTTACGATTCAGCAATAACAAGCATGCCTGAGCTGCGATGGTAATTTTGATTTCATCCGTAATAATAACGCCATTACAGCCAACAAAGTTTTTTTCATGTACAAAGACTTGAATATGCTGCTTTAACTGCAACTGCAAGTCTGCAGGCATCTGCTTAAAATATGGCATGCGCTGTTGAATGATTTTACGCCATTCTTTCTTAAATGGTTTACGCCTTATTTTATCGCGCTGAGCTTCACGCCAATAGGGTTTTGCTATTGAAAAACCGATCAGTAAAACGGCAATAAATATCGGTAAAAAATATGAAAGCATCATTAGCCAAAATAATAAGTATTTACTATGAGGTATGAATGAGCGGATTAAATATCAAGGTATTAGGTTGAAATAACGTCAAAATGAGCAAATCTACGCCAACAAAGAAGTGTAGTCCGAAACACTGTTTATTGTTCAAAACCGTGAACCGCCATAATGCGTTGGTATTCACCACTTTCTTTTAGCAACAACATACCTTTGTTAAATTCGTCAATAAGATCACTACCATTGACTTGCGTTTTAGCAATTGCCAAGTAGTTGGCTTCTCTTTCAAATGTTGTCTCTAGAGTAGATATGAGATGGGAACTGTCGGGCTGCTCTTTTTGTAACATGTATGACGCGGTGTATTTATCAACGATCATAAAATCAATCCGCTCGGCAACTAACTTCTTCAAGTTTTGACTGTCCGTATCAACAAATTCTAAATTTAAGCCCAATGACTCTAGCTTAGGCGGTAGCAGATAACCGCGTACGCTCCCTACGCGGTATTTCGTTAGATCATACAATTTTTCAATTGGCAGTGCTCTGCCCGTTTTCTTTAATATTTTCATTTCATTATAAAAATAAGGAGCGCTAAAAAAATAACTTTCCGAACGAATTTGAGAATACCACAGACAAACAACACCCTGTTGTTGACCAAATTGTGATTCGGAAAATACTCGTGCGAATGGGAAAAAGGTATACTCAACGTGATAGTCTACCTTAGCAAATGCTTGAGAAACTAAATCAAGCCACACACCACCATTCCTTAATAACTCTCCAGAGAAAGGAGGATAGGAATAAGCAGCCAATTGAATTTTTATGATTTTTTACATGATCGGTAGTTGAAAATAAAAGCAAAACACAGCAAAAAATATACTTCATATAATTAGCCAACCCCTAGCGATAAATACTACATTTAACGATAAAGTATAGCTACACAAGGCTAATAGTCTTAATTCTTTCAATTAATTATTAAGGTTAGATACTTGCGAATAACTCAATACCAGTGAATATTGCTGATTTTGCGCTTAAATGTTTCCTATTATTGTTAAAAACAATATGAATTGTAAATTGAAAATTACGTTTGGAAACACAGTTTTCAGTAAGACTAGATAAGGAGTAAAAAGCTCCATATCTAGTCATTTTGATTAAGTTGTCTATGCCGAATTATTTTTTCGAATAGAAATAAATTGCCAGATAACGATCGCAATATAACAAATCAAAAAGGTCAGATAGAATCCTTTTAATAATGGATCCTTAATATCGGTAACAATAGGCGCGTCTGTTGGTAAACGCATTAAGCCATCAGTAATCGCCGGAATCATATGAAATAACAAGGTTGCTGAGTAGCTCAACGCTTGCACGTAAGGTGAAAGGCCTCTGAGTATTTGTGTTTTAGCGGCAATAGTACCTACTAATAATGCCAGCAATGTTAATACGGCCAAGCCATGCGCAACACCAAAACCGCCATGTCTGAATATTGCTAATGCACTACCGGCTGCAAGTAACGTACAAATTAAGTAAACCTTACCTGCAGTTTGTTCAATCAATATATATTTGAATCGCACTAATGAATAAAAACCGGCAATTAAAGCGATAATCGCAACACCGGTGTGAAACCAACCAAATAACGAAATTTCTGGCATAACACTTTCCTATTATTTTATCTGTAAGTGCATTGTGCACAACATTATCGTGCACAACAAGCTTTATGAAAATGATGAGTAGAACTGTCTAGATAATTTACATAGTTTTTCAATCTATTAGGCAGTATTGCAACTCTTTCAATTAATACGTTGAAAATTTTGACTTTAATTTAGTTGGCATCAACAGTGCTCAAATTTCGAGCAGTTCACATAGCCTATTTAGGAACTTTGATGACTAGCCTCAACCATTTAACTTTCTTTGTGTTAATTTTACTGTTAACGCTGCAGCCAACAATGGCAGATGTTATGTTCGGCTCTGATGGCAACCTAGGTGGGGTTTTCGCTAGGACGCAGATCCTTATGATTATCAATTTACACAAGACATAACATTAGAACGGTCATTAAATAACGGTATTCGCTATTCACTCGAAGGCGGCTCTGTCGAAGCATATCGTGATTTATTTGTTTGGGATACATTGCCAACTGTCGCTCAAATGTCGACAGCTATTGACTTAGCCTTTGCCGCATGGACATCCGTCGACCCAATTTCTGGGCTAGGAACAGATTTATACTTTGTAGACGACAGCGCTAATACTCTGCCGATCGGTGATATTTTTGGCTCTGCTAACGTTTTAGGTGCTGAAATAGATTTATTTGGCTCAGATAGAGGAAGTGGCGCTTTAAGCGGTACCTCTTTCTTTTGGGCAGACAATACAAACGATGCCACCCTTACCTCTGGTACCGCTGATTACACTGATGCATGGTCAATTATAGGATCTGATATCGTTATGAATAACAATGCTGGGGCTAGCTATTCACTTCCTTTGTTTCAACGAATACTGCCCCACGAAATTGGCCATTCATGGCGAATCACCTATTCGAATGCATCAACAAGTGGTTTGGGAATATATAGAGCCTTTTATCGAACGATAAATTATGCAAATAAATAACATCTAAACTAAGAAGTTTACGGCTTAACCTCTTATAAATGATACGCCTTAACCAAGTAGCGATGAATACTGGATGTAACGAGTTCAAACGTATTCATCGCACTAAACTGCTATTCAAAAATAATTTTTTTCAAGCTGTCTTTTTGAATCAATGGTTCATACTTTTCTTCAATACTTGAGCGTTTGATTTTCATAGTAGGCGTCAACAACCCGTTCTCTATGGTCCATTGTTCTTTGCACACGAGTAAATAATCGAGTTGCTGATGGCGCTCAAGTGTCCCGTTGACCTCAGTTAGTGTTTGGAAAAGCTCAGCACTAAGCACGTCATCTATGTCCCCTGCTGACTCAGACAACATCACTAGGGCTATAGGCTGCTTTAATCCCGTACCCATCACGCAGGCCAGTTCAATATTGTTTGACGCACATAACTTCCCTTCTATTGGCGCCGGTGTTACGTATTTACCTTTACTGGTTTTAAATTCTTCTTTAAGTCGTCCGATAATTTTGAATGCACCAGTATTGGTGATTAACCCTCGATCGCCGGTGCGAAACCAACCCTCTTCGAAGGCACTTTCATTGGCTGTAGGGTTTAGATAGTAACTACCAAATACGGCGTCCCCGCGAATTAAGATTTCATCTTGATCCGACAATTTCATTTCAACACACGATAAAGGATGACCTATAGTCCCAACATCTTGATCATCATAGGGAATATTGCCACAAGACAGACCAGATGTTTCACTCATGCCCCACCCTTCTTCCAAACATATTCCGATTTTTTCGTACCACTGAATGACTGACTCAGGTGTAGGTGCTGAGCCCGAGCCAAAACGCTGTACACATTCAAAGCCCAAATTCTTTCTGATTTTTGCTGATATTAACTTACCGACAATAGGAATACTGAGTAAAAAGTTAAGTTTCTGTTGCGGAATTTTGGTTAGAATTTCAGACTTAAACTTAAGCCACAGTCTTGGCACTGAGACAAACCGAGTTGGTTTAGCATATTTCAAATTATCGATAAATGTATCGAGCGACTCAATAAAATAGACACTGGCACCAGCCACTATCGATGTCCCTTCAATTAAACTGCGCTCAGTGATATGGGCTAGTGGCAAATAAGAAACACAGCGATCATCACCAGATATCTCTAGTTTTTCCACACCACAACGTGTCGCTGATAAACAATTTTGATGAGTCAGTGTCACCCCTTTAGGTACACCTGTGCTACCAGAGGTATAAATAATGGTGGCAATATCGCTGCTTTTCGGCAAATAAATTGGATCAAGCGGCTCATAGGTATCAAGCCATGTTTGCCATTGTTGTTGTGACGGCACGGTTGGATAAGGAAAAGCAATACGCAATACATCAGCAGAAATGGCTTTATCAACACTGTCAGGCTCATCTAACTTGCCGACAAAAATCGCTTTAATGTCACTGTGTTCAATGACATGCTTTATGGTGTTTTGATTGGCATTGAAAAAGATCGGCACACTGATCATATCCGCCATCATAATAGCCAAATCAACAATAAACCAATGCGCACAATTTTTTGAAATTATGCCAATGCGGCTTTTTTCGGGATAGCCTTGAGCCTTAATACCTGCGGCTATTTTTCTTGCCTGAAGCTCAACGTCTGCCCATGTAAATTCATGCCATTGACCATCAATAGGTTGATGCAGATACACGTCATTGGCTTTATTTTTAGCATGATGCAGTAAGTATTCGACATTTGATTGATAGTCCATAAGCACTTCTATTTTTTTGATTTTCAAAAAGTTTAGCGCTATTTATCGGTTATGGCTATCCCTAAATTTGTAAGCTAGTTTACTGAAAGTTATAAACTTTCGATTAGTAGAAACTTGGCGCTCAATCATCTTTTCTTATTGATTGAAACGCCAAACTAAATACCTATAAATCAATAACAAAAACATCAGATTTAGGTCGAGATACGCACAAACAGAGTTTACCGGATTCTCGTTCCTGAACCGTTAAGCAATTATCTTGATGATCTATTTCTACTGCGGAATTCGTGCTAACTACGCACGATTTACATTCTCCTGTTTGGCAGCTAAATGGCACTTCTACGCCAGCATTTAGTACACCTTCAAGTAAACTTTCGTCCGCACTTATGCTTATATCAATACCAGACTTCGCCAGTGTCAGCTGTACAGGTTGAGCCTCACTATTTAGTGGCGCAGAAAATTGCTCGTAATGAATTCGTGTTGGCGCAATATTAAGTTCAGCTGCCAACTTTTTAAGCTCAATAAGCATCGTTTGAGGGCCGCAAAAATAGACGTGGCTATGTTGTTCTAACGTTTGCAATAGCCCGATTAGCGAAATGCGCTCCTCTTGATTGGCAGGATACAAATGTAATTTATCGCCAAGTTGACGGGTTAATCGATCAGCATACGCCATTTGCGTTAATTCACGCCCTGCATAATGTAATTCAAAGCTAGACTGCTGAGCTAGCAATTCTAAAGCCATCGCCTTAATTGGCGTAATACCAATACCTGCAGCAATGAGTACTGTATGTTTATGCTCTTCGTCAATCGAAAAGTAGTTATCGGGAAGCTGACAATGAAGAGTATGTCCAACTTGATATTGTAAATGAATTGCTTTTGAGCCACCGTGCCCTTGAGACTCGTTTTTTACTGCAATCTCATAACAATCAGTACGTGCTGGATTTGTGCTGATTGAGTAGTGACGCCAAATAATTTCGCCATTTGCTGTGGCTACTGGCACTTGTAAATGTGCACCTGCTGCTACCTTAGGTAAGTCACCACCATTGACTGCGCGTAATTCATAGGCTCTAACATCGGAAGTGAGCTGTCGAATTCCGCTAATGGTCAAAGAAAGTGGCCCATCGCCTAATTCATTATTCGAGCTTTGTTGAAGCGCTTTACTTTGGCTTAGCTTAGCTTCAAGTGTTTTAACCTTAGATTGCAGAGGATCAATTAACTTGATGATCTCCTCTTCACTGTAACGAGGCGTGATGTGTTGCGGGCAATTCCAATCAAAGGCGACAATCTTGATAATGAAACCGCGCTCCACGCGAGCTCGATAATGGTCGTCTTCGAGTAATGCAAGAGTATCCCAGTCTTGCTCATCCACTTGTGTAACATGCCCTAAAACTTTAAGGCGTCGCTTGTTGGCATAATCCATTAGGATAAGCGACACGCGATCATTTTTTCTAAAATTACCAGTGCTAACGTATTGTCTGTTGCCACTATAATCTGCAAAACCTAAGGTTTGGGCATCAATTATTTTTAGGAAACCTTTCGGTCCGCCGCGATGTTGAACATAAGGCCATTCAGTTTCACTTACACTGGCCATGTAAAAACTATCGCGTTGGCTAATAAATTCGGCTTCAGCCTCAGACATGAGATGATTATAGTCTTCGCCAACATCCATACCAGCATAACCTGATCGGCTACCTAGCTCAGTTTGAATTTTTCTAACGGTTTCTGTAAATGCTACTTGTGCGTATTGGTGAGCCATCGTTCTTTCCTCGATATAGAATGAGGAGCAAGCTCCTCATTGGGTACCTGTTAAGACGCTTTTCTTAACTCGACTTTTGGAAAATCTATTTCAACGCGACTTGCTTTGCCTAAGATATTGGTCAAAATATTCATGCCGACATGTGTGATAATTTCAACGACTTCTGCGTCAGAATAACCTGCATTACGAATCTCTAGCAATTCAGCAGTAGTAACTTCACCATTATTTTCAGCTAATGAACGAGCAAATTTTACTGCAACAGCCGCTTTCGCGTCTTGGCTACCACCTGCGCGGTTGGCTAACATTTCATCTCCAGACAGTCCGGCATTTTTACCGATAGCAGTATGTGCTGAAACACAATACTGACATGCATTTTGCTCTGCTAATCCTAATGCAATACGTTCTTTAGTCTTGCCATCCAAGTCGCCTTCGTTAGCAATACTGTGCAATCCTAGGAAAGCTTGTAACGCCGCTGGAGAGTTAGCGAATACTTTTAAGAAGTTAGGGACTATGCCTAGTTGTTGCTCAATAGCATCAAATAGTGCACTTTGTTCTTCTGTTGCTTGCTCTGGTGTTACAACGTTAATTCTACTCATGATAATTTCCTCTGGTTTTAAGTGATTTTTGAATCCTGTAACAATAGGACGAAGCCAGTATGAAACAAACCACTTCCAACAAGAATAACCACGATATACAATTGATTATTTCATAAAATGAAATAATCAATGTTAGATCAAATACAGTTAATGACAATATTTGTCACCGTTGCTGAAGAGCAAGGCTTTGCAGCGGCAAGTCGTCGTTTAGCAATGTCGCCACCGACCGTTACTCGCGCAATATCTACATTAGAGAAACGTTTGTCCGTTAAATTATTTAACCGAACGACAAGATACGTACGAGTTACCGATGCAGGTATGCGTTATTTGGAAGACGTGAAACGTATTCTTGATGACATTAAAGTAGCAAACGAAGCTGCACGCGGTATTAATGAAACGCCAATCGGCAAAATAAGTGTCACCGCACCGGTGCTTTTTGGGCAAGAATTTGTATTGCCTAGCGTATTGGAATATTTAAAAACCTACCCTAACACAAGCGTAAACACAGTGTTTTTAGATCGTATCGTCAACCTATTAGAAGAAGGCTATGACGTGGGCGTCAGAATTGGCAATCTCTCTGACTCTTCAATGCGAGCTAAAAAAGTAGGCTCCGTACGATTAATACTGGTCGCGTCACCAGAGTATTTAAGTCGCTATGACATTCCACAGCACTTTTCTGAGTTAGATGCACACTCACTAATCGAAGTACAAGCCGGGAGCCTTGATCCTCATTGGAAATTCAAACAAAAAGAAACGTTAGTTAATCAACCAATAAAACCTAGACTCAGTGTTACCACCAACCAAGCAGCAATAAATGCGGCTATTGCGGGATTTGGTATCGCACGTGTCATTTCCTACCAAGTGGCAAACCAACTTAAAAAAAACAAACTCAAAATTATTCTTGAGCCGTTTGAACAACCTCCATTACCCGTCAATATTATCCATCGCGAAGATCGATTATCATCAACCAAAGTTAGAAGTTTTATTGATTTACTTGCCCATAATTTAATAAAGAATACGGCGATTAATTAACCAGAAGCTCACTATGGTCTGCTAGTGATTTATTGGACAAAACTTAGTCAAGAATGAAGGCATCAACCTGCTGATTTTAGCTCGATAGTATTTTTGTATAAGCGAGGATCGTTTATGTGCTCAAGCATTGCGACATCAGGCAAACAATCGTCATCAACGTAGTCAATATAATCGTCCGCGACGTCAAACACTAAAACATCTAGTGCTAACCTGTCCATGCCATACAAACCACGATGAATCATATCAGCGGAGAAAACCAGTAAATCGCCTGCTGCTAAGGGAATTTTTTTACCAGTAGAAAGATCCTCTGTACTGTCTCTCCCCTTTTCTTCCTGCCGCACATTGAATTCTTCCTCGTTGTCCCAGCGTTTATGCGTTCCTGGCACTAATTCCATACCCAGCTCATCAAATAGCGGCACTCGAAGATGTACGACCTGAGTGTCATGAATAATGCGCTTTTGCCCTTCAACATCATAGTCATATTGACAATCTCGGTGCCAAAAATCTTTTTGTGTTGGGTTAACGGGGTTGAAGAACAACTGCGTATTCATAAAGGCAGGCTTATTGGTGATCACTGTTTGCACAGCCTCCATCATTTTTTTAGAGCTGATGAAATTAAACAGTGCAATTCTATCTTCATTAGCCAAATATTGACTGCCGGTGATCAATGAAGAATTAAATGCTTCCTGCTGATAAAACTCCGCATTATCTTGTTTCCATAACTCATGGAACTTAAGGATGACTGTTCTAAGTGACGATACTTCAGGTGCACTAAAATAATTTCTAACAACGAAATAGCCATTCTCATCATATTCCCTGTTTAATTGAATGCGGTTATTTAACATGTACTACTCTTGAAAACCATTAACCATAGCCACTAATTTTCTCATTCAATAAGGAAAATAACCATCACCTGTTTTAGATTTATTTGATATTTATCTATGTTGATTGACTCAAGCGCAATGTCGGTTGAAATAGTTCGTACAATTACATTCCAAGTGTGAAAATTAGAAAAGGTAACAGTGAATCATAATTCGCTGTTACCTTTATACGATGTAATTAATCGCCCCTTATGAAGACGGTACTAGCCAATAACGGTCATTTCATTCAACAAAAATTCAGCCACTGCACCTTCTGTTGCAGCCATGTAATGTGCTAAGTGCTCATTATTCATATGAGTTTGCCACAATTCACGTGTTTGCCAATTCTCATAGAACATAAAATGAGCGGGATTTTCATTGTCTTGATGTAGGTCGTAGTTAATGCAGCCATGCTCTGCTCGAGTCACGTCAATCAGCTTTTGCAATTCGGCTTTAACCAATGCGATATGTTCAGGTTTAGCGGTAATATTAGCCACGATAGTTAACTGGGTCATACAAGAATTCCTTATTTAATTAATGAATTTATTACTGTTTTAGTCGGTAAAGTTAAAAACTTTCCAGTACAATTTTTCCAATTGATCTTCCAGACTCTAGTGCTTGATGAGCGGCTCTTAAATTTTCAGCGTTGATGTTGCCTAAGTTTTTACCAACCGTGGTTTGGATATGTCCCTGATCCACTAAGTCAGCCACTTGATTCAGTAGTTCATGTTGCTTATTGATGTCCTTAGTATTGAACATCGAACGAGTAAACATAAACTCCCAATGCAAAGAGATACTTTTGAATTTGAGTTTGCTGATATCAAGAGATTCAGGATCATCAATCAGCGCTAGTTTCCCCATTGGTGCCAATAGCTCAACATAACTGTCTAGATATGAATCAGTATGCGTTAAGCTGGCAACATGAGTAACTTGACCAATGTTTAAGTTTTCAATTTGTGTAGCTAAAGGTTTGGTGTGATCAATGACATAATCTGCGCCAAGTGATTTCACCCATTCGGATGAACTCTCACGTGAAGCAGTACCAATCACTGTAGCACCTGTAAGTGTTTTAGCTAATTGAACCAATATCGATCCGACTCCACCAGCAGCACCCGTTATTAATAAAATGTCGTCAGATTGCTCTTTCGATTGTGGCGCTTGTTGCTTTATGGCTAAACGCTCAAATAGAAGCTCCCACGCCGTAATTGCAGTTAAAGGTAAAGCTGCAGCGTCACTGTCAGATAAGCTCTTTGGCTTACGACCAACAATACGCTCATCAACTAACTGAAACTCAGCATTGCTCCCCTGTCGATTTAAATCGCCAGCATAAAACACCATGTCACCCGGCTTAAAATGACTAACAGATTCCCCTGTAGCAAGCACTTCACCGACAGCATCCCAACCTAATACTTTAAAGTCATCACCTTGTGGTGCGACATTTTGGCGAATTTTGAAATCTACTGGATTAACAGCGACTGCTTTTATTCTTACTAATAAGTCATGACCTGACGCTGAGGGCTGTGGTAACTCAATATCAATTAAAGATGCTGGCTCAGTAACAGGTAATGATTGTTGATATCCAATGGCTTTCATGATGTCTCTCCGATAATCTTAATGCTGTCATTTAAAACGAGTTGTTAACTTAGGGCTCAGTATAAACGTTGATTTATCATCGAAAAACAGCATAATGATTGAATCTTTATCAAATTATTTTTGACAATAATGTTATTAGAAGATCTTAATGTTGTAATAAACGTCGCGAAGTTTCGTAGCATTACTGCCGCAGCGGAAAGCCTAGATATGCGAACAGCTACGGCCAGTGCAGCGTTAAAAAGAGCTGAACGTGCACTGGGTGTTGAGCTCTTTGTTCGAACAACTCGTCAACTGAGACTATCAGCGGCAGGTGAAAGGTATTTGCCGAAATGTGAACAAGCGCTGCAGATGCTAGAGTCCGCAAAACAAAACGTTAAAGATGACTTGGATGTTATCGATGGCGAATTAAGAATTTCAGTACCGTCTGATCTGGGCAGGAATTTGATATTACCGTGGCTTGATGAGTTCATGCAAGTTCATACGGGCATTAGTATCAAGCTACATATCAGCGACAGCAATATCGACTTCTATCGAGACCCAATTGACTTAGCATTACGGTATGGCTCACCAAATGACAGTAACCTATATGGTTTCAAAATCTGTAATGTTCCAAGAGTGCTTTGTGCAACACCAGAGTATTTAGAACAATATGGTATTCCAAGCCACCCTAATGAGCTGATTAACCATAATGCTCTTTTATATCAATTGCATGACATTATTCACGATGTTTGGGCGTTCTCTCAACAAAATGAGTTGATTAAGGTAAAAGTCCAAGGTAATCGCGCGTCTAATGATGCAGAATTGGTGAGGCGTTGGTGTGTAAATGGTAAAGGAATAGCCGCGAAATCATTATTAGATATGTCACAGGATTTACTCAATGAAAACCTTGTCACCCTATTAGATGAGTTTTCACCAAAACCTACAGAGTTATGGCTTGTTTGTCCTACAAAGCAAACAATTACCCCAGCGGTTCGATTGCTACGAGAACATTTAAAAGAGAAATGTGAAGATGTTTTATCTCAGTTGGCTAGTAAAGGACAAATGATGATTGAGTAGCTAAACATGATAACGCACGATCTCTACCGGTAAAAATAAGGCTGTTTAATCAACAGCCCTTTGTGTGCTTTGTTGTTCATTATTTAACAATAGCGATAATAAGGATGCCGTTGCTACAAATAGGCACGATATCCATAAACAAGCTGCTAGGCCATATTCTTGATAAACCCAGCCAGACAGAACAGTGCCAATTAACCTGCCCATTGCATTCGCCATATAGTAAAAACCGACATCCAGCGAAACCCCATCTTTTCCAGCAAAACTTACGATAAGGTAACTGTGTAGAGACGAATTAATCGCAAATACAGCGCCAAAGATTAGCAAGCCAATAATAATCGAGGTTTGAATATAGAAATCAAAATGCAACGCCAACGCGATGGCAGCGGGAATAAACATTAAATAACTTGCCCACTGAAAAGCTGCCTTTCCTGAGGGTACTTTTCCTTGTTTTTTGCCCGTAAAATGCGGAGCTACTGTTTGCACAAGACCATAGCCAATAACCCAACTCGCCATAAAACCACCAACCCACCAGTGGTTCCAATCAAAGGTTACCGCTAAAAATACCGGCAATGCCACCACAAACCACACATCTCTTGCGCCAAATAGAAACATCCGCGCCGCTGATAAAATGTTGATGGATGAACTCTTTGAAAAAATCTCATTAAACTTGGGTTTGTTTTTCGACTTGCCTAAGTCCTCTTTTAAGGTGATTAGGCTGAATATCCACACAACAGCCAGCATAACCGCCATGACAGAGATAGCGCCTTTGAATTCCAACAATGTCAGCAATAGGCCACCAAGGAAAAAACCTATGCCTTTAAGGGTATTTTTAGAGCCTGTTAAAATAGCTACCCATTGATAGAGCTTTCCTTCTGCGCCCTCTGGCACCAACAATTTTATTGAGCTTTTTGCACTCATTTTATTCAAATCTTTGGCAATACCTGACAAAGCTTGGGCTGCCATAACATAAACTACCGTTAGCATCTCTGCCGATACGGTTAGCATACTCAGCGCTACGATTTGCAGAGCCAAACCGATGTTCATGGTTTTATTCAAACCAAGCCGAGCGCCAAGCCAGCCACCAACAAGGTTTGTCACCACGCCAAAGATTTCGTAGAACAGAAATAGCATCGCAATGTTTAAAGGGCTGTATCCCAATTGATGAAAATACAGCACCACGAGCATGCGTAATGCGCCGTCGGTTAATGTAAATGCCCAATAGTTGCCCGTAATCACTAAATACTGCTTCACTTGCTTGGACAAGTGTTGTGATTTCCCTCTCAAGGATAAAAGCCCCATTGCTGTTTACTCTTTGTCGGCCAAGCCGACTTTGAGTGCCAGTTCTGCTGTTCGATTAGCATAGCCCCATTCATTGTCATACCACACATACAGTTTTACCTGTGTGTCATTAACAACCATCGTTGAAAGTGCGTCAATGATGCTTGAACGAGGGTCCGTTTTATAATCAATCGACACTAGCGGTCGCTCTTCAAATCCTAAAATATCTTTGAGTTCATTTTCACTTGCTTGTTGAAGCAGTTGATTCACTTCTTCAACCGTTGTTCCTTGCGCCACTTCAAACACGCAATCGGTAATCGATGCATTGGCCAAAGGAATTCGAATAGCATGTCCGTTAAGTTTGCCTTTAAGCTCAGGAAATATATGCGTGATAGCTGTTGCTGAACCGGTTGTTGTTGGGATCAAACTCATGCCACAAGCACGCGCTCTGCGTAAATCTTTGTGTGGAGCATCTAATATGGTTTGCGTGTTGGTAATATCATGAATGGTGGTCATCGAGCCGTGCTTGATACCAATTTTATCATGGATAACTTTCACCACCGGCGCTAAACAATTGGTCGTACACGAGGCGGCGGTAACAATTGGGTGAATATTTTTATCAAACAGTTGATCATTTACACCCATAACTATGTTCAAGACGCCTTCTTCTTTCACCGGCGCAGTAACAACAACGCGTTTCACGCCTTGCTCTAGGTAAGCTTCGAGCAACGCTTTCGTTTTAATTTTGCCTGAAGCTTCAATAACAAGATCGCATTTCGACCAATCAGTATCTTGAGTTGCAGTATTTTGGGTACAAGGAATTTCTTTGCCATTTATGACGATGGCATCGTTATGATGAGTTGCTTCATGATGCCAACGACCGTGCACCGAATCGAAGGTTAGTAGATGAGCCAGTGTTTTAGCATCACCAGCTGGGTCGTTAATATGAACAATTTCAATATCGTCCCAATCAAACGCCGCACGCATCGATAATCGTCCCATTCGGCCAAAGCCATTGATACCAATTTTAATTGTCATTAGTGTGTCCTAATATGAAGATAATCATTATAAATAAGAGTTGAAATAGTTTAGTTGTACTGGGTGCTTCAGCGCTTTTGGACGCAAATGCTGCACTTGTTCAATGGCCCTTTCGCCTGACCAACCATACGCTAATAGAATGAGTCCTATGACTAAGCCCGTTCTCCCTGAACCTCCCTTGCAATGCACGGCAATTGTGCCTTTATTATTTATCACTGCCAAAATATTTTCTTGTTGAGCGCGCCATTGAGACTCAAATGCCTCATCAGGCCCTGCCTCATCTGAAATGGGTAACTGAAGCCAGTCAATGCCTTGCTCCGCGCACTCATCAGGTAGCCTAAGTGCACCGAGTTTTTCCATTTCTTCGTCAAACATTACAGTTAACAGCATATCTGTGCCTGCTTGTTTTAATGTCGAAATGGCTTCAACAAGTGTTGTCTCCTTTGTCCCAGGACAAGGCGTGAAAATGAGCTTAGCACCATTGTCGAGAGCTAAAATATCGTATGGATGTAATTGCATATTAATAAGTTCCAAAAGTCACTAATTTGATTGATTAGGGCTAAACCAATGATGTGTGCGATTTATCATGTAAACCAAGGAAAGCATCACTGGCACTTCCACGAGCACGCCAACAACCGTCGCCAATGCGGCGCCTGAATGTAAACCGAACAAAGATATGGCCACCGCGACGGCCAGTTCAAAAAAGTTAGATGTGCCAATTAAACACGCTGGCGCTGCGATATTGTGGGGTAACTTCATCCACTTTGCGGCGATGTAAGCAATCAAGAAGATACCGTATGTTTGAATCATCAAGGGGATCGCGATTAAGGCAATAGTTTCAGGCTCAGACACTATGGTATTCGCTTGAAAGCCAAACAATAAAACAACAGTGGCTAATAGGCCTATCATCGACCAAGGTTTCAGCGTTGATAATAAAACGCTCAACGCCTCATCGTTACTTCCTCTATTCAATATATTTCTGGTGATGATGCCGGCAACCAAAGGCAATAATACATAAAGCACAACCGAAATAAGCAAAGTTTCCCACGGTACTTGGATATCACTCACACCCAGTAAAAAAGCAGAAATTGGGGCAAAGGCAAATATCATTATCACGTCATTAACCGAAACTTGCACTAAGGTATAGTTTGGATCACCTTTGGTTAATTGTGACCATACAAATACCATTGCTGTACAAGGGGCAACACCGAGTAAAATCATCCCAGCGATATACTCTTGTGCCGACGCAGGATCGACTAAATCAGCAAACAATAAATTAAAAAACAGCCAACCAAGAGCGGCCATAGTAAAAGGTTTGATCAACCAATTAACCACAACAGTTAGCACTAAACCTTTCGGGTTTTTACCAACATCTTTTATCGCTGAAAAATCAATTTGCACCATCATCGGATAAATCATTACCCAAATAAACACAGCGACAACAATATTTACATGTGCCACTTCTAAATGAGCAATCAGTTGAAAAGCGTCTGGAAACCATAAGCCTAATACCACACCTAGAAAAATGCTTAGGCCAACCCAAACAGATAAATAACGTTCAAAAATTCCCATTTTGTACCTCTTAAATACTCAATTAATCTCTCTTGGGAAAGAAAATATTTGCTAGCAAAAACTCGACTTGTCTGGTCTATTGTGCATATCTGCTAGACGTTGAAGCGGGTTATTTATCAGCGGAATATTGTTTTCTGTAGTTTGTGCAATAACTGATTTTGCCCACAATGGTAGCGCTGGGTTGATTCGATAAAAGACCCATTGACCATGTTTTCTGTCAGTAATTACATTCGCTTTTTTTAACACGGCTAAATTTCGTGAAACCTTAGGTTGGCTCTGTTCATCGAGTGCTTCCATTAATTCACATACGCATATCTCACCATGGTAATGTGTCAGCATTAAGGTTTTTAATCGAATATCATCGGTAAGGCTTTTGTAAAACGAGATAGGTTCAAAGTCAGTAAGCTGGTCTGAAAGTGCATCGTGGTTGTCCGCCTCTTTGTTTTCGTCACTTTCAAGCAACTTCTCTTCAACCAACAAAAACATCGATAGGCGATTGTTCAATTCATTTAATGTTACTGAAAAAGGGTTGCTACCGCCTCGATACTTGGGATCTGGAAAATCCCATGCTAACTGCTTTGCTGCACCAGGGTAGCTTCGACATTCACTCATTGCTTTGTCACAAAGCGTAATAACAAAATCAAATGACTGTCCTTCAAAAACATCCACACTTTTTGAGCGCAGAGATTTAGCGTCTACACCAAAACTTGATAATGCATCAACCGTTCTACGGTCAACCCTATCTGGTTGAGTACCAGCACTGAATACATCAAATTTATCACTGGCTTTGTGTCTTAATAATGCCTCAGCCATTTGTGATCTAGCGGAATTACCAGTACAAAGAAAAAGCACTGTCTGTTTGTTTATACTGTTCATAAAAATAAGCAACCTGCCAAAAACATATGAAATATTATATATGCGAAATTTCATATGTAAAGATTTTATTGGATGATCTCATTTTCCCAGTGAGTTCCTTTCCAATAAAATAGATGCTGCTCATCACCACTATTCTCCTATTTAAACTTGTTTTAACGGGCAGCTAGAGAGTGAGAAAAAGAAAAATATGCGAGCAAATCGTTGTTGCCTCACAGCTTTTACATTTCAGTGATTCAGGATAAGCATTGAACAAGTCTGTATTACGCCTTAACATTCCTTGGCAAATTCATCACATAAAATAGCACCGCGGGGAATTTTTTTGTCATCATCTTTTATCAGTAAATTACCAAACGTAGAGATCAGTATCTTCACTGAAATGTCGGCCATGGCTAATAAGCATCAAGCGATAAACTTGTCTCAAGGATTCCCAGAATTTGATGCACCTGATTTTTTAAAAGATAAGATCAATCAAGCAATCTATGAAGGAAAGAACCAGTACTCACCATCAAATGGTCTACCTGAATTGTTAACTCAAATTGCTAATATGGTGCACAGACACTATCAAGTTGAGTTATCCGATGAACAAAAACTCAACGGACAAAATAATATCACCGTGACCTCAGGTGCAACTGAAGCTTTGTGGGTAGCAATACAAACACTTGTACGCCCCGGTGATGAAGTGATTATTTTTGATCCTGCCTACGACTCTTATGAGCCCGCCATTGAACTTGCGGGCGGCAGCTGTCGTCATATCACACTTGATGCGCCAAGTTATGCCATCGATTGGACAATAGTGAAGCAAGCAATTAATGCAAAAACACGTGCCATTATTATCAATAGCCCGCACAACCCCACAGGCACAGTGCTGAGTCAGTCTGACCTTATCAAGCTACAAGACTTAGTTAAGCAACACAACTTGTATGTCATCAGTGACGAAGTCTATGAACACATGACTTTTGACGGAATACGCCATGAAAGTGTGCTGCGTTATCCTGCGCTATTTGACCGTTCATTTGTAGTATCTAGTTTTGGCAAAACTTTTCACTGTACCGGCTGGAAAATGGGGTATTGCGCTGCGCCAGCAGCACTAATGAGCGAATTTAGAAAAATTCATCAATACGTCAATTTTTGCTCATTTACGCCAGCACAAATAGCCATTGCACAAATGTTAAAAGAACAACCTTCACACATTACTGATTTGCCCAATTTCTACCAGCAAAAAAGAGATGTGCTTGTTGGCGCGTTAAAAGATTCTAGGTTTAAGGTATTGCCATCAAAAGGCACTTACTTCTTATTATTGGATTACACGGCAATAAGTGATCTTAACGATCGTGCATTTTGTGAATGGTTAACGAAAGCAAAAGGAGTAGCGGCCATTCCATTAAGCCCATTTTACCCAGCTTCACAGCGGGAAAGTTACCATCAAAAGCATCAAATAATCAGACTTTGTTTTGCTAAAAATGACAAAACCTTGCTTAAAGCAGCGGCTATATTAAATCAACTGTAAACCGAAACTGTTTTAAGCCTCAATGCGATACTATTTGTCTTTAAGGTTAAGACCTTTTTGCCGCAAACACCTGAAGGGAAATTGGAGCACTAACTAAATGGTGATTCTGGTGCTAGAGTATCTTTAAGATGAATTTCTTATTAAACGTTTATTACAACTAGGATGCTTATGAACAAATTTGGTAGCTTATGCCCGACACTTAAGGCGAGCGATATTGTCGGTGACAAATGGACCTTACTAATATTGCGTGAGCTATTTATGGGAGCACATCGCTATAGTGACTTTCAACATGCTCTCCCACGGATATCACCTACAGTGCTAAGCAACCGGCTTAAAACGATGGAAACAAATAGTTTAATCATCCACAAAATAGACACTGGTAAAAACAGAGGAAAATATTACCTGACGCAAAGTGGAAAAGAATTAGCACCGATAATGGACCAACTAGCGCGTTGGGGCTTGCGATGGGCGCGTGACCAACTGAGTGATGTCGACATTGATACCGGCAGTTTTATGTGGGACTTTCATCGCACATTAAATACCGAACAACTACCCGAAGGTGAACATGTGTTTTGTGTACTTCTCATTGATCAAACAGAAGCAACAAAGTGGTGGTTAATTGTTAGCAATAGTTCAGTTGATTTGTGTAATGAAGACCCTGGCTATGACGTAACCCTCTACATTACTAGTACATTAACAGACTTAGCCAAAGTATGGATGGGAGAAGAAAAGCTGTCGAAGCAAATCCATAATGGGCACATAAAGTTGACAGGAAATCGTCATTTACAAAAGCATCCTGAGCATTGGTTTCCATTTTCCAGATATGTTGATGTTCAGGCGGCCAATACATAAATTTTGTTGAATAAATCTTAACTTGAACTGTCATATTTGATTAATAGGACCCAATCAAATATGACAGTCGCCTATGTGCCATAGTGAGTTTGATAAATAGCTTCAATTGTTAACTGGCAAAAAATAGTTGGCTAAAATAGGTGACCAAGGATTAAAAAAAACAACTGCTTTTTGTGCTGCCATAATGCCTTGTTATTTTTATTTATGACTACCATCGCACATTGGTTGAGATGCGGTTAGCTTACAGCCACAAAAAAACACTTTCTTAGACTCAGTTGCCGTAAATCCTACGGGGGAGAATTCAGATCCTTTATGAGAGCCATCACAAAATGGCTGTTTCTCACTTTTACCGCAAGAACACCAAGAGTATTTTTTACCTTCTTCTACTTCAACTGCAAATGGCGTATCAGATGCACGTACTGGTTTAGTCATAATAATTCTCCATAATTTGATATAAACATAACGCCCGCATCACCGGCAAAAACAATCAAAGCGAGGAGCGAATGGCGTATTTTGTTGTCCGAGTGTATTTGATTATTATGTATGTTCTTCATTTCGTAACAATTTGGTTAAAAACGATTTCAATGACTTTTAGGCTTTGCGATAGGCTTTTGTCATTTCCAACTTCCATCTTCATTAAACATTCCCGCATCTTCCATTAGTGCATTCATTTGTTCATGAGCTTTCCAATCCATTGCCCAATCATCACTGCTATCAGAATCTTCAGGCCCTTCTTGATTTGCAAGAAAACTCGATATGCTCTGAACGCCCTTAGCTTCTTTTCTATAACTAATAACTCCGTCGCCATCTTGATATGCTCTAATGTTCTGCTGTGCTGTAAATGGAATGACACGTGGTTCACCATATGCCGTGCCTTTTTCCCAGCCACCACTACAATGGGCATTAGCACCAATAATATACCGAGCCAATTGTTCTTCAGGGTAGCCTTCTGTAGACCGCTTGATGTCATAAATTTTTTTACCCGCCTCATCTGCCAAATCTGCATACCCTGTTTTATTTATTCCATTTACGTGTTTGAGTACACTCCCTTGTGGAATTTCATATTCCTTTTTTGCACCCGTTCTATCAGCGAATTCATTCTCTATTGCAACATGTTCAGGGCTAGTATCATGACCTGTTTGACTACAAGGATCGCGTTGTAGCACAGATTGAACAGAGCTAACTTTTCTCTGGATACTTGTATCTTCACTGTCCTTTTCTTCACTGCATTTGGTACATATCTTTTGCTTCACCAGCGAGTTAGCATTCATTGTTCTTTGTAATTTTCGTTGCGCAATTGTTTCATGGCGACTATCCACAAAACAAAATTTTTGTTGCACGTTACCTCTCTTCAGGCTAACAGAATTAGCAACAGAGCTATTCTTACTCTCTTTTGGCTTCTCAATTTGTGCATACATATCCCTAACCTTTTTAAATTTCATTTAGCCTTTATTATAGGCTTATATTCACTGCCTAAAACTTAATCTTCAAAAATCCACGGTAGGTTTAATTTTCGACTGTATCTATACTTATATTGGTCTCTAGTACGCTGACTTAGCTGGTAAAGGCCAGAGCTTTTTATACACCCATTGCGTCATAGTTCCTCTGCTGGATGACTATATTGCGCACCTAACGCCTTACTAATCGGTGTAAAATTGTTGAATAAAATTGCGAGGAACGAAGCTTGCCAACTGTATTTTGTCCTTGTTTAACAGCTTGTTATGTGATTATTAAAGACATAGCGTCTAAATGTGTCGAAAATTAAGATCTAAATACGAACTTCAACCGTATTAAAATCTGGGCAATGATTGAAATAGTGAGCATATTATGAAATTTTTTACATTAAGATTATATGAATACTACAAGTATATTTTTGATTCAAAGAAAAACCCACTTAGACATATTCCTGACCCTGTCAGTCGGTTTTACATCATGACAATTTTAGCTAGTATGTGGAGTTTTTCTTTTGCTATTTATTTGGGAAGTATAATTTACTTCGGAGTTAGCTTGGCAGCTCATGCGATACTGCTACTGATGTTTTTTTTCACTATGGCAATATTTTACGATGCGGAGAAGAGTAATTCTTCGTGGTTGTTAAAACTACGTAGAGATAACAGCTAATATATGAGAATTATCAAATACTGTGTGTTAAAACTATTCACATAACACCCCAATAATGAGCAAAAAATTGTTGACTAAAATAAGCCACGAACGAGCAAATAGCTAACTGTTATTTGCCCTGCTTGAATAGCGTTATAAGCATTTTATTGACCATAAGGGTGCTTTTTTGATAACTCCAACAACTCATTTCTAATAGAAGCTAGTTGTTTCGAATAGATAATTAAACTCTTTAAACCAACCAACAAACGTGACTGCACCTGCGAATATCTGTTATCAAGTGTAGGTGCCCACGTTTGAACTAGAAAATCACCTACGTTTTGAATAATTGCATGCAACGGTAGCCAAGTGAGATGACTATTTTTTGCGGCGTATCCTTTTAATAAAGAAATAGGATTACTGCCACCACCCGAGGCAGAAACGCCGATAGCAAATGCCGGTTTATGACCTAAAGGCAAACCATTCGCTGAGCCGTTAGCAGACAAAAGTAATAAATTTACAAGTGTAGGAGGGATCATTCCTCCCCATTCAGGAACAATAACAACTACGGCATCACAGGCATATAATTGCGCTAGCACTTCATCTTTATTATTGGCTAATGAAATTTGATCATCTCTACCTGTACCATAATGATCCAATAAAAAAGGATATTGCGATAAATCTAATATCGAAGACTTAATCCCTTCCATTGTATTCAATATGTTCGTTTGTAAATACTTTGAGACTTCAAAACTTTTAGAATTTTCTCTTTGACTACTACTCACTAGCAGAATATTCAAATTCATCTCCAATACTTATACACCTCGTTAAGAGGCTAAAAATTGTTGGCTAAAATTAGCGACCAAGGAGCAAAAGCCAAGCGTTTTCGTGATTTTGTCCCGCTTTAGTTGCTTGTTATGTGCTTACACTTTGAACAGTTGTATTCCGTGAGCCAGAAGTTCGTTTATTCGGATCATTGAATGTTTCTACTAGCTCAAATCCAGCTTTTCTCATCATGCCTGCTGATGCTAGGTTTTCTTCATGACGTTCAATATACACCCTGCTGCATTTTTCAACGCTTGCCAGTCGAATAGATTCTTTCAGTAATTTAGTTCCCAAACCTTTACCACTTTGGCTTGCAGCAATAACTACATCATTTATATATGCAATAGTTGATAATTGATCATACTTACTTAGTTTACTGGGACATGACTCCTTCAATATAACAACGGCAAAACCTAAAATTTCATTTTCTTCCGCAAGAACAGCTAATGCGTTTCCATTTTGTATAAGCTTAAACTGATGTTCAATACTTTCATCAGTTATATAATTCCACTCGTTAGGACCTTCTTTAAGTAAAAGTTTTTTCATTATTTGAAAATCGACGTCATTAAGGTGTCGAGAATGAATTTTCATGCGATGAAACTCCCATGCACATAACGCTTCATTAAGAAGCAATAAAATAGTTGGTTAAAATAAGCGAGGCACGAGCAAAAGCCAACTGTTATTTGTCCTGCTTTAATGACTTGTTAGAGCTACTTACCAATACAGCAAACCTACCAGTTACTCTTTGACCTTTTTGCTTAGAGCAAATAAAAGAATATATAGGAAATGAGATAGCTGAACTTATGAAACTAGCAAGGAAAAAACCAATAAGCATGTAACCAGCCATCCAAGTATTTAGAGTTGATTCACTTACGCCAGGCTCAGTAGTTGTTATTACGATAGTACGAAGAAAAATAGTTACCACAATAGCAAAGGTACAACAAATTATTGAAGCTATTTTCATGGATGAAGTAAAGCTCAATTGAACTCTTGCTTCATAGCCATATATTTCACTCATATCCCTAGATTCCATCACCATACTCTTGGTAGAACTAACAGATTAATAGGGTGCAAAATGCTTCCTTTCTACAAATGAGAACTTTTATACTCCGTTAAAAGTGGTACTTACGCTAAACGAACTATTGAGACCTATTCATATTGGATAAAAGCGTTTATTAACTTTAACGCGAAGCAGCGCCCTAGTCTTTTACACGATCGAGAAGTGGAGAGTATTCTTACCTACCTAATAACACACATCAATGTTACACCTAAAACCCAAGCTGTAACATTAAGTGCGCTGGTTTTCATGTATCAGCATATATTGAACAACCCATTAACTTTGGAGTTAGCGCCTACACGGTTAAGTGCTGATCCTAATACTGGCGAAATTCGTCGTCATACCCATTATACTGTTTTACGAAAGGCGGTAAACAAGGTAGCTAGAACATTACAACTAAACAAGCATGTCACTTTTCACACCTTACGCCATTCGTTTGTTACTCACCTATTACAGCGAGGAGCTGACATTCGTACGGTTCAAGAGCAACTTGGTCATACAGACGTTCGCACAACTCAAATATATACACATGTAATAGAACAAGGGGCTAATGGTGTCAAAAGTCCCTTGGATGATTTACAAAGTACACTTACATAGCTGTCTATAAGGTGAAATATAAACCTATTAGTTAAAACTGTAAGATCAGATATAACCTACTAGAATTTAGCGGGCCCGGCGAGGCCCTATAGATTTACTCACCACGTTGAATACGATGAACATCTTCGGCGGATAGTGCTTGTCCTCCAATACCAAACTCTCCTTCTTTGACATCTTCAATATACACCCAAGTAACGCCTCGCATGTTTTCGCCTTCAATCTCAACCATGGTGTCAGTTAGACGAGAAATAATTTTTCGTTTTTGTTCTTTGTTGAATACGTTCTCTATTACTTTTACATTAATTATTGGCATAGTCTTATTCCTTTGATGAGTCATTCCGAATACTCGGTTCAAACATCATATGAAATATTGAACGCTCAATCTGCTACGCAACATGTAGTAACTCACTACGTTTTACGTAGTAATGCTTTTATTTGATACTCGAATAATGCACACATTGTTAAGTGGCATACCTCATATGAGCATTGCGTATATTAAGCGATAGATAAAAACCTATTAGCTGATAAAATACGAACAAACAATCGTCGGCAATCGCCAATAAAAGGGATCGGTGTGATCAGAGTTTCAATAGTCGTTATTTCAGTATTGATATCATTTCAGCTAATGGCTGCAGGTGCTAAAGGTCAATACATTCAACCAAGTAATTTATCTCCTAAGGTCAGGGTTGAAACCAATATGGGTAACTTTGTTATCCAATTAGACCGCTACCGAGCGAAAATTACCGTTAATAATTTTCTGGGTTACGTCTCTAGAGGACAATACGACAACACGATGGTGCATCGGGTAGAAGAAAGCTATCTCATCCAAGCCGGTGGATTTATGACTAATTACACAGAAATAGAGCCCGACGAGCCTATTTTTAACGAATCAGGCAATGGACTAAAAAACAGGTTCGGCACTATTGCCATGGCTAAGCAGCTCAATGATGCCCATTCAGCTACCAATCAATTTTTTATTAATTTGAATAAAAACACCAATTTGGATCCAGGAAGATCATGGGGTTATGCTGTGTTTGGGGAAGTAGTCGAAGGATACGAAATCGTTGAAGCTATTTCAGAAGTTGAAGTAGGCTACAGCAAAGAGTTAGGCTACCCTACCGTGCCAAAGAAAATGGTTACGATTATCAGAGTAGTGATACTTGACGAAGAAAACACGCCATAACCGCCTTTACTCCTTGCCTTTATGCGTTCAGCAACTGATACGCAAATAAAACATACCTAATCTCCAGCCAAAGAGATTAGGCATGTTACAACATTATTTGATTCTGTTAACTCAACTGTTTTAATTGATTGGCTAAGCTTAACAGGTCAATCGCTTTACCCAGCTCAAATTGCATCGCCGCTAGCATACCATGCATCAAAATAAGTATTCGTTGATATTGGTGAGGCTGTGCCCTTAATTCATGTTTTGCTGCATCAAAACCATTTGTATTGTAGGTCATCAACAATTCCACCGCGTACTCTTCAGGCGTGCGCTCTCTGACTTTGGGTTGATAACCAATTTCAGCAATCACTTTCTCCGCTAGCGTCCATACCGACCAAGGATTTTGACCCGTAATAAGTTTGCCATCTTGGCTTACTTTTTCTAAGTACTTAGTGCCTGCTTGAAATTTCGCGCCTTGTGCCACTAACTTATCTTCCAATAAAAAAGGAAATATTTTTTTTGCGTCAGGAATTAAGAACAGTTCTTCATCGTTAGTAAAGCCACTAACCTGCTTGTTAGCTAACAGCATTTCTCCATTATCTAACTCCACATTAACCAGCGCTGCGGGGCCATGGCACACCGCACTCACAACCTTATTGTTTTGATACAGGGTTTTTGCAATATGCTGGATATCAAGGTTGTCAGGGAAGTCAAACATAGTCCCTTTGCCGCCGACAAAGTATACAGCTTCATATTCATTCGGGTCTATATCAACCAAAGCGATGGAATTTGCCACTTTTTGCTGAATAGCCTCATCATTTAAAAATGCAAAATCGTACGCGCCCATGTCTTCACCATCGATAACGACTGGCGGTTTACCGCCTTTAGGGCTGGCAATATCAACGTCAAAACCATTGGCTACAAACACCCAATAAGCGCGAGCAAGCTCCGTGTGTTCGTAGCCCGTTGCTTTGTCTTCACCCATTTTGTCGACGCTTGTCACTACCGCTAAAATTTTACCTCGGTAGTCAGGAACATTTTTCGTAACATACGGTAAGTCACTGACTTTTGTTGCTTTTAGCGCAACAAAGTGTGCTTTGTCAGGCAGTAAACTTTTCACCCAAGATTTAGCGCCAGTGACTAAACCAAAACCTAAAACTGTTAATGTGACTAAAGTAATGATTATTTTCTTCAGCATATGCATAGCTCCTTTTATTCTGTTGAAGCTAGCTTAAAAGGAGTTAAGTGAAATGAATGTGAAATGTGTTGTCCGATAAAGAAGGTAATGAAATTAACTCTTGATCGGACTGTTTTGTACAAATGACCTAATGTTTGTCTTTGACCACCGAAACAAGCAACGCTGGTAAAAAGGTTAACGACAGGAATGTCGACACCACAATGCCCGACAGCACAATCACACCAATACCACGATAAAGTTCAGTGCCTTCACCAGGGATAAGCACTAATGGCGCTAAACCAAAAATGGTGGTGGCTGTTGACATCAATATCGGCTTTAACCGTTTATCCACGGCTTTTATAACCGCGTCTCGCACTTTCATGCCCTGCTCTAAAACAAAGAAACGTGTTTGATCAACGATAAGAATAGGGTTGTTCACCACAGTACCTAGCAAGATTAAAAAGCCCAGCATGGTGATCATATCAAACGGTTGGTGATAGGCTGGCAAGCCCATATTTGCAATAATGGCATTAATACCGTTAACACTGATTAAACCAAGTAAACCGCCTGCCATGCCTAAAGGTACCGTTGCAAGAATAAACATCGGATAGCGCCAATGGGTAAAAATAGCAACAAGTAATAAGTAACTTAGCACCAGTGCGATGATAAAATTACTCGATAATGACGCTTTGGTGGCTTCTAACTGATCGGCAGCACCACTTATGCTCACTTTGATGCCTTGTGCTATTTTTCCTTCACGCCATAACGTCGATAATAACTCTTCACGTACCTGCTGCTCTGCAGTTTCTAAGGCAACGTCACGCGGTGGAATAATATAAACCGTCACGGTGCGATTTCCGTCAACTCGGCGCACTGAGTTACTGTTTTGGCTTGTAATTAAATCGGCTAAGGCGTTAAGTGGTAGAACATTACCTTTCGGCGTTACAATAGGCGTAACCGCCAGTTTTTCTAGGTTTTGTTCATTGCCTGCACCACTGAACAAAAAGATATCGACTTTATCATCATTGAGAATAAATTCATCAACATACGCGCCATCACTCATCGCCGAAATGGCATAACCAAAGTCACTACTATTAATACCTAGCTCAGCCAAACGCTGCCAACGAGGCCTTATTTCAATCAAAGGTTGATCTAAGGTCAGTGAGCCTGGCTCCGAGTTAATCTGCGGGTTATCAAATACTTTTTCAGCTTGTTGATAAACCGCTTCTGCCGCTTGATAAAGCTCAACAATATTGTTGCCTGCAATATCTACTGCTACCGCACGTGTTCCGCCGTCATTACTCGAAATAATGGAACCACGCGAAGAAAACGCCCGCATGCCATCATAACTTCTAAATTTTTCTGTGATAGCGTTCATCATGTCATTAATGTTATCGGGGTCAACTGGCGCACTTAAAAACCAGATGCGACCAACCGATACAGACATAGAGTAGTATTCTAACGGGGGCATATTAGTGTTGCCGGCGTTATAATCAGCGCTGTCTGCTTGGACAAAATCATCAAAATAGGTCCGTAATTCAACCCCTATTCTTTTCATTTCTGATAGGTTATAGCTCGGTGGTGCAATCATCATCGAAAACGCTTTGGGTTCTTCACCTTCCGGTAGGTATTCTGCCGCCGGCATAAATACATACGCAGCACCTAAAATAAATACAATAAAACTCAGCGAAGCTACGCGCGCCTGCTTAACGGAGCGAGTAAAAAACTTGGCCAATTGTAGCCATTTTTCTGACAATACAAATTGCTTGTCTTGTTGTACCCCTTCTTTTTTACCTAAATGGGCGAGCGCCACAGGCACAACAAAAATCGCAACGAGCATCGACGCAATAATCGCCCCTGAAATAGCAATGGCAATATCGGAATACAATTGTCCCGCTTCTTGTTCAACAAACAAAATAGGCGCGAAAACAAGCACAGTTGTTGCAGTAGACGCCAACACCGCTGGCCACACTTCCATCACACCATTAATGGCCGCTTGTTTCTTGCTCACACCTTTACGCTTGGCTTGTACTATCGATTCTAAAACTACAATGGTATTGTCCACCGTCATACCGATGGCAAACGCAACGCCAGCGAGCGAAATTACATTGATGGTACGGCCAAACATCTTCAAGGCAATGAACGACGCGATAGTACATAAGGGGATGCCCAACACGCCAATTAATGTCGCCTTGCCTGAGCGCAAGAAAAAATACATCACCAACGTAGCCAACAGTGCACCTAACCCTAGGTTAGTCCAAACATTAGCTAATGAACTGGCAACATATTTGACGTCATCACTAGTCAATTTTAACTCTAAGCCATTTTGTTGCAGTAACTGTCGATTAATATCTTCAACCACTGGCAGCATAGCTTTTTTAATCGCTAACACATTTGAGCCGCTTTCTCGGCGCACTGACAAGCTAATGGTGCGCTCGCCCGAATTAAAAGATAAGCCGCGGGTTTCAAAATGATCTAAAGTAACGCTAGCAACATCTTTTAATAAAATGTTGGCATTGTCTTGACGGCTAATGATTAAGTTTTCCAATTCATCAAGCTGTTCAAAACGCCCCATGACGCGCAACAGATAACGACTTTTTCCACTCTCGATATCACCGGCTGAAGTATTCTTGTTACGCTGACGAATGGCAGTTCTCAGCTCAGGTAAGCTTATGCCTCGTTGAGCTAACCGCGCAGCATCAACCTTTATTTGTATTTGCCGTTGTGCTCCGCCACCCACACCCACTTCTGAGACACCTGCGACACTTTCCATGCGTGGGCGAATAAAGTCATTAGCGTAATCTCTTAGTAAATCAACGTCTAAATCAAGCGGATTACCTGGTTGCGGCTTAAGTACAAAATACATAAACGCATTGCCCGAAAAAGAACTGGAATATAATCGAGGTTGGTCAACATTTTCAGGGTAACTCGGTACCTGACTAAGGGCATTATTAACCCGTAATAATGCATCATTGCTGTTGGTGCCAAAAGGAAATTCTAATTCAATTCTAGCCGAGCCCATATTGGCGTATGAAACCATGCGTTTTAAATTCGATAAACTACGTAAGTAGCGCTCCTGTTCAATCAGAATTTCTTTTTCAACGTCTTGAGGCGTTGCCCCAGGCCAACCTGTTTGCACAGTGATCGTTCGTACTTCAAGATCAGGGATCATTTGTACAGGAATAGTAAGCGCCGCCACTATGCCTAAAATCGTGGTAATTAAAACAACGACCGCAACCAATATGCCGCGATTTACTGCCGCAGCTATCATAGCGCATCACCTTGTAGCTCAGTCACTTTTAACGCATCACCATTTTTTAATAGCTCAATGCCTGTTAATACATAAAGTTGTTCAGCCGGTGCTCCAGTAATCGCCACTTGCTTACCTTGATGCTTGACCACTTTTACTAGTATCCGTTGAGCGGTATTGTTTTTCACGGCAAATACGCTAGTGCCACCATCGGGATGTTGTTTTATTGCTGATTTAGGTAGCCAAATGACCGCATGTTCACTTTCAGGCAAAGTGATTTCGGCATGTACAGACATACCAGCAACTAAGGCTGACTGTGGCGGCAGCCCAACAAGTGCACTAACCGTACGATTAACATCATTAACCACATTGACAATGCGGTGTAATTTAGCACTGATAAAGTTGCTGTGCCCCAATAACGCCTGATTAAAATCTGGGGAGATCACGACATCTACGTCATTAGCGCCAGCTAATTGCCCGAGGTACTCTTGAGGAATAGCAAGTCTAACACGCAATTCATCCTGCTCTACCAAGGTAAATGCTTGCGTGGTTTGCGTCACCCACTCCCCAATATCGATGTGACGGTACGCTATTACACCAGAAAAAGGCGCGTATAATGTATGCCGCCTGAGCACTTCTTGTTCTTGGTCGATTTCTGCAGTCAAGCGCACGTATTCAGCTCTGGCCACTTCAACGTCAGACAGACGTTGAGCCAGCAGAGTTTCAGCAACTAATTGTTTGCTAGAAAGTAAAATAACTTCTTGATATAAACGCTCCGCTTCTTGTTGCTTTGCTGCAGCACCGGCCAATGAAGCCTTTGCTTTAGCTAAATTGAGTTTGGCAAGCTTGTCATCTAACTGCATCAGCTTTTGCCCATGTTCAACCACGTCACCCACCTCTACAAACAACTGGGCAATGACACCAGATTGCAGCGGTGCTAATTCCGCGTTTTGTTTTGCCTCAACTGTGCCGCTAAGCACTAGTGTTTGGTGTGCCTTACTCGCCTCAACAAACATGGCGTTGACCTTGGCTGTTTCAGTTGCATGTGTAGGCGTATGCACAAAGCCAATGATTAAGAGCAGATATATGGGTGTAGAAAGTTTCAACTTTAGCGCCTTTTCTTCTAAATGATAATTGTTTGCATTAGCGTAAATTATTTAGCTCAGAGTTTCACCTGTTTTACGACAGATAACCTATTGCTGCGACTAATAAATAAATTTAAACATTAGAGCCTTGTGAGCTATATTAGTAAGTTAGCGTAGCCGTTGTCTAAGTTTTGTCTATATTTGATCAGCTTATAACGCGCAAGTCGCATTACTCTCGGCAAATAAAAATAACAATATGCTCAATATTAAGTCATAAAGTACAAGGTCAAACAACGAGCATAATGGAATGTGTCCAAGGCATATAAGGAACTTTAATGAATAAACCCCTCTCATTGTTAGCCTGCGTCATCATATCGATAGCAGCTATGTCCTCTAGTGCAAAAGATAAAGACGACTCTCTCGTCAATTCAAAAACACTAGACGCACTTGAATTTCGTAGCATCGGCCCTGCCTTTATGTCAGGTCGTATCGCGGACATCGAAATTGACCCTGATAACAAAAATACTTGGTACGTTGGCGTTGGCTCTGGTGGTATGTTTAAAACCAGTAATGCAGGTACAACATGGCAACCCGTATTTGACGATAAAGATGTCTATTCTATTGGTACAGTTACCATTGACCCAAGTAACTCTCAAACCATTTGGGTAGGCACAGGTGAAAATGTCGGCGGTCGTCATGTCAGTTTTGGTGATGGTGTGTATGTTTCTCATGACGCAGGTAAATCATGGAAAAACATGGGGCTAAAAGCGTCGGAGCATATTTCTGAAATCATTGTTCACCCTACTGACTCAAATACAATATGGGTAGCGGCCCAAGGCCCACTTTGGTCAAAAGGTGATGAGCGCGGTTTATATAAATCAACCGATGGTGGTAAAACCTGGAATAAAACCTTAGGGGATGATGAGTGGACTGGTGTTACCGACGTTGTTGCCGATCCTAGAAACCCTGATGTGATGTACGCTGCCACTTGGCAGCGCCACCGAACCGTAGCTGCCTATTTAGGTGGTGGTCCAAATACCGCAATTCATAAATCTACCGATGGCGGCGACACTTGGACTAAACTAGAAAATGGCATACCAAAAGGAAATTTAGCCAAAATTGGCTTAGCGATCTCGCCGATAAACCCCGATGTACTTTACGCGGCGATTGTACTAGATCGACGAAAAGGAGCAGTGTATCGCTCATCAAATAAAGGAGCGTCTTGGAGCAAACAATCAGATGCTGTAGCAGGTGGCACAGGTCCACACTACTACACTGAGCTTTACGTGAGCCCCCACCATATGGATGAAATTTACCTTGCTGGGGTTCGGATGAAAAAATCTACCGATGGTGGTAAAACCTTCAAGGCAATGGAAGAAGAACATAAACATTCAGACAATCATTCACTGACTTTTTTAAAAGACAATGATGACTACATGCTAATGGGCTCTGATGGCGGCATTTACGAGAGCTTTGACAATGGTGATAATTGGAGGTTTATTAGCAACTTACCGATCCTTCAATACTATAAAATTGCGTTGGATGACGCAAAACCGTTTTATAATGTTTATGGCGGCACACAAGACAACAACTCTCAAGCTGGTCCCGTTAGAACGGATAAAGTACAAGGCATTGAAAATGCCGACTGGACTGTGACCTTGTTTGGTGATGGCCACCAACCAGCTACTGAACCGGGCAACCCTAACGTATTCTACTCACAGTGGCAGCAAGGTAACTTAGTCCGTTTTGATAAAAGCACTGGCTCGATGGTTTATGTGCAACCACAACCAGGCAAAGGTGAAAAACCAGAACGATACAATTGGGATGCCCCTATACTTGTTAGCCCGCACAGCTCTACTCGCTTATATTTTGCTTCACAACGCTTATGGCAAAGTGACGATCGTGGCGACAGCTGGACACCTATTTCAGGTGATTTAACGAATAATCTACCGCGTATTGAGCAACCTATCATGGGGCGTACGCAAAGTTGGGACAATGCGTGGGATTTATACGCAATGTCTAAATACAGCACCATTACATCGCTGTCAGAATCGCCGCTTAAAGAAGGTCTTTTATATGTAGGTACCGATGATGGCTTGATTCAGGTGACTGAAGACGGTGGTCAGAATTGGCGTAAATTGAAAGTGGGTAAATTGCCCGATGTGCCAGACACTGCGTTTGTTAATGACATCAAGGCCGATTTACATGACAAAGATACCGTCTACATTGCCTTAGATAATCATAAATTTGGCGACTATAAACCTTATTTATTAAAAAGTACCAACAAGGGTAAGTCTTGGAAAAAGCTAAATAACGGCATACCAGATAAGCATTTAGTATGGCGCGTAGTGCAAGATCATGTTGATCCTGAGCTAATGTTTGCAGCCACAGAGTTTGGTATTTTCACCACGGTTAATGGCGGTAAAAACTGGATTGAGCTTAATGGTGGATTGCCAACGATATCTTTTAGGGATTTAGCCATCCACAAAGGTGAAAATGATCTAGTCGCTGCCTCTTTTGGCCGTGGCATTTATGTACTGGACGACTATCAAGCATTGCGTGATATTGATGAAGAAACGCTGAAACAAGACGCCATGATTTTCCCTGCACGTGATGCACTTTGGTACATTGAGAAAATGCGTCTTGGATTTGGTAAAAAAGGCAATGCTGGGGCATCGCATTATGTTGCCGATAACCCGCCGTTTGGCGCAAACTTTACCTATTATATTAAAAACGTACCAGAGTCTTTAAAAGCACAGCGTACAACAAAAGAAAAAGCGCTTGATAAAGACAATAAGAACATTCCTTTCCCAGGCTGGGAAAAGCTTGAAGCAGAGAAAAAACAAAGCAAGCCACAATTACAGTTCGTGATCAAAAACGATCAAGGCCAAGTGGTGCGCCGCATCGAAACTGAAATGAAAAAAGGTATACAACGCA
Organism: Thalassotalea atypica; assembly: GCF_030295975.1. Taxonomy (NCBI): domain Bacteria; kingdom Pseudomonadati; phylum Pseudomonadota; class Gammaproteobacteria; order Alteromonadales; family Colwelliaceae; genus Thalassotalea; species Thalassotalea atypica. The sequence continues at coordinate 2,860,244 of NZ_AP027364.1, forward strand.
TTAATTGGGACCTGCGTTTACCTTCCCGTGGTGCTATTGGTGATAAAGGCGGTTTCTTCTCAGACGAACCCACAGGCATGTTAGCGATGCCGGGCAAATATACCATAACAATGGCGTCAAAAGTTGATAGCAAAGTCAAAGTGTTAGCAGAGCCTATGCCGTTTAATGTGACACGCCTTTATGAGAGCCAGTTAAACGAAGCATCACATGAACAAGTCTCAGCTTTTTGGCGAGAGCTAGAAGCTGCACAAGGTCAAAACAGTACATTGAATAATCAATTTAAGTTGACTAATAAACGCGTTGAAGACTTAGGCGAAGCGCTACTTCGCTCACAAGCAGATGTTGGTGCATTAGAACAACAGCTAGAAGCCATTAGAGATAAGTTATCACTTCTTAATCATCGATACAGCGGTAGTAAAGTTCGCGGTGAAGTTGGCGTGCTTGATGATCACGTTACGGTGGGTCAACGCTTGTTTGTTGCCACCTTAGGTACAGGCTTATCTAGTTATGGCCCAACGCCTACGCATAAAGAGGCGTTAGCGATAGCAAAGTCAGATCTTGATGAAATGAGTAATAAACTCAATAACGTGATAAATAACGACATAGCCGCATTAGAAGCAGCCCTTAAAAAGGTCAACGCCCCTTGGGTTAAAGGGCAATCACTTTAATTTTTAATATTTAAGTTCCACACCGTTTAAATCAAGAAACGGCTAAGTTCAAAGGCAATTGGCTGATGAGGTCAATTGCCTTTTTTATTTGCGCCTTTGGCACTATCTACATACTCTTTTAGCACCGAACATACATAGCTTAAATGTCCCGTTGCCTCAATCTGATTAGATCCATCACTTTAATTGTTGCATTTAAAATGCAACTTTATTATTCTAGCCCTAAATTAGACGAGAATAAGTTCGCAATATGCAGCTAACGCATTTTACCGATTTGGGTATCAGAGTGCTAATGTACCTAACCTATAGTCGATCTGAACCAGTTAAAATTAGTGAGATTGCCGAGCAATTCAAAGTACCAAGAAATCACTTAATTAAAGTGGTTAACAAACTCGCTAATCTAGAATGGATTCTGACAACGCGTGGACGAAATGGCGGATTGCAGTTGGCAGTACCACCAGAGTCAATAACGTTAGCAACTATCATTAAAGCTTTAGAAGAGTGCAATCAATTAATCGATTGTGAGAATGCGCTGTGCAGACTTAGGATGGGGTGTCAGGTAAAGCAGTATTTAGACTTTGGCTTGAAGGCGTTTTACGATGAAATGGAACGCTATACATTAGCTGACTCAGTTACAGGCCAAACAGGTAATAAGATAATAGAGATGCATGTCAAATACGCCTAACACTATTCACTAACATTACCGGTTATTTACCCTATATGTTGCATTATAAATGCAACATATATTTCTCACGCATCAGTCACATACTTATGCTGTCTTTAACGTGAGTTTAGTTTTAGCGACATTGTTGCATTTTAAATACAACAATGTCGCTTCGTAAACATATAATGAGAGTAAAAATTAAAGTCATTACAACTACTTTGATGCTATGCAGCTACCTAATTGCCTCAACTTATAGCCCGAATCAAGTAAAAGGACGTCACGTGCAATGCTCCGCTTCAAGTGAAGCATCACAAAGGCAAAGTCTTATAATTTAAACCTAGGAGATTATATTTAGATGTTAACACCTGCTCAAATTCAAACAATCAACGCAACAGTACCAGCCGTATCAGCTCACGCGCGACAAATTACTGAGCACTTCTATCCATTACTGTTTAATCGTTACCCACAAGTGTTGGAGTATTTTAACAAAACTAACCAAGAAAAAGGCAGCCAACGTCAGGCGTTAGCCAATGCGGTCATAGCCTATGCAAGTAATATCGAGCGCTTGGAGCTTATGGGTGATGCCGTTAGCTTAATTGCACAAAAACATTGCTCTTTAGGGATCTTACCTGAGCACTACCCCCTTGTTGGAGAATGTTTGTTGGAATCAATTGGTTTTGTGTTAGGCGAGGCAGCGACGCAAGACATTATAGAGGCATGGACCATAGCCTATCAGCAATTGGCTGATATTTTGATTCAAGCAGAAGAGGGAGTTAACACAAGCAATGAACAACGAACAGGTGGCTGGCGCGGAGAACTTGCGTTTAAGTTGGTTCACAAAGAAATCGAAAGTGAAGTGATAACGTCATTTTACTTTAAACCAATTTCAGGAGCTGAAGTCATCGATTTTCAAGCTGGACAATATGTTGCGGTCGTACTGAACATTGATGGAGAAGTGATCCGACGTAACTACAGTTTGTCTGACGCCCCGGGCAAACCTACATTGCGTATTAGTGTCAAACGCGAAACTGACGGTGTGGTTTCTAATTATTTACACAATTCGCTTGAGGTAGGCGACAATATTAATTTATCAGCACCTTGTGGCGACTTTGTATTAAAAAACAGTGAACGTCCATTGTTCTTAGTCACTGCAGGCGTGGGGTTAACACCTGCAATCAGTATGCTTAATACGGCGATAGCGAGTGGGCGAGAAATTCATTTTATTCACGCTGCTCAAAATAGTCAGGTACATGCGTTTAAAGAACATGTCGATACACTTGCCAAACAACATGAAAACCTTAATGTATTTTATGTTTACGACCAACCCTTGGACATAGATTCCCCGCACGCCGTAGGTTATTTATCACAGGAACACATCGCGTCGCGCTTACCGTCATCAAAAGATGTCGACTTCTACTACCTTGGTCCAACACCATTTATGCGTAGCATGAATCAACTAACAAAAGTGCTAGCCCTTCCGAGCGAACAAGTGCACTTTGAATTTTTTGGCCCGCTTGAAGACCTAGAAGCAAGCCCAAAAGAAAGTATTAAAGCAGCCTAAGGACATTATCTGTTATAGCCAATGTCTCTATGCGCATTCTTAGCGGCATTGGTCTTGTGTGTCATCAAATGACAGTTAACCATAGGGCTAGTTTTAGTTATCAACCAAGCCCTGATTGTCACATGTTGTTTTACAATTTTGGGGAATATCTAATGTGTCAACGTTACCGAATGGCTAATAAAGTTAAGCAGGTAAGCTACTACTTACTCGTATTTTCATTTCTTGCGACAGCGGCCTGTTTGCTGATCAGCTATCCCTACGCAGAGCTTTTCAGTATTCCAATCCAAGTTGCAGCTCACATTCTAACCATCGTTTTCGCAGGTAGCTTCAAAATTGCTGTTGTTGCGTTAATGGCGGTCACGTCAGAACTTAAAACGATCACTGCAAATACAAACTCTGCTAGTAATTTATGTTGTCCCACTAAGTAATGTCCGAAGGCCCGATTATTGTTCCGTATAGAACGAGTAGGGTTGACCTCTGTGCTAACCAGATAAACTTTTATCTACATATTCCTGTGAAGCCATTTCGGTTAACCGACTTTTGGTTCGTTCGAATTCAAACAACAATGTTCCGTTGTTATAAAGATCACTCAGTGGTACAAAAGCGCTCATCACTAGATTGATGTGGCAATCATAACATTCATCAACTAGTGCAATGAATCGCCTGACGGCATCATCCATCGGCGCTAATACCACTTCCCGCTCACCTGTCTCAGCTGTTGAAACATTAATGTTTGAGCCATTATCTTCCGTGCCTCTGGCTTTAATTCTTTCATACGCTTGGCCACTCATTGGCGGTACATTAAACAGCAATAGGGTATTAAACTGCTTTGCAATTTCAATGTAATCAAAATGGCTACGAGGTCCTCGACAAATCGCTGAAAAATCAAAGCAGATTACTTGTTCATCTTGCTCTGCACTTTTGGCTATGGTGTTTATTTCTCGCCCCAAAATAGTAATTGTTGTCTTTTGAGTGAATGGCTTTAAATTGAATCGATTTAGTAACTTTTGATGCAAAACAGTTTGCTGCTTTTGTGAATCAGGCAATTCAAAGTAATTTTGCACATAGGTTAAGGTGCGATGCCTGTGGTCTTGTTCTCCTGCTAAATGTACCGAATGCATATGCTGTTCAATGGCCGCAATCGCAGGTAAAAACCGCTGACGCTGTAAACCATTTCTGTACAACTCTTGCGGTGCACTATTACTGGTACTAACCACGATGATATTTAGTTCGAACAGGTATTGCAGTAAATTCCCTAGCAACATAGCATCGCCTATGTCAGAGACAAAAAACTCATCAAAACACAACACCCGATAACGCTGACTGAATGATTTAGCAATACGTTTTAACGGCTCTACCTTGCCTGACAACTCTCTAAGCTGTTGATGAACATCTCGCATAAAATGGTGAAAGTGTTGCCTTTTACATATTTTATTCGCAGTTCCTTTAAATAAGTCACCCGATAAACTATTAACAAACATATCCATTAAAAATGTTTTTCCGCGCCCAACTTTACCCCACAAATAAACGCCCCTAACTTGGTTATTAGCTAAGCAGTGTTTATTTGAGTTAGTTAAGTGAAGTTGAACATAAAGCTGTTGCAACAAGTCAACCGCTTGTTGTTGAGCTACATCATCAGTTATTTGATCTAAGCTCACTAACGTTTGATATTGACTGAGAGGAGATTTATTAGACATGAATGCTAACAGTAATTAAAAATGGGGAGATTATAGCGTAACAAGCGAGGCATATTCAGCTCATCAAGTTAATGAAGCGTACGAGCCTGCTTATCCCATAGACTTGTTTGCCAATTTGAAATGGTACCTGATGCTTCACACGTATCACAATGCCACTCAATTAACGCATTCTCATTACATGTTGCAGCGATTTTTCCATCACAAGATAGCTGTAAAGCACGCGTATTACAGTTCAAATCAACTTTAATACATTTTTGATTATCGAGGTGAGTCATTTGGCCATTGATATGATTATCTGCAGAATTTATCTTGCGCTTTGTCACCGCTAAGACAATTTGAGTCAAAAACGTGAACACCCTGCCCGCTTGTTCTGTCAGCTCGACCACATGTCCTTGTTCATCAAGGAAATCTCTTAAATCAACGATTAATGCCATACACTGCTATTACTTCATTACTGATGCATTTACCATATAGTACTTGTAAAATAGGATGAAAACATTAACAAGAGTTAACTCAACGTGACTGAAAAAACTATCAAATTTGAAATAGAGAAAAACAATAAAAACAGTGTTCGTTATAAGGAAGTCCCAGAAGATGGCATGCCACCTGTCTTAGGCTCTATTTATGTACAAAAGTGGTTTGCTGGCGACAAGAAAAATATCGAATTAACTATAAAAATAACAGATTAATACACTTAAGCTGCAATGAACAAAACCACTGACACAAATAATAAAGACAAACTCAACTATGCTATCGCTCAGCTAGGACATTCCGTTTTAAGATTAAGGGCGACAGAAGTTGATAATATTCTCTCACCTGAATGCCAGCAATTAATTGAACAAATGCTGTTAGTCGTATCAGAAGCCGGTGGGGTTGGTATTGCAGCGCCACAAATTCATCACAGTAAACGTATCTTTATTATGTGCTCTAAACCTAATGCGCGTTATCCTGATGCACCATTAATGACACCGACTGCGATTATTAATCCCGAGATAATACATTGCTCTGTTGATAAAGAAAAAGATTGGGAAGGCTGTTTAAGTGTGCCCAGTATGCGTGGTTTAGTACCAAGGTATAAACAGATCTCCGTGCGTTATTTTGACCAACAAGCTAATGAGCATCGTGCAGAATTTACTGGATTTATCGCTCGTATTTTTCAACATGAATTAGATCATTTAAACGGGTTGACCTTTATTGATCAACTGGAGTCGAGTAAAGATTTGATAAGTGAACAGGAGTGGTATCGACAGTACGCTTGATGATTACAACGGAAATTGCTGAACAAGGTATCGAAACAACTGCCGACGCGTATACGATCGATGCGATTAAAGCGTACCCGACATGTAAAAATGGCATTAGCCAGTTTAAATTCCGCGTCATTAAACATGAACAAGCCATTGAAGACTCGCATTTTTATATATTAGAAAATATGCACTCCAAAAGACAAGACTTTGTTTATTTCAAAAACGGCGGGGGTATTTTTCAATCACACTTTCTACACATTCCATTCGATAATACCATTGCCAAGGTGATACCAAGCTACACAAAAACCTTTATTGACTTTGTTCGAAAACAACAACTTAAATTCAACCGAATTGTCGGCAACTACAATGAAAATATTACCATTGAAGTGATGAATAATACTTATGACGCCATGATATGACTTTCATCTATGTAAAAAATGCAATAGGTATTTTTGCGATGCTTTAACCGGCAGAGAGTGAACTGTTGCCTTTGCACTCTCGTTGGCAGCTAAAATTTGAAACATGAGAACGCTTGTTGTCAAGCGATACAAGCGCTCCCAAGATTCATCACCTAATTCAAACGCACAACCTTGCCAATATCTGATTTGGCAAGACGTTCATATTGAGTTTTTGCATCCCCTACGACTAGATAAACTAAGCTACTCGGCTTGATATGCTGCTGAGCAAGTGTCTTAACTTCATCTATGGTCAACGCTTCAATTTGCTTGGCATAGCGCTGCATATAGTCAACAGGCAGATCCAACGTCGCGATATTTTCCAGTATATTAAGTTTTGCATTAAGTGTTTCAAAACCTCTCGCATTGCTTTTCAAGAAATAGCTTTGGGTTGTAGCCAAGTCTTCCAAAGTGAAAGTGTCACTGTATTGCTCAACAATTTCTTTGATAAGCTCTAAGGCTTCTAGGGTGACATTGCTGCGAACCCCCGTATTTATGGTAAACATCGATGAATAATTAGACGATTCAAAACGAGACCTAATACCATAGGTATACCCTTTACCTTCCCGTAACTCTTGTGTTAATCGTGACGCAAAACTTCCTCCTCCGAGGATATAATTCATCACATGAGCACGATAAAAATCAGGGTGATTCCCTTTTACCGCGGGGTGTGCAATATGCAACGTCGACTGTTTGGCACCTGGAACATCATAGAAATAGACTGTAGGGCTGTCCGCCAAGTCGGGAACATCTATTTGAGGTAGTTGTCTATCCGTTTTAGTCCAGTTCTGTTCCATGGTCGATAACGCATCAACAACATCTTTGTGTTTTATTGCACCAGCAACCTGTACATCAGCAAATTGTGGCACCAGATTATGTTGATAATACGACTTTAAGTCAGCCAAGCTGAGCGACGTCAGGCTTTGCTCATCACCAAGCAATGTATTCGCCATTGGATGACCTTTAGGGTAAGTGATTTTACCCATTTGCATCGTTGCAATGGCTTTCGGATCACTCATACGCTGTTTTATTTGCCCTAATACCGCAGTTTTAGCGAGTTCAAACTCTTGTGGATCCCATCTAGGCTCCATCAACATTTCTGAGACAATTGACATAGTGGCAGCGAAATTACGTGACAACGTGCTTGCACTTATTGTCAGCTTTTCTTTGCTGGCAAATACATTCACCTTCGAGCCTAATTGTTTTATCGCTTTTTCCAATTCGCTAGCCGTTTTGCTTTTAGTGCCGCGATTTAACACATTAGCAAGCAAGTTAGCGGTACCTGATTTGCCTTGAACGTCAAATAGCATACCGCCAGCTAAAGTTAATTCAATTTCCACCAATGGTACTTCATCACTATATATCGATAATACATCGATACCATTGCTTAGTTCAGTGCGTTGAACATTCGGTACAGAAATGACCAGCGCCTTGCCATAAGCTGGCTCTATGGAGCGATCAAAGCTTGATGGCGTTTTCTTATATTCAGCTTGCGTTGATGCATCAAAATCGGCTTCAGAGCCTAGTTCAACTTTCTCTTCTTTTATCTTTACTAATACCGCTGTCTCAACGGCAAGTGCTTGTTGCCCTTTAGGCACAAAGCTAGTCGATACAAAATGCTTATCTTTGACGTACTGGTTGTACACACGCCATACATCATCTGTGCTCACGTTGCGCATTAAATCAATTTCTTTGTTAATTAAGTCAGGATCATTTGCCATTAAATTATAATCGGCCAATTGTGTTCCCTTACCCACTACGCTTGACAAGCTGCGGTAGAATTGAGTTTCTAAACCTGCTTTAATACGGTTTAAATCTTCATTGCTAAATTTCTCAGTTTCAAAACGTTTAAAAGCCTTTTTTATGCCCTGCTGCACTGAATCTAAATCAACCTTGTCAAAAGCGCGCACCATCATAAAGAGTTCACCTGCTAACTCCGAACGATAATCAAACAAGGTAACATTGGATGTTAGTTTTCGTTTCTCAACCAGCTCGTGAGTCAATGGCGTATCTTTTCCATCAACCAACAACTTAATAAGAACGTCAATTGCGTAGCTATCAGGGTGGAATTTTTCAACCGTTGGCCATACTTGAGTTAATTGAGGAACCTGAGCGAAATTATCTTCATAATAAAATTGTTTAGTCGCCGATAGGTGCGTAGGTTGTGCAGCCATTGGTTTCACTTCAAGTCCACGTGGAATTTCATTGAAATACTTCTCAACCCACGCCTTTGCTTGTGCTTTATCAAAATCGCCAGAGATCACCAAGGTGACATTATTGGGCACATACCAACGTTTAAAAAACTCTTTCACGTCATCAAGTGTTGATGCTTGCAAATCTTCCAACGAACCTATCGGGCTCCAACTATAAGGATGTCCTTTAGGGTAAAGGTTAGATGAGATAACATCGAATACATGCCCATAAGGTTGATTATCTACACGTTGTCGTTTCTCATTTTTAACTACTTCTTTTTCTTTGGCTAAAACAGGATCTGTCACGGTATTAATAAAAAATCCTAATTTATCAGCTTCGGCCCAAATCATCTTCTCAAGCGCGTCGCTAGGTACCGTTTGCATATAATTGGTGATATCTCGACTGGTAGAGCCGTTAGCACCAGAGCCCCCTATTCTAGCGCTCATTTTGTCCAAACCACCTTTTCCTAGATTTTCAGACTCCAAAAAAAGCAAATGCTCAAACAGATGGGCAAAGCCTGTTCTTCCAAGTTTCTCACGTGCCGAGCCAACATGCGCCGCCAAAGTCACTGCAACAACAGGATCTGATTTATCCACATGAAAAATAACTTCTAAGCCATTGCTTAATTCAAACTGTTCAAATGATAGTCGAGAGGATTGCTGATAATGTAGGTCAGCATTTGGCTGAGCCGCTTCATTACTGGTGGTGTTTTCATTTGAGTATCCACAACCTGTCAGTATGAATAGGCTGGCAGTAATGGCAATTGAAAGCGGTTTGATTCGCATTGATCGTCCTTAATTTATGGTTCTTTTATTTCTATAATGGACGCTAATCTAAAATGATATTGCGACGCTGTCTACTGAATAAACCCTTGAATTAAATAAAGTAAGGCTCTTTATGTAGTCATCATATTACGAAGAAGAGGCAAAAGTATCACTTTTTTCCTCATTGTAGCTTGTCGCCATATCACCATAGAAATGCATCACCGTAGCGCTCAATTCATACCTAGAAATGCGTTTAGACATTTAGGTATTTATTTCATAACAAGTTCCATTGAATTAGAATCAAATGATCTAACACTATGGTTTAGGGTTGAGTTAAAATCAGCTAACTTTGGCTTTGCAATAGCTGTATTTAATTAACTGCCTAAAAATGAAATTCAGGACATAAAAATTTATGCGTTTGTTTGATATCTTGTCGGTTCTTTATGAACCAGTAAACCCATTGGATAATCATGAGCATTTATTGTCATATATCCAACCGAAACTCAATGAGGATGGAACTTGTCCAATCTTCAAAGAGCCCGGTGATAGTTATGATCTGCTCCAGTATGCTGACTCGCCGGAGCAACGCGCCAATTTACTTGATTTGGTTACAAGACTTAACCGACTGGTTCGCTTTATCCATTTAAAAACTGATGTAATGTGGTTTGGCATTTACTTGTCTCATGGAGACAAACTGGTGAAGTATGTTTATACCGGAGATATGTCTAAAGCAGAATTTCCGATTGCACCTGAATATCTTGATAAATCGATAAACACTCGCGTGATCATGGAAAAACAGCATTATTATATTCCTAATGTCGATGAACATGACGGACCTTATTATCGCTGTGATGCTAAGGTTAAATCTGAACTATGCTGCCCAATTTTTGATCCCGAAGGCGATGTGATCGGTATTTTTGATTGTGAAGATCACCGTGAAAATTTCTTCGACGAAAAAATTGACTTTATCCGAACCAAAGTGAAAAAAGCGATTGAGATTTTCCTAGAAGACCACCCATATATTACTCATATGGGGTATAGCCACTTTAATCCAAATGCATACAACCCTCCCGTTTGATCATTTTATGAATAGCCCTCCAATCCACGTTAAGGGGGGCAAATGACTGAAATGTTGAAGTGCTCAGTTAACCATGCCATATTTTTTTAAGTAGTAAATCTATCATGGGCTAATTAGAAGAACATATCGTCGATAAAATTGACATTTTGGTTATTCCCCTTATATTTTAAAAGTCATGTTTCTATATAGAACAATAGCCAAGCCTCAATAAAACCAACTAAAAACTAAAGAGGGACATTTAGTGCTAAATAAAATTATCTGTGGCATAGACTTGAGCCAACCTATTGACGCTGGAATTAGCATCACTGATGTAAACAGCCAATGTTAACTGCACCAATACATATATCCAATGCAGGCTTGATACTACAACTATTCTTTTACGCAAGAGAAGAAAACAGCAATGCACTTAAATTTGCAACAAGCGGCGCTCTGATGATACTGACAACACTAATGATAATAGGCATGGTTGGTTTTACTCCATTTCTATTGACTGTAATGTCGGACGGACCTATTAGTTTTTAACTACTTTTAAAACAGTAATGACACTAACCGTCTGACTAGGAGATATTCATCAATAAAGTATGAGCAAGTAGCGCTACCTTGGCTTATAAAAAAGCAAACCCATTAAGCTTTGCTTTTCATTTAACCTTCTTTAAATAGCTCTTATAACGCAAACTAGCTCTGTATTAATCACAACCTGTGACACTGCTACATTTTTACCAAATAATTTTACACTTCCTTTCAGCATCTTTAATTCCTTTCACTTTAAAATAACCCTGTAAATCTAACTTTCGTCAACCTTTAGTTACCAGCTGTACGTTATTAGTTGACTAAGCATCTGTACTCAGTCTTCAAGTAAAGATTAGATTAACAAATGTAACCTTTATCGCTATTTATCTTTGGCATTTACCTTGCGAACTATAAGGAAATAAAGAAAATATGACCATCACAACACTGTTTACAAAGTTAAATAAGCATAGTCTGCTAGCTTTGCTGACCGTACTTTGTGTTGCCGCCGTTTTCATCTATCACTTCTTCTTTTCAGCACCGAGTTTGGCTAAAATAGCGGTTAAAGAGCCCACATTTTCATTGGTTAAAAATAACAATGAATCACAGCCGGCCAGTGCAGCTGAAAAATCACCTACAGTTGTACAATCACCTACAGTTGTACAATCACCTACAGTTGAACAATCACCTGCAGTTGAACAGTCACCTACAGTTGAACAATTCCCTAAAGTAAAGAAGCCAACAATTGCAAAACTAACTAAGCCAGCAAAATTACAGCTTACTAAAGTAAAAACAGCAAAAGTAGAAAATTCCGCAACTGACATTGTTCAGCCGTTAGAACCTAGCCTAGAAAAAACTGAACTAGCTAGTGCTAAAATAGAAAACGATGATTCAAGCAGTTCCATTGAACTTTTTCCAGCTACGGTTAGAAAGCGTGATCAAATCTGGGATTTATCTGCCGATGTAAGAGCCGTCTATACTGGTTATGACAGAGAGCTAACTAATGGCGATGTAATCCAGGAGAATGATTTCCTGATACGTATGCGTGGAGATGCCATCGCCACCATTTCAAACAATTTAAGAGCCGGTATAGGTATCGCGGGCACATGTGCGACAAATGAGTGCGATGCGGATTTTATCCTGCAAACCGACATACCCGGCAGTACAGGCTTAAAGCTAGGACAAATAACGATTGATGAGCTTTACTTGCATTGGTTGAGTGAAGAACCACACCGCTTTAAAATCGCTATCGGACGAATGCAAACCCGTTCAGTGCTAAAAACAGGGGTTTTTAACAAGTCACTCGACCGGATAAACAGTAATAATGCACGTATCAATTGGACTGATGGAATCCATGCTACTTATCAGCTTGATAACGGCTGGACATCAAATTTCATCATGCAATACAATGGCAGAAAGGGCTCAGGTAATGTCTACCACGACGCCATAGACTTTTCGAAAAGTGATGCACGGCAATCTTACTTTGCTTCATTTGAAAACAACCAAAAGATTTCAAACGTCACTCAACGCAGTTTTGGTATTTCATATTTACCTTCCGCTTTGCTCACATCACAAGGAGCAGCACAAGAAGTGACAAACAATCATGAAGATTATGTTGGCGTGGTCGGCAAAGTCGCATGGCTATGGCCACAACAACATAATCGATATACGCTACGTGGCGGCTTTGAACTGGGTTACTCACCAACACAACCTGAACATAATATTGTTGATATCGCTGATAACCAAGACGTCAGCGGCTTAGCATGGAACGCGGTATTTAATATTATGGACTTTTTGCCTGGGCAAAACATAGGTATTAACTATGCGCATACCGGTGCAGGCTGGCAACTGTCGCCACAATATAAACCCAATACAAAATTAGTTGAGATCCGTTACCAGTGGCTACTCGAATCAAAAAACTTATTTGAAGCGAGAGTCCGCTGGCAAGAAGAGCTTGATGATACTCAAGCGATTGAATCGAACCCGATCCAAGAAAATCAGGCAGATTTTTATTTACGCTTGACGCGAAAATTTTAAATCACTTTTTAGCGTTACCTTTGCACCTGTAGGAGTGCTTTCTTCACCCAAAGGGGAAATCAACTTCACCCTATTTGTATTCTCAGCAAAAAATTGCAACGAATACCCAGTGACGCTGATCTCGTTGAATTCCTTTCAATGCCTTTCAGTTTTGTAACGAGCTAAAATGAGCGCTGACTTCAGCATGTATTGAGATTTAAGGTACTACTATTTTGGTTCCCCCTCCTAAATCCACTTTCTGATTATCCACTATTTTGTTGGAGCCTGATTTTACAGTACATTTTATTGTTGGATCACGATAAACAAATTCGTCTCCTGAGTTAGCTTTTTTAAGATCTATTGTTTGTTTATAAGGGGTCCAAACATCTGCCCTGTAAGATATATTTGCAGGAGCTTTTCCACCGTTGTTATCGAACAGGTTATGCACTACATTTTCAATTGATTTATGATGGCCGTTTAAGCTGGGAGTCCCTGGGACCAGATTTCCATCCAGCGCATTTGCGGATCCCCCCCATTTTGCATTTACCATGTGTAAACCTGTAGCGTTGTTACCGTTACTTTGGTTTTTAAGCACCCCTTTCCAACCATGGTTATTTACGGTGCTCGACCCTTGTGAATTTGGGTCCATAATCTCGCCCTTATTCCAAGAAACTTCAGCGTCAACACTTTCGATCCACTTTCTGGTGTCATTTTTTGGAAAATGTGCAGTTATTTCTGCACCATCGGCGTTATAACTATATTTTTGTATTATGTTACTACTCTTCCCCTTCGCTGGGATAATAGCCTTCTTCTGTACATTTGCATCTATTGAGGCACTGTTTTTATTCTCTTTGGGCTTTTCTCGTTTAGCTACTGTAATATTTGAAATTGAATTAGCATTAGCCAGCTTTTGCAACGCAACAACCTCAAAACGATTATCTACAAACCCTGAACTTTGCTTCACACAACTTTTTTTCTGACCTACAGCATTCGAGACAGTCTTATTTTTGCTCTCTTTTGGCTTAGCTATTTGTTCATACATACCGAAATCCTTTTTGATTTTTATTGCTTGGCTTTATAAGCACTTAACTCACTTAGTACTTTTCCAAACTGCGCAATAGTTCCCTTGATGTCAGGCTGACGTTGAAATTATCGCACTCTAAGGATAGGAAAGAATGGCTAAAAAAACTCATTTTTTTGTTCATTGACAGGCGTGAGTATTTAAGTTTGGTAGACTCGTTTCGATAGTTTGCGAACAAACTCATAGAAAAAATAGAAATACGTTGTCGGGGTGCCGACGTCACCCAAAGGGGAAAACACGGTTTTCTCCCCTTTGGAACCCCCTCACCGCCCAAACAGCATTAGCTGAAAAGTTAGTTGTCGCGGTGGCGACTTCACACAAGGGGGAAAATACACCGGTTTCCCCCTTGCATCCCCCTCGGTGCCCAATCAGCATTTACTGAAAAGTGTATTTAGATGATTTTGCTATGCCTAACGAAGATACTTCCTGTATCTCGTTAGCTCTCAGCATCCGTGCTTCGAGCAGCAAATTCATTATCTAAATTCACTTTTCAATGCTTCAAATGGGAATGGTTAAACTTGATAGGCTCGTTTCTATAGTTAATAAATAACCCAAATAGATAGAAACAAAGAGGAATATTTATACAAACCAAAGCATAACGAGATTAATCACTGAGGTTAAACGAAGCCTAAATCTGCTTTAGCAAACGTCTGAAAATTGAAAAGTTCGTAGCTATTGCCATCATGGAAGATGGCAAAGCGCAGTGACACAAGGATTATGTTCAGGATGAGCGGTAACGTGCGGTGCCATGGAAGGCAAAGAGCGCAGTGTCATCTAAGCGTTAAATCGATAGAACTTTTATACTTCAGGTTAAGTTTGTGAGCAGCGCCATGGCGCCTACATGGATGTAGGTGGTAGAGCAACGCAGGAGCAGTTGCCGAGGTTCCAAGGGGACAGCGGCGCAAGCGTCCCTTTGGGTCGATTGCATGGGTGCAGGAGGTAGGGCAACGCAGGAGCGGTTACCGAGTCGTCGCCACCGCGACAACAAATTACAACGAACAAACAATAAATCTGACTATTTAGATTTCTAAATCAAAGCAAATTGACTTACTTAAGAAATATCAACTTGAAATTGCTGTATTATTTTGTAATTACACATTAAATAATAAATTCAATATGGCTGATTTGATACAAAACAATGCTAAATACGAACAGTGGCGAAATTCTCACAATTTCAACAACTGTAAATTAAAACGAAAGAACTATGGAGAATTTCTCGCCGACTATATTACAGGTGAGCAAGACGGCTTTGTTTTAAATTTGAATGGCTCATGGGGAACTGGAAAAACTGAATTTTTAAAACGCTTTTATTCATATCTCTTAGTAAAGGAGCACCCTGTTGTTTATATAAACTCGTGGGAAAGCGACTTTTCAAAAGAGCCACTAACTGTAATCACAAGTGAACTATTAAGTCAGTTCGAAAAGTTCAACAGCGGTATAGGAAGCGAAGAAACAACTAAACGAGTAAAGCAACTGTGCGGAAAGGCATTGAAGGCTGCATTAGTTGGGGTCGCAGGTTTCACATCTGCAAAAATTTTAAACGACTCTAATATTGGCATGGAAACTATAAAGCAAATGATTGAAAGTGATTCAGAAAACTTCACTAAACAACTAACCAAAGAATATACAGAACAAATAGAAGCCATACATGGAATTCGTAAGTCGCTAGGACAATTAGCAGAAGTATTGCAGAAAAACTATGGAGCCAAATTACCTGCAGTAATACTAGTAGATGAATTAGATCGCTGCCGCCCTACTCACGCTATTGAGATGCTCGAAGTTATTAAGCACTTCTTCACAACTGATAACTTTGTGTTTGTTATCGCTACAGATACAGAACAGCTGTCTCATTCCATCAAATCCGTATATGGCGCTGAATTTGACTCTAACCAATACTTAAAACGCTTTTTTGACCGAAAAGTGAGCCTCCCTGAGCCTGACTTAGAACACTATATTTCTGCAACGAGTAAGGGCTTTACAAACTATTCATCATTGAGTTTATTTCCACTTATAAACCAAGGAAATTTAGAAAAGGAAGTAAACAGTATTATTGCTAAGCTAGCTTCAGCATTTAAATTAAAAATCAGGGACGTTGATCAATTATTTAGTAAAATGCACTCCTGTTTAAGATCTATTTGTGTCATTAAAGAAGGTACTGAAAAGAAACAAATCGTCAACATTGCAGCCTTAATAATTGGTCTAATTGAACAGGATGGAAATTTTGAACCTTATGAAAATAGGAATGATTCAAGCCATACGTATACTCCCCCAATCAATAAAGATATAGAATTTGGGCCAGATTTAAATATAAATCTTTATATAGAAAAAAACATGCAGTGCGTCGTAACTATGGAAGTTTCAACTCAAGATCCGTGGGGAAGAAATATAACACAGCAAGAACTACCAAACCCACGTGATTTACGTAACATAATGGAAAGCAACTCTAGTGCTGAATTGCAAAATTTCATAGGTTCATTAAGCACTAACATCAATAACTACAAAAGAGCACCTGAGCAAGCCAAATATTGGATGTGGAGTGACTTAAAAAAAATTATCGAATTAGCAGGTAATATCGAATAAAAAAAGCGAGCCTTAGGCTCGCTTTTTATCAATATTAACAATATTGATCACGACAGATCTAGATGGAAACCGCCACCCTATATTTTTCAATGACTTAGGAGGAGCATAAAAACTAATGAAGTTGGAAACTATCGAGCATTTTCAATGGTTTTAAATAAGCTAAAAACTATTCTAGTTGGAAACAGCTCTGAAGTCCTTATATTTAAAGGCTTTAAATTAATAGAAAGATCATTGAAGCGATGAGTTTAACTTATACAATATTAAACCCATAAGAATAGCAAAGCTGACAGTAAACTGCTTATAGCTATATGGCCAATCGAAAAAGCTATAGCTAAAACAGACTCCATTTTTGCAAGTGGAACCAGAGAACCTTGTGCTTCTGACATTTTCCAACTATCCCCGATTAACTGAGGAATCTTAAAAAAATCATATAGCATCCCTGATGAGATAAACTTTTGGTAAACAACTATAAAAAATGCCACGTTTATTGCCGCAGAAAGCAACCAATCAGGTCCTACTTGCCCTGACACGTTTGAGAGATATAACTGTAGTGGCCCCTTCCACATCACCGAGGATATGAACGCCACAAATAGAATACCGACAAATAAGAACAGTATAGAAGCGCCAATTTTCCAAACTATATCAATCATATTTTGCTGTATAATAGAGAGTGAACTATATTCCCTCTCTCCTGCCGTAAGTATAAGAAAACAGCAAGAACTATAAACTCCAATTATATGAAAAAACCACTTAGGTAAATCTGATAAAGCAATAACCTCTGCGGCAGCGATATATAAAACAAAATAAGAAAAAGCTAATACACCAAGGAGAGCAACTCTCCAGTTGAACTTTTGCCTAGCTTTTAATGCTCCCCACTGTCCTTCAGTGATTCCTTTCCTACGAATTTCGACTACTGCTTCTGTAGATAATATATTACTCATTTATTTCTTGTTTCCGTAATTACTTAACGCTATTTTCTTAGGAGAAATTGTTCGATTGAAAAACAGCCTACATTTACCTCAATAAAAGCCAATAAAGCTAGTATGTTCTAAAACAACTAACTGCTAATTGCCTTTTGTTAATTCTAAATTATTTGTGATTGCTTTCTCATCATAAAACAAGTATTGAATCCCAGCATCCATTTTTCCATTATCAGTATATGGATCATTTTCAATTGAACCGATTCCCATCCATATACCGATAGAGATTAAACTGTTTACTATATCTTCATCCCTGGGAGCGACTTTGGGTAACGGGGCTTTGCAGACTTTTGGCTTCAAAAATTCAAAAAAAGCTTTCGCAAAAAAATGAGGAATACTTAATAGAGAACCTTTAAAACGCTCCTTATGAGCTATTTTGCACTCAAAGTTATAATTCTGAATTTCATACTCTCTATTGAATAAAAGATCTACAACATTTCTCGATTCATCTAGCTCTAAAAAGTCGTAGTGTTCATTAAGTACCACTTTTAATTTGTCTTGGATCGACTCTGCTTGTTCATTCAGTTTACTAGAAAGCTCAATAATACAATGCTCCCGGTGTAAATAATTACTATCAACTACAAGCTTATAAACGGATCTGCCTCTGCTGGTATAGTATTCAACAGTATCTAAGCTACTTGTTGCATAGATACCGGGGCCTAGTGGTTCTTTTTGATCATAATTACTAATTTTTTGCACTTTAATATTCGGAATTGCACCTCTAAACAGTACTTTTGGGATCATGTAATTTATTTATCCTTAATATTTAATTTTTGTAATTCTTTTTTAACTCTGCGCACTCGGAAAGTGTTTTGAAAGGAAATGGCAAGACCGTTGCTGACTTGTTCCTCACATAATAAGTAGCTGTCAGCTCAACGCATTTTTGCTTCAAGTAATCAGGCCCATCTAGAAATCTAATATGGTTGAATTGGCCTCGACTAAACTTGAAACCACCTTTTGGCATACCAACAAAATATGCCGAATGCTCTGCGTCATAAAAATGCCCAGTTTGAGACTCCAAATACTCATTATGCCCACCTTTCAATGAATAATTTAGAAGAACACCTGTTTCTTCAAAATATTCATCAAATAACTGTTTCTCTGCATTTGAGCGGTATTTTATCTCTGCTTTTTTAAAGTCCTCTTTATAAAATTCCTTTTTATTTGGAAATTGTTCCAACATTGAGACTAAGCGTGGTTTTATCGGGTCGTCAGAGTCATGGTTGTTAGTTAAAAAGCTATCAATATGCTTCCTTGTCATTCCTTCAATACTGCTTTTATCGAGTCGACTTAATATATCAAACAACACTTTGCCATCTGGTACTGCGGCAATACCCTCGTGAATAATTGAGCAAACCTGAACATCAGCTTTACTCATGTCGATAACATAACTGATATTTTCAAAGAATCGTTGCTTTTCAGGAAGTTCAATCCCTAAATCATCAAAGTAATATTCATCTCCAGATTCATAAGTAAACTTACCATCTTGGCACTTCATGATATGATAGATGAGAGGGTCTTTTTGATATCGTTGCTCTACCGATACAAACCAATAATTATCATTAAACTCTTGAATCAAAAACTGTTGTTTCTTGCATTCCAACTTTATCGCTATTTCTTTCACCCATGTATCAATCAACACCTTCAACCCCTTGCTGTCCTTTGAGGTTATGGTGCTGGTATATACGCTTTGTGTAGCAGAACTACGGTTGTAAAAAGATTGTTTTCTATCTTCTAAACCAGCATTTTCATATTCATTTTTGCTATCTAACACAACCAGTAACGGGGTGTTATCATCAACTTCATCAGGAGATATGAAAGTAACATCTACAGGCCAAGCCTCATTTTTAAGTGCTTCAAAACCCTCAGTTGAAAGTGAGGCATTAACAATATTAATACCGCCAGCTTCATTAACAACATCATAAATCTTGTTGTAAACACTTTTGATTTCAGCGTTACCATATTGTTGACGCCAATCAGCATTCACTTGTTTCAGTTTGATTTCTAACGCTCCATCAAAAACCTTATTAATTAGCTCAATGTAATGATGCAAAGCACCTGTTCTAGACTTTCTTAAAGAAATTGGTTTTTGCCCTGAAATATCAACAGCATTGCTTGTGAATTTTCCTTTGCCAGGACTATGAATAATCAATGAGCCTTTTTTATCTCTGTTCAACATTCCCGTCATCATGTCAAAAGAGTACTTAGTCGCTTGTTCAATGTAAGCAGGTGATTTAAATACAATCTCAGTTGGGCAAAAAACAGTACCTTTAAGATCAACAAACATAGAGTTAAACCGAACACTTTCTTTAAGATCAATACTTACACATTTATGTATTGTTTCTTTTCTGTAAGTATCAGCTCCAAGATAAAAGTATGTTTCACCTAACCCAGAGAACACCTGTTCTCCGGCCAGCTTCCCCAAAGCCCTTGTCAGTAAACGAGTAATTAAAAGATCATCACAATCTAAGAAGCTAGATTTTACAAAACCTATATCTGGTAGTTTTGCAGGTGCCTGGGAATCTTTACTCAGAAGTATCCAGTGCCTACCACCATGGGAAATCAAGCCTAAAGGAGATGTATGTTTATCAATTTTTGCAAGCCGCTTACCATAGGTCAATTGCTTAATATCTGAAGAAAAACTCACCTGATATAAACAGAACCTTTCGTCAAGAACTGAGTGTGTTATTGATACATCAATTAAGGTTGTTAAGCTCTTACTCATCACTAATTCCTTTTATTGTTTCTAAAAGATTCAACAATTGCTCCATTGGTGGGATATTTGATTGACCCGTTTTAATATCCAATACGCCCGGCACATCGATTACGTCTGCATCAAGCAGTTTTGCTGACTCAACTAAAACATTTTCTTTGTCAGAAAAAGTAGAACCAGTAATGTTGCTTCCTTCGCTATACGATACATTGATATATAATGCTTGTAGCTTTTTACCTTTAAAGTCAGGTGGCATCTTTTCTTTTAAATTTTTCAGCTTACTTTTACATTTTTCAAAGGTGTCATCTCTTTGTAAACAAGACTTATCCATATCCCAATGTTTTACGTCAATTAATAAAACCGTATTGCCAACGGCCAAATAACCATCAAACCATTCAACCGTCCCTTCAGGCATTTCTTCAATATAATAATTAAACTCTTTTAATATAGAAAATACGGCTTCCTCACCAAGTGCTCCCATGTATATGTCATACATTGCTGGAGAAATAATATATTCGTGCTGTCCAAAAGAAGTAGCGAACCCGTTTGTTTCAAAATGCTCTTTAATTACTTTATTTAACATTAGGATATTCAACCTAGCGGACAAACCAGATACGATATTCTGAGGCGAGTAATCATCTGAATTAATGAAGACTTGAGTAACGCTATGCTCATCTTTATTATCAATATGATAAGCATAGCTGCCTAATATTTCAGAACGAATATAATAACGGTTAGCTTCGCCTGTTGGTATTTCCGAAGAAGTAGGTTTATTCAACACCAACTTTCTTAACCGATTATACTGACCTATAGCATCGCTATTTTGGTGGCGATAAACACTCGTGATTAACCTTTGAATGTGAGAATGGTTACGGCTTGCTTTTGCAGAATATGCATTAGCTAGTTTTTCTTTTGCCTCAAACTTAAACTCTTTCTTCATCATAGTTATCAGTGCAGAATACTCAAAAGATAAATATGATAACTCACGATTATCGGACGCTAATGTTTCAATAAAGTCGAATTCAGCATCAAACATTATGCTAATCTCAGGCTGCTTCCACTCTGTTCTGCACATACGACCAAGGGCTTGCTCTATAAACCGATAAACTGCATACCTGTAGTCATCCGTATCTTTATATAAACCAATCATTGAGTTCACAGACATACTTTTAATATTTGATGCTATAAACTTGTTTAATATTGGCTTTACATCATTCGCAACCAACAACTCCTGCTCGTGAAGCATTAAAGCATCATGAATGTTCTTTTTAATCGCAATACTTCGTTCTTCTAATGCTTGATCTTCAAAGATATAGCTTCCGATGAGACTTTTGGGCTGCTCCAAATATATAGAATCAATATCTGTTTTATTTTGAAGTGGAGGCTCGCCATCTGGTCCAATATAAAATAATCCCTTGGTATTATTGATTTTATATGATGGTGATAAACCTGCGCCTGTCGCCTGATAGTTTGTTATGACAACCACCTTTTCATCAGTCTCTTCAAGCAATTCAAGCACCGAATTAAACTTATCATTTCGAAATGAAGCAGCATTGATATTTTCAAAAACCTTAATGCCATACTTAACGCCAATGAACTCCATGAACCTGAAGAATTCAGTTCCTTTATAGCTCTTATTAAGCATACAAAAATGGTATCTATTAGATGAGTGATCAGAAAACTTTTTAATTGAAGCTATTAATTTATTAACTCTCTTAGTTGCGAAATCAATTGATTTTGGATCAGAGGACACTTCAAGTAGTTTCGCAATTCGGCTCTCAAGCATTAAGTCATCGACCATACCGCCTAAAAACTCTTTATATAACGACTTAACACCACCACGAAGATCATTTTCAGATACTGCTGCCACGGAAATATTTACATTGTTTTCTTCATAACGCCTTTTAGACAAGTACTCCTGTTGAATGCCTTTTTTCTGTTGGTTATCTAAATGCTTGAACTTACTTCCAAGAATATTCTTTAAGTAAGGTAAATCAAAATTATGAATTGCTGTTCTGCTTGTTGCCGTAGCACTAATCCCCAAAATCTGTGCGCCTTCTAAAACCCAATTTGCCAATAACCCCGTTGGTGTTAGTGCTAGTTCAAAAGTTGCAGCAGTAGCGGTATTATCTAGATCATTAAATTTGCTAACTCTCGCTATTTCAAAGCCGCTATCATGGTAACTATAAGACTTATATTCTTTCTGCAATCGAAAACTTAACCTAGCACTCAATAGAGAAATAATATCGTACCTCATTTCAGCTAACCCAAAATGATTCAAAACCTTAACGACTAAATCTTCTGTTGAATGAGGTTTACTACCATCAATTTTCTTTAGATTATTTGATAAAGTATTTGTAGCGCTAAGCATTGCATTACAGAAAGCCCTAATAACCTGACTACCATTATTTACGAAGGTTATAGCGCTTTTATCACCTCCAGTTCCAATTTCATGTGAACCAGCTACCTCATTAATATTTGAAGTTAATTCATCGTGTTTAAAATTAATTGTATGTAATGACATTCTGTCGGATAGCATCGTGAAAACTCTGTTTTGGTTTTCAGCACCTGCCTGAATTGTTGTGTCCGTAATATAAGGTCTATAACTAATATTCCAGTTTGCATTAAACTCTTTTAATTGCGACCGAAACTTATTAAAACTCGAATCAACCCCTTCAAACTCTTCATCACCTTCAACTTTAAAACTTTGGAAGCTTGAATAGAGTCTGCGGACAAGAGAAATAACATCAAACTCTTTTGAATCTTTAAGTAAATGGCTTAAAAACTCTCCTTGCTGCCGATCAAATTCATCAAATATAATTAATGAGTCTTTTAAGACATCACTGATCCGATAGTTTTTCTCTAGAGAATGCCAAGGATAAAGTAACTTGGCGGTAGTCATAAAAATAACCTGAGTAGAGCTATCATCGATTCTACACGCAGGAAATATCTTAGTTAAAACGCAATAAACAGCCGATGATTTAGATATCTCTTTCTTATTTATTTTATCTTTAAATATTGTTTGAACTAACCGAAATAACTTACGATATTTATCACTTAAATCATCATTTAGTTGCGAGTTAGTTGATGTTTGTGCAGCTTGATTAAGTATTTTGATACTATCTTTGAGCGTATTAACCTTTCTAAAGCTAGTGCCTTCAATCTCCTCCAGTAACAACAACCAATCTTCTTCACTTAACAACTTTATTGACGTTTCTTGAGAAGGTATATGGATGATGTTTTTTAATACGAGCTTTTTCTGTTTTGAAGATATTTTTGAACTGGAATTAATTCGATTAATTAAATCTTCATATGCTTCTTTGACATTTACTCTAAGGTTGGTTGCGTAAATTAGTTTTTTCTTTGAATCACTTATTAGGTGCTCAATTTGCAGTTCAGTTGCCTGATATGTCTTTCCAAGCCCTGTTTGAGCATCAACTAATGCTATGAATCCTTCATCCTTTTGTACAGCTTCTGGACCCGCTAAATCTATATATGCTTTATACAGCTCACTATTCATTTCAATTCTATCCCTATAAGTTGAAGCATAAAATAATAAATGCTTTAAAAATCTGCACCTTGACTCAGAATAAACTTCATTCAATAACAGGTCGTTTTCTATACTTACAATTTAATGTATATTATTGCTACATGTAAATACTGTACACATATATGTGTACCATTTTCGAGCAGGTGCGAATGAACTTTGATGAATTAAAATGGGATCAAATTTTAAGATTCAGACTTATAGAGATAGTCGCTCTATGGGAAGGTAGGTTAACCACCAATCACCTCTGCGATGCATTCAAAATTGGCAGACAACAAGCATCTCGTGACATATCAAAGTACAAATCGCTTTTTGAGCATGAGCAAATCATTCTAGATCAAAAAATAAAGGGCTATAAACCTACGCCTGATTTCTTACCAAAATTTATCAAAGGTGCTCCAGGTGAATACCTGTCTTTCTTACACCAACAGCAAACCATGGATAATTGTTTTGAGTTTTTTAACTGGGGCAATGCCGAGTGTGAAATATTAAATGTTCCTGACAGAGCTGTATCACCTAATATAGTTAGAAAACTGATCATAGCGGCCCGCGAATGTCGTCGTGTGGATGTTGAGTATGTTTCACTATCATCGCCATACGTAAAAGGTCGAATCATAACGCCACATACTATCATTTATGATGGAGTTAGATGGCATGTCCGGGCTTACTGTGAAGAAGTTAAGACCTATATTGATCTGGTGCTTAGTCGATTTAGAAATGAGCCTGATTTAATGGATATTTCAACTCACACAAGAGATGGGGATGAAAGCTGGAATACCTATATAGATATCACTATCACTCCCAATCCCTATTTATCTAAAGCTCAACAAGAAATCATCTCCACTGACTACAACATGAAAGGCAATGAGTTAGTACTTAATGTCAGAAAGCCATTAAAAATGTACTACAAACAACGTTTTCATATTTGTGAGGATGATAACTTGTTAAAAAGTCACCCTGAACAATATCATTTAACACTTAAACTATCTTAATAGTGACTAAGTTATATAATCTACGATCATCAAATCAAATTAAACGCTTTAATAAACGGCTTATGATGTTGATGAAATTTTATATTGTCTGGGGAATTTAAGCGCTTTCTGCGCTTCTTGAAGGGTTTAGATATATAGCCCCAATTAGCACTTTTCGAAAAATAAATGACGTAATCAATCTTCGCATCACCCCATTTATTTTCAACTAAGTGAGACTCATCTGCTGACTCAACCGTTTTAATTTGAATCCGGTAGAAGTTAACGCCATCACTCACCAATAGATCTGTTTTCATATCATGGTCAATAACGGGAACAAAAACTTCCCAACCATCGTAGGTAAACCAACTGGCTGCTAAAGTTTCAAAAGAGGTATTTTTATAATATTGATTTGCTGGTGCTGTGCGGTTTGCATTTTTAACAGGCATAGTTATATCCGATATAAATTAATGCCGCAGGCCAGTAGGGACCTCTATATGCTGCGAACCCGGTATCTATAAAAGATCACCGCCAATTTAATATCACCATACAACCTGAACGGTTTGTATCTAATAGAAAGGCTGCCAGCCTTGCAATTTCCCATAACGGGTATCATGCATTAATACTATTATCAGACGATAGTGCCTGTGATAAAGCTTAAAACAAATCTAACAAATACAAAAAACTAAAGCAACCAACTTATAATTGAGCATACCTTAAGTTATTTTGCCCCATAAACATAAATAACCCTTTTAAACTTTCTTCTGATTCAGGATCATCCCAGCCTCTTAACCACCGAACTTTTATTCCCAAATAATTAGCCCATGCAACTGCTTTTTTCATATCCCTGTATTTATTACTTTTAGCACAAGATTCAATGTATTGATTTACCAATTTATACTGATGCCCACCAGCAGAGTACTTTGCTTTAGTAAAAGCTTTTTTATAAAAAACATTAGCATTTACATTATCTTCTCTACGGTAATAAAAATTTGCATAAGCCCAATCGCATAACCAACCTAAAGTATCTTCAAGCCCTTTCACCCTTAATTCACTTTCAAAATTTTCAGCTTGGGTAAGGGAACTAATACTATTTTTCAACTTTAGTCCTTTTCCAAAGAGTTCTGGAAACGACGTGGGCATTTGTTCTCGAATATTAAATTTTCCAGTTTCAAGTAGTGAATATGCCTGCAAAGACCCTACACATGATATATGCACCATTGCAGCTTCTCTCTCAGAAATACTTTTAAAAGCATCAGCTTCAATGTAGTCCTGTAATACACTAGCTCCGGCTTGCTGCTGAGCAGCATACCGTTGCCAAAACTGCCCAACATACTGATAATTTATCTCATCCTTTTCAGCCACAGTTAGATTTCTATAATCCGATTTAATTGAATCTAATTCGGCTCCAAGCCTTTTGTTAACTCGTTTTAACCTTCCTGACTGCCCTTTAATGTGCGCACACACATTTAAAAGGAAATAGTCCCCAAAAGATTTTTGAAGCTCTTTAAAAAAGAAAGTGGCGGCTCTTGCAATAAACAGCATTAATTTGAACTCACTCGCCTGCTTATCACTCACTAGTCGATGAGTCTTTTCATCTGTTGAGCTTTTTAATAATTTCAATGAATAATCAAGGTTTGCATACAAAGAGCTGATACTTGGCAATTGCTTCCCAGCCACCCAGCGTTGTGCCTTTTCTAGATTTTGAATCGCTTTATAGTCGCCTGCATCTTTATCTGAATTGTGAAATCCTGATTGACTAATCGAAAGGGAACGATAAATGAAATTCCATGCATGAGCCAAAGGCCAAGTAGTTTTTTTATTATTAGTTTCCGGCAGCACCCAAGAAATTAGCTCAGGAACATTGAGCTTCTCATCAACAACATTAAATCGTAGGTAGTTCTTATAAAAAGAAATAACCAATCTATCTAGCAAGTAAACCTTGATAAACCATTGTGTCGTTTTCTTTTTGCTTAAGTATGTTCCATCGTCTTTTAACACAGCTTTATAGGTCACTAAAAGCTCTTCGACGAATTCCATAATCATACAAGCGACTCGCTCATTAGGGATCGCTTTGATGAGAAGTTTTTTAAGTGTAATTAATAACTCATCAAGTTTGCCGTCAATTTTTGAGCTTTCATCAGCAAGTCGTTTCAATTGCATTTGAAGCGTTTTCTTGTCACTAGCTGATAATATTGAGTTATTTGGATCTTCTTTTTGTGGCAGTAGCCCAGAACAATTAAAGATTTCCCTAACTACTTCACCAATAGTGGGGAATGAGATTTCTATATTTTCCATAATTATAAAAGGCCCCAATGTAAGGGGCCAAACTCCATTTTATTTTTTACCGCCTTTAGGGGCGGCATTTCCTCGATTGCCACCTGATTTCCCACCCGTTGTGGAAGGCCAATTTCCGCCATTAGCAGGCTGATTTGATGCTGGTCTAGAGTTGTTGTTATTCGCCATAATTTAATTTCCTTTAAAGTTAATATAAAAATGCTTCCTGGTTTTTGAATGAACTCAGTGAAGTCGAAACGAACTTTAAATCATGGCTAATTAATAATATGCAGGCGTTTTGGCAACAAGAAAATCAATCGTAATATCAATTAAGTTGAAAACGAATAAATAAACATTAAAATATATACTTATCAGAATGTTAGCCAACCCACATTGATTCTACCAAGTAACATTCAAAAAGACTAGTTGGTACTTAAATCTCCTCTAAACCAGACGAAAAGTTATTGGCGTTGTGAGCACTTTATCCTCTAAAATTTAAGTAAGTTTCTTTGGCGGTGTTAGATATGAATACTGTGATTTCCGACTGGTTCGTTGTTTCCGTTTATGATGAAAATCTGCTGATTGGTAAGGTCCTATACGGAACAGTAATTGATGACAGCAGTTGTCGATATTTAAAGGGGGATTACGTTTGCACATCTGCTATAACAGCAATCAACTTAGACACTAAATTAGTAAAAACTCAAACAGGTAGCCTTTATCAAATTTTAGACAATGGGCAATATGAAGATATCCAGCTAAACGAGTTTGAACTATAAGGCTCTTATCTGAACTATGTTTAGTAAATTGATCTGGCTGGGTAATTGTTTGATAAATTGAATGTAGCCATTCAAGCTGACGCAGAGATAAATTATGTTGGCCTTTCAGCTTCCGGGCTGTTTCAAATAAGAATTTTTTTCTTTACCTTGAAGATCTGGATTACTTGAAAGCTTATATATTTCATCTACATTGAGCTTGTTAGCCCAAGCAACCAGTTCTTCAAATTTCATTTAAAATTATCCTTAATAATTACCAGTAAAGTTCCTAATTTAATTATTTATACATTAATTAAAAATCGACAGAAGTTTTTTCAAATTTAGAAGCAAAGCTGCTCAATGTATTATGTTCTTTCACTTCATCATGCGGAATAAGCAAGTATTTCCACTCTTTACCACTATTCTTTTGTAAATATTGAGATGCGTTCTCACACCACTTAGCGCCAGATTTAGCTTTTTCGGTTACTTCTTCATTCCATGAACCATCTTCATTTCTATGTTGAGTACTCTTGGTTTCAATCATATAAACAGCATTAGACGTTTCAGCAACAAAATCTGGTACATATTCAGGGTGTTCAGTCCCCATTTTATAGTACATTTTGAATTGACCTTTAGCAGGCTTGAACCACTTTTCAGCATCTCGTTCTACTATGACAGAAAATCGACGTTCCGTATCAGAGTCAAATTTCACAATAGGGTAAAGACATTTAGCGAAGTTACCGAAGAGCATTTGTTTAATTTTGGCAACTTCTTTTACTGTATCTCTAAAGCTATGAATATCCTGCCCTTTGGTTGCAGTGTACGAACAACCTTTTAAGGTAGTGAAACCACTTCTTACTTCAACTTCATACTCAGTTGCATCTTCATAAAAGTGCTTATCCATTTGCGAATGAATATTTTTAGCAATTGCGTCACTTTGGTTTTGAAGTACGTTTTCTACATCCTTATCATCTTGTAGATAGCCTTTTAAGTGCTCTACTACTTGTTGTGATAAATCATGAAGAATTTCTGCATGTTCATCATAAGAAATATCATCGTAGTTAAAGAGCTTTTTCAAAATGTAATTTTCTTTTATTGGTTCATAGTTACCTGTATCACCTTCACCAATTTCAGTTTGTTGGTTCGTTTGTAAACTTTGACTTACCAACTCTCTATCTTGCGGGTTAAATTTCAAGCCTGAAACATCAAGAGTGAATGGGCGGTAACCATTACTGACTTCACCTTTTGGAGTAACAATTACACGCGGAATATCAATGGTGTTGTTCACAACAAGCTCAGTCGCTTTTTCTATTACTTTTCCAACATTCACGTTACCTTGTTCATCAATTAATGTTTGTTGAACATTTGATAACTGTTCAGTAACTGCTTTAGTGATTTTTTCTTGTAATTCAGCGTCTAATAGAGAGCTACTGGTAGGAGCTTGTGAAGGTTTATGTTGAAACTGTTTAATAACATCCAAAGTAACTTGTGCAATAGTTTTTTCTGCAACACCATCAAATTGTGGTACTGATGCAGTACTTGAATTATAAGTAGTACCAGCACTACCAACTGGGGTATTACCTGATATCAAATTTTCAACATTTGAACCAACAATAACACTTTCTTTTGCTTGTTCGTCTTCAGGACGTTCTAAAATGAGCTGTTTTAATCGTAAAGGGTTTTCAGGATCATTGGCAGCATCAACAATTTCTTGAAACTTGTCATGTGCAACAATACTCAAACGGTCAACCGCTTCAACACCAGTTCGCTTACCATAAGGTAAACGTAAACCACGACCTATCGATTGTTCTATAAGTGTTCGTGCGTTAGCTGCCCTAAGTGGAACTATCGTATAAAGGTTAGTAACATCCCAACCTTCTTTAAGCATATTTACATGTATTACTATTTCAGTTTTTTCTTCAACACTTTCAACAGCAAGTAATCTTGCGATCATCTCGTCTTCAGCAGCACCCGATTTACTACTATCGACTTGAATAACCTTACCCTTATAGCGCTCGTCAAATACATCTTCTAGCTTAGTTAACAACTCACTCGCATGGGTTGTATCCCTTGCAATAACTAACATGAAAGGTTTAACGACTTTAACTTCGTTTACATTAGCGTAAGTCAATAATTCAACTTTTGTTGCCTCATGTAATCGAATACCGTCCATTAGCTTAATTGTTTCTAATTGATCTTTACTATGCTGGCTAGCGTCGAAATTTCGTTGTGTTACAACAGCAGGTTCTTTCACAAAACCATCATCCATTGCACGTGCTAATGGGTAATCTACAATGACATTTTTAAATGGTGCTGGTTTACCTGAGCCACCTTTCTTCTCAACAAATGGTGTCGCTGTTAGCTCTAAACCAAATATTGGTTTTAATTCATTAATAGCCTTAACGCCGGCACTTGCACGATAGCGGTGAGATTCATCCATTAAGAGCACTAAATCAGGTAATTTGGCTAAATGGTTAAAGTAACTATCACCGATATATTCTGATAAGCGTTTAATCTTAGGTGCTTTACCGCCTCTAACTTCTGAGTTTATTTTAGAGATATTGAATACATTAATCGTAACATTACCAAACATATCATCCATGTACTGGGCACCACGTTGTTGATAATTGTCTCCAGTAATAACTTCTGGAGGATAATTAGCAAACTCAGCAATCCCTTTAAATACATACTTTGCTGAATCAGGAGAAAAATCAGCTATTAGCTTATTATAAATAGTGAGATTAGGAGCAAGTACAAAGAAATTTCTGATGCCGAAAGCTTGATAAAGGTACGCAATAAAAGCTCCCATCAGCCTTGTTTTACCTACACCTGTAGCTAGAGCAAAACATAATGAAGGGAATTCACGCTCAAAGTCTTCTAATGTAGTAAACTCTGCCTTTAAAGTGTCTAATAATGCAGGCACATCGTGTTTATGGTCTAAAAGCC
Organism: Thalassotalea atypica; assembly: GCF_030295975.1. Taxonomy (NCBI): domain Bacteria; kingdom Pseudomonadati; phylum Pseudomonadota; class Gammaproteobacteria; order Alteromonadales; family Colwelliaceae; genus Thalassotalea; species Thalassotalea atypica. The sequence continues at coordinate 2,890,932 of NZ_AP027364.1, forward strand.
TTTCATCCGTAGCATCAATTGCTTTTGCTAATGCCTCTAAAGATTCTCTCTGAGGCGCTCTTAAACTTAAGCGACCAGTAATAGAGTTTAATGTTCTTGTATCCATTTTATTATCCTTAATTTTTATTATTAGTCGCTAAAAACTGTATCAATGTCTTGATCTAACTCATCAGCCATCGGTAAATTTTTTACATTTAAACTGTAATCATCATGCGCCCACTCACAGCGATTAAGCACCATCTTAGGTATCTTCTTAATGGTTAAGTTAGCAAATTGGTCTGGGTTACAGCGAAATGCGGTACAACAAACCAATAGCGTTCTATCACTACCTACCGCTTCGGAAAGTTGTTCTAATTTTTCGATGGAAAGGTTTTGTGTGGTAACCGTAATAAAGTCAGTTTCAGTGGAATAACCATGATTCCACCATTCAGTTTCTGACGGTGAATAAGTAAAGCCTTCTAACTTACATATCGCTTCAGCTAACATTTCAGGTTTATAGTCTTTATTGATAACCCAGTTGTCCCATTGATCTTTTTCTAACAGTGAAGGAGCTAGGCTGTAATAGCGGAAACCGCCACCACCTTGCCAATCCACTGCCTTAGATATGCCGTCTTGGTCAACTCCGTCTATTATTCTTTTAAACCGAGGTATAATATGACTGTGACAATGTTCGCCTAATTCAATAGTTATCCATTTACGACCTAACTTATGAGCAGTTGCTGCCGTACTACCTGAACCACCGAAAGAATCTAAGACTAAGTCACCTTTATCAGTGGACATCTCCAAAACTCGTTTAAGAAGTGCTTCTGGCTTTTTGCCATTTGGGAATTTTACTCCACCCTCTTTATGTAAATTATTGGATAATAAGTCATCCCACAAAGTTGACAGAGCTTGTGCTGTAACAGTTTCACCATCAATAAGCTTAGTTTTTGATGAATAAAAAATTAATTGCTCCCCATTGAGAAAATAGATGTCACTACTGCCTTCCCTTTCAGCTTTAAAAACAATATTTTTATTCTCTTTAGAGAGACGGAGTTGTTCTTTAGCAGCCGCAGCAACATCCTTTTCCGCAATTCGTGCTGTACGAACAACCCTTCTAGGCTCTGCAAGAACAAACTTCTCAATTTCACTTTCGTATTTAGCACCTAACTCTTTTTTTAGTAATTTTTTTTCAATCCCTTTAAAACTAGCAAATGCTTCAGCAATAGGTTCAAGCCTCCACGTACTATAATCATCCTCGAAATTACTTATATATTTAGAGTAACGACTATCTCTATCTGTTTTGACATATAGCTTGTTAGGTTTCCAGCTACTTTTATTCTTAGCATAAATAATTACAAAGCTCGTTGTACTTACCAATCCTGGGTTCACTGATTTGGGTCCAGATACCGAACTTTGTTTAAAGGTTGATATGTAAGTTCTGTTACTTCTTCCAAAAATTTCATCTAATAGAACTATAATGTAAGCTAATTCATTATCATCGATATGTATAAAAAACGTACCGTCATCAGATAAAAGCTTATGAAGAACTTCTATACGACTTTTCATTAAATTAAGCCAAAGGGAGTGCTCTACTCCATCATCATAATGCTCAAATGCTTGCTGGGTATTAAAAGGAGGGTCGATATAAATACACTTTACTCTGCCTGTATACTCTTGCTCTAAAGCTTTTAATGCCAATAAATTATCACCAAAAATTAATTTATTATCAAAAATATCATTTTCATTTACTTTATGAGATGCGTGATAAGATTTACTCGGATCTTCAAGTAAAATTCTTGGTTCCAGTTTAGGACGCTGGTTTTTCCCAACCCATGTAAGTTCTAGTTTTGTATGACTCATTAAATATCTAATCCTATTTGTTCATCAGTATCATCAGCCATCGGCAAGTTTTGTACATTTAAACTGTAATCATCGTGCGCCCATTCACAGCGATTAAGCACCATCTTAGGTATCTTCTTAATCGTTAAATTAGCAAATTGGTCTGGGTTGCAGCGAAATGCGGTACAACAAACCAATAGCGTTCTATCACTACCTACCGCTTCGGAAAGTTGCTCTAATTTTTCGATAGAAAGGTTTTGTGTGGTAACCGTAATAAAGTCTGTCTCAGTTGAATAACCATGATTCCACCATTCAGTTTCTGAGGGTGAATAAGTAAAGCCTTCTAACTTACATATCGCTTCAGCTAACATTTCTGGTTTATAGTCTTTATTGATTACCCAGTTGTCCCACTGATCTTTTTCTAACAGTGAAGGAGCTAAACTGTAATAGCGGAAGCCACCACCACCTTGCCAATTAACTGCTTTAGAAATACCACCTTGATCTTCACCATCAATAACTTTTTGCATGCGAGGAATAATGTGAGTGTGGCAGTGATCACCAAGCTCAACCATGATCCACTTACGTCCCATTTTATGAGCTACAGCACCTGTTGTTCCTGAGCCACCAAATGAATCTAGAACAATGTCTCCTTTATTAGTAGACATTTCAATAATTCTGTCTAATAACGGTTCTGGTTTGGGTGTATCAAATGGAACTACATCCCTGTGCAAGGTTTTTAAATGAGCTTTAGACTGTCTCGATGTTTGAACATCACACCAAATTGTCGGATATGGTTTAGTCGGATTTAAAGGGGCATATTCCCTTGTATACGGAATCCACTTTTCATCTCTCAACTTCCAAACTAACTCTTTCCGTTCAACAAGCTCACTGACTCTTGCTTGCCCGCATGCCCATCTAGCATCCTGGCCATCATCGTGAACAGGGTAAATCTCTGTACCATCTGGAGCTGTTATTGGAAAATACATCGATGGTCTGTCTTTACGAAGACTACTTTTTCCATTTTTTTTCAACAAACGGTCCCTATATGGCCTAGATGACTCTTCATCCGGTTTGCGGTAAGCGTCTAATATACTTGAATCTGGTTTTTGTTTTAATTTACATACATCTGCATCACTTGCGTAGCAAAGTATATAATCGTGATCAGAGTAAAAAGGTTTTTTATTTTCACTAGGACTATCAACCTTCTGCCATATAAAATTGGTTATAAAGTTAGAGCGCCCAAAGATTTCATCCATCATCACTTTTAAATATGCGTGCTCATTGTCATCACAATGGACCCAAATAACACCATCTCTACTTAATAGCTTTTTTAAAATAGTTAATCGATCTTTCATAAGAGATAACCATAACGAATGTTCGATTCCGTCATCATAATGCTCAAATGCTTGTTTAGTATTGAAGGGGGGGTCTATATAAATACATTTAATTTTACCGGAAAACTCACTTTCTAACGCTTTCAATGCTAATAAGTTATCTCCAAAAATAAGCTTGTTATCGAAAATATCGCTTTCAGCTATTTTGTGGTTTGCATGATATGATTTAACTGTGTTTTCCAATAATATCCTAGGCTCCAGCCTTGGGGACGTGTCTTTACCAATCCAAGTAAGTTCTAATTTCGTATTATTCATTTCAATTCCTATAACTGCACTGACTTACCGGATAAGCAATTAGTTAAATTTTGATTATATGGGTCACTGTAATCTATGCGAGCTTGAAGCTTAATCACATTTTGGTCTTGAGTTAACCCTTGATATTTGATCGCTACATTTTGTATTAATTTTGTAGTATCTGATAGCCTTTTAAAAAATGCGTGATGAGCTGAACCTAGTCCGTCAATAAGGTATTGATCCGCAAATTTTTGTCGTAATTCATCAAAAGAGCCACTGATTGTTGCCTTGATATCTTCCTTTGTTAGAATTACATCACCGCAAATTTTACTATTAAAACTTTTCATTAAAATACTTGCCATAGCATAGTTACAGTGCCTATAAACTAGCTTTTCAGGACTAGGACTAGATCTCTCTGCAATAAGTAGCAACTCAATAATCACGGAATATACATAAACGGCATTAATTGCTTTACTGCCCGACAAGTCAGCTTTAAATATGCCTTTATATACGTCAGACTCATAATTAACGAACTGGCTCGGTTCAGTCTTAAGGCGCACAGGGAAAGTAATATCTTTTTCTAAACAGGCTAAAGCTTTAGACAATGTCTCAATTTCTATAATAGGTATATTTTTAGATAGTTGGCGTTGAGGGCGATAATGGTACTCAACACCATATAATGCTATTTCTTGCCTCAACTTTTCTTGATTGTCATCTAGAGCAGCAAAGTTAGATAGGTCAACTGGGTTCTGCAAGTTACGAGCTTTTGTGACTTGTTTATGAAAGCTGTCTGAACCAGTATTTATGAGTGTTAACATTACCTGAGCACTATCAATATTGGCACCTGGATTTTCTTTTAAAAATTGGGCTGTTGTTGAAATGGTTTGTGCGCCATTTACAACAGACATACCAGTAACTTCAAACTCTCTAGTTGTTTTGTTATCTCTAGATTTGGAACGTTGTTTAACAGAATTACCTACAACTGTAATACCATTATTAAGATACAGAAAATGCTCCGGTTCATTCAATAAAGTATTCTTAATTGCAGAATTAACGCCTCTACGTCCTGTCCCTATAAAATACCTAATATTCTTTTCATAGAAACTTCTTCCATGCTTTTCATGTAATTTAACTAAATCCTTTAAATTAACGATTCCGAATACTGTTTTTTTAGGTGTTTCACTTAAACGATATTTTTGTATTTTTATTCTATCATTTACTAGCTTTATGGCACTTTCATCACGTAATGTTTGTTCTACATTAGTTGGGCCAAAATCTACATAGGCTAGTTGTAATTGCTCTTCACCATCATCAATTTCAGCTTGAACTACTCGCTTTATTTCATTTTGAGCTTGTATGGAAATACCGTCACCAGTGTATGCAATAACTAGCTTTATTTGATCACATTCATCAAGCGCTTTTTCAATTGCAGGGATAAGCTTCTTCACGTTTGCATTAAACGAATCAAAATCTTTATTAATAATCAGTTTTACACCGCTAAGAAAAGATTGAGCTTCAGCCAACTGAAATTGTTCTGCGCCCTTTAATTTTGATTGTACTATATATAGTGTTTTGTCTAACTCATTGTAATAAATAGCATCAATACCGTTATCGTTATAATCATCGACAACAGCTTGTGAGGCAGTTTTTGGGTTGGCATCGAATAATGCTTGTAATGCAAATGCACTAAAGGCTCTGGAAATTTGTTTATCTTGTTTATTATCAGTATTAGCGTTGCCTAATAAAGGCGGGAGATATTGAACAAATCTTTCTTGTAATAATTTTTTTAATGCAACTAACATTGGTTTTTGAATTGCTGGCACTACTTCACACTCCATTGAATTGTAAATAAACTTTCTATTTCCGTTTTTTTACTTAATTTTGCTTCTAAATTGTCGATCAACTCTTCTCTTCGTTCATCAACTTCATCTTGTTTGTCAAAAAGCTCTTTACGGCTTTTATTTCTTAAACTCTCTAATTTTCGTTGCTGTTTTTGCATTGATAATTTTTCTTCTAGAGTCGCGGCTATTTTGGCCTCTCTTCTGACTTGCTTAATTTCTTTATCTAATTCTTTAATCGTTTGCTCTAAACCTTCTTTTAAATCATCAGCCCATGAATCAAGCTTTATTACTTCTTGTTCAAAAAAGGTTAAATTTCTGTCGTTCACATTTTTGGTGGTTTTGTTACGATCATCATTTAATATTGATTCCAGTATATTTTCTGTCTCTTCTGACGGCTTAATTACTGAATTATGTTGTTCCATAACGGCAGATAGCTGCATTAACTTTTGAGTTACTTCACTAGAGATAATATTGTTATTTTCATCTATTGCAGCAAATAGTAAGTAATCTTCATTACGTTCAAGAGATTCAATTGAAAACTTCTGTAATGTTAATGTTCCTGACTTACCCACTAAACCTTTAACCATCGAAACTTTGGCTTCGTGATTACTATAATCAAAAGTAATATGAGCATTATCTAATGAGAGGCTTTTAGCATTTTCGATTGCCCATTCACCAAGAGGGTGAGTTAAACGATATGTATAGGTGTGAGGTAGCAAAGCCTCATTACTTTTCTTATTTCGACGTATTAGCTGATATTTACCTGTTGGTGACTCGGCCAATGGAGAGTTAAGCTCGAAACTATGCTCTTGCTCATTAAAGACGGCATGATCTTTTAGCTGAAATTTTGATAATGCCCAAAACCACCTTCCAATTTTATCTAAACGTTGGTTTGCTGCATCTAATTGAATTTTTAAAAGATCATGAATATCTTCATCAAAGTTATCTAGCAATAGCTGGCGAGTTTGAGTCATTTTCTCGTTGATATCTTTTTCTAGTTCTTTTCTTAATTGCGAAAAAGCAGACTCAATTTGATCTGGCGTTCGGCAATTGTCATAGATAAATTGAATTCGTTTTTCGAAATCAACACCTGACTCAATGCTACCTAATATGTCATCTGAAGCGCCAAATACACCGTCAAACAAGTGAAATTTTTCGGTTAGTAATTCTAAAACTCGTTGATCAGCTTTATTTGATTCATTTAAAAAGTTTATAACAACTACATCAAATTTTTGGCCATATCGATGACACCGTCCAATTCGTTGTTCAACACGCTGGGGGTTCCATGGAAGGTCATAATTTATAATTAAGGAACAAAATTGTAAGTTAACACCTTCAGCAGCAGCTTCTGTAGCTATCATTATTTCGGCTGAATTTTTGAAATAGTCGATAAGAGCAGATCGACGATCTATTTGAGCAGAGCCACTTACAATATCTGAATCTTTATTTTCATCACGCCAGTTTTGATATATTTCTGTTGCTAATGGCTTATTGTTGGTGCCACTGAATGTTACTATTTTATCGAGGTAGCCGTTAGCATTTAAGTAATTCTCTAGATATTCTTGAGTGCGTTTTGACTCAGTAAAAATAATTACTTTTCTAGGTGCTCCCATAAATTCCATTTGCTCGAAACCTTGAGATAAAGCGATGAGTAGTGCTTTAGCTTTACTATCGACTTTGATGTTACTTGCTTGATCTATGTAATATTCTAATTCAGCGATCTCAGAAGCTAATAACTGATGATCAATTTCACTTTCTTCAACCAATGGCTCTTCATAGTAATACTCATCAACATAATCTTGTTCAAGGTCATCGCCATCAGTTAATGATTCAATTAAATGCGTGTTAAGTATTTCGCCTGCTCTGAGTTTTTCTAATCGTTGTTTTATGGTACTCAAGGTATTTAATACAGCATAAGTACTAGAGGCTAATAGTTTTCTTAAAATTAGCCCGGTTAAATGACGCTGCCTTTTTGGTAGTGCATAACTTTCATCTTTTTCTAATAGAGAACTAATGCCATTATATAAATCTTGCTCTTGCGGAGAAGGCAGGAATGGAACAGTTAGCGTCTGTCTTTTGGTATAACGAACATACTCCAGTACATCTTTACGCAATGTTCTTTGGATGAAGGACTTTAGTCGAACTTGCAAGCTAGCTAGTGCTCTATCATTTTGCACGTATTGTTGACGAAATGCTTTGTCATCACCAAACAAAGTATCATCTATAATAGTAGATAACCCGTATAGCTCCATCAAAGAATTTTGAATTGGGGTCGCTGTAAGTAAAAGTTTATTTCGGCCTTCAAATGTTCGCTTTAGAGCCTGCCCCATTTTATTGCTTTTTCGATGCGCATTTCTTAGTTTATGTGCTTCATCGAAAACGACTATATCCCATGGTTCAATCAGTAGCTTCTCTTCCATTCGAACTGCAAAGTGATATGACACAATAGAAATACAACTTTGGGCCAAAGGATTATAAACACCTTCTTTTTGAAGCTGTTTCCATGTTTTCGCATCTAATATTTGTGTTGGTAAATTGAATTTGTCTTTGAGTTCTTGTGCCCATTGCCTTCTCAATGAAGCAGGACAAATAATGAGTAACGTTCTTCTGCGTTCAGCCCAATATTGAGATAGTACAAGTCCTGCTTCAATTGTTTTACCTAAGCCTACTTCGTCAGCTAGCACTACACCTTTACTCAAAGGATTACTTAAAGCGAATAAAGCGGCATTTATTTGATGAGGGTTTAAATCAACACTTGCATCAAAAAGAGATTGAGACAATCTATCAACACCATTCGATGCATGTTGTATTGTTAGTTCATGTGCAAAATACTTTGCTTGGTATGGAGTTATTTGCATTATTCTATTGTCTTGTAACCTGGTGCAATTGCTAAATTTTCTGCACCATAAAGTGTTTGTCTATTCCTAAGCCAAAGTTGATACTCGCCGCCTATTAACGATGCATTTTCAGTACAATCAACATTCCAACGACGCAGTAAATATCCTGCTAGTGCTGCTCTCACATTCAGCTCTAAAACACCTTTGTCCATGGCATAATCCATTTGAATAGCGGTAGCGTGTTCTATGTTGTTAGGATGCGGAACTAACTGAAGTGGCATCATGCGCATCCATTGATTATCTTCTAACTTATCTTCATGATTTTGAAGTACATCGTCTTTAATAGTGACTTTACTGATACGGGTAAGAACAAAATCCCTGAATGAATTTGATTTGCGATCAAAAGCTCGAACATGCCATCTTAGTCCATTATCAATAATACTATGGGGCACTAACTCTCTTGCAGCGGAGCCACTAGAAAGTGAAGTATAAATAATACTTACTGCCTTATTATTGAGGATAGACTGGACTAGTTTAGCTACGATGAATATATCTGGCACATTCAGTTGGCTAGGGGCATCCACGGGAAAATTAATATCGCCAATAGCATCAAAACCATCGGTAATATTGTTCGCTAACTTAACAAGTGTTTTTCGGGCATCGTGCTTAAATAAAGGTTTGAACAGCTTTGTTTGGCAGTACATTTTAGCTGGATTATCAAAATCACAATTTTTTGGAGCTAATTCTCGGTATAGGGCAATATCCCTTGTCGCATTAGCCATCCCCATTTGAAATTTTGAAGTTAAATCGCTACGTACAAACGTCCCTTTAAACATCAATAAGAAATCGATAAAGGCTAATCTTTGTTTCTGAGCGAAGCTAACTTCTTCAAGTTTTTTATTATTGTTATTACTCATATCATCATGTCAGCTATTAGGATTGATTTCAAAACATCATCAATTTGATTAAGTGCTAATCTTCGCACAATTTAGGACTATGTCAATCGTAAAAATATTGGATTTCAGTTACTTTTTGTACGGTTAATAGAATTACTCACTTGGGAATAACCAATGCCAGAAACCATTCCATACTTTGATAACCAGATAGATGATTAAAACTGCCCAAATAATATTAATTATGAAGCCTAAAATGCTAGATACGCTCTCCACATTACCTCCTTAGCACTCAACAACAGGAAAGCATGGCTCGCCCCAAAGTTCATTCGAACTGTCCATCATTATTGTAATAACAGATGGTACAAATTTACTCATGAAAGCAACAGCATCACGCATTTGGTCCCTGTTAACTGCACTGTTCCATGTTGCACCACCATGCATTATTTGATTACGTAACGTATATAAACGAGAGAATATTACGGATAGGACTGCTGAGGTGTTTTTGTGACCTAGTGCCTTATGTGCGAAAGCATTAGCGGTTTTAAAATCATCTTGCCATTCTTGCTCTGATTTTTTGTTATTGTGAAAGTCCCAGAATGGTTGAAATACATATTGGTTACTAAGAAGCACCCTAATACTACTGGTGAACTCTTTCCAGACTAGGTCTGATAGTAAGCTACCTTTATCTAACTGGCATAACCTATCAATAAAATTTCGAAAGGTTTCTTGTTCGGTGAAGCGGTGGTGGTTATCTATTTCATTGGCATATGCCGCATTAAAGGCTATCCATAAGAAAATAAACTGCGCGTCTTGGTCACCTTCAGCTTGCTCGGCTCGATCTAACCAGCTTAAAGCTCGATGTACTCGAAGGTTTAAGTTTAAAGGATAATTATCACGCTCTTTACGCTGTCGTTCTTTTAAATTTTTATACGTTAAAATCATAAATACTTCCCTGTTTTATATGCTAATTGTCCTATAATCACTTAATAATATTAATAAGCAAACCCTATTTAGTAGTTATTTTGACTTTAAAAACAAAAAAGCGAACTATAAAAGTTCGCTTTTCAAATAAACAATTCCAGAGTTTCCAACTAGATTTGTCGGTTTCCAACTAGATCTGATCGGTTTCCAACTAGAATTGTCGTGATCAATATGTTAACTAGTCTTTATACGTATCCACACTTGGACATGAACAAATTAAGTTTCTGTCGCCGAATACGTCATCAATACGATTAACCGTTGGCCAGAATTTATTCGCTGCTGCCGCAGGTACTGGGAATACCGCTTCACCTACGGTGTAAGCACGATCCCATGCTGGGTCGGTAATATCTGCTAGCGTATGCGGCGCATTGTGCAGTGGGTTGTTTTCAACCGTCCACTCACCCTGCTCTACTTTGCGAATTTCATCACGAATACAGGTCATCGCTTCAATGAAACGATCAAGCTCTGGTTTTGCTTCTGATTCCGTTGGCTCAATCATTAACGTACCCGCTACTGGGAACGACATAGTCGGCGCATGGAAGCCGTAATCCATTAAGCGTTTAGCAACGTCCATTTCAGTAATGCCTGACGCTTCTTTAAGTGGGCGTAAATCAACAATACATTCGTGCGCTACGCGGCCATTGTTACCTGTGTATAGAATTGGGTAATGTTGGCTTAACTTGTGCGCTAAGTAGTTAGCGTTAGTAATCGCGTATTTGGTTGAATCAGTTACGCCTTTTTTACCTAACATCGCAATGTAAAGGTAAGAAATACACAAAATACCTGCACTACCAAAAGGTGCCGCCGATACGGCGCCGTTACCTTTAGTGCTTTCATCAACATTGATTAGGGCATGGTCTGGTAAGAACGGGGCAAGGTGTTTTTTAACACCGATTGGACCCATACCTGGGCCACCGCCGCCGTGTGGAATAGCGAAAGTTTTGTGTAAGTTTAAGTGAGAAACGTCAGCACCGATAAAACCAGGTGATGTAATACCTACTTGTGCGTTCATGTTTGCGCCATCAAGGTACACTTGGCCGCCGTTGTCGTGAATGATTTCACAAATTTCACGAATGGTTTCTTCGTATACACCGTGTGTAGACGGGTATGTGATCATGATACAAGAAAGGTTGTCGCGTAACTCTTCAGCTTTCGCTTTCAGGTCGCTCATATCAACGTTACCGCTCTTGTCACAATCAACAACAACGACTTTCATGCCTACCATTTGTGCTGACGCAGGGTTAGTACCGTGAGCAGACGAAGGAATTAAACAGATGTTACGGTGAGCATCACCGCGGCTCTCATGGTATTTTTGAATCGCGATTAAACCTGCGTATTCACCTTGTGCGCCAGAGTTAGGTTGCATTGACATCGCATCGTAACCCGTTAGCTCAACTAACCACTTATCAAGCTCATCAATCATGTGCTTGTAGCCTTGCGCTTGGTCAACAGGTGCAAATGGGTGCATGTTGGCAAATTCAGGCCATGATACTGGGATCATTTGTGCCGTCGCGTTTAACTTCATGGTACATGAACCCAATGAAATCATTGAGTGATTAAGCGCTAAATCTTTGTTTTCTAACTTCTTGATGTAACGTAGCATCTCAGTTTCTGAGTGATACGAATTAAATACTGGGTGCGTTAAAATTTCAGATTCACGAACAAGCGATGCTGGAATTGAAGCATGATCACAATCAATAATTTGTTGGTCTAGTGCAGCAACATCAAGGCCGTGTCCTTCGCCGAGTAAAATATCAAACAAGTTAGCTACGTTTTCACGGGTGGTTGTTTCATCTAATGAAACCGATACTTTACCTTCAACGTCAGTACGTAAGTTAACGCCTTTTGCTAATGCACGAGAAACAATTTCTTCTTTGTTGCTTAACGTAAAGGTTAAGGTGTCAAAGTAGTTTGCGTGATCAGCTTGTACGCCTTTAGTCGCCATACCTAAACATAAAATGTCAGTAAAACGGTGAATACGCTCAGCAATCACTTTTAAGCCTTTAGGACCATGGTAAACCGCGTAGAATGCCGCCATGTTCGCTAATAATACTTGTGCTGTACAAATGTTTGAGTTGGCTTTTTCACGGCGAATGTGTTGTTCACGTGTTTGCATTGCCATACGTAATGCAGCATTACCACGTGTATCTTTTGATACACCAATAATACGACCCGGCATTGAACGCTTGTACTTGTCAGACGTAGTAAAGAAGGCAGCGTGTGGGCCACCGTAACCCATCGGTACACCAAAACGTTGGCTTGAACCAATAACAACGTCAGCACCTAATTCGCCCGGTGCTTTTAATAACACTAAGCTCATGATATCTGCTGCTACAGCCACGATACCTTTTTTAGCATGTACTTTTTCGATTAGCTCAGAAATGTCAGACACTTCACCACTTGCCGCTGGATATTGTAATAACGCACCGAATACATCGTGGTTTTCAACATCATTTGCTGGCGCGATAACTAAGTCAAAGCCAAAAAATTCTGCACGGTTTTTAACAACGTCAATGGTTTGTGGATAGACTTCTTCAGAAACAAAGAACAAGTTTGATTTTTTGTTTTTTGACACACGTTTCGCTAGTGCCATAGCTTCTGCAGCCGCGGTACCTTCATCAAGTAATGAAGCCGACGCTAGGTCCAAACCTGTAAGGTCTAAACACATTTGTTGGTAGTTTAATAATGACTCTAAACGACCTTGAGCAATTTCTGGTTGGTATGGCGTATATGCCGTGTACCAGCCTGGGTTTTCTAGTACGTTTCTTAAAATTACGTTTGGCGTTAGTGTGCCATAGTAACCTAATCCAATGTGCGTGGTATTAACCACGTTCTTGCTTGCTACGGCTTTTAAGTCAGCTAATGCTTTGACTTCTGTTTTACTTTCTTCAATTGCAGGTAAATCAGCAAGACGAATATTCGCAGGCACAATCTCGTCAATTAATGCATCAACTGATTCTGCATTGATATCGTTTAACATGGCTTGTGTTTGTGCTTCGTCAGGGCCAATATGGCGACGGATAAAATCTTGAGTTTGCTCTAAATCTTTCAGAGTTTGAGTAGTCATAAAACAGCTTCGCTTTCGTATTTTATAAGTAAAGTATCGATAATAAAAAAGAAAGCCCCGAACAGTGTCCGAGGCTCTTATCTATTTGTTAATTAACGATTAGTCTTCGTCAATTGAGTTTTCATAACCTTCAGCGTCAAGCAAGTTATCTAACTCACCCGCATCTTCAATTTTAACTTTGAACATCCAACCGTCGCCGAATGCGTCTGAGTTTACTAACTCTGGTGAATCTTCTAAATCTTCGTTTACTTCTACCACTTCACCCGTAATCGGTGCATAGATATCAGAAGCTGCTTTAACAGATTCAGCTACGGCAACGTCGTCGCCAGTGCTGATGTTGTCGCCTACATCTGGTAGTTCAACAAATACCATGTCACCTAATAATTCTTGTGCATGCTCAGTGATACCAACGGTTACAATACCGTTGCCTTCATTACGTACCCACTCATGAGAAGTAGCGTATTTTAACTCAGAAGGAATGTTGCTCATTTTTATGTTCCTAAATTTAATCTGTGAATTCTGTGTGATTTAAGTAAGCGAAGTAAATACCCTATAAAATATAGAGGATTTACTGCACTAATCAATAACTTTTCTTTGATCTAAACAGCGATTAAAACGCTTTTTTACCATTACGAGCAAAAGACGGTCTAATGACTTTTACATCTACTAATTTTTTACGCATTTCAACTTGAACAGTGTCTTCAAGTTTAACACTGCGTGGTACACGCGCCATGGCAATTGAATGACCTAAGGTTGGCGAAAAAGTACCTGATGTTATCACGCCTTCACCGTGTTCGGTGATCACTTTTAAGCCTGTACGTAATACACCTTTTTCTTCTAACACTAAACCAACAAGTTTAGGTTGGTCGCCCGCTGCACGTTGTGTCGCTAATACCTCACGACCGATAAAGTCGCGGTCTTCAGGCTCCCAGCTAATTGTCCATGCCATATTAGCAGCAAGTGGAGAGACTGAGTCATCCATGTCTAAACCGTATAGGTTCATACCTGCTTCTAAGCGTAATGTATCGCGAGCACCCAAACCACATGGTTTAACACCAGCGTCTAGTAATTGTTGCCATAAGTCAGCAGCTTGCTCTGCTGGTAAAGCAATTTCATAACCTGCTTCACCCGTGTAACCTGTAGTCGCGATGAACAAATCACCCGCTTGTGCTGAAAAGAATGGCTTCATGCCATCAACCGCTTGAGTTTGTTCAGCATTTAATAATGTGGCAACTTTTGCTTTTGCTTGTGGACCTTGTACGGCGATCATCGCAAATTCAGGACGTTCTGTAATAGAGACGCTGTATGCGCTAGCTTGCTCGTTTATCCACGCTAAGTCTTTTTCACGTGTTGCTGAGTTTACTACTAAACGGTAATCCGTTTCAGTAAAGTAATAAACGATCAAGTCGTCTATTACGCCGCCTTCATGATTACACATGCCGGTATAAAGTGCTTTACCTGCAACATCTAATTTAGCAACATCGTTGATCACTAAACGACGCAAAAATGCTTGTGCGTCATCGCCTTTAATATCAACAATGGTCATGTGTGATACGTCAAACATACCAGCGTCTTGACGAACAGCGTGATGTTCTTCGATTTGAGAGCCGTAATTAATCGGCATTTCCCAACCGTGGAAATCTACCATTTTTGCACTTGATTCTAAGTGCTTTGCATGCAATACCGTTTTGTTGGTCATGTGACTGTTTCACTCATGTTGTAGGCCGTTCCTATGTTCTGCTTTCTTGCTCTAAATTGAGCAAGCTTTTTGAAAATAGGCGATAGACCAGAGATTTACAAAAATTGCGCAGAATTATATGTGACAAACTTCGTTGATTCAACAACTCTTATCACAAGTATCACTCACAAATACTGCTTAACAGCACCTTTTCCGAATATAATTTCATAAAAGCACAATATAAAATATTTAACACAAAATAAAAAAGCGGCGTATAGCCGCTTTCGTGATTAATTCTTGAAAATTATTTAACTGTTCAATTGGTCAAGTTTTTAGTGTTTTTTCACATATTTAGCTAACATCAAGTAGAGTGCTTAATCGTTAAGGATGAGCCGCAACTATTACACGTGTTTTTTAGCCAGCTTTGGCAGGTCACTCTTTAATCCAAGCGCTTGTTTCACCATCAAAGACTTAACTGGTGTTATGGTGTCTAACACTTTCATGCCAACGCCTCGAATAATATTCGTGACAGGGTGCCTTGGGGCAAATATTTGTTTGATGGCTTCCATTGCCATCACCATGTCAGACGCTTCTGCTCGGCGCCAGCGTGAATACTGTTTTAGCATCGCTTCATTACACCACAACTCATTTTTTCTTTGATATTGCTCGGCAATAATTTGTGCCAACGAGGATGCATCTAACAATCCTAAATTCACACCTTGTCCCGCTAACGGATGAATTGTATGGGCTGCGTCACCAACAAGCACAGCTTTGCCTTTTACAAAATCATGGGCTAGTCGCATCGTTAACGGAAAAGTCGCGGTTTCGCTCTCTAGGGAGATTTGCCCTAATTTACCATCACTTGCAGCGGTGATTTCTTTGTTAAATTCGTCAGTTGAAAGTCCGCATAATCGCTTGGCTTCACTGGGTGATGTTGACCACACAATTGACGCTAAATGTTCATTCCCCTGCTCGGTCGCAAGTGGCAAGAAGGCTAATGGGCCTGATTCTAAGAACACTTGCCACGCCGTGTTTTGATGGCCATGTTCAGCTTTAACTGTGGCAACAATAGCATGATGATCATAGTCTCGAAATGCAATCGGCATATCCACTTGCTGTCTTAACCATGAATTAGCGCCATCAGCGCCAATGACAAGTTTAGCAGTGATTGGCATTTGCGTGGTGAATGTGGCAAACACTTCACTATCACCCATGGCCACATTGGTGATTGGCTCTTGTGTATAAAATGTAATACCGTCGTCTGCTTGCGCTTTTTCCCATAAGGCAAAACGAATTGCTTTGTTTTCGATTATATGGCCAAGTTGTTCAAACTGCTTGCTTAGACCCAATGCTTGTAGATCAAAGTCCAGACTTCCAAATCCCTCCTTATCCCAAACATGCATGTGGTGATAAGCCTGAGCGCGTTGGCTAATAACCTCAGACCACACATCAAGGTTTTCAAAAATTTTCTGACTGGCCGCATTAATCGCACTAACCCTAAGCTCTGGCTCTTTTGTTAGTGGGCTGGCTGGTTGATTATCGACAATAGCAATGGTCAGTGATGTTTCTTTGCGGATCGCCAGAGCTAAGGTTAGCCCCACCATGCCGCCGCCAATAATCAGTAAATCGTATTTGTTCATTGCCTACTCTTGAGTCATGAGTTTGCTACTTATAGCCCATTGTTTTTTCAACAAAGACATTTTGTAGAGGTGATAGATAATTCATCGCTTTGAGCCCAATGTTACGTCCAGCAACCAGTGGACAATGCTGGTTAGAAAATAGGGTCACTAGTGAGTCCGTCAAGTTGATGACTTGGTTTTGGTCAATATCGCGTTCATTGGCATAGTTATTCAGCAGTGAAAACTGACCGATATCCTCATTGTTTAAAAAGGCCTGCTTGATTAGCTCAGCTAACGACTGCACATCCCTAACACCAAGATTAAAGCCCTGCCCAGCGATAGGATGTATAGTATGTGACGCATTTCCCACCAACGCCATACGATGAAACACTTGCTCATTTGCCTTTACTAAAACCAAAGGGTAAGTACTGCGTTTGCCAACATGGGTAATTTTGCCTAACCACTGGCCAAACGCTTCAGTCAATGCCTGAGCAAAGCTGTTGTCATCCAATTGGTTAATTTGCTCTGCTTTTTCTGGCGTTAGAGACCACACCAATGAACAGCGCCCTTTCGACAACGGCAACATGGCCAACGGGCCACTTTCCGTGAATCGCTCAAAGGCTAAATTTTGATGAAATTTTTCGGTACTGATATTAGCAATAACCGCAGATTGTTGATAATCGAAAAAGCTGTTTTGAATATTAGCTTTTTTCCGACAAGATGAATGACCACCATCGCAACCTATTAATAGTGTTGACGTTAACTTCTCAGCTGATTCCAGCGTTAAATGCACTTGTTCTTTTTGCCATGTGATTTCGGCAATCTTATCAGGACAAAACCAACTAATATTAGTATGCGTTTTCAAGGCGTTAACTAAGCTTTTGCCAATTAACACCATTTCGATTACATAACCTAGCGCATTAACATTATGCTCTTTTGCGCTAATTCTCGCTTTACCGTAATGACCACGATCAGAAATATGTATGTCGGTAATAGCGGTTGCATCGGGTGCCAGTTCTGACCAAACATGTAAACGTTCAAGATAGGCCGCTGTGCCATGCGCTAACGCCAGCACACGATCATCAAAGGTCTGGGCGATATTTTGTTTCACCGCTGTTGCTTCGACAATTGCAATAGACAACGATTTGCCTTGCGCATTTCTTAAAGACGCTAAACTTTGTGCCATTAATGCACCCGAAAGTCCGCCTCCAGCGATAACAACATCGAAATGTGTTGCTACTTTTGTTTTAGCTTGCTGTTCTGCGCTTGATTCTTCGTGTGCTTCGACAGGTTTTGTCGACATACTTGCTGTCCTCGCCGTCGCAAATACTATGGTTTAGTACTAGCGAGCCCCGTTTTTCGTTGGTTCTGCTTAAATTATGACTGCATCAGTGCTTCGATGTCAGCGATCGTTTTAGGTGAATTAACGGTTAAGTTTTCATAGCCTGACTCAGTAACAGCAATGTTGTCTTCAATTCGTACACCAATGCCCTGCCATTTTGGCTCAACATCACAGCCTTTAGGTATATAAATTCCGGGCTCTATGGTCATCACCATACCTGGCTTGAATTCACGTAATTGCTGACGTTTCTCATTGATATGATAATCGCCAACATCATGCACATCGAGGCCTAACCAATGCCCTAAGCCATGGATGAAAAACTTTTTGCAGGCATTCGCTTTTAACAATTCATCAATGTTGCCTGTTAGAATGCCTAAATCAAACAACCCTTGTGTGAGAACTTCACCAACCAGTTCATTCAAGCGAGCAAAGGTCATACCAGGCTTAATCGCTTCGATAGCAACAATTTGTGACTTCAACACCAATTCATAAACTGCTTTTTGTTCTTCAGTAAATTTACCGTTGATAGGAAATGTCCGCGTAATATCAGCAGCGTAACCGGCATATTCTCCACCAGCATCAATTAACAGCAATTGATCTGCTTCAAGTTCTTCTTGATTATCGGTGTAGTGCAAGATATTAGCGTTGTCACCACCCGCTACAATTGAGTTATAAGCAGCAAAGCGCGCACCGTTGCTGGCAAACTCATGTAATATTTCAGCTTCTATTTGATACTCAAATCGACCTGCTCGACTATATTTCATTGCACGTTGATGAGCATTGCCGCTGATGACATTCACTTGACGCATAATTTCAAGTTCAGCTTCTGATTTAATCAACCGTAATTCATGGATAATATCACTACAATCAAACTTAACCGTTGGCGAGCGTTTACCCATTTTCAATTGGCTGGCGACTTGCTTGATCCAAAGATCAACTTGCTTGTTTAAGTCGACATCAGTAAAACAATGATAGACATTTTCTACACCATTTATAAGTGACGTAACTTGTTCATCCATCTTGTCTAGCGTAAAGGTTTGATCAAAGACATAAGCTTCTTTTGCTAGCTCAGGGCCGACACGTCGACCATGCCATACTTCTTGCATCGGATCTTTATCACGGCAGAAAAGTATCGATTGATATTCAGCTTGAGCACCAGCAATTTTAATCAGCAATAGCAAAGCGTCGGGCTCATTAAAACCGGTTAGATAATAGAAGTTTTTGTCTTGGCAAAAAGAATATTCTGTGTCGTTGCTCCGCGTCACTTCTTTGTTGGCACTGATAAAAGCAACACTGTTCGGTTCCATTTGTGCAGCAAATTTATCACGGCGCGATACAAATTCGCTCGCAGGCAATAGAGTATGTTTAATCATTAATGTAAAGTTTCTTCTTGCTTAGTTTCAAGAGGGGTGCCTAGCTCAGAAAAGCATAATAGTACAGATACTTTAACGTATTCAGCTATTTCATAATAAGCTTGCTCTGTCGCTTCGTCTTCATCAATGTCATCTGAAAGGTTGGCGATTTCAGCAAAATCACTGATCACTTCTTTGACATCTTCAGAAGCAATTGCGGTATCTTTTTGCTGTAGACCGAAACCTAAATTAAAGCCTTGCACCCAAGCACCAATAGCGTTGGCACGTTCGGCCATAGAATCATCATCGTCAGCAAGCATCAACCTAAAACCGTATGAGTCATCTAGTAATGTTTGCCAAATTTCACTATAAAGTTGTTTCACTATACTTTTAACTGCTACAGGTAACCCTTCACCGTTATTAAACAAATCGTTAATCATGGTTAAGTAATCGGTACTTTCAAAGGCATAACCGGCACTGATCAATCCCGTTAAAACACCGTGTAATTCTGCACCATGCGCTTTAACATTTTCAGCGGTTAAGACCGCTTGTACGGCGGCAAAATCGAGTAAACTTTCGTCAGACATATTCATTCACTAATGTCGTTATAATATAAGGATATATCCTAACATTGCCCCCTTTTTGATTCCAGAAAAACCATTACGCGTTAGTTTGGCTTGCATAGCTTATGGCGTATGGTTATAGTGCATCCTGATATTAATGAATTTAACAAGGACTTCGCCACAGCGATGCGTCATCAAGTAGAAATAAACGTAGCTGGACGAAAACTCAGAGTCGCCTGCCCTAAAGGGGAAGAAAGCGCGCTTATCGCTGCTGCAAATGAGTTGACTCAACGGATTGAGCTGGCCAATAAATCGAACAGTGTTGCTACACCTGAACAAGCAATGCTAATGACGGCGTTGAACCTTGCGAACGATTTGTTAAAAACGCAAAAAGCACAAGAAAAAGATCGTGTCGAAACGCAAAACAAAATAGAGTTATTACAATCCACTATCGAACACGCCTTACTTTCACAGCAATCTAAAAGCGCTTAACAGGAAAAAGACATGAGAAAGCTAACGCTTTTTTGTGTGTTCGCTTTTCTTGTCATAGTGATACTTAGCCGGCAATTTATACAATCCGAAAAAATCGCAGTTAACACCGGTTTAAATGAAAATAATTCCAATCAAGCTAGCTTACGGCAAGAAAAGCCACTGACGGCAACAGAAGAACAATTAGAAGCCACTCTCTTTAATCGCACCATCGACACAACTCTTACCGACCAATTGGCTGAAATAATCACTTGTCCAACCCCTGGTTTTGACAGCCAAGAGATGACGCTTGATCAGCAGGAGCGATTACTAAGCGAAGACGAGCAACAGCATGACGTAATAATTCAGGCCCTAAAACACTCAAACATTGATCATGAGCAACTTGCTGGCATACTCTTTGATATTGGGATTAGCACTAAAGAAAAGCTCAATGAACTAAATGAATTTCACCAAAAATACCCTTCAAATAAAATCGCATACCTCAAGCTATTAAGCGCTTGTCACTCATCTAATAATAACAATATTTGTAATCAGCAACTTTTTGATAAAGCTAACGCCGTTGATCAAGAAAACGGCATGATATGGCTGAGTATTGCGGCTCATAAATTCACTCACAATGATCTACAAGGTGCTTTTGAATCACTAACAGTTGCAGCGAAAAAGTCATTCTTTTCAGAGTATTTTTACGAATCTATTGCGCTATTTGATCAAACAGTTAGCCCAATGACTTCCAAGAGTTATGCAGGAAACATCGCATCAGCCATTGGCCATATATCAGCCCACTCTGTTAATTATGGGCAAGCATTTGAGTATTGTTTAGAAACTGAAGTTCAAAATATTGAAGTATTAGACGCTTGTTTTCAATTAGGCGAAAACATGGAACACAACAGTCATTCGTTATTTCTGTCAAGCTTGGGCTCATCGTTAGTAAAAGAATACTACTTAAAGCTCCAAGATGATGATGCGGCTGCTGCGAGTGAACAGCGATCTTCGTCACAATATCAAGAGAGTTTCAATGAGCAAACAAGCAAAGCAACTTTATTGATGTATCACGATGAAGATTTGATGCGTTTATGGCTTCAGTTGGGACTAGAGCACGGCGAATTTTCTGCTTTAAAACAACTTACCGAAGAAGCAAAATGGCGCTCTCAAGATCCGAATTATAACCCGTGTAAAGCGCAAGTTGTTCAATAGCAACGCAATTTGTTCAAAGAAACTTCAAACAGTCTTTTTGTGCTAAAAAATACTAAAATTTTTGTCGATTCTTGGTTATAATTGCACTCTGTCTTCTGGGATGCTTGTAAGTTAACTATGTCCCTGAGCCGATAAGTTTTACCTTAGGAAATTAAACCATTTCTATTGCGCAAGCCCGACTTGTATCGGGAAGCCTACGGATTTAGTACAATTTCCGCCCTGAACACACGGTGTTCAGGACTAGTGTTGGCTACGGCATTCTGGAAGCAGAACCTCCTTTCAAAGCTCTACCTTCAATATTTTGCCCCCTAAAAAGATAGCTACCGTTTTAACTAACGGGTTCACTCGTTTTTAGTTGCTCAAAATCAGGTCGGCGCATCTTGTGCAGTACGCTGTATAAATACATCACTAATAGGATCAGTACGCCACCTATGGCAAAGACCCAAGGCCCACCCAAGTAGTCTAACAATATCCCCCCACCTAAAGGCGCTATGGCGTAACCAATAGAGTAAAATGAAGCGGCGCCAAAATAAGCTCCCCTAAGATGTTTAGGAGCCAACCTGTCTATTTGCACATTCATGGTTGGGAACAAAATAGCTTCAGCAAAGCTCATTACAACCACGGCTCCTATCCAGCCCCAAAACGCAGTGATGGGGTTGAACGCCATCCATAGTTGAGATATTGCGAGTAGCACCAAACCAATTTGAATACGATGCGTTAGGGTCAATGAAGCCATCATTCTTAATAATAAGAATTGGCTTGTAATAATAACTAACGCATTTGTGAATATGATTGAAGAGATCAACTTAATTAGATCAGGCATTTCAGCGCGAGTAAGGTACTGAATTAGTGTTGTATCCATTTGCGCATAAACAAACATGCAAATAATGTTTGCGATGATTAAACACTGCAACATCCTGTCTTGCAGCAGTATTCGCCACGTATCTGACATTTTATGGTTCGATTCTTGTTTATGCTCGGCAATGTCGCCATGGCGCTTCATTCCTATCACCAATAACACCAGCCATAAGGCAAACGTCAATGCTGTTAATAAAAAGCCTGACTGTTGCCCCGTAACACCAAAATATACGCCCAACATCGGGCCTATTGCACAACCAACATTGACGATAAAATAGCGCATTTGCAATGCAAGCTCTCTGACGCTTACATCAGGCAAAATATCAGAGACTAAGGCCTGTGTTGGCGGATCCCAAATAGCTTTGGACATTGAACAAATCGTGATAACTACAATGTAACCAGTTACGGTATCTGCTTGTGCAAGTAAGACAAACGAAATGACATAACAAATACCACTAGTAAACATAACCTTTTTACGGCCTAATAAATCTGACAATGCGCCGCCAAAAAAGCCGATAAACACAGAAATGAATGCTGCGCCAGAGAGAATAAGACCAACTTCAGTAGCTGATATGCCAAACTTTTGATACAAGATCACAGCAAGAAATGGCCACACCATATAGAAGCTGCCACGAGTGATGAAATCGCCAAAAAGTATTATCCACATTAATGTTGGAAACTTTTTAAGCGTTGAAATTGAAATATTACTGTCCATAGCCTTCGAAATTTAGGAGAAAAGTGATAATGATTTTCTTTACATTAAATACAAAAGCTCCTATAACGGCAACGAGTTTATTCACTATTTTCACAAATGTACGAAAATCATACTAAGAACAGCGCAGATACTCGACCAATCGGTATTTTTGATTCCGGCATTGGTGGCTTGTCTATTGCACAGTGCATTCATGAAACATTGCCGCATGAGTCCCTTGTTTATGTGGCGGATTCAAAATTCGCACCGTATGGTAAGCTCAACACCGAACAAATTATTGAGCGCGTCAATTACATTGCAGACCAGCTAGTCAAAATGAACGTGAAAGCCATTGTCATTGCCTGTAACACAGCAACCGTTAACGCCATCGACCAGCTAAGAGCAAATTTATCGATTCCCATTATCGGCGTTGAGCCTGCCATTAAGCCCGCAGCCCAACACAGTAAAACCAAATCCGTGGGACTATTAGTGACCCAAGCGACGGCGACAAATCAAAGGTTCTTATCTTTGGTTGAAAAACACAGTAACGGTGCTAATGTTCACATTCAACCCTGTCCAGATTTGGCTTATGTTATTGAGCAAGGCCATGCCAATACGCTAATGAGCTATACCTTATTGAAAAGATACTTATCACCGCTGCTTGAAAAAAACATCGATAAACTTGTATTGGGCTGTACCCACTACCCTTTCGTCAGTGAACAAATTAAGCAGATATTAGGAGATAAAGTCAGCTTATTAGAAACCGCGCTGCCTGTTACACAGGAGTTAACAAGACAGCTTAATAAACATAATTTGTCGACATCCCTTGAACAATCCACTCTTGCTAAAGTGAATACTAGCGCCAATATCCGTTTTTACAGCACCAAGCCGTCTGCAAATCAGCAGCACATTATCCAACAGCTCTGGAAAACCACTGAAGATAATCTAAACACGCCAGAGAACACTGCTCAAACTAACTCAAACCAAATGCAATTATCTCTGCAAAATTTTGTCTGAATTTGTTATTTATTGATCTGCCACAACAAGAAAAGAGACATTTAGACGTCTAGGCGTAAAAAACTTTCCTTCACAGTTAATATAAGCTAAAATTGCGAAAAATTTGGCTCTTGGTTAACGATTACTCAAGTATGCCTTTTTCAACCAGTTAATTTTGTTGAGGTTTTATGTCTACTCATTTTTTTACATCTGAATCAGTATCAGAAGGTCATCCGGATAAAATTGCGGATCAAATCTCTGATGCCGTCTTAGACGCGATTATCGCTAAAGATAAAAACGCTCGTGTTGCCTGTGAAACTATGGTGAAAACGGGTGTTGCCATTATTTCTGGTGAAATATCGACTTCAGCATGGGTTGATTTGGAAAGCCTTACTCGTAAAGTAATTTGTGATATTGGCTACACCTCATCAGACGTTGGTTTCGATGGTGAGACCTGTGGCATCATGAATTTAATTGGCCAGCAGTCATTAGAAATTGCTCAGGGCGTTGATCGCTCTAAACCTGAAGAGCAAGGTGCTGGCGACCAAGGTTTAATGTTTGGTTATGCAACCAATGAAACTGAAACATTAATGCCTGCACCGCTTTATTACTCTCATTTATTAGTAGAACGTCAAGCTGAAGTACGTAAATCTGGCGTTTTGCCTTGGTTACGCCCTGACGCGAAAAGCCAAGTGACATTTGTTTATGAAGACAATAAGCCAGTAGCGATTGATGCCGTTGTTTTGTCCACACAGCACAACCCTGATATTACACAAGAGCAATTACATGATGCAGTCATGAAAAACATTATCTTGCATGTATTGCCAGAAGAGCTACTGACTGAAAATACTAAGTACTTCATCAACCCAACCGGCAGTTTTGTCATTGGTGG
This sequence comes from Thalassotalea atypica, assembly GCF_030295975.1. Taxonomy (NCBI): domain Bacteria; kingdom Pseudomonadati; phylum Pseudomonadota; class Gammaproteobacteria; order Alteromonadales; family Colwelliaceae; genus Thalassotalea; species Thalassotalea atypica. The sequence goes on from NZ_AP027364.1 coordinate 2,915,677, forward strand.
TCCGGTAGGTGATTGTGGCTTAACTGGTCGTAAAATCATTGTTGATACCTATGGCGGCATGGCACGTCATGGCGGTGGTGCTTTCTCAGGTAAAGATCCATCGAAAGTGGATCGCAGTGCAGCCTACGCAGGTCGTTATGTGGCAAAAAACATCGTAGCAGCTGGACTTGCAGAACGTTGTGAAATTCAAGTGTCTTACGCTATTGGTGTTGCTGAGCCAACGTCAATCACAGTAGAAACTTTTGGTACCGGCAAAGTTTCAGAAAAGAAATTAGTTGAACTGGTACGTGAACACTTTGACTTACGCCCATACGGCATTACTAAAATGCTCGACTTGTTACACCCGATGTACCAACAAACAGCAGCATACGGTCACTTTGGTCGTGAGCCATACGAAATGACCGTCGACGGTGAAACCTTTACAGCCTTTAGCTGGGAAAAAACGGACAAAGCTGACGAACTACGCAAATCGGCTGGTCTGTAAGATTATGAATTAGTAAGTGTTGTGTACTTACATACTCCTTTAGATTAAAGGCTTCCATTAAGGAAGCCTTTTTTATTGCGCTATATTTAACAACCATGTGTTCGTATTGCTCAAGAATGGAATGCAATCAATAGTTGGACTACTCTTATCGGTATTGCTTTTGGGTTCTAACTGCATTTTCAAGGACAATTTTCCCTTAAATGTTTTAACTCTTAAACATGCACTTGTTCACAATAAGTAGCATTTGGGAGGCTTCATGAACTTAAAATGCTTGTTTATCATCGAGTTGGCCATCTCAGCTCTCTTTGCAAGCCAACTTACTTTTGCACACGATGGTCATGATACAAAAGATATGATTGTAACCGAGCTAGGTGACTTAGGCAGAGTCGACTTTTCCAGCTCATGCAATGATGAAGCACAATCAGCCATCAACACCGGCGTCGCCCTATTGCATCACATGATGTATGCGCAGGCAGAAAAACACTTCAACCAGTGGATTGAAAAGCAGCCTGACTGTGCCATGCTATATTGGGGCTACGCCATGACACTCTTTCACCCACTCTGGCCAGATACAATCAGTAAAGAAGCGCTTATTTTAGGCCATAACGCCATTACAACAGCTAAAACACTAACGTCGAGCAAACGTGAAAGTGATTATATTGACGCTGCAGCGGCTTATTATCACGACTGGAATTCAACGCCGGATAAAAAACGAATCGGTTTATGGGCAGTGGCACAAAAACAAGTTTTTGATAATTATCCTAATGATCTTGATGCAACTGCATTTTACGCCTTGTCACAGCTGGTTACGGCGCCTAAAACTGACGGGAGTTTTTCACAGCAAAAACAGGCAGGAGAATTACTCAGTAAAATTTATAGAAAGTCACCCACTCATCCTGGCGCGATTCACTACACCATTCACGCCTATGACAATCCTGTACTAGCAGAACAAGCGGTTAGCGCGGCAAGAGCCTACGATAAAATCGCACCGGATGTACCACATGCCCTACATATGCCAAGTCATATTTTTGTCCGAATCGGTTATTGGGAGGATGTCATCAGCTGGAATATTCGATCAGCCAAAGCTGCACTTAATTTTCCCACTAAAGGCAGTACTTCCATGCATTATGTCCATGCTGTTGACTATCTAGTGTATGGCTACATGCAAAGTCAGCAAACTGAAAAAGCACTCGCTGCCTATCAAGAGATCAAAAAGCACCACCCTATACAAACTACGTTTCCAGCGGCCTATGCAATGACCACCATCCCAGTTCGCATCGTCTTGGAAACCAATGCATGGCAAAAAGCCAGCCAGCTCCAAACAAGACAACCCGATTATTTCAACTGGGACAATTTTCCAGAAGTGGAAGCAATCACCTATTATGCCCGTGGCCTTGGCGCTGTAAGAAGTCAAAACATAAAAGCAGCACACGAAAGCTTAGCGGTGTTAAACACCTTGTATGAAAAAACCTTAGCGAAAAGCCCAACTTACTGGGCAATATTAGTAGATGCGCAAAGACAAACCCTCGACGCGTGGATTAAATTTGAAACAGGTAACAAAGCAAAAGCAATCTCTCAATTAAGACGTGCTGCCAACTTAGAAGATTCTCTTGATAAAAACCCAGTCACGCCTGGTGCCGTGCTGCCAGCGAGGGAGTTATTAGGCGACATGTTACTGCTACGGGGTGATTATGAGGCCGCTATCTCCGCATTTGAAGCCAGTTTGAACATAAACCCAAATAGAGCAAAAAGTATCAAGGGAATAAGTCTCGCTAAGAGTCAACTATCAAAACTCTAACTATCACTCCGCTGTTGCACCAATAAAAAAGGGCTAATGCAGCCCTTTAATTCATTTGGCAACTATACCTAAACAATTATTCATATCGCAATGATTTCACCGGATTTTTCCTCGCTACTTTTGCAGCATTGCCGCCAACCGTTAACCAGGCAATCACCAATGATAACAAACCAACACTTGCACAAATCGGTATTAAATACCAAGTATCAATGCGGTAGGTGAATGATTGCAACCAACCAAGTAAGAAGTATGCAGCTACTGGCCAAGCAATGATGTTGGCAATAATCACTGGCTTTGAAAATTGCCAAATTAACAGCTGAATAATATCAGTAACACCTGCTCCCATTACCTTACGAATGCCGATCTCTTTGGTACGCCTTTCAACAGTAAACGCTGATAACCCATATAACCCCAGACAAGCAACAATGATGGCAAGTACTGCAAAAGCCAAAAATAATTTTGCCGTAGTTGACTCATCTTGATACTGAGCTGCCATCATTTCAGATAAGAACTGTAAATCAATAGGCTCCATAGGCACATGCTCTTTCCAAACAGTCTGTACTTGTTCCATTAGGTTTGGCACATCGTTACTATTGAAGCTGATATTGGCGACTCTAAATCGTCGAGCATTGTGCATATATGCGCTTGCTCTAATGCCGTACTTCATCGAACGAAAATGTAGGTCAGGTATAACGCCAATAATGGTGTAGTTGTACCTACCGCTGTTTAAGGTATTACCTATCGCTTGTGCTGGGTCGCTATAACCATATTTCAATGCCGCAGTTCGATTAAGAATGATACTTGCTTGACCTATTTGTTCTTCCCCTTCAGCTAACGGCGTCATCGCATCGCTGCCATAGCTTTCATCAAACAAGCGACCTGCTATCGGCATTACCCCGTAACTTTCGAAGAAACCATAGCCCATATGATGATAGTTCAATAGCACGGGCTCTACTTTTTCACCCTGAGGATTTAACTCAACGAGTGTAAATTGGCTATTGTTTTCAAAATCCTGTGTGGGAGATTCAGAGCTGAAGGTTACATCGGTCACGCCAGATAAATTTAGTAAGCTCTGCTTTAAGCCATCGGTATTACCATGTGCAACACGCACGTTTAGTACCATTTTATCGTGATAACGATAACCTACGTCAGCCGCATTTGAGTACAAGGTTTGTCCGTACACCACAATGGTAGCAATAACTAGCATAATTGACATCGCAAATTGGATAACAACTAACGTACTTCTAAATTTAGTTGCTCCTTGACTTTCTGAACTCTTGCTTGATTTTAAGATATGACCTGGCAAAAATTTAGATAAATACATCGCAGGATAGGCGCCTGCACCAAGTCCGACTACAGTTGTTACTAGCATCAAATTAAGCAATAAAGACGGCTCGTCAAACAATTGCAACTGCAGGTCTTTACCAATGACTTGATTGTAAAAAGGTAGCACTAGTTCTGCCGCAGCCAATGCAAATAACAACGCGATAAACACAACAGTTAATGCTTCGCTCAAAAATTGAATAGCGACTTGAGCTCTGCTCGCCCCAACAACTTTTCGCATCGCAACTTCTTTCGCTCTTTTACTCGCTTTAGCTGTAGATAGGTTCATGAAGTTAATACAGGCAATTAAAAGCACTAGCGCTGCAACAATGGTAAAGGTTTTAATCATGCGATCATCCCCCATTGGAGTGAGATCTCCCATACTGCCAGCATCATATTTAGCTTTAAGGTGTATATCAGGCACTGACATCAGTTTTAAGTTGATAAAATCAGTGACCTTGGCATCTGCTGCTTGCTCACCTAGAAACTGTTTTGCCATGTCGATAAATGGGCTTTCGTGGTTAAGCCAGTAATTCACACGTTCTTGTAACAGGCTAAGTTCAATTCCTGGATTTAACTTAAAATAAGTATACACATTAACGCTGTTCCATGTATGAAGCACGTTGGTATCGTTAGCAAATAACTCAGGATTTAAATAGAAGACAAAATCAAAGTCTAAATGTGTTGCCGACGGTAGGTTCTTTATAACGCCTGTAATAGCCGCAACTGAAGGATCATTACCGATACAGCAAAATGTCATGGTTTCACCAATAACATCTGTTCGACCAAAATATTTCAATGCCATTTCTTCTGTGATTAATAAATCGTTCGGTTTGGCAAAAGAAGTTACTCTATCGCCGTGAGTAAACGGTAAGTCGAACACATCGAGAAAACTCGAATCTACCATAGACCCTTGTTCGCTATATCCTTCACCTTTATGCTGAATTGTCGTGCCAAAACGCACAATGCGCACACCAGTCTCCACTTCAGCATTAGCATATCCTTTGATAGCTTCCATAATGCGACCAGCGGATCTAACCGTTAGAAATGGTGGCTGGTTGGGCATAGTAAATGCAGTATGAACGCGAGCTAGGCGATCGCTATCGGTTAACCATTTGTCATAGCCTGATTCTTCACGAACGAACAACATGATCAAGATACAGCTCATTAGACCAACCGTTAAGCCAAAAATATTAATGGCTGAAAAGACACCATTTTTGACAATATTTCGCCAAGCGGTGATTAAATAATTTTTAAACATGAGACCCCCTGTCCCTAAGCCGCTCTAACATTTTCAGTGATCACATGCCCATCAAACAAATTGATGGTGCGTTTAGCGTAATCAGCGTGCGCCGGACTGTGCGTTACCATGATAATCGTCGTGCCTTCATCATTGAGGGCTTGTAGCATTTCCATGACTTCCTGCCCGTGAGCACTGTCTAAGTTACCCGTAGGCTCATCGGCTAAGATCATTTTTTGATCACCAACCACGGCTCGTGCAACAGCAACACGTTGTTGTTGGCCACCTGAAAGCTGGCTTGGCATATGCTTAGCACGATGCGCAATGCCAACCTTATCCATCACTTTATCTACGCGTTTTTTACGCTCGCTGGCAGGAATTCCATGGTAAAGCAGTGCAAGTTCAATGTTCTCCGCAACTGTCAACTCATCAATCAGATTAAAATTTTGAAAGATAAACCCAATGTTTTTCTTACGAATCGATGATAGCTGCGCCTCTGAATAGCCTGAAATTTCTTCGCCATTGAAATGGTATTTACCCGAGCTCGGCGAATCCAACATACCAATAGTATTTAGCAATGTTGATTTGCCACAACCCGATGGCCCCATAATGGCGACAAACTCACCTTGTGCTATTTCAATATTTACGCTGTTCAGCGCCAATGTTTCAACGTCATCTGTTTGGTAAACTCTTGATAAATCGTGTAGTTTTAACATGTTGGTTTCCTTATTTAATCTCAATTCGTCTTAATTATTAATTCTTAAAGCTATTATTTTTTATCTATAAAGCGAACAAGCTAAGCTTAATTGCCAAGCTTTAATCGCTGCATGTCTTGATAACTGTTGTACGGGCTTGTTATGACCTGTTCGCCAATTTCCAGCCCATCAAGTACTTCAATGTATTGATTATTTCGTCTACCTAAACGGACAGGTCGGCGCGTTGCTTCATCCTTGCTCTGATTAACCACAAATATCCAGTTGCCACCCGTATCTTGATAAAACGCACCGTTAGGAATGAGCACAGCTTCGGATTCATCACCTAGGGTTAGTTTGGTTTGTATGGTTTGGCCCCGACGAATGCCTTGAGGTTGATCACCGATAAATCTCAAATCCACTTCAAATTGACCGTTTTGCACCTGTGGGTAAATTTTTGCGATTTCTAATGGGTAACTCTCGTAAGTTGCTTTTTGGCTAATATCAACACGACCTAAATAAAACTCATCAATAAATGCAGTCACTTTGTAATTATTAGGCGTATCGATCTGACCTAAACGCTCACCTCGACCAATGCTTTGACCAATCTCAACATTAAAGCCTGACAACTTGCCACCAACGGGTGCTTTTACATTCATGTTGTCTAGGTTCTGGCGAGATATTGCTAAATTACTTTCCAGGCGTGTGCTGGTTTCTTTTAAAAAGCTAAGTTGTGATTCTTGCATTCGCGTATCTGACGCTTGACTTTCAAGCGTGATTGCCAATCTATTTTTGTACCAAGCGAGGTTGTCTCTAGTGTCATCATAACTTGATTGACTGATAGCTCCTGTGGCGACTAGCTCTTGCTCTCTCTCTAATTGGCGAGTCAGCAACCTTATTTGGTGCTCAATATCAATAATATTGCTTTTATGGCGTAATCGATTTTGTTCAAGACTCAATTCTATTGATCGCATGTTGTTTAATTGCTCGGCAACACGAGTTTCATTACCCAGTACGCTTAGCTGCAGCGTTGCATTTGATAGCTCAACGATTAAGTCACCAGCGGCAAGCGTTGCACCGTCTTCTACTAGAATACGCTCTACTCTCCCACCTTCTACAGCATCTAAAAACACAGTTTTCGCTGGAGCAATTCTGCCTCTTACAGGAATGAAATCTTCAAAGACACCAGATTTCACCGTTGAAATAACAATGCGATTACTGTCCACCGCCAATGATTTCCCAGAAAAATCACTAGATAATTTAAAGCCAAACCAAATGGCTACAATGACGCCAAATAGCAAAACACCCCATGTTTTTAGTGGCGATTTCTTGTTAGTTACTTTTCTGTCCATGCCTGCACCCGATACAGCACCATTACTTGTATTTTCGGTTTTCGCATCAACAGCCTTTAACGAGTTACTCATAATTTACATATCACATTGTTACGCAGATAACATAACAGTTACAAAAATCATTCCAACATGCATGTCTATGATTTTATTGATATTTAGCTCATCACCATAAAAAGAAGTAATAAAAAACTGTACGTTTGTGAACACTAGGTGTACGTTTATGAACACTTAAGGCTTAAAATATCGCTCATGAAAGAAAGTGCAAAAATACTCATCGTTGATGATGATGAAGACATCTTGGTAGCTGGGAAACTGCTTTTAAAACGAAAGTTTTCAGACATAAGTATCTGTAATCGCCCGGATCAAATACCAAAACTTATCGAACATAATAATTATGATGTCATTTTACTGGACATGAATTTTGGTCCCGGTGAAAGCTCAGGCGAACAAGGGTTTCATTGGCTAAAACAGATATTAGATATTAAGCCAAACAGCATTGTTGTCATGATCACGGCACACGGCGGCGTCGATATAGCAGTAGAAGCAATGAAACAAGGTGCTACCGACTTTATTGCTAAACCTTGGCAAAATGAAAAAGTTATAGCCACACTCTCAACCGCCGTGCAATTAGGGAAAACCCGGGTAGAAGCAGAGAAATTAAAAGCCACCAATCAAACATTAGTTCAAGTAAACAATCAGCTAAAGCAACAGGACATCATTGGCCAGTCTGACGCCATGTCAAACGTGAATTCGCTTATCTTACGGGCAGCTCCTACTGATGCAAATGTATTGATTTTAGGTGAAAATGGTACAGGGAAAGAGCTAGCAGCACGCGCCATTCATAAAGAAAGCCTTCGTGCTGAAAATATTTTTATGTCCGTAGATTTAGGCTCTATTTCGGAAACCTTATTTGAAAGTGAACTATTTGGTCACAAAAAAGGCGCATTTACAGGTGCACAACAAGATAGAGTTGGCAAACTAAAAGCCGCTGACGGGGGAACATTATTCCTTGACGAAATTGGCAACCTACCTTTGCACCTTCAAGCCAAATTGCTTACTGTATTAGAGCAGCGCTGCATCACACCAGTGGGCTCAAACGAATCTGTCCCTTTTGACGTACGTATTATTGCCGCTACCAATGTAACCAAAGCAGCCTTAAATGATGAATCAAGGTTTAGGCAAGATTTGCTGTTCAGGTTAAATACGGTAGAGCTAAATTTGCCGCCTCTGCGAGAACGAACCAATGATATAGTGCCGATTGCAGAGCACTACATTGCCTTGTATTGCAAAAAATATAACAAACCCATCAAGACGCTCGCACAAAGTACAGTGCAAGGGCTTAAACAAGACGCCTGGAAAGGTAATATTAGAGCGCTCAGGCACGCGGTTGAGCGTGCAATCATATTGAGTGAACAAGACACTCTAGAGCTTAGGGATTTTCAATTAATGTCTGACAAGGCAGCGCAAGTGACTCCC